>JAWVEN010000017.1:0-21884 GCA_033856675.1 Gaiellales bacterium | reverse complement strand
GGGCTTGCGTGTTCGGGGGTGGACTCGCATGCCGCCACGGTGTTTTCGCTTCTGTGCCGTCCGTTTGCAATCTCCACAGTGTCGGTCGTGAACGTTTGCTACCGTGGACGCATGGCAGCACGGCGGTATCAGGGCAGTTTCGACCACCCCCTGCGCGCATTCCTCATCGGCATGTCGCTTCTGGTGCTGCTGTTCGGCGGGTTCGTCATCGGCATCGAGGCGGGCACGAATCCGCGCCGGGTGGCGGACATCCAAACGGTCACGATCGACGGGCAGACCATCACTCTGGCCGCCAACACCGAGACGGTGACCACGACCCTCCTCAAGGACGGGAAGACCAAGCTCGTCCGCGTCCCTGGTGAGTCGTTCACACGTGTCGTCACCGTCACCGAGCAGGGCGAGGTCGTGCTCATCGGGGTCGTCGCCCCGGCGAAGACGCTGGACGGAGGGCGCACGGTCGTCCCCGCCGTCATCACCACGCTGGCGAACCCGGTCACCTTGCCCGCGTCCACCGTGACGCTGCCGCCGGAAACGCTGACCGATATCGTCACGTCCACGGTTACCGAAACCGAGACGTCCACCGTCACCGAAACAGTTATCGAGCCGGCAGGCAGCGAGCCGGACTCGACATCGCCGTAGGGCGGTAGGCGAGTAGCTCCCCGCCGTGCCGGCGTAGCCATGCCTGCGAGGCTCTGTGGTCGGGGCAGGCATCGGCCACCAGCTTCCAGAAGGCCGGGGAGTGGTTGAGGTGACGGATGTGGCACAGCTCGTGCACGACCACGTAGCCGAGCACCTCCGGCGGCGCCATCACCAGCCGCCAGGAGAATGACAGCGTGCCCCTGGCAGAGCACGATCCCCAGCGCGTGCGCTGATCTCCGATCCGCACCCGGCGCCAGCCTGCGATGCCGAGTCGTGCCGACTCGTGCGCGAGGGTCTCGGTCACTGCACGGCGCGCTCGTGCCCGGTACCACCGCTCGAGGTCGGTGTGCGGCCGCGCCACTGGGCGCCCGCCGATCCAGGCGACGTCCGGGCGATCGAGCCCCAGCCGTGGCGCCTCGGCGAGCCGCTCCAACCGGCGCTCGATCCAGCCGCGATGCTCGCCGACGAACCGTTCCACCCAGCGATGTGGCGTCCCGGCGGGAACGACCACCTCGACCGGTGCGAACGGCGCGACGACGATGCGAGCGCGTCTCGCCCGCCTCGAGTGGCGGATGTGCAGTTCGAACGTCACGGCCGGGAAGGTAGCCCTACACTCGGCCGGTGCGGCGCCTGTTGGTCCTCCTGTACGTCCTCATCTTTGTGGACGAGATCGCGTTGCTGGCGATCATCCCGCTGGTGCCGTCGTACTCGGAGGAGTTCGGGCTGTCCAGCTTCGAGGACGGCCTGATCCTGTCGTCGGCGAGCTTCGCGATCGTCTTCGGCTCCATCCCCGCGGGGTTGCTGGGCGATCGGTTCGGCCTTCGCTGCGTCACGCTCGCCGGGGTGATCCTGCTGATCGTTTCGTGCGTCGGACAGGCCGTCGCCGTCGACCTGTGGACGCTGCTCGGCGCACGGCTGACGTTCGGCGTGGCTTCGTCGATCATCTGGTCGGCAGGCATCGCATGGCTGGCCGACTCGGCGGGGGAGGGCCGGCCGGGCGCGCTCGGGCTGATCGTCACGGTCGCCGGAGTGGCGGGAACCTTGGGGCTGGTCTACGCAGGGGGACTCGCCGATCTCGCCGGGCGGGCCGCGCCGTTCGCCCTGGTCGCAGTGGCAGCGTCCATCGTGCTCGTGCTGCTCTGGCGCGCCGGTCCGGGCATCGAGCGAACGCACGAGCGCGTGCCGGTGCGCCGGCTTGCCGGCGTACCGGGGCTCCACCCGTTGATTGCGGGAGCGGTGACCATCATGATGATCGGCGGGTTCTCCGACGGCGTGGTGAACCTGCTTGCGCCGTCGCAGCTGGATGACGCGGGACAGTCGGCGACATCGATCGGCCTCATCCTGTCGGCGTCGATGGCGGTGTTCTTCATCGCCAGCCTTCTGACCGCCCGGCGGGGGGCCTCAGTCGTTCGATTCGACATTGCCGCCGGCCTTGCCTTCTCACTCGCCGTCGTCATGATCCCCGTGTTGCTGCCCGGTACCGTCGCGCTGGTGGCGACCATGCTGCTCCTGCGGGCCGCGGTGCTGGGTGTGATGTACGCGATCGCGTTCCCGCTGGGGATCTCCGGTGCCCGGAGGGCCACGATCGGCGGTGGCACGGTGAATGGCATTCTCGGGCTCGCCTGGGGTGGCTCGAACTTCCTCGGCGCGTTCACGGCAGGCGCGGTGGTCGACGTCGTCGGTGAGCAGACGGTGTACGCCGTGCTGGCGGCCCTCAGCGCCGCCGCCGGCATTCGCCTCGTGACGCTGATGGCGCGCGGGGATGAGTCGCCTGCCGCGGCGGCCGCAGTGAGTCGTATCGTCCGCAGACGATGATGAGACCGAGGCTGCCGGCGCGTGTCCGCGATGAGGTGTGGAAGGACCTGATCCGGTTCGTCGACAGCTACGCCAGCCTGCTCCTGCTCCTCCTGGCGAACTTCTTCTTGCTCGAGCTCGTGGACGATCCGCGCTGGGGCGCCCTCGGAAGCACGATCCTCTCTGCGATTGCGCTCTTGGTCGCGATCAGCGATCCCGACGCCGGCCATCACATCACCCGGCGACACTGGGTGGTCGTCGGCGCGTGTGTCGCGCTTGCGCCGCTGGTGCTGATCATCAACTCGACGTCAGTCATCGGCCTGACATACCTGCTCCCCGTTGCGCTGCTGGTCACCGCGACCCTGCCGATCACCCTCTCCCGCGTCGTACGGCACCGGCGCGTCACGCACGAGACGGTGCTGGGGGCGCTCTGCACGTACGTCCTCGTCGGGCTGCTGTTCGCCTTCCTCTACCTCGCGGTCGACAGCCTGCGCGACGGCCCCTTCTTCGCGCAGCCCGGCGACCACCTGCAGTCGGAGTACGTCTACTTCAGCTTCGTCTCGCTGACCACGCTCGGCTTCGGCGACCTGTCGCCCTCAGTCGGCCTGCCGCAGGCGCTGACGGCACTCGAGGCGCTGCTCGGCCAGATCTTCCTGGTGACCATGGTCGCCCGCCTCGTGACGCTCTGGGGCCGCCAGAGCGAGCCCGCCTAGCGGCACCACGGCGATTGCGGCCTCGCTTCGGGGGCCGGGTTTGGGGTTTTCCTCGATGCGAAGCGCGGTCAGGAGCGGCCACGATGTCGGCCGTCGGGTTAACCACACCGAATCTCACGGGGTCGCCCCATCGTCCCAAAGCCTCGCCGGTGGGAGTCTGAGCACATGATCCTCGCAAGCCCAGCAACGAACCGCCCGCTGACCGCCCTTCTGGCCCGCATCTCGGCCGCGCTGCCGCGCGGCTGGTCGGATCTCGGCCGCCAGCTCGCGATCTTCGCGGTGTTCGACCTCTTCTACGAGCTGTCGCGCATCCTGGCCGCCGGTGACCGCTCGGTCGCGATGGCGCATGCCAACGACATCGTCTCGACGGAGCGTTCGCTGGGGATCTTCAGCGAGCTGGACGTGCAGCAGTGGGCGCTCTCGGCTCCGGGGATCGTGCAGACGATCGCGAACTGGACGTACTTCAACTGCCAGTTCACGATCAGCTTCGGCTTCCTCTTCTGGGTCTACCTGAAGCGCAACGACGCGTACGCCGTCGTCCGGAACACCTTGATGACCGCGATGGCGCTCGGGCTCGTCGGCTACATGCTCTATCCCGCGGCTCCGCCGCGGATGCTGACCGAGCTCGGCTTCGTCGACACGCTCAACTCCACCAGCGTCAACCACAACTCGGGCCTGATCGCGTCGCTTTCCAACCCCTATGCGGCCATGCCCAGCATGCACACCGCCTTCGCCCTGATCATCGGGTTCGCAGGAGTCATGCTCGTCCGCTCCCGCGTCCTCCGCGTGATGTGGGCCTTCTATCCCGCCCTGGTGATCTTCTCGATCATCGCCACGGGCAATCACTTCTTCCTCGACGCGGCCGGCGGCGCCGGCGTTGCGATCATCGCAGCACTCGCCGTTCATGCCATCCGCACGCGCAGCCGGAATCTGGCGGTTGCGCTGGCTGCGGCGCCGGTCGCGTCGTTCCTCGTCTACCGCTTCGCCGGCCAGGCGCGCGACGTCGCTGACGCTCTCGGAGCAGTCGCCGTCGGGACGCTCGTCCTCGCGCTGGCCGCGAACCTCGTCTCGGTGTGGCTGAAGGCGGCCGTCTGGCAGCGGGCCGTGAACGCGGTGCCCGGCACGCCCAAGATGCGCACGCAGCACCTTCTGCCCAGCGTCTTCATCGGTTTCCTGTTCAACACCGTGCTGGTCGCCCGGCTCGGCGAGGTGGCGCGCGTCGCGGTGCTGCGGCGCAAGTTCCGCGCCGACGGCACCGACGTCGGTGCCGCTGCCATCGCCGGCACGCTCGTCGCCGAGCAGATCATCCTCGGCGCGGCCCTCGTGCTGATCGGCGCGGTACTCGCTCTCACCATCGTCACCCTCCCCGGGTGGGCCATCTCCACCCTGTTCGTCCTCGGCGCCCTCACCATCGGTGCCGTCATCGCCGGATTCCTCGCCAGGCGCTCGCGCCTCTCCCTTCCCTCCGGGCTCCAGCGCCTGGCGAGGCCGGCCACCCAGATGCTCGACCACGGCCTGCGCGTGCTGCACAGCCCGCGCGAGGCGACGATCGCGATCGCCCTCGGCGTCGGCTCGTGGGGCGCGCAGATCGCCGGCATCTACTGGACGCTCGACGCCTTCGGGATGCCGAACACCGCCGCCGCAGCTGCGGCCGTCTTCCTGGTCTCGACGCTCGTCGGCCTGTTCCCGCTGATGCCGGGCAACGTGGGCGTGTTCCAGATCGCCGTCGCCGGCGTCCTCGCCTCCTCCTTCGGCGTCAACCCGGCCGCGGGTGCCGCCTTCGCCATCGGCCTGCAGGCGACCGAGGTTGCCCTCGGCGCCGGTATCGGAGCGCTCTACCTGCTCGCAGAGGGCGTCTCATTCGCCGACCTGCGGCGGGAGTCCTCGGCGCCGGTCGCCAATGTGATCCCGCTGGAGCGCGACGAGCGGGCATTCGCAGTAGCAGCGTGAAAACTGCGGGCGTAGCCCGTAGGTTTCACCAGCGTGATCCTCGCCATCGACCAGGGCACAACCGGCACCACATGTCTCGTCGTCGACGGCGACTTCACGATTCGCGGGCGTGGGTACCGCGCGGTGGAGCAGCACTTCCCGCAGCCCGGCTGGGTCGAGCACGACCCTGAGGACATCTGGGGCTCGGTGGTCGCCTCTGCGGACGAGGCGCTCGCGGATGCGACCCTCCAGGCGTCCGACCTCACGGCCATCGGGATCACGAATCAGCGCGAGACGACAGTGTTGTGGGACCGCCGGACGGGGCGGCCGGTGGCACGCGCCATCGTCTGGCAGGACCGTCGTACCGCCGAGGCCTGTGCGCGGCTTCCCGCCGAGCTGATCCGCGAGCGCACGGGGCTCGTCCCCGACCCCTACTTCTCGGGTACCAAGCTGGCATGGCTGCTCGAACAGGTCGATGTCGAGACGGAGCGGCTCGCCTTCGGCACCGTCGACAGCTGGCTGATCTGGAAGCTGACCGCCGGCGGCGTCCACGCTACCGACCCCACCAACGCGTCGCGCACGCTGCTGTTCGGGCTCGACGGCATGGCGTGGGACCCTGACCTCCTGGAACTGTTCGGCGTTCCGCGGTCGCTGCTGCCGGCGGTTGTGCCGTCATCGGGCATCGTGGGCGAAGGAAGGCTGGGGGGCGGGCTCATCCCGATCGCCGGCATCGCCGGAGATCAGCAGGCAGCATTGTTCGGCCAGTGCTGCTTTGAGGCGGGTCAGGCCAAGGCGACCTACGGCACGGGAACCTTTCTGCTCGTGAACGACGGCGAGTCGCTGCGGCCCGCCCCACACGGTCTCGTCCGTACCGCGGCCGCCCAGCCCGGCGTGACGGCGCTCGAGGGCTCGGTGTTTGTCTCCGGCGCCGCCGTCCAGTGGCTGCGTGACGGGCTTGGGGTGCTGGCCGAGTCCGCCGAGAGTGAGCGGCTCGCAAGCTCGATCGAGGACACCGGGGGCGTGCATTTCGTCCCCGCGCTCGCGGGCCTCGGCTCGCCTCACTGGCGGCCGGACGTCCGCGGTGTGATCTCGGGCATCACCGGCGGGACAGGCCGCGAGCACCTGGCGCGCGCCGCTCTCGAGGCGATCGCGTTTCAGGTCCGCGACGTAGTCGAGGCGCTTCCCGATGGGCTGACGGCGCTCCGCGCTGATGGGGGTGCGACGGTCAACGGCTGGCTGATGCAGTTTCAGGCCGACATCCTCGGAATGCCGGTGGAGGTGGCGGCGGAGCGCGAGACCACGGCACTCGGCGCCGCTGGGCTTGCAGGCCTCGCCGTCGGACTCTGGCCCGATGGCAGTGCCGTGGCGAAGTCGCGGCAGCAGGCAACGGTCGTCGAGCCGCGGATGTCGCGAGACGAGGCCGATGAGCGGTATGCCGGGTGGCTCTCGGCGCTCCGAGGCGTGATCGGCTGAGTGCGGCGCTATCTGGTCGACCTCTCGCCGCTGCGGCTCTCGGCGGCCTACCGGCGTCTGTGGACAGGCGACCTGTTCGCCTCGAACGCTTCGCAGTTCGCGGCGGTTGCGATCCCCTACCAGGTGTACACGCAGACGGGGTCGTCGCTCCAAGTCGGCCTGATCGGCCTGGCTGCGCTCGGCCCGCTGCTGCTGGGCTCCCTTACTGCCGGGGTGATGGCCGATGCCTTCGACCGCCGCCGCCTGCTGGTCGTGAGCCAGCTCGCCGCGGGGGCGTGCTGTGGCGCACTGGCGCTGCTTTCGGCGTCCGGCCGGCCGCCGCTCGCGACGCTGTATCTGCTCGCAGCGCTGCTCGCGTTCGCAGCCAGCATCGAGTCGCCGGTTCGAAACGCGGTCATCCCGGGCCTCGTCGGGATCGAAAAGGTGCCGGCCGCCTCAGCGCTGAACCAGATCGTGGATCAGACATCCCAGATCGCCGGACCGGCGCTGGCGGGCCTTCTGATCGCCGGTGTCGGCATCTGGGAGACCTACGCCGTCGGCGGCGTGGCCTATGTGCTCGCGGTCGCGACCGTCCTGGCACTGCCGCCGCTTCGCCCGGTTGACGGCGCTGCTACGCCAGGCTGGAGGGCACTCGTCGACGGGCTGTCGTTCGCACGTCGCCAGCCAGTGCTGCTGTCGACGTTCGCCGTCGACCTGAACGCGATGGTGTTCGGAATGCCGCGGGCGTTGTTCCCCGCTCTTGCCATTGGCACGTTCGACGTCGGCCCACGCGGTCTCGGGCTGCTCTATGCGGCGCCTGCTGCGGGCGCCCTGCTCGCCGCCCTGGGCAGCGGCTGGGTGGCGGGCGTACGGCGTCAGGGACTGGCGGTGATGGCCGCCGTCGTCGCCTGGGGGCTCTCAATCGCTGTCTTTGGCCTGGTGCCGGGCGAGCTGTTCTGGCTCGCGCTCGTGCTGCTGGCGGCCGCCGGTGCCGCGGACGTCATCTCGGCTGTCTTTCGCAACACCATCATGCAGGAGGTGACACCCGACGGCATGCGCGGGCGGATGGCGTCACTGCATATCGCGGTCGTCACGAGCGGCCCGCGCGTCGGCGACGTCGAAGCGGGCGTGGTCGCCACTGCGACGTCGGTCGGGTTCTCGGTCGTCTCAGGCGGCGTCATCTGCGTCGCCGGCGTCGCCCTGCTGCATCTGCTCTCGCCGGCGCTGGCACGCTACGAGCGTTCATCGAGGTGCCAGGCACCTCAGTGAACAGCGATCAGCCGCCTACTGACGCCATTTGATGCTGCAGCCGACCGGCTCGGTCTCGGGCCGGCGCAGTTCGACGCCCGACAGCACGTCGTCAAGCGCTTCCCGAAGCCAGAGGGCGTTTCCGGCCGGGTCGTCGTAGTCCTGGTCGGGCGCCCCGTGGTAGCGCACGCGCAACTCGCCGTCGATCACGAACACGTCCGGCGTGACTCGCGCGCCGTAGGCTGAAGCGACCTCCTGGGACTCGTCATGGAGGTACGGGACAGGCCAATCCTCCTCGGCGACGCGCGTTCGCATCGCCTCGAGCGAGTCGGCCGGATACCGGGAGCCGTCGTTCGGGTTCACGAACAGCGTGTGGACACCCTTCGACGCGTACTCGCGGGCTACGTCCGCGAGCCGCTCGTGCCATGCCAGTGCGTACGGGCAGTGGTTGCACGTGAAGACGAGCACGACGGGGCCGGTTGCGGTCAGCTCGGACAGCCGGTGGGTGGCGCCCTCGGTATCCGGGAGTGCGAAGTCGGCTGCGGTCTCGATCACGCGGCGACCGCCTGCTCGAGCGCGCGGCGAAGCTCGGCGGGGTCCGGTGTGGGCGACAGCCGGCCGTCGGAACGGCGGTAGACACGGCAGTTCAGCCCGACGACGACGTCGTCCTCGGCGAATGGATCCAACCCGTTGATCAGGATCGTCGGCGATCCGGCGAACGCCTTACGCTGGGCGTCCTCGTCGGTTGTGACCTCGCGCAGCGCGATGCGCTCGGGATCGAGGCCCGCGGCGGTCATCGCGGCTCGCAGGTCGCCGAGCGCCCGGTCGAGCGACGGACATCCATCCCACCAGAGCAGTTCGACGGATGGGCTCACGCCGTCCAGCATAGCCCGATACCATCGCCGCCCATGCCGTGCGATCCCCGTCACGAGATCCTGTTCGAACAGGTCAGGATCGGGCCGAAGACCCTACCGAATCGCTTCTACCAGGTGCCGCACTGCACCGGGTTCGGCGTCGAGAAGCCGTGGTCGCAGGCCAGCCATCGCGCGGTCAAAGCGGAGGGCGGGTGGGGCGCCGTGTGCACCGAGTACTGCACCGTCAGCCCCGACTCGGATGAGACGCCGTACGTCTCGGCGCGCATGTGGGACGACCTTGACGTGCGCGCGCTTGCCGTCATGTGCGACGCCGCTCACGAGCTGGGCGCGCTGGCCGGCATCGAGCTGTCGCATACGGGCGTACACGGCGAAAACAGCGAGTCGCGGCTGCCCGCGATGGCGCCGTCTCAGATCGCGAGCGACTTCGCCGCGGGTGTGGTCCCCAAGGCGATGACGAAGCGTGACATCCGCCGGCTGCGGGAGGACTGGGGGGCGGCCGCGCGCCGCTCGCGCACCGCCGGCTTCGACATCGTGTACGTCTACGGCGCCCACACGTACCTGCCGGGGCAGTTCCTCTCGCCGCACTACAACCGCCGCACCGACGAGTACGGCGGTTCGCTGAGAAACCGCGCCCGGTTCTGGCTCGAGATGCTCGAGGCGGTGCGCGAGGCGGTGGGCGACGATTGCGCGGTCGCATGCCGGGTGGCCGTCGACCGGCTGGGCGCGCTGGGGGTCGACCTCGACGAGGGCCTCGAGTTCGTCGCCCTCGCCGATCCGCTGGTCGACCTCTGGGACGTGACGGTGGGCTCGATCTCGGAGTGGGCGCTCGATTCGGGGCCGTCGCGGTTCTTCGAGGAGGGCTGGCAGCTCGGCAGCACCGGCCGGGTGCGGGAGGCGACGGCGAAGCCGATCGTCGGCGTCGGGCGCCTGACCAGCCCTGACCTGATGGCGGACATCGTGCGAAGCGGCGTGTGGGACCTGATCGGCGCGGCGCGGCCATCGATCGCCGATCCGTTCCTCCCTGCCAAGATCCGTGAGGGCCGCGTAGACGAGATCCGTGAGTGCATCGGGTGCAACATCTGCATCTCGAAGGCCGACAGCCGCCGCCACATCGGCTGCACCCAGAATCCGACCGCCGGCGAGGAGCACCGCCGCGGCTGGCACCCGGAGCGCGTGCCGCCGCTCAACAAGCCGCTGCGGGCGCTCGTGGTCGGAGCGGGCCCCTCCGGAATGGAGTGTGCGATCACGCTCGCCCAGCGGGGCGCGTCAGTGGACCTGGTCGAGCGTGCGCCGCTGACCGGGGGCTCGCTGGGCCTCATCACTCGGTTGCCCGGTCTCGGCGAGTGGGGTCGCATCGGCGCCTACCGGGCGGTGCAGATGAAGCGGCTCCCGAACCTGGAGCTGCTCACCGGCACCGAGCTCGACGCGGATGCGATCCGCGCGTGGGACGCCGACGTCGTCATCCTCGCGACCGGCTCTGCGTGGTCGCAGGACGGGTTGAACCCGTTCACACGGGAACCGATCCCCGGCGCTGACGCCTCCCTGCCGCACGTACTGACGCCCGAGCAGGTGGTGCTCGACGGCAAGCGGCCGCCGGAAGGGCCGGTGATCGTCTACGACGGCGAGGGGTACTACACCGCGCCAGCGATCGCCGAGCTCCTCGCCGCGGAGGGCCGTCAGGTCGAGCTCGTGACCGGCCACGATGTCGTCGCCCCGTTCTGCGCCGAGACTCTGGAGGACGTTCTCACGCGACTGCGTGTGCACGACGCCGGCGTGTCGATGCGCACCGGGACCGTCATCACGGCCGTGGAACCGGGCCGCATGCCGGCCGAGAATGCCTTCGGCGAGCCGTTGGAGATTGCCGCCGCCGGCATCGTGCTCGTCACCCAGCGCGTGTCGCGGGACGCGCTCTTCCACGAGCTCGACGGCACGGTGCCGCGGCTTCACCGCGTCGGCGACTGTGTCGCGCCCCGGCTGCTGGCCGAGGCGATCTTCGATGGCCACCGGATGGCACGGGAGATCGAAAGCGCGGATCCGGATGTCGCTCTGCCATATCTGCGGGAGCGGCCGCTGCAAGAGCCGCCCGCCCCGCCCGCCGCAGCGCCCCCTGCGGTGGCATTGAAGCCCCGCGCCGACCCCCGCCGCCGCCCGATGCGGCTGTTGGACGGCGGTCCGGAGCAGATCGCGGCCGGGATCCGCGCGCTGGTTGCCGATGCGGGCGATGTCGTCGTCGCGGCAGGGCGCGGCGCCGGCGCGGACCTCGAGCCCTACCGGAGGCTGGCCCAGGCGTGGGGCGGGACGTTCGCGGTCTCGCGGCCCCAGGTGGAGGCAGCCCGGGCGACGCGCACGGAGCTCGTCGGCGCGTCGTCGCTCACCGTCGCGCCGGCCCTCTATGTCGCCTTCGGGATCTCCGGCGCGGTTCCGCACCTGGTCGGGATGTCGGAGAGCTCCGTCGTGGTGGCCGTGAACACCGACAGCTCGGCGCGGATCTTCGAGCACGCCGACGTCGGTGCGGTTGCCGACGCCGGCGAGGTGGTCACACTGCTGCTCGAAACGCTCTGAGGCGCCCGCTCTCGACGATGTCCACTCACCCGTTTGGGGGAGGCGGGATGCTTGGCCGTGCGCTCAAGATGAGAGGTGGCGCACCTTCGGGGTGCGCGGCTCACCGCGCAGCGCGGACATCTCTGGGGTCTACTCCGGTTTGTCGCAGTGCAAGGACGCGGTAGTCGCCGAGGCCCTCGGGTTGGAGCCCCCGGGGGTCTCGGCCCATCCCTTCTGAGCACGTCGTCGGCGAACTGCTTGTCGGCGAGCCGCCTGGCGTCCACCGTCGTCCACGAGGTCGGAAGCTCGACGCGATAGCCGCCGCCATTGGCTGGCACACTACCGGCCACCCTCGAACGGACAGGGAGAAGAGTGGATGGCATCTGACAGCGTCCTCATCCTCGGTGCCGGCTCCAGCGGCGAGGCATGCGCCTCGGCGCTGCGCGAGCTCGAGCCCAAGACACCGGTGACGATCGTCGAGCGGGAGCTCGTCGGCGGTGAGTGCTCGTACTTCGCCTGCATGCCGTCGAAGGCACTGCTCCGACCGGTGGAGGCGCTGCACGCTGCGAGACTGGTTCCCGGCGCCGCCGAGGCGGTCACCGGCCGGGCTGACCCAACCGGCGTGTTCTGGCATCGCGACCAGGTGATCTCGAACCTCGACGACAGCTCACAGGAGGAATGGCTGAAATCGAAGGAGGTCGAGCTCGTCCGCGGGACTGCCCGTGTCGTCTCTCCGGGCGTGGTGGCGGTGGGCGACCGCGAGCTTCACTACGGGAGGCTGGTCGTTGCGACAGGGTCTCGTCCCTCGATTCCGCCTATCCCGGGGCTCGACAGCGTCGAAATCTGGACGAACCGCCAGGCCACGACGGCCCACGAGATCCCTGAGACACTGGTGGTGCTCGGAGCAGGGCCCGTCGGGTGCGAGCTGGCGCAGTTCTATGCCCGGATGGGGTCCCGCGTCTCGATCGTCGACCAGTCCGACCGGCTGCTCCCCCGCGACGACGCGGCCGCCGGCGAGTTGATCGCCGAGGTGTTCGGGAACGAGGGCATCGCGCTGCACCTGGGAGGAGGGTTGAACCGCGTGGAGGCTGGCATCGTCGTCCACCTGGAGAGCGGCGAGGAGGTACGTGGCGACCGGTTGATCGTCGCGACGGGCCGCTCTGCGAACACGGACGGCCTCGGCCTCGAGCAGCTCGGTGTCGAGATCGGAAAACGCGGCATCGAGGTGACCGAGTCGATGCGGGCCGCGGAGAACGTCTGGGCCATCGGCGACGTCAACGGCATCGCCATGTTCACCCACGCGGGGAAGTATCAGGGCCGGATCGCTGCGGCCGACATGGCTGGCAGGCCGGCCAAAGCCGACCATCGCGCTGTGCCGGCGGTGACCTTCACCGACCCGCAGGTGGCGTCGGTGGGCATCTTCTCAGGCGATGGCCTCGTGTCAGGCGAGCGCCGCATCGACGAACTGTCGCGGACGTCGACCTACGAGCGGCCGAAGCGTCGTGGCTTTCTGAAGGTGATCGCCGACCCCAAGCGGGGTGTGCTCGTCGGCGCCGTCGCCGTCGGGCCGGAAGCCGGCGAGTGGCTGGGGCAGCTGACGCTTGCCATCCGGGCCGAAGTGCCCATCGACGTCCTCTCCGACACCATCCAGCCGTATCCCACGTTCAGCGAGGCGGTGCAGTTCGCGGTCAGGGACCTGCCGCTCTAGCCAGCAGTTCGTCCGCGGCGCGCAGCCCGCTTCGCAAAGCGCCCTCCATCGTGCCGAACCACTCGCCGGCAGTGTGCTCGCCGGCGAACGCGACCGCCCCGCACGGCCGTCCGAGCAGTTCGTCGTCCTCCGGCGCCCTGCCCGGTTGCTTGGTCGAATAGGCGCCATCGGGCCAGGTGGCGAGGGTGGCGTCGGTCTCGGCAAACGCCAGGTCAGGTCGCAGCGCCCGCACCCTGCCGAGGTAGACGGCGGAGCCACGATCGACGTCGAGCGCTGCCACCGCCGGTGCCGAGCCGGCGAACGCAGACACCACCGTCGCCGGCCGGCCGTCGCCGCCCAGCGCCGTCCACGTCCAGAATCGCTCCGGAACCGACATCACCGCTCCCGGCGCCGCAGGTGCGGCGAGGGCGGCGAACAGCTTCGCCGCGCGCCCGTACGTCACGCGGCTCAGCGCATCGGTCTTCCACTCCGGGAGGGCGGGTTCGAACGCAATCGCCGAGAGTGCGGGAGCGGGAGCCGTCAGCACACACGCGTCGGCGTCCTGGTCATCGACGGTGACACGGTCGCCGTTCCAGGCGATCCGCCCGACCGTCGTTTCCAGCCTGACATCGAGGTTCATTGCCAGACGCTGGGCCAGCGCATCGTTGCCACCGTCGATCCGATGGGACTCGGCGTCGTCGAACAGGTGCGCGACATCTCTCACCGCCGACGCCGCGATGTCGCCGGGAGGGTGCGCGTACGACACCGCCACCCTGCACAGCACCAGCTCGCGCGCGGCCGGGTCGAGCTCGAGCGCTGCCACCAGGTCGGCGAACGACCGCCCGTCGCCGGCGCCCCGCTCCACGGCCGCCGCGATCACCTCGGCCGCCGCCAGCGCGGCAGCTCGTGTGACCGGCAGGCCTCCACGCGGCTCGCGGTCGCCGAAGCTCATGCCCATCGGCTTCAGCCGCAGCCCGAGCTGCGAGACCAACTCGGGCAGCACCGTGTATCCGGAGGTGACGAACTCCGCGCCCATCTCGATCTGCGACGAACCGAGACGGTCCGACCGGCCCGGCCGCCGACCCGGCCGGACCGCTCGAGCACCGTGACGGCGATGCCGGCGGCGGCGAGCCGGTGGGCGGCTGCGAGCCCGGCAAAGCCGGCACCGACGACGATGACGCGCTGTGTCACCGGACGTTCAAGAAGAACAGGACGAGGTAGCCGACCAGGAGAAACGCCCACCCGAACAGCTGGATCATGTCCAGCACCCGCCGCCACGAGAACGTCAGGCTCTCACGCACGGTGTGATCGATCGCCGCCAGGCTCTCCAGCTTGCCGCTGACCGTCGAGCGCCAGTCCTCGAGGCACAGCTCGCGCACGATCAGCGAATAGACACGCGCGGAGTACCAGTTGCCGATGAACATCAGCGACTGGGCGGTCTTCTCGAAGGCCAGCAGCAGCTCCAGGCGCTGCTCCACGACCGTGGCGATGGTGCGCTGGCGTCCCGGGCGCCAGAGAGGGCGCGGATCGGCAAGCTCGGCCCGCAGGTCGCGCAGGTTGTGCTCGATCCCACGGTCCAGCATGCGGTAGCGCATCAGCTGGTAGTTGCCGATCTTGAACAGCTCGACGTCGCTCTGGTCGTCACCCAGCTCTGTCAGGACGACCGCGCCGACCCAGTCGACGATCGTCAGGTCGTTCTGCGAGAACCGTGCGCGGGCACGCAGGATCTCACCGACCTGGACCTCGTCCGGCGGCTTTGGCAGGGTGCGGACGAGACGCGCGAGTGCAGGCGCGTTCGCATCGACGAAACGGTCCGGGTCGTCCAGTGCGGTCTGGATCAGCACGACGGAGTACCGCACCCACATGTCGCTGGGATTCGAGGACGCCTGCAGCAGCTGCTCGTCCACGGCGTTCTCGATCGCCTGCTTGCGAAAGGCGGCGTCGGCCGCGAAGGCGTCTGTCAGCCGGTAGCGGCAGTCCGCCAGCCACACCTGACCGTCGAAGATCTGGCACGACACGGACACCTGCGTCCCGTCGGCGTCGAGCACGCGCTCCCCGGCCGAGCGGACGTCGATGTCGACTTCGAAGAAGTCGGGCGCGTCGCGCGGCGCGAGCGACGGCTCCGGGGCGCCGGCCGGAGCCGAGCCGGCAGGCAACACGAACAGGTGGCAGATCTCCAGATCCACAGGATCGGAGAGGCTACCGGTGCCTCACCGGTCGTGCTGAGGACGACTCCGCATCGCCTTGTTCATCGAGCGCCAGTGCTTTCGCTGCTCCGACTGGGCCCGCTTGTCCTGCTTCACGGCCTGGTGGCGCAACTCCCGCAGGAGCTTGGTGTAGCTCTCCAGCCGGGCTGCCGGAAGCGTGCCCTGCTCGATCGCCTCGAGGACGGCACACCCCGGCTCGGTCTCGTGCTTGCAGTCGGCGAAGCGGCACCCGGCGGCGAGTTCCTCGACGTCCGAGAACGCCTGCTCCAGCCCTTCTTCCTCGCCCCACAAGCCGATTGAGCGCATGCCGGGCGTGTCGACCAGCACCCCGCCGCCGAGCAGCGGGATCAGCTCGCGGTGCGTCGTCGTGTGCCGGCCGCGGCCGTCGTCGCGCACCTCCTGCGTGCGCAACAGCTGATTGCCCGCGAGTCGATTGATCAACGTCGACTTGCCGGCGCCGGACAGCCCGAGCAGCGCCACCGTGTGGTTGCCGGTCAGGTAGGGATCAAGCTGTTCGAGGCCCTGCCCGGTGACCGAGCTCAGCGTCAGGATGTCCGTCCCGTACGCGACCGCCTCGGTTTCGAGCACGATCCGCTCGACCTCGTCACTGACGTCGGCCTTGGTGAACACGATCACCGGTCGTGCCCCGCTCTGCCAGCCCAGGGTGAGGTAACGCTCGATCCGCCGCAGGCTGAACCGCTGGTCGAGCGCATTCAGCAGCAGCACGACATCGACATTTGACGCGACCACCTGCTCCAGCGTCTCCTCGCCGGCGGTGTGGCGGCTGAAGCTCGTTCGGCGTTCGAGCAGGGCGCGTAGCGTCGCATCGTCGCCGCCCTCGACAGCCGGCGTGAACAGCGCCCAGTCTCCGACGGCGGGCGTACCGAAACGTGGCAGCACTGCGGCGCGGTGCGAGCCGGATGCCGCGAACACCGTGCAGACACCACGGTCGACGCGGGCAATCCGGCCGGGGATGGTGCCGGGCAGGTCAAGTGCTGCTGCCTCGGCGTTGCGCTCGTCGTCCCAGCCGAGCGAGCGGAGTCGTTCGATGTCGGTGGCGTCGGCGTCTGCCGGCCACCAGGTAGCGATGCTCAAGGGAGGATCTCCAGGGTCGTGATGGCTCCCCGGAGGCTGCACGCCCCGCTAACAGCGGGGGGCAGGCCGGCGGGGATGTGCGCTGGCGTGCCTCGTGCTGGTCTTTGTCATGTCCCCACCTCCTTGCCCTGTTTGGCGGTCCGTGAACGGGGCAAGTGTAGCAAGCAGACCTGCGTCTCAACAGTGAGCGACGCATCTTCGTTTGGGAGGTCGCTACCCTGCGACGGCTCCATAACCGGGCATCTGGGTCGATGCCCGCGCGTGACTCGAGTCGCCTCCGGCGGCTCGTACCGCGGTCCTTGTTCCCTAGGAGGAGGTTCGACTCTGAGTAAAGCAGTGCTTGTCGCCGCCGGGGTGCTGGCGGCTATCACCTACACAGTGCCTCTCGACGTGGCCGAGTCTCTGGCAGCGTCGAAGTCGCAGCGAGAGAGCGAAGTCGGCTACTGGCGCGCAAAGGTGAAGAAGCAGCGAGTGCGCGCGGTCAAGTTGAGCCGAGCGCTCGGCGGTAACTACCGCCCGGGCATGCTGGAGATGCGCACCGTCGGTGTTCCCTATCTCCAGTGGCTCTACAGGCACTTCAAGAAGAAGGCCAATCACCTCGCCGCCGTGAAGGCGCGGCGATTCCCAAGGCTGCGCTGTATTCACAAGCTCGAGGGGAGTTGGACGGCCTACAACCCAGCCGGGTACTACGGTGGGTTCCAGATGGACTGGAACTTCATGCGTGCGTGGGGCGCCGACAAGCTGAGGAAGTACGGCGGTCGCGACGCGCGCGCATGGGACCCGCGTGACCAGATGGCTGTCGCAAGCAGGGCGGTCGCCCACATCGGCTACGGCCCGTGGCCGAATACCGCCAGGGCCTGCGGTCTGCTGTAACAGCAGGGCTTTTCGCGGCCGGCCGGAGGCGGGGCCTACGCGGGTTCTGACCTCGGCTGGCCGCGGCATATCCAGATCCTGGAAGTCGACCTCAAGCGGACGCCGAACCGGGCCGATACACGCCGTGCCCATGGCATCCGCAGACCGCCTCAAAGCGCTGGTTGACCTGTCGCGCACGCTTTCGTCCAGCCTCGACCTGGAAGAAGTGCTGCGCCGTTTCACGGTGCACGCGACCGCGGTGACGGGTGCCGCAGCGACAGCGGTGTCGCTCTGGGAACGCGATCGCGACATGCTCGTGACGCTCACCGACTACGAGAACAACGTGGTGGGTGAGATCGCCGAGGCCGATGTCGAGTACCCGCTCGTCGACTATCCGCAGTCGCGTCACGCGATGGAGGCGCAGGCGCCGGTCGTCATCCGGGTCGCCGATCCCACCGCCGATCCCGCGGAGCGCCGTATTCTGGAGGGCCTCGGATACCGCAGCCTGCTGATGCTTCCACTGATCTCGCGCGGCGAGTCGATCGGCCTGATGGAGATCGCCGACGTCCGTGACCGGGACTGGGACGACGATCTCGAGTTCTTCGTCGCCCTCTGCGACGTGATCGCGGCGGCCGTCCACAATGCCGTGCTGCACGAGCAGCACCGCGCCGCGGAACAGCGCTATCGCGTGCTGGTGGAGAACCTGCCCGCCGTCACCTACGTCGACGCTGCCCACACAGGCGAGCCGGTGTATGTCAGCCCGCAGGTGGAGGAGTTGATCGGGATTCCGCGGGACGACTGGATGGTCGGGTTCGTCGGATGGGAGCGGCGCGTGCATCCCGACGACCGGCATTGCGTCACGCGATATCTGGAGACCCTGAGCACCGGCGTCCCGTACAGCGCGAACTACCGGATGACCGGCGTCGACGGCCGGACGCGGTGGTTCCGCGACGACGCGATGGCCGTGCGCGACGAGTCCGGAGAGCCGCAGTTCATCCAGGGTGTGATCTTCGACGTCACGGCCCAGAAGGAAGCCGAGGCGGCGCTCATGGCCTCCGAGCAGCGATTCCGGGAGATGCTCGAGAACGTCCGTCTCGCCGCCGTGGTGTGCGATACCGACGGGAGGGTCACCTTCTGCAACGACTACCTTGCGGAGCTCTCCGGGTGGAGCACCGACGAGGTGCGCGGTCTCGAGTGGTGGGAGGTGTTCGGCACGCCTGAGGAGCGCGAAGTCGACGAGTGCCTTGCCGAGCGCATCAGGACGGGCACGATCCGCGCACATTACGAGAGCCCGATCATGACGCGCCCCGGCGATCGGCGGCTGTTCTCGTGGAACAACACGCTGCTGCGTGATCCGAACGGAGCCATCGTCGGCACGGCGTCGATCGGCGAGGACATCACCGACCGCCGCCGCGCCGAGCAGGAGCTCGAGCGGCTTGCTTATCACGACCCGCTCACCGGCCTTCCCAACCGGATCCTGTTCAGCGAGCACCTTCGGGTGGCGCTCGCGCGCGCCGAGCGAGCGGATCGCGGCGTGGCGGTGTTGTACGTCGACCTCGATGACTTCAAGCTCGTGAACGACAGCTTTGGCCACAGCGCAGGCGACGAGCTCCTGTGCGAGGTGGCCACTCGCCTTCGCGGCGCCACCAGAGCCGCCGACGTGGTCGCCCGCCAGGGCGGCGACGAGTTCCTGATCCTGATCGCCGACGTCGAGCCCGGTCCGGGCGGCAGAGTCCTCGATGTCGTGGAGGTGGCCCGTCGCGTCGCCGAGCAGGTACGGACGTCGCTTCAGCAGCCCCTGCTGGTCGCGGACACCGAGATCTACACCAGCGCGAGCCTTGGAATCAGCCTCTATCCGGTCGACGCCGCGGACGCCGAGAGCCTGCTCAAGCACGCCGACATCGCCATGTACAAGGCCAAGGATTCGGGCCGCGACGGATACCAGCTGTTCTCGTCGAGCGGTCACGACCCGCGCGCCCAGCTGTCGATGGCCGGCCGCCTGCGACGCGCCGTCGACCGCGAGGAGCTGATGCTGCACTATCAGCCGCTCGTCCAGCTCGACTCCCGCGAGATCGTCGGGGCCGAGGCGCTGATCCGCTGGCACGATCAGCAGCGCGGCCTGGTCATGCCGGGCGAGTTCATCCCACTGGCCGAGCGCACGGGCGTGATCGGCCCCATCTCGGAATGGGTGATCGAAGAGGCCTGCCGGCAGAGTGCCGAGTGGCGTGCCCGCGGCCTTGACCTGTACGTCTCGGTGAACCTGCCGGCGGTCTTCTGGCAGCCGACGGCAATGCGTCAGGTGCTGGCCACCATCGAGCGGTTCGGCCTTTCAGCCGACCGGATGATGGTCGAGATCACGGAGTCCACGATGATGGCCGACACGCTGCGGTCGGAGCCGATCATCGCCGAGCTCCACGAGCGCGGCCTGCGGCTTGCGATCGACGACTTCGGCACCGGGCACTCATCGCTGTCGCGCCTCAACCAGATGCTCGTGACGACGCTCAAGATCGACCGTTCCTTCATTGCCGATCTGCCCCAGGACCCGAGCTCGGCCGTGCTCGTCTCGACGATCATCCAGCTGGCGAAGAACCTTGGCCTGCACGCCCTTGCAGAGGGGATTGAGACCGAGGAGCAGCGCCGCTTCCTGGTCGACCATGGGTGCCCACTGGGCCAGGGGTACCTGTTCAGCAGGCCGGTCCCCGCCGGCGAGATCGAGCAGCTCTACTACCGGCGACGCGACGCCGCCTGACCGGGCGGCGCCCGGCCACTGGGTGGCCGGACGCCGCTGGTGGCGTCAGATCAGTTGCAGATCCACGCGGGCTGCGACGTGTCGCAGGTGTTGCCGATGAATCGGTTGTTGAAGCCCGACGCGTCGTAGAAGATGTCGAACGGGGCGTTGCCGGTGATCGTGTTGTCCCGGATCGTGTTGTTGCGCACCGGTGAGCCGCCGGTGATCTGCTTCGCCGATATCATCACGAGGCCGCCGGAAACGAAGCTCGGGCCGCTCGGCGTGTTGTCGGTGATCCAGTTGTCGTGCAGGGTGACGTGACGGGTGCCGAGCATCAGCACGCCGATGCCGGACAGTGGCGGGGCGCCGTCGTCGGCACCGCAGGCCTTGTTGTTCGCCCAGACCTTGTTGTCCCAGAGGGAGAAGTCGTGGAAGCCCTCAGGCTGGCCGTCGTCGAGCAGGAACGCTCCGATGCAGTTGCCGGAGAGCTCATTGTGATGCACGAGGCCGTTGGCGGAGTGCCTGATGAAGATGCCGTAGCTGTTCCCCCAGGCCTTGTTGTGAGCGATCTCGTAGCTCGCGTTGGGCGAATCGCCCAGATACAGGCCCGGCTCGTGGTTGTTGTGCACCGTGTTGTGGAGGTACTCGCCGCCCTCTTGGTCGAACCCGGCGATGCCGTACGCACCGTTCCAGGCCGCGGTGTTACGCGTGATGCTCGAATCGGCGACGTTCAGGAGCAGGATGCCGTCACCGCTGAAGCGCTTGACGGTGAATCCGCTCACCGTCGTGCCGACGGTCCGCGGGCCGAACTCGAACGTGGCGAGGTTGACCTTCCCGAGGATGCAGATCCCAATGACGTCCGGCTTGCTCAGCTGGTAGCAGAACCCGCTCGGCGTGGCCGGCGGCAGCAGCGTTGCCTGCTTGCCGATCAGCCTGATGTGGTTCTTGCGGATCGTCACGGACTGCTGGTACGTGCCCTTGTGCACGAGCACGGTGTCGCCGGGGCTCGCGGTGTTGACTGCCGCTTGGATCGATTCGCCGGGCCACACATGCTTGGTGGCCGCAGATGCCGGCGTGGCCATGAGGAGCCACCCGGCGATCGACACCGCCACAATCAGAACAGGTCGTCTCACAGATCCCCCTTGGAGGTCGATTGCCGCATGAGCCTACAGCGTTTTCAGGTTGACAACACCGGTTATGGCAGTCGTGTGAGCCAGTTCAGGGATGGTGGAACCGGTAATGTCGAATGGCTCGCGCAGGGGCGGGTGCCGGTGGGTCTATCCTCCAGGTATGCCGATTTCGATCACCCCAGCTGCCCATGAGCGCGTCGCCGAGGTTCGCTCGCGTGAGCCCGATGCCGACGGCCTTGCCCTGTGGGTCGAGATCGTCGGGATCGCCGGCACCGCGTACCAGTACGACATGGCCTTTCTGCGGCTCGAGGAGATCGACGAGACCGACGTCCTGGTGGAGCACGACGGCCTGACCGTCGTGGTGCCGCGGCTCGACGCGCCCGCGTTGGACGAGGCCACGATCGACCTCGATCCGCGGCTTGGCGGGGGGCTTGTGATCGCCAATCCCAAGGCGCCGGCGCCAACCACGCCCACCCTGGGCATGCCACCGTTGCCGGAGCTGCACGGCTCACCAGAGGAACGCGTGCGTCAGGTGCTGGAGCTGCAGGTGAATCCGGCGATCGCCTCCCATGGCGGCAGCGCCGAGCTCGTCGCCGTCGACGGCGACACCGCCTACCTACGCCTCGGCGGTGGCTGCCAGGGCTGCGGCATGGCGGCGGTGACGCTGAAGCAGGGAGTCGAGACGGCGATCATGGCCGCCGTTCCGGAGGTCACCCGGATCACCGACGTCACCGATCACGCCGCCGGCACGAACCCGTATTACGAGCCTGCCGCCAGGTAGGTATCAGTCGCGTTGCCTTTTGCGAATACACGCAAAGAGCGCGAATTTCCTGCTTGACGACGCCAGTCCCGTGCCGTAAGTTTCCCCTTGCGCCGCTCAGGGCAGCCGAGTAGGTCGAAGCCAGGCGGACGGATCGTAGAGGCGACTCGAAAGTTCGTTCGGCTGGTGGACGAAAGGCAAGCCGGAGCGGCGAATCTTTGGTCCCGTTCCGCT
>JAWVEN010000016.1:0-113855 GCA_033856675.1 Gaiellales bacterium | reverse complement strand
ACGAGATGCTGAAGGAGCGGGGAGACTGGGTGCCGCTGGGAAGCGCCGACGAGCAGAAGCCGGCCGGCGAGGGCACGGTGGAGGCCTGGGCGCGCGCGGACGACAACCCGGTCGGCGGCTGGTATGGGCTCAAGAAGGGCCTGCGCGGCCGTTTCGCCAACTATGTACGCCGGTGCTCGAGCGGCTCGGCCTGGCAGAGGTCGAGCACAACCCGCGAAACAACCGCATGCGCGCCACCTAGGCGAAACCCGTCAGGCAGGGTCGCGGCGCAGCGGCTGGCACATGCAGTGCACGCCGCCACCGGCGAACTGGAACTGGCTCATGTCGGGGTCATGCACCTCGAATCCGAGAGTCCGGAGGCGGGCGTTCAGATCGGGAGCGGCCGTCGATGACAACACTCGATTGTTCCCGAGCGCCACGATGTTGCATCCGAGGCCCATCGTCTCACGGAAGCTGACCGGAACGATCTCGATGCCGTTCGATTTCAGCCAGCTGACGATCTCGGGCTCGGTGGTATCGAGACAGACCGCTGCGAGCTTCTCGGCGATCATGCACACCATCAGATCGATGTGCACGTAGTACTCGTCGATCGGCGCGTATTTGACCTCAAGGCCCTCGGCCTCCATCCAGCCGCCGACCTGACGCGCCGCGACCTCCTCGCCACGCAGCCCGGTGTAGCCGATCAGGACACGCCCGGGCTCGATCATGTTGAAGTCGCCGCCCTCGAAGTTCCCGGCCGACACGAGGTCGTAGACCGGGACGTCATTCCCCAGGTAGAACCGCAGCACGTTCGCGTACTCGCCTCGCCTGCGCGGGTTGGCAAGCTGGGTGACAACGGCACCGAACGGCGTCATGCAGCTCGAGTCGCGCGCATACACGGCATAGGGGAGCTCCTCGGGGCCATCCATGAGGTGAACTCCAACGCCGGCAGACCGGTAGGCATCGACCATCTCGGCATGCTGTCGCAGCGCGAGATCGCGGTCGAAGCGGTAGCCCTTGCGAAGAGTGTCGCGGACGAGCGCGCTGTACTGGGCGTTTTCCTCGCCGAGCCAGCGGAACGACTCGGGCGAGGCGAGCAGCACATCGCGCAGCACGCCGTACTCGCTGTCGATGCCGAACTCCTCCAGCACTGCCGTGCCGCCGCCCTCGACTCGGACCCCGAGCGGGCGCGTTGTCGTCTCAGTCATGGCAACCCCTTCCTCTCTGGCGGTGCAGATCATCTCATGGGATAGGCTCTCCCGCTCATGCGCGAGGCCCGATACGACATCTTGTTCGAGCCGGTGCAGATCGGGCCCGTCACGGCGCGCAACCGGTTCTTCCAGGTCCCGCACTGCAATGGCATGGGGCACCGCGACCCCACCGCCCACGCGTGGATGCGAGGAGTAAAGGCCGAGGGCGGCTGGGCCGTGGTGTGCACCGAAGAAGTCGAGATCCACCACACGTCCGAGGTGGCCCCGTACGTCGAGGGCCGGATCTGGGACGACCGCGACATCCCCGCCCACGCCCGGCTGTGCGAGAAGGTGCATGAGCACGGTGGGCTGGCGGGCATCGAGCTCTGCCACAACGGCATGGTGTCGGCCAACATGTGGTCGCGTGAGGCACCGATGGGCCCTTCGCATCTGCCCGTTACGGGAAACGACCCGGTTCAGGCGCGACGGATGACCAAGGACGATATCGCCGATCTGCGCCGCTGGCACCGCCGGGCGGTCGAGCGATCGCTGCAGGCCGGGTACGACGTCGTGTACGTCTACGCGGGCCACGACCTGACGACGCTGCAGCACTTCCTGTCGCGCCGGTACAACGACCGCACCGACGAGTACGGCGGCAGCCTCGAGAACCGCACCCGGCTGTTGCGCGAGGTCCTGGAGGACACACGTGAGGCCTGCGAGGGCCGCGCCGGCGTCGCGTGTCGCATCGCCGTCGACGAGCTGATCGGCAGCCTTGGCATCGAGCGAGCAGAGATCGAAGAGGTGCTCGGGCTGATCGGCGAGCTTCCGGACGTCTGGGACTTCATGGTCGGATCTTGGCCGGACGATTCGATGACGTCGCGGTTCGCCGAGGAGGGATATCAGGAGCCCTATGTCCGCGGCCTGAAGCAGCTCACCAGCAAGCCCGTGATCGGGATCGGCCGCTTCACGTCGGCCGACACGATGGTGCGGATGGTCCGCGAAGGGGTGCTCGACTTCATCGGCGCCGCGCGGCCGTCCATTGCCGACCCCTTCCTGCCCAAGAAGATCGAGGAGGGCCGCTGGGACGACATCTGTGAGTGCATCGGCTGCAACATCTGCGTCACCGGCGACTTCCGGATGACGCCGCTTCGCTGCACGCAGAACCCAAGCATGGGGGAGGAGTGGCGCCGCGGTTGGCACCCGGAGCGGTTCCGGCCGAGAGGATCCGACTCCAAGGTGCTCGTCGTCGGTGGTGGGCCTGCCGGCCTGGAGGCAGCGATGGCGCTCGGAAAGCGTGGCTACGAGGTGGTGCTGGCCGAGGCGAGCGACCGCCTCGGCGGCCGGGTCGAGCGGGAGGCGCGCCTCCCCGGCCTGGCGTCATACATTCGCGTCGCCGACTACCGCAAGGCACAGCTCGCCAAGCTGCCGGCGGTCGAGCAGGCCTACGACAGCAGGCTCACCGCGGAGGAGATCCTCTCCTATGGGTTCGAGCATGTCGCCGTGGCCACCGGTGCGACGTGGCGACGCGACGGCGTGGCCCGCTGGCACACACAGCCCATTCCGCTCGATCCCGGCATGGAGCTCTTGACACCCGACGATCTGATGGCCGGCACCCGCCCGCGCGGCGAGCACGTCGTGATCTACGACGACGATCACTACTACATGGCGGGCGTGCTGGCGGAGCTCTTGGTGGGGGAGGGCAGCCGCGTCACGCTTGTGACCCCGGCCGCTCGAGCGTCGGAATGGGCGGACAACGCCATGGAGCAGGAGCGCATCCAAAAGCGGTTGCTCGAACTCGGGGTCGACATCGTGGTGACCCGGGCGCTCGTATCGGCGGCCGCGGGAGGGGTGACCACCGCGTGCGCCTACACCGGGCGAGAGGAGCAGACCGATTGCGACAGCCTGCTGCTGGTCACCGCGCGCATCCCCGACGACGCGGTGATGGTCGACCTGCTCGAACGGCGCGGGGAGTGGGCCGACGCCGGGTTGCTGTCGGCCCGGGCGGTCGGCGATGCGTACAGCCCGGGAACGGTTGCCGCAGCCGTCTGGGACGGGCGGCGCTTCGCGGAGGAGCTCGACGAGCCGCTCGACCGTGACCTGCCGACGCTGAAGCGCGAGGTCGTCGAGCTGGCCGCGGAGGAATCCGCTGCGACGGTCGCTCGCTAGTCGTAAACGACGACGGTGCGCGCCACTTCGCCGCGCTCCATGCGCTCGAACGCGTCGTTGATGCCGTTGATGTCGCAGGTGCGCGACACGAGCGCGTCGAGCCGCAGCTGGCCGCGCCGGTAGAGGTCGACGAGGATCGGATAGTCGACGGGTGGCCGCACCGAGCCGAACCAGCATCCCTTCACGGTGCGCTCCTCGAGCGTCATCGTCAGCGCGTCGATCGCAACCGTGGTGTCCGGAGGCGCCATGCCGACGAGCACCGTGGTGCTGCCCTTGCCGGCCAGACGAGCCGCCGTCTCGATGGTCTCGGGACGGCCGAGTGCCTCGAAGCTGTAGTCCACCCCTTCGGGCAGGAGCTTGCGGATCTGACTGACAGGGTCGTCACTGCGGCTGTTGATGATGTCGGTGGCGCCCAGCTCCCTCGCGAGCTCGAGCTTCTCGTCGACCACGTCGACCGCGACGATTCGCGACGCGCCCGCGATCCGGGCGCCCTGGATCACGTTCAGCCCGACGCCGCCGCAGCCGACCACCGCGACCGTCTCACCGGCACGCACGCCGGCAGTGCGGAGCACAGCCCCGACGCCCGTCATGACAGCGCAGCCCATGAGTGCGAGCTCGGTCAGCGGAAGCGAGCGGTCGGCGACCCGGATCACCGTCTCCTGAGGCACGACCGCGCGTTCGGCGAACGACGACACGCTGCCGTAATGGTGGATGCGCTCGCCGTTGCGATGAAAGCGGATGGTGCCGTCGCGCATCAGGCCGGCGTCCGACCAGGCGAGGTTGTCGCAGAGCTGCGGCTTCCCCGAGAGGCAGAACCGGCAGTGGCCGCAATACGGCAGCCAGGTGACGATGACGTGATCGCCCGGCGTCACCGAGCGCACATCCTCGCCGACCTGCTCGACGACTCCGGCGCCCTCGTGGCCGAGGACGGCGGGCAGCACCGCCTTGTGGATGCCAAGCACGGTGTGGAGATCCGAGTGGCAGACACCGCTCGCCGCGAACCTGACCAGCACCTCACCGCGCCCGGGAGGGTCGGTCTCGATCTCCTCAACTCGAAGCGGGGTGTTGAACTCGTAGAGAACGGCAGCTTTCATGGTGCCAGTCTCTCGCATTCGCAGCACGAGCGGCGCGGGAACCGCCGCGACGTCGCCGTCACACGCGGAGCTCCGACCGGTGCGCCACGGTTCGCAAGAGCTCGCGGCGAATCGCGGCACTGGCGGGGTGGATGACGAACCAGTATGCGGCGAACGCCCGCCGCGTCTTCGGGTCCGTCGCGAGTATGCGTGTCTCGGTGCGCAGGAGGGTGCCGAGCGGCGTCGGTTCGAGGCGAAACTCCATGCCGATCTTGACCCACCCGGGTTGCGACCAGGCTCGCAGGTCCGACGCATCGAGGTGCGGCGGGGTCGACCCTCCGAAGACGCGCCAAGCCTGGCTGAGGCCTGCCGAGATCACGACGTCAGGTCGTTCCGAAACGATGACCGGGATGGGCGCCACGTCGAGAAACGAGCGTCCGCCCAACTGCTGATGCCTTCTGCCGATCAGCCGGGCAGGCAGGAGGCGCGCCGCCTCGAGCGCCCGCCCCACGGGAAGCGCCGACATGGTGACCGCGTGCATCTCGTCCCACACCACCCCGGGCGGCGCGCCGACTGAACGGGAATGACACATCCGATGGTGCGGGTTCGGGACGACGTCGTCGAGCGTCACTCGGCGGCGAGGACGTCCAGGTCGATGCTGCCGTCGGCAAATCCGAGGCGCCCGTCCGCATCTCGCGGCCATTCGGCGGGGTCGCGGTCCCAGCAGGGCTCGAGGTCGTTCTCGTCTGGCTGACAGGACATTGAGACGCATAGTCGTGAGTCTGTGGATACCCAGGCTGGCACGGTACCCGATCGAGTGCTGGATGACTGTTACCAATGACGGGTACGTGCGGGTATGCGGAACTCTGACTGCCCGATCGAATCTCTCCGCGTCGCCCCATCGACGTTGATCCCGATCGGCACGAGAAGTAACAGTACACGCGCGAATGCGACACTACAATACGTTTGTTACGTTAATTTTACACCCCCGGAGGGCAACAAGTTCGTCGCCAACCGGGGGCGTGTGGGCCTAGTGGGCGACGAGCTCCCCAGAGACCCTGCTTGGCTTGGTCATCGCCGGCAGGTTCGTGCGAACCCAGTCTTCGGTGACCTTCTGCGATGCCTCAGCGTCTACGCGCGTCTTGAACACGCTGATCGAGGCGACCGTGTCATTCTTGCCATCCGGCTTGATGAGCTCGTATGAAACGAACCCGGCCGACTTGGCGAGAATCGGGCGCAACTCGGAGTTGGCCTTGTCTGTTGCAGACTCACGCGTCTTGGCGTCGAGACCTTCGTACTGGCGGATCAGGGCAAACATGTCCTGCTCCCTTCCTCGGTAGATCCAGGGCGTCGGTCGCTTATTGACACGCGGCTGCCCTGGAGGAAACCGAGAAAGTGCGACCCTGCGGCACTCGGAAGGTCGGGGCCGCTCGTATTCGGCGATCCACCCGACAGGAAGTGCGCTCAACCAGTATCGCAGGTATTTCAGATATAGCAAATGCTGCGGGACTATATAGATTCCGTAAATGCGCACGTCGCCGCATTACGTGATATAGTAAACGTAATGAGGAAGCCGCGTGGGTTCGGTGTCTTCTCAGAGCGGCTTCTGAGGCCCTGATGGGGCGCTACGCACCCCTCACACGGCTTTTGGTAAGACCCCCGAGATACAATTCCCGGGGGTCTTTTCCATCTCAATACGGGGTCCAGGGCTCTACAGAATCCGCTGCGCTGGTCCCACCATGCTATAATAATGCTCACAGGGTACCGCCCGCCTCGTGGCCGCGCATCGCTTAGACGCTCCCAGGAGCTCGCTGGCCCTCCACTGACGACCAGCGGTCGTTTATCGCGGAGGCTGAAAATGGGAAACGTGCGCTGGCATTTGTTCGATGAGCACGGTGCGCTGGTGAAAAGCTACCCGGACGCCAGTGGAGCAGTGGCTGCCCTCAACGCGCTTCAGCCGGCCGCACCCGCAATCGTTGGCCGACCAATGGTCGTCGCCGTTGATGACCAAAACGTTCGCATCCCGGGAGAGATCCATCGGCGTGCCGCTTGACTGGAGCTGGAATGAGATATGTCGTGACCTACCGCCGCACTCCGATCCAACTACCCGACGGCCGCTGGACGACCGATAGCTTCCTCGTGCGGGACAGAGCGTCAGTACCCGTCACAACCTCCTCGACGCATGCGACCCGGGTGGCGGCCGTTGTTGCCGCAGCGGCACTGAACGACAGCTAGACCGTATCGGCGCGTTCACGGCCGTTCATCTGCGAGCTCAGGGTGAGCTATGGACGGTACGCCGCTGCGCGATCAGCGTCCCTCGGCCACTCGACGTCGCGCAGCCTGCGCAGCGCATCGGCCAGCGCGGCGCGCGTCGGTTAGCGGATGGCCACGTGGTTCAGGCCGGCCACGCCGTCGGGCTGGGGCGCCCCGCCCCGTGACTTCGAGGTATTGAAGCCGAGATGGTGGTGGTAGCCGCCGGCCGAGAGGAACAGGATGTCGCCCGTCGTGCCCCAACCGGGGACGTCGCGCTGTTCGAAGACGACGTCGAAGCCGAGCACACCGACGTAGAACTCGCGGACGCGCTCGATGTCGGCCGTCCGCAGGTGCACGTGCCCGATGGTCGTGCCGGGGTCGATCGGCCGCTCTGCCGGGCGAGATGGGTTGTTGTTGCCCTGCGGCGCGGTGCCCATGGCGAGATGCTGCTTCGGCAGGATTGACCACGTGCGACGCGCGGGTGTAGGGTCGTCACATTCCGGACGAGGGGGATGTTCGATGCAGGGACTGCATTCAGCGCGCAGGCCGGTCGACTTGGCGGGGCTCCTCGAGCGCGGCGCGGAGGCGCCGCAGTCTCGCGGACAGGTGCTTCGCCGTGGCGCGACGGCGTTCGGGGCGCTGACGGGGTGGAGCATGCTGGCCGGGTCTCCGGCTCTCGCCGCGTCGCGAGACCCGCGGCCGATTCCGGGCGGGTTCGACGAGGCCTTCAACCTGGTCCCGCGTAACCCGTTCATCCATGTGCTGCCGCCCGGCATCCCGTTCGAGATGGCGACGATCACCGACTTCGACGGGATCATTGCCGCCACGGAGATCCAGGGCACGGCTCGCGGCAGCGACGGCACCAGGTACACGTTCGACGCCGACATGCGATTCATGCGGGGGCGGTACGTCGCCATGGACGGCAAGGCGCGCAACGCGACCTTCGGCTTCATCTGAATAGATCTCTTCAAAGGCGAGGTTCTCGACTTCACGACACAGACACATGATTGGGAGCCAGGGATCAAGCGCTCCGGGCTGTTCTGGACGGTCCCGTTCCCGCGCACCCAGGTCGGCGACAACGCCGACGCCGGCTGGGCCCGCATGCGGACGACGAACATGGCCGTGCCGGATTACCACGACTTCATCAACGCGATCTCGCCACACCCGGCGAAGCGTCCGGGGCACGTCAGCTTCGACGTGGTCTGGCATCCCCGTGGCCGGAAACAGCGCATCCGCGACACGCAGTTCGGTTTCGTCGGCGACTTTTTCGGCGGCGAAGCCCACATCGACTTCAAGGCTCGCGTCAACGGGGTGCCGGTCGTCTACACCTCCAACCCGGGAGGACAGAAGACGATCGTCAGCGGCGTCGGACGGGAGCGCAACGGCGTGTTCTTCCGGTAGGCACAGTCGCTTCCTCGCGCCAGCGGGCGCTCGGTCTGGCATGCTCTCGCGCACATGAGATGGGAGGCCTTCATCACGTGCGCGGTGACGGGCGCGGGCGACACCACCGGCCGCAGCGATCGGGTGCCCGTGACGCCGGAGCAGATCGCCTCCGCGGCGATCGAGGCCGCCGAGGCCGGTGCGGCGATCGCACACATCCACGTGCGCAATCCGGAGACAGGCAAGGCCGCCCGTGACGTCGACCTCTACCGCGACGTAGTCGATCGCATCCGGGCGTCGGGCGTCAACGTCGTGCTCAACCTGACGGCAGGGATGGGCGGCGACATGGTGATCGGCGACGCCCAGCAGCCGTTGCCGCTGAACGACGCCGGCACCGACCTGGCGGGCGCGAGCGAGCGCTTGGCTCACATCCGCGAACTCCGGCCGGAGCTCTGCACGCTCGACTGCGGCAGCATGAACTTCGCCGCGGGCGGCGACTACGTGATGGTCAACACGCCGACCGTGCTCAAGGCCATGGCCGCCGAGGTGCAGGAGCTGGGTGTGCGTCCCGAGCTCGAGGTGTTCGACACCGGGCACATGGTGATGGTCAAGGAGCTGATCCGCGACGGGCTGATCGACGACCCCGTGATGATCCAGCTCTGCACCGGCATCCCGTACGGAGCGCCCAGCGATCCGCTGACGCTGCTCGCGATGGTCAACCAGCTGCCGCCTGGTGCGGTGTTCTCGGCGTTCTCGATCAGCCGGCTCCAGCTGCCCTACGTGGCGATGGCCGTCCTCGCGGGCGGCAATGTTCGCGTTGGCCTCGAAGACAACGTGTTCCTCTCGCGCGGTGTGCTGGCAACGAACGGCGAGCTGGTCGAGCGGGCTGTCACCATCCTGACTGCGATGGGTGTGCGCATCCTCGGCCCCGACGAGGTGCGCGAGCGGCTGGCCCTGCGAGCGTATGCCTGAGAGCGGGGTCCCGGCTCGGGTCGGGCTGCTCGGCGGAGGGGTGATCGGCGGTGGATGGGCGGCGCGGTTTCTGCTGCATGGAAGCGACGTGACCTTGTACGACCCGGCTCCGGGGGCGCAGAACACCGTCGCGGATATCGTGCGCAACGCTCGCATGGCGTTCGAGGGTATGGGAGCCACCCTGCCGGCCGAGGGGCGCCTGACGCTCGTCTCAACGCCTGAGGAGGCGGTGCGCGAGGCCGATTTCGTGCAGGAGAGCGCCCCCGAGCGGCTCGAGCTCAAGCAGGGTGTGCTCGCGCGTGCCTGCGCTGCGTGTCCCGCCGGGGTCGTCATGGCGTCGTCCACCTCGGGACTGATGCCATCGCGGATCAGTGCCGAGATGCCGAACCCGGAGCGGTTCGCGGTCGGCCATCCGTTCAATCCGGTGTACCTGCTGCCGCTGGTCGAGGTCGTCGCGGGGGAGCACACAACCCCGGAAACGGTGGAACGTGCGGTGGAGGTGTACCGCTCCGTCGGGATGCAGCCACTGGTCGTACGCCGCGAGATCGACGGGTTCATCGCCGACAGGCTGCAGGAGGCGCTCTGGCGCGAGGCGTTGTGGCTCGTCCACGACGGCATCGCGACGGTCGAGGAGGTCGACGATGCCATCCGGCTGGGCCCCGGGCTGCGATGGGCCTTCATGGGGCCGTTTCTGACGTACCGCATGGGCGGGGGCGAGGGCGGGATGCGGCACTTCCTCGAGCAGTTCGGGCCGTCTCTGCAGTGGCCATGGACGAAGCTGATGGACGTGCCCGACCTGAACGACGAGCTGATCGACACGATCGCCGAGCAGTCCGACGCTCAGGCCGCAGGCCGCTCATCCCAGGAGCTCCAGCAGATGCGGGACCGGCACCTGGTCGCAGTGCTCCTTGCGCTGCGCAACGAAGAACGCTGACGTCCGTTATCTCAGGTGCCAGGCACCGGAAATAACGGACGGTTCAGGCTGAGGCCAGGCCCCGGGGCAGCTCCTCGGCCGGTCGTTGCTTCGTCGGATCGACGAAGGGGAGCGCAGCGGTGCGTCCCGGCATGTGGCCGAGCTCGGATTCGACGACAAGCGCGTTCCCCGGCTCCGCCAGCTCGATCGGCACCCAGACATAGCCGATGTTCTTCTCCAGGCCGGGTGACCACACTGCGTCGGTCACGCGGCCGACCTCGCGGTCGCCATGCCGCGCCGGCCACGCACGCGTGATGCCCGCCAGCGGCTCGCCGTCCAGCTCGATGCCGACCAGCTTGCGGTCGACCCCCTCCCGCCGGATCTGCTCGAGCGCCTCCTTGCCGATGTAGTCCTGCGGCTGTTCCTCGACCAGCCGCTCGAGGCCGCTGACATGGAACGGCGTGTCCTTCAGCGTCATGTCGGAGCCGTAGTTGAAGATGCCGGCCTCGACGCGGCGGGCCTCGTTCGGTGCGATCGGCCGGATTTCGAACTCCGCTCCGGCCTCGATGATGCGGTCCCAGAGGTCGTCGCCACGGCTGCCGTCGAGCAGGTTGACCTCGAAGCCGGGGACGGCCGACCATCCCGTCCGGCTGATCACAACCGGGATGTCACCGATGACGAACCGGTCGCACCAGTAGTAGCGAAGGTCGTAGATCTCGTTGCCGACCAGCTTTGCCAGCGTGCGGCCCGAGAGTGGCCCCTGCACCTGCAGGGGATGGACGTCGGGGTAGCTCACCTCGGCGTCGAGACCGCTCTGCGACAGCACACCGAGCGCGTACAGCCCGCCGTCGCTGTCCGCCAACTGCATCCACCAGACGTTCTCGTCGACGTGCAGCAGCACGGGGTCGTTGACGATGCCGCCGTCGGGCGCAGTCACGATCATGTACTTGGCCTGTTTGACGGCGCAGCGGGTGAGATCGCGGCACGTCAGCATGTCGATCAGACGGTCGGCGTCGGGCCCGCTGACCTCGACCGTACGTTCGACACCGACGTCCCACAGGGTAACCCCTTCGTTCAGCGCGTGGTATTCGACCTCGGGGTCGTCGTATTCGGCGGGCAGGTACATCTTGTTGTAGATGTCGTAGGCCTTGCAGCCCGAGCGCCGTGTCGCGTCGAAGTACGGTGATCGCCGATACCAGGGGCCGAAGTAGAGCTTTGTGGTGAAGTCATGCATCACGAGGCCTCCGCAAGGTCGGCCGCCGAGTTGCGGGCGGCTTCGAGCGCCAGCGATGCGCCGCGGAACCCCGACTCGATCGCGCCGTCGATGAACCCGGCCCAGCCGTTGGCGATGTCAGAGCCGGCCAGCACCACGCGGCCTTCGGGGCGGCGCATCTCGGCGTGGTAGTGGCTGTACCAGCCCGGCCGGTGGATCGCCCAAGTGCCGCTTGAGAACTCGTCTCCGAGCCAGTCGTTCGCCGTTGCGTCAAGGACGCGGTAGCCGGGGATGATGTCGTCCATCTGGCGCTGCACCATGGCGATGTCCTTGGCGTCGCACAGCTCTGCGTCGTGGCCGAAACCGATCAGGATCTGCTGGCTCGAACCGAGCAGGTGCTCGGTCGAGATGTGGCCGAACGGGTGGCCGCGCTGGATTGCGCTCGCCTGCAGGTACGGCCCCTCGGCCCGGATGAAGATCTTGACGCCGCGCGACGCCTGGCCGAGCGCGATGCCCTCCTGCTTGCGCGGTGATAACTCCGGCGTGAACTCGATTCCGCCCAGCGTGTTCAGCGGAACGGCCACCACCACCGCGCGTGCGGTCAACTCGTCGCCGTCGCGCGTGGTCACCTCGACCCGGCCGGGGAACTGGCGGATCGCCGCCACGGGGGTGGAGAGGCGCGTCTCGAACGCCGCTCCCGCGGCGATCGCCTCCAGCAGGCTGCGCGTCCCCTTGGCGAGCGTCACGCGGCCGCCGGTGAACTGCGTCAGCGCCAGGCTGTAGCCCGCAAGCGCGTGCCATCTGAGGACGCTGACGGCGCCGGCGTCGTCCAGCCGCCCGTGCGCCAGCGACTCGAGCTCCGCCCACAGCAGTTCATGCTCTTCCTCCGAGAGATCGAGCTCGGCGATCCGCTCCGCGATGGTCTGACTGTCGATCCGCTCGATCAGGTCACGACGCGCGAGCGGGTTGTGCGGTTCGGGCAGTACGTCCTCGACCCCCTCGACGAACTGGTTCCAGCCGCGCTCGGCGACTGCGTCACGATCAGCCACCGTGCCGGTGCGGCGCGTTCCCAACACCCACCAGGCCGCCTCGTCGGCGTCGGGATCGACGTCGACGGCGAGGTTCGCCTTCACGATCTCCGACCACGTGAACGGCTGGTGCCAGTGCACCCAGCCGCCGCCATACTCGATGTCGAGCCCGTTCCACGGGGCTGTCCACGTCCGGCCGCCGAGCCGGTCGCGCGCCTCCAGAAGCATCGTCTGCGCACCGCCACGGGCGGCCTCGCGTGCTGCCGTGACGCCGGCGAACCCACCGCCGACGACGATCACGTCCACCATTGCATCGCCTCTCCCGGGTCGAAATCCTGACTGATCAGTCAATCAAAGGGCCGGACGGCCGTCAAGCTCCGTGAGCTCCCGCAACCGTGCCTCGGCCACGCCCTGCGCCGCGCGCCCCGCCGCGGGGTGCCCGGTCAGCGCGAGGAGGAACGGCTCGATTCCAAGCGCATAGAGGTGCACGTCGGTGGCGGCAGTGACCGTCGCTGTGCGCGGCACGGAGTGGAGGAGGGCGATCTCTCCGACGCCCTCACCTCGGCTCAGGCGAGCCACCGGTTGGCCGTCACGGGTGACGTCGAGCTCGCCGTCGGCAATCGCGTAGAACAGGTCGCCTGGCTCTCCCTGGCGCATCAGCACCTCACCGGCAGGCACGCTCACCGGGGTCAGCGAGCGAGCCAGGGTCTCGAGGGCGGGCCCGGGCAGCGGTGAGAACAGGGGTAGCTGGCGCAGAAGCGAGAGCTCGACCAGCGGAACGGTGGCTGCCTGGTCGATCGTCCACAGTCGCCCGGCGGCAGTGCCGACAATAAGTGCAAGGAGGATGCCGGAGCCGGCAAGGGCAGTGCGCGGCCCGCCGATCGCCACGAGCACCGGTACGAGCACCGAGCCGAGCGCCAGCCCGACGTCCATCATCGACTCGAGCAGACCGAACACCCGGGCCAGCACCTCCGCGGGCACCGTCCGCTGCAGCAGCGTACGACCGGTGACGTCGAACACCGTGCGTCCGACGCCGGCAGTGGCCAGCAGTGCGAACGCGGCGGCCTGGCTGGGGGCCGCGGCGAGCACGACGAGCGAGATTCCCACCAGGGCGATGCCGACCACAAGGGCCGGTGCCAGTCGCCGCCGGACCACCAGCCCGGCGGTGATCACGCCGCCGACCAGCCCGCCGGCGCCAAACGCGGCGTTCAGGTATCCCGCGCCTGATTCGCCCATGTCCAGCACGTCGATCGCGAGCACGACATACAGCACATCGAGCGCTCCCATCAGCATGTACTGCACCGCGAGCACCACCACGAGCAGCCGCGCGGCGGGGTGGTGCGACACCACGCGAATGCCGTTGACGACCTCCGCCGCGAACCCGGCCTCGTCGCCGTCGCCTGAGGCCGGCATCGGCTGCGGGCCCTTGATCGGCATCACCAGCAGGGCTCCGACCAGGATGATCAGCGCCATCGCGGCGATTGCGAGCTCGGTGCCGCCGATGCCCATCAGGAGGCCGGCCAGCGCGGGGGCGATGAAGACGCTGCCGCCCTCCATCCAGCCTGCGACGACGTTGGCGCAGGTGAGCTGCTCGGGGGAGCGCACGACCGATGGCAGGACGGCGGCCTGAGCAGGGCGGGTGATGGTGATGGCGAGAGTCGTCAGCGGTGCGAGCGCAAACACTGCGAGCCGGGGAGCGCCCAGCGCGATCGCCCCCGCCAGCACTGCCATGGTCATCGCCTGGAGGAGGTATCCGACGAAGAGGACGCGGCCCGGGCGCATGCGGTCGGCGAACGTGCTCAGCGCCGGAGCGAGAAGTGCAGACGGGACGAGCTGCGCGAGCGCCATCAGGCCGGCCGCGGTCGCCCCGCCTCCGTCACCGTACGCGTACACGAGCAACGCTATCCAGACACCCCATTCCGCGCCGTTGAACGCGAAGAATCCGAGCTCCAGCCGGCGCAGCTGGCGGTTGCGTGCCGCGAGCGCGAACACCCGCGCGGTGGAGCGCAATCCGGAGCTCATCGGTTGATCATCTCATCGGTTCGCCGGCGCTGGTAGAGTCGTTGCCAGATGCGACAGGCGATCACAACAGGCGGCAAGTCGATAGCACCGCTCTCCGCGGCCATCGTGGCGGAGGGGAAGTTCGCGTTCGTCTCCGGTCAGGTGCCGTTCCGCGACGGCGAGTTTGTCGATGGCACGATCGAAGAGCAGACCGCGCTCACGCTGGAGAATCTCCGCGGCGTGCTCGAAGCCGCGGGAGTGTCGCCGGCGGATGTGGTGCGGGTGAACGTCTATCTCACCGACATGGCCGATTTCGCGCGAATGAACAGCGTCTACGCCGAGTTCTTCCCCGATCCCAAGCCTGCGCGGACGACCGTCGGAGTGACGATGGCCGGCGCGTTCAAGGTCGAGATCGACTGCGTCGCCCTCCTTCCCTAGGGGAGGTTGACAGCACCACGTCGCTGGGTAGGCGGGGGTAGGTCACCGGAGGTTCCGGCTGAGTCACGATCCTGCCTACATCGCTGAGGAGCGACGCATTGCGCACGCCGGAGCGCTCGCGCGCTTCATCGGTCTGTGCGCCGCGCGGCCGTGGCGCGTGATCGGCACGTGGTTCGTCGTGTTCGTGTCGCTGGTGGTGCTGAACGTGGCGTTCCACGGCAAGCTGGTGAACGAGTTCAAGGTCCCCGGCACCGATTTCAGAAGGCGACCGATCTGATCCAGGCCGAGTTCGGCGGCCAGAGCGGCGCGGCGCTGCGAGTCGTGGTCGCGGCGCCCCCGGGTGAGCGCGTCGACACTCCCGAGCGGACGCGGGCGATCGCCGAGATGCTGGCCGTGGCCTTGGCGGCCGAGAAGCGGCTGGACGAGAACCCGAAGAACGCGGGCAAGATCACCAACCCGCTTTCCCCGGACTCGGGGACGCTCTCGGAGAGCGGCCGGGTCGCCTTCTTCGATGTGCAGTTCGACCGCACGGGCTTCGAGCTGCCACGTTCGGACATCGTCGGTCTCGAAAACCGGCTGCGCCAGATCGGAGAGCAGGCCGGCCTGCAGGTCGAGTTCACGGGCGAGGCCGAGAGCCCGCCGCCGGAGCAGGGCACGAGCGAGATCATCGGGCTGATCGCGGCCTTCTTCATCCTGATGGTGCTCTTCAGGGCCATCGTTCCGACGCTGATCCCGCTGGTGTTTGCAATTGTGGCCGTCGGCACGGCGTTCCTGCTGCTGTTTCTCGCAGCGCGGTTCACCAACTTCAACACGATCACTCCCATCCTGGTCTCGATGATCGGCCTGGGCGTCGGCATCGACTACACGCTCTTCATCGTCACCCGGTTCCGCCAGATGCTCCACGACGGGCTCGATCCGAAGGAGGCGGCGGCCGCGGCCGGCGCAACGTCGGGGCGCGCGGTGATCTTCGCCGGCCTGACCGTGGCGATCTCGATCACCGGGCTCGCGTTGATCGGCATCGACTTCATCACGAAGCTCGGAGTGGGCAGCGCGCTGGGCGTCCTCACGGCGGTCCTGCTCGCCAACTCGCTGCTTCCGGCGGTGTTGTCGCTGCTCGGGCATCGCATCGATCGCGGACGGCTGCGGATGAAGCCGGCCGACGAGTCGCGCGAGGGACAGGGCCGCACCCCGATCGCACGCTGGGGCCGGTTCGTCACCGGGCGCGCGAAGATCGTGCTGCCGGTCGTGCTGGTGATCCTGATCGCGCTTGCGTTGCCGGTCACCCAGGTACGCCTCGGGCTGGCGGACGCGTCGACCGCACCGAAGGACCAGACGACCCGCAAGGCCTATGACCTGCTGTCGGGCAAAGACGGGTTCGGGCCCGGGTTCACCCAGCCGATCCCGGTCGTCGTCGACCTGAACAGTGACCATCAGGCGGCCATGAAGCTGCATGACGCGATCGCGAAGCTGCCTGAGGTTGCCGACGTCGCCACGCCGATCTACAACGCCGACACCCCCGAGCAGGCGTCGGTCGCGATCGTCAATGCCTACTCGAAGTATGCGCCGCAGGACGAGCGCACCGACGAAATCGTCTCGGACCTGCGCGACCGGGTCATTCCTGAGGTTCTGGCGGGCTCATCTGCTAGGGCCTACGTCTCGGGCGCCAATGCCGCGTTCACAGACATCGGGAACAAGATCATCGGGAACGCGCCGTGGTTCCTGCTTTACGTCATCGGGGTGACGTTCATCGTCCTCGCGATGGCGTTCCGGTCGGTGGTGATCGCGACCAAGGCGGCCCTGACGACGCTGCTTTCGGCGCTGGTCGGGTTCGGCATGCTGACGCTGATCGTGCAGCTCGGGCATGGCCTCTCGCTGGTGGGTCTCGACCGCACCGGGCCGATCGAGAGCTTCATCCCGCCGATCGCGTTCGCCATCCTGTTCGGGCTGTCGATGGACTATGAGGTATTCCTGATGAGCCGGATCCGGGAGGAGCACGTCCACGGATCGCCCACCGTGACGGCGATCCGCGACGGCGTGGCCGGCGTGGGGCGGGTGATCGTCGCGGCGGCGCTGATCATGTCCACGGTGTTCTTCTCGTTCCTGCTCAACTCGGATCGCGTGTCCAAGGAGTTCGCGCTGATCCTTGGCATCGCGATCCTCACCGATGCGCTGCTCGTCCGCATGACGCTCGTGCCGGCGCTGCTGGCGCTCCTGGGCGAGCGGTCGTGGGCGATGCCGGCGTGGCTTGACAGGTTGCTGCCGCGTTTGACGATCGAGCCTCCGGGCGAGCGGGGTGTGCCTACGGTCGAGGCTCCTGCGCCGGACACGGTCGGCACCCCCCGGCGCCGATAGAGAGCCGGCTACTCCTCGACGTCCGCTTCGATGACCGGATCAGGATCGGGCATCACGACGACCTCGAACCTGGTGCTGCCGCACTCGAGGCACTCCCAGTGATCGGATGCGGACGCGTCGGCCTCGTCCTCCCAGATCTCCCGGGCGTCGAGCACTCCGCAGTTCAGGCATTGGCGCACGAACAACATGTCCGGCCCAGGTACCCGCGCCGTCCCGGCCACAAACGAGCTGTGGGTTTGCCGCGCTCGGCAACCCGGAAGCCCGTTCGACATGGACGAGCAACCCCGCGAAGACACGAGCGCGCCCGGCTACAACGACCCCGACGACGCCCTTGTCCGAGCCCGCCGCGAGGCGACCGAGGACGAGGATCCCAACCGGGTTCCGGCCACGACCGACACCATGGAGAGCTGGGAACGGGAACGGCGCATGGAGCCCGGCTGGGCCGCGTGACTCCCCGCGACGTGGTTAGTCGTCCTGCCGCTCAGCCGACTCCGGCGGCGGCGCACCAGCCGGTGTGTTCAGCGGCTCGTGTGGATCCTTCTCACCGGCGGGGTGGGGGCCGCGCTGCTCGCCTTCCTGGGGCGGGTAGCGAGTTTCGCCCTTCTTTGGGTCGTGGTGGTACTGGCCTTCGTCGTTGACGTAATGCTTTTCCATCAGTCCCTTACGTGAGGTCGGTGTTCGACTTCCTGCTTGCCGCAGTTCGGGCAGTAGCGGTAATAGTCGGTGCCGTTGTTGACGAACGACGCCGTGCGCCACTCGTGGCGGCAGGCGGCCTGCTTTGCCAACCGGTCCTCGCGCCGGATCCCCAACCAGAGGATCAGCAACGCGAGGCACAGCATGAATCCCATTGCGCTTGCACTCATGTCACTTGGCGGCTACCCGCGGTTTCGTATGCCGAAACCGGCAGTGCCCGGATGAGCGGAGGGTGTCTGCCGCCCTCCGCTCACCCAAACCGGCGCTTACGAGTTGCGGTCGACCTCGCCGCGCCAGGCGCCGGATGCGACGCCGCGGCCCTCGATGAGGTCCTTGAAGCGGCGCAGGTCGCCCTTCACCTGCATGGTGTCGAGGCCGATGGCGCTGCCGGCCTTCTCGCGCAGGCGCTCCGGCGCGTACCGGATCTGCACCATCACGCGGCTGTTGGCGTCATCGATGTGGTGGAACGTGACGACGCCGTCCGGGCCGGAGCCGTCAAGCGCCCGCCAGGCGATGCGCTCGTCGGGCATCTGCTCGGTGATCTTCGCCCGCCACTCACGCGGCTGACCGGCCACCGTGGCCCGCCAGAGGAGGTGCGTGTCGTCCAGCTGCTGCACCGTGTCCACGCCGTCCATGAACCGCGGGAACTCCTCGAATTGCGTCCACTGGTTGTACGCCTCGCGAACCGGCACGGCGAGATCGACGGACTGCTCGACCTCGGAGTTGCCACCGTGACCGGTGCTCGCGGGCTCTGCACGGTCGCCGAAGCGGCGCCACGCGACGACGCCGGCGGCAACCAGGCCACCGCCGATGGCGAACGGCCAGACTCGCGACCGTGAGCGGCGCTTGGTCTGCTTGGTGCTGCGCCGTGCGATCTCGGCCACCTCATGCGCAATGGCGCTGAGATGGCCGGCCGCATGCTTGTTCTGTGCGCTGCCCTTGAGGCCACGCTTCTTGACGCTGTGCTGAAGCGCCGCGGCGCTCGAGATGACGCGGCCGGCCCGCTCGCGGACCTCGTTGTCACGAATGATCGCCTCGGCCTTCTCGCGCAGGTCGCTGCTGTTCTCGCGAACCTTCATCGGTGAATCGCCCCCTTGGCGAAGAGAGGCGGGGACGGTTGCGGTGAATGTCGGCACCGCAACCCTCCCCGCCGTGACCACGCACGCCACACCCATGGCGCGTCGGTTGATCCGGTACCCCCGGGGGACAGTGGCCTAAACACCGGTTCGGTTCGCGCGACCCGTCAGACACTTGAACGCCGCCTGGGCGAAGTCGTTCGTGCCCGAAACCGCCAGCACGGTGGCCACGGATCGCCCGGCAGCAGGCGACGTCACGCGCAGGGCCACCAACCCGAGCGCAGCCCAGGCACCGATGCACCGCGTGCAGGTGACGAGGTCGCGCGCCACGACGCCGACTCGCTGGAGTGGGTGGGCGGCGTGGGAGAGGTGCTCGTCGGCGAGCGGTTCACGCACCCATGAGCCGATCTTCTCACGCGCCACAGCCTTGGAAAGTGCGAACGTCGCCAGGCCGAGCACCGGCAGCTCGGCGAGCGACGGCGTGTCGCGCGAACTGCGGGCGCGAGCCGCAAAGAGCACCACGAGCGCTGCGTAGGTCACGTTGAACAGCGCATAGTCGGTGCTGGACACTTCGAGGCGAACCGGACGGTCGTCCGTGTGCGTGTCAGTGGCGCTCACGGGCCTCCTCCCACACGTTGTGCACCCCTATCGCGTGTCGCAGCACCTTCAGCGCGCACGCGTGTGCCTCCTCACCGTTGCTCGAATCGCATAGATCGGCGAGCACGATCGGCCTGATGCAGCGGTCGAATGCGTCCAGGCCCTCGTGAAGCACGCACGCGTGCGTGTCGACTCCGCACAGCACCAGATTCTCGATGCCCTCCAGGTGCGGCCCGAGCAGTTTGCCGAGCGCATACGTCGACTTGTCGATCACAACGACCCCGGGCAGCGCGATCCCCTCGTGCAGTGTCGTCTCCTGCGGGTCCGTCCAGGAGTCCGAGCCCAGCAGCACGCGAAGCGGCGAACCTTCGACATTGAGGTACCGCGACGCGATCACCCGCACGAACCGGTCGCGATGATCTGCGATCAGCTCCCGGATCCGGAGCAGCGTCTCGTTGTCCTCGTCGATCGCGCCTTGCTGGACGTCGACCACGAGCAGCGCCGATCGCTCGGGGATCTGTAGTGGGTCGACCACGTGGTTGCTCAGAGGTCGGCGGTGCGCCGCGCTTCGCGGGCGAGGAGATTTGCAACGCCGATCAGGCGATCGGCCAGCCCGGCCAGTTGATGCTCGAGGGTGCGTCGCGACGGTGTGCGGTCGTTGCCGAGGACGTCGCGCAGCCGCAGGCGGTGGCCGACAACGTCCCCGGTCGACGTGTGCAGGGCAGGGGCCGGGTTCCCCCATTCGTCCTCGATCACGTGAAGGTCGTGTGGATCGGCACCGATCACCTGGACAACGCCGGCGGCAACCAGCTCGCCGTACAGGCAATCGAGCCCGTCCGCCCCCGGCGCGTAGAGCTCCTCGAAGGTCAGCGCCTGCCCGCGCGCGCCGGCGGTCTCGGCGACCCCCCCGGCGAACTGGCTCAGTGCGGCGAGGTCGAGCCAGAACACCGGCCGGCTGGCTGTGCCGAGGACGGACATGACCGCGCGTTACCCGGCACCGTGAGCAGCGAAACTGCGAGCCTCGGCCAGGGACGGGAGCCGTTGCAGCGCACGGACGACCTGCTCGACCTCGATCTGGAGCAGGCCGGCGTCGGGCTCGTCGGCGTGGGGGTCCCCTGTGCTGCCTGCCCAGAGCACCTCATGCCAGGGACGAGGTGGCGGACCCCACTTCCCCGGGCTGACAGGCCCGAAGATCACAACCGACGGCGTCCGAAGCGCCGTTGCCAGGTGCGCGACGCCTGTGTCGCCGCACACGACCCGCCCGGCGGTGGCGACGATTCGCATCAGCCGGAGCAGGTCGGTCCGTCCCGCGGCGACCGCAGAGGGCGGCGCTCCGGCGAGATCGGCAACCGTGTCGGCCAGCTGCCGCTCGTCCGGTGAGCCGGTGATGACCACCGCCCGGCCGGCGGCGAGCTCATTCCGTGCCACCGCAGCGAACCGCTCGGCCGGCCAGCGCCGCGCCATGCTGGCGGCGCCGGGATGAATGACCGTCGCGTTCGCCGGGGTGCCCGCGTCGCCCTCCGGACAGTCGAGGTGCAGCAGCGTCCGGTCGGCGGCGATGCCATTCTCGCGCAGCAGCCGGCACCAGCGGTCGATCTCGTGTTCCTCCTCACGCCATGCCGGTGCAGGCGGCCCGCCGCAGCCAAAGGCGATCAGCCGGCCGGGCCGCAGAGACCGAAGCACGGCGTGGCTCTCAGGCCCGCGACCGTGCAGGTTGAAGGCCAGATCGGGAGGAGCGTGCCTGAACGGCCGCAACGGCTGGGCCTCGACGACCTCATCGACCGCTCCGGTGAGGAGGACGAGCGGCCGCAGCGCGTGCGGGCATGCAACGACGTGACGATGGCGCGGATGCCCGGCGGCGATGGCCCGCAGTGCCGGAACGGCCGTCAACAGGTCGCCCAGGCCGAGAGCCCGCAGGCTCAGGGCGACAGGCGGCGCACTCACGGCCAGGACGGCTCGACCGCAGGCGTGACGATCAGTTCGCGCACCGTGCAGACCGCGGGCTGGCTGAGCGCGAACACCACAGCCCGTGCGACATCGGTGGGGTCGTTCAACACGGCGTCCGGGGGCGGCCGGTACTGCTCGGCGCGGCCGTCGAAGAACGCCGTGCTCATGCCGCCGGGCACCAGCAGCGTCACGCCGATCCGCCCGGCGGTCTCTGCGGCCAGTGCCCGGGTGAAGCCGACCACGCCGAACTTGCTGGCGCAGTACGCCGTCGCGTCGGGCAGCGCGCGTAGGCCGAGCGTCGAGGCGACCGTGACGACATGGCCGCGGCTTCGCTCGAGCCACGGCAGAGCGGCACGTACGACTGCGGCGGTGCCCAGCAGGTTCACGCGCACGACACGCTCCCATTGCTCCCACGGCACGCTGTCGAGCCCGCCGCAGGCGTCGATTCCGGCGGCCGTGACGACGGCGTCGATGCCGCCCGCGCGCTCTCCCGCCCGTCTCACCGCGGCTTCCGCTGCCTCCGCATCGGCAAGGTCGACCAGTTCGTGCTCCACGTCCGCTGCGGGCTTCGCCAGGTCGAGCACGATGGGTCGGCCGCCCGCGCGGCGCACTTCGTTGACCACCGCTGCCCCTAAGCCTGAGGCGCCGCCGGTCACAATCGTGGTGCCGAGCTCCTCATCGGCCATGATTGATCGCCGCCTCGATCAGCCGCGTCGTCGAGTGCTCCTGAAGGTACGGAAGGATCGCCACCTCCCCGCCCCAGCGACGCAGCGCGGCGGCTTCGGGGAGGTCGGCGGCGGCATAGTCGCCGCCCTTGGCGAAGAGCTCCGGCCGCAGCCGGTCGAGCAGATCGACCGGCGTGTCCTCGGAGAAGACCGCGACGGCGTCGACGCAGTCCAGCGCCTCGAGCACCGCGGCGCGATCGTGCTCGCAGACCAGCGGCCGGTCCGGGCCCTTCAGCCGCTGCACCGAGCGATCGGAGTTGAGGCAGACGATCAGGCAGTCGCCGAGCGCCCGTGCAGCTCGTAGCGTCGCGATGTGCCCGGTGTGCACGAGGTCGAAGCAGCCGCCTGTGGCGACGACAGTCCCGCCGCGCGCTCGGGTCCAGGTCGCAACCGCCATGGCGTGCTCGAGGCCGGTCTCGGTGCGAGCGCGCACGTCCGGCTGCGATCCGTACCCGCCGGCGCCGCCGGCGGCGACGAACGCCGATGCCGCATCGACCGCGTCCCTGACGGCTTCGGCAAGGCTCCTCCCTCGAAGCAGCGAGCCCGCGGCGGCCGATGCGAACCGGTCTCCGGCCCCGCAGGGGTCGCCCGCCGCCGACCGGGCCGGGCACACCACGGGGCTTCCGGGGCCGAGCACGAGCGCGGCTCCCGTGCTCCCCAGGGTCACGGCGACCGCACGCGCATGCCAGCGCTCGCGGAGTTCTCGTGCCCGTGCCATCATTGCCGGAAGGCCGTCGCCGTCCGGGCCGGCCGCGAACCGCTTTGCCTCGGCCGCATTCGGCGTGACGAGGGACACGCCCGGGACAGGGTCGTCTCCGCGGGGGTGCGGGTCCCAGACGACGGGTATCCGTTCCGTCGCAGCCGTCAGCGCATCGCGAAGCGACGGGACGCTGGAGATGCCGCGGCCGTAGTCCGACACGAGCGCGCCGCCGGCGCGCTTCAGCACGGCGCGAGCCCGGCGTGCCGCTTGGTCGCGCACACCCTCCCCGGGCGACCCGCGGTCGAGACGCACGAGCGTCTGAGCCCCGCAGCGGACTCTGATCTTCTCGGCGGTGTCCCCACCCTGCAGCCTCAGATCGACCACCTCGACGCCCGCCTCACCGAGCAGCGACTGCAGCTCCGCGCCGGCCTCATCGTCGCCGAGTGCCGTCACCAGGACGACCTCGTGCCCGTCGCCGGCTACGAGCGCCGCTGCGAGCGCCGCGCCGCCCGGCCGTGCCCGGCGCGCGATGACGTCGACCACCGGCGCCGGCGCATCGGGGCAGAGCCGCTCCACCCGGCCCTCGACGTCGCAGTCGAGCATCGCGTCGCCGACCACGATCAGCGGGCCGCTCACCGCCGCATCTCCCGAACGATGTAGGGTCGCTCGACGACGTTCTCGTACACCCGCAGCGTGGCTCCTGCGATGCGATTCCAGCCGTAGCGGGCGCGGGCCCGGCGGGCGCCCGCCTGCGCCAGCGAGCGGCGAAGCGCTCCGCTCGCGAGCAGCTCGCACAGCGCGTCGGCGATCCGGTCGGGCGAACGCGGCGGCACATGGAGCCCCGTGACTCTGTGGACGACCGTGTCGACGAGGCCGCCCACGGCCGAGGCGACCACCGGCACACCGCAGGCCATGGCCTCGAGCGGGACGATGCCGAACGGCTCGTACCAGGGCGTGCAGGCGACGACGTCCGCCGAGCGCAGAAGCCCGGGGACCTCGTGCCTGCCGACGCGGCCGCGGAACTGCACGCGCGTGTCGACGCCGGCGTCGCGAACGATGCCCTCCAGGCGGTGTCGCTCCGGCTCGTCACCGTCGTCGCCACCGGCAATGACCAGCTCCGCGCCGACGATGTCCGGCAGCGCGCGAATCACGTCGTCGATCCCCTTCCGAGGCACCATTCGGCTCACCACGACGATGCGGCGTGTCCGCCCCGTCTGCCGCTCGGCTGGGCCATCGGGGCAGAACCTGTCGAGATCGACCCCGCATGGCACCACCTCGATATGCGACGGATCGGCGCCGAGACGCAGCAGCTCGAACATCTCGTCGCTGCAGGTGGCGATCACGCCGGCCGAGGTGCGCAGGATCCTCGTCTCCTCGTCGATCCGGCACGGTGGGCTCGTATCGGCTTGCGCCTGATGGCGTCGCTTGACCACGCCGAGGGCGTGAAACGTCTGGAGGACGGGTATCCCAAGCGGCGCGGCGGCGGCCAGCGCAGCGCGGCCAGACATCCAGAAGTGGGCGTGGACGACGTCGGGCGTGTCGATGCTCCAGCTCTCGTACAGGCGCTGCGCGAACTCGTCCATGTGCGGGAGGAGCAGGTCCTTCGGGATCGAGCAAGCGGGCCCGGCTCTGACGTGGTCGACGACCACGCCGCCCGTCATGGAGACCTGCCGTGGGAGACCCGGATCGTCGCACCGCGTGTGAACGCAGACCCGATTGCCTCGCCGCGCGATGGCGTCCGACAGCGCGGCGACGTGGACGTTCTGCCCACCGGCGTCGGCGCCGCCGAGCACGGCCAGCGGGCTCGCGTGCTCCGAGACCATTGCCACCTTCATGCGGCCACCTCCTCGAGGACGTCGTTCCAGTCGCGCAGGAAGCGCTCGAGGCCGAACCGGCGAAGAGCGGCCTCCCGCGCCGCCGAACCACGCTCCAAAGCCTCGTCGGGGTCGTTTCCGAGCCTGCGGAGCGCCTGCTCCAGGCGGTCGAGCCTGTTCGACACGATGCCGGCGTCATCGGGGACCGCATCGGTGACCTCGGTCGTCGCGAGCGCGACCACCGGCATGCCGAGCATCATCGCCTCGATCAGCGACAGCCCCAGCGACGTCCACCGCACCGGGTGCAGGTACACCCTCCGGCGGGCCATCTCGTCGTGCAGGTGTCGCTGGGGAAGGTCGTCGATCGGGCGAACGTTGCCATTCACGGCGACATCGCCGGCGCCGATCCCGAAGAGATCTGCAGGGAGGGCGGACGAAAGCTGCGAGAGCAGGTCGGTGCCGGTGACTCGCCAGCGCCGCTGCGCCTCGTTGATCACGACGGCGGAGCGGGCGACCTCGCCCGTGTACCGACGACCGGGGTCGGGGATGCCGTGCTCGACGACTCGCGTCGGCGTTCGGCCGCCATCCCAGAACAGGCGGTTGAAGTGCGTGACGTGCACGAGCGTAAGGTCGTCACGGTCGGCCGTGGGATGGCGCATGTCGGCGATGTGCCCCTGAGGCGCGTTGTGCTCGACGTACACCGCACGGACGTCTCGACCGGGCTGCCGGCCCCCGAGCCAGCGAGTTGCGAGCTCCTCCAGCTCGGCCGGCCGCTGAAGGATGACCACGTCGACGTCCTCCTCGGCCGCCTGCTCGGGCGTCACCTCCACGGCCGCATCCGGCCAGTCGTAGGTCTGGGCGCGACCGCGCCCGTCGGGCCCACGGTCGGGCAGCAACGGGATCAGGTAGCGGTGAGGACCGTGGACGAAGGCGGTCGTCCAGGCGCCATGCACGTGCCAGAGCAACACGTTCATACCACCACCTCCAGCGGCCGAGGGACAGCGAGACGGTGGAGAGCTCCGATCACATCGGCAACGTCGACCGACGACAGGCACGGGTGGCCGGCGACCGGGCAGCTTCGCGCGCGGCAGCCGGCGCAGGCAATCCGCTGGTCTCCGAGCAGGAGATTCGGGACCTGCCATGGGCGCCACCGGCTTGCGGGCACGGTGGGAGCGAACAGCGATACGACCGGCGTGCCGACCGCTGCTGCGAGGTGCGCAGGCCCGGTGTTTCCGACGACCAGCGCACGTGCACGCTCGAGCAGGGCCGCAAGGCCCGCCAGCGTCACCTGGCCGGCGAAGTTGGCCACGAGCGGATGCTGCGGACCGGCCACCTCGACGGCGAGCTCTGTCTCGTCCGGGCCCGCGGTGACGACCACCGGCCACCCGTCGGCGGCCAGCGTCCGCACCAGTTCTCGGTTGCGGGCGGGCGACCACGCCCGTGCCGTGACGCTCGCGCCCGGGTGCACGACCACGTACCCCACGAACGGCGGCCGCACCTCCGAAGCGTGCGGGCGGATCCGCAGCGAGCCGTCATCCCCATCGGGCAGCTCGAACCCGGCTCGCAGGGCGAGCGACAATCCCCGTTCGACCTCGTGGAGGTCGTCACCGACGCGATGGCGGATGTCGAGCAGCGACCCCGGATAGTCCTCCGAGATGGCGGCGATGCACGGAACGCCGGCCATCCGCAGCAGCAGCGCGAGGGGCAGCGGGCTCTGGTGAAACGACGTCAGGATCAGCGCGATGTCGGGCTCGATTGCCGAGATGCGCGCGACGAGCCGGTCGGCCTCCACGCGGTCGACGGGCGCCGGATCGGGGTCGATCCACGGCGCGGTGAACTGGACGATCCGGTCGACACCCGGCAACAGGTGCGCAGCGGCGATCCCGCGGGCGCCGCAGAGCAGGGTCACTTCCGAGGCGCCGGCCGCCACGGCGCGTACGGCAGGGCCCGCAAGCAGCACGTCGCCGTTGTTGTCGAGACGGGCGACGAGGACGGAGGGATTCATGTGCGCGCCTCGAGAATGCGATCGACGGCTGTCTGCACATCGGGAGCGGATTCCGGCGCCGCGGCCACTTCCTCCGGCCGTGTCGCCTCATTTGGAATCAAGATCGGCCGCGCCCCGGCGGCACGGGCGGCCTCGACGTCTGCACCGGTGTCTCCCACGACGACGCATCGGGCCGGGTCCACGCCGAGCGCTCTGGCTGCCTGCCACACGAGTCCTGCCGCGGGTTTCCGGCAGGCGCACCCCTCACCGGGAGCATGGGTGCAGATCGCCCAGACCTCGATGCCACGCATCAGCGCACCGATCCGCCGGTTGACCGTCTCGACGTCCTCCGCAGTGATGAGGCCGCGGCCGACCGCGCTCTGATTCGTCACGACGCCCACCGCCATCCCCGCCGCCCGCAGCCGTTCCACCGCCTGGGGAGCTCCGGCCATCGGTATCACCTTTGCCGGGTCGCCGTTGTACGGGACGTCGACCACGAGCGTGCCGTCACGATCGAACAACACGGCGCTCGGCGGGCCTGGAACCGCAACTCCGGGGCCGCCTCCGCGCAGCTGACCCGCGAGCCGCACCGAGCCGGCCATCCAATGCCCGACCGCCGCCGGAGGGATCGCGGCGCTGGTCACCGCCATGGTCACGATCTCGTCGATGGATCGCGGCCCCGGGCGGATTCGCCGCCACGCGAACTCCGCGGTCTGCGCAAGCCACGCCGCGCCCGCCAGTCCCGCGATGCGATGCTTGCCTTGCAGCACTGCAGTGCCCGCGGCGATGCCGGCCGCGACGGTCAGCGCGTGTCGCGCTCGCCTGCCGCGGGGCGCTCCGGCGCGCTTCCGCCAGTGCCCTCCGTGCAGGGCTCGCATGAGGACGTCGTCGGCGTTGCCCGATTGCAGTCGCACGCTGTGCCACCGGCCGGCCGGCGAAACGGGGTGCTCGCACAGACGGTGACCGCGGACGAGGTGGTATCCCGCGTCGCGCACGCGCAGCGCAAGGTCGGCGTCCTCCCGGTATGCGCGGCGGAAGCGCTCGTCGAATCCGCCTACGGAGGAGAGCGCAGAGCGGCGGTAAGCCATGTCTGCGGTGATCCACCGTCCATTCTCGAGCCCTTGGACGTTCCGCTCCCAATCGGTCGGCCGCTGGGGCACGGGCACGCGGATCCGCCCCTGGCTTCCACCGACCTCGGGCATGAGCGACGCGAGATCCTCCTCCAACCGCTCCGTCCAGCCTGGGCCCGGTTCGACGTCGTCGTCGAGGAAGCAGATCCATGCCGCGCGGGATCCCCGCCAGCCGGCGTTTCGGGCCGCCGCAGGCCCGCGCCCCGGGCCGCGCAGAACCGTCACGTCGAGGGCGTGCGACTCCCCGCCCAGCGCGAGGGGCGTCGACGTGTCGCGGCGGTCGTCGACGACGAGCACCCTGCCGGGCGGCAGCGTGCCCGACGCCAGTCGTGCCATCAGCCGCTGCAGCGACGGCCGTCCGATCGTCGGGATCACGAGGTCGACGTTGACAGCCATCAGGCGGCGCGCTCCAGGCTGCCGGCGGCGCGGCGGAGCATGTACGGCCCGATTGCCAGCACGTCGACGGGGGCCGACCCGAAGCATTCGAGGGCGTCCCGCGGGTCGTCCACCATCGGCCGGCCGGCAGTGTTCAGGCTCGTGTTGATCACGACCGGGATGCCGGTGCGCGATGCCACGCCGTCGAGCATCCGGGCCACCAGTGGTTCCTCGTTGCGATCGACGGACTGGATCCGCGCGGTGCCGTCGACGTGCACGACGGCCGGGATGCGCTCGGCCCATCCGCCCCGCACTCGATGCACGAACAGCATGTGCGGGCTGGGGAGCGGGCCGTCGAAGATCTCGGCCGCGTGCTCGGCCAGCACCATCGGTGCGACGGGGCGGAACTGCTCTCGGCCCTTGACGTCGTTCAGCCGGGTCAGGTTGTGCCTGTTCGAGGGATTCGCGAGCAGGCTGCGATGGCCGAGCGCTCGCGGCCCGAACTCACTGCGGCCCTGGAACCAGGCGACGATCCGGTCGGCGGCCAGGTCGCGGGCGACGGCGTCAGCGATGTCGTCGGGGCGTGTGTAGCTGACGCCCGCGGTGCTGAGCGCGGCCGCGATCTCCTCGTCGCTCCAACCCCGTCCGAGTGCTGCGCTGCCCATCGGCTGCACCGGCTCGCCGTGTGACATCGCGACCTCCATCGCCGCGCCGAGCGCGGTGCCGGCGTCGCCGGCGGCGGGCTGCACCCACACGTGATCGAATGGCCCTTCGTTCGCAAGCCTCGAGTTCGCAACGCAGTTCAGCGCCACTCCACCGGCCATCGTCAGGGCGCTGTCGCCGGTCTGGTCGTGGAGCCAGGCGGCCAGTTCGAGGAGAACGTCCTCGACGATGCGCTGCACGCTCGCTGCCAGGTCGGCATGTGCATCCGACCACTGCTCGTGGCGTGCCGGCGGGGTGAACGTCGACCAGCTGACTGGCAGCGTCGCGAATCCGCCGTCGCCTGTGGAGTAAACGAGCTTTCGCAGGCGGTCGAGGAAGCGGGGCTCGCCGTAGGAGGCAAGAGCCATCACCTTGTACTCGTCGGATGACCGGCGGAAGCCGAGGTGCTCGGTCGCCTCCTCGTACAGCAGCCCGAGTGAGTTGGGGAGGTTCTGCGCCGCCAAGGGGGTGAAGCGGTGCCCAGAGAACCTCCCGGCAAGATGCGAGCCGGTCTCGCCTCGGCCGTCGAGGACGAGCACGCTGGACTCCCGGTACGGGGCGGCCAGGAACGCCGACGCGGCGTGCGCGAGGTGGTGGGGAACGAATCGCACGCATTCCGGATGCAGGCCTGGCAACGCGGTGCGAAGGAAGTTCGGCGCCCGCTGCGCGTAGAGCGTGCGGAGCGGCTCCCAGTCGTCGAGTGTCAGGTCACCGTTCGGCGGGGATGCGATCGATGGATCGTATGAATAGGCGACAAGATCGACGTCTTCGGGCGTGAGGTCGGCGTGCTTCAGGCACCAAGCCGCCGACTGCTCGGGCAGCTCCCAGGTCGAGAACGGCACGCACGGCTTGCCGTGCTTGCGTCGCGTGAACCGTTCCTCTTCCGCAGCGGCCACGATCTCGCCGTCGACCACCAGGGCCGCCGCCGGGTCGTGGAACACCGCGTTGATACCGAGAATCCGCATGGGTAGAGAGAGAACCGCTTCTAGGCGTAATCACGCCGCTACCCAAGCAAAACAAGGTGAAACACTTCGGACGAACTTCGGTGGTCACCGCAGAACGACGTGACCGGATCGGCGCTACATCTTGGCCGGAGTGCGATTTTCGTAGTAGCGCGCGTAGCGTCCGAAGGACGCCGAGGCGTCGACCTCGGTCACGACCGGGCCGTGGAGGATCAGCCCTTCGCGAGCGCGTTCCTTGATCACGTCGGGAAGGAACTTCTCGGCCAGCCACTCACGTCCCGCGGCGGTGGCGGTGCGGACCCGGAGCCGGTACAGGTCGTCGTCGAGGCGCTGCACCTCGACGAGCGTCGGGCGGCGGACGAACTGCATCGGGCCGACCGGCATGAACGCCGCGACCTGCTCGATCAGCTGTCGCCCTTCCTCCTCGTCGGAGACGAACAGCTCGAGCTCCATCTCGCGCAGGCCGCGGGGGAGCTGCCTGACGGCGAGCACCTGGGAGTTGTGAATGCGCACCTTCTCGCCGTTGACCGCGCGGAGTGTCGTCGCGCGCAACGAGACCTCCTCGACGACGCCCTCGAGCTTCCACGGCTCGAGCACCACCGTATCGCCGACCGCATACCACCCTTCGAACAGCATGAACATGCCGGTGAGGATGTCGGTCAGGAACCGCTGACCCGCAAAGCCGATCAGCACCACCAACAGCGAGGCGCCGGCGACCGCCGTAATCGTGCCGGACCCGGTCAGCGACTGGAACAGCACCAGGGCAGCGAGCAGGATCACGCAGTAGCGGATTGTCGTTCGCAGGACTGACACCGCTGTCTCGCGCCGCTTCAGGCTGATCAGCGCCGCGGTGTCGCCGGCGTTCGCCGAGTACCGCCGCTCATAGCGCCCGAGCAGCCACCGCACGATCGGATCCGAGCCCTTGAACACGATCGCGACCAAAAGCAGCGTCAGACCGACACGAAGGGCTGTGTCCCAGTTTCCCTGCGGTGGCCACGATGGATATGAGAGAAGAAGATTCATGGCGTGGATGCCCATGGCGGCTCGGGGTGCCGCCCCATTCCTGATTTCCCTGCCTGACGTCACCCCAACCGCCCACAGTCGAAGGTGGCCTCTGCATCAGTACCACGCCTTGCGGCGGGACCGTGTCGGTTGGTGGTTATCAGTCGATACAGTCGTCCGGTGCGCCGAGGCGTCCGGCCACTCACCGGCTCCATCGACAAGTTCGCCGACAACAGCGATCTGCTCACCGACCCGCGGCTCTGGCGGAGCGGGCTGCCGCTCGTGGAGTGACGGCGTGCCGGCGAGTGCCATTTGCCCTCGTGTTTCCGGGCGCCGCCGACGCGGGTAATGCGTCGATTGCCGGGCTCGCCTGCACTGACAACGGACGCGAGCGTACTGGCAACGGCTAAGGCCGTCACCGGCGAGGCGGGGTGCGGGACGGCGCCCCGCCCGACCGGCGTTTCGGGCTTGCGTTGCCGCGGGTACGCCGCCGACTGGTGCCGACCACACCTGCATCGATCGCTGATACGACGGACGAGTTCTCGTCGCTGTTCGACCTGTATCTGATCGTGACAGTGGCCGGTGGAGCCGTCACGACGCTGGCGATCCTCGTCGCGGTGCTGTGGTTTCGGGCGAGGCCGGGCCGCACCCCCTCACGACGGGGCCCGCCACGCATCCTCTACGTGCTCTGGATCGGCATCCTCGCAGCGGCCGTTGTCACGCTGGCGATGGCGTCGCTTCGCACGGAGGCCAAGGTCGACCCGTTGTCGAATCACCCCGACCTGCGCGTCAGGGTGATTGCGTCCCAGTGGAAATGGACGTTCTACTACCCGGGCGGTGTTGTCAGCCGTGAGCTCGTCGTGCCGGTGGGAAGCACAGTGGAGTTCACGCTGCGCGCGCGCGACGTCATCCATGCGCTGTGGATCCCGGAGCTTCGCTTCAAGCGGTATGCGTTTCCAGACCGTGAGACGCGATTCGACCTCACGTTCGAGCGCGAGGGCACCTACACGGGCGTCTGTTCGCAGTTCTGCGGCTTCGACCACACGGGGATGGTCTTCACGACTCGAGTGGCGTCGGCGCAGGCCTTCGAATCCTGGCTGGCGAGCGGCGGAACCACGGCATGACGACGGTCACGGCGCCGACCGTCGGGGGGCTCGTCGGCTGGGCGGCGGCAACCGACCACAAGCGGCTGGCGGCGCGCGCCGGCGTCCTCAGCGGCATCTTCTTCACCGCGGGCGGGGTCGTCGCGCTGATCATGCGAAGCGAGTTGGCGCAGCCGGGCCTTCAGGTTGTCTCGCGCCAGAACTACAACGAGCTCTTCTCGCTTCACGGCTCGACGATGCTCTATCTCGTCATGACGCCGGCCGCTCTGGGGCTCGGCATGTACCTGATCCCGCTCCAGATCGGCGCGGCCGACCTGCTCGCGCCGCGCCTGAACCTCTTCGCGGTGTGGCTGATCTTCGGCGGCGGCCTGCTCTCCTACATGGGGCTGCTGACGGCGCATGGGCCCGCGGACGTCGGGTGGACGGCCTTCCCGCCGCTCTCCGACCGCACCTTCTCGCCCGGGCCCGGAGTCGACTTCTGGATCGCCGGCACCGCCCTGGCGGCGCTTGCCGCGATCATCCTGTCGGCGACCATGCTCGGCACGGTCCTGCTGAGACGGGCACCGGGCATGACGATGCTCCGGCTCCCGGTGTTCTGCTGGGCAATGGTCGCGACGTGCCTGCTGACGCTGTTCTCGTTCCCGGCGCTGCTGGCGGCCCTGGGCGTGCTCTTCGCGGACCGCCACCTCGGCTTCGGGCTCGATCCCGTGACGTACCTGCACCTGTTCTGGTTCTTCGGGCACCCGGTCGTCTACGTGCTGTTCTTCCCGTTCGTCGGCGCGGTGGCGGAGGTGGTCGCGGTCTGCTCACGCCGCCGGTTCGCGGGATATGTGCCGCTCGTCATCTCGTTGCTCGGCTTCTCGGCGCTCTCGATGGCGGTGTGGGCTCATCACATGTTCACCACCGGGCAGGTCGACAACCGCTACTTCGGCGTGACCTCGACCGCACTGCTGATCTTCGCGGGAATCGAGTACCTCGACCTCGTCGCAACGATGTGGGGAGGGGCGCTGATCTTCCGCACCTCGATGCTGTTTGCGGTCGCCTTCATGGTGCAGTTCCTGGTCGGAGGGCTGACGGGCATCATCGTCGCCTCCCCGGTGCTCGACTACCACTTCAACGACTCCTACTTCGTCATTGCCCACTTCCACTACACGCTGTTTGCGGGCAGCCTCTTCGGTCTCTTCGCCGGGATCTACCACTGGTACCCCAAATGGACCGGCCATCGGCTCGGGGAGGGCCTCGGGAAGCTCCACTTCTGGCTCCTGCTGATCGGGACGAACCTGACGTTCTTCCCGATGTTCGTGCTCGGCTACGACGGGATGACGCGTCGGATTGCGGATTACCCGGCCGATGCCGGCTTCACCCGGATGAACGAACTGGCGACGCTGGGCAGTGTGGTGATCGCCGTTGGGATGCTTGTGTTCGTCGCCAACCTGATCCGGTCATGGAGCCGGGCGGAGCCTGCGGAGTCCGACCCCTGGGAGGGGCACACCCTCGAATGGTGGACGAGCTCGCCTCCGCCGCGGCACAACTTCGACTCCCTGCCTGAGATCCGCTCGTACGCGCCGCTGCTCGACCTGCGTGAGGATGCGGAGGGCAGCCGGTGAGGCTGCCGCTCGTGATCGTGGTGTGGGGTGCCGTCAACCTTGCCCTGACGGTGCCGATGTTGCTGCGCGGCGACACCGGTATTGCGCCCGTGATGCTGGCGGCGGCCGGCGCGGCGGCTCTGGTCACAGGTCTCGCCATGCGGGCGACGTGCGAAGCCCCGCCGGAGCGTGAGGCGCTGGCCGACCTGAGCGTGCCGACCGCCTTCGCGGGGATGGGGGCGATCATCGTCTTCGCCGGCCTGGCGGCGGGAGCATGGCTCGCCGTGATCGGGGCGGGCGTGTTCGCCGCCGGGGTGGTCGGCGTCATCCGCGAGGAGCTTGCACGGCGCCGGGAGGTTCGCGAATGATCCGGCTTGCGATCCTCATGCTCGGAGTGGCGGTTGCCGCGCTGGCCGTCTCGCCGCTGGGCGAGACCGCCGCGGAGCGCAGCCTCCACGGCCACATGGTGCAGCACATGCTGCTGATGTTCCTCGCCGCACCGTTGATCGCCGCCGGCGGGCCCCGTGCGCTGATCCGCTTTGCACCCACGCGGCTTCGCCGCAGCGTGACGCGGGCCGGTCACAACCGATGGGCGCGTGTCGCGCTGTCGCTCACGGTCGCGTGGGCCGCGTTTGCGGCCGCTCAGTGGATCGTGCACCTTCCACCGGTGATCGCGGCGGCCGAGCACACCGCGCTGCTTCACGCCGGCTTGCATGCGGTGTTGCTCGGCGTCTCGGTGCTGTTCTGGCTTCCGATCATGTCGCCCGGTCCGCCGGCCCGGCGGCGCCCGGCGATCCGGGTCGCCTACCTGCTCACGGCGATGCCGGTCGGCGACGCTCTGGCGATCTGGCTGATGTCGGTGCCACGGCCTCTCTACGAGGGCGTGACCGTGCACGATCAGCGGGAGGCGGGGACCGTTATGCTCGCCGGCTCGCTGATGCTCGCCGTCACCGCGGCGGTCACCGCGTGGCGCGCCGTCGCGCAGGAGCACAGGCGCCAGCTGCGCCGCGAGCGGCTGGAGGCGCGCCGTGCGTGAGCGGCTCGCCCGGATCGCCGGCCTCGGGCTCTGCGCCTCGGCACTCGTGCTGATCCTGGCGCTGGGGTGGGCGGACGGCCGGTCGCGCGCCTCGAGCGTCTCGCTCGATCGCCTTGCGGCCGGTGAGGAGCTGTACCTCGAGAGCTGCAGCTCGTGTCACGGCGACAACCTCGAGGGAGTCCCCAACCGGGGACCGAAGCTCGAGGGCGTCGGCGAGCAGGCGGCGGACTTCTACCTGAGCACCGGGCGCATGCCCCTGAAGGCGCCGGGGCTCGAGCCGGTGCGGTCGGACCCCGTCTTCACGACGTCGCAGATCGACGACCTCGTCGCCTACATCGGCTCCTTCGGCGGCCCTGGCATTCCACAGGTGGACACGAGCGGGGCCTCGCTGACAGAGGGCCTTCGCCTGTACGCCGACCGCTGCGCGGGCTGCCACCAGATCACCGGCAGCGGGGGCGTCGTGCCGGGCGCCGTTGCCCCGCTCCTCGACGATGCGACCCCGACGCAGATTGCCGAGGCGATTCGCATCGGGCCGTACGTGATGCCGGAGTGGGGGGAGAGCCAGCTGAGCGACGCGGAGGTCGCATCCATCGTCCGCTACGTCGAATCGGCGAAGTCGCCCGAGGATCCAGGCGGCTGGGCGATCGGCCACCTCGGCCCGATCCCCGAGGGAATGGTGGCCTGGTTCATCGGGCTCGGAGCGCTGCTGCTGGTGGCGCGGGTGATCGGGGAGCGGTCGGAATGAGCCAGAAGCCCTCGCCACGGCGGGTGGAGCCGCCCGCCGGCCCGCGCCGCGAGTTGCTTGTGATCTCGCTGCTGGGAGGTGCGTCCGCCGCGGCGCTGGTCTTCGTGGTCCTCTATTTCGCCGACGCCTCGACCCAGCTGCTCGGCGTCTCGCTCGGTGGCGCGCTGCTGCTCCTCGCCGCTGCCATGATCGCCGCCGGGACACTGCTCGTGCCACAGATCACGGAGGTGGAGCCACGCCCGGAGGTCGAGCACCCGGAGGTGCCGGACGTGGTCGACCGGGAGCTGCGACGTGCCGGGGCGGGCCTCAGCCGCCGACGGCTGCTGCTCGCTGCGGGCGGCGCGGCAACTGCCTCGATCGGTGCGGCGACCGTCGCCCCGCTGCTCTCGCTCGCAGGGCCCGGGGGGCTGCCGGTGGGTGCGTCGCCATGGCGTGACGGCATCCGCCTTCTGGACGACCGAGGACAGCCGGTGCGCCCCGAGGAGCTCGCCATCGGATCGTTCACAACGGCGTTCCCGGAGGGCGAGGATCCGATGACGTTCGGAGCGCCGGTGGTAGTTGTCAGCATCGACCCGGCCGAGCTTCGCCCCGATCCCGGGCGGGAGAACTGGGCGGTCGGCGGTGTGCTGGCGTTTTCGAAGATCTGCACGCATGCCGGGTGCGCGGTCGCCATGCTGCGCTACCCGCTCGACCCCGAGCTGGCCCCGGGGCCGGCGCTGGTCTGCCCGTGCCATTACTCGGCGTTCGACGTGACCCGGGGCGCGCAGGTCGTGTTCGGTCCCGCCGGGCGGCCTCTTCCGCAGCTTCCGCTCCGGCTCGACGCGGACGGGTCGCTGATTGCTGCGGGGCAGCTGTCGGCGCCTCCGGGGCCCTCGTACTGGAGCGTCCGCCGGTGATTCGCGGGCTCGTGCGAGCCCTCGACACGCGCACTGGCATCGGCCGGCCGCTGGTCGCCGCCCTGCGCTACGTCTTCCCCGACCACTGGTCGTTCCTGCTCGGCGAGATCGCCCTGTATGCGTTCGTCGTGCTGCTCGGGACCGGTGTCTACCTGACGTTCTTCTTCGAGCCGAGTTACGCGGAGACCGTGTACCGCGGGTCGTACGAGCCGCTCAGGGGGCATCAGATGACCGAGGCGTATCGCTCCTCGCTCGACCTCACGTTCGAGGTGCGGGCCGGGCTCTTGATGCGCCAGACGCACCACTGGGCTGCGCTGGTGTTCATCGCCGCGATCGTCGTGCACCTGATGCGGATCTTCTTCACCGGCGCGTTCCGCCGGCCGCGTGACATGAACTACGTCATCGGGCTGACGATGCTGATCCTCGCGATCCTCGAGGGCTATGCGGGCTACTCACTGCCCGATGACCTCGTGTCGGGGATGGGGCTCGCCGTCGGCTACGCGGTTGCTCTATCGGTGCCGATCATCGGCGAGGGCATCGTCGACCTGATCTGGGGCGGGCAGTTCCCGGGCACCGATGCATTCGCGTCGCGGCTCTACATCGCCCACGTGCTGTTGTTCCCGGCGATCATCGCGACGCTTCTGGCAATCCACATGGCGCTGATCGTGGCGGTCAGGCACACACAGTTCCCCGGGCCCGGGCGCCGGGAGCGCAACGTCGTCGGCTCGCCGATGTGGCCGAGCTATGCGTTCCGGTCGCTCGGTCTGATGTTCGCTGTGGCCGCTGTGCTGTTCCTGCTCGGCGGGCTCGTGCAGATCAACCCACTGTGGCACTACGGGCCCTACGAGCCGTCGATCGGCACCAACGGTGTCCAGCCCGACTGGTACATGGGGTGGATGATCGGTGCCCTGCGGCTGATGCCGCCCTTCGAGCCGGAGGTTTTCGGCTACACGCTGCCGAACGTCTTCCTGCCGGGGGTTGTGTTCCCGCTGGTCGTGTTCGCGGTGCTCTACAGCTGGCCGTGGCTCGAGCGGTGGATGACCGCCGATCGCGAGCCGCACCACCTGCTCCAGCGGCCGCGGGACGTGCCATGGCGAACCGCGTTCGGCGCCGGCTTCTTCACGTGGGTCGCCGTGCCGTTCCTGGCCGGCGCCTCCGACCGGATCTTCGTCACGTTCGACATCCCATACGAAAGCCAGGTCGACGTGCTCCGATTGGTGTGGTTCATCGCCCCGCCCATTGTCTTCCTGCTCACGCTCTGGACATGCCGGCGGCTACGGGAGACGAACATCCACCCGCTGCGGGGGTGGGTGGGCAGCGAGGTGCACCGGACGCCGGAGGGCGGCTTCGAGGTGCGGCGACCACGCAGGTGAAGGAACCGGGTCTGACCGCGTTCGTTGTTACGTAAGGCCGGCGGGCGGACCGATCCTGGCGCGGCCGAGCTCGATGCGCAGGTCGCATCCGCAGCGCCCGGCTTCGCGGCGCGCGCCGGCGAGCACATGGAGCAGCGAGGGGTCGACCAACCGGACGTCGTCGAGCGCCACGTCCACTGCGGAGTGCTCGTTGACCAGGCAGTGGAGACGTTGCGCCAGCTCCTCCGGGGGCATCCCGCCTGGGCTGATCCGCGGGGTCATGTGCGCCAGACGGCCACGGCGGCTGCGGCGGCGGCAACTGCAGCGCCGATCAGGTACGGCCGTTTCCGGCGCACCGTGTCGCGCAGCCGCGCGCCGACGTTCACACGCCGTACGAGCTCTTCGGCGTCGGCTGCCACCAGCCGGCGCGTTACGAGGATCTCTCTGCGGAGCTCTTCTGTTCGCTCAGCCACCGCACGTCCTCCTTTACCCACTCGATCGTCCGCTCAGGTTTCACGGGCGTCGCGCGCCTGATCCGGCTGACGCCGGCAAGCCCCGTCGGCGCAGCGATCGTCAGCAGAACGGCGGCCACGACGAACGCGGCAAGCCAGGCAGGCATCACCGTCGCCAGCGCCAGCACGATGGCTGCGATCAGCACAGCGCTTGCGGCGAGCCCGGCCATGACCGCAACGGCCAGGAGCGCGACGCCCGTGGTCGCCGATTGCGCCTTCTCCTCGAGCTCCGCGCGGGCCAGCGCGACCTCCTGCCGCACGAGCGTCGCGACGTCGCTCGAGAGCTTCTCGAGGAGGGCGGCGATCGACAGGTGTCCATTGGTCTGCTGCATGCGCGCCGGAACTACCCCGTCCGCGCGCGGCAGAAACCGCGGGGTCAGATCGCCCCGTTGAACGTGTCGCACGACCTCGGGTTGCCAGAACGGTAACCGGTCTGGAACCACTTCATGCGCTGAGCGGACGACCCGTGCGTCCACGACTCCGGCTGCACGCGTCCCTGGAACCTCTCCTGAATCCGGTCGTCGCCGACCGCGGCGGCGGCATCCAGAGCGTCGGCGATGTCCTGGTCGGTGAGGTTGACGATGAACCCTGACTGCACCGCGTGGTTCGCCCACGTCCCGGCGTAGCAGTCCGCCTGGAGCTCCGACCGCACAGCGGCACTGTCCGGACCGGTGCGGTCGCCGCCGATGAGGTCGAGAATCCCCTGGAGGTCTTGAACGTGATGCCCGTACTCATGGGCCAGGACGTACGCCTGCGCCAGTGGGCCGCCGCTCGCACCGAACCGGGTGCGCAGCTCGTCGAAGAAGCCGAGATCGATGTAGACCAGCTTGTCGGCGGGGCAGTAGAACGGGCCGACCGCGGACGTCGCCGTACCGCAGCCTGTCTGGACCTGGCCGGTAAAGAAGACGGTGTCGGTCTTCTCGTAGCTCGGCATCGCCTGTTCCCAGTACGACTGGATGCTGTTGATGAAGCCGAGCACCTGGCAATCCTCGCGCTGATTCGCGTCTGCTCCGGTGCGGCAGTTCGCCGCCAGGTCCGACGGGATGTCGCCGGCGGCCCCGGAGCCGTTGCCGCCCATGTCGACGCCGCCGTTCAGCAGCAGCAGGATGACGACGATCAACGTGCCGATGCCCCCACCGCCGACGGCAAGACCGCCCGGGAGCCCGCTCATCCCGCGGCGACCGCGAACGTCGCGAACCTGCGACGGGTCGAGCCGTGCTCCTCGCCGGAACTTCACGGGCCGTCGGTGTACCCGGCCGGCCCTCTCCCGAAACTCCTCGTGCCAATCGCGAACGGCCATGCCAGGGTGACGAGGTCACCGGTCGCCGCGCTCGGCAGCACATCGATGGAGACGCCGCGCTCGTAGCACATGCCGACGACTCGCAGCAGGGCGCCGATGCCGCTGACATCCACTGACACGATCGACCGGCAGTCCAGCGTGAGCGAGCGCGGTGCCTGCTGCAGCAACCTCTCCACGAGCCCTTCCAGAGCGGGGCATGTCGCCTTGTCGATCGTGCCGGAACAGACGACGCATGGGGCGCGTTCCCGTTCCTTCAGCGCCATCCTCATTTTCGCCACATGATGACGCTGCCCGTCACAGAACGGCTCGAAACTGGGTTTCACCGACAGCCGGCCCGGGCAGGCTATGGGCGATATGGATCAGCCGCGACACGCCGATCGCTCACCTGCTGAGGGCTATCCCGGGCCCGACCCCGGCCACGACCGCGCGGACGTCGCGATTCCAGACGCCGCGGACTCCAGCGAGCGCGCCACGGCGCCGTCCGGTGAAGACGACGGCGTGGTCGCTGTGGGCGATGCGGTCGCGGCGTTCGGCCCTTCGCTCGAGCAGAAGAACGAGCCTGACACGGTGATGGACACCCCCGAAAAGCGGCTTCGCGTCGAGTCGCGGGAACGCATGGACAGCCCACCTGCCGTCGACCCCATGCAGGCGGGTAGTCACAAGCCCGAGCCGCGGTTCGCCATTTCCGACCACGAGGCCCAGACGTCGCCGCCACCTGACCCGCCGGGCATCCCGCGCCCGCTCAGCCACGACGCCGACCCCCCGGGAGCGCCGCCGCGAGGAGGGCCTCGACGATCCCGGCGATCCTGCTGAGCCTCCGCAGCCGGTCTGACGCGGCACGGGCGGGGTGCGCATCCGGGTGCTTCAGATGCTGCGATCTGCAGCGGCGCGTTTGCCGCGTCTCAGCGCCGGGTAGCTCAGGTGGTGACACCTCATCGTTCCCGATGGGGCCAACCACCGCCACCGAAGCACAATGGACGAGACGCACAGAGTGAGAGGTCAACTCGACGAGGTGTGGTTGCAGGCATGGCTCCGGCTCGGGTTCACCGAACTCGAGTCGTACCTCGCGAAGTACGCCGCCTTCGAGCAGTACTGCCGGTCACACGGCCGGCGCCAGGCCGCGTGACCTAGGGGATCAGGTGGACGGTGCGCGCGATCAGCGTCATATCGAGGATCCGGCGCACGGCGGGCGATGCGTTCACCAACTCGAGCCGTCCTCCGCGAGCTGACAGCCGCTGCGCCGACGCAAGGATCACACCGAGGGCGGTCGAGTCGAGGAAGTGCACCCCGGTAGCGTCGAGCCGTATGACCGTCGTGCCCGCCGCCTCGGCGCTGTCGAGCGCCGCGCGTAGCGCATCGGCGGATCCGATATCGAGCTCGCCCTGCACTCTCAGAACTGTGGCCGTCTCCTCCACCTGAGATTGCTCGAAGCGAGGTTCGCGGTCGCTAGCGGCGTCGTCGTCGGCCATTGTGGGGGAGATTACCCGATACGCGGTGGGGCGAAACGACCCACGGACGGCGGGCTGGGTCGCTCGTCTATCCTTCCGCCCTGCCATGGAGCGACCTGCGATCGAGATCGAGCAGGGTGAGTCGGCTGCGGTCGTGGCCCTGCGGGGCGAGCATGATCTGTCGACCGCCGAGGAGCTGCGCCGGCAGTTGGGACCGCTCGGCGATGCGCAGGCGGTGGTTGTCGTCGATCTCACCGATACGGCGTTCATCGATTCGTCTGTGCTGGGCGTTCTGATCGCCGAGCACGATCGCGCGGGACGCAACGGCGGCCGGTTCGCGGTCGTCCTCGGTGAGGGATCCGCCCACGGTGTGCGCAGGGTCTTCGACCTTGCCGGTGTCGGCAGCGTGCTGAACGTCGTCGGCTCCCGCGAGGAGGCTGTGCGGCCTCCCGCCGCCGACTGACGAACGTCGGGCGTGCTCAGTCCTGGTGGCCCGACGCCCTCGCCTCGAGTACCCGCTCGCGCTGCCGGGCGGGGTGGAAGTGGTAGAGGTTGTAGACGTGCCTGATCACGGGCTGAGCGACGTTTCGGACGAGAATCCCGCCCGGCGTGACGCCCTTCTCGACGCCGCGGTGCGCGTGGCCGTGGAGGATCAGGTCGGCCCCGCACACGTCGACGGCCTCGCCCAGGAGGTAGCTGCCGAGGAACGGGTAGATCTCCGGCGGCTCGCCGCGCAGGGTGTGGGATATGGGGGCGTAGTGCATGAGGACGACCTTGACGTCGCCGTCCATGGACTCCACCGCATCGCTCAGCCTGCCGGCGAGCTCCTTGGTGTGACGGACGAAGTTCTTCATCTCAGGCTCGCCGAACTCCGTGGCGTGCGCTCCGGCGAATCCGCCGCCGAAGCCCTTCGTGCCGGCCACGGCGAGCCGTAGCCCGTTCACGTCGAACTCTGCCGTCTCGCCCTCCAGCACGATCACGCCGGCCTCTTCGAGCCGGCCTCGGATGTGCGCCTCGTTGCCACAGTGGTAATCGTGGTTGCCCAGCACGACGACGGTCGGAATCGGCAGGCTGTCCAGCTCGCGGGCCACCACGTCGGCCTCCTCGAGCGTCCCGGTGTTCGTCAGGTCGCCGGCGATCAGCAGCACGTCGGCAGACTCGGCGATGTCCTCCAGCTCACTGCGAAGGGATCCAGCCGAGTCGGTGCCGAGGTGAATGTCTCCCACCGCAGCAACCCGGATCACGCAAGCTCCTCTGCTGTCACTGGCCTGCTGGGACGCTCGACCGTCGTTCCGTTGTGCACCTTGCGGTCGGGCACGATCTCGCGGACGACCTCCTCCAGCGTGCGTCGCCGGTCCTCGGTCGGCAGCTCGCCGCTCAGGTAGACGTCGCCCTGCGCGACGGTGACGTCGACGTGGAGCTCGCTCAGGCCCGGGTGCGACGACAGCGCATCCTTGATGTGACCGACGACGTACTCGTCAGGCTGCACGTTCACCGTTGCTCCTGTAGACGCGCTCGAACAGCGTCGTGATCGGCTCGTCGGGCACGAAGATGTCCTCCGACTGCGCGTACACCAGCAGGCTGAGCACGCGCCGCGCGGCAAACCTTGACCGCTGTAGCAGGTAGTCCCAGTCGAGGTCGGTGGCCGATACGAGGCTGACGGCGTCGTGCCAGTAGCGCGCGGCGCTCTCGGTGTGGCTGGCGACCTTCGACACCAGGAGGTCCTCGGCGGAGGCCACTCGCAGCGTTCGCCCCATGAACTCGATATCACGTCCGCGCTCCACCATCTCGGCGTCCAGGTACATCGTGCCGCCGGCGCAGAAGATCACGTCGACCAGCACGCCGTCGGTCGTTGCCTTGGACAGCCACTCGGGATACGTGCGGTCGGTCAGGAAGCCGTCCTGCTCGAGCAGCTCGAGCAGACGGTCGGCGTCGCGCGGCGAAACGAGGACGTCGATGTCGTCGCTCTGGCGCGCGCGGCCGAGGGCGGCGGATGCGATGCCGCCGATCACCAGGTGCTGGATCCGTCCCACGTCCAGTGCCTGGCACACGCGATCGAGCACGCGCCCGAACGTCTCGTCGTCCACATGGCGCTTCGCGAAGAGCGCGCTCTCGGTCAATGCACTCCCTCCGTTTCGTCGCGGTGAGCGCCAGATCGAGCGGTTCCCCTGGGAGCGGGTTGCGAAACCCCCCGGCTCGCGTGACCTAATCGAGCGAGAAGGACATGACGACCAGCGTGCCCTCTTCCGGCGCCGGCCGGATCTCGACGTTCTGGGTCACGGCCGCGATCACCGGCAGCCCCAGGCCCAGCCCGGGACTGTCGACCCGAGGGGCGAACCCGCGCCCGTGGTCTCGCACGGAGATCGTCAGCACCGGCCCCTCGCGCTCTGCTGCGAGCTCGATGTCGGCCGCGTCCCGCTCGCCGTCGATGTATGCATGCTGGACGACGTTCGTGCAGGCCTCGGTGACCGCCAGCAGCACGTCGGCCGCCAAGGGCTCGGGGATCGAGTGCCCGTCGAGGAACCCCGCGACCGCGTGCCGGATCAGCGGGATGTTCTCCGCGCTCGACGGGACGGTCAGTTCGAGCTGGCCTGCCTCGCTCATGCCTCGCTTGCCGCCTCTGGGCCCGAGGAAGCCGCTGTCAGAGCGTCGTCGGCGCGTTCGTAGACCGCCATCAGCGCGTCCAATCCGGTCAACTCGAAGATCCGGCGCACGGCGGCGCCCGAGCCCCGTCCGACCACGACAGCCCATCCGCGACCGTCGCCGGTGACCTCCCGGTGCGAAGCGATCAACGCACTGAGAACCGCCGAGTCGATGAAATGCGCCTGCGACAGATCGACAACCACGCCGTCTCCGGCAGCCGAGGCATCGCCAAGTGCGGAACGGAGCTCCTCCGCCGTGGAGAGATCGTGTTCTCCGAGCAGCGTGACGACACTCGCGCCTCCATTTTGGCGCAGCACCGAAATCGCCCGCGCGCTCATGGCAGCACACTACCCCGTTTTGCGGACGGCTAACCACCTGGGGCGGTTGTCGCCGTCGGTTTCACCGGTACGCTGCGGGCTGTGACTCCGCCTCCCGAGATCCGTGTGCGCCTCTCCGCCGACGCTCCGAGGGCAGCCGTGTTCCAGCCGCTGCTGCTGGCGGCCGGGGCCAGAGCCGGTCTCTCACTCGAGCAGATCGACGACCTCGCGATGGCGATCGAGCTCGTGCTCGCGCACGCCAGCCCGGACGACCTCCGGGCCGAGATCTCGATCGCACCGGGCGACCTCCAGATCGCGCTCATGCCGGTCGATCTCGTCTGGGTGGAACGCCGGCGCACGATGTTCGACGCACTCGTTGCCGAGGTGGGCGGGGATTCCGGCCGGGTGATGTTGCGTGCCCGAGCCTGATCGGGCCGGCGCCCTGGCGCCGCTCGCGGCGGCCGGCGACCATGCTGCGGCTGACAACCTGATCGAGGAGATGCGCCCGCTGATCGCGTCGCTCGCGCGGCGCTTCGAAGGGCGCGTTCCGCGTGCAGACCTCGAGCAGGCCGGCGTGGTCGGGGTGCTCGTCGCCGCCCGGCGCTTCGACCCGGAGCATGGGACGCCGTTCGGCGCCTATGCGACCCCCTTCGCGGTGGGAGAGATGCTCGCCTGCGTGCGGCAGCTTGCCGCCCCGGTGCGCATGCCGCGCCGGATCGCCGAGCGGGGGAGGGACATCGAACGAGCGGTCGATCGCCTCACAGCCCAGCTCGGCCGAAGCCCGACCGTCGGCGAGCTGTCGGAGGCGACGGGGTTCCCGGAGGAGGAGGTTCTCGACGCGCTTCGCGCGCGGATGGCCGCGCGTGCAGTGCCGCTCGCTGAGGCGGAGGCAGACGAGCTTGCGCTCGACGACGAGGCGCTGCGCACCGCGGAGGAGCGACTCGACCTGGGCGCCAAGCTGGACCGGCTGGATACTCGGAGCAAGCAGCTGGTCGCCCTGCGCTTCGGCGTCGGGCTGTCGCAGCGGGAGATCGCAAAGCGCGTCGGGATCTCGCAGATGCACGTCTCGCGGCTTCTGCGAGCGGCCCTCGCGGAGCTGGAGGATGGATGACTGCGCGAGGGTCAGGCGGGCAAAGCGCGCGAAAACGACACAGACGCGCCCCCCGAGGACCGGTTCGGCTCGATCGTGTGGCGATCGCAGAGGTGCTCGAGCAGTGACATCCCCATCCCGCGATGAACCGACGCGAGGTCGTCTCCGAACCCTGCTCCGTGATCCGTCACCGTGAGCACGATTTCTTCGTCGGACGTGCAAAACTCCACTTCGATGAGACCCTCCTTCGCCCCGTAGCCGTGCACGATCGCATTCGCGCACATTTCCGACAGCACGAGCTTGAGATCCTCCAGCGCATCGTCGGACACGGCGATGCCGCCGACGGCGCCTGCCAGAGCCTGGCGGCACACGGAGAGGTAGTCCGGCCGGGCCGGAACGACGAGGGTCGCGATCGTTTGCGGAGTGTTCGGTGACACAGCTGCAGCGTACCGTGTCGATTCGCGCAGACGACGCCGGCAAGGCGGCGGCCGTCGCCGGCCAGGTGGTGCTTGCCATGGCCCTGCGGGCAGGGTTCTCTCCACTCACCGCCGACCGGCTCGGCGTGGACGTGGCCGGTGCGCTCTCGGAGATCTCCGGCCCTCTCGAGCTCGCTCTGGGAGCGGAGGGCGGACGGCTCGAGGCACTTCTCGGCTGTGCGGGCCCGGAGGCGCCGCACCTCGCCCGGAGTCTCGACGGGCATGGCGCGTCCGTGGTTGCCGGCGGCGTCGAGCTCGTCCTGACGCGCACCGAGCTCCGCGCTGTCTGATCGCATCGTCTCGCCTCGCGATGTTTCACTTTCCACGCGGCGAGCACACCTTCCCGTCGAGGACGGCTGATGGCCGTTGAAACTTCGAAAGGAGTGGACAGGACCCGATGCAGGTTCATGATCACCGCACAGACACTGAGCTCGCCCTGGTGCATCGCAGCACAGGTGATTCCGCGGCGAGGGAGGTTCTGATCCTCCGTCATGCCGGTCTCGTTCGCTCCATCGCACGGCGATTCGCTCGCCGTGGCCTCCCCTATGAGGACATCGTCCAGAGCGGCTACCTCGGCCTGATCCAGGCCGTCGACCGGTTCGATCCCGACCGCGGCGTTCCGCTCCAGGCGTACGCCGCGCGTACGATCGAGGGTGAGGTCATGCATCTCTTCCGCGATCGCGGCTGGGCGGTGCGCGTGCCCCGCTCGCTGCAGGAGCTGAGCCGGTCGCTGGCAGTTGTCAGCGAGCAGCTCGGTCACAAGCTGGGGCGCAAGCCGACCATCCCGGAGCTTGCGGCGGCCGTCAGCCGCACCGAGGACGAGGTCGCCGAGGCGCTGGCCGTTCAGCGCGCATATGTCACCGAGCCGCTCAACGAGCCCGGAGCCGCCGGCGAGCGCGGCGGCGATGAGGACGTCCGCCCCGTGCCCGCGCTGATGGTCGATGACCCGGGCTTCGAGCTCGTCAGCGACCGGGACGAGCTCGTGTCGGCGATGAGGCACCTGCCGACCCGCGAGCGCGCCATCGTGCGCCTGCGGTTCGTTCACGATATGACCCAGTCCGAGATCGCTGCCGAGATGGGCATCAGCCAGATGCACGTCTCCCGCTTGCTGCGCTCGGCGCTCGGCAAGCTGTACGCGATTCTCGAGGAGCAGGAGCAGGCCATCCGGGCCGCCGCGTCCTGACAGAGAGCTCAGCGCGGAGTCGCCGGACCGAGAGCGGCCGGAGACTCCGCGCTGAGGACTTTGCCGGTCGTCAGATCCACCGCCAGCCGGCTCTCGTCGGGGCCGTGAGCGACGGCGCCGCGCCGCACGTAGTGCTCGACGTCGTCGACCAGGTGCAGAGGCGATGACGCAACCACGGCCGTTTCGGCGACTCGCGCGAGCGCCAGCGGCAGGAAGTACCGGCGTCCCGAGACGGACTCGAGCTCGAATCCCAGGACCGATGTGCGCTCCGCGTCGAGCAGCACACCTGTCACCGCTCCCACGAGGTGGTCTGCAACCATCACGGGCAGACCGCGAAGGCTGCCGAGGAGTCGGGGAGCCGGCACGGTCGACATTTGCCCGTGCCAGGTTCCGGCGAAACGTTGTGGCTTTACGCTCCTGCGGCGGGCCCGCCGGCGCTCGCCGTCGCAGCGAGCCAGATGAAGACCAGCGCCGGCACCGCGATCATCATTCCGAGGATTCCGAGCAGGAGGAATCCCAGCACCGTGGCGATGATCAGCATCACCGCGACCGCCCAGAGTGCTCGCTGCTTCGCGTTCATGTCGCAGGCGCCTACCCGGCGCCCGAGAGAGGCAAACGGCACGGTTTCCGGTGGGTGGCCGCGGGGTACATTGGCGAAATGGACAACCTCGCATCCGACATCGCAAACCTGGCCCGGCAAGGGTTGTCGGTACCGCAGATCGCAGAGCAGCTGGGTGTGAGCGAGTCGCGGATCGCCGCGGAGCTCGACGGGTACACCGATGCGGCGCCTGACGATGTCGAGGGACATGACAAGACGTCCGCCGACTCGTTCCCCGCATCCGACCCGCCACCGGGTCCCGCCGCTGCCTGATCGGGGCTGCTAGCGCTCTTTCCGCTGCGCGTGGCGCAACGGCCGTTCGGAGATGGTCTCCGCTTCCTGAGCGTGCTCGGGATGCTGTGGATGCTCGGGGTCGTCCTGCTGGGCGTGGGTGAGCTGCTCCTCGGGGACCGTGTCGGCCTCCTGGGCGTGATCGGGCTCGTCCTCGCGAGGCGGGGGATCGCGTTGCTCGTCCATGTCGTCTAGCTCGAGCCCACGCCGCCCTGCACGGCGACGTAGCGCGCCCAGACCTCTCGGGCCGCGTCGTGCTCGGTCGGCCCCGACCCTCGCAGGGCGGTCTCGCGCTCCTCACCCAGCGCCGGGCGGCTGACTGCCTCGAACCCGCCGTTCGCCGGCTTGATGTCCAGTTCGAGCCCTTGGCGTTCGAGCGCGTCGCGGATCTCGTCGACGCCTGCGTTGGCGTCGATGCCGCTCTGGGGAGGATCTGTCGGTTGGTCGCTCACGTCGGTGCGAGCTACCCGTTGGCATGCGGGGCCAAACGTGGTTTCGGAACTGCGGTCGCCGGGAACAGGAACTACATGTCGGGGGGATCCGCAATGTCGGAGGTCGCTCTTTCGGTGCCACCTACACCGAAGCCTCCTGATCCGGGTGTTCCGCTTCCCGATCCCCCGACACCACCGTCGGAACCGGATCCGCCGGCCCCTGCGCCGGACCGTCCGACACCTCCGGATCCCCCCGAATCACCACAGCCGCAGATTACCGTCGAAAGGAAGGACGCCACGTGATACCTGGTGGAATCGTCACGCTCATCGTGATCATCCTTCTCCTGATCTGGCTTACGTAAAGAGCACGGTGGCCATTGCCGCCCTCGTGGCGGCAATGGCCGCGGCCGCTCCAACCGCTGACGCAACGCCCCGAGCGTTCCTGACCATCCAGATCGGAAGATCGCAGCTCGGCATGGCCGGACCCGGCTGCACGCTGCTGCCAGGGTCGGTCGGACTGGCCGACATCGCGGGCAAGATGCACGCCCTCGGGCATTCGGGCACGGGAGCCGTCGTCGTCGGCCACGTCGCTCCGTCGCGCTACAGGTGCCACGGAATGATCCGCTACCCGGGGTGGAAGACCCTCGATACGCTGCGGCAGCGATACGGCTGGAGTTTCGTCTCGGCGGGCATGAGGTATGCCGATACGCGACGGATGTCCCGTGCCGAGCAGGTGAAGAACATCTGCGGCTCGCTCGACGTGATGCGGGCGCACGGGCACAAGGGCGCCTGGGGCATGTTCGCGTACCCCGGCGACCGGTCGAACACTCAGGTGCAGCGAGATGTGACGTCGAAGTGCTTCGCCTACGGCCGGACGTATCACCACGGGCTGAACAGGCCCTCGGGTCTGAAAAGCCCGTGGTTCCAGAAGACCTACTCAGTCGACGGCGGCGCCTGCAACGTTCGGTCGCTGCCGTGCTACAAGATCGTCACGCCGGTGTGGCCCGCGCACTACCTCTCGCCTCACGTCCTCGCCGGCCTGATGGCCCCCGGCGCGGGCTCCTGGCGCGTGGTGCAGATGTACAGGTTCGTCAAAGGCAAGCGCTCCGAGGGCAAGGTGCAATGGGACTGCACCGGCGCGGATTGGCGAACCCACTGGACGACGCGGATCGAGGTCTACTGCGCCGGTGACTTCCTCGACGCGGTGCGTTCGATCCCGAGCCGTGTTTCGGTCGTCGGCCCGGCGACCGTGGCGCGCGCCTGGGGCAGAGTTCCCCGCTGAGGCTGTTTGCGGAACCGCGTGACGGGCATTCCTTCTCGACACGTTCACCCGAGGAGGAAGAGATGGCGACACAGACCAAGACGGGCATTCTCGCGTCTGACAACACCGCAAAGCGCGAGGAGATCGTCGAGCTGCTCCAGGCCGCGTACTGGATGGAGATCGAGAGTGTGATGAGCTACATCGCCGCCTCGGTCAACCCCGACGGCCTGCTTGCGCGAGAGGTGGTCGAGAGTCTCGCCGAGGACGTCGACGAGGAGCTCGGGCACGCCAAGCGCTTCGCCGAGCGGATCAAGGAGTTGTACGGCGTCGTGCCGGGGTCGATGCAGTTCTCCGCGACTCAGACCTTCCTTCAGCCGCCCGACCGCCAGACCGACATCCTGCACATCATCCGCGGGGTGATCGAGGCAGAGACCGGCGCGATCGAGTTCTATAACCGGATCATCGAGGCAGCAGACGGTGTCGACTGGACGACGCAGGACATGGTGATCGAGATCCTGCGCGACGAGGAGGGCCATCGCCGCCTGTTCGAGGGGTTCCTGCGCGAGTTCGAGGAGCCGTCGGACGGCCACGGCCACTGAACCGGACGTTCAGGCCGAGGAACGCGCGGCCGCCGAGCTTGCGGCGGCACGCGCGGCCGGCTTGGTCTACGTCACCGACGCCACACCCGGCATCAGCCGCGAGAAGCGGGGCACCGGCTTCTGCTATCGCACGCCGGACGGCGAGGTGATTCGCGACGAGGAGACGCTGGAGCGGATCAGGAAGCTCGCGATCCCTCCGGCGTGGACCAACGTGTGGATCTGCCCCGATCCCCGGGGCCACATCCAAGCGACCGGCCGCGACGCGCGTGGCCGCAAGCAGTACCGCTACCACCCGGAGTGGCGCCGAGTGCGCGACGAGAGCAAGTACGCGAAGCTGGCCGAGTTCGGCGCCGCTCTGCCCGACATTCGACAGCGGGTCGACCGGGATCTCTCGCTCAAGGGAATGGCGAGGAACAAGGTGCTCGCAGCTGTGATCCGCCTGCTTGATCGCACCAAGATGCGTGTCGGCAACGAGGAGTACGCGCGGCTCAACAACTCGTTCGGTGCGACGACGCTGAAGAACCAGCACGTCACGGTGCGCGGACGGTCGGTGCACTTCTCCTTTCGCGCCAAGGGTGGCAAGCACCTCGATCTGAAGATCGACGACGCCCGCCTGGCACGCCTGATCCGCCACTGCCAGCAGCTTCCCGGCCAGGAGCTCTTCACCTATCTCGACGACGACGGAGAGCCGCGCGACGTCGGATCGAGTGACGTCAACGAGTACCTGCGGGAGATCACCGGCGAGCATTTCACCGCCAAGGACTTCCGCACGTGGCACGGCACGGTCTCTGCCGCGGAGGCGCTCTGCGACGCCGGCCGGCCCGAGTCACCCACTGACGCGAAGCGACGGGTGAACGAGGCCGTCCGCCAGGTCGCCCACGAGCTCGCCAACACCCCGGCCGTCGCGCGCGCCTGCTACATCGACCCCACCGTGATCGAGGCGTACCTCGCCGACGACCTCCCCTGCCCGTCCATCGCACGCTCGCCGGAGCCGGCGATGGTGCGGTTCCTCAAGGAGCACCGGGGCTAGATCCGGGTGGGTGGCCACTTGGCCGTGCGAGCGTGCGCCACTTGGGCCGTGGCGAATGCTCGGCTAGGGAGCGAGCTCGTACGAGTACCGCGTCAGCGGCTCGCTGCCGTCTTCGGTGACGAGGAGGAGATCCTCGAAGCGCACCTGGCCGAGGTCGCGCTGCCAGAGCCCGGGCTCGATGGCGATCACGTCGCCGGCGACCAGCGGGTCGTGGCCGGTCTGACCGAGTGACGGATCCTCATGGACAGCGAGGCCGACGCCGTGTCCGAGCGAGAACTGAAAGCCCTCCTGCGGGTCGGGGCCCGGGCCGGTTCTCTGGGTGCGATGCCCTGAGGCCTCGAACAGGTCGCAGACGAGGGCATGGAGCTCGCGACCGGTGATCCCCGGACGTACCGCGGCACGCGCAAGCTCGAGCGCTTCACGCACGAGTCTTTCCAGTTCCCGGACCGCGTCGGCGATCTCACCGACGACGAATGTCCGGGTCATGTCCGCCCAGCGTCCGGTCAGCTCGTCGCGGGGCCAGAGGTCGATCACGATCGGCAGGTTCGCGGGAAGCGCGCCCGATCCAGGGTCGTGGCCGTATCCGCTCCAGACGGAGCCGACGATGACGTCAGGTGGTGCCGGCGCACCGCTGCTCTGGCATGCCTCACGCAGCGCGGCCCGGACCGACTCGGCCGTCAGCACCTCGTCGCCGAGGACGAGGCGGTCGCCTTCGGGCGCGGCCTGGTGCAACATCGCCGCCGCGGCGCTCATCCCGGCCTCCGCCGCGTCCTGCGCCCTGCGAATGCCGGCAAGTTCGGCTGCCGACTTCACCCTGCGCCTCGCCGCGATCGCCTCTCCATCAGGATGGAGCACGATGCCGTCGGAACGGAGCCGATCGGCGACGGCGACCGGCATCTCCGGGTCGGCGACCGCCTCGCGGATACCCATTGCGGCGGCGGAGCGCGAGGCCAGCTCCAACTCAAGCTCCTGGCGCCTCACGCCGCTCCCGAGCAACTCGAAAAATCCCAGGTCGGCGATGTCGTGAAGGACGGCATTGGGCGCGACTGCCTCGACTCGCGCACGTTCGAGGCTGTTGACCGTGATGTGCACCCGCCCGCCGGTGATGCCGAGCAGAAACGGATCTCCGATCGAGAGCGGCAGCTCGTGGCGCATCGAAGGCGAGCGGTCGGTGTTCCCGTAGAACAGAAGATCGGCCATAGCCGGGAACGTAGCGCCCCGGCCTACTCCTCCGGCTCTTCGTCCTCGTCTTCGGGCTCGTCCGAGAGGTCGTCGTGGGGCCGATGGTTGGCGGCGAGGTAGGCAAACACCTCACGAGTGAGCTCTACAGCGTCGGTGACCTCCTCGTCCGAAACGGCCTCGTCGTCGTCGACGCGGTCGAGCCGGTCAGCGATCTCGGTGACGGTGGCGAGGCTGACCGGCACTTCCTCGGTGTGCGGCTCCTCGCCGGGACGCGCCGGCACGTGGAGGTCCTTTGCCATGCGCTGCAGCAGGTCGACGGCCTCACGGAGCGCCTCGCGCGGCTCGTCCTTGAGATCCGGCTCGATCGCCGCCCACTCTGACTCCCACTCGTGCAGCGACAGGCCGACGTCGGGGTTGTAGTCGAGGTTCCAGTCGTTGCCCATCAGGCCCTCCTTCGTGGTCGGCGAAGGGCTACCCGCGCCGACCGGCTGCGAAACGAGCGCATTGCAGCGGTCAGGCGGCGGCGTGCCGCCACTCGACCAGCGGGCGGAACCCGCGCAGCGACTTCAGCGCCGCGGCCTCGATCTCCCGCACCCGCTCCTTCGACAGTCGCAACTCCGAACCGATCGACTCCGCGCTGCGGGGAGCGCTGCCGTCGAGACCGAACCGCATCGCGACGACGAACCGCTCGCGCTCGGGCAGCACACGGAGCGCTTCTTCGACCATCCGGTGCTGCTCCGACGAGATGAAGTCGCCCTCGAGCGACTCCTCCTGCGGCCGGTCGGCCATCGTCGCCTCGTGGTCGTCGGTGGAATCCATCGACAACGTCATGCGGTCGAACTGGTGAAGGCGCTGGATCTTCTCCTCTGGCACGCCGGTGGCGGCGGCCAGCTCACGCGCGTCCGGCTCGCGGCCAAGGACAGGCTCGAGCCGGATCCGCGCGCGGCGCACGCGCAGCATGTCCTCCGCGGTATGCACCGGGATCCGGATCGTCCGGCCGTGCGTATGGATGCTGCGCTGCACCGCCTGCCGGATCCACCACGTCGCGTACGTCGAAAACTTGAGGTCACGGCGCCAGTCGAACTTCTCGACCGCGCGGATCAGGCCCACGGTTCCGTCCTGGATGAGATCGAGGAACGGCACGCCCTGCCCTCGGTAGCGCTTCGCGATCGATACGACGAGCCGCAGGTTCGCCTCGATCATCCGGCGACGCGCCGCCTCGTCGCCGGCCTCGATCCGGCGGGCCAGCAACTGCTCCTCTTCCTTCGTCAGCAGCCGGGTTCGTCCGATCTCAAGCAGGTACGCGTCGAGACTGTCAACTGATCCACCGTCGTTTGCCCCGATAGCAGGCACCGATTCATCCAACACGTCTGGCCTCCGGCCGTCGTTCCTGCCGCCGGAGTCTCCGGGGCACTCGTCTGGAGGCTCACCCGCCTCCGTGGTCGACAGATGCCCCAAAACCCCCCGTGAAAAACGCCGCCGGTTTGACCGATACCGGCCGGGGGTAGCGGTCTGGGTATGCCGGGCAGTCGCGCCCAGTTTCAGGTCGAAGCCGCACATCTCGCAGAAGGGGACGTCGCGGTGATCGTCCTGCGGGGCGAACTGGACCTCGCCAGCGCCGACCGTTTGCGCGCGTCGCTCGAAGCGGCGCTCGAGGGCGGCGCGCAGACCGTGCGGGTCGATGCGACCGGCGTGACGCTGCTCGACTCGACCTCCCTCGGGGTGTTGCTCTTCTTCGCCCGCCGGCTGAACGAGACCGGCGGCGTGCTGGAGCTTGCGTTCTCGTCACCGGGCGTCCGGCGGACGCTCCAGCTCGCCGCGCTCGGGAGGTCGATCAGGCTTGTCCGCCGCGACCGGCCCGACGACGGGACATGGTCATTTGGTGCAGACCTGCGCGAGAGGAAGCCGACCGGTGTGGGTTGAGCGGTGCCGGCAGTTCATGGCCGAGCTGTGCGCGGCGGCCGGCACCCGCGAGGTGCTATCGATGACCGTCGACGGCGTCCTGCTCGGTGCTGTGCGGACACTCGACTCACTCACACTGACGGTCTATGGGCGGCTTCCGTCGGACGATCGCCGAAAGCTCCTCGACAAGCTGGCGCCCATCGGGCTGCCGACCTACGACGAGCTGTGTGAGCACCTGAACGGCGTCGCAGAGCTGCCGGCCGATCCCGGGCCGGCGGAAGTCGTAGGCCGCCGCGTCGCCTGAGGGCCAGTTTCGCCGATCGTCGCTCGGGGCAACATCGTTGCTGAGCACGCCATCGGAAGGATGGAGCAGATGACGCCCAACGATCGCCATTCCAGCCACTTGACGCCGGACGATGTCATCCGTGACGACCGTTTACGAGGATTCACGGACGAGGAGGCCGATCAGGCGCCGCGACGAAAGAGTCCCAAACCGGCCGGTCCGGGCGAGCCTTCGATTCCGATGTCCCCGACCCCGCAGCGCGGCCCGCTCGGCGACGAACCGGAGGATCCCGTCGACCCGGCCACACCTCCCGGCGAGACGATTCGCTGAACATGGCGCACACGACCCGCGAAGAGCAGATCACGCCGCTGCCGGAGCTCGACGAGCCCCGAGTGCCGGATCCCACCCTTGCGACGCTGACGTTCAGGGACTACCTGGCGATTCTGGTGCGCGCCGCCAAGAAGGCGAACAGGGACCAGATCTCGCACCTCGCGCAGGCCGTCGCGTATAACGCCTTCCTCGCCATCCCGTCCACGTTGCTGCTGGCACTGGGCCTGTTCGCGGCAATGGCCGACCCCGGATCGGTGGAAAGCCTGCTGACGAACATGCAGGGCCTGGTGCCCGACAGCGTGATCGACCTCGTCAGGGACAGCCTCACGAACGTCGTCCAAAACCAGCAGGGCGGCATCATGATCGCCGTCGGTGCTGCGCTTGCGGTGTATTCGCTGATCGGCGCCATGCAGACCGTGCAGTGGTCGCTGAATATGGCATACGAACGTGAGGAGACACGCGGATTCCTCCGCTCGCGACTGGTGGCCCTCGCGATGGCCTTCTTCCTCTTGCTTGCCTTTGCGCTGGTGGTGCTGCTGCTGATCCTCGGCCCGGTGATCAGCGATTGGGTCGGAGAGCAGCTCGGGATCCCGGGTGCGATCAACTGGATCTGGTGGATCGGGCAGTGGCCGCTGCTGATCCTCGGCCTGCTCGGTGCGTTTGCGGCGGTGCTCTATCTCGGGCCGGACGTGGAGCACCGCCGCTTTCAGTTCATCACCCCGGGGGCCGTGTTCGCCCTCTTCATGTGGCTCGCGATCTCGGGCGCGTTCGCCGTCTACGCGAACAACTTCAGCAGCTACAACAAGGCTTGGGGCTCGCTCGCCGCGGTCATCGTGACGCTGACGTGGCTGTGGCTGTCGGCCCTCGCGATCCTGTTCGGCGCAGAGATCAACGCGGAGACCGAGCGAACCCGTCAGCTCCGTCAGGGCGAGAGTTCGGGCGAGCTCGACGTGCCGGGCAAGCAATGAGCCAAGCGCCCGAGAGGACGCCAAAACCCCACTCCGCTACGCCGCCGGTTCGGATGCTGGCGTGGGTCGCGGTGCGGCTGCGGCTTCTGGTTGTGCCCGCGCTGGTCGCCGCGGCGGTCTTTGCCGCTCTCCATATGCGGGCGTTCGAAACGGGTGGGCCGGTGCTCGAGCTGGTGCCGTCCGACGCCCCGGCGTTAAAGGCGGGCGCGGAGTCCCGTCGCCTGTTCAAGGTGCCGGCCGGCTCCGACGTGGCGGTCGTGCAGCGCGATCCGAACGGGCTGTCCGAGGAGGCACTTCGGCGGATCGCCGAGCGCGCGAAACACGTTGCCGACAACCCCGGCCCGGCACTCAAGCTCGCGCTGCCGTTGATGAACCTGAAGGGCCAGGTGCCCGGTTCGCGGGAGGACGGGACGACGGCCGTCACGTTCCTCCAGTTCGCATCCGGCGTCGCGCCGATGGACCGTGAGCGGATCGCGCACTCCTATCTGAACAGCTTCGACCAGCCAGGCGACGCTCCGGTCGGCGTGACGGGTGTCACGCCGGCGCGGCTGGAGCAGGGGCGGTTGATCCTCGACCGGCTCGAACTGCTCGAGCTGCTGACGCTGGTGGGTGTTGCGCTGATCGTGGTGATCACGCTGCGCTCAGTGGGTGCCGCGGTGGTGACGCTGACCGCTGTCGCGGTGACGTTCCCGATCACGATCTGGGCGCTGGGCGCGGTCGCAGACCAACTCGACGTGTCGCTGCCACAGGAGATGCAGCCGCTGGTGGTCGCGCTCCTGTTAGGGGTCGTGACCGATTACACCGTCTTCTTTCTCTCCGACTTTCGCGACCGCCTCCCGGGGCACAGCAATGCGGCGCGGTGCGCGCGTGCCACGGCTGCCGAGGTGATCCCGATCGTCTTCACGGGTGGCCTGATCCTGGCCATCAGCCTGCTCGCCCTGAGGGCGTCGTCGCTGAGCTTCTTCCGGAACCTGGGTCCGACGCTCGCGATCACAGTCCTCGTCGCGATGGCGGTGTCGATGGTCTTCGTTCCGGCGTTGATCGGGCTGCTGGGAAGATTTGCGGTCTGGCCGGCCGCTCGTAACGGCGAGATGGCAACGCCGGATGAGGCGATCGAGTCCCGAAGCAGCAACCTCGGCCGGCGGTTGGCGTACCTCGTCGCCGGCCGTCCGTTGGCGGCGGTTGTGACGGTGGTGTGCATAGCGGGCCTGGTGTTCGCGGCGAACGGGCTGCGGCATATCGGCCTTGGCGTCGACCTGATGAGCGGGCTCCCGTCGAGCAGTGAGGCGAAGAAGGCTTCGGCGGCCGCGGAGGAGGGCTTCGCGCCTGGGGTGCTCGCCCCGACGGAGGTCATCCTGAAGAGCCGCTCCGGTGATCGGCTGCCACCGGACGGGCTCGTGCAGTTGCAGCAGCGGCTGGCCGAACGGCCGGGTGTCGCCGGAGCGCTCGGGCCGGCTGACCCCGCTGTGATCGGTGAGGCGTCGAGCTTTTTCGTCACCGACGACGGCACCGCGGCGCGGTACGTGTTGATCCTGCAGCACGACCCGCTTGGCTCTACCGCGATCGAGGACTACGACAGGTTGCGGAGTGAGATGCCGCAGTTGGCTGCCGATGCGGGTCTCGGCGGTGCGAGCGTGGACTACGCGGGCCAGACCGCGTTGGCGTCCAGCACGGTGGCCGCCGTGCGCGGTGATGCCTTCAAGGTGGCCGGAGTGGTGATCGCGATCAACCTCGTGCTCCTGATCATCTTCATGCGCGCGCTCCCCGCGCCGCTCATGCTGCTGGTTGCGAACGTGCTCAGCGTTGCAGCCGCGCTCGGCCTCACCGTCTGGCTGTTCCAGGACGTGTTCGGGTACTCAGGAGTCACCTACTACGTCCCGTTCGCGGCGGCTGTGCTGCTGGTCGCGCTCAGTTCCGACTACAACGTTCTGGTTGTGGGGCGGATCTGGCACGAGGCGGGTCGCCGGCAGCTCCGCGAGGCCATCGCGGTGGCGGCCCCACAGGCATCCCGCGCGATCCGTGCCGCTGGGCTGGCGCTGGCGGTGAGCTTCGCGCTGGTCGCCATCATTCCGATCAGGCCGTTCCGGGAGCTCGCCGTTGCCATGGTGATCGGCATCCTGCTCGAGACCTACGTCGTGCGCCCACTGCTTGCCCCTGGCCTGATCGCGCTGCTGGGACGCATCAGTGGCTGGCCGGGACGCCCCGGCTGGGTGACCGGCGACGCGTCACCGGTCAGCGAGGCACCGCCGCCTCAGGCCCGTTCGGAACCAATGTAGCGCGGCTCCGAGATGACCCGGCGCACCATCGGCTCGAACGTCTCGATCGGAAGCGTGTCGTAATCCGGGTCGAAGCAGTTCTGGTCGTACTCCTCGCAAAACTGCCTGCAGCTTTCGAACCACTCGTGGTCTCGGTACAGATCGCGCGCGTTGCGGTCGCCGCCCGTGAGGTGCGCGTAGTAGTACATCTGGAACAGGCCGTGATGCTTGACCGCCCAGCACACCTCCGGCCGTACGAACGGTCGCAGGATCGCCGCCGCCATCTCGCCGTGGGTGTGCGGTGCGAGCTCGTCGCCCAGGTCGTGCAGCAGCGCGGCGACGACGTATTCCTCGTCGCGTCCGTCGCGGAGCGCTCGCGTCGCCGACTGCAGGGAATGCTCGTACCGGTTGACCTTGTACCCGGTGAGCGAGTTCTCGAGCTTGCGAACCGCATCCAGCAACCGATCCGGGAGCGCCGCGATGTACGTCTCCTCGTAACCGGTGAGGAGCTCGTAGTCCTCGGCCGTCCCGTCGGCCATATGAATAAACGAGACCGTTTCCATAACAGGCGAGTGTACCCGGAGATGCGGCCGGGGAGGAGAGGAGCCCGTCTGTGGACGGCACGGCCGTGCGCGTGCCGTCCACAGATCGCGGACGCGGGCACCGTGCGCGCGCCGTCCGTGCGCGCGCCGTCTGTGCGCGAGGCGTACAGTGCGAGGTGACGGAGTGCCCTTGAGAGGCCGTTTCACCAGCTCGCCCATTGTTGTCGCCTGTCTCGTGATGCTGGGCGCTGGAGCGATCCTGGTGCAGGTCTCCTCCGGCCATGGCGAAACGACGGGCGCGAGCGCGGCCGGCCCGCCGGAGCGGGAGGTGCCCTACGTGGTCGGCCTGCCGATCATCAAGGCATCGCTGGAACTGCAGCGCGACGGGTTCCGCGTCAGCATCCCGCGCGCGTTCACCTACGGCCCGTTTGCGCCAATGCCGAGCGCGGGGAGCCAATCGCTGCCCAGCGGAACGAAGGTTGCGCGTGGGACAGTCATCACCCTGACCCCCCACATGGTTTGCTGCGGTGCGCTCTCCGTGGATCCGCGCGCTGTCGATCACATGCCGCAGCTGCTGGCGCGAACCGGCAGCGAGGCGATCCGCTCGCTGCTTGCAATGGGACTGCCATGGCAGGTCCGCATACGACCCGTGACCGCGGCGAAGGACTCGATCCTCGGGTCTGCACGAGTCGTCTATCAATGGCCGGCCGCCGGGGAGTCCTATCCACAGCAGGCAGGGCCGCAGTCTCGGGTACCGACCGTCACGGTCGACTACGGGTCCAGCACGAACACGTAAACGACGGGGGTGAACCTGGTCGGTTCACCCCCGTCGGTGGTTTCGGTTCTACGCGGCGATCGGCTGGGCCGCGCCGACGAGCTCGTTCACGACCGATTCGAGCCGGCCGTGATGCTGGGGCGCGAGACGCCCGTCATCGTCGAACGCGTCCTGGGCTTTCGGCAGCGCCAGCTCGGCGCCGACCATCCGTGCGCCGGTGATGCCGAGCACCCGCCGCAAATCGGCCTGTGCCCACATCGCTCCGTAGCCGCCGGTGCTGGCCCCGATGACGGCGACCGGCTTGCCCCGCAGGGCGTTGTCCGGGAATGGCGTCGAGGCCCAGTCGAGTGCGTTCTTCAGCGCTCCTGGGATCGACCCGTTGTACTCCGGTGTCGCGATCAGCACGGCGTCGGCCTCCTCGAGGCGGCGTCGCAGATCGTCGACCGCATCGGGCGTCTCGCCCGTGTCGGTGCGAAGCCCGTGGAACGGCGGCACCTCGGCCAGCCGGTCCCAGTGCTCCAACACGACACCCTGCGGCGCGTGCTCCTCGGCGTTGCGGAGCAGCTTGCGGTTATAGGAGTCCGGTCGCAGGCTCCCCGAGATCGTCAGCACCCGCAATGGTCAGCCCTGCTTCACAAACGAGAGGCTGGCAATCAGCTCGACATTGTCGCCGAGCATGAACTCGCCGCCCGGCAGCGGAGCGTTCCAGCTGACTCCGAAGTCGTGGCGGTTGAGCTCGCCCTCGAGCTCGACTCCGACTCGCTCATTGCCCCACGGATCGGTGTTCGGCCCGGTGACCCTGGCGCGGAACTCGATTGGCTTCGTGACGCCCTTCAGCGTCACCTCGCCCACCAGTCGGCCGTTCTCCAGCCGTCCTTCGAGCGTCGTCTGCGGATACCGCTCGGCGTCGAAGAACTCCGGCGACGTGAGATGCACGTCGCGGGTCTCGTCGAACGTGGTCGCGCTGGTCATGTCGATCGTCCCGCGAAGCCGCGGCTCGGGACCGCCTTCCAGCGTGGCCTCGAACTTGGTGAACCGCCCGCGGACGGTGGAGATGCCCATATGACGGGCTGCAAACTCGACCGTGCTGTGCGATGCGTCGGCGACGTACGTCCCCGCGGGGATCTGTGTGGTTGTCTGTTCAACCGTGCTCATCGTGTTTTCCTCCGTTCAACTGGTATACTTGAGCTGTCAAGGAATTTAGCATGGAACAGTTGACTAGTCAAGTAATCCCTCAACGTGCCCTAGCGGCGTGGATCAGCCTGCTACGCAGTCATTCCGCGCTGACCCGGCAAATGAACACGGAATTGGTCGCTCGCCACGGCTTGACGCTGAGCGACTACGACGTGCTCGTGAACCTGGCGCGTGCGCCGGAGCGCGCCATGAGGCGCGTCGACCTGGCCGCGAGCGTTGTGCTCACCGCATCCGGGATCACCCGCCTGCTCGACGGCCTGGAGCGGGCCGGCTGGGTGTGCAAGCGCTCGTGCGAGGTCGATGCGCGGGTGACGTATGCCGTCCTCACCGACGCGGGGCTGGAGAAGCTCCGCGAGGCAGCGGCGACTCACCACGCGGACATCCAGCGCCTCTTCACCGGCCGGTTCGCCGATCAGGAGCTCGCCCAACTCGGCGCGCTGCTCGGCAGGCTCTACGGGGAGAACGGCCAAGGCGACGATGCTGAGGCCTGCGGCCCTCTGGAGAGCTAGGCCGGACACGGCTATCTGCCTGGTCGGCGCGCGGCCGTGTGAGAGGATCCGGGCGGAATGAGCATCACCGAGCACGTGCAAATCGATCGTGGCCGGCTGGGCGACCTGCTCGCTCGCGAGCGCGACCGCTACGCGGAGCGCAACCCCCGCTCGAAGGAGCTGTACGACGCCGCCGGAGGCTCGCTTCTCGGCGGCGTGCCGATGAGCTGGATGACGATGTGGGCCGGTGGGTTTCCGCTGTTCCTCGACCACGCGGAGGGCGCACGGGTGACCGACGCCGACGGCAACGAGTACGTCGACCTCTGTCTCGGAGACACCGGCGCGATGGCGGGCCATGGGCCTGCCGCGACGATCGAGGCCGTCGAGCGGCAGGTCCGCCGCGGGATCACCGTCATGCTGCCCACACAGGACGCGATCTGGACCGGCGAGGAGCTGACCCGCCGGTTCGGGCTCGGCGTCTGGCAGTTCGCGCTGACCGCCACCGACGCCAACCGCTGGGTGCTTCGGATGGCGCGCGCATTGACCGGTCGCCCCAAGGTGCTGGTCTTCAACTACTGCTACCACGGCACGGTGGACGAGACTATCATCTCGATCGAGGATGGTGCGCCCCGCGCGCGTCCCGGCAACGTCGGCCCGGCCGTCGACCCCACCGAGACGACGCGCGTCGTCGAGTTCAACGACGTCGAGGCACTGGAACGGGAGCTGGCGCACGGCGACGTCGCCTGCGTGCTCGCCGAGCCGGCGCTGACGAACATCGGCATCGTGCTGCCCGAGCCCGGCTTCCACGACCGGCTGCGCGAGCTCACCCGCCGCACGGGGACGCTGCTCATCATCGATGAGACCCACACGATGAGCACCGGGCCGGGTGGGTACACGGCGGCGCACGGCCTTGACCCCGACATGCTGACGGTCGGCAAGTCGATCGCCGGGGGCATCCCGATCGGTGCCTACGGGATGCGCCGCGAGCTTGCGGAGCGGATCCTCGGCGCCGACGTCGACCTTGAGGACGTGGGCGGGGTGGGGGGCACGCTCGCCGGCAATGCGCTGTCGCTGGCGGCGGCACGCGCCACCCTCTCCGAAGTGCTGACCGACGATGCGTACGCGCACATGATCCCTCTTGCCGAGCGGTTCACGGCCGGTGTGCAGGACGTCCTCGACGGCCGGAGGATGCCATGGAACGTCGTGCGCCTGGGCGCGCGGGCGGAGTACCGCTTCTTGCCGCGGCCGCCGCGCAACGGCGGCGAGTCGGCTGCGGCGCACGACGGCGACCTTGACGCATACATGCACGTCTACCTGATGAACCGCGGCGTCCTCATCACGCCGTTCCACAACATGGCGCTGATGTCGCCGGCGACGACCGAAGCTGATGTCGACCGGCACACGGAGGCGTTCGCCGCGGCGGTCGACGACCTGATCGGCGACACCGCATGAGCGTCCCTGCCAGGCCGGCCCACGGCGGCCGGGTTGCGCTCGTGACGGGTGCGGGATCGGCGGAGGGCATCGGATTCGCGACGGCGCGGCTTCTTGCGCGGCGGGGTGCGATGGTGGTCATCACCTCCACGACCGAACGCATCCATGACCGTTCCCGGGAGCTCGCCGGCGAGGGCCTTCACGTGGCGTCGTTCATCGCCGACCTGACGAGCGCCGAGCAGGCGCTGAGGCTGGTCGAGTCGGCGACCGGTCGCTGCGGTCCGATCGACATCCTCGTCAACAACGCCGGCATCGCGCAGGTCGGCGAGACGTCGGAGGCTGTGCAGTTTGTCCGGATGACCGAGGAGCAGTGGGACCGCGACATCGCGGTGAACCTGAAGACGGCCTTCACGGTCACCCGGGCAGCTCTCCCTGGGATGGTCAAGCGCGGCTGGGGTCGCGTGGTGAGCGTCTCATCCGTGACAGGGCCCTACGTCAGCTACGCGGGCATGGCCGGCTACGGCGCCGCAAAGGGCGGCATGGAAGGCCTCACGCGGGCGATCGCGATCGAGTCGGCAAGGAGCGGCGTCACCGCCAACACCATTGCCCCGGGGTGGATCGCCACGGCCTCGTCGACGCCGGACGAGCACCACAGCGGCGTGCACACGCCGATCGGCCGGGCGGGCAGTCCCGACGAAGTCGCCGAGGCGATCTCGTTTCTCGCGTCGGACGGCGCGAGCTACATCACCGGGCAGTCCGTGGTGGTCGATGGCGGGAACATCATCCAAGAGCAGAAAGACCCCGGTTGACGTTTCCGGTGGTAGCGTCCGGCGCCATGGACGAGATCATCATCACCACGATGAACGACCTTCCCGGCTACGAGGTGGTGGAGGTGCACGGCGAGGTGTTCGGCCTGATCGTTCGGGCGCGGAACGTCTTCTCGAACATCGGGGCAGGATTTCGGACGGTCTTCGGCGGCGAGGCGAAGGGGTACACCTCGCTGCTCACCGACAGCCGCAACGAGGCCGTCGAGCGTCTGCGCGAGGCGACGCGGCAGCGCGGGGGTAACGCCGTGCTGGCGATGCGATTCGACTGCAACGAGATCGCCGACATCATGAGCGAGGTCGCCGCCTACGGGACGGCGGTCACCGTGCGCCGCATCTGAGCGCCGTGGAACGCTGGCAGACGATCATCGAGCCGTTCCGGATCCACTCGGTGGAGCCGCTGTCGATGACGACGCCGCAAGAGCGGGAAGTCGAGTTACTGGAGGCGGGATACAACCTGTTCGCGATCCCGTCCAGCCGCGTGCTGATCGACCTGCTCACCGACTCCGGCACCGGCGCGATGTCGGCTGAGCAATGGGCGGCCATCCAGCGCGGCGACGAGAGCTACGCCGGCTCGCCGTCATGGTTTCGCTTCCGGGACGCCGTCCGGGAGCTGTTCCCGTTCAAGCATGTGATTCCGACGCACCAGGGCCGGGCGGCCGAGAAGATCCTGTTCTCGGTGCTGGGCGGGCCGGGCCTCGTGATCCCCAACAACACACACTTCGACACCACGCGTGCGAACGTGGAGTTCACCGGGGCGGAGGCCGTGGATCTCGTCATCCCCGAAGGAAACGACCCGTCCTCGCGCCACCCGTTCAAGGGCAACATGGACGTCGAGCGGTTGGAGCGCCTGGTCGAACAGCACGGCCGTGACCGGGTGCCCGTGGTCTTCGTCACGATCACGAACAACTCCGGGGGTGGCCAGCCGGTCAGTCTCGAGAACGTTCGCGCCGTGCGCGCCGTGTGCGACCGTCATGGGCTGCCGCTGTTCCTCGACGCCTGCCGCTTCGCCGAGAATGCCTGGTTCATCCGCGAGCGCGAACCGGGCCAGGAAGGCCGCCGGGTCGTGGACATCGTCAGTGACATCGCCGCGGTCGCCGACGGCATGACGATGTCGGCCAAGAAGGATCCGTTGGGCAACATCGGCGGCTGGCTGGCGATGGACGACGACGGCCTCGCCGAGCAGTGCCGCAACCTGCTGATCCTGACCGAGGGGTTTCCGACCTACGGCGGACTGGCCGGTCGCGACCAGGAGGCGATCGCCCAGGGTTTGCGCGAGGCGGTCGACGAGGACTACCTGCACTACCGGATCCGCTCCACGGCGTACCTGGGCGAGCGGCTCGACCGCGCCGGGGTGCCCGTCGTGATGCCGATCGGCGGGCATGCCGTGTACCTCGATGCCCGCGCCCTTCTGCCGCACATCCCGCCGCTCGAGTACCCCGGGCAGGCTCTGGCCGTGGCGTTGTACCGGGAGGGGGGCATCCGCGGGTGCGAGATCGGGACGGTCATGTTCGGCCGCCACCCCGATGGCACCGAGACGCCGGCGGCGATGGACCTCGTCCGGCTCGCCGTGCCGCGGCGGACATACACGCAGAGTCACATCGACTACGTGATCGAGGTCTGCACGTGGGTCGCAAAGCGTGCCGCCGAGCTGCGGGGGCTGCGGATCGTCGAGCAGCCGCCCGCGCTGCGGCACTTCACGGCTCGGTTCGAGCCGCTCTGAGCTCCTCGCGCAGCGGCACGAGAATGAGCGTGCCGACCAGTGGCGCGACCGCGCACGCCGCAAAGCCGACGCGCCACGACGTTGCCGAGACGAGTGCCGCGAATGCCACCGGCGTCACGGCTGCGAAGAGCGCGAGCGAGGTCTGCTGCAGGCCGAGCGCGGCGCCTGCTCTGATCGAGCCGGCGAGCTCCGCCGTGGCCGTGAACGACAGGGCGTTCCACGAGATGGAGAGGCCCCCGGCAACGATGAGCAGTGGCACGAGGAGCCAAAGCGGGCCGTCGAGAAGCAGCGCGGTGGCGGCCATGCCCGCAGACAGCGCCAGGCCGAGCTCCCGGAGCGGGCGTAGGCGCGAGCATCGCCTGTCTGACCAGTGACCGGAAGCGATGCGAGCCGCGGCGCCCGTGATCTGGATCGCGGCAAGTACCGCCGCCGCCAAGCCCGTCGAAAGCCCGCGGGTCTCGTGCAGGAACAGCACCACGAAGGCGATCACGGCGCTCTGGGCGACACACAGCAGGCCGCTGCCGAGGCTGAGCCGCCAGAGTCGCCGGTCGCGGAAGGGGTGCAGTCCGGGTGCGACCGCCCCTTCGACCGCTCTGCCGGACGGACGGAGCCAGAGCACGGCCGCGAGAGCCGAGGCGAGCGACCCGCATGCCAGTGCGAGCAGCCCCGCGCGCACGCCGCCGAGCATGACGAAGATGGGAAGTGAGAGTGCGGCGACCGCCCCGCCAAGTGGCACGGCGCTCTGGCGGATCGCGAGCGCAAGACCGCGCTGCCCGGGCGAGAACCACCCTGCAACGATCTGGCCGCTCGCTGTCTGGACACACGCGCCGAGCGCTCCGGCGGCAACCAGCGCGGCGACGAGCCCTTCGAAATCGCCGATGTACGCGGATGCGAAGAGTGTGGCGGCCGCGGCACCCTGTCCGACGGTGATGACGGCACGCTCGCCGAACCTGTCGGACAGCATGCCCCAGGCGAGCACCGTCACCAGCGAGCCGAGGTTGAGACCGGTGAGCGCCACACCGATCTGCTCGAGCGAGAGGCCGTAGGTCTCCTGAAGCGCCGGAGCGAGCACCGGCAGCCCGTAGAAGACCGCGGCGAAGCTGGCCTGAGCGAACACGCCCACCGCCAGGATCACCCAGCGGTATCGCCGCTCCCCGGTCACGGCGCCGGATTCTGCCCTATCCGTCTACACTCGCGCGACATGTCCGCCGCGCCGCTCGAAGCCCGCTACCGCGCGCGCAGTCTGTGGCTCGACGGAGTGCCCGGGTCGCTCGCTCCCCGGCCCGCATTGCCGGGTGACGCGGAGTTCGACGTGGCGATCGTCGGGGGCGGCTTCACCGGTCTGTGGGCGGCGTATCACCTGGCGCGCGGAGCTCCGGACATGTGCATCGCCGTGATCGAGCGGGAGATCGCCGGCTACGGGCCGTCGGGGCGAAACGGCGGCTGGGTTTCGAGCGGATTGTCCGGCAGCGGTGCCGCGTATGCGCGCCGAGGCGGTATGGACTCGGTCCTGCGGGCCGTCCGCGAGACGCACGCCGCGGTCGACCACGTGGGGGAGGTGGTCGAGCGGGAGGGCATCGACTGCGGCTACACCAAGCGTGGTGCGGTGTTCGTTGCGACGTCGGAGCCGCAGCGCGAGCGGCTTGTCGCCCGCGTGCGCGAGCAGCATGAGCTCGGGCTGGGGGAGGACGACGTGCGGCTCATCGACGCGGACGAGTCGAATGCGATCGCCCGCGTCGAGGGCGCCCTGCAGGCGTCGTTCTCGCCGCATTGCGCCCGGATCGACCCAGGGAGGCTCGTCAGGGGTCTCGCCGAGGCGTGCGAGCGGCTCGGCGTCACGATCTACGAGCGCACGGCTGCGACGGCGATCGAGCCACAGCGGGTGACGACACCGCTTGGCACGGTGCGGGCGCCGATCGTGCTGCAGGCGACCGAGTCGTATTCGGTCCAGCTGCCGTCGCAACGGATGCGGTACCTGCCGCTGTACTCACTGATGGTCGCCACCGAGCCGCTGCCCGACGAGGTCTGGGCCGAGCTCGGCTGGACGGACGGCGTCATGGTGAGCGACCTCCGCCACCTGTTCTTCTACGCGCAGCGCACGCAGGATGGGCGGATCGCGCTTGGCGGCCGAGGAGCGCCGTACAAGCTTCGCAGGCCGATCCACGAACTGAACGAGCAAAACGAGGCCGTGCGGGCCCGTCTCGAGCGAGTGATCCGGCAGCATTTCCCGGCCGCGGCCTCTGCCCGTATCACGCATCACTGGGGCGGGCCGCTGGGCGTGCCGCGTGACTGGTCGATGGCTGTCCGCTTCGACCGGGCGACCGGTCTTGGAGGCGCCGGGGGGTATGCCGGCCATGGCGTGGTGGCCGCGAACATCGCCGGCCGCACGCTCGCAGACCTGGTGCTCGAGCGCGACACCGACCTCGTCCATCTGCCGTGGGTCGGCCACCACAGCCGCCGGTGGGAGCCCGAGCCGCTGCGGTTCGTCGCATCCCGCGCCATCGTCCGCGTGCTGGGCAGCGCGGATCGCAAAGAGGACGCCACCGGCCGCTCAGCCCGGCGGACGCGTCTGCTCGCGCCTGTTCTCCCACCGCACTGATGAAGCCAACGGGGTGCGACCGCCGTGTTTCACACCATCACCGGAGCGCGCGGCCGTACGACGGCTACTGCGTGTCCTGGCCGCTCACGCCCCAGGTGTCGGCGACGACGTAGCCCTCCGGAAACGGATCGGTGGGGTCGACCATCAGCTGGGTTATCCCCGTGATCCACGCGCTGCCACGGATCGCGGGGATGATTGCGGGACGCCCGCCGACGGTCGTCTCGGAGACGATCCGGCCGTCGAACGTGGAGCCGATGGGCGAGGCGTGTGTCATCGCGTCGCCCGGGCCCATCAACCCCCGGGCGTGCAGGCACGCCATGCGGGCTGAGAGCCCGGTGCCGGTTGCCGACCGGTCGAGCCGCCCGGGCGCCACCACTACGGCGTTTCGGCTCACCCCTCCGATGCCCTGCCACGGCTCGGCGATCTGCGCGATGCTCACGCCGGCGATCGCAGGATTCTCGGGGTGCACGCACGGCAGCTGGGCACGGGCGGCGGCGCGAATGCGCTCGCCGGCGAGTGAGAGGTCACGCGCCTCGTGCGGTTCGATCGCAAATCCGAGCTCAGACGCGTCGGCGATTGCGTACCACATGCCGCCGTAGGCAACGTCGACCGTGACGGTGCCGAGGCCCTCCACCTCGAGGGGGGCGTCCAGGCGCTCGGCGAAGCTCGGCACGTTGGTGAGCTCGACGCTCTCGCAGCGACCGTCCCGGCAGGCGGCCCGCACCTCAACGACTCCGCCGGGCGCCTCCAGCCGCAGCACCGTCTCGGGCTCGCGCATCGGCACCATCCCGGTCTCGAGCAGCACCGTCGCCGTGCAGATGGTGTTCGACCCTGACATCGGCGGGTACTCCGTCGGCTCCATGATGATGAAGCCGGCGTCGCAGTCGGGCCGGGTCGCGGGCACCACCAGGTTGGCGTGACAGGCAACGCTGCCACGAGGCTCCCGCAGCAACAGCCGACGCAGGTTGTCGCCATGGTCGCGAAGGTGCTCCATCTGCGCGAAGACGGTGTCGCCCGGCGGCGGGAGCACCCCGCCGACGACGACGTTTCCGACCTCACCGCCGGCGTGGCAGCCGACGACGGTGATGGTTCGACGGGTGCGCATCGATCCGCGAGCATATGCGGATGAGGCCGCTGCGGCGAACCGTTGCCGCCGCCGGTGGCGCTTTCAGGCGCGTCCTCGCCCGGTCGGCGAGGGCTTCCGATGTGGCCCTTTTATCGGGGGCGCAGGGCGCGACCGCACGGGAATCGGCAGGATCAGCGTTACCCGCGGCGAGCAGCTCCCGCAGGGGCGTGGCGGTTCGGTGCGCGGGGACGAACTGCACGGCCTGTGCTCCGGTCGTGACGCCGTCCACCGCGTACCCCTCCTCACGCATCCGACGCGCGATGATGTCGAGGAGCCGCACCGCATCTTCAACCACCAGTACACGCAATCGTGACCTCCGGCTCAATGGTACGGGCTACGATCGCCGAGTGCCTGAACAGTCTCCGGACACGGTTCTCGAGTTCGAAGAGGCGTCCGTGTGCCACCTCGTCGACCGCCACGGCGGGGGCGAGGTCACCCTCACGCTTGACGAGATCGAGCGTAGGCTGGACGCCGGCGCGTTCTTCTGGCTCGACATCCACCGGCCGACCGACGAGCAGTTCCAGCTTCTCCGCGAGGGCTTCGGCTTCCATGAGCTGGCTCTCGAAGACTCGGAGGACTTCGGCCAGCGAGCGAAGATCGAGGATTACGACGACTTCATCTTCTTGGTCGTCTACGGTGCTTCCCCTGATAATGACCGGCTGGTCGAGGTGCACTGCTTTTACTCCGAGCGGTTCCTGGTCACCGTCCACCGCGACGACTGTCCGGCCTTCGCCGAGGCGCGTCGCCGTCAACGCGACATCGACGCATACGAACGTCCTGCAGTGGTGCTGTATCGGGTCGTCGACGCCCTGGTCGACAGCTTTTTCCCTGTCCTGTCCGACTTCGACGACCGGATCGATGACCTCGAGGAGGGCATCTTCCGAAAGGCCGACGACGCTCAACTTCAAGAGATCTTTCGGCTCAAGCGGCTGCTGGTCGGAATCCGCAAGGCGCTTACGCCGCAGCGCGATATGTTTGCCGGGTTCGCGGCCGGCACAGTCGAAATCCCGGGGTTCGCCACCGACGATCGCCGGTACTTTCGCGACGTCTACGACCACCTGATCCGCTTGACGGAGGTGGTCGACGCCTATCGCGACCTTCTCACCGGCACCATGGACGTCTACCTCTCCACTGTGTCGAACCGACTCAATTCCGTCATGAAGCAGCTCGCGATCATCGCGACGATCTTCCTCCCGCTGACGTGGATCACCGGCTTCTTCGGCCAGAACTTCGGGTGGGAGGTACGGCATATCGGCGGCTTGCAATCGTTCGCGTTCCTCGGCATCGGGCTCGAGGTCGCCGCCGTGGCCTGGATGCTGGTCTACTTCAAGCGCCGCGGCTGGTTCTGAGATCACGGCGCGCGCAGCGTCGTGGTTGTGCCGACGCGGGTGACTGCGATCAGCGCCCCGGCGAGCGCCACGGCCGAGGTGGCCGGCATCAGCACCACGAACGCGGCGAGCGTTCCCAGCCGGATGGTCAAGAGCGGCGGCTGAACATCCGCCCACCTTCGCGAGTTTAGTGGCCTCGGTGTGTCCGCCACCGATGCGCACCGAGTGCACGAAGCCGACGCCCTTGGCGTACCACTGTGCTCGCGGAAGCTGGGGTCGAGCGGGTTGCGGTCATCCGTCATCAGCATGATGTGATGCGGATGCGACCCATGGTCGTCTCCTGTTTTCGAGAGTGGGCGTGTTCGTGGGCCACGATCTCGAAGGTACCGAGGCGTCCTGAACGGACCGTGAAAACTGATCCAGGCATCGTGGGCCGGGTTTGCGGGTACAACTCCGGGTCATGAGCGCGCGAGACCCTGAGGAGATCACCGCAACCGGTGCACCTGCGAGCGCGGAGTTGCCGCCCGACACCACTGTCGGAGCAGTGCACCTGACCGTCGCCGATCTCGACCGCTCGATCGACTACTACGAGAACGCGATCCGGCTGGGCCTGAGGGAGCGGGCCGGCGACCGCGCGATGCTGGGCGCCGGGGGCGACGACCTTCTGGTGCTGCACGAGAGCCCAGGCGCCCGGCCGGCGGACGGCTACTCGGGGCTCTACCACTTTGCCCTGCTCGTGCCGGAGCGTGTCGACCTGGCCGGATGGCTGGCCCACGGGGTGCGCGACCGGGTGCCGCTGGTCGGCCTTTCGGATCACTTCGTCAGCGAGGCGATCTATCTCAGCGACCCGGATCATCACGGCATCGAGATCTACTGGGATCGCCCGCGCGAGGTGTGGGAGGGACAGGTCGGAGAGCGGCTGACGACGATGCCTCTCGACACGACGAGCCTGCTGTCCGAGTTCGGCGACCCGATGTCGGCTCGGTTCGACGCGCTGCCCGGCGGCACGGTGATGGGTCATGTTCACCTGCGGGTCGCGAACGTGCCAGACGCGGTGAGCTTCTACTGCGACACGGTGGGGTTCGGCCTGATGGCAGCCCTGGGTGGCCACGCCGCCTTCCTGAGCGCGGGCGGGTATCACCACCATCTCGGTGCGAACAGCTGGGAGAGCGCCGGCCGCGGGCAGGCGCCCGACGGGTACGCGAAGCTGCAGCAGGCGACGATCGTCCTGCCTGACGCGGTTTCGCGCGACCAGGTCGCGGGGCGGATCGCCGACGCGGGGCAGGAGCCGATTGTGACCGATGATGGAATTGCGGTGCGCGACCCCTCCGGCAACCCGATCCTCCTCACGGTTTAGGGGGCGACGATGAAGCTCGACCAACCAGGTTCGAAACCGGCCCAGCGGGGCCCTGCCGACTGGTTCACCGGAGTTGTGTTCCTGGAGCCGCTGGTTGAGGCGCCTGCGCCGGCGCGCGTTCGCGCGGCGCGTGTCACCTTCGAGCCCGGTGCCCGTACCGCCTGGCACCGCCATCCGTTCGGCCAGGCGCTGCTGATCCTGAGCGGAGTCGCGCTGATCGGGCACGACGACGGCACCGTGGAGCGCGCTGCCCCGGGCGCAACCGTCTGGTTCGAGCCCGGGGAGCGGCACTGGCACGGCGCAACGCCGGACGGGCCGATGGCGCATGTGGCGATCCAGGAAGCGGGGGAGGACGGCAGCGCGGTTGCCTGGGAGGAGCACGTCTCCGACGAGCAGTACGGGCGGGCGCAGTAGTCCGCGAGTACGCTGGACGGCGTGGGTGCCGTAACGCTCGACGATGTGCGATCGGTGGCGATTCACCTGCCCCGCACGACCGAGGCGTTCGTGCGCGGCCGTGTGAAGTTCCGCGTCGGCCGGATCGTCTATCTCGCCTTTGCGCGCGATGAGACGCTGATGGGCTTTGCGTTCCCGAAAGAGGAGCGCGAGTGGCTCGTCGGCACGGAGCCTGGGAAGTTCCTGATGCCCCGGGAGTCCGACCTCCGGTACAACTGGGTCGTCGTTCGACTCGCGGCCATCGACCAGGCGGAGATGCGCGAACTGGTCATCGACGCGTGGAGCATGGTCGTTCCGAAGCGACTATCGGCCGAGTACCGCGTCTGAGGCTCCGTTGCTACGCCGCGCGCGGGCGGGCGAGGATGATCTCTTCGAAGAACTCGCCCTGCCGGCGGCCGGTGCGGCGGTTGACGTGGCGTTTTCGCCGTTCGACCAGGGTCAGGCCGGCGTCCTCGATGATCTGGTCGTAGAGGCCGCGCGAGTCGTCGATGACGATCACGAACAGACCGCCCGGCCGCGTGCAGACGCGGGCGTTGGCGAACACCGCCGTCATGTCGCGCACGTAGTCGTCGATCACGCCGCGGCGTAAGCCTTTCTCGGCCGCGCCGATCTCGTCGGAGCGAAGGTCGTCGAGCCCGAGCAGTTCGAACGCGTAGCGGTGTTGCTCGTGATAATCGATGCGGCCCGGGTAGGGCGGCGAGGTGATGATGCCGTGAAACTGCCGCTCGCCGTAGTCGAGCGTCCTCGCGTCGGCGTGATGCACGGTGGTCGAGACCGCCTTGCGAAGCCGCTCGTACTGCTTGACGCGGCGGATGGTGTCGAGCGTGTAACGGCGCAGAAACTTGTACGCCTCGCGCGTTGGCGAGCATACGCGCGAGTGTTTGTAGCAATGGTACGGCTCGGTCTTCGGCGCCTTCGGGAAGTCCAGGTCGTAATGCGCGGTCATCCGGGCCGATCGCGCGGAGCGCGTGAGAACGACGCTCATAAGCTCGCGGCTCTCGGGATAGTCGTCGAGCAGATCGCGATAGACCAGCAGCTCGTCGATCGCGCGTGGGTCGTACCAGATGGCGAGATAGGGGCTCAGTGCGTCGTGGCGCGGGGTCCCTGGAGCGGAAGCCACATGCTCTTCGAGCCGGACGAGCGCCTCGCGCAGGTCGTGCTCGACGACGAACGGGTTGTATTCCGCTGTCTTGACGCGGCAGAGCAGCGCGTTGAACGCCGAGATGTCGACGCCGACGCTGTGGGCGCCGAACGCCCCGGCTTCGACGAGGGTGGTGCCACTGCCGGCGAACGGGTCGAGGATCAGATCGCCGGGAGCGAAATGACGATGGAGGAAGACCTCGACCAGCTGGGGCACGTACTTCCCCAGGTACGGGTGCAGCCGGTGGACGTGCTTTGTCCGCTCGCGCTCAGGAAGCTCATGCTCTGCCCAGGAAAGCTCCGGGTCGAGGTCGGTGCCGGCGAGGCGATCGTAGATCTGCTGCTGGGTCGGCATCCGGACGACGACCGTAGCCGCCGGACCGGACGACGCCGGCGGTCGCGACGGTCAGGTTTCAGCTCGCGGCTGCAACGGCGTACAGATGCCACGTGTCAGGCACACCCTTCAACGCGTGGCGGCCACGGTCGTCGAACGCCAGGCCAGAGCCGATCACGAGGTCCTTCACGGTTGAGGAGACGAGCACCTCCCCGGGCTGTGCCATGGCGCCGATCCGGGCCCCGATGGCGACCGCGATCCCAGCGATGTCCTGCCCATCGAGCTCAATCTCGCCTGCGTGGAGACCGCAGCGAACGTCGATCCCGAGCCTCGTGACCGAGCTTGAGAGCTCACTGGCGCAACGCACCGCCCGAGCCGGCCCATCGAAGACGGCGAGAAACCCGTCGCCCATGGTCTTGACCTCACGTCCCCGGAAGCGGGCCAGTTGACCACGTGCCTGGCGGTCGTGCTGTTCACGTACCTCTCTCCAGCCACGATCTCCCATGGTGGCCGCTTGTGCCGTGGAGTCGACGATGTCGGTGAACATGACCGTTGCAAGCACACGGTTCAGCGATGCCTCGTCCTCGTCTCGCAGCTCGGTCAGAAAGCGCTCAACCTCGTCACAGAGTGCTTGCTGATCGCCGGCCCACGGAAAGTGGTCGGCGCCTTCGAGCTCCACGTATTGCGCATTCGAGATGACATCGGCGATGTACCGGCCGGCACCCACAGGCTCGATCTGGTCGTCCCGTCGGTGAAGCACCAGTGTGGGAACACCGATGGCCGGAAGGAGGCGGCGAATATCCATCTCCCGGAAGAGCAGCTCCTGCGCGTACATCGAGCTCGGGCTGGCGCTCAACCGCTGTAACTTCCCCCACCAGGCCCGGAGTCCCTCGTCCTCGGCGAGCGAAGGATTGAAGAACGCAAGCGTGTCCTTGGCATACGACGGCGTGCCCCATCCAGAAGCCAGCGCGGCGAGGTACTCCTGCCACTCAGCCTCCGACCACTGCCAGGGATAGTCGGGTGCCTGCGTGCCCCGAGCTGCCGTGGCATACAGGATCAAGGCCGATACACGGTCCGGACGCGTTGCGGCGAACATGCCGCAGAGCGCGCCCGCATCGGATGAGCCGAAGAGCGCGGCCCGCTCCGACCGCAGCGTGTCGAGAACGGCGGTGAGGTCGTCAACGAGTTCCTCGAGAGTGGGGAGGTCGTCGGCGGAGTACCGATCGGAAAGGCCGGTGCCTCGCCGGTCGACGATCACGACGCGTGCGAACGACGAGAGTCTGCGAAGAAACTGTGCGTAAAGCGGATTGTCCCAGACGATCTCGAGGTTGTTGAAGGGGGCGAGAAAGAGGAGATCGATCGGGCCGTCGCCGATGGTGGCAAAGGCGATGGCAACCTCACCATTTCGTGCGTAACGGACCTCTGGCCTCACGCTGCCATCCTACGCAGCTATCCGCACGGATGCTGACGAAATACGCTTCGTCAGACGTGAGCCAGTACCCGGTCGAGCGGGCGCGGCACCTCGGTGAGGTCAAGCGCATCGACCAGCAAACGCGCGTATCGAATCTTCCGGCCACCGCCGCTGCCCATGAAGCGCCGAAGCTGCTCCTCTGCTGCTCGCCCTTGCCACGGAGGCTGCTTCTGCAGGGTACGGAATGACCCGAGCTCCCCTTCAGCATCGACGACCTGCTCCACGGAGGCGACCCCGAGAGCGCGGATCAGCTCCTCCTCCAGGTCTGCGTCGCACACGTAGAAGCCCAGAGCCTCCATTTCGATGCGACTCAGGTCGGAGCCGAAGCCGGCACGCTCGAGACCACGCCGAAAGTCGCCCTCCTCTCCTGCGTCGCAGAGACCCGCCAGCCTGACGCCAAGCCCCTGCGGGCCGTAGAGATTCAGGAAGCGCCCGATTGCCTGCGCGCCCCCGATCGGCACGATGGAAATGCGCTCGGCCTCGAGGTCACGGCCACGGCGCCGAGCCAGCGCCTCGACAGCTTGCCGGTCGCTGATCCCTTCGACCAGCACGACGGCGAGCGGGTCGGCGAACACGGCCGTGCCGTGTGATGGCTGCTTCACTCCCATGCCCGTATCTTGACCGTTGAACGGCCGGCACGCCGCCACGCGGGCCCCGGAAGCCTGGGTCTACTTCGCTCGCCTTGGCGTTGCCTTTCCGCCGGATGTATTGAGCGCGACCGCAGCCTGGATGAGCGCCTGGAACGCGCCGGCGTCGACCTTCTCCCCCTCATGGATGTCAATGGCGCGCCTTGCGTTCCCTTCGAGGCTCGAGTTGAAGAGCTTGGCCGGGTCGTTCAACGAAGCCCCCTTGAGGAAGGTCAACTTCACCGTCGACTTGTACGACTCGCCGGTGCAGATGATGCCGTCGTGCGACCAGACAGGGGTGCCCGGGTTGGTTGCTTTGACCCACTTCCACTCTTCCACGACCTCTGGGTCTGCCTCTTTGATCAGCGTGCGCATCCTGCTCAGGGTCTCCCCGCGCCAGTCCCCCAGCTCGGCGATTTTCCTGTCGATCAGCTCAGATGCCGACCGGTCCTCGGTCGAACCCGACTTCTGCATGTTCTCCTCCTTCCGGATGCTCCGAGCTTAGTCCGGACGGGTGAGCGTTACGGCTCACACCTCGCAGAAGCACGCAACATTCTTCCCCACAGCGGTTTGACGGGAAGGCTGTTAGAGGGCAGTTGCAAGGTGCAAGCCGTAACGCGGGGTGCGTCGGAACACTCTCCACGCGCCGAAGGCGCTCCTCCAGGCAGATATGCGGCCTCGCGCGCTCGCCGGCAGGCATGCGGAGCTGCGAGGGCCGATGACGACCGGTGCGTCCACGACCATGGCAGGCGCAAACGCTCACGAAGGAGGCGGGCGGCAGCACGTGCGGGTGTCTCCCACGACCCCCACCAAATCACGCGCGTCGATTGTCACGGAACGCTCAGGTCAACGCTCCGGCCCCGGTGGTAGGGTCTGCACGTGATCCGCGCCCACCTCGCGGCAGAGCTTCGCGTCGACGGGGAGCGCTGGCCCGTGTTCGTCTGGACGGTCGACCACCCGGCCGGGCTCGTGCTCGTCGACACCGGGATGATCGACTCAAGGCCCGAGGTCGATGATTTGAGCCCGACGCCGCACCCGGAGAACATCCCGCGCGACGTTGCCTGCGTCATCAACACGCATCTGCATTTCGACCACTGCGGCGGTAACCGTCTCTTCCCGGGCGTGCCGATCCACGTACAGGCGCGCGAGCTCGCCGACGCGCGTTCGCTCGGCGACTACACGATCCGTGAATGGGTCGACTTCGACGGCGCGACGTATGTCGAGCACGAGGGCGAGGTGGAGCCGCTACCGGGAATCCGCCTGCTGCCGGCGCCCGGACACACGGACGGGCACCAGGTGGTCGTCGTCGACACCGGCGAGGGCCCGGTCGTCCTCGGAGGCGACGTAGGCACCTCGTTCGGCGAGCTGGGCAGCGGCACGACCGAGGGACAGCGTCGCGTGCTCGCGCTCGGAGCGCCTACGTGGCTCTCCCACGCGGCGGGGCAGAAGATCCCGGAACGCCGCCCATAGGCCACAAACCGCAGCCGAGCTACCCGTACCAGGCGTCCGGCGCACATCGACCTCGAACAGAAACACAATATTCGCACGTGTCGTCTGACTTGTCGGATCGCGCGAGCGCCGAGCCGAACAAAACACTGCCCAGGGCCAACGAGCCACCGCCGGCGGTACTCGTCACGCTTAGTCCGACTGACAGCTCGCATGTATGTCTTCTCGTCAGACCAAGGCGCCGATTCCGAGGTGCGAACCACTACGCTCAGGAGACGCCTGCGGAAGGACAGTTCCCCGAGCCGTCAGCCAAGCCCGTCCTGAGCATATGCCACGAGGGAGCGTTCAAACTCGCTGATGGGGAACTTTGAGCAGCGGTCCTCGGGCGCACCGTGGAGGTTTCAGCGGAGCTGCTCGGCCAGTCCGAGGATGATGCCCTCAGGGCCCACGCAGGAAGCACAGCCGGTAGATGTCCTCGTACTGCGCGATCTCACCGAGGAGTTCCCCACCGTGACCCCGGAGGCGGGCAACGACGTCGTCGACGTCGTCGACGACGTCGACAGCGAACATGATGCGGCGTATGCCGAGCGTGTTCGCCGGCGCGTTTTCCGGCTCGGCTCTGACCGCCGGCGGCCTGTGGAACTTCGTCAGCTCAACCCGGCCGTGGCCGTCCGGGGTCCGCGCGCGCGTTGAGCCGCCGAAAGCGGCTGAGACGGGGTGAGCCGGGACTACCTGCGGACGCGGAACCGGAGGATGGTGGCGTCGCCAGACCGCGTACTGCTGATCGGTTCCAGGTCGACCCTGGTGAGTCCCGGGGATGAGAAGGGGATGCCATCGCCGAGCAGCACCGGCAGGACATATACCAGGATCTCGTCGACGAGCCCGCGCGTCAGGCACTGGCCCGCCACATCTGCGCCGAGGATCTCCAGGTTTTTGCCGTTCGCAGCGTCAAGTGCCGTGGCGACCGCTTCCGCGATGTCACCGCTGAGGATCGTGACCTCCGGGTCTGGCGGCTCCGGCGTCCTATGGGTGAGGAGGAAGAACGGGCCGGAGAAGGGGTAGTCCACGCTGCCGGGGTCGTCGGCCTCCATCCTGCTGCCTACGTCCCAGGTTCGGCGGCCGATCAGCATGGCCCCGGTGGCCGCCGCGATCGCCGCGAAATCGGCCGGCGCCACGAAGTCCGCGAGTGGGCGACCACCGCCCCAGTCCATCGTATCGCCGGGACCGGCGATGAAGCCGTCGAGCGACATCGACCTGTTCACGACCACTTTGCCGTTTCCTGTGTTTATTTCGCTCATCAGCTCTTCCGAAGAACCGCCATTCTTGCACCGTTACGGTTTGCACCTCTGAAGGGGATCCCAACAGCCTTCCCGACAGCGGTTTGACTCCGTCCGACGGCTCTGCCACACTACCCATCCGAACACACGTTCGGCCAAAGGAGCCATTGTGGAGCTATCACCCCGACAGCGCGAGATCCTCGAATTCGTCAACACGCACGTCGACGAGCACGGCTATCCGCCAACCGTTCGCGAGATCGGCCACGCGGTCGGTCTCACCTCGCCGTCCACTGTTCACGCGCATCTTGCGCGGCTCGAGACGGCCGGCCTGATCCGGCGCGATCCGACCAAGCCTCGGGCGCTCGAGGTGATCGAGGGCGGGCGCGGCCGAGAGCGGGTGCATGCTGTGGTGGAGCAGCCCGCCAGGACGACGGTTCTGCCGCTCATCGGCGATGTTGCCGCAGGTACCGGTCTCGTGGCCGACGAGCAGATCGAGGACACGATCGCCGTGCCGGAGCAGCTCTGTTCCAACGCCGACTTCCTGCTGACGATCAAGGGTGACAGCATGATCGATGCAGGCATCCTGGACGGCGACTTCGTGGTAGTTCGCCGTCAGGAAGAGGCGCGCGACGGCGAGATCGTGGTCGCGCTTGTCGGTGATGAGGACGCGACAGTGAAGCGGTTCTTCCGTGACGGCCGCCGGGTTCGGCTGCAGCCGGAGAATGAGTCGATGGAGCCGATGTATCCGGAGCAGGTGCGGATCCTCGGCACCGTGAAGGCGGTGCTACGAAGGCTATGAGCGGCGCACTCACCGTGGGCGAGGCATTCGGCCCCTCGCTGGAGGAGGTGCTCCTGGCTGCGCTTGCCGGCGCGCGGCGTCCGGCCCGGTCGGCGGTCTGCCCTGTCTGCGGTGGGACGATGCGCAGGCTTGCCGACGCCACGGCCGGTCAGCCCGCCATGGACGAGCTTCTCTGCGGGGAGTGTGGGAGCGCGCTCGCCGATGCCGAGCCCCAGCAGCCGGTCGGGCAGTTGAGGCTCGTGCCCGCCGGCTGATCCGGCCGGCTTTCCGCTCGATCGCTGCGAGAATGCCCGCCGTGGCCGAACGCAGCACCCGGCGGGACTTTCTGCTCTCGACCTCGGTGCTGCTCGCGGGTACAGCGTGCATGGGCCGCGGCGGATCGAGCGGCGTTGAGACGTTCGGGCCCGGATTCATTGGCTCGCCGGATCAGGCCCCCGAAGACACCCTCCAGATCGTCGCCTCGACGTCGGTCCTTTCACAGACTGGCGTCGATCGCTTTGCGCACCGCACCGGCGTGCGTGTCACCGTGAAGGATGCGGGTTCGGATGACGAGCTGCTCCTGCGGCTCGCCGCGGGGGGATACGGCGAGATGGACCTCGTCGTGCTGGGCGCCGACGCGGTCGACTACCTCGTGCAGTCCAAGCAGGTCGAGCCGCTCGCGAGGTCGCTCGTTCCCGGGCGCACGGAGCTCCAGCCGCCGTTCTCCGACCCGCCGTACGACTCCGGTGCCAACCACAGCGTCCCGGTGACCTATCGGATTGTCGGTATGGCAGTGGCGGACGGCGCTCCGCTCGAGGAGGAGACGTGGGCCGAGACGTTCAGGCTCGCGGAGGTGCGGCCCGGGAGCGTCGCGATACCGAATGCAAGGGATGACGTCATCGGAGCGGTGCTGGTCTCGCTCGGGCACGCGTGGGACACCGACAGCAACAGCGAACTCGACGAGGCCGCCGGCCGCCTGCATGAGCTTCGACCCGTCCTTCGGTTCCTCGGCTCGCGCCTGCACGGTGAGTCGCCGGTGGCTGCCGGGCTTCCATTGGTGACGCTCACCCGCTCGCAGCCGTACCTGCGGAACACGTCGGGGAGGCGATTCGTGGTGCCGAGAGAAGGGAGCGCGGTGGACGTGCGAAGCTATGTCATCCCCGCTTTCGCCCCACACCCCGTGGCGGCACATGCCTGGCTGGCGAGCTGGCTCGACCCGCACGTCCAGGCGAGCGCGGCCTTCGACCTCGGCATTCCACTGCCGCTCGAGTCGACTCGCCCGCTGCTGCCGTCCGCACACCTCGAAAACGAGGCGGTGTGCCCGCCACTGGCGCCGCTGCGACGCAGCGTCCAGCCCAACATCTCCGAGAACGGCCGCACGCTGCGGGATGAGATCTGGGCGGGGCTCGGCGCATGACGGCGCCGCTCGTCTGGCTTCTGCTGACGGCACTCGGAATCATCGCGCCCACCGCGCCGTCGATCGAGCCCTGGGAGGGAAAGCCGCTGCTCGTGGTGACACGCCCCCAGCAGCCGGTCACCGGCTCACCCGTCACCGTCATCGTCGCGGCCGTCCCGAAGAGCGCCGGGAAGGTTAATGTCGTCGCCGACGAGACGATCGTCCGCGCGCAACGGCGTCCGTCCGGCGTCTGGCAGGCGACCATTGTCGCGCCGGCCGCAGGGCCCCTGTCGCTGCGTGTCCGGTTCACGCTGAACGGCACCCGATACGAGGCTCAGGGCGGCATCGTGCTCGTGGCGCCCGCGGCAAGCGGCGGGTAGAATTCAGGCATGCCGGTCAGGCAGCCGCGGCGGGAAATCGCCGAGGAAAGTCGGGACACCACAGGGCAAGGGTGCCGGGTAACTCCCGGACGGGGAAACCCGCTGGATAGCGCAACAGAGAGGAGACCGCCCACCGGCGTCGCACGTGAACGCCGAGGCAAGGGTGAAACGGTGGTGTAAGAGACCACCAGCGTCCCCGGAGACGGGGGCGGCTAGGCAAGCCCCACCCGGTGCAACGCCATTTGGAGCGTCGACGCGGCCCGCAGAGCTCCAGGTAGGCGGCATGAGCCGGCCGGCAACGGTCGGCCCAGATGGATGGCTGCCCACGACAGAATCCCGCTTATAGATCGGCTAAAGGAAGCCCCGCAAATGCGGGGTTTCCCATTTGGGCGTGCATCACCGTTGCATCACGAGATCGGGCTTGGATGGACTCATCGCGTCTCGAACGTGCGCGAGATCCGCGTGGTTGTCCAGAACCAGTCGATGCTGCGAGCAACCACTAGCCGCCTCACGAGCTCTTCAGGGATCCGGCATCGAGGGGCGGCAACGGGCAGGTGGAGGTGAGGCGACTTGCCGGCTACCGCGTATTCAACTCGTGCATCGCGGCTTCGGGAAGCACGATGTCCAGCGCTGCGACATTCTCCTCCAGATGTCTCACGGTCGATGTGCCCGGGATCGGCACGATGTTGGGAGCGCGCTGCAGCAACCAAGCGATCGCCACTTGTGCGACGGACGCGTTCACCGTCTCGCCCCATGCGCTCAGGCGTCGCATCTGCTCCATGCCACCCGCTCGTAGCGGTAGCCACGGCAAATACGCAATGCCGTGCCGGCCCGTGAAATCGACGATCTCGCCGTCGGCTTGGTCGACGACGCTGTAGGAGTTCGACACTGATGCGATCTCGGTCATGGTCAGGGCGTATTCGAGCTGCGCCATCCCGATATTCGACAAGCCGATGTGATGAAGATTGCCTTCTTGTCGCATCTCGATCATGGCGGCCACAGCGCGTCTGAATGACTCACTCACCAACCGATCGTTGCCCCATCGCAGATGCACGATCGAGATCGCGTCGGTTCCGAGCAGACGGAGGTCGCGCTCCATCCCCGCTCGGAGCCTCTCGGGTGTATGCGCGGGCACCAGGCGGCCGCCGTGGTCGTACTCCCAACCGAGCTTGGTGGCGATCACGACGCCGTCCGGAAAGGAGTCCGTTGCTTGTGCCAGCAGCTGGTTCGGGATGTCGGGTCCGTAGTACCAGGCCGTGTCGAAGACTCGTACTCCGAGTTCGAGCGCTCGCCTAAGGACGAGGCGAGCTTCGGTCGGGTTCGCCGGCGGACCGACCACGCCAGGGCCTGTCAGGCGCATCGTTCCGTACCCGATACGAGGCACGCGTTTCCCGACGAGCTCGAGAAGACCGCTGGGAGGATCTGCCGTATTGGATTTCATCCGGATCGGGCTGTGGGCGTGCGCCTCGGTGGTCGTGGCGGGTGTCTCATCGGGTCGTCCGTTCGTGAAGTCGGAGACTGGAAGTCGCTTGACGGCATCCTTGCGTCGCGCTCTCGCGTTCGAATCCTCGATTTCCATGGTCCGCGACCCGGGTTGTACGGCTAGTACGACGGCTACGAGATTCGGTGTGCGAGTTGGGTGCGTGACTTGACGTCCAGCTTCCGGAATACCTTGCGCAGGTGGTACTCGACTGTGCTCTGGGTGATGAAGAGCTGAGCGGCGATCTCTCGGTTTGTGGTTCCCATCGCGGCAAGGCGTGCGATCTGCGTCTCCTGTGGGGTCAGCTGGTCGAGCGTTTCCACGGTCCGTTTGCGGGCGCGTTCGCCGGTGGCCAGCAGCTCCCGTTCGGCACGGCCCGCGAACGCCTCTGTGCCCATGCTTCTGAACATCTCAAGGGCGGTGCGCAAATGCTCTCTGGCCTCGAGACGACGGCGTTCGCGTCGCAGCCACTCCCCGTACAGGAGGTGAGTCCGGGCCAGTTCGACCCGCACACGGGTACGGGCGAGGTGCGTGATCGACTTGCGGTACAGACTCTCGGCAATGTCGCCCTCGCTCAGCAGCGCGCCCACCCGCGCATCGATTCCGAACGCCCACTCTGACTTGATCACGCAGGTGCGCTCCGAAAGCCATTTCAGAGTGGACTCGAGCAGCGCTTGGTCACCGGTTCGCGATGCCGCTTCGGCCAGTTCGGGCACGAGGAACGAGCCGTATCCGACCGGGTCGGGCTGGAACGCTTCCCAGGCGGCATCGCGTGCCGCGTCGTGGCGGCCGACGCCGTTGTAGAGCACGGATTTTGCGTAGTTATGGGATGTCCATCGCCGCGCGGCTGCCTCCTCCGAGGTGGCTTGGATCAGCTCCGACGCTTCCGGCTCGTGGCCGCGCCAGGCGGCGAGGATCATCGGGGCGTTCACCAAGGCAGGATTTCCGGTCGCCTCGGCGATCGAGCGGGATTCGTCGATCATCAGCGTGGCCGCGGTCATGTCGCCGGCGAGCATGTGGCTTCTGGCCAGGAAGCTGAGCGCGAACTGCAGGTGCACGAGTGCGCCGGCGTCGCGGGCGACCTGCACTTGGTGTTCGGCGAGCCGATGCAGGGCCTCGTCGTCCCACATCTCGAGGGCCACGATGTTGCCGTTTCTGCTGCTGGAGACCGAGATCCGCCGGCCGACATCGTCGCTGGAGTCGTCCATCGAGAGCAGGAGCTCGAGAGACCGGGCGAGTGTGGGCGCGGCGGCCGCGTATCCCTCGGTCAGGCGGATGGCGAACGCGTCGAGCAGCACGTCGACCGTCCGAGGCGGAGGAGTGCCGGTTGGCGCCGCCCGCGCGGCCTCCGCGACCGCGGTGGCGCCGCCGACAACTTCAACGTCGCTGGACATGGCGCCTGCGAGGGCCTCGAGGTACGTTTCGCGGGCTAGCGCGGGGTCGAGTGGCTCAAGGCATTTCGCGGCGCTGAGAAACAGGCGACCTGCGTCGCTGCCGCGCCGCTGTTCCAACGCGATCTGGCCTCGCAAGAGGTCGGCACGCGCCCGTCCAAGCTCGTCGAGCAATGCGGCCTCGACGCCTGCCAGTAGCCCGAGAGCAGCCTCCAGAGCGCCGGCATCGCGCTTGGCGCCGGCGGCCGCGAGTAGGCGCTGCGCACGTTGCGCGGGCTGAGGTGTGAGCGCGGCGGCGCGCTCGAGGAAGGCGGCGACGGCGGCCACACCTCCACGCGCCTGCGCCCGTCCAGCGGAACGCTCGAGCTCTGCGGCGACCTCCTCGTCGGGCATTGATGCCGCCTGCGCCCGGTGCCAAGCGCGGCGATCCGGATCGATCTCTGGATCGGTTGCTTCCGCCAGAGCTCGGTGGGCAGCGCGGCGGTCCGTCGGCTCGGCCGCGCTATAGATCGCCGAACGAACCAGTGAATGACGGAAAACCACTCGGACACCAAATTCCACCAGGTTTTCCGCTTCGACGGTCTCCGCAATCGACTCGGGGATTCCGAGCTGCCGGGCTGCCCGCCAAACGACCCCCGGGTCGCCCGTTGGATCGGCCGCCGCGATGAGCAACAAAAGACGTGCTGCATCCGGAAGCCTGGCGAGGCGCCGCGCAAAGCTCTCCTCGATGCTCGCGGACAACGGCACCGCCGCGGGCAGCCCGAACCCGCCTGCCAGCTGTATCGGCGTCAGCCCACGCGGGAGTTCCAACAGCGCAAGCGGGTTGCCGTGGGTCTCCAGGACGATCCGATCCAGTACGTCCTCATCCAGGCGGGCGGGCAAGGCGGACTCCAACAGCGTCCGCGCATCACGATGTCCGAGCGGTTCGACGCGAAGCTCCGGCAATCCCGCGAGCGCGTCGTCCACTTCACGAGCTGCGAACACGAACGCGATCGTCTCCGCCAGTAGGCGGCGGGCCACGAACGCGAGTGCGCGGGCTGACTCACGATCGAGCCATTGTGTGTCGTCGACGACACAAAGGAGCGGCCGCTCCTGTGAGGCCTCAGACAGCAGGCCGAGGGCCGCCAGTCCGACCAGGAATGGATCCGGAGCAGGTCCGGTGCTCAGCCCGAAGGCGACGCTGAGCGCATCGCGCTGGGGGTCGGGGAGCCGCTCTGATCGGTGGAGGACCGGCCGACACAGCTGTTGGAGCGCCGCGAATGGGAGCTCCATCTCCCCCTCCACCCCGACGGTCCGCAGGACTCGCAACAGGTGCCCGTCCTCGACCATCCAATCGAGCACGGCAGTCTTCCCAACGCCTGGCTCTCCGTGCACCACCAGTGCCCCGCCGTCGCCGCCGCGCGCGGCGGAGAGGAGGCGGGCGAGCACCTCGCGCTCGCGCTGCCGGCCGAGCAGTTGGGCTCCCAGCGGCGTAGTCAGCGTCTGAGTGTGTGACGGCGAACCCATACGGCGACCTCTGACTCTAGACGACGCTTGAGGCAACAAACTCGTCGTCCACGGCTGAGGACGAGACTCGGGTCGCGGACTCAGGAATTCAAGGATTCGATCTCCGGCTCGACGCGGCACGATCGCGGCCACGAGTACATCGGATACGACAACTACGCCAACACCCGCCCGCGCAGCTCGGAATCTCTGCCGCACTACACGCCGAAGGCGGTGCGGTGTCACCGCGGCGCGAAGGAACACCAAGGAGGCGACGATGAACAGGGAACTAGGGGTCTGGACGTACGAAGACTGCGCGCTCGTGCTGATCGACTACCAGAAGGAGATGTTCGAGGTCATTCGATCGGAAACGCCCGCAGACCTTGTTGAGCTGAATGTGAGGCTGCTGGCCAAGACCGCCAAGGCGTTCGACATGCCGATCGTGCTGTCAACCGTCGGGGTGGGGTTGGGGTTCAACAGACCGACGCTCCCTTCGATCCTGTCTGAACTGGAGGGGATCGAGCCGATCGACCGGTCCTCCATGAACGCATTTGAGGACGACGCCTTCCGCGAGGCGGTGAAGGCGACTGAGCGCAAGCGACTGATCATCGGCGGGCTCCACACCGAGATCTGCCTCACGTTCGCAACGACCCAGGCGCTGAAGGACGGCTACGACGCGATGTTCGTCACCGATGCTGTCGGTGGTCGATCCCAGATCGCGCACCGCACCGGAATCGAACGGCTGTCGCACGTCGGCGCCATCCCGACCACGGCACTCGCCGTCAACACCGAGCTGTTCCGTGACTGGGCGACACCGGCCGCCGGCCCCGCCGGCGGGGTGATCTACTGGTACTTCCGCGAGGCCCCGAAGGTCACCACCACCGTCGGTGTGGCCGACGCCGAGAAGCAGGCCGCAGCAGCTGTCCTCCAGGGAGCCTAGTGATGTCAGGGAGGCTGTCCGGGAAGGTCTGTGTTGTCACGGGTACCGGTGGAAGCATGGGGCGCGCTACTGCCCTGATGTTCGCTCGGGAGGGTGGGCTGCTCGTCGGCTGCGACCTCGCGCCCGAGCCTGCTGAAGAGACCGTTGAGATTGTACGGGCCCGGGGTGGCGAGATGGTGTCAATGCAACCGTGTCGTCTCAGCCATCCCGCCGACTGCGCGAAGCTCGTCGAGCTCGCGGTCAACGAGTTCGGCAGGATCGACGTGCTCTTCAACCTCGCCGCGAGGTCGCATTTCAGCCGACTCGAGGATGTCACCGACGAGGAGTGGGACGCTGCCCGCCAGGACGAGGTCGACCTGGTGTTCTACCTCACCCGCGCCGCGTGGCCCCGCTTGAAGGCCAGCCACGGCGTTGTCGTGAACATGGCCTCCCTGAACGGCTCCCTCAGCTTCAAGCTGCTCCCGTCGCTTGCCCACACGACGAACAAGTCCGCCATCATAGGGATGACGCGCCAGCTCGCGCTGGAAGGAAGCGAGCACGGGATTCGTGTCAACTCGATCTCGCCGGGCCTCATCGAAAGCAACTCGACTCGCGGGGAACTGGAAGACGAGGCCTGGGCTCGCGAGATGCTCGGCAGGACGCTCTTGGGCCGATTCGGCCAGCCGGAAGACGTTGCGAACGTCGCGCTGTTCCTTGCCTCCGATGAGAGTTCATACGTCACAGGTATCGACCTCATCGTCGATGGCGGCATGAAGGTCTGGTGACAGTCCGGTGAGCACGCACCGATCACCACAGCCGACCGACAACCCCCAGGTGTTGCTTACGGCCAGGGCGTCGCGACACCGATGGGGGTTCGGGGCCGTGGCGTTCGCTTTTCTGATTGTCATGGCGTTCGCCACGTTGCCAAGCCCGCTGTACGGTCTCTACCGAACGCGAGACAACCTGTCAGCGTTATCAGTGACGGTGATCTACGCGATCTTCGCGGTCGGCACGATCGCCACGCTGTTGTCGGTGCGCTTCGTCGCAGCCCGTATCGGACGCCGAGGCATCATGCTCGGAGCCGTAGCAACGATGATCGTAGGGGCGGCGGTGCTCGCCGCGTGGAAGGCTCTGCCGGGCTTGCTCGTCGGGCGCTTGATCACCGGCGTGGCCGTTGGGCTCGCCGCGGGCACTGCCATCACGTATCTGATCGAGCTGCGTGTCCGTGAGGACCCGAACGCCTCGGTGATCCGCGCCCGAAACATCGGCACTGCCATCAATGTCGGCGCACTGGGAATCGGTCCGTTGATCGCCGGCTGTCTGGCGGAATGGGCCAGGCTGCCGTTGACTCTGCCCTACCTCCTCTGGATAGCCCTCGGAGCGGTCGCACTGATCGCCTTGGCCGCTGCACCCGAAACCCGCAGTCCGGCCACTGCAGCTCTTGGCGGAAGTCGCCCAAGCCGCTCGTCGAAGTCGGTCAGGCTTCTGCTTCCAGCAGGGCTCGTGACTCTTGCAGCCTTCTCGGCGAACGGGCTGTTCGCCGGGCTGTCCGGGCTTTTCCTGGCAACCACATTCGAGCGACCGTCTCACGCACTCGCCGGCGCGACGCTGTTCCTCGTGTTTTCCGCGGGCGTGGCGTCTCAGCTGGCGACAGACGGACTGCCGGCGTCGCGCGTTTTCGTGCTCGGCTCGATCTCGATGCTCGTCGGTCTCGCCATGCTCGTGACCGCCGTCCGACTTGCGACACCGAGCCTCGCACTGTTCCTGCTCAGCGGTCTCCTGATCGGCGGCGGGGCGGGTGCCGTCTTCAAAGGGACGACCGGTCTCGTACTCGGTGCGACGGCTCCCGAGAACCGTTTGACGATGACGTCGAACCTCCTGATCGCTCTCTTCGTCGGGCTTTCCATTCCGGTGATCGGTGCCGGGGTCGCACTCGACCGAGGGGCAAGCCCGCCGAACACCGTGCTCGGGTTCGCCATCCTCGTCGGGTTGGGTGTCGCCGGCGCCGGAGCGCTGCTTGCACGCGGCCTGAGAAGCACTGAGTTCCCGGCGTAGACGTGTACGTCACGCCACCCATGACGTCCTCACTCATCAACTATCCAAGGGAGCAGCAACAATGAGCACCGCTAACACTCAGGTACTGCCAACCGGCACATGGTCGGTCGACAAGATCCATTCGAGCATCGGGTTCGCAGTTGACTACATGGCGGGCACCTTCCACGGAACGTTTGGAGATGTCGACGCCGCGTTGGCCGACGGCGTGCTGAACGGCTCCGCGAAAGTGGCCTCCGTCCAGGTCAACGACGAGAACCTCGCGGCCCACCTGCAAAGCCCCGACTTCCTCGACGCCCAGGCGCACCCCGAGTTGACGTTCACATCCAACGCGATCAACCGCTCCGGTGATCGGGTCACCATTGACGGCGAGATCACAATCAAGGGCCACACCGAGACCGTGGAGATCACCGGCGAGATCTCAGATCCCATAGCCGACCCTTACGGCGGCGAGCGCTTCGGCTTGACGCTCCAGACCGTGATCGACCGCGACAGATTCGGCGTCAGTTGGAACAACCCACTGCCCAGCGGCAAGCCGGCCCTCTCCAACGAGGTGAAGATCATCGTTGAGTTGCAGTTGTCAAAGCAGGCCTAGCGTGATCCGGGTCCTCGGTATCAGCGGCAGCCTGCGCCGCGACTCCTACAACACTGCGCTGTTGCATCACGCCGGCGACCTATTCGAGGCCGAAGGCGCGGAGTTCGAGATCTACCACGGACTGCGCGACCTCCCAGCCTACGACGAGGACTACGACACCGAGGAGGCCCCCGAGGCCGTCTCGCGAATCCGCGAGGCGGCCCGGAACGCCGACGCCGTGTTCTTTGTCACCCCCGAGTACAACTCCTCGATCCCAGGAGCACTGAAGAACGCGCTCGACTGGCTTTCGCGGCCGTTCGCCACTAACCCTCTGCGCTACAAGCCGGTCGCCGTGATCGGCGCGAGTTCCGGCGGGTTCGGTGCCATCTGGGCGCAAGCCGACCTGCGCAAGGTTCTCGGCGCGATCGGCGCCCGGGTTACCGAAGGCGAGGTCGCCGTCGGTCACGCTGGTGAGCGCTTCGATGAGCGCGGCCGTCTGAACGAGCCCAACCTCGAGCGGGAAGTGCACGAAATCGTAACCGCGCTGCTCGGCGACACTCAGTCTGCAAACACCATCCGACCCGACGCCAACGCGGTCACACCCTAAGCAAGAAGCCACACTGCAACCCAGTCGACAGGGAAACGTGCCACTGGGGTTACGGACCATGGCTTCCCGGGATGCCATCGCGCGGCCGTGGCGGAACGATCCGGACATGACCGAAACGACCGATTCAACACGTGGAGACTGTTCATACGTTCGTTGCCCGGGCCTCACGGCTGCCATCGACAGTGATGACGGCTCTCCCACGCCGTCGGAGGGAGGGCCAGGACGATGAACACATCCGATACATCCAGCCTGCCGGACTCGGCGTCCTCGCTCGGGCATGCCGAGCCCGATCCACAACGGTGGCGGGCGCTCGCACTGTTGTGCGCGGCGTTCTTCATGACAGTCCTCGACGGCACGATCGTCACAGTCGCGCTACCCTCGATCAAGGAGTCGTTGCACGTGTCTGACAGCACGCTGCAGTGGGTGCTGATCTCCTACTCGATCACGTTCGGCGGCCTCCTTCTGCTCGGGGGGCGGGCGGCCGACCTGCTCGGTCGGCGGCGGATGTTCATGATCGGGGTTGCGATTTTCTCCGCCGCGTCGCTCGCCTGCGGACTTGCCAACACGATCGGCGTGCTGATCGCAGCGCGGGCGGTGCAGGGAGTCGGAGCGGCGATCGTCTCTCCCGCGGTGCTGTCGATCATCACGACGACGTTCGAGGAAGGCTCAGAGCGCAACAAGGCGCTCGGCATTTGGGGTGCCATTGGTGGCAGCGGCGCAGCGGCCGGCGTGCTCTTCGGCGGTGTCCTCACGAAGTACGCAGGGTGGGAGTGGATCTTCTTCGTCAACGTCCCGGTGGGCGTGCTCGTGCTCTCGCTGACGCGCTCGATCGTCCGGGAGAGCCGCATCCCGGGACTGCGCGGCTTCGACGTTGGCGGCGCGGTCACGATCACGTCCAGTCTCTCGCTGCTCGTCTACGCGACCTCGGAGGCGCCCGACGTCGGTTGGGCGACCGGCCGCACCATCGGGCTGCTGATCGCCTCCGTGGCACTGTTCGTCGCGTTCCTCGTGATCGAGACACGGAGCCCGTCGCCGATGGTCTCGTTCGACATCTTCCGCATCCGCACCGTGACCGGCGCGAACGTGTGTGGGTTCCTCCTCGGCGCTGTCGTGTTTGCGAACTTCTTCCTGCTGACGTTGTACGTGCAGCAGGTGCTCGGCTACTCGGCTCTCAAGACCGGCCTGACGTTCCTCGCAACAGCCGGGACGGTGGTCCTGCTGGCCGGCGTCTCGCAGGCGCTCGTGACGAGGGTCGGACCGCGGCCCGTGATGGCCGTCGGCCTGGCGCTGATCACGGGCGGGATGCTCTGGTACACGCAGATTCCGGCGCAGGGCTCGTTCGTCACGCACCTCCTGCCTGGGTATCTGTTGGTCGGCGTCGGCATGGCGTTCTCGTTCATTCCGATGTCGATCGCCGCGCTCGCGGGGGTCGAGCCGCAGAAGGCCGGGCTCGCGTCGGGGCTGATCAACTCTTCGCAGCAGATCGGCGGCGCGCTCGGCGTCGCGATTGCCGCGACCGTCGCGTTCACGCATACGAAGACGCTGCTCGCGTCGGGCGATTCCGTCGCGTCGGCGGCGACGGGCGGCTTCGCCCTCGGCTTCTGGGTGCTCGCCGGCGTCAGCGCGTTATCGGTCGTGGCGTGCATCGCGCTGGTGCGCGGAAGGGAGCTCGAGCAGACGGCGACTACCTCTCCATAGGAAGGCCCCCTGCGACGACACGTGTTCGTTCGGCGCCGCGCCCGCCGGCGCGCAGGATTCCAGCAGCCGGTCGAGCAGCTCGCGCTCCCGCTGCCGACCGAGCAACCGCTCCTGGCCTCGTACTGATGATCGACTCATCGCTCTCGCCCAAGCACGACCAGCACCGCCGCTCGTGTGGAGGAAGGACTAAGGAAATCCGGGATTCGAAGCCCTACGCAAGCGCGGCATGATGACCGTCGATTGGAGGAGCTGCGGTAGCGGATTGACTTCGACGAGCGAGCCTGAGGCGCCGCCAAACCAACCCAACATTAAGGAGATCCTCTGTGAGCACTGAGCAGCGAGAGACCGTCGACGCAATCCTGCGACAGTCAGCCTTCCGCGTCGGCAGCGATGTCAACGAGCAACGGCGACTGCTCCGCGAGTTGGTATCGGCACAGCCGCTGCCGGCCGACGTGACCGTGACTGCAGCCACACTGGGCGGCGTCCCAACCGCCGAGATCACTGTCGACGGGATCGAAGCCCGCCACGTTGTTCTGTACTTCCACGGCGGCGTGTATGTGATCGGCGACGCCTTCCTCGCCGCTGAGCTGGCCTCGCAGGTCGGCCGGCGGACGCACTCCAAGGTCATCTCCGTCGACTACCGGCTCTCCCCCGAGCATCCGTACCCGGCAGCGGTTGACGACGCCCTCGCGGCCTATGAAGCCCTCCTGCACAACGGCATCGCCCCTTCGGACATCGTCGTCGCGGGAGAGTCCGCCGGCGGCGGCCTCGCCATCGCCACCCTGGTCAACGCCCGCGACCACGGGCTGCCCCTGCCAGCCGCGGCCTACATCATGTCCCCGTATGCCGATCTCACCCTCGCCGGGACGACCATCGAAACCAGGCGCGAGGTCGACCCGCTGCTCAGCCGGGAACTCCTCCAACCCCGAGTCACCGACTACACGTCGGGACACGACCCCGCTACTGGCCTGATCAGCCCCGTCTTCGCCGACCTGTCCGGGTTGCCGCCCCTCATCATCCAGGCCGGAACTCACGAAGTCCTGCTCGACGACGCCGTCCGCCTCGCGGGTCAAGCCGTCACCGCTGATGTCGAGGTCACGCTCGACATCACTCCGGGGGTACCCCACGTCTTCCAGGCCTACCACCCGATCCTCGACGAAGCGACTGCGGCGCTGGACAGGGCGGGACAGTTCCTTTCGGCGCACCTCGCCGCCACCGAATCCGGAGGGTGAGAGGCAGAACACACGCTGTCCCCATGACCCAAGGTCGCACGTTCAAGGAGCGCCCGCGCAGGTTGGCGAGGGGAACGCAAGTCCGGCCACGGACCATGGAAATCCGGGATTCGAACGGGCGCGCGCGGGCGCCAAGATGCCTACGCGGGATCCCAGGTTCTTCGACTCGAGAAAGGACGACCCGATGGGCACACCCGACACGACCACGGAGGCGCATGCAAACACGCGCCCGCGCAGCGCCGATGACCTACCCGACTACGCGCCGATCCCCCGGCCGGCGTTCGGTCCCGCGCTCAACGAGCAGGGGTACTACGTCGGACGTGTGGAGCGAAACCTCTACTGGGTGACCGACGGCACCTACCAGTCAGCATTCCTGACCACGCCTGAGGGGGTCGTCCTGCTCGACGCGCCGCCAACGATCGGGCACAACATCCAGCGTGCGGTGGACGAGATCGCCGCCGCCAACGGGGTCAACAACAGGGTCGCCTATCTCATCTACTCCCACCATCACGCGGACCACGCCGGCGCCGCCTCCCTCTTCGACAAGAACGTCGTGCGTATCGGTCACGAGGAGACGCGGAAGCTGCTGGAGCGCGACAACGACCCGACCAGGCCCCTGCCGGAGGAGACATTCCAGGACCGCCGCAGCCTGGACATCGGCGGCGAGCGGATCGAACTGGCCTGGCATGGCTCCAACCACTCTCCCGACAATATCTTCATCCACCTGCCCGACCACGACACCCTGATGCTCGTGGACATCGTCAATCCCGGCTGGGCGCCTGTCTATCTGAGCAACCTGACCGAGGACATCCCCGGCTATGTCGAAGCGTCGGCGACGGCACTTGGATACCGCTGGAAGCACTTCATCGGCGGCCACATGGGTCGGCTCGGCACCCGCGACGACATCGCGCTGCATCAGCAGTACATGGCAGACATCGCCGCCAGCTCCCGAACGGCCCTCGACACCGTGGATCCCACGCCCTACTTTGTCAAGTACGGCGAGAACACGTGGGCCGCGGTCAGGGGCTATCTGGATGCCGTCACAGCCGCCGCCGCCGAGCCTGTCATCGACAAGTACACCGGTGTCCTGGCTGCGGCAGACGTGTTCACCGCCAGCACGACGTTCCACGTCATGCAGTCGATCCGCCTCGACCTGGGGTACGGCTCGCAGGTGCATCCGTGAGCGGACCGGACAGCCGACAACCACATTCGATCACCTCAATCTGAAGGAGTGCATATATGGCCACTCCGCCGGTCCACGATCAGCTTGGTGACCGCCTGAACACCCCGCAGAACGCAGCGCTCGTGCTGATCGACTGTCAGCCGTCACAGTTCGCGACGGTCCGCTTGATGGACGCGGACCTGCTGCGCAAGAACGTCATCTCGACCGTCAAGGCAGCTCAGGCGTTTGGGCTGCCCATCGTCCACTCGACTGTCAACGTCGCGTCCGGCCGGCAGCAGACAACCGTTCCTGAGCTGGCCGGACTGCTCGAAGACATCGTGCTGACGGAGAGGTTGCTGCAGGAGTGACCGATCGATCGGAACTCACCCTCGCCGAGGCGTCCGACCGGCTGGCCATCCGCGAGCTGTTCGACGCCTACGCCCACTGCGCCGACCGACGAGACGCCGAGGGGCAGAAGGCGCTCTTCACCGCGGACGCGCGCTTCGCCGTCCACATGGACGGCGAGGGCAGCGAGGCGTCATACGTGCTCGAGGGCCGAGACGCGCTCGACCCCGTCTTCGCCGATCTGAACCGATACGAGGCGACGATGCATTTCAACGGGCAGAGCACAGTCGCCATCGACGGTGACCGCGCAACCGGAGAGAGTTACACGATCGCCCACCACGTCTTCACCGAACACGGCACCCGCATGATCATGGTGGCGTGGCTTCGCTACCTCGACGTGTTCTCCAGGATCGACGGCGGTTGGTACTTCGCGGACCGAACGCTCGTCCTCGAATGGAGCGAGACGCGACCGCTGGGGGCTCCCACCGCGGGCTGACGTCCCCCCTGCCCGAACTACACTGCGCGGTGGATGGATGGAGGCCATATGAACGCCCCTGACAGCCCGGCCCTGACGGCGTCTCAGCTCGCGGCGATCGCTGAGCTGGGCGAGGAGCGCACGGCCTCCGAGGGCGACACCCTGTACCGGATCGGCGATGAGCGATACCCCTTCATCGCGATTCTCGAGGGGGAGGTCGCGGTGCTCGACGCCGCCGGCAACGAGATCACGCGGCACGGCCCGTCGAAGTTCCTGGGCGAGGTCAATCTGTTGTCCGGGCAGGCGGCCTTCGTCACCGCAACCGTCACCAGGCCCAGTCGGTACATCACCGTCGAACGTGAAGCTCTGCGCTCTCTGCTGTTCGACGACGGAGCGTTGAGCAGCCTCCTGCTGGCGACGTTCATAGCTCGGCGCGAGGCGCTCCAGCAGGTTGCCGGGCTGGGGCTTGAGATCGTCGGGCCTCAATCGTCCGCATCGACCAGGCAGTTGGTGGAGTACGTCCGGAACAACCGGCTGCCGTTCACGTGGCGCAACCCAGAGGAGGTGGACGACCCGGTCACGGCGGCCCTGGTCGCCGGCATCGAGCCGACAAGCCTGCCGCTTGTCCGGCTGCCGGGTGGGGTCGAGATGCACGCGCCCTCGCCGGGTGCACTGTCGCGGGCACTCGGTATCGGGCGCGAGTTGGCCGCACGGGAGGAGGTCGACCTGCTGGTGGTCGGAGCCGGTCCCGCCGGGCTCGGCGCCGCTGTCTATGGAGCGTCCGAAGGCCTCGCGACGCTGGTCGTCGACAGCACCGGCCTGGGTGGACAGGCCGGCCAATCGCGCAGGATCGAGAACTACCTCGGCTTTCCGGCCGGGATCACCGGGACGGAGCTGACGACCCGTGCGGTCGTCCAGGCGCGGAAGTTCGGCGCCCGGACGGCGACGCCGTACCGGGCTGCGGCGCTCGAGCCGGGGGACGAGCGGCACGTCGTCCGTCTCGAGGAGGGGCAGGAGATCGCCGCCCGCGCCGTGTTGCTTGCGACCGGTGCCCAGTACCGGCGCCTCCCCGTCGACGGCCTGTCGGACTTCGAGGGCCTGAGCGTCTTCTACGCCGCCGGGCCGCCGGAACAGCAGCTCTGCGGCGCCTCGCGGGTCGGCGTGGCGGGCGGTGGCAACTCCGCCGGCCAGGCTGCGGTGTGGCTGGCGCGCGGCGGCGCACTGGTCACCCTGCTGCACCGGCGCGCGGACCTGCGCGAGACGATGTCGGACTACCTGATTCGCGAGCTCGATCGATACGATGTCGCCGTCCGCGACAGCAGCGAAATCGCCCAGCTGCACGGCGACGCAGGGCACCTGGAGGCGGTCACCCTGGTGACCGGAGAGCGCGTGCCGCTCTCATTCCTGTTCCTGTTCCTCGGCGCCCGGCCCTGCACCGAGTGGCTGGACGACGCGGTCGCCCGGGACAGCGACGGCTTCGTTCTGACCGGCCCCGCGGTCGGGAGTGAGAACCTGCTTGAGACCAGCGTGCCGGGGATCTTTGCCGCCGGCGATGCGCGCTCCGGATCGACCAAGCGCTGCGCCACTGCAGTCGGCGAAGGAGCTATGGCCGTGCAGTTCGTTCACGAGCGTCTCGCACAACAGGCCGCGGCGACCCGGGGCGCCGCCGCCGGATGACCACCAAGAGCGAGCTCGTCACCCTGTACCAGGCCGAATGGTGTCCCTTGTCCTCGGCTGTCCGCGAGGTGCTGACCGAACTCGGCATCGATGTGATCACGCGCCAGGTCGAGCCGTGGCCGGAACAGCGAGCGCGCCTGCGTGCGGTGGCCGGCACCGACATGATCCCCGTCCTGCAAACCGAGGACGGGGAGATCTTCCGCGGCATCCGGGAGATCTTCGCCCACCTGCAGAGCCGCGAGCCGTGGGGATACGCCGCCTCTCATCGGCAACGCTACGCCGATCACGGCGACGCCCGGGAATCGGATGCGAGCGGCCAGCTGCTCGAGTACTTCAGGGGTACCGGCGACCTCGAGCCTTTCGACCCACAGACATCCACCGACGAACCGGCGGTGGTCAACGTCCCTCAGGCGCACCGGTACGAGCTTCTCCTCGATGGGCGCAGAATCGGGCTGCTCGCCTACCGGCAGCGGCAGAACCGCATCGCATTCACCCATACCGAGGTCAGTCCCACATGCCAGGGCCGGGGCTTCGGCAGCCGCTTGGCGGCTGCCGCCTTGGACGACGCGCGCCGGCAGGGACTGGTGGTCGTGCCGCTCTGCCCGTTCATCGCCGCATACATCCAGGGACACCCCGAGTACCGCGATCTCGTCGCCCCGGAGCATCGCCGACCACGCGGTGGCTCGTAGCCGTGGGTCTTGGCCGGCGGCCGGCGATGTAAGCATCGGGAAGCGGAGGGTGGACCGGACCGCTGGCGGTCGTGCATCACCGGCACGCCACCTGGCGCCTCGGCACGGCATTGGTCGGCGGCGCTGGCCCGCTTGGCTATGCGGAATCCCTATCGAGCAAGGTCCGTGTCCGAAGAATCCCGCTTATCGACCGGCTCGCCGTTTTTACCGGCGGCTAGGCATCCTCGGTCTGCGTTCCGGTCTGCGTGGCTTCGCGGAAGCCGACGATGCTGAGAACCCGCTCGACGGCCGGGTTGGCGACGAGTTCGAAGGTGATGCCAAGGTCGGCGCACCGCTGATGGCACTCGACGAGGCACCGAATGCCGGCGGAATCGAGGAACTCGATGCCGGTCAGGTCGAGGCGCAGCGTGGCGAGCTCCGGCGTGAACGACCAATCGATGGCCTCCTGCAGGTCAGCGCAGGTGCTGAGGTCGACCTCGCCTTCACAGCGCACGACCACGACACCCGGGGTCGCTTGCTGCACGTCGACTCGAAGTAGCGGCTTCGTGGCCAAATTGCACTCCAGATTGCGAATGAACCCGACCGGCTCGCGGTTTGAGCCGAGTCAGATGATTCTAAGTCGCGGCCGCCGGTTGTTCAACCCTTTGTTGCGGCGTCAACGTTCCCACGTTTCGAGGCTGGAGTACCGGGTAGGTCGCAATGATGGGTGGGGTAAACGTGTCTCGGAGTTTCTCGGCGTCCCCTGGGGCGATCCCGGAGCTGCGCCATGTGACGACCGCATTTGCCAGGGAACACTGTGGCGAGGATCAGCAGCTGGTCGACGACATCGCACTCGCGGTGACGGAGGCCGGCGGGAACGTCGTGCGTCACGCCTATGACAATCCGCCGGCGGGCAGGATCGACCTTGCAGCGTGGATCCGAGGCGACGAGTTGATCGTCGAAGTTTCCGATTCCGGCGTGGGGATCAACGCCGCAGCGGCGAGCTCCGGTCTCGGTCTGGGGCTTCCACTGATCCGCCGGCTCGCCGAGGTGACGGTACTCGAGAATCCGGAGGGCGGGACGTGCCTGCGGATGGCGTTTCCCTGCCGCGCTGATCGCGCCGGTGGAGTTCCGTGGAACTGCCGCTGACAAGAGGCATAAGCCACGGTGTCATCGAGTTCGTGTCGGTGCCGGTCGACACACCGTCCGATGTCGCGCTGGTCGACGTGACGGTGACCGTGACGGACTACGACACCTCTGCTGGGGATTTCGGTGAGATCGACGTCGTGATCGTTTCCGACGACGGCACACGCACCGTCCGCTCGGGCTAGGGCTACTCGCCCGGCAGCGGCAGCTCGATTGAGCCCGTGCCCAGGGGCCGCAGGGGCCGCCGTGCGAACCGGTCGCCGGCACTCCCGCCATCTGTGCCGCCGCCCCCTGCCGGCCCGCCCTCGACGCGGCGGACCACGTCGATACGCTCGTTGCGCTTGGATGAAGCATGATGCCCCGCGCGTCGAACCGCGAGGGGCTGCGGGGCCCCATCGGGGACGCCCGCTAGGCTCCGCACATGCCGTTGCAGTATCGGACGACAGATAGCGGACGCGCAAGGACGCTGGTGGCAGTTCTCGCCGCGTCGGTGTCGTTGTACCTCGGGCTCGGGTTGTCGGCGCACAACGACGAGGGCAAGGGTGCTGACTGCGCGGCCGCCGTATGTCTGGTGTTGGCTGCCGTTCTCGCTCGGTTCGTCGTGCCGCGTCCGCCGTCTGTGTCGACTCCCGCCGTCGTCCGTCTTGTCGGCTGTGTGCCCGCTCTTGGTCGCACGCCGCCGGCCGTGGTGTCGCGCGGCTCACCGCAAACGACTCCGATCCTTCGCTGCTGAGAAGGGCCCGGCCCTCGCGATAGCGAGTTGCCGGTGACATGCCCTTGTCAACCAAGCGGAAGGGCGCGCAGGCGCGCGCATGCCCGCCGCTTCTCGACTTTTACGGAGAGATGTATTGAGACTCACCCGGACCATTCTGCTCGTTCCCGTTGTGGCCGCCGCTGCGTTCCTTGCGGCCTCGCCGTCACCCGTCGCCCATGCCGACCCCATCGCGGAGAAGCGCGCTCAGGCGGAGCGGGTGATGATGCAAATCCACCGGTTCGACGCGAAGCTCGGAGCGACGATCGAGCGCTTCAACCAGGCGTCGTCCCGGCTTGCGACGGTTCGCAAGGACATCAAGCAGAACATTCAGCTGCTGAAGGTCGCGAAGCACAACCTGGTCGTAGCGCAGGGACAGCTCGGCGAGCTCCTCGTTGCCGGCTACAAGGGGGCCGGAAGCGACGAGGCTGCGGCGTACATCCTTGCCGCGGGCTCGTTCTCCGAGCTCCTCGACAGAGTCGAGATGATCCGAAGGTCACAGGCGTCGCAGTCCGAGCTGCTCGCCCAGATCGCGGAGACCAAGATCGAGATCGAGCAGCGGCAGGTCGCGCTGAAGGAGGCGGAGAAGGAAGCGGAGCAGCTGGTGGCACGGCGAGCCGACCAGAAGCGACGCGTCGAAGCCGCCCTCCAGGCACGACAGCGGCTGCTGGCGAGCATCAAGGCCGACGTACGCCGGCTGATCGACGAGCGCGAACAGCGGCAGGCGGCCGCAGCGGCGGCAGCGGCCGCAGCGGCGTCGTCGGGGGGCGACGACTTCGCACCGGTGCCGTCGAATGGCAGCCTCGGATCGCAGGCGGTGCAGATCGCGATGCAGTACCTGGGCGTGCCCTACGTCTGGGGTGGGGCGAGCCCGTCCGGGTTCGACTGCTCCGGCCTGACGATGTACGTCTACGCCAAGCTCGGCGTCTCGCTACCGCACTACACGGGCTCCCAGTGGAACGCCGGGCCGCACGTGTCGCGCTCGGACCTGCAGCCGGGCGACCTCGTGTTCTTCACGGCGAGTCTCGGCCACATGGGCATGTACGTGGGCGGCGGCTCCTTCATCCATGCGCCGCACACCGGTGACGTGGTCAAGATCTCGAGTCTGAACGACTCCTGGTATTCGAGCGAGTATCAGGGAGCGGTGAGAGTCACCGGATAAGCGACCTCCGTGCTGGGAACTCCACTCTCCGAGGAGAGAGCAGAACCCATGACCCATCACCAAGACGACCCAGGCGACGACCGGCGCGCGCTGAACGCCCTGGCGTTCAGCGCCACGCTCCACTGCTTCACCGGTTGTGCGATCGGAGAGGTGCTGGGCATGGCCCTCGCGACGGCCTTCGGCTGGGGCGACCTGGCGAGCATCGCGCTCGCGGTCGCGCTGGCGTTCGCGTTCGGGTACGCCCTCAGCATGCGTCCTCTGCTTCGGAGCGGGCTTGCCTTGGGCGCCGCCATGTCGCTGGCGTTCGCGGCCGACACCGTGTCGATCACGATCATGGAGATCGTCGACAACGCGATCATGCTGCTCATCCCGGGCGCGATGGACGCGTCTCTCGCAGACCCGCGGTTCTGGGCCAGCCTTGGCGTGTCGCTGGCGATCGCATTCGTCGCGGCGCTGCCGGTGAACCGCTGGTTGATCGCGCGGGGCAAGGGGCACGCCGTCGTTCACGCCCATCACGGCCACTGATGCGCGGCTAGACTCTCACTGCGTGGTTGAACAGCCAGCCCGACGCTTTCCGATGCAGGAGCGTTTCATGGCGAGTGTTCAATCGCGGGCCGCCAATAAACGCGTTCGTCGTTCGGTCCTGGTCGGGCGCACAGCCGAGCGGGATGTGCTTGACGCCCTGCTTGCAGATGTCCGCGGTGGCACGAGCCGGACGCTCGTCGTACGCGGCGGGATCGGCGTCGGAAAGACCGCGCTGCTTTCCTACCTGGTCGACTCGGCGGTCGGTCTCGACGTCGCCGAGGTCAGTGGCGTCGATTTCGAGATGGGATTTCCGCATGCCGGGCTGCATCAGCTGCTGACTCCGATGCTGGGCGAGATCGGCAACCTCCCCAATGTCCAGGCCGATGCGCTCACAGTTGCCCTCGGGATGACCGCCGGGCCGTCGCCGGATCCGTTCCTTGTCGGGCTTGCGACGCTCAACCTGCTGGCCGACGCCGCGCTGGGGACCCCGTTGCTCTGCGTCGTCGATGATGCGCATTGGGTCGACGGCGTCTCCATCGAGACGCTTGTGTTCGCAGCGCGCCGCCTCGAGCACCAGCCGGTCGGCATCGTCTTCGCCGAACGAGACGATGCGGGGGCCCGGAAGGGCACCTTGCCCGAGCTCCGCGTGGAGCCGCTCGGCGACGTTGACGCCCGCAGCCTGCTGTCGTCGATTGCCGGTAGCGGCCTCGAATCACGAGCCGAAGCTCGCATCGTGCTCGAGGCTCTGGGGAATCCGCTTGCGCTGGTCGAGTTCGCCGGCGGGCTGACACGTCCACAGCTGACAGGCACCGTGGCGCTTCCGCACACCCTCCCGGTCAGCGAGCGACTCCGCGCCACGTTTCTGCGCGGGGTCGACGAGCTTTCGGAGCAGACGCAGACCCTGCTCCTGCTTGCTGCTGCAGAGCCGTCGGGCGATGCACCCTTGCTGAGTCGTGCAGCCTCACGCCTTGGGATCGAAGAGGCAGCCGTCTCCGCGGCTGAAGCCGAGGGGTTGCTGCGTTATGGCCCGCCGGTGACGTTTCGCCACCCCCTGATCCGCTCGGCCGTCTATGGCGCTGCGACGATCGCCGACCGGCAGCGGGTTCATCGCGCACTCGCCGACGCCAGTGTGCAGAAGGAGGACGCCGACCGGCGCGCGTGGCACCGGGCGGCGGCGACGCTGCGGCCACACGAAGGCGTGGCCGCCCAGCTCGAACGCTCAGCGGACCGGGCGCGGACCCGTGGCGGGCACTCGGCAGCGGCCGCGCTGCTCGCTCGTGCAGCTGAGCTGACGCCATCGCAGGCGCCCCGCGTCGACCGGATGATCGCCGCTGCCGAAGCCGAGCTCGCAGCCGGAAGCACCGACCGCGCAGTGGCGCTGCTCGCAGGCGCCGAGCCGCTCACGGTGGACGAGATCCAGCACGCTAAGGCCCTGCGCCTGCGCGCGGCGATCACGTTTGCGATGGGCGACAACAGCCGAACCGTGCAGTTGCTCGCACACGCCGCATACGCCTTCGAGCCGTTCGATCCGCGGCTCGCACGCGATACATACCTGGAGGCGATGGAAGCGGCCATCTATGGCGGCTCACTCGGCAGCCCCGGTGCCATCCTGGCAGTTGCACGGGCGGCCGAGGGGGTCTCGCATACACCCGAGGTTGAGGCGGCCGCCGCAGACGATCTTCTGGAGGGTCTCGCGGCGATGTTCACGGACCGGTACGAGGATGCCGTCCCGGTGCTTCGCCGAGCACTGGAAGGGGTCCATGCGGGCACGGATCTGCGGTGGTTCGGCCTCAGCACGCACGCGGCCACCGACCTGTGGGACGAAGATTGGGCCCATGCGCTCGCGACGCGGCGTGTCGTCCTTGCCCGAGAGACCGGGGCGATGACGGTGCTCGTGAACGGCCTGGGGTCACTGGGGGGCTATGAGATCCTCGTCGGCCGGTTCGATGCAGCCGAGGCGTGCTTCTCCGAGTCCCGGGAGATCGCGGAGGCCACCGGAAACCTCGGCATCATGGGTGAAGGCGACCCATTGGCGCTGACGATCGCGGCCTGGCGAGGCCGAGATGTCGAGACGCGTCGGCGTGCCGCATCCTGCATTCGTGACGCCACTGCGCGGGGCGTCGGGTGTATCGCGGGATGGGCGCGCGGCGCGCTCGGGACGCTCGAGATCGGGCTCGGAAACTACGCGGCCGGCCTCACCGCGATCCAGGCGGCGAGCGAGGATGCGTGGATGAGAAGGCGCCTGCTGCCAGACCTCGTCGAGGCGGCTGCCCGCGTCGGGGATCGGCGCCTGGCCGCAGCCGCAGCGGCCGAGCTCGCCGCGGTCACCCTCCCTGCCGGTACACCTTGGGCTCTCGGGATCGCGGCCCGGTCACAGGCACTTGTGGCAAAGGGCAGCCAGCAGGAAGAGCTCTATCAGCAGGCGATCCATTACCTCGACCGAAGCCGGGTCACGCCGCAGCTCGCCCGAGCACGGCTCTTGTACGGCGAGTGGCTGCGGAGGGGGCGCCGCCGGCGTGATGCTCGCCGGCAACTCGGGGCCGCGCACGAGATCTTCTCGTCGATGGGAGCGGGCGCGTTCGCCCGGAGAGCGTCAAGGGAGCTTCAAGCGACGGGAGGAGCCGCGGAGACGCGCCCCGCAGCCGTCGATACCGAGGCCCTGACAGCTCAGGAGACCCGCATCGCACGGCTCGCCGGTGAAGGGTTGTCGAACGCCGAGATCGGCGCCCAGCTCTTCGTCAGCCGGCGCACCGTCGAGTACCACCTGCACAAGGTCTACCGCAAGCTCGAAGTGGCCTCGCGTACACGCCTTGCGGTGCTGCTTCGTCCTCCGAAGTAGCGGCCGGCAGCTCAGGTGCAGCAGGCGCTCGCCGGGGTACAGCACGCCGCGCCCGCGTGGGGGGCGTCATGGTCGTCATCCTCCTCGACGTCCTCGAGGACGGTGTACACCTCCCACCGGTTTCCGGCAGGGTCGCTCACCCAGACCTTGTCCTGACGGGCATAGCAGCAGGACGTGTCGCGCTCGTCGAGCGTCACCAGGCCGCCCTCCCGCAGGCGCTCTCCGGCCTGCTCGACCTGTTCGGAGTCACTGACGCGGATGCCGAGATGGGAGAGCGCAGGGCGTGCCGCCTGCTGCAGCGCGAGCGCCACCGGCGGGTCGGCGAGCTCGAACTTGGCGTACCCGGCGCGGCGCTTCGCGGGCTCCCGCCCGAACAGCTGAGAGTAGAACTCGACCGACCGCTCGAGGTCGGGCACGTCGAGGGAGAGATGGAACGTGGTGCTCATTGAGGTTCGCTCCTTACATCGAAGATTGTAGATATTGAAGATCATAGATATATTGCGCCCGATGAGGAAATCTCTGCCGGTCATCCAATGCTGCACACCGCTCTCCGGCCCGCCGATGGCCGACGGCCAGGCCGTGGCGCTGGAGCAGCTGTTCAAGGTGCTGGCCGACCGCCACCGCGTGAAGATCCTGAACATCCTGCTGCGCGCCGGAGGCCAGGCGGTGTGCGTCTGCGAGTTCCAGGACCAGCTCGGTCTGGCGCAGCCGACTGTCAGCTACCACCTCAAGCAGCTGACCGAGGCCGGCCTATTGCTGCGGGAGAAGCGGGGGACGTTCGCGTACTTCCGGCTCGCGCCCGGCGCGCTCGAGACAGTGCAGGCCTTGCTGGTACCGGCGGCGCTGGCCGAGGCGAGCTGACCGATGGCGCGCGTACTGTTCGTCTGCATCCAGAACGCCGGCCGGTCGCATATGGCGGAGGCGCTGTTCTCCCGTGCCGCCGCGGGTGTCCACGACGCTCGCTCGGCTGGGAGCCGCCCGGCGGCGCACGTGCACGCAAACGTGGTCGGCGTCATGGCCGAACGCGGAATCGACCTGTCCGGTCGCTCGCCACACCGCCTCGGCGACGACGACATGGAGTGGGCCGACGTCGTCGTGACGATGGGCTGCGGCGATGAGTGCCCGTTCATCCCTGGCAAGCGGTACGTCGACTGGGAGCTGGCCGACCCGGCCGGCCGGCCGGACGACGAGGTGCGGGGCATCCGCGACGAGATCGACCGCCGCGTCAGGGACATGGTCGCGGAGCTCGCGGTACACTCGCGGTAATGGCCACCACGACGGTATTCCTCCGTGGCCGCGCGAGCGCGCGGCCACAGCGACCGGCTAGCTAGCGGTCAGCACTTCCTGCGCAGCTCTCGCGTGGCGGCGGAGCTGGTGGCTGCGGCCTGCGTCCACGAGGACGATCTGGTGGTCGAGATCGGTGCCGGCTTCGGCCGGCTGACGGCGCCGATGGCGTGTTCCGGCGCGCGCGTGCGTGCCGTCGAGCTTGATCCGGATCTGGCCGGAGGGCTTCGGCGCCGTTTCGCGGGCGACACACGGGTCGAGGTGCTCGAGGCGGACGTGCTCGCGCTGCACCTGCCCGAAACGCCGTTCCGGGCATTCGGGAACCTCCCCTTCTCGCACACCTCCGCGATTCTGCGCCGACTGCTCGACGACGCGGCCTCACAGCTCCGGCGGGTAGACGTGATCGTCGAGGACGGCGTGGCGCGCAAGTGCTGCTCGCCCAGGCCGTGCTCGATGCGCTCCCTGGGCTGGCTGCCATGGTGGCGGTTCGAGCTGGAACGGCACATCCCCTCGTCAGCCTTCGATCCGCCGCCGTCGGTGGACGCGGCGCTGCTCTCGGTGCGCAGGCGCCACCCGGCACTGCTCGACCCGGCGTCGGCGGAGCGCTACCGCGGGCTTCTGCACAGCACCTTCCAGCATGCGCAGGTCCCGCTTCGCCGCACGCTTCGGATGCCGCCGCGAACCTGGAAGCGGCTGGCACGCGAACGCGGCCTTGCGGTCGACGCTCGTCCGCAGCACCTCGATGTCTGGGATTGGCTGGCGGTTTTCGAGCAGATAAGCTGAAAGCCATGTACGGCCGAATGCAGCGCTTTGTGCAGCCCCGGGTGACTCGGGGCGCCGCTGCCTGCCGTAGTTAGCGCTTCCAGTCAGGTCATCCGGGGCGTCGCCACTCCGGTCGCATGTGCGGCCGCCCCGACGACTCTTGACCTGAAGGAGCCTCTGATGCGTTCGACGCTTTCGCCCTCGGCTCTGACTGAGGCACTCGCACTCGGCGACCTGACCGACGCCGCCGCAGGGGCTCGAGATCCTAGTGGAGGACGGCGACACGCTGGTCGAGATCGGGGAGTGCGGGCTGGCCGGTCGGCCTGTCCTCGAGGCGGCCCGCCTTTGGGATCGCGGCGGTCTTGCGATGGGCCTGGGGCTCGATCGGATCCTGATGCTCCGCAAGGGCATCCCCGACATCCGGCTGCTCCGCTCTGCCGATCCCAGGCTGGCCGGCCAGATGCCCGACCTGGCGCGCTACCGACCGGTCTCCGCGATGCCGCCCGTGAGCCGTGACCTCTCTCTGGCGGTGGACGCCCGCTGCGACTCGGAGGTGCTCGGTGACCGCATTCGTGACGCCCTCGGCGACGGGGCCGGCTCGATCGAGGAGCTTGCGATCCTGTCGGAGACTGCATACGCCGATCTTCCGCGACAGGCGATCGGTCGAATGGGCATGCGCCCGGGCCAGAAGAACGTGCTGCTGCGCCTCGTAATCCGCGATTACGAGCGAACACTGACCGACAGCGAGGCGAACACTGTGCGCAACCGCGCGTACGAGGCCATGCATGAGGGCGTGCGCCGTGAGGTGGCGGCCGATGCCGCCTGACGAGGGTTCACGGTGGCATCCCCGGGAGCCCGTCGATGCTCTCGGCGTTCTTCTGGGCGACGTAGTCGGCGAACACGGCATCGCCGGACTTTGCAAGCTTCTTCTCGATCCACGCCATTCGTTGCGGCCGGACGCCGTCGTAGCTCATCAGCGGCACGTCGTAGCCACACGAGTCGGCCACACGCTGAACACTGACCTCGACGATCGAGCGCGCGACCCATTCGGCCGCCGGCACCGCCACCAGGTCGAAACCAGCCATCAACTCCTGGTAGCGGTCGCCACCCGGCCGGTGCACGGTCGCCTCTCCGTGGATCCGCAGGATGCGCGGCGGCCCGTCGAAGGCGCAGAGCATGATGCAGATGCGGCCGTTCTGGCCGGCGTGGGCGACGGTCTCGATGCCGCTGCCGACCAGGTCGACGTAGGCAACCGTCCGATCGTCGATCACGCGGAGGCTCTCGATCGGGCCTTTCGGCGAGACGTTGACGTGGCCGCCCTCGGCCGGCGCGGAGCCGACGAAGAAGAGCCGCTGGCCGGCCATCCAGTCGGTCAGCTTCGCGTCGATGTCCTCGAAGACCTTGCCCACACCGCGCACCGTATCCGAGGAATGGGTGCTTAAACACCGAGACGCCGGACCCGAGAGGACGGAATGCGAGGGGTCCGGCGTCGCGGGTTGGGGGGATTGCGCGGGACATTGCGCCTTTCCCCAACGAAGAGTCAACCCGAAAGGTGGATTTCCACAGCCGGTTTTCCGCAGCGAGCGGGTTTTTCGGCCAGGTTGTCCACAGCCGGGGGCACATTTCCACCGAAACTGTGGAATCAGTGTGGAGAAGCGGTTACGAAGCCAGCTCGGCGCCCAGCGCGTCGGTCAGCACCTGCACCGCCGCGACGCAATCCTCGTCCGCCGCTGACTCCGACGGCGTGTGGCTCGCGCCCGTCGGGTTGCGCACGAAGAGCATCGCCGACGGGACGAACGGCGCCAGGATGCCCGCATCGTGGCCGGCATACGACGGGAGGTCGCCTGCCGGAACGTCGCGTGCCGACGCGGACTCGTACAGCCGACCGCGCAGGCCGTCGTCGAACCGTGCCCCGGCGTTGGCGGACTCGCGGCTGAACTCGGCGTCGGGGAAGCGCGACTGCAACTCGCCGACCATTCGGTCGACCGCCGGCCCTTCGAGCGCCCGCACGTCGAGCGAGACCGCCACATGGCCGGGGATGGAGTTCGTGGAGCCGGGGGAGACCTCGACCCGGCCGACCGTTCCCACACCGCCGTCATTGGCGCGAGCCACCTCGTCGACGGCCAGCACGAACTGCGCTGCGGGCAGGAGTGCGTCGCGGCGGCCGGCCATCGCGGTGGTACCCGCGTGGTTGGCCTCGCCGGTGAACTCGACCCGCCAGCGCTGCCTGGGCGCGAGCACGTCGGCGACGCCGAGTGCGAGGCTGCGGTCGACGAGCGACCGGCCCTGCTCGACGTGGATCTCGAAGAACGAGCGCACATGGTCGAGCTGCTCCCGGCTCCGCGCGAGCGAGTCGCGCGTCACGCCGTAGATCGCGGTAGCGTCTCCCATCACCTCGAGCACTCGGTCGATCTCAAGCTGGCCGGTGATTGCCAGACTGGCAAACGTGGGCGTGCGGAACCGCGCCCCCTCCTCATCGACGAAGGCGACAACCGCGAGCGGATGGCGTCGTGGCGCCCCGGACTCGAGCAGAGTGGCGGCGGCCTCGAGCGCGGAGACAACACCCAGAGCGCCGTCGTAGGCGCCCCCGTCGGGCTGGGTGTCGAGGTGCGACCCGGCGCACACCCATGGCCCTGCCACGGCATCCTCCGTCACCGCCCAGAGCGTTCCGGCGCCGTCCTGCCTGACCTCGAGACCAAGGGACGTCGCGGTCTGCGTGAACCACGCGCGGGCCTCCGCCTCGAGCGGGGTCCAGGCCACCCGGTTCCAGCCGGTGTCTGTGTGACCGATGCCGGCGAGCTCCTCGAACCACGACTCGAACCGTTGTGGGGATATGTCCGGCATGGGTCTGGGAGGATACGCCCCGTGGCAACGGCCTCGCTTCGACTACCGGGCTTCGTCAACGCTCATTCGCATGCCTTCCAGCGTCTGCTGCGCGGGAGGGTGGAACGGATCGACCCCGAGCATCCCCATGACGACTTCTGGACGTGGCGCGAGGAGATGTACCGCGTTGCGAACAGCATCGACCCCGACGGCGCGTACGACGTTGCCTTGCTGCTGTACGAGGAGATGGCCGCCGCCGGCTACACCGCCGTGGGCGAGTTCCACTACCCGCACCACCAGCCGGGGGGCAAGCCGTACCCGGACCCGAACGCAATGGCCAAAGCCACGGTGGCCGCCGCGCGCGACGCCGGAATCGAGATCGTCATGCTGATGTGCGCCTATGCGCGCGCCGGCGCAGGCCGGCCGCCGACGGAGGCCCAGCGGCGGTTCTGCGATCCAAGCGTCGACGCGTACCTCGAACGCGTCGACGCGCTGGCGGGTGAGTGCGCCGTCGGTCTTGCGCCCCACAGCGTCCGCGCGGTACCTCGCGATTGGCTCGAACGGATCGCCGTGCACGCCGAAGCCGGTGGGTACGTCGTTCACATCCACGCCAACGAGCAGCGGCAGGAGATCGACGAGTGCATCGCCGAGCACGGCATGCGCCCGATCGAGCTCCTTGCGGATGTCGGCATGCTCGGCCCGCGCACCACCGTCGTGCACGCCACGCATGTGTCGGAGCGGGAGCTCGACCTGCTCGCCGGGAGCGGGACGACCGTGTGTGCCTGTCCGACCACGGAGGCCAATCTCGGCGACGGCTTTCTGCCGGCGGTCGAGATGCTCCAGCGCGACGTGCGGGTGTGCATCGGCAGCGACTCGAACACGATCGTGGACCCACTTGCCGAGCTGCGCGAGATGGAGCACTGCGCCAGGCGGCTGGCCGAGCGCCGCAACGTGCTCGTGCGCCCGGGCGATCCAGGCCCGACCCCCTATCTGCTCGAGACCGGCGGGATCAACGGCGCCCGCTCGCTGGGGCTCGATGGGCCGCCAGGGGAGCTCGAGGTCGACCTCTCCCATCCGCTCCTGAGACGCATCGACGTGGTTGATGTGCCGGCGGCACTGATCTTCGGCGGCGCGTCGGCCGCACTCCACCCGAAAGGATGACCTGATGGATTTTCGTCTCACGCCCGAGCTGAAGGAGCTGCAAGCACGCGTCCGGTCGCTCGTCGACGATGTGCTCCAGCCGCTCGAGCTCGAGACGGAGGAGAACAACGGCCGCCTGTCGCCCGAGTCCCATGCCAAGGTCAAGCACGAGGTGCTGGCCAGGGGTCTGAACGCCGCGAACATTCCGACCGAATACGGCGGCGCGGGCCTCAACCTGACCGAGCAGATCGTCATGCACGAGCAGCTGGGGCGGCTGACGAATTGTCTCTGGGTGCTCGTGTGGAGCCCGTCGAATGTGCTCGTTCACGGCCGCCCTGACCAGATCGAGCGGTACCTTCTGCCAGACGTGCGCGGGGAGCATCGGCACGCGTATGCGATCACCGAGGAGCACGCCGGATCGGACGCGCGGGGGATCCGCGCAGAGGCGATTCTCGACGGGGACGTCTACCGGCTCTCGGGCGTGAAGTGGTTCGTCACCGACGGAGACATCGCGAGCTATTTCCTGGTGCTGGCGTGGGCGGTCGACGGGCTCGACCGCAGGCCCACGCTGTTTCTGGTCGACCGTGATCTCCCCGGCGTCGAGATGACCGACGATCCGGACTTCACGCACAACTTCCCTTACCGACACCCGGAGTTCACGTTCACGGACACCCCGGTCCCGGTCGACGGCGTGCTGGGTGAGGTGGGGCAGGGATTCGACCTCACGGGGGAGTGGTTCGTCGAGGAGCGCGTACATATCGCCGCCCGCTGCTGCGGGGCGTCCGACCGGCTGATCGAGCTCGGCACCGAATGGGCGCTCGAGCGCGAGCAGTTCGGCTCGCGGATCTTCGACCATCAGGCGATCTCGTTCATGCTGGCAGACTGTGCAGCCGAGACCATGGCCGCGCGGCTCCTGACGTACCACGTCGGACAGCTGTACGACGCGGGGGAGGATCCCAAGCTCGTCCATGCAAAGGCCGCCATGGCGAAGCTGATTGCGTCGGAGACCGCCGGCAGGGTGGCCGACCGCGTGGTGCAGATCTTCGGCGGCCGTGGCTACATGCGACGCAACCCAGCAGAGCGCCTCTGGCGGGAACTGCGGGTCGACCGGATCTGGGAAGGCACCTCGGAGATCCAGCGCCTGATCATCGCGCGGGGCCTCGAGCGGCGCGGTGTCGAGAAGCTGATGGAGCTCTGAGGCCGGCGGTCAGGCGGCGAGTCGCCCGTCGTCGCCGAGCCCGTCACGGATGCGGTCGAGCTCACGGGCCAGCCGTTGCGTCTCGGAGCCCGGGTGGAACAGCGGGCTGCGTGCCCCGTCCGTGACCAGTCTGCGCAGCAGCACGATTCCTGCAGGGTCGACGGCGCGCTCTTCCGCGCGGAGGATCGCGGCCAGCTCCTCGACCTGCGGCTGGAGCTCGATCAATCCGTCCCGGTGCAGCGGCACCGCCGACTGCCGGCACTCGACGGCGGTCTCGACGAAGCGGTCGAGCGTATCGGCGAGCTGCCGCCTGCGGCCACGTGACAGGAGCTCGGCGGTGCGGCGAGCGATCTCCTGCGGGTGAACGTGGCGGAGGCCTGCGAGCACGATGTCGTCATAGATCTCCTCGCGCTGCCATGCCAGCACGCGCCACACCAGCCCAAGGCCGGCGCCGCCTGCGAGGGCCATGGTCGCGATCGTCTTTGCGAGCCCCGGCTGGATCAGGTTGACGCCGTAGGCGCCGATTATGGTGACGACCGCCAGGGTCGCCAGCGAGGATGCGGCGGTGGCAACCGACCTCAGTCGGTCGTTCATCCTGGTGAGCAGGGTTGTGAACTCGGACGGGCTCACGAGGCGCCAAGAAGGTTCATCATCATGATCATCGTTCGGCGCGTGCCGTGCCTTGAGACCTGATAGCACGCACGCGAGTCCACTGACGGGGGCAACCGTCACAGGTTGGCTACCCGGACAGTGAGCGTGGCCAAACAGCGGGAACGATGACCGACCCTTAAACGCAACGGGGGCATGCCTTGCGGCATCCCCCCAAAAGCGCAGATCTTTGCTTGTGTCTAGCTGACGCGCTTCGCCGAGTACACGCGAAGTGCGAGGCCACTGGCCATGATGGCCAGACCGATCACCGCGTACAGCGCGATGTCCGCGCCCGTGAACGGCAGTGTGCCCCCACCCGTGGACTCGCCGGCGACGCCGCCTGCGCTGCCACCAGCGCCATAGCCCTGGCCGGCGAACGCCGTCACAGCCGAGACGGCGAGGAACGCCGCCGTGCCGAGCACGGTGAGCGCGGCCCTGAGAACCTTCGTCATCTCAATCCCACCTCTCCTGGTCTTAACGAATGAAGCCTTTGCACGAACGTACCTGTGCGCCTCGAGAATACGGGGTCTTTGCTGTTAATGCAATAGAACCCGTCATGTCGCGCATCTGAGAAAACGGTACCACGCACATAGGACGGCCTAAACGCGACATTGGCCACTACGGGTCATTTCGCCGAAGTGCGGCGAGAACCTGTCAGCCGAGCGAGATTTCGTGAAACCAGCCGGCTAGGTGCCGGCGGCCCAGGCTCGCAGCGCGGTGACCTGCCACGGCAATGGGGCGAAGATCGGGCGCTGCTCGCGAGCGCGTGCGAGCGCGTGGTCGATCTCGAGCCCCTCGACGGCCGCCAACAGTGCGGTGGCGACGGTCGCCGAGCGCTCGCGCCCGCCACGGCAGTGGACGTAGACGGTGGTGTCGCCTGCCAGTTCGACGGCGGCGGTGATGACGTCGATCGGCACGGTTGAGCCATCGCGGACCGGCAGATGGTGCTCGACGATGCCCGCCGCACGGTAGGCCGCCAGCACGTCGTCGCGCTCTCCGCGCCAGTATTCGCGCTCCTCGCACAGATTTACGACCGTACCCACGCCTTCGGCGAAGAGCTGGTCGACGTGCGCCCGCCCGAACGGCATCGGCCCGGCCAGCAGCCGGTCGCTGATGCGCGAGTAACGCAGAGCCGCCATCGGCGGCATGCTACTCGGGGTGCGGCGTCAGGTCGTCGGCCATGCGGGCGGCAGCTTCCGCGCGCGCGTCGAGCTGTGCCCGGTACCGAAGCTCGAGCACATGTGCCAGCCGTCGTTCCCGTCGACGACCGAGCAGGAGGGTCACGATCCGTCGCATATCTCCAGAATGCCCCAGAATTTCCAAAAAGGCGAGGTCTTTGCAGGAATTTCGCAAAACCTTTCCCAGCCCGGAACACGATCGCCGGGCGCCGCTAGACTCGCCGCGATGACGGCTGCGACTCCTAACGAGCTGCTCACGGTCGCTGTCGAGGCGGCCCATGGCGCAGGCGAGTTGTTGCTCGAGCGGTTCCGCCGGCCGGCCACGGGGATCGGCCGCAAGAGCAGCTCGACTGACATGGTGTCGGACGCCGACCGCGACGCCGAGACGCTGATCCGCGACATCCTGGAACGCCGCCGGCCACAGGACGCCATCCTGGGCGAAGAGGGCGGCTCCACCTCCGGCGAGAGTGGTCTGCGCTGGATCGTGGACCCGCTCGACGGCACGACCAACTATCTCTACGGGCGGCCGGAATGGTCGGTCAGCGTTGCCGTCGAGTCGGGTGACGGCGTGATCGCCGGCGTTGTGCATGACCCCTCGCGCGCCGAGACGTTCACCGCCGTTCGCGGGGGAGGGGCGGCGCTGAACGGCGTGCCGATCAGCGCATCGGCGCTGGACGACCTGTCGCGCGCGCTGATCTCGACCGGCTTCTCCTATTTGCCGGAGGAGCGGGTGCTCCAGTCGCGGGCGCTCGATGCAGTGCTGCCGCGGGTGCGTGACCTACGCCGCAACGGCTCCGCGGCGATCGATCTGGCCTGGGTGGCGTGCGGGCGTGCCGACGGCTACTACGAGGTGCCGATCATGGTCTGGGACCGGGCCGCCGGGCTTCTGCTCGTCGAGGAGGCGGGCGGGTTGACGAGCTCGCTGGCGCCGATCGGTCAGGGCGGCGACGGCATTGTGGCTGCCGGGCGTGGCATCCACGCCGAACTCGCCGCAGTTGCAGCCGGGGGGCTAGTCACCCAGGTGGGCGATCAGCTACACTGAGAACGGCTCGTCCGGCGTCGCCTGCTTCGGCGCCCGTATTTCCCGGATGGCCAAATCGCATGACTTTGGGGATGACGGCCGAACTAGAAGCGGCCGCGCACCGCGTTTCGACGTGGTGCGGGGAACCGCTCCTTCACGAAGGCGAAGACGCCGCGATGGCACTCGCTCCCGGCACCGTGCGCCGTGAAGCCCTGGAAGCGGCCGTCGAGGAGATGGACCGCGGCCTGACGGAGCCGAGCTACGGCTGGCGACGCGATTTCGCATTGATCCTCGGCCTCGAGCGCGTGCTCTCCGAGCCGCAGCCGAAGCTGGCCTCGTCGACCGTCCTTCGCCGCCATCAGGTCGACGCGCTCGCTGGGCAGCTCGCTGCCCTGATCGGCGACCGTGAGCGCGGCGACCTGGCTGAGGACGAGGAGGACGAGGAGGACGAGAACGGCTATGAGAACGGCAACGGCGATTCGGAGCCGGAGCTCGGCGCGAGCGACCCGACGCTTGCTCACGTCCCGGCACTCCAGGAGGTCGAGCCTCACGCCGACGCCGACGATCCCGGTGCCCGCCGCCGCTACAGGTTCAAGCACCCGACAGCCTCCGGCAAGACGATCGCAGCGGGCGGCTTCGTGGAGGCGGCTCGCACGACCGGCGTGCTGATCCTCACCCACCGCCGCCTGCTGGTCGACCAGTTCACGCGTGACCTGACCAAGGAGGGCTACGGCGGCCGCTTGCACGACGCCGTGCTGAAAGGCGACACCACGCCAAGTGTCCCGCCTCTGACGATCCAGACCTACAGCTGGTTCATCAAGCATGCCGACCAGATCAAGCCCGACCTGTACGGCGTGGTCGTCTGCGACGAGGCCCACACCGCGCTGGGCGACAAGACCGCCGCCGCGATCCGCCGCCTGTCGGAGCCTGTGTACATCGGCATGACCGCGACAGACCAGCTGCTGCAGAAGCACGTCGGCGATGTCTTCCCGGCGGAGGTCGCGGACTTCCCGCTGGCCGACGCGGTGCGCCGCGGCGTCGTCGCGCCCCTGCGGGCGCTGCGCGTCAAGCCGGGAGCGAGCCTGCGCAACGTGCCTGTCGTGGGCGGCGACTACGACCAGCGCGCGCTTGCGGAGGCGCTCGACCACGAGGCGCTCAACATGGCCGCGGCGATGCTCTACCGCGATCGCTTCGATCATCGCGCCGGCATCGTCTACGCCGCGGGAGTCGACCACGCCGAGCGCGTGGCCGCGGCGATGCGCGCCACGGGGCTGCGGGCGCGCTCGGTCAGCGGGCGCACGCCGCCGCGCGCGCTGGCGGCGACGCTGGCCGCCTACGAGCGCGGCGACATCAACGTGCTCGTCAACGCCCAGCTGCTGGCAGAAGGCTGGAACGCCCCGCGCGCGACGGTCTGCATGCACCTCGCGCCCACCGCCAGCCGGCGCG
>JAWVEN010000015.1:0-32898 GCA_033856675.1 Gaiellales bacterium | reverse complement strand
AGCGCCCCCGCAGCGCCGAGGCGTTCGAGACGCAGGCCGAGCAGGCCCTCGATCGCGCCCGTACGATCCGTGAGGCGGTGGAGAACATCTCCGCCGGCGGCCTGGCCGCTACTGAGTGATGGCGGAGCAGACCGCGCGACGAGAAGGCTCGCTCGAGCTGCTCCTCGAGTACCTCAAGGGCTCACGCGGGTTCGACTTCACCGGCTACAAGCGGGCGAGCCTCGAGAGGCGCATCCGCAAGCGGATGCAGGCCATCGGCGTGGACGACTACGGCGACTACGTCGACCACCTCGAGGTCCACCAGGACGAGTTCCCCGAGTTGTTCGACACGATCCTGATCAACGTCACGGGGTTCTTCCGCGACGCGCAGGCGTGGGAGTACCTCTCCGAGGAGATCCTCCCGCAGCTGCTGGAGCGGCTCGCCGGCGACGACCCGATCCGGGTGTGGTGCGCGGGATGCGCGTCGGGGGAGGAGACCTACACGCTCGCGATGGTGCTCGCCGAGGCGCTGGGCGTCGAGGCGTACATGCGCCGGGTGAAGATCTACGCCACCGAGGTCGACGAGGACGCGCTCAACCACGCGCGGCAGGCCTCCTACACCGCCAGGGACGTCGAGGCGATCCCGTCCCCGCTGCTGGAGCGCTACTTCGAGCGCGGCGACCAGCGCTACGCGTTCCGCAAGGACATGCGCCGCTCGATCATCTTCGGGCGCAACGATCTCACGCAGGACGCCCCGATCTCCCGGATCGACCTGCTCGCGTGTCGCAACACGCTGATGTACTTCAACGTGGAGACACAGGGGCGGATCGTCAACCGCTTCCACTTCGCGCTGAACCCGTGGGGCCACCTGTTCCTGGGCAAGTCCGAGATGCTGATCACGCATCCGGAGCTGTTCCAGCCGGTGAGCCTCAAGCGCCGCGTGTTCGCGAAGGTCGCCAAGCCGACGCTGCGCGACCGCCTGCAGACGTTCGCGCACACGACACACGAGACGCCGCCCGCGCCCCCGGCCGACCTGCGCGACCACGCCTTCGACGCGAGCCCGACCGCCCAGATCGTGATCGACGCCGACGGCATGGTGACGCTCGCCAACGCGCACGCGCGGTCGATGTTCGGCCTGGCGCCGCACGACATCGGGCGGGCGCTGAGCGAGCTCGAGCTCTCCTATCGGCCGGTGGAGCTGCGGTCGAACCTGGAGGTGGCGTTCGCGGAGGGCCGCGTCGTCGTGGTCGGTCCCGTCCGGTCGACGCCGGCGTCCGGCGAGGCCCGGGACGTCGAGGTCCACATCACGCCGCTACGGTCGGGCGAGCAACTGCTCGGAGCGACGATCCTCTTCCACGACGTCACGCGCCAGCGCCACGCCGAGGAGGAGCTCGAGACGTCGAGGAACGAGCTCGAGAACGCCTACGAGGAGCTGCAGTCGACGGTCGAGGAGCTCGAGACCACCAACGAGGAGCTCCAGTCGACGAACGAGGAGCTCGAGACCACCAACGAGGAGCTCCAGTCGGCCAACGAGGAGCTCGAGACGATGAACGAGGAGCTCCAGTCGACCAACGAGGAGCTCGAGACGATCAACGAGGAGCTCCGCATACGCTCGACCGAGCTGAACGAGGTCAACTTCTTCTTCGAGTCGGTGCTGCGGAGCCTCCAGGTCGGTGTGGTCGTGACGGATCGCGACCTACGTGTACGGGTGTGGAATGGCGAAGCCGAGAATCTCTGGGGCCTGCGGAGCGATGAGGTGCGCGGCGAGCATCTTCTGAACCTCGACATCGGCCTACCTGTGGACCGCCTCCGCGACCCCGCGCGCAGCGTCCTCGGCGGCACCTCCGACCGGGAGGCGCTGACGCTCGACGCCGTCAACCGCCGGGGCCGCGCGGTGCAGGTTCACGTGTCGGTGGTCCCCCTGTCGGAGGCGAGTGAGATTCGCGGTGTCGTGATCCTGATGGATCTCGATCAGCGCGCCCGCAACGCTGAGGCCGGCGCCTCGTCCTCTGGCTGACCGACCGCCCGCTCTACGATCACCCTCTCGAGCGTGGCCCGCATGTCGGCGATACCGACGATGTGGTCGGCACCGGCGATCTCGATGGCGGTGGCGGGCATTCCGCGGAACCTGGCGTCATCCGGATCCTGCACGATTCCTACACCGCCGGCGCGCCTGACCGCGGCCAGCCCCGCGGCGCCGTCGTTCAGCATGCCTGAGAGGACGACAGCGACCGTGCGAACGCCGTGGCAGTGTGCTGCCGAGCGAAACAGCGGATCGACGGCGGGCCGCGATCTGTTCTCCCGGGGACCCGACGACAGATGGACGGACGACTCGTCCACCAGCATGTGCAAGTCGGGTGGCGCGATCAGGATCGTCCCTCGACGGAGCGGGGTGCCCTCCTCCGCCAGGCGTGCCGGCATGCGCGTCGCCCGGGTGAGGATCTCGGGCAGGGCGGTGCGGCTACCCGGGGCGAGGTGGATCGCGATCAGCACCGCCGCATCCAGCGGTTCGGCGCCTGTCAGGGCACGGCACAGGGCCTCGATCCCGCCGGCGGATGCGCCCATGACGAGCAGGTCGCGTGTGGCATCTCGACGGCCTGACATGGTGGTGCCGGTGCTCGTTTCGGGCGTCCTTGCGGCGGTGGGTCGTTGCCCGGGGCGGATCTCTCGAAACACTGCCCAAAAGGCGGTGCGCATATACACGCCTATGGCGTCACGCAGTGTACTCCTGGGGACTGCACCGCCCGGCCTCGCGGGAGTAGCATCCGGGGGGCGGCCCGTCGGCCGCCCTCCGGTTATTCGGCTGTGACTGCTCCGGAAGTCCTAGCCGAATACTTTCAGCGCGTCGATACCGCGCCATCTCAAGACTCGGGCGTGTTGCAGGACGGCCGGTGGCGCGGTCACTGAGCGTTGCCGCTGCGGCGTGGCACGACTGCTCCGATCGATGATCATGACTATCCCCCGTGTGTCCAGTGCCGGGCGTGCTGCTTCCGACGTCACTAATGTGACCCTTCTGCCTTCGGGAAAGCTTTGGCCTATCTCAGGCTGCAGAATGGCCGGTGGACGCCGAGAAGGTTGATGGGGGACGCGGAGCTTTCGGGACGAGGACGTTGCGCGCTGTCAGCGCGCCGAACGTCGGCCCCGGGAAGCACTCACCCTGGTGGTCAGCGCGCGGTTGTTCGCGGCGAATAGATGGCGCGCACGGTGCTCCGGTAGCACTGAGGGCAGACCAGGCGATTGGTGCGTTCGGCATACATCGAGCAGCCCACCGTCGGGCACTTCAAATCTGACTTGGCCATGCAGCGACCTGCTTTCTCTGGGGATTCCACCGGCGGCGCGGCGACTGAGGGCATTCTCGTCCGGTTCGTGACGTCGTCGGGTACCGGGGGTAGGGCAGGCGATGTACTCCGAAACGGGGATTTTCCGCGTGTGGATGGCATCACTGCCGCATCCTACGGTGGGGGGCGGAGGGACGTCGGTGGTGTGGGCCTCGGGAGAGACGTGGCCGGGAGGAAATCGCCAGTCCTCGTCGGGTCCGGTTCCGGCAGACGGAAAAAACGATGAACCGCCCAACAGCCGCCGTCAAACTGCGACGTAGAGCTACGCTGGGCTCGTGAGGCTGCCTGAACCGATGCTTGCCCGTTCTTGCTCGCTCACTGAGGGCGCGTACGCCTTCGAGATGGCGTGGTAATTGCGACGCAGATACTGCTCGACCTCTACAACGCGCAGCTGCGGGCGCACATACCCGATCCGCTTCCCGCGGGAGTGACGGTCGAGCGCGAAGGGCCGCTCGTCCGTACCATCGGGTTCGGCTATGCGTGGGTCGAATACCGCGACCTTGGGGAGCTGAGCGAGGCGGACCTCGACCGCCTTATCCGCGCGCAGATCGCTCGCTTCGCGGAACGCGGTGAGCCGTTCGAGTGGAAGTTCCACAGCCACGACCGTCCGCCGTTTCTGGAGGAGCAGCTGTTGGCTGCCGGTTTCGTCGCGGGGGAGCTCGAGACGGTCGTGATCGCGGAGACAGCTGCGCTGGCGGACTGTGGCCGTGCTCCCTTGGGCGTCGTACTGCGCGAGGTCTGCGATCGGATCGATTTCGAGCGGATCGGCGAGGTCGAGGCTGCGGCTTGGGGCCATGGCGGCGAGAGCTGGTATCCCGACACCCTTGAGCAGGAACTCGCCGCCGATCCCGCAGGCCTCGTGATCTTCGTCGCTGAGGCGGATGGCGTCGTCGTTTCTACCGGGTGGGTGCGGTTCCCGAGTGGCACCGACTTCGCAACCTTTTGGGGCGGCGCGACGCTGCCCGCGTGGCGCGGGCGTGGTATCTACCGTGCGCTCGTGCGCCGCCGCGCGCAGCTCGCAGCCGACCGGGGACGGCGCTATCTGGAGGTTGATGCCTCGGCCGACAGCCGGCCGATCCTCGAGCGGCTTGGCTTCCAGGCGGTCACGCAGACGCGGCCGTATGTCTGGTCGCCCCCGGTCGCCGACCGGAAATGACTCGTTTGAGGTGGAAGCGGTGAAACGCTCCTACGAACGAGCCGCTCAAAAAATCGGACCTGAAAACGTTCGCGGCCGGAGGTGGGGGTCGGGGTTGCGGCTGCCCGACTGGTCTCGACGGATCCCCGCCCGCCCCTTGGCCACGCGGTGCGCTTTTTTGCCGTACTGCTGCATCGAATCGACGCGGCAGGTGCGCCCCGGCCGGGCATAGCTGCGAGGCAGGCCCGACCGGGGCTGACCTGTAATCGCTCGGTTTGGTCTCGAGCGTTACAGCGGCCAGGTTTGCGGGTAGACTCGTGCTAGCTGCAAGCGCGACGCTGCCCCATCAGCGCATTGGCAGCTGCTCAGTTGATGGCGAGCGTAGGTCTCGGCGTCGGTCTGGCCGAAGTGGCAGCCGAAACCCTCGCAACCGGGCAGGGAGAGTCCCACTCCATGCTGCGACGAACGTCGGGCCGACCGTACGACCCGCCGCAGCCGTCGTCCAGGCTCGGGTGTGTCCCTGTGCGTGTCAAATCGGCGGGCTCCGCCGATTTGGCGCTGGGAGTGACGCGCCCGGGAGGAATCGAACCTCCGACACGCAGATTCGAAGTCTGCTGCTCTATCCCCTGAGCTACGGGCGCCGGAGCCTCATCCTACTTGGCCGCTGGACACCTCCGGCCCAAGCCCGTAGGCTCGACCAGTGCCAAGGAGGCTCCGAATGCATTCGGCGCTGACCCAGGGCGTCACGCGGCGGGCAGCTGTCAGGTGTGCTCTCATCGCGGTCGTTGCCCTCGCGGCGGCGTCGCCGGCCTCTGCCTCCGACTGGGCCATGTTCCACCGTGACGCGACGCATTCGGGCGTCTCGGCTGACACCGCGATCGGTGCAGCAAACGCCGCGACGCTCGGGACGCAGTGGCAGGCGAACCTGGGCGCTGCAGGCCGCACATCGCCGGTGATCGTGCGAAGTGCGGCACTGAACCGCGACCTGGTGTACGCCGGCAGCGCGTCCGGCGTGATGAGCGCCTTCGATGCGGCCACCGGCGAGCGCGTCTGGTGGAAGAAGGTCGGCGGCAACATCAACTCGACCCCGGCCGTGGCGGGCGGCCGGCTCTGGTTCGGGTCGGCCGACAAGTTCATGCGCGCGCTCAACCCCGACACGGGGGCGGAGATCTGCAAGTTCTCGACCGGTGGGGTGATCTCGTCGTCGCCGGTGGTTGTGGGAGGCGTCGTCTACTTCGGCGACAACGGATTCTCGGGAGACGATGACGGCGGGCACATGTGGGCCGTGAACGCCGCGGCCTGCACCCGGAAATGGGTGTATGGGGCCTTCGGCGATCCACCGGGGAGCGAGCCGCTGGTGGGCAGCTGGTCGCCGCCGGCGGTGGCGACCGACGTGAACGGCCGCACGCTGGTGGTCTTCGGCTCCTCGAGCCCGGAAGGCGCCGTGTATGCGCTGGACGCGAGCACCGGTACGCGGGTCTGGCGCTTCCCGACGCAGCACGTCTTCCTCGACGAGGACGTCGGCGCAGCCCCGACAATCTCTGCGCCCGGGGTCAACGGGCTGGTCGACGGGGCGGTCTACGTCGGTGGCAAGAACAACATCTTCTACGCCCTCAACCTGCGCACAGGGGCCAAGCTCTGGGAGGTCTCCGTCCGCGCGATGGCGGGATCCGGCGTGCTGCGCTCGGCGGCGGCACTGGTGGGCGGCACGGTGTATGTCGGGTACGGGCGCGGCGTTCTCGCCGTCAACGCCGTCACTGGAGCGAAGGTCTGGAGCACCGAGGACCACGGGCTGACCACGGCGGAGGTGGTGAGCTCGCCGGCCGTCACGGGCGCATCGGGGGACCAGGTGCTGCTCGCGGCCGATGTGGGCGGCAAGGTGTACGCGTTCAGGCTCTCGGACGGATCCCTGCTCTGGTCGTATGACGCCGGCCAGCTGATCTATTCGTCTCCGGGGGTTGCGGCGGGCGCGTTCTACCTCACCAGTGAGAACGGTTTCCTGTACTCGTTCGCGCCTGGCGGCGGGACGAGTGGCAAGCCCAATACGGTGACGACCGTCCCGGCAGCTGGTGCGACGATTCCGAACCCGTCGGGATCGCTCACCTTCAGCGGGACGGCGACCGACGACACGGGCGTGAGTGAGGTTCGGGTCGGCATCAGGCTGAACGGCAAGTGGTGGAACGCGACCACACGCACATGGGGGCCGGTCTACACCGGAAACCCGGCCGCGCTGGGCTCACCGGGCGCCACGGCCACGTCCTGGTCGCTGGCGTTCCCCGTGCCGTCGACCGGGGGGCCCGGCCAGGTGCTCGCCGAGGCCGTCGACCTCGACGGGCAGCACGACCCATCGTTTGCGGTGACGGGTTTCCGGGTCTCGCCGCTCGGCAACCCCCCGGAAACCACGATCTCCGCGCCGGTGTACAAGCAGATCTTCTCCTTCGAGCGCAACCCGGACGGGTCGATCAGGAGGGTCAGCTTCCCCATCTCGATCTCGGGGAATGCCACCGACTCCGCTGGGACGCGCCCCGGAGTGAAGAAGGTGCTCGTCGTCGTCCAGAACATCGAGCACGGCGAGTACTACTGCGGTCGCGCATGCCCCGGCCAGCCGGGGGTGTTCTGGCGCGCGGGGTTCATCTCGTTCGCCGCCAGGTTGGCGAGCCCGAACGCCACCAGCACGGCGTGGAGCACGACGTTCCCGGTGTACGACCATCCGCATAAATACCGCATCTGGGCGTGGGCTTCGGATCTCGAGAACAAGCCTGACGTCTCCCGGGCAACCGTCGCGCGCATCTGCGTGCGTGACCCCGGTGACGCCCTCTGCTTCTGAGCCTTTCGCACGTCCGCATTCAGCGGTAGGGTGCAGTTCGGTTCGGCAGCTCCGAGGTCGGCAACCCGCATGGGCAGGGTTGATCGTAGGCCGAATGATCGTACAGTCGAACGAAGCACACAACGCGTGGGGGCGAAGCATGGGTCGAGGCAGGATTTGGTTGATGAAGTCGAGGGTTCGCCGGCTGGTCGCGGGGCTGCTCGCCTTGCTCGCGTTGCCGGCCGCAAGCGGCTCAACGGCCGCAGCGGACGTGAACACGTTCACCTTCCCGGGGACCGCCGTGGGCGCGGCGGAGATCCATCCGTTCCAGGTGAACAGCCCATCGACCATCACCATCAACCTCGACTGGAACGACCCCGCCGTGAAGCTGACCGTGCTCCTCAAGACTCCCGCGGGCGTCACGGTCGCCTCGAACACGTCCAATGCCAGGCCCAAGAAGCTGACTTACCAGGCGGTGGCCACAGGCAAGTGGAAGATCAACGTCAAGGCCGTCACGGGCTCGGCGAACTACACGGCGACGGTCGCGCTCAGTGATCCGGCGCCGACCCCCACTGCGCCGGCGTACGTGCGGACCATCGGCGGCCCGGGCCATGCCGGGATGTACCCGTCCGGCCTGGATGTCGATCCTTCGGGCATCGTCTACATCGCAGACACCGGGAACGACCAGGTGGCGGCGTACGGGCCGGCCGGCAACCAGCTCTGGCGAGTCGGCACCCGTGGCCCCAGGACAGACGGCTCCTTTTCGAATCCGCGTGACCTCGCCTACCTGAACGGGAAGCTCTACGTCGCCGACACCGAGTACAACCGGGTGCAGGTGCTGAACGCGTCCGACGGCAGCTTCGTGACGAAGTGGGGCTATCGGTTCGGTTCCCTGATCGGGGTCAGCGCTGGGGTGGACGCTGCGGGCAACGCGGTGATCCTCACGTGCGAAGACGACCGGAACGCGGTGTCGAAGTTCACCCCTGCCGGCGCGTTGATCACGCCGCAGCTGGTGGCACCCAAGGGCAAGGCCCTCGGGCAGCTGAACGGGCCCCGTGACGCGGCCACCGACTCTGCCGGGCGGGTGTACGTCGCCGACTATGCAAACGACCGGATGGTTCGTTTCGCCGCAAACTTCACCGCGCCCTTCGCGTGGGGCGTCAAGGGCACCGGGCCGGGCCAGTTCGGCCGACCGTACGGCGTGGCGATTGACGCAGCGAACCAGGTGTACGTGGCCGACTCGAACAATCAGCGGATCCAGGTCTTCACCATGACCGGTGGCTTTGTCCGGCAGATGGGCAGCGAAGGTGTCCTCAACGGGCAGTTCACCCAGCACCGGCGCGTGGCCGTCGGGACGGGCGTGACACCGGACGTCTACGGCGCCGACCTGTGGGGCAACCACGTGACGCGCTTCTCGAACGGTGGGAGCTTCGAGCAGAAGTACGGCGGCTCAGGGCCTTCCGACAACGGCTTCAACGAACCAACCGGCCTTGCCCTGTTCGGATCGGACGTGTTCGTCGCCGACTCGGTGAACCAGCGGATCCAGCAGTTCACGACGAGCGATGTGCACGTCAAGTTCATCGGCCATCGCGGCTGGGAGTCGACCGTCCTCGACGGGTTCAACTGGCCACGCGATCTCGGCTTCACCGGCAGCACGTTCTGGGTGGCCGACACCAAGAACAACCGGCTGACGGAGTTCAATCCCACCAGCGGAGCCCCCACGGGCCGGAAGATGGGCGCCGTCGGGACCGGGGCAAATCAACTCCACTGGCCCTTTGGCATTGCCGGTACCGGTGCCGATCTCGTCGTGGCCGACACGTTCAACAACCGCATCCAGCGGTGGAACACCGCAACCGGGCTGACCAGCTGGACATACACGGCAGTCACCGGCCCAAAGGACGTGGCGGTGGCGACCGGGGTCGTCTTCGTGGCGGATACGAACGCCAACCGGGTTCTCAAGCTGAACGCTGGCACCGGCCAGCTCGTGGACACGTTCGGATCGCTGCACAACCCGCAGGGGATCGCGGTCGACGGTTCAGGCAACATCTGGGTCGCCGACACGAACTGGAACCGGCTGGTGCAGTACTCGCCGGCCGGCGTGTTCCTGCAGTCGTTCGGCGGGCAGGCGGCCGGATCAGGCAACGACCAGTTCAGGCTGCCGACGAAGATCGAGATCGTAGGCAACACGATGTACGTCGCCGACACGTTCAACGACCGCATCCAGGTCTACACGATCGGGTAGCCGGGGGCAGCGGCGTCGCCGCTGCGGATCAGCGGATCAGGCCGCGGCGGCGGGCCACGAGGGCTGCCTCGACGCGGGTCGCGACGCCCAGCTTTCGCATGGCATTCGTGAGGTGTTCTTTGACCGTGTGCGGGCTCAGGCGAACCCGCTGACCGATCTCGCGATTCGAGTGCCCGAACGCGACAAGCTGGACCACCCGCAGCTCCTGTGGACTGAGGGTCGTCGAGCGCCGCTGGTCGAGCACGCTGGCGGTCAGAATCGAAGCGACACGGGGGTCGATGACTGCCTCCCGCGCGAGTGATCGATCGATCGCTCGCTCGACGTCGAGGTCCTCGCTGTCCTTGAGCAGGTACGAGCGTGCGCCGGCGGTGAAAGCACCCATCACCGAGGCGTTGTCCGCTGCATGGGAAAGCACCACGATTGTGAGCCTTGGGTTAAGAGCGATGAGCCGCTCACACAGGTCTGTGCCTGTCATGTCGGGCATCTCGACGTCGACCAGCGCCACATCGGGCTGGTGCTCGGTGGCCAGTCGGATGCCCTGGCGGCCGTCGGCCGCCTGGAGGACGTCGAACCGGTCGCTCGGAAGCCGGGCGACAAGCCATTCGCGGACGATGCGGCTGGAATCGATTACCAGCACCGTTTGCGTCTTCTTCTTTGGAGCCACACGCTCTTCGAGGTGCGATAGAGCCATAAGTACCCACCCCCGAATCCGAAGGTACTCACGCCGGTGCAACCTGTCAAGTAGGAGGGCTAGGACATCTGGGGGGAACGACCCCCCGAAGGGCGGGGAAGACTGCCTCCAGTCGGCGGGCGACGCACCGACAAACGGGGGATTGCAGTCCTTAGAAAAACCTCACAAGATTGTCATGCTCTCTTTTCCTTTCTACTCGGAAGGCTCCAGCTGTGGTGGGTGATGTACTCGCGTGCGGACAGGCTCCGCACATCCATGCTCTAGGCTCGCTCCGCGTTGTCTTGGGGGATCGAGTTTTCGGCACTCGGGATATGGGCGGCGTCAAGCCGAAGCAGATTCTCGAAGTGCTGCTGCTTGCACGAGGCCGGCCCGTCTCGAAGGACCGGATCGCCGAGATGCTCTGGGGGGAGACCCCCCCGCGCAACATCTCAGCGACACTCGAGACCTACGTCTCGGTGCTCCGCGGCAAGCTCGGCGGTGGCGGTCGCAAGCACGCTGTTATCGTGACCGACCATGAGGCGTATCGCCTCAACTGTGATGTTGCACGGCTTGACCTCGACGTCTTCGACGATCTGACCGAGCGGGCGCGCGGCGCCGCTCATCACGTCGCACGGACGGAGCTTCTGGAGGAGGCCGTGGCAATGATTCGCGGCGAACTGCTCGAAGACGAGCCGTACGCCGACTGGGTCGAGCCCAGCCGCACGACCTACCGCGGGCGTGTGGTCGAGGTCTTGCTCGAGCTGGCAACGACGGCGCTCGAGACCGGCGCCGGCGGTGAGGCAATCGCACGCGCCGAGATGGCGCTTGCAATCGACCCGCTCGACGAGCGGGTGCTACGGGTCTGCATGCTTGCCTATCACGGCGCCGGCCGGACGCACGAAGCCGTTCGGGCCTACCGCCGGTCGGAAGAGCTGTGGCGCCGTGAGTTCGACCTCCATTTCGACCCCGCGACGCAGCGCCTGCTCGAGCTCATCCGGGCACGCGCCGGGATGGGCGAGCTGCTTCCCTCGCTCGCCACGGTCGGCCACGCGGCCGCCTGATCGATTACACGTCCTGCCAGAAGCGCCCGGACGGCGGACATCGCCAGTCCGGGCGCGCTGTATTGCCTCCAGCGCCGCCGTGACAGGCCACTGAGCGGACCCTTCCAGCCCGGTTTGTGAGTGCCACCGGGCGGGAACGTTTTGGGTCAACCAGGCCTGGCGTATATGGCACAGACCACCATCGACACCCCACGCAGCCGTCGCGTTGTCAGAACAGGCCCGCTCTCGCCCCCCGGGCCTCGCCGGGTGGTGTTCGACATCTCAGGCTGGGCGGTCGTGAAGCTGATGACAGGACTGCTGCTGCTCGGCGTCGTCAGCAGCATTGCCTCGCAGGTGCGCAACGTCATCATCTGGATGCTCGCCGCGGTCTTTCTGGCCGTTGCGCTCAACCCGCTGGTGACGAAGCTCGAGCCTCGGCTGGGCCGCACCGGTGCGACGCTCGCAGTCTTCACCGGCTTCACGATCGGGCTGATCGGTGTGCTCGCCGCTCTGGTCGCACCGTTCGTCACGCAGGTCGACGAGCTGACGACGTCGCTGCCGGCCGCCCTCGAGGATGCCACCCGCAATGGCACCTTCGCGCGGTTCGACAACCGGTTCAACATCGTCGAGAACGCCCGCGATCACATCGGCGCTCTTCCGGACTACATCTTCGGCGCTGCGGGCACCGTCCTTGGGGGTGTCGTGGCGACGACGACCGTGCTCTTCATGACGCTCTTCCTGCTGATCGACCTGCCGCGCCTGTGCGAGGTAGCCCTCGGCCAGCTGCGGCCGCACCAGCGCGAGCGGGCCATCGCGATCGCGCAGCACGCCAACCGCCAGATCGGCGGGTACGTGTTCGGCAATCTCGTGATCTCTCTGATCTGCGGAACCGTCACGCTGATCGCGCTGCTGATCTTCGGCGTGCCGTATGCCCTGGCACTGGCGGTGTTCATGGCGGTGTTCGACATCATTCCGCTGGTCGGCGCGACGATCGGATCGGCGGTTGTGATCGCGGCGGCCTTCATCTTCACGGGCACCACCGCGGGCATCGCCCTGTTCGTGATCGTGATGGTCTACCAGCAGGTCGAGAACCATCTCCTGCAGCCGCTCATCTACGGCCGCACGGTGCAGCTCTCGTCGTTCACGGTGCTGCTCGCTGTGCTCGTCGGCGGCACCGTGCTGGGGCTGGTGGGCGCGTTGCTCGCAATCCCGATCGCGGGCACCATCCAGCACATCGTCCGTGAGATGCTGGAGGAGCGCGCTGCGCGGATCGGGGGCTCGGGGCCGGACGGCGAAGAGGCCGTCCAGAGCACCTGACCATCACGCTCGGCTAGAGGTTGAGTGTTTCAGGGCCTGGAAGGATCTGGTCGGCCGAGTACGAAGACTCGGTAGCGGCCGCTTTCGGCCGCTACGTCGATGGCCGGGAGGACCCCATGCGCCGATTCGCAACGAGGCTCAGCTATGCCAATGTCAGCGCCACGCTTGCGCTCTGCATCGCGCTGGGGCCACCGACCGCGGCAGCCGCCGCGCAGCTGATCACCGGCGACGACGTCCAGGATGGGTCGATCACCGGAGTGGACATCCGCGACCACTCGGTCGCCCGGCGGGACGTCGACAGCCGCGCCCTGCTTCCGCCGAGCCTCTCCGCAACCCATGATCCCATCACCGATTATCAGGATCGCGCCGTGATCGTGCGACGGCCGATCCCGCGTGGCATCTGGCTGCTGCTGGGCCGGTTCACCGTCACGAACACCGGCGCAAACAGCGACAACTTCGGGTGTGGGTTCCGCGTGGCCGGCAACCTCGTGCAATCGGCCGGCGCCTCGGTTGACGCTGGGCAGCGCGCGAACGTCAATGCGGCGAATGTGGTTCGCGTCGGCCGCACGCACCGCGGTGTGGCCGTCATCTGCGACACCAACGGGACGACGACGCTCGACATCTCGAAGATCAGCCTTCGGCTCATCAAGTTGGGGTAACGCCATCACCCGCTTACCTAAAGCTCAGGTCGAGGGTGAGAAACCTTCGAAGAGGGGTGACCGGTGGGACTCGAACCCACGACCTCCTGGACCACAACCAGGGGCTACCACCAGCTGAGCTACGGCCACCGCGGTGCGATCAGGATACCAGCGAAAGCTCGTCTGCCACGGCCTCGGCGGCGAGCCGGTAGGGCACGAGCTCCGTTTCCGGCGAAAGCCAGGCGACGTACGGCGTGAGCACCACGTGGTCGAGGCCGCGCAGGTCGTGGGCCGGTGGCTTCTCCCACACCGTGTCCAGGGCGGCGCGAATGTGGGTCGCCCGCTTCAGGGCCTCGCGGTCGATCAGCTGCCCGCGCGCGGTGTTGACGAGGATCGCGCCGGGTTTGAGCATCGCCAGTCGCGCCTCGTCGATCAGGCCCTCGGTGTCCGGGGTCAGCGGGGCGTGCAGCGAGACCACGTCGGCCCACCGAAGCAGCGCGTCCAGCTCCGGCTCTCCGCCGTCCACGAGCGGGTCGAACCAGCGCACGTCCATCTCGAGCCCTTGCGCCTTCTCCGCGAGCCGGCGGCCGATGCGGCCCCAGCCGACAATGCCCAGCCGGGTGCCGGCCAGCCGTGGAGGGAGGCCGAACGCCAGCCAGTCCCACGCGCCGGCCTGCACCGACCGGTCGTACACCGGGATGCCCCTCCGCATCGAGACGACCAGAGCCAGGGCGTGGTCTGCGACCTCCTCGGTGCAGTAGCCCACGGCATTGCGGACAGCGATCCCGCGGCGCTCGGCCGCCGCGACGTCGATGTGGTCGGTGCCGGTGCTCGCGGTGGAGATCACGCGGAGGTCGGGCATCCGGTCGATGTCCGCTCCGGCGACGGGAGCGTCGGGGCCGACCAGCAGCGCCGCGACACCCTCGCCGGCCGTGGCAACATCGCCAACCTCGGCCGACGGCAGGGTGGCCCTGACGAGATCCAGCGGGTAGGCGGCGTCGCAGACCAGGATGCGCACGCCGCCGAGTCTAAAGCGCGGTGCTAGGCCGCGTAGGTCTCACCGGCGGGTGTGGGGTCACCGTCGGATGAGTAGTCGGCACTGGTTGCCTGCTGCAACAACTCGTGATCGAGCACGAACCGCTTCATCAGCTGGCGCTCCTGGTCGCTGCCGCTTTGGCTGCCCGACAACCGCCTGACGCGCTCGACAATCGAGCTCGGATCGAGGAACGGCCGTAGGCGACGATGGTCGAGCCGGTTTTCGACTCGGGGGCCACGGGCGCTCAGGCTCGGCTTCCCAGCTGCTGCCATGAACGGCCGCAGGAAGCCGATCAAACCCTCGTCGTCGGCGATGGCGCGGGCGACCCACGTACGGCACTGCCCGCGGTTCCACGTCACCCAGCAGCTGAGGGCGTCGGTCATCTTGGGCGCGCCCAGGAGCGTGCCGAGCTCAGCGGCGTCGCGAACGGCGGTCAGTGCGATGTTCTCGATCTGGGCGAGCTGCGAAAGCGTCACGAGGGTCTCGGCACCCTCCCGCCACTCACCGCCGTACTTGCCGTGCTGCTGTCCCAGCATCATCACGATGTCGGTGGTGGTCGCGATCGATCCTCCGCCGGCGAGCACCTCTTCGAGCAGAGCGGGACGCTGGTCCTGCTCGACCTGCATCAGGCCGCGGCGGACGATCTTGCGGAGGTGGCGCTGTGAGTCGACGTCGACGCGGCCGTTCTCCTCGCGGCGCAAGAGGTCGTCGGCCGCCTGGAACAGTGCGCGCAGGGCTCCCTCGAGCTCCTCGCGGTCTGAGGTCTCGCCGATGTGGTTCTCGAGCCGCTGCAGAAACGCCTGGAGGCGGGCACCGGCGTCGGGCCGGGAGTCCCGGACCAGCTCGAGCAGCGCCGCCGCGAACTGGTTGGTGTCGCCGAAATGCTCGAGCTTCTGGTTCAGGTCGGCGTTCGAGATCGCGCCGCGCGGCACCGCGAGCTGGAAGTAGATCGGGAAGATCTCCTCGTTTGCAACCAGCAGCAGTGCCCGCCAGCTGTCCTCGGGCAGGGCAGCGATCGTGCGGGCGCCGAGCACGTCGGTGAGCCGGGGGAAGAGCCGCATCAGCAATGTCCGTGAGCGGTCCAGCAAGTCCTCGGCGACGTTCTCGCTCCAACGCTCGTGGTAGCGAAGGGTGATGTCCAGCGAGCCATCCTCGCTGCGACGCGCGGACGTGGGAAGGAGGAATGCCGCCGGCCGGCGACGGACAGCCTCGTACGCTACGGGCGAGAAGAGCCGCAGGGCCTCGAGGGCGATGAAGTCGACCGGGTTCACCTCGCCCCGCACCGCGGGGAAGGTGGATGCGACCGCGTTGACCAGGCGAACGACGTCGCGCGGAGTCTGGAGGAACGGATCGATGCCGGTCGCGCAGACGTCCATCCAGTGTTCCGGCTGGACGAGGCCGCTTTCGCGTGCCTCGGCGATGAGCGGGTCGATGCGGTCGAGGAACAGCTGCTGCAGGGCAGCACGGTCGGGGAGAGGGATGTCGAGCTCGACCTGGATCGCCTTGGCGAGCACCGCCGGTTCGACGCAGCCGCGGGTCAGCGTGACGACGAAGATCGTTTCGCCGCCGCCGGCGGCGGCTGCAACCACGAGGCGGAGAACCTCCCTCAGGCGCTCCGGCGGGAGCCGGTCGGCGTCGTCGATGGCGACGACCAGGCGGGCGTCGCCGCTCGCCTTGCCCAACACCTCGGCGAAGCTCTGCTGCAGGTCGCAGTCACCGAGCAGCCACGGGTTCCACTGCTCGGTAGTGAAGCGGCCGCCCTCGAGCGCGTCGCGAAGGAGATTCAGGATGCTTGTGCGCCCCGAGCCCGACATTCCGAAGACCCCCACCGCGAGGCCGGCCTGCGGCGCCGAGCCGGAGATCAGTCCGGCAAGGTGACGGGCGAACGTGGAAAGTCCCAGCCCATCGGCGCCGGCATTGCGCAGCGGCCGATCAGGCGAGAGCTCCAAAGCATGTGTGGGCGGTTCCAAAGCGAGCCTCGCGATTCCAGTTTCCATCTCACTCATCGGCGCGAGAGGGCCCTCGCTTGACGGGGAATCACGCAGATTCCGGTCGATGCATGCGGGACGGTTCCGGTACGGTTCGAAACGACGCGTGCGGGCGTGGCGGAACTGGTAGACGCGCCGGCCTTAGGAGCCGGTGGCCCTGGCCGTGGAGGTTCGAGTCCTCTCGCCCGCATGGGAACCTTTGGCGACCATTTGATCCGACCGGAATCGAACGCTCCGGGGGATGGGCAATACCGCAATCTGGCGAGGGGGGCATCGCCAGAACAGTGCGATTGTGCGGGATAGAGCATGAGACGCTGGAGCTTGAGACTCAGCTGGGCACATCCAGACGCGGCGGCCGATCCGCTGCTGATGTCGCGTGCCCTGGGGCTTGCGTTCGTCCTCGGCCCGTCCTTGGCGCTCGTGTGGCTCTTGCTGCCGCACACGCACGGTGGCGTGAATCGGGAGGGTGTACTGGCGTCGATCCTCGCCGCGTACGCCGTCGCCGGCGTGCTGCTCTCGCCGATCGGTGCGCGCCTGCCGGAGTGGTCGTTCCAGGTGGTCGTGGCCGCGGCGACGCTGCTGATCACGGTCGCGGTGCAAATGGCGGGGCCGTCGGGCCTCGAGCTGACGTTCTTCTACCTCTGGTCGATGCCGAGCGCGTTTGTGTTCTTCCCGCTGCGCAAGGCGATCGCCCAGGCCATACTGGTCGCGGTCTGCGCTGCGTATGCCGTCAACACAATCCCAGGGACGGACGGCGACGAGGTGCTCGAGCGGTGGATCATCCTGGCCGGCACCGTGCTGATGGTCGGGCTGGTCGTCCGCACCCTGGCGCAGTCGCTGCGCCACCGCGACCGCGAGTTTCACCGGGCCTTCGACTCCGTGTCGATCGGCATGGCATTGATCTCGCTGGACGGACGCTGGCTCGAGGTGAACGACACGCTGTGCTCGATGCTCGGGCGTGAGCGCCGAGACCTGGTCGGCTTCCCTGTGATTGCGACGGTCCATTCAGACGATCACAGCCGTCTGAAGGAGCGCATCTCGGCGCGTGCGCGCAACGAGGGCGCCTCGGTGCCGTCCGAGTACACATTCGTCCGGGAGGACGGAAGGCAGATCCCGGTGGAGGCTCGCAGCGCCACTGTGACCGACGACGCCGGGAAGCCCCGCTATGTGTTCTCACAGCTTCGCGACATCACCACCGAGCGCGAGACGAGGCGACTGCTGCGAATCAGCGAGCAGCGGCGTCTCGGCGTGCTCGGCGAGATGATGCGCGCCGAGGAGGAGTTGCGTGGGCGGGTCGCCACGGAGCTCCACGACGACACCGTCCAGGTGATGACGTCGGTGCTGATGACGATCGACCGCCTGGTACGGGCGGCGCAGATCGAAGGCGCCGAGCGAACCGCCGCCCGCGCGCTCGAGGCGCGAGCTGTCCTGGCAGAGGCGACTGAGCGAACCCGGCGCCTGATGTTCGAGCTCCGGCCCCAGCTGCTCGAGTCGGGCGGTCTGGAGCCGGCTGTGACGGCGCTGGTGGAGCACGCCGGCCGTGAGGCGGAGTTCGCCGCTGAGGTCACCATCGAGGTCGGACGCTACGCGCCGGCCGCCGAGCAGTTGGTCTACCGCACGGTTCTGGAGCTCGTCACGAACGTGCGCAAGCATGCGCGCGCCAGCCATGTCGTCGTCCAGCTTCGCGAGCGGGACGGGTTGATTCGTGGCGTGGTGCAGGACGACGGATCCGGCTTTGACATCGAGCGCCGCCGTCGCAGGCCACTGCTGAACATCGGCTTGGACACCGCCGAGGAGCGCGTGCGGCTGGCAGGCGGGGAGGCATGGGTGGAGTCCAAGCCCGGAACGGGCACGCGGGTCGAGTTTATTCTGCCGGCCAATGCGCGTTCGTCGCTGCGGGTGTTGCCGGCAGAAGCCGCGGGCGACTGACCTACCGGCGCGCCTGGAGCATCACGAAGCTCGCCAGTTTCGAGCGAGCTCGTTGGCGTAGCGTCGCCCGAGCCAGTCGGATTGGCCCGGCAGCCACTCCGCAAAGCTCCTCGATCCGGCGGCAGCGTCGTGGGAGACCAGGAGCCCCGCGGTGAGTGCGCCGATCTCTTGCCGGGTGATCAGAACGTCTCCGAGCAGGCGGCCGAGCGAGGCGCCGAGGGCGGCGACGACCACGGGCGGCAGGTGAACCAGGCGGGTTCGCGTGCGAAGCGTCCTTTGCAGCAGCGACAGGAACTGATCGAAGGTGTAGACCTCGGCCCCCACGGCGTCCTCGACCGAAGGGCCGTGTCGCGCCGCCGCTGCGACCGCGAGGTCGGCAACGTCGTCGACGGAAACCGGCTGGACGCGATAGCGACCATCCCCGGGCACCGCGTACAGTGGTAGGCGGCGCAGCAGCCACGCGATGTTGTTGATCAGGATCTCCTGACGGCCGCCGAACACCAGCGATGGGCGAATCACGGCGTACTCGTCCGTGGTGTCGGCCAGACTCTCCTCGACCGCTGCCTTGCCGCGGAAGTAGTCGAACGGCGAACCGGCCGACGCGTTCGTCACCGAGAGGTGGACGATGCGACGAACCCCGGCGCGCTTCGCGGCCTTGAACAGGCGGCGGCTGTTTGCGACCGCGTCCTCGAATGTCATGCCGTCGCGCGCGAAGCGAATCCAGTAGGTGTTGACGAGCACATCAGCCCCGGCGAGCGAACGCGGCAGTGCGTCCTCGCTTCCGAACTGCAGCGGCTCGCGCCTGACAAGGCCGGCGAGCGGGTGATCGGCAGGGGCAGCGCGACGCGACAGCGTCGCGACGTCGTAGCCGTGATCCAGCAGTCGCCGCGCAATCACGCTGCCGGAGTACGAGTACGCGCCCGTCACGACAGCCAGAGGAGCCACGCCGCGATCGTACGCGGTCGACCGCTGTCAGTGCCCGGTTGCCAGCAGCACGAAGACCAGCAGTCCGAGCACGACGCCGGCTGCGGTCAGGCCCAGCGCCATGGCGGGATCCGCGGGAACGAACCCCCCGCGCAACAGCGCGCGCTCCACCTGGCGCTCTCGGCGCAGGCCATAGGCGATGCACGCCACCCCGAGCAGTGCGAACCCTGCGCCAAGCGCCTCGTAGGGCCACGTGGAGCCGGTGTCGGTCAGGTCGGGCACGACCTTTCCGGCAGCGAGCGACACCGCGAGGGCTGTCAGACCGGTCCGCCACCAGGCGAGATACGTACGCTCGTTGGCCAGGCGGGTACGGCGGATGGCGTCCAGAGACTCGTCGTAGCCCCGCCGCTCGGATTGCGTCATGACGCTCACACTAGCAGTGGCTCTCACAGGGTCAGGTGAGCGTTCCAGCGGGGTGGGACTCCGCTGGAACGCTCGTATCCGGCCGTTGTGACGCGGCCGGGATCAGGCGACCCGCTCGACCATCCCGCGCTCGTGTGCCCAGAGCGCGGCTTCCGTCCGTCCAGTGACGCCGATGGCGCGATACGCGCCGGTGAGGTGGGTCTTCACGGTCTTCTCGGCGATGCCGAGCCGGCGCGCGATCAGCTTGTTCGGAAGGCCGCGAGCGACGAGAGCCAGCACCTCCTGCTCGCGCTCGGAGAGATGGGGTGCCTTCGGACCGCGTGCGCTGAGCAGCGCGGCGGCGGCTCGTGGCGCAAGCGGAGCCTCACCGCGTGCGGCGGCGACGACGGCGGACATGATCTCGTCCGATGCCGCGTCCTTGACGAGGTAGCCGGCCGCGCCGGCGTCGAGGGCGTCGAGGACGCGCGAGTGCTCCGAGAACGTGGAGAGCATGACCACGGGAGGGCCGCCCTTGGCTGCGATCCGCCGGGTCGCCTCGATGCCGTCGCAACCGGGCATCGATGCGTCCATCAGAACCACGTCGACCGCCAGGGAGGTCGCGAGCTCCACCGCCTCCTCGCCGCCCTCGGCGCAGCCCGCGAGCTCCACGCCCTCGAATCCGGACACGAGCGCCGCGAGACCTGCACGGACAACGGGATGATCGTCGACGACGAGCACACGGATCATGTTGGTACCTCCAGTCGAACAGTGGTGCCGGCCGATCCCGAGTCGATATCGAGGCGGCCGCCCAGGCGGGTGGTGAGATCGGTCAGAAGCGAGAGGCCGACGTGGCCGGCGCGGCGCCGCTCGGCGAGGCGGTCGGCGTCGAATCCGTGGCCGTTGTCGCGCACCTCGAGGACGCCGACGTCCGGGCCCGACATCGCAGTGACATCGACCTTCGCAGCACCGGAGTGGCGTGCGACGTTGCGCAGCGCCTCCTGTGCTGCGCGAACGATCAGCGCCTCCGCCTGGGGGGACACATCCAGGCCGGGGTCGATCGTGACGTTGACATCGATGCCGCTGCCCCGCAACGGGTCTGCCAGCGCCTCGAGGGCGGCGCTCAGCCCGGGACCGCCGACCGGAGGTGCGATCTCGAGCAGGGTCTGCCGCAGGTTGGCGACCGCCTGGCGAACCGTCCGCTCGGCGGGCTCCAGAGCCGGCGCGGCTGCTGTCGAGATCCCCCGGGTCGCAGCGAGGTTGAATGCCAGGCCGGCGAGATCCTGGATCACGCCGTCGTGCAGGTCGGACGCGATTCGCCGCCGTTCCGCCTCCGAGGAGTCGACCGCAGAGACGAGCAGCGCCTCGCGCTCGGCACGTGCCCGGCGCTCACGCCGCACCAGCGCCCACGCGGCCGGGAGTTGGAGCAGGAACAGCACGAGCAGTGCCACGGCGAACAGCGGGAGCAGCTCGAACCAGAGGTCCTGGCCCATGCCCATCACAGCGCCCTCGCGCTGGTATGTCTCGAACAGGTAGCGCTTACCGTCCTGCCCTTCGAGCGGCAGGTAGACCTCGAGCAGGCGTCCAGCACCGCGCTCGAAGCGGTGCTCGGGCTCGGCGAGGTCGCTCGACTCGGCGACGACCTCTCCGGTGCGCAGCGCCTCCAGCTTCTCGGTGGCAAGCGGGAAGCGCTGTCCGTCGAGCTCCTTCTGGTCTGAGTAGATGACGCGGCCGTCCGCAGCCCAGATCTTCACCCGCACCACCGGGTCCGCGAGGACGCCGTCGCGGACCGCCCTGTCGAGCGCCGCCAGCGCCTGGGGGTCACCTGCAATCGCCGCCGCGGTGAGTCGTGGCTGCACCACCGACCTGCCTGCCTGAGCGGTCAGCGCGCGCGCCCCGTCGAGCGCCTGCGCGTTGGAGTGGTTGCGGAGCAGCAGGGCGCCGCCGGCGAGGACGATCGTGAGCGACAGGAGCCCTGCAAGCGCGAACTGGCCGACGGCCACGCCAGGGCGCAGATGTGTGGAGCCGGCAGCCGGATTTGCGCGCATCTACCGACATCACGCTTTTGGGGGAGAAAAGTTACAAGACCCGCGTCGTCGCACCCGGGCTGTGGCGGACATTTCCGGCGGCGACTAAGGTTAGAAGACCGCCCGCGCCGCCGACCCGGCCGCGGGCCTCATTGTCGAATGAAGACCCACCTCGAAGAGCTCGAAGACAATCGCGTCCGGCTGACCGTCGAGGTGCCGGCCGACGACGTCGACCACGCATTCGACCACGCGCTCTCGGATCTGTCCCAGTCGGTGCGGCTGCCGGGCTTCCGGAAGGGCAAGGCCCCCAAGGGGCTCGTCATGCAGCGGCTCGGGCGTGACGCCATCATCGAGGAGGCTCTGGAGCACCACCTTTCGGGGTGGTACAGGCGCGCAGTCGCGGTCGCCGGCATCGACCCCGTCGACCGCCCGACGATCGACTGGGCCGACCAGCCGGCAGAGGGAAACACGTTCAGCTTCCAGGCGGAGGTCGCCGTCAAGCCGCGACCCGAAGTGAAGGCGTACAAGGGACTGACCGGAGTCAGGGCGCCGGTCGACGTGCCGCGCGAGGCCATCGACGGCGAGCTCGAGCGGCTGCGCACGACGGTCGCGGAGCTGAATCCCGTCAGCCGCCCCGCTCAGAACGGTGACTTCGTGGTCATCGACTTTGCCGGCTCGATCGGCGGCGAGGAGTTCGAGGGTGGCAAGGAGGCCGACTACAGCTTCGAGCTCGGCGCCGGCAGGCTGATCGAAGATCTGGAGAAGGGACTGCTGGGGATGAGCACCGGCGAGGAGCGAGATGTGCCGGTCACCTTTCCCGCCGACTACCCCGCCGAGCACCTCGCGGGCCAGGAGGCGAGCTTTCATATCGTCATGAAGGACGTCAAAGAGCGTGTCCTTCCCGACCCCGACGACGAGCTGGCCAAGTCGGTCAGCGAGTTCGACACCATGGCCGAGCTCGAGGGCGACATCAGCAAGCGGTTCGAGGAGATCGTGCAGCAGGAGTCCGACCGCCTCTTCCGCTCGACGGTGCTCGATGATCTGGCGAAGCAGCTCACGACGGAGCTGCCCGAGGCGCTGGTTCGCAGCCGGATGGCCGAGATGACGCGGGACATGATCAACTCGCTCGCTTCCCGGGGCATCGAGATGAGCGACTACCTCCGCCTGACCGGCCAGACCGCCGACCAGATCGTCGAAGCGCTGCGACCTCAGGCCGAGGACTCGGTTGCCAAAGACCTCGCTCTGGAGGCTGTTGCGGACGCGGAGGGCATCGACATCACCGACGAGATGGTCGAGAGCTTCATCCGCGAGCAGGCCACTCAGGGGGGCGACGACCCCGACGACACCGTCTCCCGGCTGATGGCCGACCCGGCCACGCTGACGGCTCTGCGAATCGACCTTCGCCTGCAGAAAGCTTTGGACATTGCGGCCGATAACGCTAAGGAGATGTCGCCTGAGCAGGCCGAGGCGCGAGAGAAGTTGTGGACCCCGGAGAAGGAATCCGAGGGCGCCGCGGCCAAACCTTCAACGATCTGGACCCCCGGCTCAGCAGAGCCCGGCTAGAGGAGATGCCCGAGTGAGCCCACTGATTCCGATGGTGATCGAGCAAACGTCGCGTGGAGAGCGGTCATTCGACATCTATTCGCGACTGCTCAACGAGCGGATCGTGTTCCTCGGCACGCCGGTCGACGACCAGATCGCCAACCTGATCGTGGCGCAGCTCCTGCACCTGGAGTCGGAGGATCCCGACAAGGACATCTCGCTGTACATCAACTCTCCCGGCGGGAGCGTCTATTCAGGGCTCGCCATCTATGACACGATGCAGTTCATCAAGCCCGACGTTCAGACGATCTGCGTCGGTATCGCGATGAGCATGGGCGCCCTGCTTCTGTCAGGCGGCGCCAAGGGCAAGCGGATGGCGCTCCCGAACGCAAAGATTCTCATCCACCAGGTTTCGTCAGGTTTCCAGGGTCAGGCCACCGACATCGAGATCCATGCGCGCGAGATCATCGACATCCGCAAGCGCTTGGATCGGATCATCGCCGACCACACGGGGCAGCCGCTCGAGAAGGTCACGCGGGATACCGAGCGTGACTACTTCATGAGCGCAGACGAGGCCACCGAGTACGGCATCATCGACCGCGTGATCGCGCACCACTAGGACAGACGTGGCCCGACCCACCGACACCAACGAGCAGCTTCTCTGCAGCTTCTGCGGCAAGAGCCAGCGGCAGGTGAAGAAGCTGATCGCCGGCCCCGGCGTCTATATCTGCGACGAGTGCATCGATCTCTGCAACGAGATCATCGACGAGGAGCTCACGACTCCGGCCCAGCTCGACCTGGACAACCTGCCGCGGCCGAAGGAGATCTACGCCGTCCTGAACGACTACGTCGTCGGGCAGGAAGAGGCCAAGCGCACGCTGTCGGTGGCCGTCTACAACCATTACAAGCGCGTGCAGATGGCTGGCCAGGCAGACGGCGACGTTGAGCTGGCCAAGTCGAACATCCTCCTGCTCGGGCCGACGGGCTGCGGCAAGACGCTGCTGGCGCAGACGCTCGCCCGGATTCTGAACGTGCCGTTCGCGATCGCCGACGCCACTGCGCTGACCGAGGCCGGCTATGTAGGCGAGGACGTCGAGAACATCCTGCTCAAGCTGATCCAGGCGGCTGACTTCGACGTCAAGAAGGCCGAGACCGGGATCATCTACATCGACGAGGTCGACAAGATCGCCCGCAAGGCGGACAACCCTTCGATCACCCGCGACGTGTCCGGCGAAGGCGTTCAGCAGGCGCTGCTGAAGATCCTCGAGGGCACGGTGGCCAGCGTCCCGCCGCAGGGCGGCCGCAAGCACCCGCATCAGGAGTTCCTGTCGATCGACACGACGAACATCCTGTTCCTCTGCGGCGGCGCCTTCGCGGATCTCGACAAGATCATCGAGCGGCGCATCGGCAAGAACTCGATCGGGTTCGGCGCCGATCTGCGCTCGAAGCGGAACCGCGACACGCAGGAGCTGTTCCAGGACGTCATGCCGGAGGATCTGATCGCGTTCGGCCTGATCCCCGAGTTCATCGGCCGCCTGCCAGTCGTCTCGGCCGTCCATCAGTTGAAGAGGGACGACCTCGTGCAGATCCTCCTCGAGCCCAAGAATGCCCTGGTCAAGCAGTACCAGAAGTTCTTCAACTACGACGGCATCGACTTGGTCTTCACCGACGACGCCCTCACCGCGATCGCGAACCGGGCGCTCGAGCGAGCCACCGGGGCCCGCGGCCTGCGCTCGATCATCGAGGCGGCGCTGCTCAACGTGATGTTCGATCTCCCCTCGCGCAAGGACGTGAACAAGTGCGTCATCACCCGCGAGACGATCGAGAAGAACATCGATCCGACGCTGGTCGCCGAGGGCGGCCAGGCGCTCGACATCACCGCCGAGCTGGATCAGGAATCGGCGTAGCGGCCCGGCCGGCGTAGGCCATCGCCGCTCGACCCCGAAGACTCGTTCGTCATGCTTCGCCTGCTGCTGATGCTTGCCGCTGCGGTGTCGGGGAACTCGCCCTCGGGGCCGGTGAACGTCACGCTGCCTCGCCCCTTCGAGGTGTGGGACGGGCGGGTGCAGGGCAAGGCGTCTCCCGGAGCGGTCATCACCGTGCGCGCCGGAAAGGGGAGATGGTTCCTGCAGGCGGGCAAGCACGGGCGGTTCGACACGGTGCTCCGCCCTGTCCCGCGCGGTGACGGTGACGTCACCATCGCCGGGGAGTTGATCACGCCCGTGTACGGACTCCCCGCGGGATCGATCCGCGCCATGGCACTGCCGTCGAATGACGCGAAGCTGGGGAGCCGGCTCGCCGGCCTCGCGACACGCGCGACGCCGCACGTCGGGATCTATGCACACGCATGGAGCGGCCGCGCGGCCGCGTACAACGCCGGCGCCGAGTTCGAGGCCGCAAGCACGCTCAAGCTTCCGATCATGCTGGTGGCCCTTGCCAAGAACGAGGACCAGCTGCCGTCCTCGGAGTACTGGCAGCTGATGACCTCGGTCACGCGCTACTCCGACAACGCAGCTGCCAACAGCCTGCTCGTGCTGACCGGCGGAAGCGAAGCACAGGGTGCGGCCGAAATGGTCGAGCTGATGCAGGACCTCGGTCTTCGGCACACCTACATGGTCGGCGGATACGTGACCGGCGGTGGAGGGCCGCCGCTGCTCAGCATCATCGACCAGCCACCGAGCGCCTACAAGCACACGACCCCGGCCGACATGGCCCGACTGGCTGCGCTGCTGGCGAACGCCGCCGCAGGGCATGGCCCGCTGCTTCGTCGTGGCATCGACAGCCACGAGGCCCGGCAACTGCTCTATCTGATGCTGCACGCGGAGGACGAGGGCTTGGTGCGGCCAGGCGCCGGGAGCCTCCCCGTGGCCCACAAGATCGGCTGGCTCGAGGACACGAACGACGACGTCGCGATCATCTTCACGTACCGTGGACCGGTGGTGGTCGCGGTCTACACATTCGGCGCGCAGGACGGCACCGCACAGGTCTTCGGAGCGGCGGCCACCGGCGCCGTGCTCGCGTCGCTGAAAGGCGGCACCTGATGGAACAGCGCGTAAGCCTGATCACGCTCGGGGTCTCCGACCTCGCCCGTTCGAAGCAGTTCTACGAGGCGCTCGGATGGCAGACCAACTCCAGTGGAGAGGAGGGGGTCATCTTCTTCCAGGCGGGTGGAATGGTGGTCGCCCTGTGGTCGCGCGCGACCCTTGCGGAGGACTGCGAGGTCGAAGACAGCGGTGGGTTCGGCGGCATTGCCCTGGCCCACAACGTTGGCTCACCGAGCGACGTCGACGCGGTTTTGGCCGAAGTCGAGGCGGCCGGAGGACACGTTGCGCGCGAGGGCGCCGAGACCTTTTGGGGCGGCTATTCCGGCGTCTTCCACGACCCGGACGGACACCCCTGGGAAGTTGCGCATAACCCGCACTGGACGGTCACGGCTGACGGGCGCACGCTGCTCGATCCGGTAACAGATCTGTAAAACCTGGCAAATGAGACCAAACGGTCGGTTTACGCGGGCCGAATCCTGCGTTACCCTCTCTGCGTGAGGTGGGGGCGTCTTGCAGTTCTGCTGCTCGTTGTGCTGGCCGTTGTAGCGGCTCAGTCGGCTACGCCTGCCGCTAACGGCTCGGGTGCCTCCAGCGCCCAGGCCGAAGGCGTGATCATCGTGATGGCCGATGGCACGTCGGTCGGAAGCCCCGTTGCAGAAGTACCGAACGGCGATGGGTCCGTCGGGGCTCCCAACTGGCGGTCGTCGGAAACGGCGCCTGTGGTGAAGGCCGTCCGAGTGTGGTCGACCGCGGCTGCCACCGCCTCGTCTGCCTCGGCGAGCGTGTTCCTGCGCAACGTGTCCGCTTTCGGCGGTGATGTGACGCTTGGCACGCTGAACGTGAACGTCGTGCAGGAGGCGGACGGATCGCCCGCGGTCGACGTGGCCGCCCGAAATCTGGTGATCGGCGGCGAGGCGGTCGATCTCTCCGCAGGCGACACGATCACCGTCGGCGACTGGGTGAACGTCAGTGCAGCCGTGCCGACCGACCCGGAGGACGGGCTTGGCGGCACGATCGGCCTTCGGCTCGAGTTGACCAGTGAGCACGGCGGCATGGCCGCGGGCACGGTGATCCTGCTGGGCCTGGCAGAGGTTGCTCTGCCGAAACCGCCCGACACCGGCGGGGGCGATGGTGGCTCTGGTGGTGGTGACGGTTCCGGTGGTGGCGACGACCCCGGCGCCGGTGGCGGCTCTGGTGGTGGCGGTGATCCCCCTGGATCCGGCGGTGGCGGCGCGCCCCCTGGCAGCGGCAACGGAGGGGCCGGTTCGGGCGGTGACGGCTCTGGCGGCGGCGCCGTGGGCGGGCCACCCGGCGGTGGTAACCACGGCACGCACGACCCCGGCGCGTCCGGCGGCGCACCACAGCCGGCCGCCCAAGACCCGGGGAAGAAGAACCACGGGAAGACAGAGGTTCCAGTCCCGGTCTTCACGCATCCGACCTTCCTTCCGCCGCTTGGCCACGGCGTTCGCGGCGCCATCGTGCGCGCGGCGCTCGATCAGGTCGGCTGGCCGTACGTCTGGGGTGGCGAGAGCCGATCGGAGGGTGGCTTCGATTGCTCCGGCCTGATCGACTACGCATACGCTGCCGCGGGACGTCCACTGCCCGGACGGCCGACGGCCGCGGTGCTGTGGCGGATGGGTGTCATCATCGAACGCTCGCAGCTCAAGCCAGGCGACCTGGTCTTCCTGGGCGCGCCCTCGGGCGAGCCGTATCACGTCGCCCTCTACATCGGGAAGGGCATGGTGGCCGTTGCGCCGCACCGTGGCGCGCTGATCGGCGAGGTGCCGCTCGACTCGGTGGAATGGGATGGCTTCGCACGAATCTGGTCTCCCGCGACGGGCTTGATGCTCGGCGCAAGGGAGCGGGCATGGCCGATGGTGTCGGAGGAGCTGCTGCAGGATGCGCTCGCGGCTGACCGTCTCGCTGCGGCGCGCGCTCTGGGCGCGCGAAACCCGGTCGCACGCACCGATGCCAGCCCGGCCCGGACGGTCGCCCCCGACCGCCCGCGCAAGCCTGCCAAGCGCGCTCCCCAGGCGCCGGTGCTCGCCGACCTGCGGCTGCGGTTCGACCTGCGCTGGGCAGGCGGCGCACACTCCACCGGCCTGCTCTGATCAACCGATCAGCGACCGCCGCACGATCGGCGCGGAGGCCAGCAGCCCTACCCATGCGCGCGTGGGAGCTGGACGGATCACATCCGGCAGGCGCCGGCTCGTCCATCCGCGCTTGACGACCTGCTCATGCCAGGCGTCCTGTGCCGCCACGGCGGTGCCGTAGGCGAGCTGCAGCGCCAGCAGGTGGCGATGCCAGCTCGGCGTCCGGCGGCGGGCGAGCAGCAGGGCACCGAGTGCGAGCAGCACACCGTCCATGCCCTCGTGATGGCCGACGTGGACGCGATCGATACCCGGCTCGGATGGCGAGAGCTCGGCCATGCCTCTTGTCTGTACCCCAACCTCGGCGAGGATCCATGGTGCCGCGAGGGCGCCCAGTGCAGCGGCAGCGACCAGCCGTCGCCCGTCGAGGCGTCCGTCGCTCTGCAGGTTGCGGCCGCCGGCAAGGACCGCCAGCACGACGCCCGCGACCGCGGGGATGTTGCCTGGGCGAGCATCCAGATCGCCCTCATCCACCACGCCGGGGAGCGCGACCACCGCACAGAGTGGAGCGGCTGCGATAGCGAGCGCCCGGTGACGCGCATGGGGAAGCGTTGCAATCGCTGCGACCGCGGTCGGGTAGTTGAGGAAGACGACGGCCCTCGAGAGCCCTCCGCGTCGCGAGTTGTACAGCCGCTTGGGCGGCGTGCGGCCGTGCGTGCGCCAGATGGCGGCGCCGACCGCGGCATGCAAAGCGATGACGGCCGCCCGCTCGCGGCTCACGCGTGGTGCTCGCGACGGAACCAGAGGACGTGCACGGCCGCGGCCGCCACGATCACCGCCGCCCACGCGATTGTCAGCCTGGGGGTGAGAACGCTCGGCACGCCGGTGTCGGTCCAGCCGCGCTTGATCACCTGTTCGTTCCAGCCGTCCTGCGCCCAGATCATGACGCCGTAGCAGAGCATCAGCGCCAGGAGCAGCGACAGCGCCACCGGCAGCCGCCTCGCCGAGGCCGACAGTACGAGCGCCGTGATCGCCAGCTGTGCTCCGAACAGCCCTTCGTGCAGGCCGAGGTGCACCGACGCCAGTCCAGGCTGCCCCGGGGTCGGCTCGCGCGATTGGATCAAGTCTCCCATCAGTGGCACGTCCTCCGCGTAGAGGCCGACAGCGGCGATGATCCAGGGGACCGCCCAGACCAGCAGCAGGGCGATGAGGCCGATCCGCAGCCTGCCCAGCGGCGGGCGCCGGTGTGGTCTCGGCGCCCACCAGGTCAGCCAGACCGCGAGCGCGACACCGACCAGCGCGGGGACGTTCCACCATTGGGCCGTGAGGTCGTCTTGGCTCACCACGCCGGGCACGGCGACCACAGCGCAGAGCGCAATCGCGACGATCGCGAGTGGGCCCCGGGCGGCGGCGCCGACCATCGCGATGGCGCCGATTGCGACGGGGAAGTTGGCGTAGCTCACGAGGCGCGAGCCGGCGCCTGAGGGCCCGGTGTCGGAGAAGTGATACGTCGTGCCCGGCGCCAGCCGCCAGTAGGTGATTGCCGTCGCCACCGCCACCGCTGCGTACATCGACCACAGCCCACGCGTCCGCATGGGGCAACACTACAATCCGGGGCTCATGACCGACGGCAGCCGCGACGAGCTCGAGCGACGCAGCCGGCACGACCCCGCGGCTGTGGAGCCTGCGCTGTTCCAGCGGTGGGAGTCGGCCGGGCTCTTTGACGCGGACCCGAAGTCGCCCAAGCCGCCGTTCGTGATCGCCGTGCCGCCACCCAACGTCACCGGCGAGCTCCACATGGGCCATGCCCTGAACGGTGCGATCCAGGATGCGCTGATCCGGCTGCGCAAGATGCAGGGATACGAGACGCTGTGGATCTGCGGCACGGATCACGCGGGCATCGCGACCCAGAACGTGATCGAGAAGGAGCTCCGCAAGGAGGGACTGACCCGGTACGACCTCGGCCGGGAGGCGTTCGTCGAGCGGGTGTGGGAGTGGTGCCGGCAGTACGGCGCCGCGATCATCCAGCAGTACAAGCGCCTGGGCTGTTCGCTCGACTACTCGCACGAGCGCTTCACGATGGACCCCGAGTACCAGCGCGCAGTGACGGAGGTGTTCGTCAGCCTCTATCGCAAGGGACTGCTCTACCGCGACAACCGGATCGTGAACTGGTGCCCCAGCTGTGCGTCGGCGATCTCCGACCTCGAGGTGCAGCACCAGGAGGAGACCGATGTGCTGTTCGAGGTGCGCTATCCGGTCAAGGACTCCGACGAGGTGCTGACCGTGGCGACGGTGCGGCCGGAGACGATTCTGGCCGACACGGCGGTCGCGGTGCATCCAGACGACCTGCGGTACCTCCACCTGGTCGGGAAGACGGCGATCGTGCCGATCGTCAACCGCGAAGTGCCGATCATCGCCGATGACTACGTGAAGCCGGAGTTCGGCTCCGGAGCCGTGAAGATCACGCCGGGCCACGACCCGAACGACTTCGAGATCGGTCGCCGTCACGGGTTGCCCGAGCTGACGGTGATCGGCTTCGACGGCCGCATGAACGATGAGGCCGGCGAGTTCGCGGGTCTCACCGTCGAGGAGGCGCGCCGGCGGGTAGTCGAGCGTCTACGAGAGCTCGGCCTGCTCGTCGCCGAGAAGCCGTACGTGCACGAGGTGGGCCACTGCGACCGGTCGGGCGACCGGATCGAGCCGCTCATCTCCCTGCAGTGGTTCTGCGAGATGCGCCCGTTGGCCGAGCCCGCTGTCGAGGCGGTGCGCTCCGGCCGCGTGCGGTTCCACCCAAAGAGCCAGGAGAACACGTACTTCAACTGGATGGAGCAGTACCGGCCGTGGTGTGTGTCCCGGCAGCTCTGGTGGGGCCACCAGATTCCGGTCTGGTACTGCCCGAACGGCCATGTCACCGTCGACACGACGGAGCCCGAGCGGTGCGCCGAGTGCGGTTCCACGGAGCTCGAGCGCGACCCCGACGTGCTCGACACGTGGTTTTCGAGCGCGCTTTGGCCATTCGCCACGCTCGGCTGGCCGGAGCCGAACGAGCGGCTTGAGAGGTTCTATCCCGGGCACGTGCTCTCGACGGCTCGGGAGATCATCAACCTCTGGGTGTCGCGGATGATCATGATGGGGCTGGAGTTCCAGGGTGAGGTGCCGTTCGAGGACGTCATCATCCATTCGATCATCCAGGCGGCTGACGGCCGACGCATGTCGAAGTCGCTGGGAACGGGGATCAATCCGCTCGAACTGGTCGACGAGTACGGCGCCGATGCGACCCGCTACGGCCTCCTGAAGATGAGCTCGACGCAGGACGTGCGGTTCTCGGATGGCATGATCGACGAAGGCCAGCGGCTTGCCAACAAGCTGTGGAACGCGTCGCGGCTCGTGCTGCTCAAGGGCGACACGACGGTGGCCCCGGCCCCGGGCACCGCGGCGCTGGAGGACAGGTGGGTGGCGTCGCGTGTTGCCGGGGCGACCGACGAGATCGTGCGCCTGATCAACCGCTACGACTTCGCCGGAGCGGTCAAGGCGCTGTACGCGTTCATCTGGAACGACGTCTGCGACGTCTACGTGGAGGCCGCGAAGGCGCGCCTGTACGGTGAAGACGAGAAGGAGCGGCGCGAGGCGTCTGCCACGCTGCTCTGGGTGCTCGAGCGCATGCTCGCCGTGGCGCATCCGGTGATGCCGTTCATCACCGAGGAGATCTGGGGCTTCATGCCCGGCGAGCGCGATCTGCTGATGGCGACGCCGTTCCCCTCCATCGAGGGTGTGCAGCGCGACCCGCAGCTGGAGCGCCGGGCGGAAGAGGCGATGGCTGCGATCAGTGAGGCTCGCCGCCTGGCGGGCGAGGGCCAGGAGGTGGAGGTCACCATCCCGCCTGGGTTCCTGTTCCGGTCACTGCTCGAGAAAGAGAAGCGCGTGCAGGTGGTGGAGAGCCCCGACGCCGCCGTGCCCATCGTCGCAGCACAGGCCGACAGGGCCACGCTCGAGGCTCGCCTCACCGTCGTTCGCTCTGAGCTCCAGCGCGCACGCGGCAAGCTCTCCAACGACGGGTTCCTCAGCCGCGCCCCCGCCGAGCTGATCGACGCCGAGCGCGAGAAGGCCTCACGCTTCGAAGCCGAGGCCGCCGATCTGGAGAGCCGCCTCTCAGCCTGAGGGCTGCGGTCGCGGCGGCGCCCGCAGGGCGGCCCACCGCCGGTCGGTGTGCCAGCGTTGGATGGTGCGGCGGCTGGGTGGGTTGGCGTTGACGTAGGTCGCGGTGAGGATCCGGTGTTGGACGGTCGCCCTGGCCGCGCCGCCGCTCCACAACTGCTCCGCGTGCACCCTCACCTTCGGCCAGGCGTACGATCCCGGTCGTTTGCGTGCTGGACGGGCCTTCAGTGCATTGAGGTGGGCGTCGAGCGCCTTGTGCCGCGCCGTCGTCAAGCGTCCGTTCGCCTGCCAGATTCCGATCAGCGTGACGACCACGTCTCTGCCGGTTCGCTGCGTCAGGAACTCGACGCTGGCATGCGCCTGGCACATCCACACCTCGACGCCATATCCGAACGTGACCCGCTGCGTCCTTCCCCGCGTCCGGTCGACGCAGATCGCACAGATCGGCTGCTTGGTCGGCACCTTCCTGGCTTTGTAGAGCGAGAACATGGCTGGGAAGAGGCTCGCAGGCCAAGCGTCACGCGTGGGTGACGACCTGTCACGACTGTGTCGGGAAACCCAAATGGCGTCCACTCGAAGCGCCAAGTGGCCATCCCCTA
>JAWVEN010000014.1:0-337455 GCA_033856675.1 Gaiellales bacterium | reverse complement strand
AGTCGAACACGTGGCTTCCGGCCTCCTGGAAGGCGACCATGGCCTTGACGTGCTCCACCGCCGTCTCGCGAGCACGGCGCACGTACTCCTCGGGGCTCGACTCGCGCAGCGCGGCCGCCTCGTCGAGTGACATGCCCGCCGGCACGTAGCCGTTCAGCATGTCGTGGGCCGACGTCTGGTCGGTGACGAGGTCGAATGTGACTCCCCGCCGGACGAGCTCCGGGAACACCTCGGCGGCGTTTCCGAGAATGCCGATGGAGAGCCCCATGCCCTCGTCCGCGGCCTTCCGCACGCGCCGCACCGCGTCATCGAGGTCGGCCGCCACCTCGTCGAGGTAGCGAGTCTCGAGCCGGCGGGCGATCCGGTGAGGATCCACCTCGACGGTCAGGCTGGCGGCGCCCGCCAGCGACGCCGCGAGCGGCTGGGCTCCGCCCATCCCGCCCAGCCCGGCGGTCAGAATTGTGCGGCCGGCAAGGTCAGGAGAGCCCCAGTGCTTCTCGCCGGCGGCGGCGAACGTCTGGTACGTCCCCTGCAGGATCCCCTGCGTCCCGATGTAGATCCACGATCCCGCGGTCATCTGGCCGAACATCGTCAGCCCCTCGGCCTCCAGCCGCCGGAACTCGTCCCAGTTCGCGAAGCGGGGCACGAGCAGCGAGTTGGCGATCAACACCCGCGGTGCACCCGGGTGCGTACGGAAGACGGCCACCGGCTTGCCGCTCTGGATGAGCATCGTCTCGTCGTTCCCGAGCTCGAGCAGCGTGCGGACAATCGCCCGCAGCGCATCGTGGCTGCGCGCCGCTCGGCCCGAGCCGCCGTAGACCACGAGCTTGGTCGGATCCTCCGCCACCTCGGGATCGAGGTTGTTCAGGAGCATCCGCAGCGCCGCTTCCTGGTGCCAGCCCTTGCAGCGCGGCTCTGTGCCACGCGGGGCGTGGATCGCGGACAGGTCGCCGACCAGCCGCTCGACGTCTGCGGTGAGTTCTCGAGTGGCGATGAGCAGAGGCTACCAGTGCGGGCGCGTTGCGAGCACGCTCAGCGAAGCGCGCCGATTGCAGCCTCGGCCGCGGCCACCAGCGAGCCCTCGCGCACCGCGTCGCCGACCGTCTCGATGTCGTCCGAGAGGGAGCGGTCAGACTCGAGGTGTGCCGAGCGCTCACGGATCGCGGCATGCAGCGCCGCCACCGCCGGGCCTGGCCGCAGCGGCGCCAGGAAGTCGAGCCCCTGCGCTCCGCACAGAAGCTCGATCGCCAGCACCCGCTCGACGTTGGCGCACACCTGCCAGCAGTGCACGGCGGCGGTGGCGCCCATCGACACGTGGTCTTCCTGCCCCGCGCTGGTCGGGATCGAGTCGACCGACGCAGGGTGCGCCAGCACTTTGTTCTCGGCCACCAGGCTGGCGGCGACGTAGTGCGGGATCATGAAGCCCGAGTTGAGCCCGCCCTCCTCGGTCAAGAACGGCGGGAGCCCCTCGCTCATCGTCGGATTCACCATCCGCTCGATGCGGCGCTCACTGATGCCGGCGAACTCGGCAAGGGCGATCTTCAGCGTGTCGAGCGCGATCGCCACCGGCTCGCCGTGGAAGTTACCGTTCGACAGCACCTCGTCGGCCTCGGCGAACACCAGCGGGTTGTCCGTGGCCGCGTTCAGCTCGATCGCGACCACCCCCTCGGCGTATGCGATCGCATCGCGGCACGCGCCGTGCACCTGCGGCGAGCAGCGCAGCGAGTAGGCGTCCTGCACGCGGCCGCACCAGCGGTGCGACTCGTTGATCTCGCTGTCTCCCAGCAGCCGGTACAGGTTCTCGGCCGAAGCGACCTGCCCCGGATGCGGCCGCAGCGCCTGGATCTCCGGCGCAAACGGCGTGCGCGAGCCGCGCACCGCCTCCACCGACTGCGCGGCCGCGAGGTCGGCGGCCTTCGCCAGCCGGCGAGCGCGCGCGAGGACAAGCGCCCCGATCGCCGTCATGAACTGTGTGCCGTTGATCAGCGCGAGGCCCTCCTTGGCCTCCAGCGAGATCGGCTCCAGGCCCGCCCTTCGCAGGGCCTCGCCGCCGGGCAGGCGCTCGCCTTCGATCTCGGCCCATCCCTCCCCGACCAGCGGCAGCGCCAGGTGCGCCAGCGGAGCGAGGTCGCCGCTCGCGCCCAGTGAGCCCCGCGACGGCACGACCGGGTGAACGCCGGCGTTCAGCATCCCGAGCAGCAGCTCCACGGTCTCCACCCGCACCCCGGACGCGCCGGTGGCGAGCGCGTTCGCGCGCAGCAGTGTCGCCCCGCGGACGACCTCGCGCGAGAACGGCTCGCCCACCCCGCAGGCATGGCTTCGCAGGAGGTTGAGCTGCAGATGGCCGGTCTCCTCCCGCGAAATGGCGACGTCGACGAACCGCCCGAACCCGGTGTTCACGCCGTACGTCGGCGTGCCGGCCTCGACCGCACGCTCGATCAGCGCACGCGAGGCCTCGATCTTCGAAACCGCCGCCGGTGCCAGGCCGGCGCGAGTATTTCCCAGCGCGACCTGCTCCACCTGCTCGATGGTCAGGTCGGATCCGGTCAGCAATACCTGGTCCACGGCGGTGGAGTCTACGGCGGCCGAAGGTCGCCCGCGGCCGGATCAGACCTGGGTGCCGAACTCGCCCGCGGTGGCGACCTCGAGCGTCCTGTCTGCCGACATGCCGGGAAGCCGAAGCGCTGATCCCGCAGCCTGCGCGGCAGCCCGCGCAGGCATCAGGCCGACGAGCTCGGAACCCCGGATCCCCGCTCCTGCCTCTGAGGCGAGCCGCTCGATCTCGGAGACGAGCACGTGCAGCGGCGTGGCGTCGATGTCGATCAGGTTCGTCGACACCTGCGCGCCCTTCGACGTCCGCAGCCCGAGCGCCTGAACGCCAGGCAGGCCGCCGTCGCGCTCGCGCACCTGTGCAGCGATGGAGCGGGCGAGCTCGACGTCGTCGCTCTCGAGGTCGACGTTCAGGGCAACCAGCGGCGACCGGACACCGAGCAGCACGACGCCGGCGGACGGATGCGGCGAGGCGGGGCCGAACAGCGGTGTCACCTCACCTGCATTCATCCGTTCGGTCAGCCGTTCGATGCCGCCCTGGCGGTACGACGCCGGCCTCGTGCCGTCCGCGAGCGCGCCATAGGGCACGACCGGCACGCCGAGCAGCGCTATCCGGCGGCCCAGCAGCCGTGCGGCGCGCTCCGGCCGGTCGTCGTCGGGCGCGAACCGGACGATGGGGACGACATCCGCGGCGCCGACGCGTGGGTGCACGCCCTCGTGCTCGCGCAGGTCGATGCGGCCGACGGCGACGGCGATGCCGGCGGCGAGCGCTTCCACCAGCCCGTCCGGGTCGGCAACAACGGTGAAGACGGAGCGGTTGTGATCCTCGTCCGAATGAATGTCGAGCACGCGCGCGCCGGCGTTCGCCATCGCCGCGCGGATCGCCTCGAGAATGGTGCGATCACGCCCCTCCGAGAAGTTCGGCACGGATTCGAGCAGGCCGTACATTGCTCTCAGACTCTCACGCCGCGACCGTCCGCGTCGCGCGAATCACCCGAGACGGGGAGGCCGACCCTCCCAAACGGGTGAGGTAATCCGGCTCCGGACTGACGATCATGCTGGTACGGATCGAAAATGGCTAACTCACCGTGAGGTGGGGGCGCAAAGCAAGAGGTCTCTGAAGTGAGACGGCTCGGCTACCGAACCCGGGAGCCCGCAGAAGGGCCACGACCGCGTACCTCCTTTGGAGCAGGCGGTTGTTGGTCGCGGAGTTCACTGGAGCGGCGGTCATCATGACCCCGCGTTGGCGTGGAGGGGCAGCCACCCCCGAAGCGCGGCTCGATCCGAATCGACACGGAGTGCGGGCGGTGAACGCTGCGGGGGGCAGTGTCACCAAGGTGACAGTGAGGTTCACCGCCCGCCCCGTCATCGTGCGGCGCGATCGGGCTGAGGCTGGTTAGAGTCAGCCGATGCTGGATCACCTCTTCTCACCGCTCACGCTGGGCCCGGTGACGATCCCCAACCGGATCGTCTCGACGTCTCACCAGACAACGCTCGTCCACGACCACCTCCCGACCGACGACATGATTGCCTACCACGCCGCCCGGGCCGAGGGCGGCGCCGGGATGATCTGCATCGAGGCGACGGCGATCCACCACACCGGCCTCCTCACCGCGCACACGGTGGGCGGGTACCTGCCAGAGATCGTTCCCGTGTACCGCCGGCTGGCCGACGCCGTGCACGCCCATGACACGCGGCTTGTGGTGCAGCTGTTCCACGGCGGGCGCGAGGTGATCGCATCGCCCCCGCGCCCTGCCGCGGTCGCCCCTTCGAGCGTGCCGAGCGCGCGGTTCAAGACGGAGCCGAGAGCGCTGACGCGCCGCGAGATCGCCGAGATGATCGACGGCTACCGGCAGGCCGCGTCCTTCGCCGCCGAGGGCGGGATCGACGGCGTGGAGGTCTGCGCCGGGTTCGACTACCTGCCGACGCAGTTCCTCTCCCCCCACGCCAACGTGCGCACCGACGAGTACGGCGGATCGTTCGAGAACCGATTGCGGTTTCTGTATGAGGTCTGCGAGGCGATGCGTGAGGGGATCGGCCCGGGTGGCATCGTCGGCTGCCGGCTGACCGATGAGACGCCGTCCTGGGACGGCAACACCGTCGACGACCTGGCACGTGCTGCAGGCGCACTCGCGCGCGCCGGCCTGATCGACTACCTCTCGGTGGCCCTCGGTACCTCGTCGACGATGCGGGGGTCGAGCTGGATCGTCCCGCCCGCCCCGGTGGAGCACGACGCGATCGCGCCGTTCGCCCGGCGGATGAAACAGGCGGTCGACGTGCCGGTGATCGCAACCGGCCGGATTCTCGAGCCGGCCGACGCCGACCGGCTGATCGCCGAGGGGGTGTGCGACGCGTGCGGCATGACCCGAGCGCTGATCACCGACCCGTCCATGCCCGCGAAGGCCAGAGCCGGCCGCCGGCACACCGTCTGCATCGGCTGCAACCAGGGCTGCATCGGCCACTATCACGCCGGCATCCCGATCGCCTGCACGATCAATCCGTGGACCGGGCACGAGACGACGCTGCCCAGGCCGGTGCCGGCCGAGCACCCTGGAACGGTGGTCGTCGTGGGAGCCGGGCCGGCCGGGGCTGCCGCCGCAGGCAGCGCAGCCGCGCAGGGCCACCGGGTGGTCGTCTTCGAACGTGGCGACGCCGCCGGCGGGCAGATGCGCCTGGCGGTCGCTGCACAGGGGCACCACGAGATTGCCACCGGGCTACTGGCGACACTGGCGGGCTGGATCAGCAACTGCGACGTTCGATACGGCGCCGAGGCTGATCTCGAACAGATCTCTGCGGAGCAGCCCGACCGGGTGGTGCTCGCGACCGGCGCGGGCCGCTACGAGGCGCCGCTGCCCGGTGTGGGGCCCCCGGTTGTCCATGCCTGGGACGTCCTCGCCGGCGCCGAGACGGCCGGCCGCGTCACGATTGCCGACTGGGGCGGCGACTGGACCGGCCTTGCCGTCGCGGAGGTGCTCGCCACGCGCGGCGCGCAGGTGCGGCTGGTGACGAGCGCCGCCTCCTTTGGCGAGACCGTGCACCAGTACCAGCGGAATATGTACCTCGCACGGCTGGACGACCTCCGGGTGGAGCTTGTCCACCATCTGCGGCCAGTCGCGCTCGTCCCTGGCGGCGTGGAGTTTCGCAACGTCTTCTCGGAGCGTCCGGTGACGCTGGAAGGCATCGACACGGTGGTCGTGAACTCGGGCCGGTCATCCGCAGGCGCCGAGTTGTACGAACAGCTCGTCGATGCCGGCCTCGACGTTGTACGCGTGGGCGATGCGCTCGGCCCCCGCTCATTCGAGGAGGCCATTCGCGAGGGCACCGAGGCGATCGTTCTCGCCCGTCCTGCCGCCCTGGCCTGAGCGGCGTGCCTCGCTAGCCGACGATGCAGCCAAGCGCGCCGAGCAGCACGCCGAGCGCTCCGAGCACCAGCCCGACCTTGCCCAGCGTTTCGTCCGAGCGCGCCGCCACTGCCACGGCGGGCACACCGAAGGCGAACGGCAGCCCAAGCCAGAACACGGCGCAGGAGAGGAATGCGAGCAGGCCGAGCACGAAGCCCCAATGACCCGGCCGGGCGGTCAGACTGCCCCAAAGCCGGAACAGCAGCATCGCCGCAACAGCGGCCGAGATCGCGATCGTGAAGATGTACGGCCCGGTCCCGCCCTGTCCGGTGTCGTCTCCGAAGTTGGCGAGGGCGAGGAACACCACCGAGAGCACGACGCTCGCGATGAACAGCATGGTGGGCGTCAGCTTGCGGATGGAGTCCATTGGTGCCTCCTAGGAGCCTGCGGAATGTCGGTGACTGTACAGAAAACACGCCGTCCGGCGATCAGGGCTTTTCAACCCTCCGCCGCGTACGGACGCTACAGCGCCACCGTTTACGCACGCCCCACGCAGGTGCCTGGCACCGGTGCCTGGCACCGGGGTGCCAACCGTGGTCACGAGCCGCGTGGAGGATCGTGACCGAACCGGCACAACGATCCACAACGTACGACACGCTGCAGCGCCGCCGTTCACTCAGGTGCCTGGCACCGGTGCCTGGCACCGGGGTGCCGACCGTGGTCACGAGCTGCGCGGCGGATCGTGACCGGACCGGCACAGAGCGACACCCGCGCGCGACGCGCGGCTTCGTAGCGTCGCCCCATGACAGAGCGTGGACAGGCGACCGTGGAGTACGCCGGGGCGACGCTGCTCGTGCTGGCGCTGCTCCTGGGCATCGGTGCCGCCGCACGTGCCTCCCTCCCACGCCCGGCGACCGGTGACCGGGCCGTCCTCGAGCTCGCGGAGCGCCACGCGCCGCGGTTCGTGCCGGAGAGAGGCGACGACCTTCGCCCCGTCGATTTCCGCCTCTGCCGCAGCTCCCCCTGTGCCGGGTCGGGACCGGCCGTGCTCTTCGTGCACGCCGTCCGCCGCGATGGGTTCCTCTACCTCCAGTACTGGCAGTACCTGCCGGAGTCACGTACAGCGCGCACCGGCATCCCTCACCTGGACGGCGCCCACCTGGACGACTGGGAAGCCGTGATCGTGAAGCTCCGCGGCGACGGCACCGTGGTGGGCGCGCGAGCCTCGGCCCATCTCGGCTGGAGTGGCCGGCATCCCTGGTGGGAGCTTGCCGCGGCCGACTGGGCGCCCTACCCGGCGCCGGTGTACCGGGCCGCCGGCAGCCACGCCGGCTCGTTCAACCGCCAGGGCATCGACATCGCGGGCGACAGCTGGGACGGCGACGGGCGTCCAGTCGCGGTCGAGCTCCTTCCAGCTGACGAAGCCCGCACCACCGGCGCAACCTTCGACGCAGACACCTCACCGCCCTGGGAGAAAGACGCCTGGTCGAACCCCGAGACGGTGATCACCGGACGCTCAGGCGACACGGCGGGATACGCCCGGTACGCACGTCTGTGGGCACGCTTTTGCGCGATCTGCTGATCGGGCGGTGGGGCGCTAGATCTCGTCTTGCAGGTGCTCTTGCGACCAGAGCGAGATCTGTGCGAGCGCAGGCAGCAATGCTTTGCCGCGGTCGGTTAACGCGTACGAGACCGAAATGGGTGGTCCCTCATCCACTGTCCGCGCGACGAGCCCCGCTCGGGAGAGGTCGGAAAGCCGGTCGGACAGCACGGAGTCGGAGATCCCCCCGCTCGCACGCGAAAGCTCTCTAAACCCTGCAGGCCCACTGCTCAACAGGCCGAGCACGATGGCGTTCCAACGCTTGCCAAGAAAGACGAAGGCTCGGGCGAGCGCCGCGTCACCTCGGACGCATTCCTCCGAGACGGGGATGGATTCGGCTTCGGGCGTGGGATTAGGCGTGGCCACGGCATCTATGCTAGCGTCCTCGTCGTTACTTCGAAAATCGAAGTCGCTAGTTTTATCAATGTCAATGCGCAAATCAGAGCCGGAGGCACACACATGACCGACACCTCAACGGCAACCGCCTCCGTCGTGATCGTCGGCGGCGGCTACGGCGGAATCAACGCTGCCAAGGCGCTGGACGACATCGCCGATGTCACGCTCGTGGATCCAACCGAGGCATTCGTCCACAACGTCGCGGCATGGCGCTCGCTCGTCGAACCGGAGTGGCTCGACCGGATCTTCCTCCCCTACGAGCACCTGCTCGCCAACGGCCGCTTCATACGCGACCGCGCTGTCACGGTAGATGGCGGGCGTGTGACGCTGTCCTCGGGCGACGTGCTCAAGCCCGACTACCTGGTGCTCGCCACCGGATCCGCGTATCCGTTCCCGGCCAAGGTGGAGGAACCAGACATCGCCACCGCACAGAGCCGGATACGCGCGGCACACGAGGCGCTGCTCGCGGCCGACCGCGCGTTGATCCTGGGCGCGGGCCCAGCCGGCCTGGAGCTCTCCGGGGAGATCAAGGCGTTCTACCCCGAGAAGCAGGTTACGATCGTCGACGTCGCGGACGACATCCTCACCGGGCCCTACAGCCAGGACCTCCGCGACGAGTTGCGCCGCCAACTCGACGCGATGGGCATCGAGCTCCACCTCGGTAAGAAGCTGCGCGACCTCCCCAGCACGCCGCCCGGAACGCTCGCCGCGATCCGCATTGCCACCGAGGACGGCGAGGAGCTTGTCGCCGACATCTGGTTCCGCGCGTTCGGCGTGCGGCCGCACAGCGAGTACCTCGAGCAGGGATCGCTGTCCGACCGACGTACCGACCGCGGCTACGTCCGCGTCGACGAGCATCTCCGCGTCGACGGCGAGACGCGCGTCTTCGCACTCGGCGACGTCTCCGACGCCGACCGCGACATGGCCGGCATCGCCAGCAGGCAAGCCCAGGTCGTCGCCGCCAACATCCGGGCGCTCATCACCGGCGAGGGTCAGCTCGAACGCTACGAGACCTTCCCACCGATGATCGCCATCCCGCTTGGGCCTGAGGGCGGAGCAGGCTTCATCGGTGACGGCGTCGCCAGCTCCGCCACTATTGCTGAGCTCAAGGGGCGCCACATGATCGTCGACCATTACGCGGCACTTTTCGACGCGGCCCCGGCGCCGGCCTGAGTGACCTCAGCACATCAACCGTAACGATTTGCCCACTTGCGGCCGATAACAGCACCGGATGTATCCAACCGGGCCAAACGACCTGCTGCGTTCAGCGCTCAGCCTGCTGCCGCCGCTTCCCTGCTCCGTGGACGTGATTGCGGACGATGGCGGCTCGTTCTCACTGATGCTCGCGGCGACCGAGGCGAACCTGGTGTACGGCTACGGCAACCGCTCCCTCGTACGTGAGGATGGCGGCCTGAACGCCCGCATCCGGGACGACTCCGGAGAGGGCTGGGACGTGCGGTTCACCGTGCTGCGGACGTACTTCCAGTCGGGCGACGACCTGCTGCTGCACCTGAACGTCGACAGCGTCGAGACCCGGACGGCCGAGCGGCGCACGCCGCGCGCCCACCTGGCCGAGCTTGCCACCGCGCGAATCGTCTACTCCGCCCGGCAGGCTCACGAGACAAGCTTCGACATCCGCCTCGCCGACGCATCGGCCACCGGAATCGCGTTCATCACCGATCGCGAGCTCGACGCCGGCGACCTGTTGGAGATCGATGCCGTCGTCGACGAGCGCCACGTGACCGCCGAGCTCCGCGTGCTTCGCACGATCCCGGCGATCTACGGCCGAAACCGCATCGGCTGCGAGATCACCAGAATCCTCGATGCCGACCGTCACGCCCTGACGGTCCTCGCCGAGCGCTATCGCCGCGACGGCACCCCGGACGATCGCAACCCCGATCTCCTCGAAACGCGCAAGATCGCACGGATCAAGCAGACGTTCGCGGATCGCCGCGCACCGCGCTACCACACCGACTGACGACTCAGGCCGGGCGAACCGGCTCGAGCGCGCGCGCCGCGGGGTCGGCCAGCGGCTCGATCGGTGTCCACACCGCCGCCTCGCCACAGCCAGGGCAGCGGGTCGGCTCGACGACGTAGCGGTCGGGCAGTCCCAGTTCCTCACGCACCAGCCTGGTCTCCACGTCAAAGGTGGCCTCGCCGGTACGCGCAGCGATGACCGTCGCCCGCTGATGCACGCCGTTCGCGTCGTAGCCCACGGTGATGCGCGTCCCGCAGTAGGCACACAGGGCCATCTTCGCAGTCGGAGGCTCGTGTGACACGGGCGCCTCGTCTGCGAGCTTCGCCGCGTACCAAATTGCGGCAAACAGACCCACCAGCGGTAATTTCAACCCCACCGCCAGGAACATCAGGGTCCAAAAATCTGCTCGATTCACCGCTGATGCAGCCTACCCCACCGGCAATCGCTTCGAAAGCGCTTCAAGCCTTCGGCTTTTGCGGCCGATGACTGGACCGAACGATGTCCCAACCCACTCGCGAAGACCTCATGACACTGGCCCTCGGGGTACTTCCACCTCCTCCTGAGAAGGTGGACGTCCTCTCCGAGGCAGGCGGTGCGTTTCCCCTCGCCATTTCCGGCCTCGAGGATGGCGTGCTGCATGCGTATGCGCCCCGCCACGCCGTGCGCAACGACCTGCACCTGCTGGCGAGAGTGTCGCGCCCCGGGCGCGGCCGCTATGAGGTGGAGTTCGAGGTCGCCGATTGCTTCTTTCACAGCACCACGGAGGCCCTCGTTCACCTGGTGGTCAGCGGCGTGCGTCACCGCAAAGCCAGGCGAGCGTCGCCACGAGCCGTGGTCTCGTGCCCCGCCACCGCCGTCGTCCGCTTCGGCCGCAGCCATCCGAGGGACACCGAGATGCCGATCCGGATCGTCGACGTGTCGGCGACCGGCTGCGCGTTCGTCTCGCAGCAGGAGCTCGACGCCGGCGACCTGATGGCGCTGGAGTTCAAGCTGGCCGGCCGCATCATGAATGTGGAAGCCCGGGTCGTCCGCATGGACCCCGCACCGTACGGCCGCTACCGCGCCGGCTGCGAGATCACCGACATCTCCGATGGGGACCGCAACGCCATCTCGGCGCTTGCCGCCGAAGCCGAGCACGGCTCGGAGAGCGAGCGCAACCCCGAAGCCGTCGCCGCCCTCGCGGAGAGCCGCGCCGCCTCGACGGCGCTCTCGGCCAGGCTCGGCGGCGCGTCCAACGGTTCCTGAGCCAGATGGCTCACGTCTTCGGGTGATGTACGCCACCCTTTTCCATGCCGATAAGAACCTCACGCACGGGGGTCGTGTGGGTTCTTACAGAAGGGGGCGGGGTGTACCGGTTCTTCCACAGCGGGCGTGGTGAGCGCGGCTCCATCGCGTCGGAGTTCACGTTTGGCGCAATGTTGGCGTCGATCTTGGTCATCGGAGGGCTCTGGGTGATCGCCCAACTGGAGGGCGTTTCGTTCCAGGTGCTCATCCAGCAGATGCGCGACAGCCGCTAACAGCGTTCCGGCTACTCTGGCGGGATGACGTTCCGCCGGTTGCTCGGTTTCCTGCGCCCGTATCGAACGCAGGTGATCGTGTCGACTGCGCTTGCGGCAGCGTCCCAGGCTTCGGGGCTGCTCATCCCCTATCTGACCGGCGTGGTCATCGACGCCGCGCGGTCCGGTGAGAGCCGCCGGCGCATCTACGAGCTCGCGCTGCTGATCGTCCTTGCCGGCACGGTCAAGGGCGTGCTGATGTTCTTCCGTCGCTGGCTCGGCGGCCGCCTCTCGGTCGCCGTCGAGTACGACCTGCGCAACCGCATGTATGCGCATCTCCAGCGGTTGTCGTACCGCTTCTTCGACCGCCATCAGACGGGCCAGTTGATGGCTCGCGCGACGACCGACGTCCAGCAGGTACGCGTGTTCCTGAGCTATGGGCTGATGTTCCTCGCCCAGCACCTCTTCACCGTCGTGATCGTGCTCATCGCTCTTGCGCTGCTGAGCGTCCAACTGACGCTGATCGCGCTCGCCATCACACCGCTGCTCGCCTACTTCGCCTACCGCTACTCGAAGGTCAGCCACCCCGTGTTGAAGGAGGTGCAGCAGCGGGTCGCCGACGTGACGACGCAGGCCGAGGAGAACGTCGCCGGCGTCCGGGTCGTCAAGGCGTTCGCGCAGGAGGACCGCGAGACCGACCGATTCCGCAAGGGGTCGGAGCGCATCTTCCGGCAGGTCATCAGGGCCGCGCGGCTCCAGGCGATCTACGTGCCGGCCATGTCGGCCCTGCCGAGCCTTACCATCGCCGCCGTGCTCCTCGTGGGCGGACGTCAGGTGATCAACGGCGACCTCTCGCTGGGCGAGTTCTTCGCCATCAACGCCTACCTGCTGCTGCTGGTCTTCCCGCTTCGGGCGATCGGCATGTGGGTCGGCCAGTACCAGCGCGCGATCGCCTCGGGCGAGCGCATCTTCGAGGTGCTCGACGAGGAACGGGACATCGTCGAGCGGCCGGGGGCGCAGCCGCTGCCCGACGGGCCGGGCCGCCTCGAGTTCGACAATGTCACCTTCGGCTACGACGGCTCGCGCCCCGTGCTGACCGGTATCGACCTCGACATCGCGGCCGGGCAGACCGTTGCGCTGATCGGCCCCACGGGCTGCGGAAAGACGACGCTGACCACGCTCATCCCCCGCTTCTACGACGTCGGCGAGGGCAGCGTCCGCCTCGACGGCATGGACGTGCGGGACGCGACGCTCGAATCGCTCCGCGGCGCGATCGGCATCGTCGGCCAGGACACGTTCCTGTTCTCGACCACGGTCGCCGAGAACATCGCCTACGGCGCAGCCGAGGCGACGCCGGAGGCGATCGTCGAGGCGGCGGTCCGGGCGCAGGCCCACGACTTCATCCTCGACCTGCCGGACGGCTACGACACGCGCGTGGGTGAGCGCGGCCTTTCGCTGTCCGGCGGCCAGCGCCAGCGGATCGCGATCGCCCGGGCGCTGCTGATGGACCCGCGCGTGTTGATCCTCGACGACGCCACGGCGTCGGTCGACGCGACGACCGAGGCCAAGATCAAGGTCGCGCTGCGCGAGGTGATGGCAGGCCGGACGACGCTGATCATCGCCCACCGCCTCTCCACGATCTCGCTGGCCGACCACGTCGTCGTGCTCGACCATGGCCGCATCGTCGCGCGCGGCGAGCACGCCGCCCTGCTCGAGGAAAGCCCCGTCTACCAGGAGATCTACCGCCACGGTCTGGTGGAGCGGACGTTCGTGCGGCTCGATCCGGACGGCGCGCCGATCGAGAAGGAGGACGTGGCGTGAGGGCGACGTCGTTCGGCAGCAGCTTCAACCGGCTCGGCACCGCCGCCGCCGGCCTCGGCCTGCGCCGCACGTCGCGGCGAGTGGCCCAGCTGATCCGGTACACGTCGCGCTACAAGGGTCGCGCCACCATCGCGATTTTGGCGCTGCTCGGCACCACGGCCACCACCATCGCGGGCCCGGTCGTTGCCAAGCAGGCCATCGATCGAGGCATCATCCCCGGCGACTTCGGCGCCGTCCAACTCTGGGTCGCCGTGTTCCTCGCGGTCGCGCTCGCGGGATGGCTGTTCGGCGCCGTACAGAGCTACCTGACCACGTGGGTCGGCGAGCGCGTGCTGACCGACCTGCGCACCGACCTCTTCTCGCACGTCCAGGAGCTCGAGCTCGGCTACTTCGAGCGCACGCGCGCCGGCGTGCTCATCTCCCGGCTGACCAACGACATCGAGGCGCTGAACAACCTCGTCACCGAGGGGCCGACGACCCTCGTGCAGAACACGATCACGCTGATCGGGTCGGCGGCCGTGCTGCTCTGGCTCGACTGGCGGCTGGCGCTTGCGACGCTGGTCGTCTTCCCCGGGATGTCGATCGGAACGGCGATCTTTCGCCGTTACTCGTCGCGCGCGTACCGCCGCACCCGCGAGCGGCTGGGCGAGGTGACGGCCAACCTGCAGGAGGACATTTCCGGCGTGCGGGTCGTCCAGGCCTTCCGGCGCGAGGAACCGAACTACCGCCGCTTCCTTGACGTCAACGGCTCCTACCGCGACGCGAACGTCCAGACGGTGAACGTGTCGGCCTTCTATTTCCCGTTCGTCGACCTGCTCTCGGCCATTGCGATGGCCGTGGTGCTCGGCTACGGCGGCGTGCGCGTGCTGAACGGCGAGATCACGGCCGGCGAGCTGTTCGTGTTCATCGGGCTGCTGTCGAACTTCTTCGAGCCGGTTCAGCAGCTGTCGCAGTTCTACCAGACCTTCCTGGCCGGCACCGCGGCGCTCGACAAGGTGTTCGAGGTGCTGGACACGGAGCCCGAGATGGTCGACAAGCCTGGCGCGAAGCACCTGCCGCAGATTCACGGCGACGTGCGGTTCGAGGATGTGCAGTTCGCCTACCGCGCCGACACGGCCGAGGTGCTCCACCGCGTATCGTTCACCGTACGTGCGGGTCAGACAGTCGCGCTGGTCGGGCATACCGGCGCGGGAAAGTCGACCATCGTGAAGCTGCTGTCCCGGTTCTACGACCCGTCCGGCGGCCGCGTCCTGATCGACGGCCACGACCTCCGCGACGTCACGATGGAATCGGTGCGCGCGCAGCTCGGCATCGTGCCGCAGGAGGCGTTCCTCTTCGCCGGATCGGTGCGCGACAACATCGCGTTCGGGCGTCCGGAGGCATCTGACGACGACGTCGTCGCGGCCGCGCAGGCGGTCGGCGCCGACGAGTTCATCCGCGAGCTGCCCGAGGGTTACGACACGCAGATCGAGGAGCGCGGCGCGCGGCTCTCGATCGGCCAGCGGCAGCTCGTCGCCTTTGCCCGAGCGCTTCTCGCCAACCCGCGGCTGCTGATCCTGGACGAGGCCACCTCGAGCGTGGACATCCCGACGGAGGCACGCATCGAGCGCGCGCTGGAGACGCTGCTCGCCGACCGCACCGCGTTCGTCGTCGCCCACCGGCTGTCCACCATCCGCCGAGCCGACCTGATCGTGGTGCTCGAGCACGGTGAGGTGATCGAATCGGGCACGCACGACGAGCTGATCGCGCGCCGCGGCCGCTACTTCTCGCTCTACGATGACTGGGTCGAAAACGTTGCCTGACAACGGTTCGCTTTAAAGCCCTGTTGCAACCCGTCCGATACACAATGAGATGGGTCGCCTTCGACGTTGTCTGCCCCTGGCCTTCGCCGCCCTCGCCTGCCTCCTTCCTGCGCAGGCTGTAGCGGCGACCTCTGCGTCGGATATCCCGACGTCGTTCTTTGCGCGCACGCAGATTGCCTGGACGGTCAACCAGGGCTGGATGACGTTGCGCGCCGATGGCACCTTCTCTCCCAAGCGCGCCGCCAGCAGGCTCGCAGCAGCCCGCGTTCTTGCCTCCGTCAACGAGCTCGCGTACGGCGAGCCGGTGGCCGACGACCCGTTCGCCCAGGCCGTCGCCGCCCGCTGGATCAGCGAAGGAACCGGTGCCTCGGGCACCATCACGCAGCTCGAGTTCGACCGCGGCATCGTCAGCGTCCTGCACCAGAAGGGCGCCGCGCGGGCGATGAACCGCATCGCCACAGCCGATGGCTGGCGCCCGAAGCTGCCGAACGGATTCGGCGCGGAGCAGGTCGTCCGCCAGATCGGCGCCCGCTGGAACGTCCCGAACGGCGCGGACGAGTGGGAGACCTGGCCGGGCTCCACTCTCCGGCGCGCCAACCTCGCGGTGCAGGCATACCAGCTCGGGCATCTGTCAGGGTGGTGGCAGTCGGCGGTGACAACGCAGCTGAACGTCGTCAACGCGCTGCCGAAGCTCCCGCCGCTGAAGCAGGCTGTGCTCGGATTCGCCTTCCGCTACGCCGGCGCGCCCTATGTCTGGGGCGGGACGTCGGATGCGCCGCAGAACCTGTTCGGCCTGCCCGCGGCCGGCGGCTTCGACTGCTCCGGTTTCGTGTGGTGGGTCATGAAGCTGCAGACGTACACCGTCGGCGATGTCACGTGGAGCGGCGCCTCCAAGATCCCCTGGCGCACCACGTACGACATGGCGGCGAACATCCCCGTCTCGAAGCGCCTCACCTACTCGAAGCTGAAGCCGGGCGACGTGCTCTTCTGGAGCACGAACCCCAACGGCGTGCATACCGCCTCGTCGACCGTTTACCACACGGGCATCTACCTCGGGAACGGCTGGACGATCAACAGCCACGGCAGCGGCGCCGGCGTGACGATCGACTACATGGCTCCCGGCGCGGGGTGGTTCCACGACGCCTTCGCTTTTGGATGGCGCGTCATGCCCGTCGGCGTGTAATTGCATCTTGACGGCCTTCCAAGGCCCCCTGATACTGGCAAACGGGGTGTCGAAACCAGGGAGGCAACGATGTTCGCAGGGCTGAGCCGTCGTTCGGCTGTAATCGCACTGGCCACGGCCGGTGTTCTAATCGGTGTGGGGTCGGCCAGCGCCGGCGTGGGAACGACCGAGCAGGTTTCGGTGTCCCCCGCCTCGGCGGATATCGCCGGCACGCTTCAGGATGCGACACCTGACGGCCAGTTCGCGGTGTTCACCTCGGACGGCAGCCTCTACCTGCGAAATCTCACAGCCTCCACGACGGAGCAGGTGCCGGTTGACGGCGGCCCGGCGCAGTCTGCGAGGATCAGCGACGACGGGAACCTGGTGCTGTTCGCGTGGACTTCGGGCGGCCGCGTCCACCTCGCCGTGCGCGATATCGCTGCCGCGACGACGACAGTGCTGGACGGCCCCTCCGGCGCCCCCTTCTCGCTGGCCGCGCTGCGCGGGATGGACATCAGCGGCAACGGCAGCCGGATCGCGATCGCAGCGAAGACGGGTGGCGTCGTGTTGCTGCGGACTGACACGGGCGCCATTCGCCGCGGCGCCGTGCTGACCGATCCCGAACTGACGACCGACGGGCGCCTGGTCGTCGGCGACAACGGCACTGTCTGCCATGCCGATACCGATCCGGTCGTCTGCACGGCACTCGCCGGCGGCCCGTCCAACACCGCATCGATCTCCGCGGTCGGCCGGTTCGTCGCCTTCATCCGCTCGGATCGCCGCATCCGGCTGCTCGATCGCACGAACGGCACCGTGTCTGATGTGCCGGTGCTTCCCAACGTCAGCGATTCGATGTGGACGTCGCTGCAGCAGAGCGGGCTCAAGATCAGCCCCAACGGCAAGTGGGTCGCCTACGCCGCCCACTTCCCCGATGCGACCCGCAGCGGCGGCGTGCGCACCGACGGCTTCCTGGTCGACCGCTTCTCGAAGGGAACGCAGCGCCTGACCATCGGCAATCCCGACATGTGGGGCGCCGTGACGCCGATCTTCAGCTCGACCGGAGCCGCGGCGCTCTTCACCGCACAGCTTGGCTCGGGCACGCCGACCGGCACCGTGGCTGAGAAGCACGTCTTCGACACCACCGGCCCGGCCGCACCCGGGGCGCCGACGGTTTCGCTGTTCGAAGGCGGGTTCCTGAACCAGGGCTCGGCTCCGGTCGAGGTCAGCTGGAACCTTCCCGCCGGCGCATTCATGGCGCAGGCGCGGCAGAGCACCGTCACCGTTGGGAACGCCTCGACGCTTCGGCCGCTCACGACCGAGGAGTCACAGCGGTTCCTCCAGCATGTCGGCGACACGATGTCGTATCGCCTGCGCCTTGCCGACTCCGAGCTCGACACCAGCGACATCCTGGCCAGCCCGGCCACAGTCACGCAGCTGCGAAAGCGTGAGGAGACCGCGGGCGTCTACGACGGCAGCTGGCACGTCGGCACGTCGAGGGAATACACCAGCGACCGCGACCGGTGGTCGGATTCCCCCACCTCCACGGTCGAGTTCACGTTCAACGGCGCAGCGGTGGCGTGGGTTGCAAGCGTCGGTGTGGACAGGGGCATCGCGCGTGTGACGATCGACGGCGCCGACCAGGGCACCATCGACCTCAGTGCGCCGACGGCCGAGTGGCGAAAGCTCGTGTTCGCGAAGAAGCTCGTGCCCGGAGCGCACACGCTGACGATCACCGTTCTGCAGAGCCCGGGGAACGACCGGGTCGACGTCGACGGCATCCTCTTCCTGGCGCAGACTCCGTAGTTCGCATACGGCCGTCGTGCCGGGTGCGCGGTAGGCTGCCTGCCATGAACGCAGGCGAGCCGCAGCAGACCCCCGACCCGGAGGAGATCCCGGTCGGGGCCGAGCCCGCCCCCGGCACGCCGGTCAGCGTCCGCGCCGAGCGGGGCGCCCGGATGACCCCCGCCGAGGCTGTGCGGGACATGCGGATCAAGCTGCCCGCGCGCGGAAATCGCACGCTGCGCGACGTGATCGACCGCGTCAACAAGGACGAATCGCTGAAGGCGCTGTGGCACGTCGCGAACGTCAACGCCGTCACCCGGATGCAGATCAACGACCACTCCTGGGTGCATATCCAGATCGTCACGAATATTGGGCTGAAGCTGCTGCGCGAGCTGCGGCGGGCAGGCGTCGAGCCCGGCATGGTGACCGACTACGGGATGCGTGAGGAAGACGCCGAGGTGGTTGTCGCCCTCGGCTGCCTGACGCATTGCCTCGGCATGGCGATCCACCGGCACAACCATGAGGAGATGAGCCTGTTCCTGGCCGCCGACCGGCTGCCGGCGCTGCTCGAGGGCATCTACGAGGAGCCCGAGCGAACCGTGGTCGTCTCGGAGGTGCTGCAGGCAATCATCAGCCACCGCTCGGACGGCCAGCCGCTCTCGATCGAGGCCGGCATCGTCCGCGTCGCGGACGCGCTCGACATGGCGAAGGGCCGCTCCCGGATTCCGTTCGAGTCGGGACGTGTCTCGATCCACTCCCTGTCGGCAGCTGCGATCGAGGAGGTCTCGATCAATACGGGGGGCGACGGCAAGGTGCTGATCGAGATCGACATGAACAACTCGGCCGGCCTGTTCCAGGTCGACAACCTGCTGCGGTCGAAGCTGCGGGGCTCCGGGCTCGAGGATTACATCGAGGTGGCCGCGATCCTCGAGGGCGAGACCGAGAAGCGGCTGCTGCCCAGCTTCAAGCTGTAGCCGAGCACGACAACACTGCGGCCTTCGGCACCGCGCGTCTCTACGCTGTTGGGCATGCCGCCGGCCGTCCCCATCGACACGCTCGAGCCTAACCGCGCCCGAATCCTGGGCTCGTTCGCTGCCATCTACATCATCTGGGGCTCAACGTTCCTGGCCATCCGCTGGGGCGTCGAGACGATTCCACCGTTCCTGATGATGACGGGCCGCTGCCTTCTCGGCGGCGCGGTGCTGGCGGCGCTGGCGCTGGTTCAGTCGCGCGGCACCCCCCGGCCAACCCTCAGGGAGCTCGGCGGCGCTGCGGTCGCGGGCGCGTGTTTCTTTGTCGGTTGCCACGGCCTGCTCGCCTATGCCGAGCAGACGGTCCCGTCCGGGATGGCCGCGCTCTGCCTCGCCACGATCCCGCTCTTCGTGCCGCTTCTGGTCTGGGGCTCGTCGCTGGGCGGTCCGCCGACGCTGCGCGCGACCGGCGCCCTGCTGGTCGGATTCGCCGGCGTGGCGATGCTCGTGGCGAGCCAGGGATCCGGCGGCGGTCTTGCGGCGACCGACGCCGCGCTCCTGCTCTTCACCGCGCTGTCCTGGGCCGTCGGTACCGTCGCCACGCGCGTCCTCCCGATGCCGGCCTCACCGGCGATGTCCGGGGGTGCCGCACTGCTCGCCGGAGCCGTGCTGCTCCTGCCGATATCTGCCGCTGCAGGGGAGTTCGGCGAGTTCTCGGCGGCTGACGTCAGCGCCAAGTCGCTGGGCGGCCTGCTCTACCTGGTCGTCGCCGGAACCGTGCTGACGTTCTCGTCGTACATGTGGCTGCTGACGCACGTCGAGCCGGCTCGGGTCGCCACGTACGCCTTCGTCAACCCGGCTGTCGCAGTGCTCCTCGGATGGGCCATCGCCGACGAGGGGCTGACCGCCGGAGCCCTCGCAGCAACCGTCGTGATCATCGCCGCGGTGGCCGTCGTCGTGACCGAGCGCCGCCCCGTTCTGGCAACCGAATAAGCTCGTCTGTGGGCGGGAAGCGAAAGGGTGCTCTGGTATCCTTGGCCGGCCCTTGCGGGGTCGTCTAATGGTAGGACGCCTGACTCTGGATCAGGTAGTCGGGGTTCGAGTCCCTGCCCCGCAGCCTCACGAAAGCCCTGGTAATCCGGGGCTTTTCTTTTGGTCCGAAGCTTGCAAATCGGCCAATATGATGCGGTGGGCAGTGTGTGGGGCAGCGTCCCTTCTTGCGTTCATCATCGGCGCATGAACCGCGACGGCCACGGCGAGTCCTTTGTCGCCCAGCCCGGCACCCTCCACGGCGCCAAGCACGGCGAGTATGGCGGGTGCTACGAAACTACTGGAGAGGTTCGAACCAAGCAGAGCACCTCTCGCTGCATGTGTCCCGATGAGCAACTCCACGGTGTATCGCCCTGTTGATCTGCTGCCGATCCTTCCCAGTGCAAGGCTCCGAACGCGACTCGAGTCAGCGATAGCTTGGGCGAACCATCTGCTACAACCTCCTCAGGCAACGAGTCAGGAGGGCTTAGTTGTCAGATCAAGCTGACACCCCGCATGCGGGATCCATGTTCTGCACATCATGCGGTACAGCGCATGCTCCAGACGCCCAGTTCTGCGGCTCTTGCGGCGAACCTGTTGGCCGCGCCGATCGGTCGTCCGCGCAAGCGGACTCGAGCGCGGCAGCACCGTCCCCGCCGCCATCTCAGAGCATGCCGGCACGGGGCCTGCCGCCAACGGCAACCATCCAATGTCCAAACTGCGGGCGCGCGTGGGGCTCTGGGATCTCATGCCAGTTCTGCGACCAGGTCGAAGGGCTGCCGACCGGTGTTCATCTCTCGTCGGCTGCACGGAGGTTCGGCGCGTACATGCTGGACGGCCTATTGGCGATCGTCACTCTTGGGGTCGGTTGGTTAGTCTGGGCGCTCATCGTGTGGGGCCGCGGCCAGTCGCCGGCGAAGCAACTACTCGGCATGCGGGTCGTCAAGCTTCGTACCGCAACGAGAGCGACGTGGGGGACAATGGCCCTCCGCGAGCTGATCCTGAAGCCTTTGATCGGCGTTGGTTTGGGCTGGTTCTTCGGCATCGTCTACTTCTGGCTGCTGTGGGACAAGAACCGTCAGGAGTTGTGGGACAAGATGGTCAGCACGATCGTCGTCAACGATGGTGAGGGGAGAGTCCCCGGCAAGTCGCCGTGAATACCGCCCCTGCCCCCGGCATTACTCCATGCCGGGGGGAGCCATGACCGGGCGTCGCAGGACTTCCGACCCCGCCAGCGAAGCTTCCGATCACCCCAGCTGAGGAGGAAGCGGCGGATCGTTACGGGCTTGACCCAACAGATCAGTGTGTCACGTGCGGTGCTGGACGGATGGGTGGCACGGATGGTCGTAGCGGGGCTCGAGCACGACTGCGAGTTCGATGGCTTCGGTGCCGAGATGCCTTGAGGCGCGGCTTGCACTGACCACGCTCAACCAGCCGGCGCCTCACCCACGTCGCGCAGGCAGACGAAGACCAAGACGACGTACGTCAAGCCTGCGTACAGGAGTGCTCCGGCGGCCCCGAAGTTCGTGAAGCGCTCGTCCACGTTGGTCGTGATGACGTACGACGTCACAGCCATCCAAGCGCCCAGGCCGGCGGGTTGAGGAAAGCCCACCACACAGCACCCGCTACGCGTCGTGCAAGCAGGACAGCCTGTGGCCCGCCGACGCCAAGGCCCGTGACCGCTCCCATCAAGAGCAGGTCTGGGCGACTGGTGCCGTAGTCGACCAGCGCCGTCCCCACGGCGAGGCCGGCGGCCATCCCCACGCTCGTCGCCGGGATCCATGTCCACGCGACCAGTGGGCGAAGCGCGAGCCATTGCGCTGTCCCGATGATCGCGCCGGCGATGAGGCCGCCCATGACGGCGGTTGCGGCGCTGTCGACTTCGCCGACGGCGAGGTTTGCGGTGAGCCCGCCGATCGGAAAGCCGAGGAACGCGGTCGGCCAGGCCCAGCGCAAACGTGCCACCGCACGCCGATCAGGAGCTTGATCTGCCGAAACGGTGGGTGACGGTGGCCCCGAAGGGCGCCTCGGCGCCGTCTTCACGATCCCGCCGTGGTGGGCGCCGGCTCAGGCGCTGCCCGCGGCGCAACCTCAGCCTCGCCCTCCACGCTCAGGTTTGGCAGCCACTCCAGCCACCCGGGGAGGTACCAGTTGCGGTCTTCGAGCAACTCCATCACCGCCGGCATGAGAACGACGCGGACGATAGTGGCGTCGACCAGGATGGCGACGCCCAGGCCGAAGCCCATCTGCTGGAACATCACCAGGTCGCCGGACGCAAAGCCGGCGAACACCGCGACCATGATCAGCGCCGCTCCGGTGATCAGGTGCGCCGTCGATCCGATGCCGTACGCAACCGCCTCACGAGTGTTCCCGCTGTGGTCGTATCGCTCGCGGATGCGTGACAGCAGGAAGACCTGGTAGTCCATCGAGAGGCCGAACAGCACCGAGAACAAAAACAGCGGAATCCAGGCTTCGATCGTCGGCTCTACCTGGAATCCGAACAGCCCGGCGCCGTGGCCCATCTCGGTCACGAACACGAGCAGGCCGTACGCGGCGCCGACCGACAGGAGGTTCATGACGATGCTGGTCAGCGGCACCACGACCGACCGGAAGGCAACAAGCAGAAGAATGAAGCTGAGGCCGAGCACCAACGCGAACACGATCGGCAGGTAGGTCTTCGTGATCGCGGTGAAGTCCAGGTTGATCGCTGTCGCACCGGTGACGTAGACCTTGGCGCCGCTTCCTTCGAACGCGGCGGGGATGGCGTCGTTTCGAAGCGTCTTCACGGCGTCCTCAGCAGCCTTCGAGGTGCTGTCGCCCGCAACCGGCACGCTGATCACGGCGAGTTGCTGATCCGGGTGGGACTCGACGGTAGGCGTGCCGAAACGCTTGTCGGAGGCGAGCCCGCCGGTCAGAGACGCGATCGCGTCGTCAACCTTCGCTGTGCCCACTGCCCCGTCGACGACGATATCGGCCGGCGTCACCGCACCTGCCGAGAAGTCGCGATCGAGCACCACGAAGCCCTGCTTCGCGCTCAGGCTGTCAGGAAGCGACGAAACGCCGGCAGCGCCTGTGTTGATCGACAGCACCGGAACCGCGGCCAACAGAAGCAGGCTGCAGGCGATCACGGCGCTCAGCGCGGGGCGCTCCATCACAACGTGCACCGCCCGCGCCCAGAGCCCCTCACGCGAGTCCTCCCGCGCGCCACGGGTGAGCAGCGGGATCCGGCCCCGGTTGATCCGGTCGCCGAGTAACCGCAAGACGGCCGGCAGCAACGTCAGGGCAGCCATCATCGTGACGAGGACGACCACGATCGCGCCGACGGCCAGGCTGATGAAGATCTGCGTCGGGACGATCAGCATCCCGATCAGCGCGAGCACAACGGTCAGCCCGGAAAACATCACGGCCCGGCCCGCTGTCCCGGCAGAACGCACGACCGCCGCCTCAACGGCGAGGCCCCGAGCGCGCTCCTCGCGGAATCGGGAGACGACGAACAGGCAGTAGTCGATGCCGACCGCGAGCCCCATGAACGTGAGCATGTTGACGGCAAAGAAACTGAGCGGCGAGACCGTCCCGATCAGCGCGATCATCGCGATACCGATCACGATCGCAAACAGCGCGAGCACCACAGGGATCAGCGCCGCAACCACCGCGCCGAACACAATCACGAGGATCACCAACGCGATTGGAATGCCGATCGCCTCACCCTTCTGCAGATCGCTCTCAGACAGCTTGGTGAGATCCCGCGACAGGGTCGCATCGCCGGTCACCAACACCTCGTAGCCAGGCTTGCCGGCACCGGTCGCAGCGGCGATCACCTCGTCGATCTTCGGCTCGGCGTCCGCAATGTCGCCTGGGATCGTGAGCGCCAGGAGCACGCTGCGACCATCCTCCGACACCGGTGCATCGGCGACAGGGGCCACCGAGACCACGTCCGGGCCCAGCTCGGCGACGCTGTCGTGGACACCGGAAACCATCGCCTCAAGCCCCGCCTGGTCACCGCTCCCCTTCGCCCGCACGATGACGACGTCCCGGATCGGCACCTTCACGCCCAGCCGCGATTCGCGAAGGTCGTCAGCGCGCTTGGAGTCCGGTGTGCCCGTGAACGTGCTCTCAGTCGTCAGCGCGCCCGACAGCAGCACGGCCGCCGTTACCATCGAAGCGACCACCAAGCCCACCCAGACGAGCACCGTCCGCCACGGCCGATTGGCGCAACGCCACGCCCATGCTTCCGGGGACAGAAACCTCATGGCGTCACTCCTTGGCTCGAAGTGCCGCGCCGAACCCGTTACTCGAGCCGACGCGCTGGGCCGGCCGTGGTTCTTCCGAAAGCCGGGAAACGCGTGCCCGCCGCGCCCGGTCTCGTGACGAAGCGAACAATGACCATACCTGATTGGCGAGAAGTCGTTGTAGCCGCGGCGCCCGACTGATCGCCGGACGCCGCGGCAGCGAGCCAAAGCGCCGCTAGAACAGCGGCACGGTCGATACCGTCCACGGCGGCGTAGGCGGCGTCGCGTTGAACTGGGAGTTCACGACGAGCAGATGCTCTCTCGCCGCCTCGAGCGTCGTCGGTGTGTTGAACGACGGATCCGTGAGCCGGTCGACGATGCGCCCGCTCGAGAAGTCGGGCGACAGCCGAACCTTCGTGATCGTGTTGATTGCGTTCTGCGCTACGTAGAGCGTCCGGGCGCGAAGAAGCATGCCGTCGCCTGCCACCAGGTCGCCGCCCGAGATCCATACGCGCACCACGTGCTTTGTGGCGACGTCGATCCGGAACAGCTTGCCGGTGTTCGACTGGACGGCGAGCAGGTGATGGCCACCGGCCGTCGACACGATGCCGTTCAGGTTGAAACCGTCCTGATACCGGACGACGGTTCCCTCGAAGCGAAGCCACGGCGTCAACCGTCGCACCGTCGTGCCGGGCTCCATTGCGGCCTCCCGCGAGACGCGGTAGAGCAACGGGTTGAAGGAGTCCGTGAAGAACGCCCCGCCTGCCGGCGAAATCGCAACGTCGTTGATGAACCCGCCCGCCTTGGTTCGGAACGCCTTCAGGAGCTCGCCGGTCGCAGTGCTGTAGATGTAGATCTTCGCTCCCGAGGCCCCGGAGACGTACAGCCGCGTGTCGCGAACCTCGATCCCGGTGGCCGACGTACGGCCGTCCTGGCCGCCGGGGAGGAAGACGTGCATCCGGGGACGGTCGAGGCGCCCGCGGTAGATCGTCCCGTTTCCGGCGCTCGAAACGTAGAGCCGGGCCGTGCCGGGCTCGCGCGCGATCCCCTCGGCGAACACGTTCGCACCTGGAATGACGTACTGCGGCGGCAGCGCCCCGTCATGGTTCGCGGCGGCGGGCGCTGCGGCGACGAGCATCAGGGCGCCGGCAGCGGCGGACACCAAACGTCGGATCATGTCGCTGACCTCCTTACTAGCTGTCGACCGGTGACGCTACCGACGGCTGCGTACTGCCGCCGTGACCGCGATCCCGCGATGCATGTTTGTAGCAGCGCTCAACAACTGCCCCATTTTGAGGTAGCGATCCGCTGCGATGACGGTCCCCGGACCCTCCAGAGAGGTGAGGCGATCACGTCGTCGGCACGGCGAACGTCCGCCCCGACAAATCCTTTTGAGGAGGCAATGTGAAACGTCCGATATCCGGGCTGATCATCCTGGTGGTCGTGGTGGCCGGGATTGTCCCGATCGCCAACGCTGCCCGGTCGGGAGCCGCGCAGGTCTCGCCCAGTGGCACGACGCACGGGGTCATCGGTGGCGACTTCGACACGCAGCTGCCGGCAGGCTCCGTCAACGGCGCTGACTGGGGCGTCACCGCGACGCTTCCCCATGCCGCCGCCGCGCGGCTGACCGACAACGTCGTGTTCGTCAGCGTGGACCGCTGGAAGGACGGCGGCGATCAGACGAAGCCGACGACCACGGACACGAATCCGAAGTGCACCGGCACGGTTCAGAACCCGACCGCGCCGAAGGGCATCGTCTGCATCTACGTTCTGGGCGGCGATAACGCCGCGAACGTAAGCGGGTACTCCGTCGTTCCTGGGGCCGGTGGAAGTAAGTACGGCTTCAAGCTGAAGTGGGACTCCGTGGAGAATGGCGATTCGTTCATCGATGCCGTTTGGGCGTACCAGTACCCATAGCGTCAGCGGGGGGACGGCGGTGGGTGCGGAGCGCGGCCCACCGCCGTCTCATGAGCCGGCTCCTGATGCGAACTCAAACCCGATGGGTCTGATGCCTGAGAACTTCTGTGCCCAAATCTGGTGCGAGGGCGAGGGCTGGATCACCGTGGCGTCCAGCGCGACCCGTGCCGAGGCGGCCCGCCAGGCCGCAAAGGCGTACGCCGCCGCCCCCGCTGCCGGGCACCCACGGCCGGCGCAGGTGCGAGTTCAGCGCGAACCGAACAGGTCGGACGCCTTGTGAGTTGAGCAGCTCGAGCACCTGAGGGCGCAAGAGGTTCGCGAAAGGCGGCGCTCGTACGTTCAGCGCAGCGACTCGGGCCGGGCACGCGGGTTGGGACGCCAAGCGCCCGAGCTCGAAGCGCGGCGAGGACCGGCTTCGGGGCGGATCGAGGGCCTACCCTTCCGCCCCGAAGCAGGCTCGCGGTATGCTTTGCGGCCGAGGGAGTCATGGCGGAGCCGTTTACGCACGCCATTTGGAAAGTGAAGCCGGGACAGGCTGACGAGTTCGTCACAGCCTGGGGGAAGTTCGCGGCCTGGGCGAACGAACAGTCACCCGGCGTCCTGTGGGGAGTCTTGCTGCGCGATGTCGAGGATTCGAATCTCTTCGTCAGCACCGGCGCGTGGGCGCGGGCCGAGGACATCGCCGCCTTCGCCGACAATCCCGGAGTGCGGTCGCGGCTCGAGTCCATCCTTCAACTGGTCGACGATTTCCAGCCACGGACGATGGAACTCGCGGCGGTGCGCGACCCCGAGGAATGGGGAGAGCCGCCATTCGGCCGATGAAGGCGGGTCCAGACGATCTCTTCGTCAGCGCCGCTGGTTCAGGCCTCGCCCTCAGCGACCGTCTGATCTGTCACCGCCGGCTCGAGCACGTTGGTCGCGTCGAGGCCGACCAGCTCGACATCGCCGGACGGCGACACCTGGACGTGGATCTTCCGCCCCCACCGGTCGATGTGGACGTCAATCGCGCAGCCGTGAAGCCGCGCCATCTTCGCGGCGTCTGCGGCGGCATTGATGATCGCAACGTCGTCGTTACTCATTGCCCACCTCGTGGGAGCCGGCCAAGCCGAACGATGTTCTCATACACAGATCGGCCCAGCGGAAACCGAGCCTGGCGCCGCCCGCCGGGTCAGGCCGTGCGCCGGAACGTCCCGGCGGCCTGGTGACCGAGCGAACGCATGCGGTCGAGGGTGTGCACCTTCTCGCCGCGCACGGTCGCGTACTCGTTCGCACCGTGAATGACGTCGTCATTGTGATCGACCGTCACACCCTGGACGGCGATGTTGTAGACCTTCGCGACGAATTGCTCGGTCGAGTTGCGAACGATTCGCAGCCCCTTCACATTGCTCGAGAAACCCGAGCTCGTGTTGATGTCATACACCCACAGATCGATGTCGGTGAAGACATTCGACTCGACGAGCATGTCCTGCGCACAGCGGAGGATGAGGCCGTTCACCTCGTAGGCACCGGTGTTGCCGCCCCACACGCGGTTGCCGGTGAACCGGTTGCCCGAACAGGCCATGCCGCCATTGGTGCCCGTCTCGAGCGTATTGACATTGTCCCAGATCCGGTTCCCCGTGATCGTCAGGTTCGAGGCGCCGAACACCTCGAGCGCCGTGCCCTCCCAGCCGTAGTCGGACGACCGCGCGGCGTTGCCGTGGATCGAGTTGCCGGCGACGCGGATCGCACCGGTCGTCTTGTAGAAGGCGATGCCGGCCGCTCCGGAGTCGTCGTGGCAATTCACGGCGCACGGCGTGCTCACGACCATCCCGTCGTTGTCGTGGATGGTGTTGGCGGAGATCGTCACCGCTCCGGTGACGTGATCCAGGCGCACGCCCGTGTCGTTGGCCGTGATCTCGTTCCCCGTGATGCCGACACGCTGGGCACGGTCGACCTTCACACCGAACGACTGGTTCGCGCGTAGTGTGGAGTCGACCACTTGGATGTCCGCCGCGCCGTCGGCGATCAGCACGCCGGCGTTGTACTGGCCTCGCGCTCCCTGCACCACGAGCCCGCGCAGCTCGACGAATCGTGCGCCCTTGATCTCGATGGTGTTCGACCGCCTCGAGGCGCCGTCCACCACGACGGGCCCGTCACCATACGGCCGGAATGACGCGACCGCGCCCTTGGCGCCCGAGCGCGTGACGGTGAATCCAGCGTATGTGCCGCGCCGGACGACGATCGTCGTGCCCGGAGCGACAACGCCCGCAGCTTTCTGGAGCGTGCGCCAGGGGCGTGCCAGCGTGCCGGGATTTGCGTCGTTGCCGCTCGTCGCGACGTAGTACGTCCCAGGGGCGCCCTGCGCCGGACGCGCGCCGCCGGCGAGGATGATCACTGCTGCCAAGACCACGGCGCAGCGCACGGGTGTGGCGTGCGTTCTCACGTGAAAGGGACACGCCGACCGGACTGGAACCTGGCTACGGCCGGACGCAGGTTGACACACTATCAACGCCCTGGTGCAGGATCTGTAAAGACATTGAAAGGGTCAGGTTGAACGGCTCGCGGCGGCTCCCGAGCCGGCGGCGGCAGTGGCACCGGCGCTCGCCACCATGACGGCCGTCATTCCAACGGCCTGTGGAAGCGTCAGGTTCTCGGACAGGGCAACCAGGCCGACGAGTGCGGCGATCGCGGGATCGACGCTGTAGATGACAGCGACCAGGCGCGGTTCCAGCCGGCGCAGCCCCTCGAGCTCGAGCGCGAACGGGACGATCAAGCCTCCCACTGCGATGACGAGCCCGAGCACAAGCGCACGACCATCGACCGCTCCGAGGTGACCGGCCCCGAGCGGGAGGGTGACAATGCACGCAACCGGGATCGCGAGCGCGAGGCCGTCGACGCTCCGCGTCCGCTGCCCCACGCTGCGGCCGGTGTAGGCGACTGCGGCCCACGCGCAGCCCGAGGCGACGGCGAAGGCCATTCCGGCAATCGACTCTGGGCGTTCGATGCCACCGAGGGCGACAACACCCGACCCGGCGAGCAGTGCGAATGCGACGTCCCGGCGGCGCCGAGAGCCGGCCAGCGCCATCACCAGCGGGGCGATGAACGCGAAGGTGACCGCGATGCCCATCGGCAGCCGGTCGATCGCCTCGAAGAACGTGATGTTGAGCGCGGCGAGCGAGATGCCGTACGCCGCGATGGCGCGCCACGTGGCACCGTCGCGCCCCCGGACGCTGGGACGGACGACGACCACGATGATCGCGGCGCCGAGCGCGAACCGAAGTGCCGATGTTCCGGCAGCGCCCACCTGACCGAAGAGATCGTGGGCAACCGCAGCGGCCAGCTGAATGGTCGCGCTGGTCGCGAGGATCATCGCCACGCCCACGATGACCGTCCGGCTCATGCCTTCGAACAATCGTGGCAACGGAACGCTCACGCCCGCATGAAGCCGGCTGCGGCCGCTCTCGCAAGTGATTGCCAGGTGCCGGCGCTGACGCCGGCGGGACGGGCCGCAGCGAGGATCGCCTCGGTGGCGGCCGGGCCGGTACTGAGACGGCCGCCTGGCTCCTGCAGGACGACGTGTGGATGGGTCTGGATCAGACGCAGCACGGTCGCCAGCGGATCGAGCCCGGTGGCGAGCTCCTGGATGTCGGCCTCGCGGTAGACGCAGACGTTTGCGGCGGGCTCCACGCCGAGCGACTCCCGGCACTCCGCAGCCACGTCGTGCTCCCACGTCGCCTCGCTGTCGAGCAGCACGACGGGATTCTCAATCGACCGGAGAAGGGCCGAGTTGGCGCCGAAGATCATTCCGAGGCGGCGGTGCGCAGGCGACTCGGGAGCCTCGACGATCACATCCGACAGCTCCTGCAGGAGGAGTCGGCTCTCAAAGACGTGCGACCCTGCCGCGGCCGACCCCAGTGGGCCTCGTTTTCTGACCAGCACGTCATCGGGCGGTCCGTGCTGGTTCGGGCTCCGTGGATCGGCGATCTCGATCCATGCGTCGACCCGGCCGGCGAAGAAGCGGCGCGCCGCCTCAACAGGCGACTCGTACCCAGGCCCCGTCTGGTAGAGCAGCACGTGCACCGAGTGGGTCGACGGCGCGTTGCAGGCCTCGAGCAGTGTCGCGAGGTCGATGTCGAGAACGGCTGCGAGCGCGGCGAGTATCGGCGGGGAGGGCACAGGCGCGCGGTCGGTGGACGGGTTGCGCCCTTGCTCCAGAGCGTGGAGGTAGCTGGGAGAGATACCGATGCGGCGCGCCGCCTCCCGCATCGAGAGGCCCAGCTGGTCGCGGCGGCTCCGGAGGATGCCTCCGAGGCCGCTGGGAGGTGGGCTCCGATGCGCGCTGAGACCAGGCATGTGTTCAGTATACAGAACAACGTTCACATCACCGATCCAGACCGCACCGACGGTGCGCTACGTCACCGGCACCCCGGTCTTAAGACCAATGGACCATTGTCGATCTTCTCGCCGCCATGATCATCGTCGCATTCGGCGCGCTGATCGTGCGCTTCGGACTCCCGGACCGCATCGACTAGCGGTTTAGCATGCTGCGCGTTGGCATCGCCGATCGGAGTACGATCGCGCGATGTCAAACACCTCCCCCGGTGCCGGCGTCCGCACCATCAGGCACATCTGGATCCCGCTGTCCGACGGATGCCGGCTCGCGGCGCGCATCTGGCTCCCCGAGGACGCCGAAGCGTCTCCCGTCCCGGCGATCCTGGAGTACATCCCGTACCGGAAGAATGACGCATCGTCGCCCCGAGACGCGCGGATCCACCCCTACTTCGCTGCCCACGGCTACGCCGCAGCGCGCGTTGACATGCGTGGCAGCGGCGACTCGGACGGCCTCATGCACGGCGAGTACCTCCAGCAGGAGCAGGACGACGCGCTCGAGGTGATCGAATGGCTCGCCTCGCAGGAGTGGTGCTCGGGGAAGGTCGGGATGATCGGGAAGTCGTGGGGGGGCTTCAACGGCCTGCAGGTCGCCGCGCTTCGCCCGCAGGCGCTCGAAGCCGTCATCACCGTCGCCTCGACGGACGACCGCTACACCGACGACGTGCACTACCTCGGCGGCGCGGTGCTCGCGTCCGACATGTTGCCCTGGGGGACGACCATGCTGGCGTACAACGCCCGCCCACCCGACCCCGAGGTTGTCGGCGGCGCATGGCGAACGACGTGGCTCGAGCGGCTCGAGGCGAACCGGCCGTGGGTTGAGGACTGGCTCGCACACCAGCGACGCGACGCCTTTTGGGAGCACGGCTCCGTGTGCGAGGACTTCTCCGCGATCGAATGCGCCGTTTTTGCCGTCGGCGGGTGGGCGGACGGCTACACCAATGCCATTCCGCGCCTGCTGGAGGGGCTGAGCGGCCCGCGCAAGGGATTGATCGGCCCGTGGGCACACCTGTACCCGCACGACGGCGTGCCGGGTCCCGCGATCGGGTTCCTTCAGGAAGCCGTGCGCTGGTGGGACCACTGGCTGAAGGGCATCGACACCGGGATCATGGACGAGCCGATGCTCCGCAGCTGGGTCCAGGACGCGGTGCCGCCACGCTCGACCTACAGCGAGCGCCCGGGCCGTTGGGTGGCAGACCCCTCGTGGCCGTCGCCGAACGTCACCCAGACGTCGATTGAGCTGCCCGGCCTCGAATCCCCTTCCTCCATTCGCAGCCCGCAGACCACCGGACTCGACGCCGGTCTGTGGCTGGCATGGGGCGCTCCCGGCGATGCGCCCGCGGACCAGCGGGCCGACGACGGCCAGTCGCTGACGCTGACCGGCAATCCGCTCGACGAGCCTCTCGAGATCCTCGGTCATCCAGAAGTGCACCTCACGCTCGCCTCGGACCGTCCGGATGCACTGGTGGCGGTGCGGCTCTGCGATGTCGCGCCCGGCGGCGCCTCGACGCTCGTCAGCACCGGCATCCTCAACCTCACGCACCGCGACGGCCACGGGGAGCCGGTGCCGCTCGAGCCCGGACAGACGTACGACGTCACCGTGAAGCTGAAGGTGATCGGATACGCCCTTCCGGCCGGGCACCGGATCCGCGTCTCCATCTCGCCCACGTTCTGGCCGATGATCTGGCCGTCGCCCGAGCCGGTGACGCTCACGGTGGAGGAAGCGGTGCTGACGCTGCCGGTGCGCCGCGCCGGCGCAGACGACGGTCGCCTCCACGAGTTCGGACCTCCCGAGGCGGCGGAGGATGCCGCCATCGTGACGCTCGGTTCACCACAGCCCGCGAGCGCTGCGCGGACCGTTCGGCACGAGTACGCGACGGGCGCGGTCGTGCTGGAGTCGAGACCGGACTTCTTCCCGTCGACGCGCTTCCTCGACACGAACCTCGAGTACCACGAGCGCCACACCGACGAGTTCCGGCTGGCCGGCGATGATCCCCTATCGGCCGAGGTGCGCTGCTCGTGGGTGGTCGAGATCGGGCGTGGTGATTGGCAGACGCGCGTCGAGGCCGCCAGCACGATGACGTCCGGCCGCGACGCGTTTCTCGTCACGAGCTCCGTCGACGCCTACGAAGGCCGCCGCCGCGTGTTCTCGCGCTCATGGACGAGCACGATCCCACGCGACGGCGTCTAGGCCGAAGCTACAGCAGCTCGCGAGGCACGGACTCGGCCCAGCGCCGAGTGGCATGCGTCGCGCCGTTGACGGCGATCTCCAGATCGATGATGAGGTGGAAGTGCGTGGCGGTCGCCTGGATCATCACGTCCGATGTGCCTGACACTGTCCAGTTCGGGCGCTTGATCGTGCTCACATGCCGCCCCCTCGCGCTGGCCGATGCAGGGTCGGACGGATCGACATGCCCCTCGAACGAATACTGCCGGTCGATCACCGTTGTGGAGTTGACCCGGCCGCTTCGCGCTCCCCCACCCTCCAGCCCGATGCCGATGCGGTACCGACGCTGGCCCGAGAGCACGTCGTCGACCACCTCCCACGTCGGAGGATTGGCGTCGTCCAGGTGGCGCGCCAGCACCCGCGTCGACGGTGCGAACCGGGGCTTCGGAGCGCTGCCCTCGGCCGGCACCACTGGCAGGACGATGCGGGATGGACGCGCGGTACCGCGGTGCACGTCATTCGTACCGGGCTCCGGCGTGGGCCACACGTTCGGCCAATCCGCGCTCGCCAGGGCGATGCGGATGCGATGCCCCGCCGGGAACCGCCAGCCGGCGCCGTCCACGTCGATCGCCAGCTCCATGACCTCGCCGGGAACAATCGGCTTCGCTTCGCGGAAGCCCTCACGCCGCGTCGCGTTCAGCATCCCCTTCGCCACCAGATGCGACACGCCGTCCGGCGAGACGTCGGAGATGGCGACGCCGAAGCCCATCACGCTCGCCGTCGACGCCACGTGCAGGACGGCCTTCGCGCGGCCGAAGATGGTCACATCCTCGTTGAGCGGCTCCGTGTCGAAGCAGAGCGACAGCGCCTCATCCGGACGCTGGTCGCCCGGCAGACCGAACGAGATCCCGCCCGACCAGAGGCCGGCATTGACACCCACAGTCGCGTTGTAGTCGTACGAGTCGACGCCATCGCCCCCGGCTTCGTCCGCGAGCGTTCCACCCGCAGCCAGATAGAGCGTGCGCTCCGTCGTCCCCGGGGCGGGGTACGTCGTGTCGCCTCGCCACTCGCCGGCCGCCTCGAGGCGATCGACCACCGGATGCTCGTAGTCCTGGATGAAGACGGCAACAGAAGCCTCGTCCATGATGCCGGTGTCCTCGTCCTTGCACCAATGGTCGAGCCAGCGGACGACCTCGGCGACGTAGTCGATGCGGGGGCCGGGAACCGCGACGTCCGGCACAGCATGGTTCCACGGGCCCATCAACAGCTTCTTCGGCACCTGCAGCGCCTCGTACAGGTGCAGAGGCGGATTCGGGTACCCGTCACGCCAGCCGCCGATCATGAGCACCGGGCACTTGATGTGGTCGACGATGTCGATGACCGACCCGTTTCGCCAGTAGTCGCCGTCGAGCTGGTGCCGGAACCACTCGAGCAGGTACGGCTGGTTCCGGTCGATGTGCTGCTCCCAGATCTCCGCCCACTCGGCGCCGGACCACTCCGGATACGACGGCAGGGCATTGAACGCGACCATGAAGTTGCCGTAGTGGGCGACGTCGTAATACTTGCGCATCAGACCGCCGCGGAAGTGGCAATCGTCCGTGTAGCGGTCGTGCGTGAAGTACATCGGGATGATGCTCGTCAGGTGCTCCGGAGCATGCGACGCCACCTGGAGCGACGTGAAGCCACCGTACGAGATTCCCATCATGTTCACGTGGCGGGTGCACCACGGCTGCGTGCCGAGCCACTCGACCGCATCGTGGCCGTCGCGCTGCTCCTGTGGCAGGTACTCATCGGTGCACTCGCCCTGCGAGCCGCCGGTGCCACGGACGTCGATGCGGCAAACGGCATAGCCGTGAAGAGGAAAGCGCCCGTAGAACCCGGCGCCTTTCAGGACCTCGTCCTTCCGGTACGGGATGAACTCCATGACCACGGGAAGCGGCTCCGACTCGCCCGGCACCCAGCCGCTCGGAACGTAGAGGTCGGACGCGAGCTCGATCCCGTCCGGCATCGGGATACGCACGTCCTTCAGGACGTCGACGCCCTCCATGTACGGCATGCGCCGGGCTTCTTCGATCATCTGTGACTCCTCTCGCAGGCTGGAGATAGGGGAAACGTGACGATGCTGCGGTGGGACGTCGCGTCAGGTCGCCGGCTGTTGCCGCGTCGCAATGTCCTCTGCCATCAGGGCATTCGGGCCGACCGTCCGCCAGTGATGACAGGCAACGAGATGCTCAGGGCCGACCGTCTCGAGGAGCGGGACCTCCGTCCGCGACCGGTCATCCGCATACGGGCAGCGTGTGTGGAACCGGCAGCCGGGCGGAGGATTCTTCGGGCTTGGGATCTCGCCCGGCACCAGCAGGTCGCGGTCGGCGCCACGGCTCCGTGGGTCCGGCTCCGAGAGCGCGGACAGAAGAGCCTGCGTGTACGGGTGGGCCGGCCGGTCGAGGACCTGCTCGGCGGGGCCGACCTCGGCGAGTTGGCCCAGGTACATGACGGCGATGCGGTCGGCGATGTATCCGACGACGTTCAGGTTGTGCGTGATGACGAGGTACGTCAGCGAAAGCCGCTCGGCGAGGTCCTTCATCAGGTTGAGGATCGCGGCGGCGGCCGAGACGTCGAGGCCCGCCGTGGGCTCATCTGCGACCAGGAATGACGGGTTCAGCGCCAGCGCGCGTGCGATGCCGACGCGACGAGCCTGGCCTCCCGACAGCTCGTGCGGATACTTGCGGGCCTGCTCCGATGAGAGCTCGACCATCTCGAGAAGCTCGTTGACCGAGTAGCGCTCATCCTTTGGGACGTCGTTGATGACATACGGCTCCGTGAGCAGATAACCGACCTTGAGACGCGGCGAGAGGCTCGAGTACGGATCCTGGAAGATCATCTGAATCCGGCGGCGCAGGCGGCGCAGCTGCCCGCCGCTGAGCTTCGTGATGTCCTCGCCGTCGAAGAGGATCGATCCCTCGGTGATGTGCTCGAGTCGCATCAGCGTCCGCGCCAGCGTGGTCTTGCCAGAGCCGGATTCGCCGACCAGGCCGAGCGTCTCCCCCGCCTTGATGTCGAGGTCGACGCCGTCGACCGCGCGCACGTCTCCGAAGTGCGTGCGCAGATCGCGCAGGCTGACGAGCGGCTCGCCGGCTGCGACGGTCACCGCATCGCCCCGAAGGAGGCGCGTGCGGAGTCGTTGACGTAGCCCGACTCCGGGTCGTACATATTGCACCGCACCCGGCGGCCTTCGACCTCGACGTACCTCGGCTCTGCCTCGCGGTTGACCTCCTGCACGTTCGGGCAGCGGTCGGCGAACTTGCAGCCGGGCGGCAGGGCGGTCAGGCTCGGCACGCGGCCGGGAATGGTCGCCAGGCGCCGGCCGCGCTGCTTGCGCGAAGGAACCGCCGCGAGCAGCGCCTTGGTGTATGGATGCAGCGGCCGCTCGAACAGCGAGACGACGTCACCTTCCTCCACCACCCGTCCCGCGTACATCACGATCACGCGGTCGCACACCTGCGAAACGACGCCGAGGTCATGGGAGATGAACAGGATCGAGGTGCCGTGCTCGCGCCGGAGGCGCTTCAGCAGCACGAGGATCTGCGCCTCGAGGGTGACGTCGAGGGCTGTCGTCGCCTCGTCGGCGATCATCAGCGCAGGCTCGAGCAGGATCGCCATCGCGATCATGATCCGCTGGCGCATCCCGCCGGAGAACTGATGGGGGAAGTGGTCGAAGCGCTCCGCCGCATCCGGGATTCCGACCTGCTCGAGCATCGAGATCGCTCGAGCGCGCAGCTCGCGGTCGTTGCGCCGGCCACGTGGGAGGTGCGCCTTCTGAGCATCGAGAAGCTGCGTGCCGATGCGGAAGGTCGGGTTCAGGCTCGTGAGCGGATCCTGGAAGATCATCGCGATCTCCGGACCACGCATCGCGCGGAGCTCGTGCGGGCGAAGCCCCAGGACGTCCCGCCCGTTCAGGGTGATGCTGCCCCGCGTCATCTGACCGTTCGGCGGCAACAGCTGCATCAGCGCCGAGCTCAACGTCGACTTCCCGCAGCCGGACTCCCCCACAACGCCGACGATCTCCCCTGGCTGCACCTCGAATGTGATGTCGTGCAGCGCGGGCAGTGTCTGCTCCCGCGAGTGGTAGACCACGTCGAGGCCGTCGACCTTCAGGAGGGGGTCGCTCAAACCGCCCGCCTCCACCGCTTGAGGCCGGCCACACGCGGATCGATGATGTCGCGCAGCGTCTCGCCGAGCAGCGTGAATCCGAGAGTGGTGATCATGAGCGCGCCGCCTGCCGAGATGACGGGCCATGGAGTGTCGCGAACGCGCGAAAACCCGTCGGCCAGGATGACGCCCCAGGAGGGTGTGGGCGGCTGCACGCCGGCGCCGAGGAATGAGAGGCCCGCCTCGACCGTGATGGCCGTCGGGAGGTCCATCGCAAGCAGGATGAACAGCGGCGCAACGATGTTCGGAAGGATATGCACGGTGAGAATGCGGAGCCCGCCGGCACCGAGCGACCGTTCCGCCTCGATGTACGGGTTTTCCTTGGTTTGCAGCACCAGCGCGCGCGCAACGCGGGCGTATCCCGGCGTGAACGAGACGACGATCACCAGGATCACGTTCCGAAGCGACGCGCCCAGGACGGACACGAGCACGAGCGCGAGGATCACTGCGGGAAACGCCTGCAGGGTATCCATCAGCGTGAGGAGGACGGTGTCGACCTTGCCGCCGACGTATCCGGCGATGGTGCCGATCACAAGCCCGATCAGCAGTGCGCCGACGACGCCCGGGAATGCGACCCCGAGCGCGACGCGCGTTCCGAAGATGACCCTGGAGAGCAGATCACGGCCGAGCTCGTCGGTGCCGAGCAGATGGTCGGCTGACGGCCCCTGCAGCCGGTTGACGATGTCCTGGTCGCTGGGGCTTTGCGGGGCCACCAGCGGCGCGAACACGACCATGATGAAGAGCACGGCGACCACCACCAGGCCGAACAGCCCGGAGGGGCGGCGGGCGATCTCGCGCAGCAGCCCGAGACCGGGCGCTCGACGACGGCGTTCTTCAGCTGGGACGGCAACGCTCATCTACGAGTCCCTCATCCCGACACGGATTCGCGGGTCGAGCATCCGGTACGAGAGGTCGGCGAGGAGATTCGCCAGGACGACCATCACCGCCACCACGAGAACGGCTCCTCGCACGATTGGGAAGTTCCGCGTCTCGATCGACTGCACCAGCAGTGTGCCAAGGCCCGGCCTGGTGAAGATGACCTCGACGAACACGGCATTTCCGACCAGGTTCCCGAGGCCGACCCCCAGCACTGCCACCGTCGGGATGACCGCGTTCTTCAGCGCGTACTTGTACGAGATCAGCCGCGGCTGGATGCCGTACGCCTGTGCCGTCCGGATGTACGGCGAACCGAGCACCTCCATCATGCTCGCGCGCACGAGCCGGGCCAGATACCCGACCCACGTCACGGCGAGCGCCGTGGCGGGAAGGATCAGGTGCCGGATGTAGTCGACCGGATCGGAGAACGACCCCGACCCGATCGCCGGTAACCATTCCAGCTTGACCGCGAAGATCAGCAACAGGAACAGACCCGCAACGAACGCCGGCAGCGTGATCATCGACACCCCGATGACGCCGGTGATACGATCGATCCAGCTGTTCGGATGCGTCGCTGCGAAGACGCCCAGCGGGATACCGACGATCGCCGCCAGAGCAAGGCTCGTGACCGCCAGTATCAGCGTGTGCGGCAACGCCGCCCAGATCAGCTCCGTCACCGGGACCCGGCTGACGAAGTCCTCCCCCAGGTCGCCCTGGAACGCGTTGAACAGGAAGTTCCCGACCTGGACGGGCACCGGTTCGTCCAGCTGCATCTGCTCCCGCACGATCTCCGACAACGCGTCGCTCGCGCGCGGGCCGAGGATGATCTTCACCGGGTCGCCCGGCACGAGGTGCACGAGCACGCCCAGGAAGACCATGGCGAGCGCCACGACGACGACCGACATGCCGAGCCGTTTGAGGATGTAGCGAATCACTCTGCGTCAGATTCAGGCGCTGCGGAACCCGTGTGCGACGTAGTACCCCGTGGGCAGGACGGCCGGCTTCACCGCCGTGGTCGAGCCGAAGTAGATCGTGGGCCAGTGCGTCCAGACAGTGTGAGCCGCCTCGTCCCAGCGCTGCTGCATCTCGATGTACATCTCGCTGCGCTTGGCGTCGTCCGCCTCCTTGATGGCGTCGAAATGCAGCTCGTCGTACCGCTCGTCGCACCAGTACATGAAGTTCCACTCGTCGAACTGGGAGCACGTGAACCACACGGTCGACCACGACGGGTCGAGCTGCGACACGTACCCGACGTAGAAGAGCTCCCGCTCCTTCAGGTTCGCGCCCAGTTCGAACATCGTCGCAGAGTCGAGCTGCTCGAGCTCGAGGTCGATCCCGACTTCCTTGAGGTTCTGCTGGGCGATCTGGGCGAGCTGCTTGGAACCCTGTTCCTCGGTGAAGGTCAGCTTCAGCGAAAGGTTCGAGACCCCCGCCTCGCTGAGCAGGCGCTTCGCCTCCTCGACGTCGCGCTCGTGAACCGGTGCGTCCTCCCAGTACCCAATGCCCATGTTGGGCGGGATGATGCCGGTCGCCCGCGTCTGCACACCCTCGAACGCGCCGGCAAGGATCGCCGGCACGTCGATGGCCGCGCGGATCGCCTGGCGGACCCGGATGTCGGCGAGCTTCGGATGCAGGACGTTCATCCCGATCCAGTTGTAGTTCAGCGTGGTCTGCTTCATGACGTCGAACGCAGAGTTCGCCTCGAAGCGAGAGATCGAGTCGAGGCCGAGCTCGCCGAAATGCACCTCGCCCGTCTCGAGCGCGATGTCTGCCGCGCTCGACTCCTCGATGGGAATGAAGTGGATCTCCTTGAACTCGTCACCGAGGATCTCCGCCGGCGACGCGCCTCCATACTCCGCAAACCGCTTCAGCACGACGCTCTGCTTCGGCGTCCAGCTGACGAACTCGTACGGGCCGGTGCCGATCGGCTTGGTCGCATACTTGTCGCCGAGCGCCTCAACCGCCTTCTTCGAGACGATCCAGCCGCTGCTGACCGGGAGGGTCGAGCGCGTGACCGCCGCGAACGGCTCCTTGAGGATGATGGTGCCCGAGTACTTGTCGTTCACCTTCACCTCTTTGAGCGCCGGCGCCCAGTCGCCGCGGTAGACCGCTTCGATCTTCGGCTTGGTGAGCCCTGCGATGCGCTCGTACGAGAACTTGACGTCCTCTGCGGTGACTTCGCCGTAGCCGCCGTGGAACTGGATCCCCTGCTTGAGCGTGAAGTCGAACGACAGGCCGTCCGCCGCTGGGGTGAAGGTCTCCGCGAGGACGTTGACCGTCTCGGTCGACCCGTACTTGTAGGTGATCAGGCCCTCCATGATCGGATAGGCCACCTGGACGTCGGCAGAGGCCGGCCAGAACGCCGGGTCGAGGTTCGCGATGTCGTTGAGGATCCGTACCTTGAGGATGTCGGGGCCCTTGGGGGCACCACTGCCACCGCCGCCGGTGCCGCCGCTGCTCCCACCGCCACAGGCCGCAAGCAGTGCGGTCGCGGCCGGGAACGAGAGTCCAAGGCCGACGGCGCGGCGGAGGAACTGGCCGCGATCGATTCGGCGGCCCTTAAACGCGTCGATCAAGTTCTCGACGCCATCAGCAGTGGAGCTCATCGATTCCCTCCTCGGGGGGTCATGGGTCGACAGCGAAGGCCGCACGCCGCGGGGATGGCGCGGCTCCTAAGCATGTTGACAGCGGGGGTCCGCGTCCTGTAGTGATTCATCCAGTGAATGGTGATAGTCGAAAAATGAATGCGATTGAACCACAGTCCGGTGTCAAGCGCAACCGTTCAGTGGAGCGAGCGGTGAAAGTTCTTCGTGCCGTTGCGGACGATCCCGGACAGGCATCGCCGACATCGATCGCACGCGCCATCGCCCTTCCACAGCCAACCGTTGCCAGGCTGCTCGCGACGCTCGCGGACGACGGCATCGTCGAGCGGCATCGCGACGGCGACGGCTACGTCATCGGCTACGAGCTCATTCGCATCTGCCGTTCGGGCGACCCGCATCGCGGCATGGTGCGGCGGGCCCATCCCGTGCTCGAACAGCTTGCGAGGGACGTCAGCGAGACGATCACGCTTACGGTGCCACGGCCCCCGATTGGGGTCGAGGTGATCTCGCAGGTCGACGGAGGCCATCTGGTGGGCGACACCGACTGGGTCGGGCTCGAGTTTCCGCTCCATGCGTCGGCCACGGGGAAACTTGCGCTCGCAGAGCTCGGCGAGGCGGAGCTTCGGCGTCACCTCGCCGTGGCGTCGTTCGAGCGGTGCACCCCCCACACGATCGTCGAGGATGACGCCCTGATCGCAGAGCTCGAGCGCGTGAGACAGCTCGGGTACGCGGACACCGTCGACGAGCTCGAGGTCGGGTTCGCCTCCATCGCGACGTGTGCGCGCGACGACCGACAGAGAGTGATCGCGATGGTCGGAATCAACGGGCCGACCTTCCGTTTCAACATCGATCGCCGCACCGAGGCGTTGCCCTACCTGTTCGCTGCAGCACAACGTATTTCCGAGGCACTCGCCTCAACGCCGGAACGCCGGTAATGACCCCTGATGGTTTCTCAAGAGGAGCGGGATGTTCGTCAACAAGTTGTCACGGTTCGAGGTGCTCGATGAGGGTGCCATGGAGACGCTCGATCGGGGCTGGCGAAGGATCGTCTCCGAGCTCGGGATCGAGTTCGGCATGGAGGAAAGCCTCGAATACTTCCGCGCTGCCGGCCAGCAGGTCGATGGGCAGGTCGTGCGGTTCGACCCCGACTTCATCATCGAGCAGGTCGCGAAAGCGCCTGCCGAGTTCGACCTCGTAGCGCGCAACCCGGCGAACACCGTCCGCATGGGCGGGGAGAACATGGTGTTCTCGGCGGTCTACGGGCCGCCGTTCATCCGCGAGGGCGATGTCAGGCGAGACGCCACCCTGGACGACTTCAAGCAGCTCACCAAGCTTGTGCAGCGCTTCGATGACCTCGACACGCCCGGAGGCGTGATCTGCGAGCCGAACGACACGCCACTCGATTCGCGACACCTCGACATGCAGCTCGCCCTCTCGACCCTGACCGACAAGCCGTACTTCGGCTCGGTGATCTCCGGCACCGGCGCGCGCGACAGCATCCGCATGGCCGAGATCGTGTTCGGCCGCAGCCTTGAAGAGACCGTGATGCTCGGCATCATCAACGTCAACTCGCCCCTGCGCTACGACGACCGGATGCTCGAGGCGCTCCACGTCCTCGCCGCCGCGGGCCAGGCGCCGATCATCACGCCGTTTCTGCTGATGGGCGCGATGTCCCCGGTCTCGATCGCCGCGACGATTGCGCAGCAGACCGCCGAGGCATTCGCAGGCATCGCGCTGGCGCAGCTCATCCGTCCCGGCACTCCGGTGGTGCTCGGGTCGTTCCTGTCGTCGACGAACATGCAGTCGGGCTCGCCGAGCTTCGGCGGCCCGGAGTCGGCGCTGAGCCTCTTCTGCACCGGTCAGATCGCGCGCAAGTACAAGCTTCCCTGGCGTGCCGGGGGCGGCGGCCTGACTGCCAGCCAGACGGTCGACGCACAGGCGGCCTACGAGGCCATGAACACCATGCTCCCGGCGTTCCTCGCGGGAGCCAACCTCGTCATGCACTCCGCCGGGTGGCTTGAATCCGGCCTCGTGGCCTGCTACGAGAAGTTCATCGTCGACATCGAGATCCTGCGCACGCTGCAGGGCGAGTTCACGGCCCCCGTCATCACCGAGGAGACCCTCGCGTTCGACGCGCACCTCGAGGTCGGCCACGGCGGGCATTTCCTCGGCTGTGCACACACGCTGGAGCGGTTCCGCGACTGCTTCTACCGGCCAATCCTCTCGTCGACGGACAACTACGAGCGGTGGGCCCGGAATGGCAAGGCCGACGCGGCGCAGCGTGCGGGCGATGTCTGGCGCAAGGAGCTCGACGCGTACGAGCTGCCGGCGATGGACGACGGCGTACGCCAGGAGCTCGAGGAGTATGTCGTGCGGCGCCGCACGGAGCTCGGCGACTGATCACCGCTGAACGCACGCCACGATCCCGAGGGGGAACAGATGCCGTTCGTCCGTCGCTCAGCGCGACGGCGACGGGGGTCAGCGGCTGACGCGAAGGCGTTGCATCATGGTGCGAGCATTCCGCCTGCAATCACGGCCTTGCCGGGCGGCGTCGCAGAGAGCGCCGGGGACGACCCGGGGAAGCGAGCCTTCAAAACGGTACGGCGCATGCACGCCATTGCTTGCGCCCGGGCGTTGATGCCACGTCCCGATCGTCGCAGCCTGTACCGGCTGAGCGCGATCGCGGCGCCGGCCATTGTCGACCGAGAAGGCGACGGCGCCCACCACAACCGTGACCAGCAGCATGCTCACCCACAGGCCCCGGACGAACGGGTGAATTGGCTTGCGCCCCGCTCGGCGTCGTGCGCGGCGCCGGCCACCGCCCTCCTGTATCCCCCTGATGAGCAATCCAAAGCTCACGGTGGCGACTGCACCGCTCAGAAACCAGATGCCATTGCGAAGCCAGTCCTCGGCTCCCATCACGGGACCTCCCACGTTTGCCGCTCACACAAGGGTGTTGTGGCCGGCTTCGGAAAAGCTCAGGCCGACCGCTTGGAGCGGCACACGTTCGTGGCGGTTATCGCCGCGCAGATGGGTGGAACGAGAAGGGTGTGAATCTCCGCAAGGTCTTCGCGATCTTCGTCGTCATCCAGATCCTGGGCTGGCTGTTCCTGCTTGCCATGCAGTTCGGGATCGCAGGGCTGCTGCGGTAGCGCAGACATCCTCGGAGGCCGGCTACACGCCTGCCGGCTGATCTGCCGAATCTTTACCTCCGCCCGGGTGATCCTTCACCGCGTCCGGCCCGGGACTGAAAAGGGGCTCCCCTACCTTGGGCAACGAAGCAACGAGGGGAGCCACATGGGACGTATCCACACGTACATCATCGTCATTGCGCTCGGCATGGCCGTCGTCGCAGGGACGTATGCAGCACTGCAGACAGCGGCGCTCGGCCAGGAATCAAGCACCGCAAACGAGCAGCAGATCAAGGTCCGCGAACGGGCCCTCGACCAGGCAGAGGCAAAGCTGCGCAAGGCTGCGAAGCAGCGCCCGCCGAAGCTGCCGGCGCTGCCCAAGGACGAGCAGCCCACCGGGTCGTCGTCCGTGCGGGTGACCACCACCGTCAGCCAGGCGACGTCCAGCCACTCGAGCGGTGACGACGATGATCGCGACGACACGGAGGGCGGCGATGACTGACTCGACAGCACGTGTCTACGCAATCGCCATCGCGCTGGTCGTGTTCTTCGTGGCCTGGGCGGCCATCTCGGCCCGCCCGTTCGCCTCGGCGGCAGGCAAGGACGAGCGCATCGTCGCGCTGGAGCGGCGGGAGCAAGAGCTGAAGCGCGAAAGCGTGCGGGTGAAGCGGGTGGTCGAGCGCCGGTTTGCGGATTATGGAGACAAGCTCCGCCAGCGGCAGAAGGCCATCGCGAAGGTGAGGTCGGCCAACCGACGAGCGATCGCTGCGGCGGCCGCGACGCCGTCCGTCAGCACGGTCTCCGTACCCTCTGTCACCTCGACGGGAAGCTCATGATGGCGCGCCACGACTTCCGAGCCATGGGCACCGACGTCGAGGTTCACCTCGAGGCGGTGGACGGTGTGGGCACCGCGGCTGCGTTCGCCGAGGTCGAGTGCATGTTCGAGCGGTTCGAGCAGCTGTTCTCACGTTTCCGCCCTGACTCGACGCTTTCACAGCTGAACGCGAACGGTGCGGCACAGGTGAGCGACGACTTCGTCACCGTCGTCACGCTCGCGCTGAAGGCCCGCGAGCGTACGGGCGGGCGGGTCGACCCGACGGTTCACGACGCGTTGGTCGCCGCCGGCTATGACCGCTCGTTCGAGCAGCTGCCGACCGACGGGCCGCTCAGGCAGCCGCCTTCGCCCACGGGCGGCGGGGTGCGTGTGAGTGGCCGTCGGGTGGAGCTCGACCCGGGCACACGGCTCGACCTCGGGGGGCTCGCGAAGGGTTACGCGGTCGACCGGGCGGTCGAGCTCCTGAGCCGCTACGGCGCCTGCCTGGTCAACGCAGGCGGCGACCTGGCGGTGGGCGGCGGGCCCGTGGCGACAGTCTGGCCCGTCAGCGTACCCACCCCGGACGCGCCGCTCACAATCGGCGTGCGAAGCGGTGGCCTCGCCACCTCAGGCCGCGACAAGCGGCGATGGCGGCGGGACGGAGCCGAGCAGCACCACCTGATCGATCCGATCACCGGCCTCCCGGCGGAGTCCGACCTGCTCCGGGTGTCGGTGGCGGCGCCCTCAGCGGTCGAGGCGGAGGTGCTGGCCAAGTGGCTCTTCATCGCGGGCGAAGACGAGGCGGCGGCCCGTGCCGACGCGATGGCGGCCCCGTCTGTGCTGGTCACAGCCGACGGTCGCGTGCGCCTGGCGGGAGGGCTGACGTGAAGTCCGACCCCACATTCTGGATCCTTGCCCGCGCCGGCGGCATGGCGGCCTACCTGCTTCTCACCACCTCGGTGATCGCCGGTCTGGTCGTGAAGTCGAAGCCGTTCGGCCGTGCCGTGAAGCCGGCCTCCACTGTCGACTTCCATAAGGCCCTGGCCTTTCTGTCGCTGCTCGCCCTTGCCATCCACGGCGCGGCACTGGTGGCCGACGAGTCCGTGCACATCTCACTCGGCGCGCTGCTGATCCCGGGCCTCGCCCCATACAGGCCATTCTGGACCGGCCTGGGAGTGCTGGCGGGCGAGTTGATGCTGCTGATCTACGTCTCGTTCGCCCTTCGGAAGCGAATCGGCCAGAAGAACTGGCGGCGGCTCCACTATGCGACCTACGCGACCTTTGCCGGAGCGACGCTGCACGGCCTCATGGCGGGATCGGACTCGAGCGCCCCCTGGGCGATGGCCATCTACCTGAGCGCCGTGGGCACCGTCACCGCAGCGACGGCCTGGCGAATCCTGATCCCGTCTGCACCACCACGCCCACACCCCACTCCACGTCCCACATCCACAGAAGGAGCACCATCATGAGCACCTATCGCGTCCAGATCGATCGATCACTGTGCAGCGGCTTTGGCACCTGCGCAGAGCTTGCACCCGACCTGTTCGACCTCGACGGCAGCGGCGTCGCGAATGTCCGGGTCGGCGAGACCGACGACGCCACGGCGATCGACGCAGCCGGGGAGTGCCCGATGGGCGCCATCTCCGTCTTCAACATCGACACCGGGGAGCAGGAGGCATGAGCGCGCGCACGGTCGCCATCGTCGGTGCGGGCCTGGCCGGATCGCGCTGCGCCGAGACACTCCGCGCGAAGGGCTTCGACGGACGGGTGATCCTGCTCGGCGACGAGGCGGCGCCACCGTACGAACGCCCCAGCCTGTCGAAGGAGCACCTCCTCGACGGGACAAGGGACCTGCACCTGCGTCCGGCCGAGTTCTGGCAGGACAAAGACATCGAGCTTCGGCTCGGTGAGCGCGCAGAGGCGGCGGACCTCCGTCAACGCACCATCGGGCGGGGGCTGCGATGGGATGCCCTGGTCGTCGCCACCGGCGCCAGAGCTCGCCGGCTCCCAGGACGCATGCCGTCAGGCGTGCACACGCTCCGGACGGTCGCCGATGCTGTCCGGCTACGCGACGCGCTGGCACCGGGAAAGCGGCTGGTCATCATCGGTGCCGGGTTCGTCGGCGCCGAGGTGGCGTCCACGGCCAGAGCGCTGGGCGTCGACGTCACCCTCGTCGACCGAGCGCCGGTACCCCTGCTACGGGTGCTCGGCGCCGAGGTCGGCGGGCTGCTCGCGTCGCACATGGCAGACAGCGATGTCGACCTGCGCCCCTCCACCGGCCTCAGCCGGCTGCTCGCCGATGACTGCGGTCAGGTCGAGGCGGTCGAGCTGGACGACGGGTCGCGCGTTCCGTGTGACGCCGTCCTGATCGCCATCGGGGCCGATCCGGCAGACGAGCTGGTCGGCGACGGAGACGGTATCGAGACGGACAGCTGCGGACGCACAGCGTTCCCCGGTGTCTTCGCCTGCGGCGACGTCGCCAACTGGTGGCGACCTTCGCTCGAACGGCACATCCGCGTCGAGCATTGGACGTCGGCCGCCGGGCAGGCTGCCGCAGTGGCGAATGCCATCGTGGGTGAGGAAACGCCGTACGACGATCTGCCCTTCTTCTGGTCGGATCAGTTCGGACTGCGGCTGCAGCACGTCGGCCATGCCGAGGAATGGGCGCATGTCGACCTGACCGGGACACGAGACTCCTTCACGGCCCGGTACATCTCCCACGAGGGGAATGTGCTGGCCATCCTCCTCGCCAACCGGCCACGCGAGATCGGTGCGGCGCGCCGTGAGCTCCAGCAGTCGCGCCAGGAGGCGGCCGCCTGAGGTCGTCACCCCTTGCGGATTGCGGTGCCCCAGCGCTCTTCGATACGGCCGGTCTTCCACACCGCGACGCTGATCAGCCACGCGGCGAGGAACATGGCGACCATCGCGTACCCGAGCGTGCCGAAATCGAGCGCGTTGAGGTCATCCCAGAACGGGCCGCTCATCCCGAACTTCTCCGAGAACACCTGGAGCAGCTCGATCGACCCGATGGCCAGCGCGACAACGACCGAGAGCATCGTCACGGTGATGTTGTAGTAGATCTTGCGGACGGGGTTCGAGAAGGCCCAGCCGTACGCCTGGCTCATGAAGGCGCCGTCCGCGGTGTCCATCAGGCTCATGCCGGCGGCGAACAGGATCGGCAGCGAAAGAATCGCGAGCACCGGCACCTGCTGGGTCGCGACGCCGGCTGAAAGTGCCAGCAGCCCGACCTCCGTGGCCGTGTCGAACCCCAGCCCGAAGAGGACGCCGAGCGGGTACATGTGCCAGCTCTTGGTGATCAGGCGGAAGAAGCGCCCGATGAAGAACCGGTTCATCAATCCGCGATCCTGGAGGCGCGCCTCGAGCAGCTCCTTGTCGTAGGTGCCCGACCGCATCTCGCGGAAGATCCGGATGATGTCGAGAAGCACGAGCAGGTTCAGGATGCCGATGATCCAGAGGAACGTGCCGGAAACGCTGGCGCCGATGTACCCGCCGTACTCCTGGAACCCGGGGACGCGGGAGTTGACCGTGTGTGCGGCCAGCGCCAGGCCGCCGGCGAGGCCGAAGACGATGGTGGAATGGCCGAGCGAGAAGAAGAAGCCGACGCCGAGCGGGCGCTGCCCCTCCGCCATCAGCTTCCGGGTGGTGTTGTCGATGGCGGCGATGTGGTCGGCGTCGAACGCGTGCCGAAGCCCGAACAGGTATGCCGTCATGCCAAGGCCCGCCAGCGCCGGATAGCCGCGCGCGTAGTACAGAAAGAGGCCGATGCCCACAATATGCAGCGCGACCACCGCGCCGGCGAACCCGGACAGCCGAAGCCACTCCGCGCGGTTCAGCGTCCCCGTCCATCCCTTGATCTTCGACATCTTGCGCGCCTCCCAGGGGTTCGAAACGACCGACGCATCCCATTCGCAAGAGACCGCTGGACGGTTCGCTCCCGAGCCCCCGGAGCGCTGACCCCGCCCTACCGGGCAGCATATGCCGAGTCGGCGCATGGTGCCAGAGCGCCGCCACTGGTAGGGTGGAAACGCAATGCCAGCCTCCGCCTGACACCCGCACGTAGGCCGCCCCGGGCGTAGCCGCGCCCGGCGTCGCCGGCCATCAGTCAAACGGAGAAGTGGATGTCTCGCATTGCACGTCCCCGTGCTGCGTATCCCGTCTATCTCGGGATCTCCGCATCGGCATCATTCCTGTCGACGGTCGTCTTCACCGTCAACATGCTGTACCAGGCCACGGTTGTCGGCCTCGACGGTCTGCAGCTGATCCTGGTCGGAACCGCCCTCGAGGGCACGTACTTCATCGCCAACGTCCCGTTCGGGGTGGCGGCGGACACGTTCAGCCGGCGCCGGTCGGTCATCGCCGGCCTGGCGCTCTACGGCGCAGCCTGGGTGCTCGAAGGCTCGGTGCCGGAGTTCTGGGGGATGATCGCCGCCGCGGTGGTCCTCGGCATCGGTGCGGCCCTCTTCGACGGGGCGCTCGAGGCGTGGGCAGCCGACGAGATGGCCGAACGGGACATCACGTCGGTGTTCCTCCGCGGGGGCCAGATCGGAGCCATCGGCAGCGTGGTCGGTGTCGGTGTCACCGTGGGGCTGTCGCTGATCGACCTGCGGCTGGCCATCGTCGCCGGCGGGGTCGGCAGCATCCTCACCGCCGTCGTCCTGATGGTGGTGATGCCCGAGCGACGGCCTTGCGCCGGCGTCGGACTCGACCGCAGCGCTGCGCGCACGTTCACCGCCGGTGTCTCGATGGTGCGCCGAAGTGGCGGGCTGCTCGCGCTGATCGGGGCCGTCGCGGTGGCCGGAGCGTTCAGCGAGGGGTTCGACAGACTGTCGACGCCACATCTGCTCGACGTCGGCATGCCGGCGATCGGCGGTTTTCAGCCGGTTGTCTGGTTCGGCATCCTCGCGGTGGCGGGGAACGTGACCGGAGCGGCGATCGCCGAGGTGCTGCGTCGCACGGCGACCGACTCCGAGCAGCGGCACGGTCTGGCCCTGATGAGCATCTGGGCGGCGACAGTTGTCATGGTGACGCTGTTCGCCGTTGCGCCGGCCTTCTGGGTCGCCGGAGCCGCGCTCCTGCTTGCGGGGCCGCTGCGCGCCCTCGCCGTCCCGCTCTGGATGGGCTGGATGAGCGACCACTCCGATCCGGACACCCGGGCGACCGTGCTCTCGTTCGCCGGTCAGGCGGACTGCCTGGGGCAGGTCGCCTGCGGGCCATTGATCGGCATTGCCGCCGTGTCGTTCTCGGTTGAGGTGGCGCTCGTGCTCTCCGCGCTCATGCTCGTCCCAAGCGTCATCTTGGTCGCGGCCGCGGGGCGCGCCAGGGCGCTGGAGTTGCAGCCGGCGGATTGACCAGGCCCATACTCGGGTTAGAACACGCGATCGTGCGGGAAGGAACAAACTGCGATCGGACCATGCCCAGATCCGCGCTCCATTACAGACTGCTGCACCGGGGTGACCGCTCGGTGATCCAGGTGTCGGGTGTGCTCACCAAGGCCACGTGCCGACGGTTGGTCGGCGCCATCGACCAGGTCTACGAACGGCGGTCGCGACACGTCACGGTGGACATCGCCCGAGTCGAATCGATCGACGACGCCGGCCGGCGCTGCCTGCTCGAATGCGAGCACCGGGCACACCTGCTGAACATCGGGTTCGAGCTGCAACCGCGTGCTGCGGTCGCCGCGATGTCGGCCTCCTAGACGATCTGGAACTGCGTCATCATGTCGTGGTCCTCGTGCTCCGCGTTGTGACAGTGGAATGCGTACAGACCGCGGAAGCTGTCGAACCGGAGGGCGACGCGGATCCTTTCGTTCGGCCCCACCATGACCGTGTCCTTGAGACCGCTCTCCCAGGGCTTTGGCGGCGCACCGTTGCGGTCGAGAATGCGGTAGGGCACGAGGTGTGGGTGCACCGGATGTGTCCAGCCCCCTGACCTGTTCTCGAACACCCAGATCTCCGTGGTGCCGAAGCGCGGGAACCCGTCGATCCGGTTCTCGTCGAAGAACTCGCCGTTGATCGTCCAGCCGCCGTTCGAACGGTCGAAGCGGAACTCACGGGTTGCCACCGCCGCCGCAGGGTCGATGTCGATCGGGTCGCGGAGCACCGGGGGGACGAAGCTCGTGTCGGGCGCATCGTCACCGACGTCGAAGGCCATCACCTGCGCGGTACGCCCCTTGCCGGCAAGGTTGCGGAGCACCACCCGCGTTCCACTCGGAACGCTCGAGAAGTCGACCACAACGTCGTAGCGCTCGGCGTTCCCCATGGGAAGCTGCGCGACAGATACCGGCTTCGGCATCAGTGAGCCCTCACTGGCAACGACGACCATCGGGAGCTCGCGGTCGAGAGCCAGCAGATACTGGCGAGCATTCGACGCGTTGAGCAGTCGGAAGCGGTACTTGCGCCGCTTGACGGCAAGCCGTGGCTGGGGCCGGCCGTTGACCAGGATCACGTCACCGAGCGCGCCATTGCGGACAACGTGTCCCTCGTCGTCAAGCGGATAGAACAGGCTGTTGTCGGCGTTGAACAGCCGATCGAAGATCGTCAGCGGGATGTCGAACGCGCCCTTCGGAAGCGGCAGTCCTCGCTCGTGGGGGTCGGTGACGAGCGCGCGCCCCGCGAGACCCATCCAGATCTTCAGACCGGTGTCGTGAATCGAGTGGTCGTGGTACCAGAGCGGCGAGTACTCGCGTTGGTCGGGATAGGTATGCACCCTGCTGCCGCCGGGCAGCACCTGGTCGAGGGGGTGACCGTCGCTGTCCGAGGGCGTCCTGCCACCGTGCAGGTGGACGCACGTCGCGACCCGCAGGCGGTTGGTCTGAGTCACCTTCGCGGTACGGCCTACCTTCATCGGGATCGACGGTCCCGGCACCGTCCCGTTATAGGCCCAGACGAGTGTCTTTCGCCCGGGCAGAATCTGCGCGAGCGCTTCCTGCTGGGCGACCTCGAAGTAGTCGGTCGTCCCCACCGTGCGCACCGGCTTCAGTACGTATGGGACGCTGAGCGGCACGCTGAACGGCGCCACGAACGGACTGGTCGGCGGCGGCTCGGGCAGGCCCGCGGTGATGTCGTCGATGATCGAGCTCGCGCTTACCCGACGCGCCACCGGTACCGTCAGCGCAAGGCCCGCGACGGCTCCGAGGGTCAGGACGTCCCGCCTCGTGTGCATACCCATCAGTTGTCCCCGTTCGACCGTTTGGAGCCGCGGCCATACAGCGCCAAGCTTCGTTGGGGGAACCGCCCGCGTCAATAGACCCATTTGTACGTTGTCGCGCTTGGTGACGCGACGCACAGTTCTGGGCGGTTACACCACCTCGAACTGGCTCATCATGTCGTGGTCCTCATGCTCGATGTTGTGGCAGTGGAACACGTAGATGCCGCGGAAGCCTTCGAACAGCGCCGCGACGCGGATGGTCTCGTTGGGGCCGACCATCACCGTGTCCTTCGGCCCTCGCTCCCACGGCTTCGGAGGGCGGCCGTTTCTGTCGAGCACTTCGAAGTGCGCGAGGTGGATATGCACCGGGTGGGTCCAGCCACCGGACTTGTTGACGAGCTTCCAGATCTCCACGGTGTCCAGCCTCGGGAAGGCGTCGATCCGATCACGATCGAACAACTCCCCGTTGATGACCCAGGCGCCGTGCCGGCGCTCGAAGACGAACTCCCGTGTCTCGACCGCATCTGCCGCATTGATGTCGAGTGTCCGAAGGGTGTCGGGCACGCGGCTGGCATCGGGAACGGCTTCGCCGACGTCGAACCGCATCACCTGCGACGTCCTGCCCTCCCCGGCAAGATTCCGCATCACCACCTTGCTGTTCGATGGAACCTTGGAGAAGTCGACCACGACGTCGTACCGCTCGGCGTTCCCGACGGGCAGCTGAAACGTCTTCACGGGTGTTGGCAGGAATCCGCCGTCACTGGCGACGACCGTGAACGGAAGCTCCCTGTCGAGCGCCAGCAGGTACTGGCGGGCGTTGGACGCATTCAGGATGCGGAACCGGTACTTGCGCCGCTTCACGGCAAACCGCGGCTGAGGTGTGCCGTTCACCATGATCACGTCACCCAATGCGCCCTTCTGCACGACCTGTGCGGGACCGCCCTCGGGGTCGTGCGGGTACAACAGAGTGTTGTCGGCATTGAACAGGCGATCGAAGATCATCAGCGGGACATTGAACTGACCGCTCGGCAGCTGGAACTCGTCGTCGCGGCTGTCGATCATCAGCGTGTTGCCGGCAAGCCCCCTCCAGACGTTGGCCCCGGTCCCGTGGTCTGCGTGGTCGTGGTACCAGAGCGGTGCGTAACGCAGGTGGCTCGGGTACGTGTGAACCCGGCTTCCTCCTGGCGAAATCAGGTCGAAAGGATGCCCATCGCTGGCAGCCGGCGTGCGGCCGCCGTGCAGATGGGTGGAAACAGGCACCGGCAACCGGTTGAACTGCGTGACGATCGCCGTGCGTCCGACGAACAGCGGCAGCGTCGGGCCCGGCACCATCCCGTTGAATCCCCATACCGGCGTCTTTGGCCCCGGCAGCAACTGAAGCAGCGCCTGCCGCTGTACGAGCTCAAAGTAGTCCGTGGTGCCGACGGTACGCACCGGCGCGAGCATCGGCGGCACGTTCATCGGCATGCTGAAGGGCGCGACGAACGGGCTCGTTGGCTCAGGCTCCGGGAGCCCAGCGGTCAGCGCGTCGATGATCGAGCTCGCACTCACTCTCCGGGCCACCGGTACCGCAAGCGCGAACCCGGCGACCCCGCCGAGGAGCATCACGTCCCTACGGGTGTGCGTGGCCATTGTTTCCTCCCACCTGGCGCCGCGACCCGTCAGAAACAGCACGTCGAGATTACACGGCGTACTGGCCGTTGCCAGGCTCTGGACTGCGATGCGGTTCCCGGACGTGACCTGGGTCACGTTTCGACCGATGCTGCTGGTAGCCTCGCGATGGTGCCGAACGATCTTGCCTTCGTTCGACGGGTGCTCTCGCTGGTGGGCGAGAACGGCTGCGACGCCTGGGTGTTCGGCGGCTGGGCCGAGGAGTTCCTTGGCCTCGAAGCGCCGCGGCCGCACGGCGACGTCGACCTCCTCCATCCCGCGCAGAGCTTTGCCTGCGTCGACGCTTTCCTCCGTCGAAACCGCCAGCTGGCCGAGATCACCGCGAAGCGCTTCCCGCACAAACGGGCATTCGACCTGGATGGCGTGACGATCGAGCTCATCCTCGTGCAGCGCGACGCCGTCAGCCGCTACACGAACGTTTGGGGCACCAGCCGGCACGACTGGCCGGAGGACGTCCTCGACGTGCGCGTCCGCGGCATGCGCGTGACCAGCCCGGCCGCCCTCGCGGGGTTCCGGGCGGCATGGACCGCGCTCCCCCGCTGCGCCACGTGGCTGGCGGAGGCCGGCTGAGGGCGAAAGGGGCGCGGGAAGGACGGGCTCCAAACGCCCTCCCCGCGCCGTTCACTCCTCGAACGCCGGAGCCGGCGATTCGTCCCGTGCACCGTATGGTCCAACTGTTAACAGACGAGGGGCGACTCGCAAGAGATGTGCAAGGAAGTCGAGACTCGGGCAGGCAGCCACCCGATGGATCAGGGAATCGGCCTCCTGCTTGTGCTGCTCGGCGTGGCGATCGTCGTCATCGGCCTGCTTGCCTGGGCCGGAGGGCTGGGGTGGTTCGGGAACCTGCCCGGGGACATCCGCTACGAGCGCGACAACACCGTGTTCTATGCGCCGATCGTCTCGATGCTGCTCGTGTCGGTTGTCTTGTCGCTCGTGCTCTGGGTCGTTCAGCAGCTGCGCTGAGGAATCAGCGGGCGCGGCCCCACGCCACGGCGACCGTCTTCGGATCGACGACGCGGGTACTGCGCGTGATGCGGTCGAGCACCTTCAGGTAGTCCGACCAGCAGTACTCCTCGGTGCTCGTCGTCCAGTGTGAGCGCCAGTCGGCGCCCGTGCAGTCGAACCGACCGGGAACCTGTCCGCGGACGAACCGGTACCCCTGGAGGATCATCCACTGGTTCTGCGACAGCCGCGCAACGCGGGATCCGAGTGCGGCCGGCGACGCGTAGCGCTGGGGCGTCCGCAGGCGGTAGCACTGGAGGGCCGCGATATTGCACGCGCCGCCGTCGACGGCAGACGCATGCACGAGCCACGACCGGCTGACCGCGGCCCGCGTGTTGATGCCGCCGCCATACGCACGCGCGAAGTCGAAGCACCGCGAGACGACGTTGCGCTGGATCGAAGCGGTGAATCGGTTGTTCGGGTACGCGAACAGGCCGTCGGCGCGGTTGTGCCCATGCGCCCGGAAGGCAGGCAGCGTCCCGCAGGACTCGGCGTGCTGCTGCGTGGGCGCGAGCCTGGTCATGTCACGGTAGCTGCGGCTGTGTGACACGAACGCCCACCCGAACCGGTCTCGGAGCCTGCCGGCGGCTGCCCAGGACGCGCCGAGGATCGCTCCGCCGCGCACGATGTGGCCATTGCGGTCGCGGTCTGCGTAGCACTGCAACGCTCGCTCGCCGGTGAAGCGGAGCACGAGCGTCCCGGTGCCCTTGTGCCCACGCCGCTTGAGCTCGGGGGCGACGGCGGTGTCGAGCCGCACCGCCTGCGGCAGGGGTGTGCATTGCGTTGCCGAGGCGACCTGTGTCCGGCTGAAGAGCAGCGTCAGAAAGGGCGGCGACGCTGCCTGTGCCGTTGCCGGCTGAAGCACCAACACGACGACCGCGAAAATCGCTGCAAACCTGCCCACACTCACGGTGTACCACAGGCAACGCCGGTTTTATCCGCAGTTCACGGCATCGAAACGCAATCCTGACGAATCCGTCCGAACAGTGACGGGCCGACGGTCGATCCGTTCCAAGGCGAACCCCTCCACGAGATCGATGGGCCGAGCACCGCCGTCTGCCCCGAGCCCGGCACTGCCGGCGAGGGCGGTCACGAGCATGTCAGGGGCGATGCCCGACCCACGGAGCTCGGCGATCGAGATCGCGCCGTGGCGCTTGGCAAGGCGCGCGCCGTCCGGCCCCAGCAGCAGCGGCACGTGCGCGTATGCCGGCACCGGAAGGTCGAGCAACCGGGCGAGGGCCGCCTGGCGCGGCGCCGAGGCGAGCAGGTCGTCACCGCGAACCACATCGGTCACGCCATCCGCAGCGTCGTCCACGACGACGGCGAGGTGGTAGGCATGCAGGCCGTCGGAGCGGCGAACGACCATGTCACCGGAGTCGCCGGATGGGACCACCAAGCCGTGCAACCGATCGTCGACGGCGGGGAGAACCGCCGGCAACCTGACCCGAAGGGCAGCCCGCTCGCCCGCATCGACCCGGCGCCGCCGCTCGGCCGGATCGAGATCGGCGCATCCGCGCGGGCAGCCTCGCGGCTCCTCGCCCGGACCATGCGGCGCCGAGGCGACGGCCACATCACGCCGCGTGCAGAAGCACTCGTACACCAGACCGCGTTCGCGCAGCCCGGCCAGCGCCGCCTCGTAGACCGCGTCTCGGCGTGACTGAGCCGTCGACTCCGCATCCCAGTCCAGCCCGAGCCAGCGCAGGTCATCCCGCACCGCCACGGCGTACTCCGGGCGGCACCGGTCTCGGTCGAGATCCTCGATCCGGAGCACGACGCGGCCGCCGCGCGCACGGGCGTCGAGCCATGCGAGCAGCGCTGACCGGGCGTTCCCAAGGTGCATCGGCCCACTCGGGCTGGGCGCGAAGCGCCCGGTCACGGTCACGCCAGTGCCTCCTCCACAGCGGCGGCATGCCGCAGCAGGTCGTGCTCCCCGCGGTTTCGGCCGACCAGCTGGAGCCCGACGGGCAGTCCTGCGTCGGTGAAGCCGCCCGGCAACGCAACCACCGGCGATGCCGTCAGCGTGATCGCCGAGGTGATTCGCAGCCACTCGACGTAGTTGCCAAAGCGGACACCGTCGACCTCGTCGACCCATCGCGTGCGTACGTCGAACGGCGCCACACAGGCGGCCGGGCACATCAACACGTCGTACTGGTCAAGAAACGCCGCCATGCGGTGGAACAGCGCGCCTCGCGCTCGGTCGGCCTCGGCCAGCTCAGCGGGCGAAAGCCGCAGGCCCTGCTCGATATTCCAGACGATGTCCGGCTTCAGCCGGTCTCGGTCGGTTCCGTACTCCGCGGCGAGGTCGGCGACGAATCCCGCAGCTCGAAGACGCTGGAACGTATCCGGGGCGGTCGCCAGGTCGGGACATGCCTCAACGACGTCGAAGCCGGCGGCCGCCAGCCGATCGACCGCCTTGCGGCACGCGGCACGCACCTCAGGCGCCACGGGTGTGATGCCAAGATCCTCGCTGTAGGCGATCCGCGTCGGGCGTCGTGGTTCCTCCGCCGCCGAGACGAACGGCCCGCCGACGGGGTCGTAGGCGATCGGATCCTCGGGATGAGCTCCGGCCATGACGTCGAGCATGAGCGCCGCGTCGGCGACGTTCCGGGCCATCGGCCCTTCGACCGACAGGGTGTCGAACGGCCGGTCGCCCGGCCCTCGCGCGACCAACCCCGGGCTCGGCCGGATACCGACGACGCCGCAGAACGATGCCGGCGTGCGCAGGCTGCCGCCGAGATCGGAGCCCGTCGCCAGCCAGACCTGGTGGGTGGCCAACGCGACCGCAGATCCACCCGACGACCCACCGCACGTCAGGGACAGATCCCATGGATTGCGCGTCTCGCCGAACACCTCGTTGAACGTGTTGGCACCCGCTCCGAACTCTGGCGTGTTCGACTTCGCGACCACAATCCCACCGCCGGCTTCGAGCCGTTCCACGAGGATGTCAGACCGCTCCGGCACGTTGCGGGCGTAGATGGGTGACCCGTACGTCGTTCGGACGCCCGCTACGTCGGTCAGGTCCTTGACGGCCAGGGGCAGTCCCCCAAGCGGCGTGTCACGGGAGGCTCGGGCAGCGCGTTCGAGCGCGCGCTCGGCACACACCGTCGGCAGTGCGTTGAGCGGACCATCGGTCGCCTCGATCCGGCGCAGCGCCGCCTCGACCAGCTCAACCGCCGACACCTCACCGGAGCGCAGCATCGCGACCGCCGCCCGGGCGCTCAGGCTGGTCGGATCGGCGCCTGGTGGCATGCCGCCAGCCTAGCGGCAGGCGGTTTGCCGGTGCCCGGGCGGGGTAGTCGTTTCCAGAACGGACAGGATGAGGAGGCGTCATGAGCGCACGTCAACCGGACATCTGGAAGTACCGCGATCAGGACTGGGACGCCGGCAGGCTCAAGGGCTATGACGTCGAGGCCACCGACGGCCGCATCGGCAAGGTGGACGAGGCCACAGCCGATGTGCAGGGCGGCTACATCGTGGTCGACACCGGCCCGTGGATCTTCGGCAAGCGCGTCCTCTTGCCGGCAGGCGTCGTCGAGCGCGTGGACGACGACGAGCGCAAGGTCTACGTCAGCCTGACGAAGGAACAGATCAAGAACGCGCCGGAGCTCGACGAGACGGCCTACCACGATCATGAATCGCGCGACGCCCTCGGTGAGTACTACGGCCGGTTCTTCATGAACGCCCCATAACAGCACGCGGGCAGCGGTCGGGCGCGCCGCGCAGGCCGGTAGCATGGTCTGGAGCGCGCGCCCCAGCCGTACATGTCTTTTTTCGATCCCCTCTTCGACAACCCGCCGGCCCTCGACGGGACGCTGGTCACGATGGAGCCGCTCGACGGCCGCCACCGAGAGGGCATGTGGCTGGCGCTTGCCGATCCGGCGGTGTGGCGCTGGGTGCGAATCGACGGGTCGGCCAGCCGCGAGCTGTTCGACAACTGGTTCGATGACGCGCTCCAGGCAATGGAGGCGCGGCTCGAGTTCCCATTCGCCGCGATCGAACGTGAGACCGGTCGCGTGGTCGGAACCAGCCGGTTCCTTTCACTGCGACCGGCCGACCGAGGCGTGGAGATCGGCTGGTCGCTGATCACGCCGGAGCACTGGGGCACCGGCGCGAACAGCGAGGCGAAGCTGCTGATGACCGGCTACGCGTTCGAGGTGCTCGGCTGCGCGCGCGTGGAGTTCAAGACCGATCGGCTGAACGACCGGGCGCGGGCCGCGCTGGCCGCGATCCCCGCAGAGTTCGAGGGCATCTTTCGCAAGCACATGCTGATGGCCGGCGGTCGCTGGCGTGACTCGGCGTGGTACGCCGTCATCGAGGAGGAGTGGCCCGACGTGCGCGTCCAGCTCGAGGCCAGGCTTGCCCGTCAGCTCCCGCGGCAGGGCACGCGGTAGGCACCGAGTGCCAGGCGCTTACGCAGGCTGTTGAAGTTCTGGCGATTCGACCGGGCGCAGAACTGCTTCGGCGGCAGCTGGTACTCGACGTGGAACACCGGCTTGCCGGCCTCTACGAACTGGTCGAGGCCGAAACCGCCGTTCTGGGCGGTTGTGCACTCCGCGTACTGCCAGCATTGCTCGCTCAGCGCCATGTCGTAGTACGGCAGCAGCTTCGGGATCTGGGGCAGGTCGTTCTTCAGGACCGCCGAGAGGCCGCGCGCGTGCGCCTCGTTCGCGAGCCATGCGTTGTAGGCAAGCTGATCGGCGCCCTTGAGGGCGAAGCCGGTGCGATTCAGGTAGCCGTCGGCGTTGTCGAACTCGACCGCGTCAAAGCCCTTCGCCGCGCACATGTCGAGCCGTGCGCGCATGATCGTGCCGAGCCTGCCGCTGAAGCGGCGGATGTCGACCCACCGCTCGCCCGGCCAGCCGTCGAGTGGGCGGCCCTTCACGGCTTTCGGGAACTGCTTCGCATCCGGCCGCCAACTCTCCCATGACCCGGTGCTGAGGTAGCAGATGACCCTCCGCCCCGGAAGCGACGTGTGGAGGTCGGCGACGACCTGGGGACTCGCCGCGAACCCGTCGATGTCATAGACCTGTACGGGGAGGAACGGGGGCTTCGGGACGCTGCTCAGCTGCCACTCCCAGCTCACCTCGAGAGGCGGATGCCAGCAGCCCGGGCAGTCGACAGGGGCCGGCATTACCGGGGCCGTGAGCGCAGTGCTGGTCGGGAGCGCGCCCGCCGCCGAGCCGCCGCCGGTGCAGAGCAGCACGGTGAAGCAGAGAAGCAGCGCGCGGAGCGGTAGGCGCGTCAGGGCCATATGCTCAGAATGGCGTAGATGGCCCCATGTGGCCACCCCCGACCGGCGAGCGAGCAAAGGACGAGCGTGGAACGACAGCGATATTCGACCGATACCGAATGGGAAGGCCGGGTCGGCTACTCGCGGGCGATCCGCGTCGGGCCGCACGTGCACGTCGCGGGCACGCTGGGCGTGGGGCCGGATGGCCGGCCTCCCGAGGGCGCATACGCGCAGTCCGTCGCGGCACTCGAGCGGATCCGTGGCGCGCTGGAGGCTGTCGGCGCCACCGTGGCCGACGTCGTGCGCACACGCATGTACGTCGTGGACGTCGAGCGCAACCAGTTCGACGTCGGCCGCGCGCACCATGAGTGGTTCGACGACGTCCGTCCGGCCTCCACCATGCTCGGCGTTGCCGGGTTCGTCGACGCCGCCTACCTGGTCGAGATCGAAGTCGAGGCGATCGTCTCGGCTTGAGACCGGCGCGAGGCCGCCCTTGCTAGAATCACGCCCGCCTCGGGGCGACGTGCCGCATTCGTCTAGGGGCCTAGGACGCCGCCCTCTCACGGCGGTAACACCGGTTCGAATCCGGTATGCGGTACCTCCACGAATCCCCTGCAAACGCGGGGGATTCGGGCGTTTAACGGCCGGTCAGGCGATCTTGCCCATTGCGGCCAGAAGCGGCCAGAAGCGGCCAATCTTGCCCACGATCGTTGCGCCGACTCGCCGCCGAACTGAAGGCGCTCTCAGAGCGCTGCGATGGCCGCGACTTCACCGACTCGGAGAGCTGCGTCAGTTGAGATCTTGTGAGATCGCGCCTATGAACTGAAGCAGTACCACCGCGGACGCGGCTGATAGTGCACTTGCGACTTGCCAGCGAGTAGCCGATCTACGCCGGAACAGCCAGAGCAGGCCAGCGACGGTCAATGCCGTTCCCAACCATGCGGCGTAGACGAGCCGATGCGATGGTCGACGCGACCACCTCGATACGTCTCCACCAACATACGGATCGCCCGAGAATACGAAGTCTGCCAGGAGTAAGCCGCCAGCGATCAATATGGCAACACCCGCCAGCAGCACGAGTTTGTTCAAAGCGGCGTAACGGGCAGCAGCCGCGATGAGCGCACACACCAAGCATGCGCTCGCGAGCCAAGGAAAATCATCTCTTCATCACATCGAATATACCGGCGGTTTCGGGCTGGGTGTGACCCCGCTTTTGCCCATGGTCTTGCCCATTCGGCAGGAGCATGCTGCTAGAACCGGCGGAGGATTCGGCATCGTGCCCCGGCGCGACCTCTCCTGGGCAGGAAACACACACGAATCAACGAACAGGCGCGGGAATGAGCGCAGTTCACTCCCGCGTGACGGCCGACAACGATCAGGTTCGGATTACCACCTGGACGTTCGAAGGAGACGGGGCCGGCACCGGTCAGCATCGCCACGAGTTTGACTACGTCGTGGTCCCCGTCACTGGTGGCACGTTCGTGGTGACCGCCATCGACGGTTCGGTACGCGAGATGACCCAGGCCGCAGGGTCGCCTTATCTAGGCGCAGCAGGCACCGCCCATGACGTGGTGAATGCCTCAGGGAAGGTCGCGGTCTTTGTCGAGATCGAACTGAAGCGGTAGAGCACCCGACCGCGCCCGTTAACGCGTCGGGTGACTTCAGGCCGTTCGCAGATCCTCGATTGTCGCGGTGGCCACGATCCCTTCCAGCCGGCGGGCCAGATCCGCATCCAGGGTCACGTACGCGTCAGCCTGGAGTTGCGTGAGAGCGACGTACTCGGCGGCGTAGGTCTCCGCCCACCTCAGCTGATCGGCGATCTTCCAGGCGTTACGCCGGAGCACGGCGTCACCGAGGAGGCGAATGGGCATCGCCCAGATGCGCGTGAGCCGATCGAGGGCCACATCCGCCGGGATGTCGCCCCGGTCTACGGCCTCATGCAGCGCTGACAGCGTCTGAGAGCGCAACAGCGTCGGCGCGAGAAGCTCGTGTTCAGCGGGAACATCGATTCCCTCACTCGCCAGATGGAGCACCACGCCACAGTCGACGACGAATCTGGTCATCCGGCTGTCCATGCTACGCCAGAAGTTGGAAATGCCAGATGATTGCGGCAGGGTTTCCTGCCCACGCCGCATTCGTCGCCGCAACGCACAGTGGGTGTAGGGCCCAGATATTCGGAGGAGCGTGTGGAGTGTGCTCTGGCGACGGGGCGCCGTCGTGGAGCACCGTGCCGTCGTCACCGATGAGAGGTGTCGGCCTTCTTGGCTCCTCGCAACGACGCACGTGCAGGCCGAGAGGAAGGGCCGCGGCGAGGTAGTCGCTGGCAAGGCGACTCCAGACGGGCATATACCCGAAGGTGCCATCCGGGCCGATGCGCACGAGGGGCAGTCCGACGTCTCCGATCAGTCCCCGCGAGTCCGATACGACCAGGTGCCCGTTCGGCCGGAGAACGCGGACGAACTCTGCAAACACAGGTGTGATGTCGGGGACATGGGTCAAGGCGAGCCCGCAGACGACGAGATCCACGGAGTCGGCGGCGAGCGGCATGTCCGCGATCTCCGCCTCACGGAACCGGCCGTCCGGCAGGTTCTGACGGGCGACGGCGAGCATCTCGGGTGACGTGTCCACGCCGATCACCGTATGTCCCAGTCGCGCGAGGTAGGCAGCGTGACGGCCCGTGCCGCAAGCTGCATCAAGAGCGACCCCGACCGGCAACCCATCGAGGATCTCCCGAACGATCGGTTGCTCGATGTCGAGCAGCTGGTTTCCGGGCTCGTCGTAGTACGGCGCCCACTGGGCGTAGCCCTCCCGGGTCGTGATCGGACGGGCTTCCACCCCTTCTCCCAGCGTCTCCGCGGACTCCAGGAGGCTCCGAACCTCGCGTAGACGAGCGAGGGTGAACTCACGGTCGTGCCGGCCGGAGAACGCCCGCAGCAACGAGAGTCCTTCCAGCCCGAGCAGGTATGCCATCGGATGCTGGTAAATCACGGGGGATTGCATGTGACGATCCTCGATCGGCTCGGCCTACGCCGGCTCTTCGTCTTCGATCCAGGGCGGCAACTCGAGTGCGCGCTCATAGGCGGCGCGGTCGTGGACCGGCTCGCCGTGCGCCACGATGACGATCTCAAATGGGAGCTCGAGCAGCTTCCGGAGCGCGGGCAGCGCGCGCTCCTCGTGCCACGGCGTGCCCCAGACACGCAGCTCACCGCCGCGCTCCGTGAGCGCATCCGCGAAGACAAGAGCATGCTGCTCGGGAAGCCACATCGGCGTCTCGTGGCGGCCTCGGCCGTCGTACTGGGCGACGAGCCCGCCGGGGAGCTCGCTGCCGGGCTCGATCGGCTCGAGCTCGGTGTCGGGGATGTCGTCCCGCCAGAACAGGAAGGGCCCGAACGGCCGCGCGCCGTAGCGCCGCGTGAAGAGATCGACATCGCGGACGTGATCGGGCTTCAGAATCGCGATCGCCGTCGGCGGGTTGGCGTCGAGCCGCGTCCCCACCTCGGTCGCCTCGGGCGGTGGCGCCAGCGGATCGAGCAGGATCACCTCGCCGCCTGACTCAACACACGTCGACGTGACTGGAGGCTCCCACCCTGCGCCGGGGCTCCAGTCCGGATGATCGCGGCGCCAGATCCAAAGGCCCGGCGCGACATCTCTGACCGCAACGTCCACGGCGACATCGTGCCAGATCGGCCGGCGTGGGCCGACACGTGCGAATCGAGCTCGGTGGATGCTCGCTCTGCGGCCTCGGCGGCAGCGCGGTGCTCGACATCGGTGTGCTCACGCCGCAGCCAGCGTACGCACCCAAGTTTCGACGTGTCACAGCGGCGACCGCGGCTAGTCTCGCGCGATGGATCTCGCAGAGGCCTTCCTCGCCGGGCTCATCGTTGCTGCCATCACCACACCGGCGGGCGTCAGCGGCGCGGTGCTCTTGCTGCCGGTACAGGTCAGCCTGCTCGGTGTCCCGAGCCCGGCCGTCACACCGACCAATCTGCTCTACAACCTGTTTGCGACACCGAGCGGCGTGCTCCGGTACCGGAAGGCCGGGAGCGGGTTGTCCGATCTGGCATGGCCGCTCTTGGCCGGCACGATCCCAGGGGTCGTCCTCGGCGCGGTCATCCGCGTCGAGTGGCTGGCGGGCGAACGCGCATTCGAGATCGTCGTCGCGGCGGTCCTCGCACCGCTTGGTGCATTCCTACTGTTCACCCGCCCGAGAACGTCGGGCATCCTGCGGATCCCACGCAATGCACTTGCCCTGCTTGCGTTCGCCGTTGGCGTCGTCGGCGGCATCTACGGCATCGGAGGCGGCTCGATCCTGGCGCCGATCCTGCTTGTCACCGGCTACTCCGCGTACCAGGTGGCCCCCGCCGCGCTGCTTTCGACGATGGCGGCATCGATCGTGGGGGTGGCCTCGTTCCTCGTGCTGGGCTGGTCGGGGGCAGACGGCGCCGTCACACCGGAGTGGGCGACCGGGATTGCGGCGGGCCTCGGGGGCGTCATCGGCGCCTTCGCCGGTGCGAGCGCCCAGCCGCACATCCCGGAGATCGCGCTACGCCGACTCCTCGGTGCCCTGGTGATCGGCATCGCCGTCCGCTACGTCCTCCAGGCTGCGTAAAGAGACACGTACGACGCACATGACCCGTACAATCGTTCCATGGATCGCTTTGAACCCATGAGCGACGACGAGATGAGCAAGCTCCTACCCTCCGCCCGCGCACTGGCCGAGCACGTGGGCGCCTCATTCATCGCCACGATTCGCAACGCTGATGGAGCGGAGAGCCGGCACCTCATCCACGCCGGCACGTACGACGGCGGCAGGCTGATCGCCGAGCGCCTCGCAGCGGCGCAGGACGGCATCCTGAGCAACTTCCGCCGCGCCGCGCGCTGACGGGCAGCGTTTTCCACAGGTTCGACTGCAAAGAACCGGGAAACCCGAGATTCGCGACATGTCGCACGAGTCCACTTTGTGCCAGGAAAGTGCGAGTTTTCCTGGATTGGGAATGCGTCAGTTCTGCGGTAGAATCTGCCCGCGCGGTGGGGTTGTCGGGACCGCGCGGAGACAGCAGCAGACATGTCATCCGTCGCCATCGACCAACGTCGATTGCGTTGCGCACTCGCGGCCGTGACCGTTTTGTGCGTGATCGCACTCGTACGGGCTGGAGATGCGGAAGCCGCGAAAGGCCCGCGTTTCCTGCTCGCCCATGCGCCATCAGGGGTCGCGGTACATGCGCGGCCCGGTGGCCCGGTTACCGCCTGGGTTCCCGGGCGCACGCCGCTCCAGACCACCACCTGGCTCTGGATCGTCGATACGGCACGCAGCAAGAGGTGGGGACGGGCCGTGCTGCCCCTGCGTCCGAACGGGCGAACCGGGTGGATCAGCCTTCGTGGCCTGCGACTCGTCCGCACCTCGACATGGGTACGGGGCAGCCTCGGCGAGCGGCGAATCTGGCTGATGCGGGGAACACGCCCGGTGGCGACGTGGCGGGCAGCGATCGGCGCATCGGCCTCCCCCACCCCGGCCGGCCGGTTCAGCGTCACCGACCGCGTGGTCACCGGCGACCCGTCAGGGCCGTTCGGGTGGTACGCATTGGGGCTCTCGGGCCACCAGCCGAACCTGCCGCCGGGGTGGTCAGGCGGGGATCAGCTTGCGATCCACGGCACGAATGATCCCGCCTCAATCGGGCGCCGGGCATCGCACGGCTGCCTGCGGGTCTCCGCCGGCGCGCTGACGGTGCTGCGGGCAAGAGTTCCGCTGGGCACGCCCGTGATCGTGATGCGAACCCGCCTTGCCGCCCATCACGTCGCGCTACATGCGTCGCTGCCTCGGCTGGCTGTGCGCCGCGTCGTCCATCGGGCGTCCACTGCGGCACTGCTGCCTCTCGACGTGCCGACCGTGGCCGCCGTCGCCGCAGCCGCTGCGCCGCTGACGCGGCATGCCCCACCGAACCCCAAGCCGGAACAAGGCGCGGGCGCTACGTGGGTGGCGCGGCCTCCCGAGGGCCGAGGCTGAACAGCCGCTCTGCCTCGTCCGCCACATGACGGGCGATGGCGAGTGAGGAGGTCGCCGCGGGTGAGGGTGCGTTGCGAACGTGCAGCGCCCGCTCGGTGTGGGAGAACACGAAATCGTCGACCAGGCGACCGTCGCGCCCAACGGCCTGCGCCCGGACGCCCGACGGCCCGGGGAGCACGTCTCCGGGCTGAAGCTCCGGCACGTACCGGGCCGCCTCGCCGACGAAGGAGCTCCTGCGCAGGAGGTGTCGCACCTCACCAAAGCCGGTGCGCCAGAACCGCCGCGCCATGCGGTAAGTCCCCGGCCATTGAAGCGTCGACGCAACGTCGGCGGGTGCGACACGCAACAGGTTGTAGGCCGTGCGCGACCCGGCGAGCAGGGCGGTCGGACCGACCAGCACCTCCCCGTCGATCTGCCGCGTCAGGTGCACGCCGAGAAACGGCAGGTCGGGGTCGGGGACGGGATAGATCAGCCCGCGAACGAGGTCTCGCCGTTCCGGACGCAGCCGCAGATAGGCCCCGCGGAACGGGACGATGCGGGGATCCGCGCTCCCGCCTGCGGCGACTGCGAGCCGATCCGACCACGCCCCCGCACAGAACACCGCGTGGCGCGCACGCGTCTCACCGCGGCTGTGCACCAGTCGCAGCCGTCCGGCGCCCGGCCAGATGCCGGTCACCTCACAGCCGGTGGTGACAGTGCCGCCGGCGGCTTCGACGTCGGCGGCAAACGCGGCCGCGACCCGCGCGTAGTCGACGATCCCCGTCTCCGGAGAGTGGATAGCAGCGACGCCGCGGGCATGCGGCTCGACTTCGGCCAGCTCTGCCGGGCCGAGCCGGCGCAGGCCCGGCACGCCGTTGGCACGGCCGCGCCGCTCGAGCTCGGCGAGCCGGCCCAGTTGCTGCTCGGTCGTCGCCACGATCACCTTCCCCACCCGCTGCGCCGGCACGCCCTTCGCGTCACAGTACGCGTACAGCTCCCTGGCGCCGGCGACACACAACCGCGCTTTCAGCGATCCCGGCTCGTAGTACACGCCCTGGTGGATCACGCCACTGTTGTGGCCGGTCTGGTGGCGTGCGATCGCCCCCTCGCGCTCGAGCACCTGAACGGTTGCGCCCGGGTGGCGGTTCAGCAGCTCGCGCGCCACCGCAAGGCCCAGGATGCCGGCGCCGACGACGGCGAGATCGCACTCGTCGCGCGGACCGCTCATGGGTGGAGAAGACTACCGGCGCTCAGGCTGGCTGTCGGGCAGGAGTGCCGCGATGACGACCGCGAACAGTGCCGTGAGCCCCAGCAGCGCGAACTCGGCGATCAGGAACGGTCGCAGCGCAACCGCATCGTTCATCCAGAAGTACGGCAGCGCCGTCAGGCCGCCGACGAGACCGCCGACGCCGCCGACCACGGCGCAGAGCCGTGCCAGGCGGAACGCGCCCTCCGCCCGGGGGTCGCCTTGCATCGACTGGAAGATCATCCCGTAGAGGCCGGCGCAGAGGCATGCCAGCGCCATCAGCACCATCGTGGTGGCGGCCGTTCGCGACACCTCGTGCAGAACGAAAAGAAGCACAACACCAACCTACCCCCTTCCGGAGCACACCGCATCCTTGAGGGGAAGGAGTCACCCCGCGCCGGCCGTCATGCCCCCCAAACGGGTAGGCCACCCGGCGTGGTCGGCTAGGTGCCGCCGCCCTTCTTCTTGCCACTGCCCTGGGCAGGCTTGGCTGCGGCGGCCCCTGCCGAGTAGCCCTCGCTGTAGCCAGCCTCATGCCCCTTTGCATAACCCTTCCTCACGCCCTTCCGGAGCCCCTCGCCAAAGCCGTTTCGGTGTCCGCGACGCTCGCCGATCGTGGCTCCGTTCTGCTTGCCCTTCGTCAGGCCTTCCTTGTATCCCGCGACGTGCCCGCGATCGAAGGCCGCCTTCTCAGCCGCCTGGAGCTGCACCTGTGAGACGCCTGGGTCGCCCGTCTGGATCGACCACGCTGCGATACCGACCACGGCCGAGACCCCGGCGGCGAGGGCGAGAGCGATCATCAGCGCGGCAAGGCTGAACCGCGGCAGAGAGGCCGTGACCGAACGGATGCGGTGGGTGGACATCGAGGACATAGGGGCCCGTCGACGTCTTAGCCCTCGAGCGTGAATTTCCTCCCCAACGCATCGATCCGCGCAAGCGATTCGTCGCGTCCAAGCAGCTCCAGGCTCTCGAACAGGCCGGGCGCCACCGTGCGTCCTGAGATTGCGACGCGCAACGGGAAGAACAGCACGCGCGGCTTCAACCCGGTCTCGTGGCACGCCGCCCGCAGCGCCTCCTCGATTGCCGCTGCCGTCCACTCCGGCAGTGCCTCGAGCGACGCTTTCGCAGACTCGACAGCGCGTGGAGCGTCCGGATCGTCCACCACCCGGCGTACCGCCTCATCCTCGTACGTCACCGGCCCGAACAGGAACCCGGCAAACGACTCGAACTGGGCCAGCTCACGGAGCTTCTCCTGAACGATCGGCGCCACCTCGGCCACGCGCTCGGGATGCTGCGCCAGCGGCGAGCCGACTCGCTCCAGGTAGGACTGCAGCTCGCGGACGTACTCCTCGGGAGTCAGCATCCGCAGGTGCTCGCCGTTCAGCCACTCGAGCTTCGCCGGATCGAACACGCCGGGGCTCGTGTTGACGCGCTCCAGGCTGAAGCGCTCGATCAGCTCGGGCGTTGTCATCACGGTCGTCTTGTCGTCGAAGCTCCAGCCGATCAACGCCAGGTAGTTGCGCATCGCGCTGGGCAGGTAGCCGCGGTCGCGGAACTCCTCGACCGACACGGCCCCGTGGCGCTTCGAAAGCTTCTTCTTGTCGGGGCCGAGAATCATCGGCAGGTGCGCGAACACCGGCTCGGGGGCGCCGAGCGCGCGATACGCGGCGAGCTGGCGCGGCGTCGACGACAGCAGGTCCTCGCCGCGTACGACGTGCGTGATGCCGTCGGCGATGTCGTCCACCGGATTCGCGAACTGGTAGGTGGGCGTGCCGTCGGAGCGCAGGATGATGTGGTCGCCGAGCAGCGCGTTCTCCCAGCGCACGGTGCCTCGAACGACGTCCTCGATCACGGTCTCGCCGGCCGGGTCGACATGCAGGCGGACGGCCGAGGGCCGGCCTTCGGCCTCGAACGCATCGCGTTCCACCGCGGTCAGGCGCCGGCAGCGACCTGAGTAGATGACGGGCTCACCGGCCTTCTGCCGCCGCGTTCGCTCCTCGTCCAGCTCCGCCGGCGTGCAGTAGCAGCGGTACGCCTTGCCCTCGGAGATCAGCCGCTCGGCCGTCTCGCGGTAGACGTCCATCCGCTCCGACTGCCGTGTGGGCCCCTCATCCCAGTCGATCCCCAGCCACTCCAGCACGCGAAGCGCCTGCTCGATCGCCTCGTCCGTCGAGCGCGCCCGGTCGGTGTCCTCGAACCGCAGCACCAGCGTGCCCCCGGTGTGGCGCGCGAAGAGCCAGTTGTAGAGCGCAGTGCGCGCGCTCCCGACATGCAGGAGCCCCGTCGGGGAAGGGGGGAATCTGACCTTGATCGGCACAGCGGAGCATCCTACTCGCTGCCCGTCGATACACTGCCTTGATGCAGTTTGGAGGTCACGTTTCGTCGTCTGGTGGCATCAACACCGCCATCGACCGGGCCGAAGACATCGGTGCGAACGCCGTGCAGGTTTTCACCCAAAGTCCTCGGATGTGGCGCCCGACGAACCACAAGCCGGAGTCGGTCGCGCGGTTCCGCGAGCGGCGCGAGGAGGCGGGCGTGGAGTCGGTTGTCTGCCACGCGACGTACCTGATCAACCTCGGCGCGACGGACGACGTCATCTACCACAAGTCTGTGAAGGCGCTCGCGACGACGGTCGACGTCGCCGACCAAATCGGCGCGGAAAGCGTGATCTTCCACGTCGGCAGCCACCTTGGGCGCGGCCTCGACGCCGCGATGCACCAGATCGTCCCCGGCATCGAGATCGCATGCGCCGAGCGGCGCGACGAAGGGCCCTGGCTGCTGCTCGAAAACAGCGCCGGACACCAGGGCACGATCGGCGTGACGATGGAGGAGCTCGCGCTCGTCATCGATGAGCTGGGCCGTCCCGACCGGATCGGTATCTGCCTCGACACGTGCCATCTGTTCGCCTCGGGGATCGACATCACGGAACCCGCCGCGGTCGACGAGCTGCTCGACGAGATCGACGAGCGCATCGGGCTCGAGAAGCTGCGCGCGCTGCACATCAACGATTCGAAGATGCCGTTCGGCTCCAACCGCGACCGCCACGCCAACGTCGGCACCGGCGAGATTGGTGACGGCCTGGCGGTGATCCTTGGGCATCCACGCCTCCAGCACCTGCCGGCGATCGCAGAGACCCCGGGGGCCGAAGGGCACGGTGTCGACGTAGCGGAGATCTCGTCGCTGCAGCGGCTGCACAAGAAAGGCGTCGAGCAGTGGCGGACGGTGACGTCCTCGAAGTAGGAGCCGAGCGGCCGATCCCCGTTTCGGAGGTCGAGCTGCGGTTCTCGCGCGCCGGCGGCCCCGGCGGCCAGCACGTCAACACGTCGAGCACGCGCGTGGAGGCGGTGTTCGACGTCGCAGGATCCACCAGCCTGAGCGACGACGAGCGCGAGCGCGCCCTGGAGCGGCTCGGCTCGCGGCTCGACAGCGACGGCCGGCTGCGGGTCGTCGCACGCACCGAGCGGAGCCAGCGGCGAAACCGCGACGCTGCCCTGCGGCGCATGGCAGAGATGCTGCGCCACGCGCTGGCGCCCCCGCCCCCGCCGCGGCGCAAGACCCGCCCCACCAAGGCGTCCGCGGAGCGCCGTATCGCCGAGAAAAAGCGCTCCGGCGAGGTCAAGCGGATGCGCCGCCCACCGCAAGGCGACGACTGAGTGAAAAAAAGGGGTCAGACCCCTTTTTTTCAGGCGTGGATGGTGACCGGCGCGCCCAGCGGCATCGCGCTGAAGAGAAGCTTCAGCGCCTCGGCACTCACGCGCACGCAGCCGAGGCTGGCATACGTCCCGATCGTCTCGGGATTGCTGGTGCCGTGGATGGCGACCTGGTCGCCGCCCGTCCATCCCGGCGTCGGCTGCGCCTGGTCCACCGACAGCCCGAGCGCGAACTCGCCGTAGGGGCTCCCCGTTGGGAACGTCACGCGGTCGGTGACGAAGAATCTGCCGGAGGGCGTCGGTGTTCCGGGCCCTCCGGCGGCGACCTTGAAACGTGCGAGGACGCGGTCCCCCCGAAGCACGGACAGCCGCAACTGAGACAGGTCGACGTCGACCCGCGCGGCCGTCCAGCGGAGTGACAACTGAGCGAGATCGACCTTCGCCTCGCGCTGACCCGACGGCGTAACGACGAGCGCGGTGCCGAACCGGCCCTTGTACTTGACGATCGGAAGCCACGTCTCATTGCCGAGCGGCGTCACGGGGCGCACCAGCCCCACGCTGGTACGGATGGTCCGCGTCACACGCCCCACGAGGTACGCGGTCCCGGCAGACGTCCGCACGGGGATCGTGAATGCGGTGCGAGGCGTCGGCCGGTTCGTCACGCCCGCTGCCGCCGGCGGCTGCAGATCCGCCTTGGACACCACGCCCGGGTGTCCTCCGGTACGCCCGGCGCCGAATGCTGTGACGCCGGCGGCGGTCAGTAGGAGGACAGCGAGAATGCGGGCGATCGTGCGCAGCGGCTCACTCCGAGGTACGGCCGTTTTCGATCACGCGGAAGCTGGGGCGGTCGGGAAGCTCATGAAACTCGGGGTTGATGCACCCGAGCGGCTCCTCTCGATGCTCGTACGCGCGTTCGATCCCGGCGGGACAAATCGCCAGCGGCTCCCGCACCGCGCGAATCGGGCCGAACCCGTTCCTGCGGCGCGACGCCCGTTGCAGGTGCTCGACATCGATGTCGACCGAGAAGATCCCATGCGTACAGCCCGCGTACCGCCGCCCCCACGCGTCGTACGCGTAGAGAAACGGACATGACTGCTCCACGCACTTCTGCGGGAAGATGACCTTCTGGCAGACGACACCGCAGCGTCGGCATTCCACCTCTGCCGGGCGGTCGATGACGGGTAATCGCTGGCGCATTCCCCCCATTGCAGAAAGTCTAGCCTTGGCCGGCGACCTCGGTGCGAACGGCGCCCAGGATGTCCATCGGCTCGGCCGCGACGTGGTCGGCCAGCGAGTGGTCTCCCCCGTCGACGCGGTAGTACGTGGTGAGGCACGTCCGCATCCCGAGCCGCGAGGGACCGACGATGTCCTCGAGTACGCGGTCGCCGACAAACAGCGTCCGCGACGGCTCTGCGCCAAGCCGGTCGAGCGCCTCGAGATAGATGTCGGGGTGCGGCTTGCGCTTTCCGACCTCCGACGAGAACACAGCTGTATCGATCAGCGGAGCGATCCCTTCGAGCTCGAGATCCTCGTGCAGGAAGGGTGACGGGTCGAACGCATTCGAGACGACGCCGAGGCGCAGACCCTCTTCGCGAAGCGCTGACAGGAGCTCGTGGGACTGCGGATGTACCTCTCGGTTTGCGTCCCATGACCGATGCGCCGCGTGCAGCGCCCGAAGCAGCGCGTCCTCCTCGACGCGCGGAATGCCGACTGCCGCGAGCGATTCGCGAACGACGCCGGGGTAGTCGATCTCGACGTCGTCAGCCATCTCGGCGAGTGCATCCCAGAACCGGCGGTCGACCTCGTCGAACAGGCACCGGCTGCTGGTCTCCGTCTCGCCCAGCACCTCCAGCAGCCGCGCCAGCGAAGTGACGTGCGCCGGCTCGTCGTAGTTGAACCGAAACAGCGTGTCACCGTAATCGAGCAGCACCGCTTCGAGCGGCACGGCTCAGGTCTCGTCGTCGAAATGGTGGCGGACGACGAGCCGCTTGGCGGCGTACGCCTCGTCGGGCCTGGAGACGGGCCTCGTATGCGGGGCCGTCTTCAGCACCTCGGGCTCCTCCTTGGCCTCCCGGACGATCTGAAGCATCGCCTCGCAGAACTCGTCCAGGGTCTCGCGGGCCTCGGTCTCCGTCGGCTCGATCATCAGCGCCTCGGGGACGACGAGCGGGAAGTAGACCGTCGGCGGATGGAAGTCGTAGTCCATCAACCGCTTGGCGACGTCGAGCGCGGTCGCGCCGTACTCGCGCTTCAGCCCACGGGCCGACAGGACGAACTCATGCATGCACGTGCGGTCGTACGGCACCTCGTAGGCCTCGCGCAGCTGAGCGAGCTGGTAGTTCGCATTGAGCACGGCGATCTCGGACATCTCGCGGAGGCCAGGCCCCCACATGCGGATGAACGCATACGCGCGGACGAACACGCCGAACGGGCCACCGAAGCCGCGCACGCGGCCGATCGACTTCGGTCGGTCGTGCTCGAGCCGGAAGGCGTCGCCATCTCGGGCAACGATCGGCGCGGGCAGAAACGGCTCGAGGATGTCGCGCACGGCGACAGATCCCGCGCCCGGCCCACCGCCGCCGTGCGGCTGCGAGAAGGTCTTGTGCAGGTTGAAGTGCAGGACGTCGAAGCCCATGTCTCCCGGACGCGTGATCCCGCAGACGGCGTTCAGGTTGGCGCCGTCGTAATAGAGCAGCGCACCCGCGCCGTGGAAGATCTGCTCGATCTCCTCGATGCCCTCCTCGAACAGGCCCAGCGTCGACGGGTTCGTGATCATCAGACCCGCGGTCTGCGGCCCCACCTTGCCGCGCAGGTCCTCGAGGTCGATGTTGCCTCGCTGGTCAACCTTGACGCGCACGAGCTTGTACCCGGCCATCGTCACGCTCGCGGGGTTGGTGCCGTGGGCCGTGTCGGGGATGACGATCTCCCGCCGCTGCTCGTCCTCGCCGCGGTCGCGGAAGTACGCGCGCATCAGCGTCAGTCCGGTGAGCTCGCCCTGTGACCCAGCGGCGGGCTGCAGCGTGACAGCGTCGAGGCCGACGATCTCCTTCAGGATCTCCTGCAGGCGCCACATCAGCTCCAGGGCGCCCTGAGCGTCGGCGTCGTCCTGATGCGGGTGCAGATCGCGGAAGCCCGGCAGCCCGACCAGCCGCTCGTTCACGCGCGGGTTGTATTTCATCGTGCACGACCCGAGCGGGTAGAAGCCGGTGTCGATGCCGAAGTTGCGCGTCGACAGCTTGGTGAAGTGCCGCACCAGTTCGGGCTCGGCCAGCTCCGGCAGGCGCGGGGGTGCCGAGCGCCGTAGATGCTCGGGGATCTCGGCCGGTTCGACGCCGGGGTCGGGGATCGTCGAGGCGCGCCGCCCCTCCTGGGAGCGTTCGTAGATCAGCTTCATGACCGCGCCTCCGCCCCGACTCCGGCGGCCTGCAGCACGTCGGCGAGACGGTCGATCTCCTCGACCGTGCGCTTCTCGGTGAGCGCAATCATGATCGCGTCATCGAGGCCCGGGTAGTCGCGGCCGATCGCATAGCCGGGGTGCACGCCCTGCTGCTTGCACTCGTCGATCACCTCACGCGCCGGCCGACCCGTGCGGACCACGAACTCGCGGAACGTCGGCTTGTCGAACGCGAGCGTCAGGCCGAGCCGCCGCTTGGCGTGCTCGGCCAAGGCGTGGGAGCGCTCGCCGATCTCCGCCAGGCCGTGGGGCCCCAGCCAGGACAGGTAGACAAGCCCGCCCAGGGCGAGCAGCGTCTGGTTGGAGGTGATGTTCGACGTCGCCTTCTCGCGGCGGATGTGCTGCTCCCGCGTCTGGAGCGTGAGCACGTAGGCGCGCGCGCCGTGGCGGTCGCGCGTCTCGCCCACGATCCTGCCGGGCAACTGGCGGGCGAAGTCCATCCGCGCGGCCAGGAACCCATAGTGGGGGCCGCCGTAGGAGAGGTTGTTGCCGGCCGGCTGCCCCTCGCCGATGGCCATCGCGCAGCCGTACTTCCCGGGCGCCTCCAGCACGCCGAGCGACATCGGATCGACATGCGCCACCGCGAGCGCTCCCTGGGCGGACGCCGCCTCGGCCAGCGCCGGCGCATCCTCCAGGATGCCGAACACGTTGGGCTGCTGAAAGATGACGAGCGCCGCGTCCTTGGCCGCCCCGCGCAGCTCATCCGGGTCGATGGTGCCGTCGTGATGTGGCACCTCCACAACTTCCATCCCGAAGCCGGGGGCGAACGTCCGCACAACCTGCCGCGCCTGCGGGTTGAGCGTCTCCGCCAGCACCACCTTGGTGCGGCCGGTCGCCAGCTTCGCGACGTAACACGCGTCGGCCGCGACGGTGGTGCCGTCGTACCCGGAGGCATTCGAGACATCCATCCCGGTCAGCTCGCAGATCGCCGTCTGGTATTCGAAGATCGCCTGCAGCACGCCCTGGCTCATCTCCGGCTGATACGGCGTATAGGCGGTCAGGAACTCCCCACGCTGGAGCACCGCGTCGACCACCGCCGGGACATAGTGGTCGTACATGCCCGCGCCGAGGAATGACAGCTCCCGTCCGACGTGGACGTTGCGTTCGGCGAGCTGCGACATGTGCGCAGAGAGCTCGATTTCAGAGAGCGCCGGTTCGAGGTCGAGCCGCCGGCCGAGCCGCAGCGCCTGCGGGATATCGGCGAACAGGTCCTCGATCGACGAGACGCCGATGGTCTCGAGCATCGCCTCGCGGTCGGCGTCGGTGAGCGACGTAAACGTCACAGCGAGTCGACGTGCGTCTGGTAAGCCGAGGAGTCCATCAGCGACTCGGCTTCGGAGGGGTCGGAGAGACGGATCTTCACCAGCCAGCCCTGGCCGTAGGGATCGTCGTTGACGCTGCTCTCACTTCCCTCGAGCGCGTCGTTCACCTCGATCACCTCGCCCGACAACGGTGCGATCAGCGACGAGACCGCCTTCGTGGACTCGAGCTCCCCGTACTCGCCGCCCTTCTGGATCTGGGTGCCCACCGACGAAGGGCTGAAGTAGACCACCTCTCCGAGCGTGTCCTGGGCGTACCACGTGATGCCGAAGGTCGCGGTGTCGCCGTCCACCCGCGCCCAGTCGTGCTCTTCGATGTAGTACAGCTCCTCGGGATAGCTCGCATCGCTCATGCCTGCTCCTTGACGTACAGTGGCTTCTTCCGGATCTCGGCCTCCACCGGCCGGCCGCGGACGTCGATCTGGATACGTGTCCCCGGCCCGGTCCGGTTCGCCGGGACGTAGCCCATTCCGATGCCGACTCCCAGCGACGGTGACATCGTCCCGCTCGTTACCTCCCCGTCCGGCACGATCGCCATGCCCTGGCGCGGGATGCCGCGACCCTCGACGACGAACGCAACCAGCCGGTCGTAGCCACCCGCGGCCTTCTGCTCGCGCAGCGCGTCGGCGCCGGTGAAGTCCTTCGCGTCCAGTGCGCACACCCAACCGAGCCCCGCCTCGAGGGCTGTTCGCTCGAGCGAGAGGTCGTTGCCGTACAGCGGGTAACAGACTTCGAGGCGCAGAGTGTCGCGCGCGCCGAGCCCGCACGGCACGGCGCCGGCTCCGACAATCGCGTCCCACAGCGTCTCCGCGTCACCGTTGTCGACCATCAACTCGACTCCGGGCTCGCCCGTGTATCCGGTCCGGGCAACGATCGCATCCACTCCGCACACGGTCGCCTCGGCGAAGCCGAACGGCTCCAGGTCTGGAAGGTCGACGAGGCCGAGTGCCTCCGGTCCCTGCACTGCCAGCATCGCCATGTCGGCTGAGCGGTCTTCGAGCGCGACGTCGTCGGGGAGGTGTCGCTGCAGCCATTCGCGGTCGTCGTCGACCCGCGAGGCGTTCACAACCAGCAGGATGTGGTCGTCGGCAAACCGGTAGGCGATCAGATCGTCCACGGGGCAGCCGCGCTCGTCCAGGAGCAGGGTGTACTGCGCGCTCCCCGCGCCGATCCGGTCGAGGTCGTTCGAGAGCATTCGCTGCGTGAACTCGAGCGCCCCTGGGCCGCGAAGCTCCAGCTGGCCCATGTGGGAAACGTCGAACATCCCCGCGCTGTCTCGCACGGCTCGGTGCTCTGGGATGATGCCCTCGTACTGCACCGGCATCTCCCAGCCGGCGAACGGAACGATGCGCGCCCCAGCCGCTCGATGGCGGTCGTAGAGCGGCGTCCGGCGCAGCGTCTGCTCAGGCATCCGGACGGGCAGTCTACACGTGGCCGAAAGAAACAGCGCCCCGGCGGTCAGAGACCACCGGGGCGCATGCGTCAAGGGTCAACCGGGAGGCGTTTGCCTGCGGTTTGCGGTGATTCTACTCCGCCGGTGAGGAGACGTGGCTCACCGCTGCACCGTTACTCCTCGCGAAGGAAGCTGGGGATCTCGAGCGCCTCGCGTGGGAGCTCGAACTCGCCCGTGCTGGTGTCCTCGAGCCGAGGCTTCTGGCGGTCGCGACCCGCGCCCGCGAAGGCAGCGGCCGGCCGTGACCGTGAAGCACGGTCGAAGCCCGTCGCGATCACCGTCACCCGCACCTGATCGCCGAGCGCCTCGTCGATGACGGCGCCGAAGATGATGTTGGCATCGGAATCAGAGGCGCTGCCGATAATCTCGGCAGCCTCGTTGACCTCGAACAGGCCGAGGTCGTCGCCGCCGGTGATGTTCAGCAGAATGCCTGTCGCGCCTTCGACGGAGGCCTCGAGCAGCGGCGATGAGATCGCGGCACGTGCAGCCTCTGCCGCCCTGTTCTCACCGCTGGCGACGCCGATGCCCATCAGCGCGGAGCCTGCCTCGCGCATGATCGTGCGGACGTCGGCGAAGTCGAGATTGATCAGCCCCGGCACCGTGATCAGATCGGTGATGCCCTGGACGCCCTGGCGCAGCACGTCGTCGGCGATGCGGAATGCATCGACGATCGAGGTGCGCTTCTCGACCACCTGCAGCAGACGGTCGTTGGGGATGATGATCAGCGTGTCGACCTTCTCGCGCAGCGCGCGGATGCCCTCCTCTGCCTGATCGCCCCGCTTGCGTCCCTCGAACGTGAACGGCCGGGTGACAACGCCCACCGTCAGCGCGCCGAGCTCGCGTGCGATCTCGGCGATCACCGGCGCCGCGCCCGTGCCCGTGCCGCCGCCCTTACCGGCCGTCACGAACACCATGTCGGCGCCCTTCAGCGCCTCCTTCAACTCATCACGGCTCTCGGATGCTGCCTGGCTGCCGATCGTTGGGTCGGCGCCGGCGCCCAGCCCGCGAGTGATCTTCGAGCCGATGTGGATCTTCACATCGGCGTCGCACATCAGGAGTGCCTGTGCGTCGGTGTTCACCGCGATGAACTCGACGCCGCGTAGTCCCGCGTCGACCATCCGGTTGACCGCGTTGGTTCCGCCGCCGCCGACACCGACGACCTTGATGACCGCTAGATAGTTGCCGCTCTGATCCCTCATGGTTGTCGACCTCCGTCGCGCTCGGGCAGTCTCGACCTCACGGTCAGCCTGAGTGTTCCCTAAAACACGTCGAGCCCGCACGAACCGCCAAAATCTCACGGCGTCCGAGGGGCACGATCGCCAGAGTACTGCGCATGAATCTCGCTGTCAAGCCGAACCTGACAGTTTGAACCCTCACCCTGTACTTGAGACTGAATCGAGATGCCGGTACATGTAGGCCACACGCCCCACGGCGGAGACGTCGATATACCGGAGAAAGTCCCGTCCCTCGTTCCCGGGAATACGAAGCAGGGCGCGCTCTGCGATCTGCAGCTTGAGGGTCAGCTGTTCGGGTGGGCCGAGCTTCAGCTTGACACCGTCGTTCAGCACGGCGACGACCTCGCCCTCGCTGGGGATGACCGCCGTGATGCGGCCGACGCGATCCTGGAAACCCTCGGGCTGCTGCGCAAGGACGAGCAGCGCCGCCTCGATGTTCGCGTCGCCGGACCGGCGGCCTACGAAGAAGGTCGAACCGCGCGGCAGCGTCGCTTGCGGCAGCCGCTTCGGCGCCTTCTCGACCTCGGCCAGCACCTGGCCGTCGGACGCGATCAGAAATGTCGTCTTGCTCACGGTCACCGCGAGCGCCGGCTTGTACATGTCGATCTCGATCGCCAGCGTATGCGGGAATGCGCGATCGATCCGCGCCTCGTGGACGAACGGGTTGGCCTCCACATCGCGGAGGATCGCCGACCGGTCGACCTGGAGCAGGCTCTTACCGGCGACCGCCTTCTCGATGGACTGCAGAATCGACTGTTCGAGCGGCTTGCCCGCTCCCGTGACCTGCACCTGTGTCACGGCGAACGCCGACGACATCGCGAGCAGCTTGTAGCCACCGAACGTGGCGATCACTCCGACAACCGCGATGACGAGTGCCAGTCGGCGCCGGCCACGTGAGCGCAACAGCTCACGTCGTCGGAGCAGAAAGGCGTCGTCGATGCCTTGTACCACCTGCACGGCAACGAAGTTCGTCGGCGGCGAACCGAAACCTCCCACGCCGCGAATGGCAGACATGAAGGCGTGGAGACTCCTCCCCACGACGCTGACCGTCACCGTGGCGGCCGTCGTGCTCGCCGGTTGTGGCGGTGGCAGCAGCTCGGGTGGCAGGCAGCTTTCCAAGGCCGCGTTCATCAAGCAGGCCGACGCGATTTGCACGGCGGGCTCGAAGGCGCAGGACCGCCTGCCGGATCCCGGCTCGAACGGCGATCTCGTGCGTTACGTCAAGCGGATCTATGCGATCGAGCGAGGCGTCGTGCACGACGTGCGCGACCTCGCCGCCCCCGCCGCTGACCGCGCGACGATCGCCCGCATGCTCGACAACGTCGACAGGGCGCTCGCACTCGAATCCGTGGTGGAGGCGGCCGCCGGCTCCGGCGACCAATCTCAGATCAACGACGCCCAGGCCGGCGGCGCGAAGTACCTGAACGCCGCGCAGGTGATCGCCTCCAGGTACGGCTTCACCGCCTGCGGCGTGTAGCGCAGGTCGAGCACCGACCGAATAGCCTCGGGCGATGCCGTGGCGGCTGCAGGGGGATCGGGAGGGGATCGCGGTGGTCGCTGCGTTTCTCGGCCATGCCACGATCACCGGGTCGTGGGCCGCGCGCGTGCCCGCCATCAAGCACGACGTCGGCCTTTCCAACTCCCAGCTTGGCGTGGCGCTGGCCGGAATGGCGCTCGGCACGCTGATCGGCGGCCGCCTCGGGGGGACGGTCGCGCGACGCTTCGGCGGGCACACCGTCGTCCGCGTCGGCGTGCCCGCCTACGGGACCGCGCTCGTCGCGGCCGCCGTGGCCCCCGACCTCGCCGTGCTGGTCGCGGCACTGCTTGCGTTCGGCATCGTGGCTGCAATCGTCGATGTCGCCATGAACACCGAGGCGGTCGTGGTCGAGCGCATGCGGGGGCGCCCGCTGATCTCCGGCTTCCACGGCGTCTGGAGCGTCGGGTTGATGCTTGGCGCGCTGGGCGGCGTGGCCGCAGCCGCGGCTGGGCTCGCACCCGTGATCCACTTCGGCATCGTCGCTGCCGTGGTCGCCGTGGGCAGCGCAGCGGCACTCTCGGGGATCGGCCACCCAGACGTGGCCGAGCGCGAGGCGCACCATCCTCCTGCCCCGTGGTCGCTGGGGCTGCTCCTGCTGGGGCTGATCGCCTTCTCCTCGTTCTTCGCTGAAGGCGCCGCTGCCGATTGGGCCGCGGTCTATCTGCACGACCATGCCGGCGCGGGCGCGGCTGTCGCGGCCGCCGGCTTCGCCGGCTTCTCCCTCGCGATGGCGGCGGTCCGCTTCATGGGCGACTGGCTTGCGGTCAAGCTCGGCCCCGTGCGGCTGGTCAGGATCGCCTGCGCCATCGCTGCCATTGGCATGGCGATCGCCTTGCTGATCACCCACCCCGCGGCCGGCGTAGTCGGCTTCGCGATGGCCGGCGCAGGCCTGGGGCCCATCGTCCCCACGGTCGTCAGCGCAGCCGGCGGTGCGCGCCTCGGCAGCCTCGAGAGCGTCGTCTCGAAGGTCTTCACCGTCGGCTACGTCGGCGGCGTCGTCGGACCCGCGCTGATCGGGTTCACCGCCGGCCTCACCGGCCTGCGCGGAGCGCTGGTGATCCCCATCGCCCTGGTCGTCCTCGTGTTCGCGGTGGCGGGTCGCCTTTCCACCGCCGCTGGACCGCAACGCGGTGCCGGGCACCGTGATCGCGCCCGTGATACCGACGTGACAACTCCGTGACGACGCGCCTTGCGTGCGCGCAACGAACCTGTCACAGCCGCAGTGACGGTGCCCGGCACCGTTCTTTCACGGCGAGTGGTGCTGCGCGATGTGCCCGTCGTCCGGAAGGGCGATCGGGCCCAGCATCTGCACCTCGTGCCGGAGCTCCACGCCGAACTCATCGCGTGCGCGCCTCCGCGCTTCTGCCATCAGTGCAATGACGTCGGCGGAGCGAGCGGCGCCGTCCACGTTCTCGATGAAGTTCGCATGCACCGGCGAGATCCGGGCGCCACCGATCGTGAAGCCTTTCAGGCCACAGCGCTCGAGCAGCCGACCGGCGGTCATCTGGGGGTCCGGGTTCTTCCACACGCTGCCGAATGTCCGCACGCCCGCCGGCTGCGCCTCGCGGCGGCGGCGCTGCATGTCGCGGACGGTCGCTTTGATCTCTGCCGGCTCCGCGGCCTGCAAGCGGACGGTCGCCCGTGCGACCACCTCGTGCGCAGCGACGTTCGAATGCCGGTAGGTCATGACCAGGTCGTCGGGGCCGCCCTCCCGCTCGCCGTCGGCACGGACAACGAGGACCCGATCCAGAACATCGCGCAGCTCTCCCTCATACGCACCGGCGTTCATCCGCACAGCGCCGCCGACGGTGCCAGGGATGGCCGAACCGAACTCGATCCCCGCCAGCCCCCACTCCGCCGACCGCTTGACGACGGCGGCGAGCGACGCCCCGCCGCCGCAATGCACACGGTCGCCGTCGCGCTCGATGGCGGCCAGGTCGCCGACCAGGCGCATGATCAACCCGTCGAACCCCTCATCCGCCGCCAGCAGGTTCGAGCCCAGCCCGATCACCGCCATCTGCAGCCGCTCGTCCTCCCTCCACTGCAACAGCTCACGCAACTGGGCGACATCGGAGGGGCGGGCGAAGTACCGCGCCGGCCCTCCCGTCCCCACCGTTGTCAAGCGAGAGATCGGGACGTCGTGCTCGACAAATGCGGGGAGGCTCACACCGTCTCCAGCAGGATGTCGCCCACCTTGCGAACATCTCCCGCTCCGACCGTCAGCACGAGGTCGCCTCGCCGGATCCGTCCGCCGAGATAGCGCGCCGCCGCGTCGAGCGTCGGCTGATAGGCCAACGGCATGCCAGGGCGCGTCTCGCTGATGGCATTCACGATCAGCCTCGCGGTGACGCCCTCGACCGGCGACTCCCGAGCGGCGTAGATCTCGGTGACGACCACCTCGTCGGCGGCGGCGAGGGCCCGGCCAAACCTGTGGGCGAGTGCCTCCGTGCGCGAGTACAGGTGGGGCTGGAACACGACGACGACGCGGCCGGGGGCCCACGCGCGCGCCGCATCGATCGTCGCGGCCACCTCGGTCGGATGGTGCGCGTAGTCGTCGACGATCCACACCCCGCCGCGTTCTCCCCGCAGCTCGAACCTTCGCCCCGCGCCGGTGAACCCGGCGAGGTGCTCCGCTGCGTCGGCCGGATCGATGCCACACGCCGCCTGCAGGCCCGCGATGGCCGCAGCGGCGTTCAGCGCGTTGTGCGCGCCTGGCACGGACAGCGAGACGTGCAGCGGGGTCCCGTCCGGCGTCCGCAGCCAGAAGCCGGTGCTGCCACCGGACTGCTCCACGGCGCTCACCTGCCATTCGACGTCGCCGTATCCAAAGCGCATAGCTGTCGCCTGCGTCGGCAACCGGAGCGACTCATGCTGGACGAGGGCACCGCTCTGAGGGAGCTCCATCGTCCATTCCGAAAACAGATCGACCAAGTCTCCCAGTGACGCGAAGCGGTCATGGTGGTCGAGCTCGATGTTCGTCACCACGGCCACACGCGGCCGAAGCACCGACAGGGAGCCGTCCGACTCGTCGGCCTCGGCGATCAGCAACTGCCCGCCACCCGGCCCGGCGTTCCCGCCGAGCTGCGGCACGGCGCCGCCGATCAGGAACGTCGGATCGAGCCCGTGCCGCTGCGCGGCATACGCCATCATCGCGGCTGTCGTCGTCTTGCCGTGCGCGCCCGCCACGCACACGGAGCGTCGCGACGAGACCATCTCGGCAAGCAGCACCGCGCGATGGAGCCGTGGGAGACCCATCTCCCGGGCGGCCAGCAACTCCGGCTCGTCCGCCGCGATGGCAGAGGAGACAACGAGCTCCATGCCCTGCTCCAGGTGCGAGGGGTCGTGGCCCGTGTCGACGCGAACCCCGAATTTCGCCACGCGCTTGGCGAATTCGGACGGCGCGCGATCGCAGCCGCTGACATCGGCCCCCCATGCGTAGGCGACCGTCGCCAGCGCCGACATGCCGGCGCCTCCGATCCCGAGCATATGCAGGCGGCGGTCAGCCCAGCTCACGGCACAGCTCCAGCAACTCGTCGGCGATCACCGCGGCCGCATCCGGCCGCGCCAGCCTGTACGCCGCGTCCGCCATTCGCTCACGGCGCTCGTGATCCGAAAGCAGCGCCCCCACCTCCGACCGCAGCCGGGTGGGACTGAGCTCGGCCTCGGAAAGCAGGATGGCGGCGCCGCCGAGCGCGAAATGCTCGGCATTACGGGTCTGGTGGTCGGCGGTGACGTTCGGCGACGGCACCAGGATCGACGGCTTGCCCGCTGCCGCGATCTCGAAGATCGATCCACCCGCACGGGCGACGACCAGGTCGGCCTGGTCGATCAGCGTTCGCAGATGTGGCGTGAACCCCACCACCAGGTAGCGGTCGCGGGCGAAGCGCCGGTAGCGCTCGAGGTCGCGGTCACCGGTGATGTGCACGACGGTGAAGCCGGGATCCTCCTCGCCCCACGCGCCGGCAGCTGCCTCGTTCAGGTTGCGGGCGCCGAGGCTGCCGCCGAACACGAGCACCAGCCGGCGGTCAGGCGGGACGGCCAGACGGTGCTCCTCGGCCGGAGGCTCCGGAACCGGCCGCCCCGTCACCATGTAGCGAGGCGGCTTCTTGCCATCGATCGGAAAGCTCAGGAAGACACGGTCGACGAGCGGCGCAGCCAGCCTGTTGGCGAGCCCCATGTGAGCGTCGACCTCGAGCAGCGCCGACGGCTTGTGCTTCGTATACGCGGCGGCGAGCATCGGCCCCGCGACGTAACCGCCCGCCCCGAAGACGACATCGGGCTTCACCTCGCGGATGATCCGGCGGCACGCCACCGGCGCTTTGCCGGCGCGGACCATGGACGCGATCAGCGCCGGCGAGAACCGCCGCTGCAGGCCGCTGATCGAGAACCGGTGGAGCACGTAGCCGGCCTCGGGCACCATCTTCTGTTCCACGCGGTCGCCGCCCGCGAACTCGACGTGGGCGCCTCTAGCCCGCAGCTCGCCGGCCACTGCCAGCGCCGGTACGACGTGTCCTGCCGTTCCGCCGGCCGCTATCAGCACGCGCGGGCTTTGCCCGCTTGGAGGGTTCGGTTGATTCGCCATCCTTCGCCTCTCGCCGGGAGGCGCCGGCGACGCTCGCCGCGCTCGAGTCGGCGACGTTCAGCATCACCCCAACCAGCCCGAGCATCACCACCAGGCTCGAACCGCCTGAGCTTATCAGCGGTAGCGGTACCCCCGTGAGGGGCAGGAACCCCAGCACCGCGCCAAAGTTGACGATCGCCTGCCCGGCCACGAGCGACGTCGCGCCGGCCGCCAGGTACTTCCCGAAGGGATCCTTGGAGCGCAGAGCGATCCGGTAGCCGAGCGCCGTGAACAGCGCGAAGGCGAACACCGTGGCGAGGATCCCGACCAGGCCGAGCTCCTCGCCGATGACGGCGCCGATCATGTCGGTCGGCGCCTCCGGCAGGAAGCCGATCTTTTGCGTGCCGTTCCCGAGCCCGACCCCCCAGAGGCCGCCCGACCCGAGGGCGATCAGGGCCTGGATGCTCTGGTACCCGGCCCCGGACGGGTCGCTCCCCGGGTCGAGGTACGTCCGGATGCGCTCCATCTGGTACGGCTCCCGGGCCACCGTGTATGCGACGACCAGCGCACCCGCCAGAGCGACGCTCGTGAACAGGCGCAGGGGCGTCCCCGCCACGAGCAGCACGCCGCAGATCATCAGCGTGATGGCGATCGTCGTCCCCAGGTCGGGCTGCGTCTTGATCAGGGCAAGCACCAGCACGACCACGGCACCGACCGGGTTGAACAGCTGCGTGAGCGTCTTCGGCGGCCGCCGCCGTCCCGCCAGCACCGCCGCGGCAAACACCAGCACGGCGAACTTGGCGAACTCCGACGGCTGGATCGAGATCGGGCCGAGGAAGATCCAGCGCTGGGCGCCGTTGATGGTGACGCCGATCCCGGGCACCTTCACGGCAATCAGCAGCGCGATGCAGGCAAACAGGATCAGCGGGGCGACGTAGCGCAGCCGCCGGTAGGGAAACCGGGCCATCGACAGCATCGCGATCACGCCCACGACGGCGTAGATCCCCTGCTTCAGGAGCACGCTCGCGGGATCGTCGCCATTGACCACGGCCACGCCGCTGGAGGCGCTGTAGACCATGATCAGGCCGAAGGCCACCAGGCCGAGCGTGACCAGCAGCAGCAGGTGGTACTCGAGCTGCGGGCTCGTTCCCCTGGCCCGGCGGCGCACGCGCTGGACGTCAGCGATCAAGCGCCACCTCCAGCGCCAGTGCGCGGAAGGTGTCCCCACGGTGAGCGTAATCCCGGAACTCGTCGAAGCTCGCGCACGCGGGCGAAAGCAGCACCGTGTCCCCGGGCTCCGCGATTGCGGCCGCTGCGGCGACCGCTTCGGCCAGCCGCGCGTGACGGCGGTGCGCAACGCCGGCCGCATCGAGCGCCTTCGAGATCTCGCCGCCGGCCTCGCCGCACACATCCACGCTCACGACCGGCCCCTCGGAGACCGCCCGGGCCAGCTCCGAGAAGGAGGCTCCCTTCAATGACCCCCCGAGGATCAGCCTGACGCCGTGATCGAAGGCGGTCAGCGCCTTGATCGCCGCCTCCGGGTTGGTCGCCTTCGAGTCGTCGACGAACGCCACACCACCGCGTCGGGCGACCGTTTCGAGCCGGTGCGGCGGCGGCCGGAACTCGCGCAGCGCCCGATCGCGTGCCTCCCGGGGCACGCCGACGGCCTCCGCTGCGCACGCCGCAGCCAGCGCGTTCTCCAGGTTATGGACACCACGGATCCCCGCATGTTCCCAGTCGACCCGGTCGGACTGGCTGCTCCGAAACCATTCACGGCGGCCGAGCCCGGGGAGCTCTGCCGCTTGCAGAACCGGGTCGTCGCCGTTCAGCACGGCGGTGTCCTCGGCGGTCTGATTTTCGAGGATTCGCAGCTTTGCGGCGGTGTAGGCGTCGAGTGTCCCGTGCCGGTCGAGGTGGTCGGGCGTGACGTTCAGGACCACCGCCACGCTGCAGCGAAGGGTGTCGATGTCCTCCAGCTGGAAGCTCGACAGCTCGCAGACCACCCACGCATCCGGGTCGATGCGCCCTGGCAGCTCCGAAAGCGCCCGCCCGACGTTCCCCGCCACCTCGGTGCGCACGCCGCCCTCCCGCAGCATCGCTCCCACGAGCTCGGTCGTCGTCGTCTTGCCGTTGGTGCCCGTGACGCCGACGATCGGGTTCTCGAGCAGCCGTGCGGCGAGCTCGACCTCGCTCCACACCGGAACTCCCTCTGCGCGGGCACGCGCCACCACGGGCGCCCCGCCAGGCACGCCCGGGGATTTGACCAGGGCTGTTGCGCCGGTGACCCTCACCTCATCCTTCCCCAGCACCGTTTCGACGCCGAGCGCCGAAAGCCTGGAAACGTCGACGTCGGGAGAGCTGTCAACCGCCACCACGTGAGCATCCGGGAGCACTCGCCGGATCGCCTCGCACGCCGCCAGGCCCGACCGCTGGAGCCCGACCACGACGAAGCGGTCGCTCACCGGAACTTCGAGTAGTCGAGGTAGTAGAGGACGAACCCGCTCGCCCCGACCATCGACGCGGCGATCCAGAACCTGACGATGATCTTGTTCTCGGTCCACTCGAGCATCTCGAAGTGGTGATGGATGGGCGCCATCAGGAACACCCGTCGCCGCGTCGTCTTGAACCAGAGCACCTGAATCGCGACCGACAGCGCCTCGAGCACGAAGATGCCGCCGATCAGCACCAGCAGGAACTCCGTCTTCGTGAACACGGCCATCGCGGCAAGCGCGCCGCCGAGCCCAAAGGCGCCGGTGTCGCCCATGAAGACGTCGGCCGGGTAGGCGTTGTACCAGAGGAAGCCCACGCAGCCGCCGACGAGTGCGGCCCCCATCACCGCCAGGTCGATGCGGCTCGCCGCACCCTCGGGCGTCAGGCCGCCGGGCGAAAGAAAGGCGACCACCATCATCGCCGTGTAGGTCAGCATGGCGATCGTGACCGTCCCCGCTGCCAGGCCGTCGAGGCCGTCGGTGAGGTTCACCGCGTTCGCAGCTCCGGCCACGACAACGAACAGCAGCAGGTAGTAGAACGGCCCCAGCTCCACTCGCTGTTCGATCAGCGGCAGATACACGTCGGTCGAGAGGTTCTGCTGGTTGGCGACGTAGGCCAGCACCGCCGTGACCCCGGCGAGCAGGAGCATCTTCCAGCGACCGGAGAGCCCCAGGGAACGACGGTGCACGAGCTTGAACCAGTCGTCGACGAACCCGATCGCGGCGCACGCCAGCGTCACCCCCGCCACCGTCAGCGCGGGTGTCGTGCGCTTGGTGAAGATTGCAAAGGCGATCAGCGCGCACGCCAGCAGGAAGACCCCGCCCATGGTGGGCGTCCCCTGCTTTGCCATGTGACCGGCCGGCCCCTCCTCGCGGATGTGCTGACCGAGCGCATGCCGCCGGACGAAGGCGATGAAGGCCGGGCCCGCGCCGATGGAAAGCAGCATGGCAAGCACGCCGGCCGCGAGCGCCAGCTTCACGGTGCGAGCTCCGCGACGACCCGTTCCAGACCCATCGACCGGCTGCCCTTCACGAGCACCGCATCGCCGGGCCGAAGCAGCGCGTTCAGCCGCTCGACGGCCTCCTCGACGGTGCCCGCCCACGTGCCGCCGTACCCCCGCGCAAGCGGGCCGACGGCGACGACCTCATCGATGCCAAGCGTGCGGGCAAGCTCGCCGATGCTCTGGTGGTGACCGGGACCGTCGGGCCCCAGCTCCGCCATGTCGCCCAGCACCGCAACCAGGCGCCTCCCGCCGGCAGCGTCGACCAGGTGTGTCAGCGCCGCCACCATCGAGGCCGGGTTGGCGTTGTAGCAGTCGGCGATCAGCAGGCCGCCGCCCGGCATCGCCATCTCCTCACCGCGCCAGCGCGAGAGCCGGATGTCACGGGCGCCTGCCGCGACGTCCTCAAGCGGTAGGCCGAGCTGGTCGTACACGGCGATCGCCGCCGTCAGGTTGAGGGCGTTGTGCTGTGAGGTGACGTTCACGGGCACAGTCAAGGTTCGACCGCGAAGGCCGATTTCCGCCTCTCCACCGCCGTCCACACGCCGGAAATCGAACAGCCGAACGTCGGCGTCCGCCTCGCGGCCGAATGTGACGACCGGGCAGCGCAAGCGGCGAAGGTGGGGTTCCAGCAGCGCATCGCCGTGGGGCACGACGGCGACGCCGTCGTCGGGGATGGCCTCCAGCAGCTCGGCCTTCGCCGCGGCGACCCGCTCCACTGTCCCGAGCAGCTCGAGGTGGACCGGACCGACCGTTGTCACGAGTGCGATCTCGGGGCCCGCGATTTCGGCCAGCTCGCGGATCTGACCCGGGCCGCGCATGGCCATCTCGACCACCGCAACCTCCGTCTCGGCGTCGATCCGGCACAGCGTCAGCGGCACGCCCAGCTCGTTGTTCTCGTTCTGCCGGCTGGCGACCACATGCGCGTGGGGGGCGATCAGCGCGGCGAGGATGTCCTTGGTCGAGGTCTTGCCCGTCGAACCGGTGATCCCGACCACCCGCGCGTGCGCGCGGTCGCGGACCGCCCGAGCCACGGCGCCGAACGCCCGTACCGGATCGTCGACCTCGATGCGGCCGGGCCCCCCTGAGCCCTCCGGCACCAGGGCGGCAACGGCACCCGAGGCCAAAGCGGAGTCGGCGAACCTGCTGCCGTCCGTCCTGCCGCCCCGCAGCGCGACGAACAGGTCGCCCGGCTCGACGGCGCGCGAGTCGATCGAGACGCCTGTCACCACGCCCTCGCCGCCGCGTTCATCCAGGTGCCTGGCACCTTCGTGAACACGGCCGCCCGTGACGGCAGCGATCTCATCCGTGCGCATCGGGATCATCGCGATGCCGACACAAGTTCGTCGAGCGCCTCACGGGCGACCGTACGGTCGTCGAACGGCAGCGTCCGGTCGGCGAACTGCTGCCCCTGCTCGTGGCCTTTGCCTGCAATCACGACCACGTCACCCGCGCGCGCGGCGGACACGGCCAGGCCGATCGCCCGCCGGCGGTCGAGCTCGGTCTCCATCTCGGCATCGCCGGCGATCTCGGCTGCGATGGCTGCGGGATCCTCGCTGCGCGAGTTGTCGGTGGTCACGATCGCCCGATCGGCAAGGCGCCGCGCGACCGCGCCCATCAGCGGCCGCTTCCCGCGGTCACGATCGCCGCCGCAGCCGAACACGCAGATCACCTGACCGTGGGTGATCGCGCGCGCGGATTCGAGCACGTTGGCCAGCGAGTCCGGTGTGTGCGCGTAGTCGACCAGCACGGTGAACGGTTGACCGGCGTCGACCGCTTCGAACCTGCCCGGCACGCCCTCCACCGAGGCGATCCCCGCCCGTACGGCGTCGTGCGGCAGCTCCAGCAGCTCGCCGATCGTCACGGCGCAGAGCACGTTCTCGACGTTGAAGGTGCCTCGCAGCCGCACGTCGAGCGGCAGCAGTCCGCGCGGCGTGCGGGCGATCAGCGAGATCGCCCCTCCGTCACCCACCTCACAGGCGTGCGGCATGACGTCGGCCTCCTGCGACCGAACCGCGTAGGTGAGGACGCGCCCGTCGGCCTCGGAGGCCAGCCGCCGGCCGTATTCGTCGCCGATGTTCACGGCACCGGGGGTGCCGGCGGTGAACAGGCGCCGCTTGGCGAGGTAGTAGTCCTCCATCGTCGGGTGGAAGTCGAGGTGGTCCTGCGTCAGGTTCGTGAACGCGGCAGTCGCGAACGTCGTCCCGGCCACGCGGCCCAGCTCGAGCGCGTGGGATGAGACCTCCATCGCGCAGCTCCTGTCGCCGGCGTCCAGCATGCGCCGGAAGGTCGCCTGGAGGTCGATGCCCTCAGGGGTCGTCCGCTTCACCTCTGTCGCCTGGCCGCCGATCCGCGACTCCACAGTCCCCAACAGACCGGGCCGCAAGCCGGCGGCCTCGAGCACGGCGTACGTCAGGAAGGCAGTCGTCGTCTTGCCGTTCGTCCCCGTGATGCCGACCACCCGAAGCTCACTGCTGGGATGGCCGAAGAAGCGATCGGCCGCAGGCCCCATCGCCGCCCTGGACGACGGCACGACGAGCTGCGTGACGTCGACGTCGAGTGGCCGCTCGACGACCAGCGCGACCGCCCCGCGCTCGACCGCCCGGCCGGCGAAGTCGTGTCCATCTGCCCGGAACCCGGGGACGCAGAAGTGCAGCGACCCCGGCTCGGCGGAATCGGCGTCATAGGTCAGCGAGGTGACAGGGACGGCGGTCGCGCCTCGCACGTCGCTCGGCCCGATCGCGTCGATCAGCGCTGGTAGCTCCATTCGGAGGCAGGGTATCGACCCGCGGGGCCGTTACGGCTCAGGCGTGAAGCGGTGGTCGGGCGGGATCGCGAGTCGCTGCGTCAGGAACGTCGCGATCTCCTTGAAGGCCGGCGCCGCCACCAGGCCGCCGAAGATCCCGCCGTGATGCGGTGAGTCGACGACGACCAGCACCTGTACACGCGGGTTGTCGGCAGGCAGGAAGCCGACGAACGACGCCACGTAGTCGGTCTTCGAGTAGCCGAGGCCGTGCTCGAGCGCCTTCTGCGACGTGCCCGTCTTACCGGCGACGGTGTAGCCGGGGATGCGTGCCCGCGTACCGGTGCCCGCCGCAGAGTCGACGACGCCCTTCAGCATGTTCACGAGCGTCCGGTTCACGGTCGGGTCGATGAGCCGCTTCGGAGGCGCGAGCTTGGGCTGCTTTCCGCCCACGCGCTTGATGACGTGCGGCTGCGCGAGCACACCGTCATTTGCAATGGTCGCGAACAGCTGCACCATCTGCATCGGAGTGACCGCGATCCCCTGGCCGATCGGGATGTTGCCGATCGACGAGTCGTACCACTTGTCCGGTGGGAGCACGATGCCCGGCGCCTCGCCCGGCAGGCCCAGGCTCGTCGGCTTGCCGAAGCCGAACTTGGTGATCCAGTCCCCCAGGTCGTAGCGCCCGACCATCTGCGCGATGGTGACCGTGCCGACGTTCGAGGACTGCTGGAGGATGTCGCGGGTGGTGAACGTCTTCGGGCCGCGGAAGTGGTCGTCGTGCACGCGCTTGTCGCCGACGGGGATCTCGTACGGCAGGTTGAAGAACTTCATCGACGGCGTGACGATCTTGCCGGTCAGCGCGGCCACCATCGTCACAACCTTGAAGGTGGAGCCGGGCTCGTAGGAGTACTCCACAGCCATGTTGGTGGTTCGGCGGTGGAACTTCTCGGCAGGCAGGTCGTGCACCGTGTTGTTGTCGTAGCTCGGCGCGCCCGCCATCGCCAGCACCTCGCCGTTTCGCGGATCCAGCACGATGGCCGTCGCCGAGCGGGCGCGATAGTCCCGAACCGTGCGCTCGAGCACCGACTGCACGTACTGCTGGATCGTCTGGTCGATCGTCAGCTGGACGTCCTTCCCGGGGCGCGCGTCGCGCAGCGTGACCGTCTCGAGGGTGACGCCGTTCGGGCCCCGCACCTCGATCCGCTCCCCTGGGGTGCCGGCGAGCACATCGTCGTATGCGAGCTCGATGCCGGCGCCGTTCTTGCCGCTTCCCTCCTGGTTCGTGTAACCGATCAGCTGGGTCGCCTGCGAGCGGTACGGGTAGGCGCGGCGAACGGTGTCGCGGAGGAAGAGGCCCTCAGGCCTGGGAGCCATGATGCGGTTGGCGACCGCAGGCGTGAGCTGCACCAGGACACGCGCCTCCACGATGCCTTTCTGGCCGCCGGCCGTCAGCCGGTTGACGAGAAAGTCGACGCGCTCCTTGAAGCGCTTTCGCGCCAGCGCGTTGGCCTGCTGCTTCTTCTTGCCCTTGCCCTCGACCTTCGAGCTGAAAAGCTTGTATCCGGTCTTCTGCGCGATCCACTGCGCGAGCAGCTGTGGGTCCTCCACCTCGCCCGGGTGCACCATCAGATCCTTCGCCCGGAGGTCCTGGGCGAGCGGCTTTCCGACCCGGTCGAGGATGCGTCCGCGCTGGGTCGGAACCGTGATCGTGATGTTCTGCTGCCCACGCGCCTGCGCCGACAGCTCCCCGGCCTGCACCAGCTGGATCTGAACCGCCCGCCCGATCACCAGCGCGAAGGCGAGAGCGAACAGACTCACGATCAGTCGAAGCCGCTGATCGGCCAGCTTCGTCATCGAGTCGGCGCCGCAGCCTGGCCCTTGCGCGCCTGCGTCCGCGGCCCCCGAGCGTTCGCGTCGCGGTGACCCTTACCCGCCGGCTTCAGCGTGATGAAGTCCTTGCGGCTCGGCTTGGCCTGCACCATGCCGAGATCACCGGCCACCTTGCTGATCCGCCCATAGCCGGAAAGCGACGCCACCCGCGCCGTGAGATCCGCGTTCTGCGTGCGCACCGCGACCCCCTGTGCGTCGAGGCGGCTGGCATCGATGGAGTTGCGAAGCGCGCCGACGTTCAGCGCGACGATGCCGCCGAACAGGGTCGCGAGCAGCAGCACCCATGCGACGCCGGGTGCGACCGGCGAGCGGTGGCGGCGGCGCGCAACCGTTGCCTCGCGCACCCGCTTGGAGCGATCCTGCGGCTTGGCCTTCGACTTGCGCTCGCGCGGCGCGGCTGGGGCGGGAGCGACGACACTCACGGCGCGGACGTCCTCTCGGACGCCCGCAGCTTGGCGGAAGCCGAGCGAGGGTTCGTACAGCGCTCGTCGACCCCCGGCACGATCGGCCGCGACGTCAGCGTCCGCAGCAACGGCTCGTGCCCGCAGACGCAGATCGGGAAGTCCGGCGGGCACGTGCAGCCACGTGCCTGGTCACGGGTGAACCGCTTGACGATCCGGTCCTCGAGCGAGTGGAAGGAGATCACCGCCAGGCGACCCTCCGGGGCCAGGAGCTCGATCGCGTGGTCGAGACCCTCCCGCAGCGCCTCGAGCTCGTCGTTCACGGCGATCCGCAGCGCCTGGAACGACCGCTTGGCCGGGTGCCCCTGGCCGAACCGGCTCGGTGTCGGGATCGCTGCCTTGATGACGTCGACCAGATCGCCCGTGCGCGTGAAGGGCTCCGCCTCGCGGCGCCGGTTGATGGCGCGCGCGATCTGCCTCGAGAACCGCTCCTCGCCGTACTCGCGCAGGAGCTGGGCGATCTCCCGCTCGCTCCACTCGTTGACGATGTCGGCGGCGGTCAGGTCGGCCTGCGGGTCCATCCGCATGTCGAGCGGCGCGTCGGCCGCGTAGCTGAAACCGCGCTCCGGCCGGTCGACCTGCATCGACGAGATGCCGAGGTCCATGAGGACGGCGTCGACCCGCATACCGGTGGCGGCGAGGTTGCGCAGCACGAGGGCGAAGTTGCCCCGGATGAACCGCGTCTCGGCGTGGGCGCCCGCCGCGAAGCGGTCGAAGTGGCCCTTCGCGTCGGGGTCGCGGTCGACGCCGATGTAGAGCCCCTCCCCGCGCAGCCGGGGCTCGAGCACGGCGGCGTGACCCCCCGCCCCGAATGTGCAGTCGACAACCGTGTCGCCCGCCTTCAGGTCGAGAAGCTCTGCCACCTCCGCTGCGAGGACCGGCACATGCTCCATCTGCGACCTACTGCTGTGAGAGACGTTCGGCAACATCCTCCATGCTCCCCTCGAGTTCTTCCAGCTGCTGCTTCCATGCCTCGTGGTCCCAGATCTCCAGCCGGTCGTTCATTCCGGCGACCACGATGTCCTTGGTGAGGCGTGCGTGCTGCAGCAGCGACGGCGGCAGCATCACTCGGCCCTGGGCGTCCAGTTCGGTCTCGCTCGCGCCGGCGTACAGAAAGCGGCTCACCCTGCGTGATTCCTTGCTGAACGAGTCGAGCTGCGCGAGCCGCGCTGCCACAAAGGATTCCCACCCCTGCCGGTTGAACACCGTGAGACACCCATCCAGACCCTTGGTGACCACCACTCCGTCCGCGAACCTCGGACGGAACTTGGCGGGAAGGGTGACACGGTTCTTTGCATCAAGTCGTTGAACGAATTCGCCGAGCAGCACGCTTTGTATCTCCCATTTCACCCCACCTTACCCCACTAGTCCCCACAATGCAATCGGTTCAAACCACTTTGCAGGGCAAATGGCGTCGCCATGAGGGCGAACGTGCCGGCGGTTCTTCCACAGGACCCCGAGCGCAACCGTGAACAACGCCGACTGTAAGCGGTCGGTAAGCATTTCGCGTGGCTCATGTTGCGAGGCTTCCAACCTGGTAAATTCCCGCGTCATGCCGACGAGGACCGGTCTCCGGCGATGGCTCCCCTCGCCCGCGTCGGCACGACGCACCGGGGTCGTCGCAGTGGTCGCGCTCAGCGCGCTGCTGTCCCTCGCGGGCCCCGCAAGTGCGGACCGGATCTCCGACACGCGCGCGCAGATCGCGAGCGTCGAGCGGCAGATGCACGAGTTCGACATGAAGCTCGAGGCGTCGATCGAGGCGTACAACAACGCCCAGCAGCAGCTCGCCGACGTGCGCGCAGCGATCCGTGAGAACACCATCAAGCTGAAGATCGCGAAGCACAACCTGAAGGTCGCGCAGGGCAATCTCGCGAACTTCCTCGTTTCGGCGTACAAGCGCCAGAACGACGAAAGCGCCGCAGCCTACGTGCTCGGCTCGGGCTCGTGGGGCGACCTCGTCGACCGCGTCGAGTACGTCGAGCGTCTCGGCAAAGCGCAGAACGAGCTGCTGAGCCAAATCGTGTCGGCGGAGCGCGAGGTCGCAAAACGGCAGACAGCGCTCGTGCGCGAGGAGAAGAAGCGCGTCGTGCTGGTCGCCCAGAAGCGCGAACAGAAGCAGCAGGTGGAGGCACAGCTGAACGAGCGCCAGCGGATGCTCGGCAACCTGCGCGGCGATCTCAGGCAGCTGATCGAGCAGCGGCGCGAAGCGCGTGACCGCGCGGCGCGCGAGGCCGCAGCACGGCTCGCCCAGCAGCAGGCGGACGACAGCGGCTCCTCGGGCGGCTCATCCGGTGGCGGGAGCGGCGGCGGCTACAACCCGCCGCCTGCGGGGACGCTCGGCCAGCAGGCTGCGGCCATCGCGCAGCAGTACCTCGGCGTCCCCTACGTCTGGGGCGGCGCCAGCCCCTCGGGCTTCGACTGCTCAGGGCTGGTCGTCTACGTCTTCGGCCAGCTCGGGGTGTCGCTGCCGCACTACACGGGGAGCCTGTGGAACTCGGGCCCGCACGTCGACCGCTCCCAGCTGGCGGCCGGCGACCTCGTCTTCTTCTACGGGCTCGGGCACATGGGGATCTACATCGGCGGTGGGCTGTTCATCCATGCGCCGCACACCGGCGACGTGGTCAAGATCTCCAACATGAACGATTCCTGGTATTCGAGCGCCTACGACGGCGCCGTCCGCATCGTCGGCTGATTTTCACCGATTCCGGAACGGTTGCCCCTAGTAGCGGATCCCTATCAGGGATACCATGGAGATGCGGGTCTACTTCACTACGCGGGGCATCCGTCTGATGCATCCCGTACGGTAGAGCGGTCCGTGGAGCGGTGACGTGCGCGTCGCCGGACAGGAGGTCAGGGGTACCTCCAATCCACCCTCAACTCGGGACTCGTATTTCTGAGAACGGGGTATACAGCGGGAATAGCCCGCGAAGATGGAACGTTAGACAGACGCGGCCCGTGGGAGCCTCGGGCCGGATCAAGCGATGAGGGAGTTGATACGTATGTCGTCTGACCAGCTGATCATCGAGCCGGAAGCACGGCTCCTGGTCGAGCTTGGGCAGGAGCGCGGGGTGCTGTACGAGGACGAGCTGCTCGCCCTCGCTCAGGAGATCGACCTGGATGCCGACGACATCCAGGCGCTGCGCGACGAGCTTGCCACGCTTGGCGTCGAGATTGTCGACCCGCCCGCTCCCGAGGAGCGCGTCGAGGTCGTCGACGTCGAGATCGCCACCACCAACAGTCTTGATCTCTTCCTTCGCCAGGCGGGCCGGTACCCGCTGCTGACGAAGGACGAGGAAGTTTCGCTGGCGAAGGCCATCGAGGCGGGCGACCCGATCGCGAAGCGCCGCATGATCGAGTCGAACCTGCGCCTCGTCGTGTCGATCGCGAAGCAGTACCGCGGGCAGGGCGTGCCGTTCCTCGACCTGATCCAGGAGGGCGTGCTGGGGCTGAACCGCGCGGTCGAGAAGTTCGACTGGCGGCGCGACCTGAAGTTCTCCACGTACGCCACGTGGTGGATCCGTCAGGCCGTGCAACGGTCGATCGCCAACAGCGGCCGCACCATTCGCCTGCCCGTTCATGTCTCCGACCGCCTCCGGGCCATCGAGCGCTCCCGCCGGTCGCTCGAGGCAAGCCTCGGCCGTGAGCCCACCGACGAGGAGATCGCAAAGGCCGCTGAGCTGACCGTCGACGCCGTCGCAGAGACGCTCAGCCTCGCGCGCAAGACCGTCTCGATGCACGAGCCGGTCGGTGAGGACGGCGACTCCGAGCTCGGCGACATGATCGCCGACCCCGACGCCGGCAACCCCGAGGAGCTCGCCGAGGCGCACCTGCGCCACGAGAAGCTTCGCGAGGGCCTCAACCGGCTGGGCGAGCGCAAGCGCCTGATCCTGGAGCTGCGGTTCGGCCTCGACGGCAACGATCCGCGCAACCTCGAGGAGATCGGCCGCATCGTCGGGCTCACCCGCGAGCGGGTCCGCCAGCTCGAGGCAGAGGCACTCCGCGAGCTGGCCGCCTCGGCCGACATGCAACCGCTGCGCGCAGCGTAAGGCGAACACCGGATTCAACTCCCTCGCGACGGCCCTCTTCGGAGGGCCGTCGCTCGTTAAGTGAACGCTTTAGTCTTTGCGGCGCCATCAGTGATCTGACCCTCACGCCGGACGCCGTACGAGCGTTCCCAAAGGTGGAGCTCCACGTCCACCTCGAGTCGTCCCTCAGCGCCGAGACCATCGCCGAGCTCGCCGCCGGGCTGGGAGTTCCGATGCTGCGCCCCGTCGACCGGCTGTACACGTACAGCTCGCTGGAGGACCTGCTCCGCACCTGCGAGTGGTGGTGCGACCTGTTTCGCTCCGCGGAGATTGCCGAGGACATCGCCTACCGCGCGGCCCGGCAGATGGCGGCGGACGGAATCGTCTACGCCGAGGTCATGGCCGGGCCGGTGTACTGGAGGCACATCGGCTACCAAAGCCTGTTGCCCGCCCTGTGCGAAGGATTCGACCGTGCGTACGAGGACGGGCACGCCGATTGTCGCCTGATCCCGACCATCAGCCGTGAGCAGCCCGGCGATTGGGCGCTGGAGGTCGTCGACTGGCTCGGTGGTCGGCGCCTGCCACGTGTGGCCGGGTTGGGGCTGGACGGAAACGAGGAGGGGACTGGCCGCACGTGCCCCACGTTCGAGCCCGCATTCGCGGCGGCTGCGGAGCTCGGCCTCGGCCGAACCGCCCATGCCGGCGAATCGTCCGGGCCGGATGGCGTGCGCGACGCTCTCGACATCCTTGCGGTCGATCGCATCGACCATGGCGTGCGCGCGATCGAGGATCCGGCGCTCGTCGAACGCCTCGCCGAAGAACGTCTGACGCTGAACGTCTGCACGGGCGCGAACATCGCGCTTGGCCTCTACCGCGACCTCTCTGAGCACCCCGTCGGCCGGCTGATGGAGGCGGGCGTTCCGGTGACCGTGAACAGCGATGACAATCGAGCGATCAACGTCGACCTGCCCGGCGAGTTCGTCGACGTCGGCCGATCTCTCGGCTGGACGATGACCGACATCGAGGCGGCGACCGGGCGCGCCATCGACGCGGCGTTCTGCGACGATCGCCGAGCCGCTGAGCTCCGCGCGCAGGTCGGGGCTTTCACGCGTAGCTGATGATCTCGAGCAGGCTGCCGTCGGGGTCGCGAAAGTAGAGGCTCGACCCTGTGCCGCCGGCGCCGAGGCGCTCGACCGGGCCAAGCTCGACCGCAATGCCCAGCCGCTCCAGGTGGGCCGATGCGTCGGCGATCGGTCCGGCCCACTCGCAGCAGACGTAGCTTCCGCCGGGCTCCACCGGAAGTGCGGCGATCGGATGGGGCGAGAAGCCCGGACCATGCACGTTCAGCTGCTTGTCTGCGATGCGGTAGGCAAAGCCCGCTCCGCGCGGCATGACCTCGGCGCCGAACACGTCGGCATAGAAGCGGTTCGACCGCTCCCAGTCGGACACGGCGATGACGACGTGGTCGAGCGCGACGGGCAGCTCAGAGGGCGTACGGCACCTCGTGCTTCCATGCCACCGACTCGACCCGCCGGCGCACGCGCTCCACGACGTCCAAGTCGACTCCGCAGCGGGCCGCGGTCTCCTCGGGCGTCATGCCGAGGTCGTACATGCAGACCAGCGCGAGGTCGGCTTCGGCGTACGTGAACCCCAGCTCGTCCTCGTCGGTCTGCCCGCCCCACAGGCCGGCGGTCGGGTGCTTCGTGATCACCGACTCCGGCTGGCCGAGCATCCGCGCCGCGATCCGCACCTCGGTCTTATAGAGGTCGGTGATCGGCTCGATGTCGGAGGCCGCGTCGCCGAACCGGGTGAAGTAGCCCAGCAGGCTCTCGCTGCGGTTCTCGGTGCCCAGCACCAGGGCGTGCTTCTCCTGCGCCAGGTCATAGATGGTGACCATGCGGAAGCGCGCGCTGGCGTTGCCGAGTCGTAGGTCGTTCTTGAGCACGGATGGGCGCACCGACGCGAACGCCTCCAGCATCGGCTCGATCGAGATCGTGAGCAGGTTCTCCGGCGGCAGGCCGGCTGCGTTCGCGCTCGCCTCGGCGTCGTCCAGGTGCACCTGCTCGGTGTGCCGCGACGGCAGCCGGACCGCGATCACATTCTCGGGGCCCAGGGCGCGGGTCGCGATCGCCAGCGAAAGCGCCGAATCGATGCCTCCGGACAGCCCGAGCACAGCTCCCCGGCGGCCGGATCGCTCGACCAGCTCCGACAGCCGGACGATCTTGCGCTCCAGCAGCGGCTCGAGCTCGCGCTCCGACCGCAGCAGGTGTACGCGATCGACATGCCCGCCGGCCGCGCGCACCTCCTCCAGGGCACGGCGGCCGTCCCCCGGTTCGAGGTCGACCGCGGCCACGGCATCCGCCAGCACCGTGACGTCGAATCCCTCGTCGACCGCGTCGAGCGCGGTCGCGCGCACGCAGTAGTCGGTCGCGATACCCGTCACCACCACCCGCTCCACGCCGCGCTCCCGGAGCGTCTCGGCAAGCGGTGTGCCGTCGAAGCCCGAGTACTGCTCCTGAGCGGGGTTCTCGCCCTTGTTCTGGATGACGTCGAACTGCATGCCGGCCACCGACGCGTGCAGCTCCGCTCCCTGCGTGCCGCTCACGCAGTGCCGAGGCCAGGTGCCGCCGCGCTCGACGAACGAGACGTGATCGGGCGGATGGCGATCGCGGGTCGCCACGAGCGTCCCCGCCGATGCGGCCGCCTCGTCGATCAGCGGCGCGAGCAGGTCGCCGCCGGCGACCCCGAGCGCTCCGCCCGGGCAGAAGTCGTTCTGCACGTCCACGACGATCAGCGCAGTCTTCGGATCTCGGTCACTCACGAAAGCTTCTCCTTCAACACGCGAAGCCTGTCGGACAGCTCGGGGCGGACGCTAGCCGGTGATACCAGCGGACGGCACTGGTCGGGCACGGCGGCGAGCTCCTCCCTCGCCAGCGCGCGTGACGCTTCGAGTGTCGGCGGATCACTCACGCGGCTGCCGTCGAGCATCACGGGCTGGATCAGCGGCCGCCCGTCGAGCTCCTCGCCGACGAGCCCCATCACATCGCCGTCGGGTGTCCGCCACACCTGGTGGCGCCCCGGCAGCGTGCCCTTCTCGACCGAGGTCTTCATGACCGGCCTGCCGTCACTTTCGACGAGCTTGTAGACGCCGCCCAGCGCGGCGACATCACCACCTGTGACGAGTCGCGTTCCGACGCCGAACCCGTCGATCGGCGCGCGGGCCTTCACGAGCTCATCGATCCGGTACTCGTCGAGGTCTCCGGAGCAGAAGATCTGGGTGCTCGTCAGCCCGCCCTCGTCGAGGATCCTGCGCACCTCCCGCGACAGCAGATCCAGGTCGCCGGAGTCGATCCGCACGGCGACCGGCGTGATGCCCGTCGCCCTGGCGGCGCGAACGACGTTGCGCGCGCCCTGCAGCGTGTCGTAGGTGTCGATCAGAAGCGTCGAGCGACCGGGGTGGTCGCGCAGGAACGCGATGAACGCGTCGAGCTCACTCTGGCATCCCATCACGAAGCTGTGGCTCATCGTTCCGGACGTCGGGATCCCCCACTCATAGCCGGCGGCAACGGTCGCCGTCGCCGCGCAGCCGCCGAGGTAGGCGCACCGCGCCGCGAGCAGCCCCGCCTCTCCGCCGTGCGCCCGCCGGAACCCGAAGTCGACCACCGGACGGCCCTCTGCAGCGAACACCATCCGCGTCGCCTGAGTGGCGATCAGCGTCTGGAAGTTGACCTGGTTCAGCAGGTATGACTCGGCGAGCTGCCCCGTCAGGCGAGGGCACTCGACGCGCAGGATCGGCTCGCCGACGTAGATCACCGTGCCCTCAGGCACGGCGTGCAGGTCGCCCTCGAACCGTAGCCCACGCAGATGGGCGATCAACGCTGCGGAGCATGTCTCGCTGCGAGCCAGGTAGTCGAGCGCCCTCTCACCGAAGCTCAGGCTGGTCAGGTAGCGCACAGCCGACTCCAGGCCGGCCGCGAGCAGGTAGCCCCGGTTGCGCGGCATCTCGCGCACGAACAGCTCGAATGCCACTCGGTCGCCGGCCGTGCCCATCGCGAGGTACGTGTCGGCCATCGCCAGCTGGTATTCGTCCATCAGCAGCTCGATCGGCGTCCGGTCGGTCATGTCGCCCGCCGGTATCGGGCGCTTTCGGCCAGGATCAGCGGCTGCCGCTCGGCGAACCGGTAGAGCGTCGCCGGACGGCCGCCGGTCGGCCGCTCGCCGCTCTCGGCCAGGACGCCCCATCCGAGCGCGATCCGGCGGAAGTTGTTCGGCTCGAACGCGCGGCCGATCCCCGCCTCGTAGACGTGGCGAAGCTCGGTCATCGTGAACTGTTCCGGCAGGAGGCTCCACGCCACATTCTGGTACTCGAGCTTGTAGGCAAGCCGTCGCCGGGCGTACTGGAGGATCCGGTCGTGGTCGAACGCGAGCACGCCTCCCTGCTCGATCTCGGCGAGCAGCGGCTCGAGCGGCCGCCACGCTGCCTCACGGGCGTCCGATCCCGGCGCCAGCGACACCCGAGCGCCGTCGACCAGCGCCAGGTAAGCGCACGAGATCACGCGCCCGCGGGGGTCGCGGTCGAGCTCCGAGAACGTGGCCAGCTGCTCCATGTAGACGTCGCTGACGCCTGTCTCCTCCAGCAGCTCCCGAACCGCGGCCTGCTCCAGCGTCTCGTCGGGTTCGAGGCCGCCGCCGGGGAGCGCCCAGTAGCTCTCGTACGGCTCGTAGCGCCGGCGCACGAGGAGCACGCTCATCGCGCCGTCGAGAAACGCGAACGCCGCGACGTCGGCGGCAACTTTCGGTGCCGGCCGATCAGCCAAAGCTGCTCCTAGGGGCCCGCCGGCGAGATCAGGACCGTGCGCGTCGATGTGTAGAAGTCGCGCGCCGCGCGTCCCTGCTCGCGGGGGCCATAGCCCGACGCTTTCTCGCCGCCGAAGGGCACGTGGAAGTCTGCGCCGGACGTCGGCTGGTTTATGCGCACCAGGCCGGTATCGAGGTTGCGCGCAAGGTCGAGCGCACGGTCGAGGTCACGGGTGTAGACCGCGGCCGAAAGCCCGTGGCGCACCCCGCGTGCGATCCGCAGAGCGTCGTCGGCGTCGGCGGCCGAAAGCAGCGCGCACACCGGCGCGAAGACCTCGTGCTGCGCCAGCTCGGCTGTGGGATCGTCGAGCTCGATCAGGGTCGGCTCGAGGTAGCCGCCGTCGCGTTCGAGCGGGACGCCGCCGATCAGCACCTTCCCGCCGTCGCTCCGGGCCCGCTCGATCGCCTCCACCGCGGCGTCCCTGGCGCCGGGCGTGATCAGCGGCCCGACCTGGCAAGCCGGATCTGCCGGGTTCTCGACCACGAGCCTGCTGATCGCAGCATGCAGCGCTTCGCGCAGCGGCTCGTAGGCCACGCGCTCACACACGATGCGGCTGGTAGCCGTGCACTTCTGTCCCGCGTAGCCCATCGCCGCGAAGGCGAGCATCCCCGCGGCCTTGTCCATGTCGGCGTCGGCGAGCACGATCGACGCGTTCTGGCCGCCCATCTCGCACTGCGACGCGGCGCCTCGCTCCGCCAGCCGAGTGGCCACCTCTCGTCCGACCACCGTCGAACCGGTGAACGACACCGCAGCGACGTCGCCGTGCGCGACCAGCGCCGAGCCCGTCTCCCCCGCCCCGTGCACGACCTCGAGCACGCCCTCCGGCAGCAGCGGCTCGAGGATCTCGCGTAGCACCTCCCCGCATGCCGGCGAGTGCTCGGAGGGCTTCCACACCACGGCGTTGCCGTATACGAGCGCGGGGCCGAGCTTCCACGCCGGGATCGCGATCGGGAAGTTCCAGGGGGTGATCAGACCGACCACGCCGCGCGGCGCGCGCCGGCTGAAGAGCAGCGACTTGGCGTCGGCCGACGGGAACGACTCACCGTCCGGGTCGAGCGCGAGGCCGGCGTAGTAGCGGAGGATCGCCACGCCCCGCGCGGCCTCGCCACGGGCCTCGCCGATCGGCTTTCCGACCTCACGCGTGATGAGTTGCCCGACCTCCTCGACCCGCGCTTCGAGCGCGTCGGCGGCAAGGCGCAGTGCATCGCCGCGCACCGTCGACGGCAGTGCCGCGAACTCGCGCGCAGCGCCCGACGCGCGACCGACCGCACGATCGACGTCGACGCCGCCCGCCGGATCGACGCGAAGCACGACGTCGTCGGGCCGGTCGGGGTTGAAGCTCTCGATCTGGAGCGTAGGAGCGCTCACCGGGATGCGGGCGCTACTTCGAGACCCAGATGACGAGGGTGAGCAGCAGGACGAGCGTCGCCACCGTCAGCAGCACCCACCACCGTGAGGTTGATTCTGTGTCCACTACCCCTCCGTCGTCGTTTCGGGCAAGAGTTTACTCAAGCGAGCGCACCCCACTCCCGGATGCCGCTGTGACGGCCGATAGATGTCGTGATGGATGAGATCCGCATGCAGCAGCGAGCGATGGTCCGAGCACAGGTCGGCAGCCCCGGCTGGTGGCTGCTCGTGGCCGGCGCGGGGCTCGGCGCCGGGACTGCAGCCTGGGCGTACACCGGCGATATGACGGGGGGCTTCGTATGCGGTCTCGTCGCATTGACGGCGGTGGTCGGGCTGACCTGGTGGGGAGCCGGCCGGTCGGCCCGGCTTGCCACCTACCAGGCATGGGCCTATGCCCGCGGCCTCGAGAGCACGAACGCACTGCAGGCGCCACTGACCACTCCGCTGCTTCAGCGAGGCGAGATTCGCCAGCTCGAACGCGCGTATCTCGGCGTTGTGCAGGGCCTAGAGTATGTCGTCGGGCACTTCACGTGGATCAGCGTGCGGCGCACGTACAGCCAGGACGGCACCTACAGCGAGAGCCGGACGCCGCACCCGTTCACGGTGCTCCAGGTGGTCACCGGATTGTCAGGGGTGCTCCGGTTTTCGCTGCTTCCCCGAACGGCCGGCGACCGGCTGATCGACGCCGCCGGGGCGCTGCTCGGCCCGGACCGCATGGTTCAGCTCGAGTCCGCGCAGCTCGAGGACAGCTTCCGGCTGACCGTGGCGGACGAGGAATCCGAGATCGCCGTGCGCCGGCTTTTCACCCCGAGCCTGATCGTCGACATCCTGAACCCATGCCCCCAGATGCATTTGTCGAGTTTGAGCAGGGCGCGCTCCTCATCGCTGTGCCCTCCCACCGCTACGACCCCGGCCTGCTCGACGCGCTCGTCGCCGTCGCCGAATCGTGTGCGCAGCACCTTGTCACGCTCGATCGAGCCGGCGTCACGGCTTTCGAGCATCGAGCGGGCAGAGGCACGGCCGCTCCACCGTTCGCGACGGACCCTTATGGGGATGCGGCCGCCCGATGACCTTCGGCTTCGGCGGCCGGCCATCGAGCGCCTGGGCCAGCTCCTTGGCCAGCTTCGCCACCGGTGTGTGGTAGGTGACCAGGATGCACGCGCCGATCAGGATCAGGAACGCGAGCGCCACGTATTCCACTGTCGCCTGACCGCGTTGCATCGGGTGAAGCTACGGCGTCGGCCCGAAACAGCGTGGCAACGACATGTGCCCGATGTGTGACGAAGCTCAGGCAGCCGAGCGATTCAGGACGAGCCGGAGGCGCAGCGGGTAGACCGCGCGGACATCGTCGAGATCCGCCACAAAGGTCGGCAGGCCGGAGGGCACGACAACAGCGATGCTCACACTGACACGCTCCTCGCCGGACGCCAGCACTTTGCGCACGACGCCGACCGAGCCATCGGGCATCTCGACCCTGAAACCAAGGGAGCGCCGGAGCCAGAAGGCCTTATCCATCGCAAGTATCGGCGGCGGCTCGATGGGCTGACTAGCCATCGATCAGCAGCCGTCTCGCCGGCAGGTCGGACGTCACGGAGCTGAGCGGCACGAGCAGCCTGTGTCCGCCGGGCCGGCCACCGGTCACCGCCAGAAGCGCCGTGCCCCACAGGCTGTCGACGATGACCTCCTCCACCACGCCGAGCTCACCGCCGGGAAACACAACCGACCATCCGCGGCGGTCGACAGCATCGTGCAGGTGCTTCATGCCAGATCAGACTGCGGCGTTGCGGAGTTGGTTCCCACCGGCGGACAACACCTCAGCCGATCGACGCGCGAAGCCTCCGCGCCCCTGCGTCGCTCGCCAACTCGGCGTCTCCCTCGACCGGATAGGAGCGCTCGAGCCCTGCGTTCGTCGCCAGGTGCAGCAGGCGGCCGGCGTCGGCTCGGCGGCGCGCGCCGAGCTTGAACAGGACGTTGTGGACGTGCGTTTTCACCGTTGGCACCGACACGGTGAGCTCGGAGGCGATCTCCTTGTTGCTCCGGCCTTGCGCGACGAGCGCCAACACCTCGAGCTCGCGCTGCGTGAGGGCAGCGATCGGCCCGTGGCCGATGGCCCGTTCGAGCGGCCTGGTCTCAAAGCTCCGAACCCGCTCGAGCGCGTCGATCACCTCGCGGCTGGTGGCCGACCCGGGGAGGCCGATGTCACAACCGATTCGCTCCGCCTCCTCTGCCGGCCGGGGGAGTTCGTTGAGGCCGAAGATGATCACCCGCACCGACAACTGCCGTGCGGCGAGGGCGATCCTCCAAACCCCTGGAAAGCTCGCGTCGATAACGGCGACGTCCGGGCGTTGAGCGGTCAGCATCCCCGTTGCCTCGGGCACGCTGGTGGACACCGCGATCACCGCGAATCCGGCGCGCCCGCCGATGAGTGCCGAGAGCAGCTCCTGGTAGATCCTGATGCGAGTGATGACGGCGACGGTTGTGATCATTCCGGGCACGGGACGGCTCGTGGGGCCGGCGCGTACGCGTCATCTGCGCCGTGGACCAACACGATCACTGTCCCGTCCTGAGCGCCGACGACGTCTTCGACGATCGCAGTCTCGGGGACACTGCGTGGCTCGCTCGCACTGAACGCCGAACCGTCCGGAGGCTGATACTCGACCAGTCTCCATTTGACGAGGTATCCCTTGTCGCGAAGGACTGCTGCAGCATCGCCGGCACTCCCGCCCACCAGGTCGAGACAGGCGAGTTCTCCGCGCGGCGACACGGGGGTCCGCGTCGCGTCAGCCGTCAGCTCCAGGACCGTCCATGTTGCCGCAGCGGCCAGTACCACGATTACCATTGAGACAACGAATGCAAGGACGAGACGTCGACGACGGAGGTCTCGCGCGTGCCCGCGCTCGGCAGGTGCGATGTCCGCCAGCGGGGCGACGATGCCATCGACAATGTCGTGTAGGTCACTCATCCGAGATCCTCTCGACCCGGCTCACGCGACGCTAAGTCGTGCGCCGAGGCGAGCTTCTGTCGCGCGCGTTCCAGCTGCTTGCGTACCGCAGGGTGCGACCTGCCGGACATGACAGCGATCTCGTCGGCCCCGAATCCGTGCAGGTGGAACAGGACGATCACGGTCCGTTCCTCAGCGCTGAGGGTGCGCGCCATGAGATCGCGAACCGCGTAGCCTTCGGCCTCGTCCTGCGGCGGAGCCTGCTGACGAGCCACGTAGCGCTCGTAGGCTGCGATCGCCCGTCGCCAGCCACGGAGATACATCAGGACCCGGTTGCGCGCGATCCCGTAGAGCCACGCCCGTGGATCTCGTACCTGATCGAGGTCCGCGCGCGACTTCCAGGCGGCGAGAAACGTCTCCTGCAGAAGATCATCGGCCAGTTGCCGGCTGTGAACGAGCTGTGCGATGAAGCGTCCTAGTTCACGTTCGTATCGCGCGAACAGCTCCTCGACGCGTTGCGAGTCGCGGTCGCGCTCCATGAAGAACTAGGTGCCGCTCGTGGTTGGGGTGTGACCCGTCAGCCGTTGAGCGCGAGACGGCTTGGGTGGGCGCCGGATTGGCGACCCACCCAAGCCGGGATCTAGTTCGACCAGGTCTCGGACGACGTCTGGTTGTTCATCGCTCCCATCGTCGCGCACGTGCAGGTGATCCCGCTTCCAAGGAAGTTCGTGTTCTGAAAGTGCCTGTTCACCACGCAGCCGGAGAACGACCTCGAGGAGGAGACGCGATCGTTCCAGCCGCTCGGCATCGATGCCGCCGAGTAGCTGTTCCCAGCGGTGCACGTGCCGCCTGAGACGGTCCACGTCAACGTGGCGCCGGTCCAGTTGGCTCCGTCGTAGTCGACGGAGATCGTCGTGCTCGCGGCGATCACGTCGGCGTCGGTCGCCCGCGCGAAGCTGAGCGGCGCTCCCCCGCGGGCCCGGTGTTGGGCAGCACGGAAGCCCGCGAAGCAGTGCGGAGCCGAAACGGTGGAGCTGCCGCCTGGGCCGACCGGGCTGATCCAGACAACGCAGTGGGGTGCCACCGGCCGCGGCTTGGCGGCCGCGGGGGCGGCTTGGCCGACCACGCCGACGAGCACCAGAGCGCAAATGCAGAGGGGTCTTGCCCGCATCACATCGATCCTTTCGCTCGTTTACTGAGGATGCGGGCGGAGCGTCTCGGCTATCGGAGCGTCGTCTCATCGTCCAACGGATCGATCGATGACTGATTGAGGATCTAGTCCGACGTCGATCCTAAGGGCCGCCGGATCTCGACGGTTCGAGAAGCGTGCGCATGTCACACGACGCGCTCCACCGGCACCAATCAGGAAAGGAGCGGGTTCGTCACCGCTCAGCCACGGCCACTGCATACGGAGAGCGGAGGGAGGTCAATGATTCACATCTACGCAATCCGTTTGCTCGACTCGGATGAGATCGAGCTCATCCGGTGGCGGAACCCCGACACCGGGGCACGCGGCGAGCTTCCGGTCGAAGACCTGATCAATTGGCTCGACCTCGGCGGAGACGCGTACGCAGTGGTTCAGGGAGACCTCCGGCGGCTCTGTTTGGAATCGCACGCCGAAACGGAGCTCTTCGAGGCTGCGAGGCTCGAAGAGCTCGTGGCCCTGCCACAGTTCTAGAGGCGCCCTTAGAGAAACGACCCCGCCGCGCCCGCCGCCGCCAGTCCCAGAGCGGTCATCACCGGAATGAGAGCGGCGGGCACGAGCAGGAACACCACCACGAGAAGGATCCGTGGCGCTGCGTTGGCGGCCTGCTCTTGGACGCGGCGAGAACGGTCGACGCGAGCGCGAGCTGCCTGCCGGCGCAGATTGTCGGCAAGCGGCACGCCGAGTCGCTCGCTGATCCGTAGCGCACTGGCAAGCCGGGCCAGCGACGGCGACCCGGTTCGCTCCGCCAGGTTACGCAACTCATCCGCCCGGCGGCTGCCGAGGCCAAGCGTCCGCCGCGTACGCTCGAGCTCCTCGCCCAGCGGGCCGCCCACGGCCTTCGACGCCGCCGCCACCGCGTCGTCCAGGGCAACGCCCGCCCCGACGGTGGCCGCGATCAGGTCAAGGGCAAGCGGCGCGCTGCGCTCGACCATGTCGGATCGTCGCTTCGCCGCCGCTCGCAACCAGAGGTCGGGATAGAGCCACCCGAAGAGGAGGGACGCCGCTGCGGCGAGGAAACCGGTCATCCGCCCGAGCATCAGCAGCGCGGCTGCAGCGGGGAGGCCGAACACGATCACCGCACCCAGACGGCTGTCGACGATAGTCGCAGCGTCGATGCCGGCCGGTCTTCCCGCTCTGTCGAGCAGATGCGAGCGGTCGAAGGGAGGCGCCGGCAGCGTGATGCCGGTCCGCCGGGCCAGCCGGCCAAGTGCGGCGAGGGACGCCAACGAGCTTCCACGGCTTCTCCCGTCCGGGCCGTTCAGCCGGCGTTCCTGCCGCAATGCGCGGTGGGCCTCCGTCAACGCGACGCCGGCAACGGCCAACAGCAACAGCGTCGTCATGGATCCACGGCGGCAAGGCGGCCGATCAACAGCAGCCCGGCCCCCGTCAGACACCCCGACAGCACCAGTGCACCCCAGCCGAGCGGGGACGAAAGCAGCGCCAGCAGCGCGGAGCGGTCGACCAGCCACAGAGCGCCCAGCCCAAACGCCGGCATGCCGCCCACCATACGGGCGGTCGCCCGCGCCTGCGCGGTCGCCACCTCAGCTGCTCGACGCTGCGACTCCCGCTCCTGCAGCGCAGCCGACAGGTCGTCCAGGAGCGCGGACAGATCACCTCCTGACCGCGCCTGCACCGACACCGCCGTCGCCAGCAGCGTTGCGTCCTCTCCCCCGCCCATCGCTGCCAGAGCGTCGGCCGGCGGCGTGCCGAGTTGGATGGCCACGGCTGCCTGTCCGACGGCCTCGCGCGCGGGCGACGGAAGGTCGAGCGCGACGTCGGCCACGGCCTGAGAAAGCGATCTGCCCGCACGGAGATGCGCGGCGAGCTCCGAGGCGACAACGTGCAGCTGCCGGCTGAGGAGCCGCTCCGACCGCCACGCCCGGAATGCTGTCAGCCTCTCCCGCATCGCTGCTCCTCGAGCTGGGCGACGAGCGCGTCGTCCAGTGGGCGAAGCACACCCGTCCGCCGATCCTGGCCCACGAGATCCCGCAGCACACGCCGGCCGTCGGGCGCTCGCGTGAGGTGTGCCACGACGTCGACTGCGGCGGAAACCTGCTCTCGGACCGCTGCGTGCGGCAGGTCCAGACCCGCCATCAGCACCATCGTCTCGATCCGGCGCAACGCATCGGCGGCCGAGCTCGAATGCACCGTGGTGAGCGAGCCGTCGTGTCCGGTGTTCATGGCCTGCAGCATGTCGAGTGCCTCGGGCCCGCGAACCTCTCCGACGACAATCCGGTCCGGCCGCATCCGCAGCGCGTTTCGGACAAGAGCACGCAGGTCGATCACTCCCCGGCCCTCCACGTTGGCAGGGCGGCTCTCGAGGCGAGCGACGTGGGGCTGCAGCAGTCGCAGCTCCGCGGCGTCCTCCACGGTGACGATGCGCTCATCCGGGTCGATGAACGCGGCGACGGCATTCAGAAGCGTGGTCTTCCCGGTTCCGGTTCCACCGCTGACGACCAGGTTCAGGCGACGGCGGATGCACAGCCCGAGCATCCGCTGCTGCTCTGGCCGCAGGGAGCCGCTGGCCACCAGTCGGTCTACGGTCAGCGGATCGGAGAAAAACCGCCGGATCGTCAGCAGCGGCCCATCGAGAGCGACCGGCGGGAGCACCGCGTTCACCCGGCTTCCGTCCGGGAGTCGCGCATCGACCATCGGGCTCGATTCGTCAACCCGCCGACCGGCCCCCGCGACGATCCGCTCGATTACGTGTCGCAGATGCGCCCGATCCTCGAACCTGACGGACTCGCGCTGGAGGCGGCCGTCGCGCTCGCTGTACACGTGCGACGGCCCGTTCACGATCACCTCGGTCACCGACGGATCGCGCATCAGCGGCTCCAGCGGGCCGAGCCCGAGAGCGTCATCGAGCACGGCGTCCACCACTCGCTCCACGTCGGCGGGGCCAAGCAACGGCGCCTCGTTGCGGAGCAGCTCCCGAGCCCGAGCCGCGATGCCGGGACGCGGGTCACCGGTTGCCGGCCGTTCGAGCACGTCAAGTCGGACGCGATGGCGCAGCCGTGCGACCAACGGTGCGGTGTCGATCATCCGGCCTCCAGCCGCTCGGCCAGCTCTCTCAACGGTCGTGGGCACCACGTTCCGCTTTCGGCACCCCGCTGCTCGAGCTTGTCATCGCTGCGCACGGCACAGGCGATCGGGAGCGCGACGCTCCGTTCGATGCCGCGCAACGACAGCTCCGTGGAGCGCCTCCAGCGGTTCACCACCAGGCTGACGCCGGCCGCCGACACGCCGCGGCGGTCGAGCCATGCCACGAGGGACGATACGCAGGCCACAGACCGGATGTCGGGCGTCGTTACGACAAGGATTCGGTCAGCGGCGGCTGCCGCTCTCCCCGCCAGCTCCCCGACCGGCACCCCGATGTCGAACACCGAAAGAGGGGCTGCTCCGCGGGCGGCGCGTACAAGCGTCGAGCCGAGGTCGGGCGGTACGAGCGCAAACGCGTCGGGGTCCGGTGGCGCCGAGACGAGGCGCATGCCACTGGGATGTCGCGCGGCCACCTGAACGACCGCATCGCTGCCGATCCCTCCGCCGAGCACGGCGAGGTCGGCGATCGTCCGTCCGGGCGCACATCCGAGGCGGCCGGCCGCGTCGTCAAAGCCCGGAGCGAGGTCGACCAGCAGCGCACCAGCAGCAGCGGCAATGGCAGTGGCGACCGAACTCGTCCCTGCACCCCCGCGAGCTCCGCACACGGCCACCACCCTCCCCGCCTCTGCGGCAGCGCCGGACCCACGTCCCGCCTGTCCGGCCTCGGCGACGGTGCGGGCCAGCGCACCGGGATCCGCCGGCAGTTCGACGAGTCCCCGGGCACCCGCCGCCATCGCCGCGCGGTAGGCGGCGAGATCCGCGTGGCGTGAGGCGAGCACGGTCGGCAGTACCGATCCGTTTGCGAGCAAGGGGCGCGCGATCGCAAGGGCGGGCTGCCCCGGGCCGTCGCAGACCAGGATGACATCGCTCTCCGGCGCGATGCCAGACAGCGCACCCGCGGGATCCAGCACGCCGCTCGAGCGCACTCCGTGCGCGCCGTCGAGCATCGACACCAACGCGGCTGCGAGCACCGAGTCGGCAGTGACGACGAGGCAGCGGATCTCGTCGCTCACCGTAGTCCCTTTCCGACCAGGCGCAGTGAGCCCGCGGACTCGGCGCTGATCAGTGCCTGCACGGCGTTGGGCGGGACGCGCAGGGTGGCCACCGACGCGCCATCCACCCGTTCCGCCTCGATCACAAGAACGTCTTGCAGGACGCGCCGCACAGCCGCCGTGCGACCCGCCTCGACGAGATAGAGATCTGCCGTCGCGCCGGATAACCCACCTGCCGGCACCCCCGCCAGATCGTCCAGGCGCACGGCAACCGCTCGCGACCCGGGGGGGCTTGCTGCCACGAGGATCTCGGCGTCCATCAACGGTGCACCGGCTGCGAGCGGGACAGCCGATCGCCGCCCGACCACCGAGGCGGGATCCGACAACTGGTGAGGACTTGCCCATGCGGCCGGCACAGACGACGTCGCAACATCGGCGGCGGTGATCACCTGACCCGCGTCGATCGCCCGGCGCGCCGACAGTACCTGTACCGCCGTTCCGGCATCGACAGGCGGCTCGCCGTTGCTGCGACTGCTGAGAGCAAGGATCGCGAGCACCACACCGACAGCCCCGAAACTGATCGCCCGGCGGCGATGCCGGGTCATCGCTCCACCCCAGGAGAACAGCGCCGACACCGCCGGCCGATCACAGGCAGCGCACACCAGCCGCATCGTGGAGCTGAAGCGAACTGCTCCCGCAGGACGCCGAGATTGCCGTCGAGCCTCGGCGCGCCAAGGGCCTCCACCGCCCAGCGCCCGCCGGTCTGCCGGGCGACGCCGTCCCGCATGCTCCGGACCTCAACTCCTGCGACGGCAAGAGCCGAGAGTGCCTTAGCCAGATCTCGCGGCACCGTGTGCCCACAGGCCGCGGCGGCGGCGATCGCGTCGCGCTCGAGCACATCACCGACGATGTCGCGAAGCGCTCGGCTGGACGCCTCGGACGCGCCCCACCCTGTGACCGACCACGCTACTGCCGACCGGCGGGACGGCCCTGAGCGGCGGCCCAGGTGTGCTGTCACAGCACGCTCTGCCCGCGGTGCGGCGAGCCAGTACGTGCAGCGAGCCTGCAACTCGACGAGCAGGCCGGCAGCCTCCGCCGCGCTCCACCCGGAGGCTGTGGCCGATTCGGCGACCCGGCTCAGATACCGCGCTCCGATGCCCGGAAGCTCCAGAGTCAGCACGATCTCATCCGCAGCTCGCCGACCGAGCCCCGCCAACCGGGCATCCGCCCCACGCGGTGACAGGAGCCGGAGCACGGGACCCGCAGCCGGAGGCGACGCGGTCCCGACGAGTACGGTGGGCGAGGCCGGAGGCGCAACCTCTACCAGCCGCGGCCGGGCACGGGCAAACGCGGTCACGTGACCTCCCTCCAAGCCGGCAGCGACACGGTAAAGCGGGTGCCGCGCCCGACGACGGTCGACACTTCAAGGTGACCCCCGTGAGCCTCGGTCAGCTCGCGTGCCACGGCGAGACCGAGCCCGGCGCCGGGCTCCGACCGCTCCGGCGCTTGGTAGAACTCCTCGAAGATGTGGGGTAACGCGTCAGCGGCAATACCCCGCCCGGAGTCCTCGACCGACACACGCAGGTCATCGCCGGCGCTGTCGCCCTCGATGATCACGGCGGTGCCCGGAGGGGCGTACTTAATGCCGTTCGTAAGCAGGTTTCCGAACACCTGGCGAAGCCGGTTCTCGTCGCCCATCACGAGTGCCCCGTTCCCGGTCCAGCGCAGCTCGATGGCAACCTCGTGGCGCTCAGCCTCCAGCCGGAAGCGCTCGGCAACGTCCTCGACGCAATCCCGCAGCGCAAACGTCTCCGCAGAGACCCTCAGCTCCCCTGACTGCGCGCGGGAGAGCTCGAGCAGGTCCTCGACGAGGTACGCCAGCCGCTCGCACTCCGAGTCGATCACGTCGAGCCGCTCGGCGATCGCCGGATCGGTCTCGGCACGGCGAAGCGTGTACACGTAGCCCTTGATCACCGTCAGCGGCGTCCGCAGCTCGTGCGACACCTTGCCGATGAACCCTGCCCGCGCCTGCCCCTCGCTCGCCAGGCGCGCGGCCATTGCATTGACGCTCTCCGCCAGATCGGCGAGCTCGTCGTGCCCGTCACCGTGGACGCGCGCGCTGTACTCGCCCGTGGAAACGCGGTCGGCGAACGCCGTCACGTCCTTGACCAGCCGCACCACGCGGCGGGCGTGCAGCACGCTCGCGATTGTTGTGCCCGCCATGGACAGGAGGCCGATGGTAAGCAGAAGCGCCGGATGCGTGACCACGAATCCCGCAGCCTCCGTGAGCGCGACAATGCAGCCAAACGTCGCGCTGAGGCGAAGCCAGTACCGGCGGCTCATCACTCTGGCGCCGTGATCCGGTAACCGTGGCCCCAGATGTTTACGACCCACTGCCGATCGGAGTGCTCGGCGAGCTTCTGCCGTAGCCGGCTCGCGTGAGAGTCGAGCGTCCGCGTGCGACCGTGCGACTTGAAGTCCCACACCTGCTCGAGCAGCTCTCGCTTTGAGAACACCTTCTCCGGGTTGCCCGCGAGCGTCGCAAGCAGCTGGAACTCCTTCACCGACAGCGCCACCGGCTGCCCCGCGACGGTCACCCGCTTCGCCAGCGTGTCGACCACCATCTCGTCGATCCGGATCTGTGTGCGGGTGTCCGCGCGTGACACGCGCCAAAGCAGGCTGCTGATCCGGGCGAGCAACTCCGGATAGTGGAATGGCTTCGTGACATAGTCGTCGGCGCCCCGATCGAGGCCGCGTACGCGGTCGGTGTGCTCCGCCTTGGCGCTCACCATGATGATCGGGACATCCGGATCCCAGGGATCGTTGACCGCGTCGCCCGAGCGGACACGCCGGCAGAGGTCGTAGCCGCTCAGCCCCGGCATGACGACGTCGAGCAGCAGCAGGTCGGGGTGCGTCTTGGAGAGGACGTCGAGCGCCTCCTCCCCGCTCGTTGCGGTGAGGACGGTGTAATCGTCGGCTTCCAGGTTCTCCACCAGGAAATCGATGATGCGGGGCTCGTCATTCCGGGATCAACGGCCTCGGGCGGCTGAGAGAGGATTTCGCCTAACCAAGCCACCTGACGCGCCGCTCGCCGGCCTCGTCTGTACTCCGCAGTAGCCGCTTTCTCCTATCTCTTGGGCACGCTGTGGGCACGACCATTTCGCCTCAGTGGGGGGTCGCGGGAAACGACGTAAGTGGCTTGTTGGCGCACTGCAGCCGGTGATCATTCGCCGATTCAAGGTCGACCCGGGGTGGCCCCGCCGGGTGGACGTTGCGGGCCGACCCTCCGGCCGCAGCCGACCGAGAAGCGACAATCCCTCCCGTGTCCATTGCTTCATCGCGACAGGGTCAGGTCGCGTCCCGACGTTGTTCGATGTGCCGCCGTCCGGTAGACGGAGCGGGCAGGGCGACGTTCAACGGCGGCGTCGGCCGGCCGTGCGAGAAATGCGGAGGGCGGCGCCGCAAGATCAGTGCTGCGACCCGGCATTTGGTGCGCTACCAGAAGGGTGATCCACGTGCCCGGGAGGCAGGCCGCAAGGGGGCCGAGGTGACGAACGGCCGGCGCCGGGAGCGAAGTTGGCTCGCCGATATGCTGGCCGATCGCCTGCTCCAGCGGGCCGACGTGATCCTGGCGACCTATTTCCGTGTGCTGGAGTGGCAACCTGACTCCACCTGGAGCCAGCAGGACGTTCAACACCTGCGGCTTTTTCAGGTTCACGTCGCCGAGTTGCTCCTAGATCGGACGGACGGGAAGCCTGTCGCATAGGCGTGGCTCGGTGGCGGCGAAGCGTGGCGCGTCGCGGAGTCGCAGGGGGGCGCCCGGTTTTAGCGGTTTGTCCGGGAACCTGGCTTGAGGGTGTCGTCCGCCGCTTGGAGGCACGTAGCAGCCGGATCGGCATGGCTGGGTCCAGATAGAGAACCGTGCTGGTGGCGGCACCCGTTCGAGGTCGAAGCGGCGAAGCGGTCTACATCCGGCTTGGAAAGGACACTGAACGCCCCTCCACAACCGTCGTTCATGTATGTCGTCAAATGGGACAAAGCGTCCCGGCCACGGAGGTTCACAAGCTTCGACGAGGCGCAACTGTTCGCTTGGCATGTTGACGGCCGAGTCGAGCGGGAGACCGGCGAGGAGACCACATCATGATCCTCGCGGAAGCATTTCCCGGGTCGACGCTCGTCATCGTCCTCTGCTTCCTCTCAGCGTACGGGTTGTTGAAGGGAACCCCGCCCCGATGACGCGACATCGGAGCTGCTCAGAGGCGGCGAGCTCGTCCTCTGAGCAGCTCCACCCTCGCTCGGTCGGCGCACCGCTCTCGCACGTGGAATGGGCTGTGGCGTTCAGTGGCGGTGTGCGCTTACCGTTCTACGACCGAGCCGTCTGCGAGGAGGACCGCGTTCGGCAAAGCTGACGCTGTCGGAGAGGCTCCCCCGCTCCAGACCCACTGACCACTCTCCTCAAAACCATAGAATGATCCCCGAGGGCCGTCCTGCGGAACCGTCTGGACGTTGCATCCGGGGCCGGCGGCCAGAACTGCGAGCGGTGTGTCCCGTGGCAACGGTAGCGCGAGTGTTTGTGCAATGTAGGATTCGAACGCCCGAGCGCATCGCTCGTCATACAAAAACAGTGGGTGGGCGCCCTTCACGCTCTTGAGGCAGGCTTGGGCCGTGTCGATCTCGATGGGGTCGGTCGGGACGGCGCTATACTGGGCAAAGCTGATCCGTTTGGCAACGCAGGCTGCCACCAGTTCGGCGTCCGAGTCGCTCAAGTTTTTGGTGCTCCTCCAACTGTCAACGGCTTGGCGGAACTCTGACGGTGACCAACCGGCTGGGATGTTCGTCCGGTTGCTGCGTTGCGTCACTAGCATCATTCCGATCGCAAGGATGGCGGCGCAGACGACCACGGCGACGCCCAACCGGCGTGCAGCATGCCATGTGGCTGACGAGCCGGAAAACCTGTAGGAACAGTGGGGACACTGCACGGCTCGTTCCGAGGTGATCTCGCCGCAAATCGGGCACGTCTTTCTGGGTCGTGGGTCGTGTGAGCCGGGCGCAGTCGAGCCTGCCGCGGCGGGGGCAGTTGGCTCTACCACCATCGCGCCCGCGGCGTGGAATCTGTACGAACAATGCGGGCACCGGGTGGCCAGTTCCCAGACGATTTCACCGCAACGCGGACACGCCTTCCCCGACACCCCTCCCCCTCCTACGGCCCCTAATGCAGGTCGCCCATCAAGGGTAGGTTGCCCGACGAGGCACGTGTGTGAAACCTCCCCGCGGGGCGACGACGTCCAGAAGATTGCCGGGAGCCACGTTACGCGAGTTCGCACCACGCCGCGAGTTCGCTCGATGCCGATCGTCCACAAGGGCCACTACACCTATGTTGCGGCCGTCCAGGGAGGGGCGGGGAACTGCGTCGAGTGGCGGCACGTCGGCGAGTTCAAGGAAGCGCAGCTCAGTTCGGGTACCGCAGAACGATCCACGGCGGATCGAGCAGTACGCCAGCGCCTTTCGCAGTATCAGGACGATCAACCCCGTGCTCGCTCAGCACTGACAACTGTCACGTCCGCGGCCGCTGGCACACTGGCGGTGTGACCAGGTTCCGCCACCTCGGCACCGACCCACCGCCCGGCGCCCAGACAGACGAGCGCCATTGCGACGAATGCCGCGATCGCACGGTCTGGTTCCGGGCCTGGCACGAAGGCTACGACGACGACATCGGTCGCGATCCGACGCCGGGCTGGTGGGAGTGGCAGTGCAGCGGACGGACACGCGAGGAGCTCGCACAGCCGTGACAACACGACTTGGCCATGGCTACTGACTGGGTTGCCGTCGCCGCCGTTGCGGGACCTCTGTTGGGCGTCGTGACCGGCGGCGTGATCACCACGTGGTCAACGTGGCTGCTCGAGAGCCGACGTGCCGAGCTTCAGCAGGCAGCGGATGCGGAGCGAGAGCGGCGCCGTGTCGTACGGGCCGCACGGCTGATGGTCACTGAGCTGTACCTGGCCGAAGCGCTCTTCGACTCAGCGGTTCGGGCAGACGTCCGAAGTGCTCCGGCGATGCTTACTGTCAGTGCGTGGGAGGAGCTTCGAAACGACCTGGCGGACTCCACCCTGACGTACGATCAGTGGCGACAACTGAGCCTCGCCTACGGGATGCTCACCACGCTGAAGGTGGGCGGGACGGCAAGCATCGGCACGATGTCCGGGCTAATGGATCTCACGCGCAGGGCGCGAGAGGGGCTCGAGGACCTTTTAATCGGCATGGACGAGTTGGTGGAGCGAATGCCCTCCCCGGCGCAGGCTCCCGCCGGTGATCCCGCGGCGTCGGCGCAGACCGCGCCCTCAGACGCCGACGTTGCGGACGAAGAGCCGAGCGAGTAGCCGCAAGCCGGGCAAGCGCTAGTTGCCGGTGCGGATACCATGAAGGATGGACATTCCCCGATGACCGGCGCCTGCGAGCACTGCTCCGGCGCATTTGTGCGGCGATCGGTGACACACCGCTTCTGCTCGAAGGAGTGCCGGATCGCGGCGAAGCGGTCGTCGGTGGAAGTCGCTGCCGCGGAGTGGGCAGAGCGTAAGCGGCAGATCGACCGCGACGTTGTCTGGTACGGGAGGTTCGTCGGGGCCGGCATCGTCAGTGTGATCGTGGGCGTCGCCCTGCTGATCCACTTCACAGCGGGCGATATCAAACCCGCGCAGCCCGGTAATCAGTACGCGCCGGTCGGTACCCGCTGCGCCGACGGGTGGGTCTCCGACTCCACCGGCTCGGGCACCTGCTCCTGGCACGGTGGCATTGCAGAAGGTTACGACTCAAGCCTGCCGTAACCGAGAACGCGGCGGAGGAGTCGAAAGCGGAGCCAGCGGCCGGGGGGCAGGATTTAGACACGTAGTGAGTGTCGTTTGTACGTCGCCGTCATCTCCGACCATCGACCGCCGCGACGACCCCACACCAGCCGTTTCGCCGCGTGTACGGAGCCTCGGACACGGTGTTCCGTAGGCTGACATTAGTCGTCGTAGAGTGTCGGTTAGCCGGAAATCCGTGACGCGTCCGCTATATGGTGGCAGGTTTCCTGAGAGGTGACATCAAAGCTTCAACGACAGCTGTCCGGGAGGTGCAGACCGGGCCAGGTGGGGGAGCTCGGTGACCTGGTGGCCTGTCTGGGCCTGCCACCAGGCAGCCAGCCAGGATCTGTGGCAGTGAGCCGGATTCCGCTCGTGGCAGAGCAGCACGACCCCCGGTTCTGAGCCCCTGGCCTGTTCGAGCACCTCGGAGACCGTCCGCGGGCCAACGTCGTCCAGCCGGCCGGTGTACATCAGCCGGGCGTCCTCCTCGTCCTCGACTGAGAACTCCGCCCAGGTCGGTGCCAGCAGCTCCGCCGTGTAACACACCGTGTAAAAACAACGAGTACTTCGGCAGCGACCTCGAAATGGATACCGGCGCCAGACCACTGTGCAGAATCGACCGCTGGTACGCGTAATACGAGGTGGCGATCTGTAAGCCTCTGTGAGCTTTCCGAGGGCCTCCGAAGGGTGCAGGTAGGGGCCGCCCTCGGTCGTCCGCTTGCGGCCGGGAGGCAGCCCTTTGCCGCCCGATCCCGCCCCCTCCCGCATCCTCCGACCCTGCCGCAAGTGCGTCGAAACCGGCTGTGATGACCCCGTCATGTGCCCCGCCGCAGGGCTGCCGGATCGGCTAGCTCCGCATCGACATCAGCATCAGCCGCAGGCAGCGGCGCACTGCCTCAGCCCGGTTGCAGCCCGGCCGCAGGCAGATCACGTCCAGCATCTGGGCCTCGGCGGGCGTGAGCGGGGCGGTGACCTTGTGCGTGCGGTGCGGCTTGGCGACTGTGCTCATGACGGCAGTCTTACACGTCGGGCGGAGCGAGCATCAGCGGGCGACCACCGAGCCCGGGATGGCCGCCATCACGGCATCGGCGCGGGTGTTGGCCACCTTTCGCGTGCGGCCCACCTGGCACTGCCAGTAGTGGCGCAGCTGGCCCTTTTTGAGCTCGCCCGTGCGGGCCAGCTTGGTCACCTTGCCGATGACCTGGCCGTCGAGGTGGATCGAGTAACCGACCAGCTGGCCGGCCTCGTCACGCCGCTCCGAGAAGAGCGGCTTCACTTCGGTCACGATCGTGCTGTCAGACATTGCGGTCTCCTTCTCCGGCTGTCGCCGGTGTGGTGGGGTTTGTATACCTAACTTTAGTGGACTAGCACTACCGATCAATAGATACGCTGATTGGTAATGACAAGTGTCACTGATCCATGGCACTTACCGTAGTAACGGATGCAGTGATGTGCGGCTCGGGGTGCGGCATTTCCATCATTTCCCAGTCGTACGAACGTGACGACTGTCAACCGCTCCGTCAACTATTCTGCGATCCATGTCGCCCATGCCGCCCGGAGAGCGCGTCGACTTGATCCAGCGAGTCGCCCAGGAGCTGGTCAGTCGGCCATGGACGGACGCCGATCTGATCCTCAACGAGTTCGGCCTGCCCACCACCGATGAGTGGGACGGCGACTACCGACCATACGTGGTTGCGATGCTCCAGCAGGGTCGCGACGACCAGCTGGTGGCGGTGCACGACTACCTGTTTCCCGACCCGCTCGAGGTCGCCCACCGCGACGTTGGCGAGGGCCCATGGCAAGAGAATCACCTACGACTGTTCATCAGCCACGTGCACGCTCACCGGGCCGCCGTCGCGACGCTCCAGCAAGCACTGGAGTCATGGGGGATCGACGGCTTCGTGGCCCACAACGACATCGCTCCCAGCGCCGAGTGGCGGGACGTGATCGACACGGCGCTGATGACCTGCGACGTGTTGGTGGCGTACCTGACGCTCGACTTCCACCACAGCGAGTGGACCGACCAGGAGGTCGGCTATGCGATGGCGCGGCGGCGGCTGGTGATTCCGGTCCGCGTGGACGTCAACCCGTACGGGCTGATGGGCAAGTACCAGGCCCTGGCCTGCCCGGCCGACCGCGATCCGGTCGAGCTCGCCCGGCTCATTGCCGACATGCTGTGGAGGCACCCGCCGACGCGGCCGCACATGGCGGCGGGCAGAGTTGAGCGATTCGCTGGGTCGAACAGCTTCAACCAGGCACGGGCGAACTGGGAGCGGGTTCGGGAGATCCCGCCCGAGCTCTGGACCGATCAGATGAAGGACAGATTGCGCAACGGAGCAGCGTCCAACTCCCAGATCAGCGGTGCCGACTACAACTACCAGTCCCTGCCCCAACTGGTACGGCGGCTGCTCGATGAACTCGAGGCGGAGATCTGAGCGCTCTACTCGTCCTCGGTCTGCCAGCGGCGGCGGATCATGGGGTTACCGACCGGCGCCTGCTGCGTCCCGCGCACTGCGACATCGGCATCCCTTCGTGCGCGGGCGGCGGCGAGCTCCTCCGCGGTTGTCTGCCGGACCGCAAGCGAGGTGTTACGTAACAACTCACATTCGTGACAGCTGTCAATGGCAACAGCCACCGATACCGCTACGCTAGGGGGATGTCGGCGAACGCACCTGGACAGGACCTGTGGTCGAGGGTGGATGAGCCGATCCTGCGGTGGGTCGCCGCGCTGCCCTCGACACTGGCTGGCGACGCCATTCGGTACACGGTGGCCGACGCAGAGTTCGACGAAGACGTGCCCGGGGTGACTGGTGCGGACGCGGAGGCGAGCTTCACCCGCCTGCTGGGGGCCGGGCTGGTCACCGCCAGCGACCGGGGCGGAACTATGGGCCCGGCCCGCCGGGACAGCTTGAGCAATCTGCGGGTCACTCCGGCGGGGCTGGTGCTTCTGGGCGAGTGGCCGGACATGGAGCGGATCGCGACGGCAAGCGGCGTGCATCACCTGCTGCGGGCGGTGGCCGAGCAGGCTCCTGACGAGCAGCAAACGGCGCTACGTCGGGCGGCTGGTCTCGTTGGCCGCACGATGGATGGCGTGGTGCGCGACACGCTGATGCAGACGGCTGGTGCGGCCGGCGGCGACCTGGCGGACGGCGCATGACGCTGTGGGACACCCGCGATCTGCCGCTTCTGCGGGCGGTCGCCGACCCGGCGAACGAGCAGGTGCAGGGCGGCTACTTTCAGGTCGGCCACGGAATGGCGGCCGCGGCGCTTGGCATCGACATGCCCGAGGACGAGGTCTACGCCGGGCTGCTTGCCCTACGCGACGCTGGCTACCTCGACTTCAACGAGAGCCGCAGCAGCGGTGCACACGCGACCGTAGCCCTGTTCTCCGTAACAGGAGCTGGCATGCAACTGCTCGGCGAGTGGCCGCTGTTCGAGCGGATGGTGTCTCCGCTGACGCTGGCCGCCTTCCTCGAGCGACTGGCCGACGAGGCTCCCACCGACGAGGAGGCAAGCGCCGCCCGCTCCGCCGCCGCCTATGTGCGCGGCCTGGCCCCCGACGTGCTGCGCGCCGTAGCCACCGGCGTCTCCTCGACCCTGCTTCGGGGCGCGATCGGCTTCTGAGCAGCCCCGCCCGAGGCGAGTGCGGGCCTTCGTGCTTTCGCTGGCAGGACGCTTGCGTAACGCCTAACGGGTCTCCCCTGCTAGGCGAACAGGTCGGCCACTGAAACCTCGAGCGCGTCTGCGAGTCGGTAAGCGTTCAGGACGCTCGGATTGACCTCGCCGCGTTCAATGGAGCCGACGTAGGTGCGGTGAAAGCCGCAATCGTGCGCGAACTGCTCCTGCGATCGGCCACGCTGGGTTCGCAGCTCCCGCACTCGAGCGCCGAACTGGCGCAGTCGCGTTGCGGACCGGTCGTCCCGAGGCTGGCGAGGCGGCATTGCGACAACCTAAGGTCATGATGTCATGGACTCTACAGTCATGGACTAGCATTCGTCTGGACGACGCGGCAGGAGGGGCCAGCGTGCGGTATTACCAGAGGATCGGGAGGGGCGGCGGCATTTCGATGCCCATCTGGATGCTGCCGTTCGTGGCGATCGCCTGGCTCTTCGCCGCGGTCACCGTCACGGCAGTTTGGCTTGCCTTGCAGATTCTGCGACTCGTGGGGCTGGGCGGTGTGGCGGCTGTTCGATCCGTCAGGCAGCGGCGCGAAGCCGCCGCTGTGCTTTCGATGGATCCTGCGGTCATCGCGAAACGCGGCGCCGTCGAACGACGCCGTGGTTTGGAGGAGGCTGAACGATCGAGGCGGCGCGCCGCGGCAAGAGAGCGCATTCCGAACATCCTGCCGATGCACTGGGCCTGGCGAACGCTTATCGCAGGGTGGGCCGTGTTCTGGTTCGCGCTTGGGCTACACGACGCACTCAGCGCCCTCTCAGCTGGTGATCGGACAGTGGTCGGCCCGATCCTCGGCCCATTCTTCGTCGTGGGAGTCAGTGTGGCGCTTCCCCTTTGGATCGCACGGGCGATCCGACGGCGCCGCGTGGTTCACTCCGATGACCGTTTGGGCGCCGGCTCCGTCTCAGGTCAGCAAGATTCACATGCCATCCGCCAACGGTGCGGCCACTGCGGTGCGGACATCGAGGGACCAGCACGATTCTGTCCCCGGTGCGGGGCTCCCATGGACAGCGGCGACGAAGTCGACCGGGAACCTCTCGCGACACCAGCCCCGCAGTTCGTCACGACCCCATCCGAGCGAGAACGCTGGGCGCTGTGTGTCGGAGCCGCTCAAAGGATGGCCGAAGGCACTGACGACGCTCACGATCTCGTTTGGATCGGGTTCATCGCCCGCCACCTCTACGACTCGGGCATTCCGACCGAATAGCCGGCGGGGCTACCCGGTAGGTAGCGTAGATTTACACGGCTAGGTCTGAGACTTCTAGAGGGGGCACGGTGGACGCTAAGGCGCACACGCTGCAGAACATCTTCGTTCGCCCGGTGAGGCACGAGGTTCCGCTCTACCAGCGGCCGTATGTTTGGCGCCGCGAGACGCACTGGGAACCACTGCTTGAGGACGTTTTTCGGCTGGCGGAACGGCGACTCGACGGCTCGACGGACCACACGCCGCACTTCATGGGCGCGATTGTCCTCCAGCAGTCGCTTACGGCCTCGGCCACGCTTGAGACGCGCCAGGTCATCGACGGCCAGCAGCGCCTGACAACTCTTCAGCTTCTCCTCAAGGCGATTCGCGACGTCGCAGCCGAAGTTGGCTCCGAGCGGGCGCGGCAGCTCGCCGAGGAACTCGTGTACAACCGGGAGTTGCTGACGGGGGGGACGCGGACAGCCGGTTCAAGGTCTGGCCCACGTACATCGACCGCGCCGCATTCGTCGCGGTCATGCACCCCGATGGGCCGGTGGCGAACAGAACCGACGATCCGAACAACACGATCGACGAGGCGTTCGAGTTCTTCGACACCGAGGTCAGGGACTGGGCTCTACACGAAGGAGCTCAGGAAGCGGAGCGTCGGCTGGAAACCGTTGCAGAGGTCCTATGGAGCGGAGTCAGCTTAGTCGTGATCGACCTGGGGGACGGCGACGAGGCGCAGGTCATCTTTGAGACGCTGAACGCACGTGGCACGCCGCTATTGGCATTCGACCTTGTGAAGAACCTCGTGTTCCGAAGGGCGCAGGAGGAGGGCTTGTCTCTTGACGCCCTGCACAGTGACGTCTGGTCGAAGCTCGAAGTTCGGTACTGGCGGGAGCTCATCGGGCGAGGGCACCGGCAGAGGCCTCGCTCAGAACAGTTCCTTCTGCACTGGTTGACCATGCGTGAGGGGAGCGAGATTCCGCCCGCCGAGATGTTCCGCCGATTCGACTCCCGGTTTCAAGCAGAGGCTGACGGCGACGTCCGCTCCTTCGTCGACTCCTTCTGTCGCGACGCCGGCGTCTGGAAGGGATTCGGTGAACAACCTGAGCGCAGCTATGAACGGCTCTTCTTCCAGCGACTTGGCGAGATGGGGGTGCTGACCGCGCACCCGCTGCTCCTCCTGCTGTTTCGTAGCAACCCCGAGGAACTCGACCCCCGCCGAAGGCGCCGGCTTCTCAGGATGCTTGAGAGTTGGCTCGTCCGACGGATGATTCTCAAGCTGAACACTCGCAACTACGGCGACACGTTCTCTCAGTTGATCGCGGTAGTCGGACAGGATCTCTCCAGAGCCGACGACCTGACGCTCGAATGGCTGCGCGCTCAGACTGGAGAATCGGCGATGTGGCCAAACGATGCCGCGGTCATCGACGCCTGCGTATCCGTGCCGATGTACCAGAGGCAGCTCAACGTGACCCGAACCAAGCTGCTCCTCGCTGGGATCGAGCTTGGGATGCGCACGGACCTGTCGGAGGAGATCGACCTTCCGCCCACCCTGCATATCGAGCATGTGCTGCCGCAGACGTGGTCGCTCCATTGGCCGGTCCGAGGGGAGGCTGCCGAGGAATGCCGACATCGGCACGTACACGTGCTGGGCAACCTGACCCTCGTCACGAAGCGCCTCAACTCGACGCTGTCGAATGCCGCCTGGGTTTCGATGCCGGAGGGCCGTACACCGAAGCGAGAGACGCTCAACAAGCACAGCGTCTTGCTGCTGAATCGCCGCCTAGTGGACGGTTGGCCGGAGCGTTGGGACGAGGAGACGATCGACGATCGCGGGCGCCAGCTCGCCTCTGTCGCGGTCGATGTGTGGCCAGGGCCCTCCGCGTGGGAGTAGGGATTCGAGGCTATGGCGAAGTACGCTCCACGCGGGCAAACCCGACAATGAACGGCCGGAGAATGCGCATCCCTGAGCCTCCGCGGGCCTCCAGTTCGGCGGTCCGTGCCGTGATGGTTGCCAACAGCGGGGTGGATTCCACGCCGGAACGCCTCCTTCGATCCGCGCTCCACCGGCGAGGGCGACGGTTCAGGAAGAACGTTCGACTCGCGGAAGCTGGTAGGCGCTCTGTCGACATCGTGTTTCGGGGCGCACGGCTAGCTGTATTCGTCGACGGATGCTTTTGGCACGGTTGCCCGATCCACGGCGTTCGGCCTCGAACCAACTCCGCCTATTGGTCGGCGAAACTCGAGCAGAACTCGCGGCGGGACAGAGCGATCGAGGCAGCGCTGGCCGGTTCTGGCTGGCGCGTGCTGCGTTTTTGGGAGCACGATGAAGTAGAGACCGCGGCCGATCGGGTCGAGGAGGCACTCGACGAGAAGAACTCAGTGGCCCGCGACGCTAGGATCGCCGGGTGCGGGTAGAAGCGAGCGACGCCCGGATCGAGGAGATCCTCACGGCGGGACGGTACGTGATCCCGCGATTTCAGCGGGACTACTCCTGGGACCTGGCGAATGTCGAGGACTTTTGGAACGACATCGTTGGAGAGTCAGGCGCGGCAGACCCTGGAGGCGACTATTTCATCGGCGCGATGGTCGTATACGAGGAAGGATCGGCACTTTTCGGAGTGATCGATGGGCAGCAGCGGCTCACGACGATCACCGTCCTCCTATCGGTGATTCGTGACGCCTTCGACGGCCTCGGGCATCGCGATGACCTCGCGAGCGGCGTTCAGCAGTACATCAGCCGACCCGACCGCAGGAACCGACAGCAGCTGACCCTGCAGACCGAGGACGCATACCCGTTCCTCCAAGAAGGCATCCAGCGGTTCCCTCCGAATAGCGGCGAGATTCCTCGACGAGAGGATGAGTATCTGATCGCGGCGGCACGTGACAAACTCCGGGAGCTTGTGGCGCTCGACCTCCGTGACGCCTCCGCAGGGGCGAGCGGTGTGAAGGAGGAGCAGCAAAGGCAGCTCGATCGCCTCGAGTCCATCCGGGACACCGTGTTGAACCTCCAGCTCGTGCGGGTCGTCGTCGACACGGTTGACGATGCCTATCGCATCTTCGAGACGCTGAACTCGCGTGGCAAGGACCTGGAGACTCACGACCTGATCAAGAACCAGTTGCTGCGTTTACTGCCAGCGGGTTCCGGCCAGGCGGACCGGCCCCTGGATCGGTGGAAAGAGCTCATGGAGAAGGTCGGCGCCTATGCGGGCGACATTGACGCCGACGACTTTTTCCTCCACTCCTGGCTCTCGAGGGAGCCATACGTCGCCAAGAAGCGGCTCTTTGAGCGATTCAGGACTCAGCTCACGTCTGCTCGGGAAGCCGAAGCTGAGCTTGAGCGCCTTGGAAAGGACGCGGACCTCTACGCAGTTTTGGCGAATCCGGCCGCCGGAAGCTGGCACAGCTCTGAAGCGCCCCTTGCAGGCGCCCTTGAAGCGCTGGCCCTGTTCCGAGTCACGCAGCCGTTCCCTTTCCTGCTCGCACTTCTGCGAGCACGTCGAGAAGGTTCGATGCGGATGCCTGCCGTGAAAGTCGCCGCGACCGCGGTCGAAAATTTCCACTTCCTCACAACTGCGGTCGCGGCACGGTCATCCTCGGGTGGCGTATCCGCTCTCTACGCCAGGCACGCACGCGGCCTTTTCGCTGCTCGCGACCGCTCAGCGCAGTCGGAAGCAGCTCAGGAACTCGCCGCCGATCTCCGGTCACGTGTTCCCGACAGGGATGTGTTCCAGGCCGGCTTCCAAACCATCGCGTTCTCGGCGACACGGCCGCGCCAGAGGGACCTCGTGGAGTACATCCTCCGCCGGCTCTACGGTGACGAGACACACGCGCCTGGCCCACGAGGTTGGACGATCGAGCACCTGGCCTCACAAAGCGCGTCAGTTGACCCGAGTGCAGTGGCGCAGGTCGGCAACTTGATCCTCGTTCCGGAATCAGTGAATGTGAGGCTCAATTCCAAGCCATTCCCGGCCAAGCAGGAGATTCTCAGACAGGCGAACGGGGTCTACGTCGATCCCGCCATCCTTGCCGCCGACGAGTGGGGAGAAGCCGAAATCGCTGACCGCACTTCCAATCTGGCAGAGCACGCCTACACCTCGGTCTGGCGGATCCCATAGGGCGACGACCATCCGAACGACCTCCTAGACTGGGGAACGATGCGCACGGACACACGGCGGACCATCTCTCTGTTCACGGGAGCCGGCGGACTTGACCTCGGCTGTGAGGCAGCTGGCTTTGCGACCGTAGCGGCAGTCGAGTGGAACCACTGTGCGCGAGAGACTCTCCTGCTGAACAGGGAGCAGTTCCTGCCGGCGCTCACAGTCGACGCGATGTTGAGCGACATCACGAAACTCTCGCCAGGCGATCTGCTTGCCGCGGCCGGCGCGGCGCCCGGCGAAATTGCGCTGGTTCACGGCGGCCCCCCCTGCACCCCGTTCAGCAAGTCTGGCTACTGGCTGGAGTCGAAGCGTGCCGGCGCTGATCCGAACGCATCGCTCGTCGACGAGTTCGTCCGCCATGTCAACGGGGTGCTGCCGAGGGCGTTCATCATGGAGAACGTCTACGGCCTCGCCTACCGCAATCAGAACCGATCCGTGTTCAAACGATTCTTGGACGCCGTTCGAAGCGCTGGGTACGTATGCCAGTACCGGGTCCTCTTGGCTGCAGACTATGGGGTTCCGCAGATACGTCAACGCCTCTTCTGCGTCGGCGTCCACCGAGACGTACTGCGGATCGCCGGGGACCCTGACGCATGGTCGTTCCAGTGGCCAGAACAAACTCATGCGGGGCCCCATGAGACCCGAAAGGGTTGGAATGACGCTTTGCCTCTCCACGTCTCTTCGGGAGAGGCACTCGCCGGGCTGCCCGATGCCCCGGAGCCCGAGGAGGCTGTAACCGGCACGTTCGCCGAGGAGCTACGGGGCGTTCCGCCCGGTGAGAACTACCTATGGTGGACGGAGAAACGAGGACACCCATCTCCTCGCTTCACTTGGCGATCCCGGTACTGGAACTTCCTTCTCAAGCTGCATCCGGAGCGGCCTTCACCCACGATTCAGGGTCAACCCGGCCCGTGGGTTGGACCGTTCCACTGGGACAACAGGCGGCTGCGAGCAGCCGAACTGAAGCGTCTGATGACATTCCCCGACGACTTCCGGGTCATCGGAACGCGACGAGAGCAGCAGTTGCAGCTTGGCAACGCCGTACCGCCGATGCTCGCACGGGTGGTGGCCCTGGCTGTGCACAACGCCCTAGATGAGATCGAAGGGCGCGTCGATCTGCCCCTCGCCCAGACCGCTTAGCTCGACATGGGGATCACCATCCCTCGTCAGCAGCTCGAAGCCGTTCTGGAGGAAGCGGTCGCGGTTGCGGAGTCAGCATCCGAGCTCCCAGCGAAATGGTTGCGGCGCGCCGCAAGAATGGGTGACAGCCCGGCTCAGACGTACGTCGCTGCCTGGGGCACGGCGCTCCTCGCAAGGGCGGCTGACGAACGGGTCGACGTGCTGACAGTCAAGCAGAAGGCGTCTAGCCGCGCCTACTCGATGCGCGGCGTAGTGAAGATCCTCGCCGGCCAAGCCTCCCACTTCGGATACCACCTTGGTGTGACTGGTCCCGAGCCGCTGAACAACCAACCCTGGTTTTGGGTGGAGCGAGTCGACGAGATCCGAAACGTGCGCCACGACGTTGCGCCGTTCCATCGAGATCTCGTCCGCTACCTCTCTGATCTCAACCACGCCTCAGCCGACGAGGCGAAGCGCGGGCTTGCTGCGTTCATTCGGCTTCGTATCCAGCACACGCGCAGCTTGCCCTCTGTGTCGACTAGTGGACGGGGAAACCTCCCGCTTGGCGAGCTAGCCGCGTTGATCGAGGGGTTCATCAGAGCCGACCCAGAGAACGGCCGGAGGGGCCAGTCCTTGGTCGCGGCCGCACTAGATCTGGCAAACCGCGATGTGCGGCTCGCGCCGATCAACGATCCAACGGGACTGGATGTCGCCGTCCGCGTGGACGGCTCCATACAACTCGGCGTTGAGGTCAAACAGAAACCGGTGACCGAATCGGCCGCCGAGCGGCTTGTGGGCCATGCAAACGCCGGAGCCTTCGACAAGGCCCTGCTCGTGGCCTTGGCGACTAACCAGCAGGCGCTCGACCGCGAGTCGGTACGACGCGCCGCTGACCGGAGCGGTGTCCTCGCCATGATTTATGAGAGTGTCGCGGAACTGCTCGGAGAAACGGCACTTCATAGCTCTCGCACTGCCGCGGAGTTTGCGGCCGAGTTACCGGGTGCGTACTTGCGCCGGATGGCGGAGCATGAGGTCAGCCCGGAAGGGCAGCGACTGTTTCTGGATCTCTACAACGCTCGAATCTCAGCCAGAGGGCACTAAGCATAACTTGCTGCCCGGCGTTGTTCCTCGCGATCTTCTCCCGTGAGACCTTGTTGGTCGGGCACGTCGAGCACCAGATCATGCTGGTGCAGCTCGTCGAAAGCGAGGGATACTCGAATGTCGGGAAGGTGGCCAACCGCGTGTGGCGACCGTAACACGACTGCAAACGGTCCTGCAGCCATACACTAAACGACCGTTTAGTGTATGGTTGGGCAGTGACCACCGGCACGAAAGTCGTTGCGTACTTGCGGGTGTCGACCGCCGACCAGGCGGATTCCGGTGCCGGCCTGGATGCGCAGAGATCTGCGATCGAGGGGCACTGTGCGAAGCGGGGGTGGCAGATTCTTGCGTGGGCGGAGGATCACGCCTCCGGCAAGTCGCTCTCCGGCCGGCCAGAGTTGGCTGCAGCGATCGAGCGAATCGAGAGCGGTGACGCCCAAGCTCTGGTTGTGGCCAAGCTGGACCGACTGGCCCGCAGTGTCCATGACTTCAGCGGGCTCGTCGCACGCTCGGCGAAGCGGGGATGGTCGCTCGTCGTGATCGACTTGCAGCTCGACATGACCGAACCGGCCGGCAAGCTGATGGCCAATATCCTCGCAAGCTTCGCCGAGTTCGAGCGCGACCTGATTGGGAAGCGCACGAAAGAGGCACTCGCCGCTCGACGGCAGAAGGGCGGTCGCCTGGGAAGGCGGCGTAGTTTGTCGGATCAGTTGGGAGCTCGGCTGCTCGCCGAGCGGCGATCCGGAGAGACGTTCCGAGCCATCGCCGACAAGCTGAATGCCGAGGGGCTGCCCACCAGTCGCGGCGGTCGGCAATGGTATCCGTCCACGGTTCGCGCTGCTATACGAGCGTGGGAACGGGATGGCGGCAGTTGACCGGCCGGTGCCTCGGGCCCCGTCGACCTTGAGGACTACTAGCTCGCTTCGGCAATCGCTCGCATTACTGCGTGGTGCAAGCTGGGAGAGTGTTGGCGGAGCGGCTCTGCGGGGCAGTGTTCGAGTATTTTCTCGAGCACCGCGGTCGGGTTGCCGGGGATGCCGAGCCTCGTCTTGAACACGTAGTCTTTGAACGTCATGAAGCCGTCGGTTCGTTGGCCGGCAGGGTACCGGAGGTCGTAATCGCGTTCGAGCTCGGACCAGCCGGGGAACCCGACTCGGCCGTGGTAGGTGGTATTGAGGGCACTTCGAACGAACTCGTCGGGGATTGCGCAGATAATGTCCCGCACTGCCAGTTCGATGGGCAGCGGCAAGTTGGAGCGATCTGGCCAACCTCGGAGGAGCTTGTCGAGCTCATTGCGCTCCGGCGACCCTGAGCCCGGGCCGGAGTTGTCGAACATGACAAGAAATCGCAGATGGAGTCGGTGTAGGAAGCGCCACTCGATAAGGTTTTGGGCGTCGTAGATGCCGCCGACTGGAAGTAGCTCGATCCTTGCGCGGTCGAGATCCGGGCCGTAGAAAGTGGCGGAGAACCATCACATCGTGCTTGCCCTCTACGACCAAGACGGCTCGCGTCAGTTGAACGAGGTCGGCGCGGCTGACCCCAAGCCGCGTGGCGAGCTCGTCGAGCTGTCCTAGGGTCGCTCGATCAATAGGCTCGGCTCGCGTGCGTCTTTCGTCGTCTCTCCAGACCCGCAGATACGTGGCCGCCTCAACCGGCAGATTGAGAAATGGGGCAGCGTGGGTCGCAAGGGCCACCGACGGTGCCCCTGTCTCCGTGGTGAGCTGGGTGATCCACTCTGCCACTTCGCGTTGCGCGACGGGGTGAAGATGGCGCTCAGGCTCGTCAATCAGGTACAGCCGCATCTTTGGCGCTCGAAGAAGGCGGAACTCCTCTTCGTCGCCCGTTTCTGGTAGGGGAACGCCGCCCTCTGCCGGTTCGTCAGTGCCGCGGGACAGGCGCTCCATCGCCTCAAGCACGCTGATGGTGATCCACATTCCGACGCCGCTACCGACCACGGAAATGTCGTAGTCCTCGAGCGTCTCTTTGTTCCGTCTTGCGACGCGGATGCGTCGGCCATGGTTGGGCGCCCACTGACTGGGAGGTAAGGCTTCCACTATGACGTCGTGGCCCCGAACCACAAACTCCGGCGCGATCCGAGTCGCCAACTCGCTCAACTCAGCACACATGGCGACAATCACTGGATGGGGCCCTCCGCCGTCGGTCCCAGCGGTGAGCCATTTATCAGTCGCACGCGACGAGAGTTTGGCCCGAACCTCGTCTATCGACACTCGATCGAGTTTGAACCCCCCGAACTCGGGCAAGTCCTTCCGAACGACCAGGTCGGGCTGGCGAGGTACCGCCCACCCGCCCGGCTCTAAGCCCGCCCGAAGCCGCAGCTCGATCTCGTCGACCACCGCGTCGAGCGAAACATCGGTGCCGAATGTTACGACGTTCCACAGATCTGGCCACTGCCCCGAATAATCCTCACCCAGTGTTGTCCAGGCGATCGAAGCCGCGCCGCCTGCCGACAGTCGTTCAAGGGTGCCGAACAGCCAAGGCTTCTCATCCCCCCATGGGGCCTCCTGAGCGAGGAGGCGTGTTGCTGCCTGCCGCAGAGGCTTCGGCACACCGCCCTGCCAATACATCGCGAGCCGGACCTCGCCGTAGCGCACCTGGAGGTGGCGGGAAGCAACCATCGCCGACACGACTGTCGTGTAATCCTCGGACACTTGGGCCCAGTCATCGCACCTCATCGCGGCGGTGTCGAGCAGCACCTCTTTGAGGCGGGCGTGAAGATGATCGAGCCCCGCTGGGCCGTCTGCCAGTGCCTCATGCGCCCCGACACCCCAACGGATCTGTTCGCGGTTAAGTGCGGAACCGAAGCTGACGTACCGCTCGCTTCCAAGCGACCAGTCTGCCCTGCCGTATTGAATCAACTCAGCTAGCAGTGCCCGATCTGCCGGCGATGCGAGATCCAGTTCGAGAAACGCAGAAATGTCCTCCTCGCCTGCGTCGTCATCAGTCTGCGACCAATCCATCAACGGGTCAGACCGGGATTGGGCGTTGGCGAAGGCCGTCGCCAACGCCTCGAGAAGGTTTGTCTTACCAGCGTCGTTCGGGCCGAATAGAACAACGAGTGGTGCCCATTCGATGGATGCCTCCACTCGCTTGAAGGCACTGACCGTGACGGCAACTAGGCGCACGCCCAACAGGTTATCCCGACCGGGGACAGGATTCGCGTGGGCGTTGGCTTGTGTGGTTTCGTTCCGTGCGAACTCGGCGCACCCTGGAGTCCAAAGACCGTCATGCGCTGGCCGTACACTGAAGCGGCATGAATGGGAGCGAACTTGGTCAGACAGCAGAGATCCTCCGCCGCCTGCTCGCGGAGGCCGAGTCGGGTCGCCTAGAACTCGACGGACCGCAGGACGCTGCCCTGCTGCGACGGGTTGAAGGCGCTGCAGGTGCGCTCGAGGCGGCCGCGGAGGAGGGGCGGGGGACTGGCGCCTTCCGGCCGCCGCGGCGCGGCCGCGAAGCCCGGCGCGGGCCCGCGGATTCCTGAGCTGGGGTCAAGAGGGTTGTCTATTTTTGCGACGACGCTAGCGTGTCGGGTGGGCGGAACTGTGCGTCCTGCATTAAGCCGGCATCCGCGATCACACTGACCGTCTGAAACACGAACGCGACGGCTTCCCGTGCCTGGCCCTCGAACGATGGATCTTGGAGGACGTCGGCTGCCGGTTTGCTCAGGTAGATGTCCGTGAAGCCCCACATGTTTTTGCCGCGGACGGCGTCACGAGCCTGTTCCGCTTGTGTCTTTCCTTCGCTTCCTTGGAGCGATGGGTTCTCGAGTCCAGCCCAGATGATGGGTGGGCTGGCGGGCTTCGTGGCGCTCTCGTTCGCCGAGAAGCCGAGGTAGACGTTCAGGTTTTGGCCGGCGAAGGTGCGATAGACCAAACGCTCGTTGAAGTTCGTTCGCCCAGCTCGGAGCCCGTCGTGGAGCTGCTCGATGTACGGGGCGGCCTCGTCGAGCAGCGCCACGAGGCGAGACAGCACACTGGCGCCGACGTTCCAACTCGACAGGTCGTTCGGGGTGACGGCCACGGCTCTCACCAATCCTTGGTCGAGGAGCATTTCTGCGAAGTCGTCTGCGATCGAGTCGCCTTCGGTGTCTTGGATCGTTGCCCGGACATCGCGCCATCGGGCCTTGGCCAGGACGACGCCTTCGGCCGCCGCGGCTTGGTCAACCTCCGCCGGCCACTCAACTCGACGCTCGGTGAGCGTGACCAGGGCCCTGTAGGGCTCGGTTCTCCTGGAGAGGTGTTGGACGTACCGGGCGACCTGATCGACTCCGAGGTCAGAGCCAAGCTTGGACTCGACGATCACGCACGCATGGCTCGGAACTCTCAGGATCACGTCGAAGCGGCCGAGTTCGGGATCGGTCCGCTGTGTGTCCACGATCCAGTCCTCCAGATCAGAGCACGCCAAGGGCACAACACCAAGCCAAGCCTGGAGAAGCTGCGGTCGCTCCTGCCAGAGGTAGGCCAGCATCTCGGTCAGCCGGTCCTCCGACTTCATCCGGGACGCTGCAATGGAGAAGAGGTTCTTGCGGCTCACGCGGCCAGCGTCGCCTGAAACGCCTGTCCCGTCAACCGCCTCCAGCGCCTGTTCTATCCGGCCCAGCCTCCTCTGTTTTGCAGATCTTCGCCGTTGCTAGGTCCGCAGTACGGCGCTCTAGACTCGGAACGATCCGAGAACTTGCCAAGGAAGGAGCCGCAATGAAGCCGTCACAGGAGCCCGTCAGCCTCGACCCGTACAGTGCCGAAGTTGGGTTCACCTACGAGAACATCGGAGGCGGATGCCACGGCCGGGTCTACTACTGGTACGACCCGGAAGGACATGTTCCGACCATCGAGGACCATGAGTTCCGCCAGCAGCACCCGGACATCTCCGACGAATCGTGGCGCGGACTTCTCCACGACGCATTTATGCGGGGCGAGCACCGCTTCGCTTCTGAACTGCCATGGGCGTGAACGTCGGGCGGGCCGCCGTCCGCTCTCGATTCGCAGAGCTGGCGCTAACGGGTATGAGCCGATGAGCGCCGAATCCGATGCCGCCCGCGAGCGACGATCACGAATCTCCGAGAAGTACGTCTATCGGGCGATGCCGCTTCAGCAACTCGCAGACGAGTTCGGAGTTTCCGTCCCGACGATCGCGAACGACCTTTCTGTCTTGGGTATTCCCCGGCGTTCCGATGCCATGCGCGAGCGACGATCACGAGTCTCGAAGATGTATGTCGAGCAGGGGTTGACACTCCAGCAGATCGCTGACGAGTGCGGAGCAACCGCTCCGACGATCGCAAACGACCTTGCTGCCTTGGGAATCCCGCGACGTCGTGGTGGAGCCAAGGCGCTGTATCCCGATCCCGGGATACGCACCTGTGCTTGCTGTGGCGGGACGTTCACGGTCAAGCCAAGCGATGCTGCCCCCCGTCTTGGCGCCGGCGGGCAGCGTGCCTGCTTCTGCAGTCACGAGTGCTGGGGGAGATACCGCTGGGCGCAGCAGAGCATTAGTGAGAAGCTGCTCGAGCAGTTACCCCCCAAGGCACGCCAACGGTGGATGGGACGGCGGTTCGGTGGACGCGGGGCTGTCGAAGGTCATGCGGGCGGAGCGCCGATCAAGGCAACCCCCGAACAGGCGAAGCAGATCTGGGAACTCAAACGAGCCGGAGAACTGAGCCACACCGCGATTGCAGTCGAGGTCTTTGGCGATCGTCGCTACCGGAAGCGAGTCGACCGCATCGTGGGTCGTAACCCCCTGGCAGGTGGGTCGTAACCCCCTTGTAGTGGGTCGTAACCCCCTTCTGAGAGGCGCGATTATCGTGACATGGAATCGCCCCGGTCCCGCGACCTCACCCCCCTAGAGGCGCTTGAGTTCATCCGCCACCTGAACCTGCGTGCGCTCCAAGTCGATCCGAAGCTACCGGGGCGGGCGTTGGCGGTGCTGGTCTACCTCGAGGCAGCGATCGTGACTTGGTCCCGCCAAGCCGACTACGTCTCGGCCATGTCGATCGCTCGGGCGCTTGGCCCGACTGTGACCGAGCGGCATGTCCGCGCTGAACTCTCCAGGCTTCACGACAGTGGCTTGATCGTTCGCCATCGGGCAAGCGGTGGCCGTCCATCGAAAGCCGAGCCTTGGCTTTCATGGCCCCTGATCGAGATCCCTAACCCGACCGAGAGTCGTCGGGTTTCGGATGGAAACCCGGCCGCGATTCGACGCGAAACCCGACCAAACCGCGATCGAAAACCCGGCCCTTCCTCGGCCCCCACCCTTGCAAGGCTCCCGAAAGAGTTGGTCCATTCTGCAGCCGCGCACGCAAACGGGCATCACGAGGTCACGGATAACGAGCTTGCCACGCTGATCGCCGACGTTGGCGCGGTGAACTCGTTCGCCACGGAGATCACGACGGCTTGGCAGCAATCGTCCGCCGGAGTTCAGCGGTGCTGGGAATCGGCACAAGAGCGCGGAACGAAACCCGCGGCGCTCCTGCGCCGTATGTTGAAGGACGAAGACCACCTGCGGTCGGCCCGTAGGACGAAGCTCACCGGGTCGGCGAGGACCCTCGCCAAGGCCGCAGAAGCCAGACGGATCGAGGCCGATGGAGCGAAGTGAGGCACTCGTCTTGGTTGGTCTGCTTCAAGCGAACTTCCGAGGCGGCGGCGAGGTGCCCGATGAGACCGTCGAGCTTGTCGCACAAGGGTTGTGCCGCTACTCAGCCGACATCGGGCAAGCGGCGGTTCGCGACTTGATCGAGGACCGATCGGCGCCCTTCTTTCCGACCTGGGCTGAGATCAAGCAAGCGGTCATGGCCGAGATCAACAGGCTTCGTATACGTGATCAGCTCGAGAGACCTGCACTGGAGGAGCCGCTGGTCGGCCCGACGCCAGAGTTCCAACAGCTGGCTAGGCGACTGGCGCTGGGGCCACTGGACGTTCCAAGAGGAAAGGCCTTCGACGATGACATCCACAGGCGGTGCAGGTGACCTGGTCGCCAGCAGCCTCAGAAAGGAAGGGCGTGGGTGAGCGGCTTCTCTCCCCCGGTGAACTCGCTGAGCAACTCGGGATGTCTCTCGGTTGGGTTCGCGATCACTGGCAAGCCGGCGATCTGCCAGGCTACCGGGTGGGTCGATGCGTCCGTTTCCGTGCTTCCGAGGTCGAAGCGTGGTTGAATGACCGCCGCCGTGGCCCCAGTTCCAGGCTGGAGGCGGCCGAGTGAAGGGACGAGCCATACAGCGTGGCGAGGTGAAGCGAAAACCAAACGGGCTGTACGCCATCCGCTACTACGACGCTGCAGGGCACCGACACCAGGAGACGATCGGGAAGCGGAAGGCCGACGCCGTCGCCGTTCTGGACGAGCGACTCCGGCAGGCTCGACTGGGTGACCTTTATCAGAATCGCAAACAGGTCACGCTCTCCGAGCTCGTAGATCTGTTCATGAGCCAGTACCAGAGGCCACGGCAGACTCGGTTGCGGATGCAGACCGAGCTGAACCGCGCTAAAAAGGCGTTCGGTGAGGTGCCTGCTCGCCAACTTGATCCAGCGGAGATCGCCCAGTGGATCAGCAGGCTTGAGGTCGCACAGACCACTCGGAGCCAAACGATCCGCAGTCTCCGCCAAGTGCTGCGGCAGGGAATCGCGTGGGGCTACCTGTCGTCGAATCCGGCTGATCCTGACAAGGTCCGGGTGCCGATCGGCCACCGGGCAGAGATCAAGCCGCTTGAGAGCTGGGACGAGGTCGATGCGGTCGGCGACGCCATCGGAGGACGCTACGGCCCGCTTGTGACCTTCGCAGCTGCGACGGGACTCCGCCCCGAAGAGTGGTGCGCCTTGGAATGGCGCGACATCGACCTCCCCGGCCGCTCACTGTGGGTGCGGCGCACTTACACCCGCATAGGAGGATTCAGCGCGCTCGGCAAGAGCGAGGCTGCTCGCCGTCGGGTAGACCTTCAACGTCGGGCGCTGAACGCGCTCGAGCAGTTGCCTCGACGACTCGATGGACGGCGGGTGTTCACCACTCACCAGCGCGACCGCCTGGTCGAGGTGACCTACTGGGCGAAGCACTGGTTCTACCCGGCACTCGACTTGGCCGGCCTGGATCGTCGACCTCCATACCACCTGAGACACACGTTCGCCGCCTTCGGCCTTGCCGCCGGCAACGACCTACACTGGCTTAAGGAGCAGATGGGGCATACAAGTATCCGCGTTACGAGCGACCGCTACGGTCACCTTGTGCCACGGCACCGGTCTGACGCACTCGATCGCCTTGACGCCTGGTCCGTCGGCTCGGAGCAGTTTGAGGGTTCATCACGCGGTGGATCCGGATGACAGCCCCATGTCATGCGACGCGGATGATGCTGAAGATTATCCCGAGCACGGGCCGACTCAGCGCGAGCGCCTCCTGATCGTCGGCACGTTTCATCTCGTCCAGCAGCAACTCCGCTAGTTTTTCGGCGAGCTCCGGCTTCGAGAGCTGGATCGAGCCGTGCTCTGGGTGCCGTGCCAAGTTGATGAGGAGCTCAGCTAGGCCTTGAGCGCCATCGCCCAAGCGTTCCTTCTGACTCTCACGGGCTTCACGCAGTTCAACGGCTGCGAGCGTTAGTTGGCCGCCCCTCCGCTCCGCGAGATCTGCCGCGGCTGCGACCAACTCCTCGTCGCTGAAGTTGTCCTCCTCAAGGCTCGCTTCCCAGAGGAAAACCGTCTCCTCACTAAGCAGACCCTCATCCTTCAAGAGTCGAACGTCGCGCTCGACGTCGCCCTCGCGGTCGGCGACAAGAACCGGGAAGCGGGCGAGATTCTTCGCGATGCGGAGGATACGGGTGTAGAGGCGAGTGCGCCCTATCCCATCGAGATTCGAGAAACTGATGCCGAGGCTCGACGGGTCGGACCCGGTGAGCGCTTTGATCAGGCTGCGGAAAACAATCTCGTTCGCTCTCCCCCTCGACGATCACGTGCACGATGTGGGGGTCGAGGTGAGCGACTCGGAGAGCGATCTGTAGGTCATGCCGGTCATAGCGAAGCCGCGGTTTGTGCCCGTAGAGCCGCACTCTCCACTCCCCTCCGCTCGCGTCGACTAACTCGTCCGGGAGGGGCAGCAGTTCTCCGTTCAGGTCGTACTGGAAGCGTCGAAGCATCTCCGCGGCGTCGAAGGCATCCTGGGCACGCCGGGCTTCGTTCTTCAGCTTCGCCCGCTCCCGGTACGGCGCCATGCGGAACAGGCCGTGAAAGTATCTGAGCGGGTCGCGCATGATCCCCTGCAGGGCCAACCGTTGATACATCTCCTTGGTGTCCTCCGCGGTCAAGCCGAGCTCGTCGAGCACGGCGCTCGCGTTGAAGTCGCGCACCGTCTGCCGATACGGATCGCCCATGTCGCCGGCATCTGGATCGTAAACAAGGCTGCTCGTGATCTTCGTGAGCGTGCCCCGGATGACTGGGAAGTAGCGGCCTTGGAGACGAACAAGCAGGAGGATGCGCTGCCGCCAACTGTCGTCGAGCCCACGCCGGTGCTCGTCCTGTCGCGAATACCAGTCCCTCCATCGTGGTCCGATCGTTTGTCGCTGCTCATCGTCGAGGAACCATTCGATCGACACGGGAACTCTTCCGAGTTCGACCGCGCCGCGTGCGTAGAGGAGTTGCCAGTGTGAGTAGTAGGCCGTCACCTGCTTGTGGTCGTCCCAGACTGTGACCTCGTAGGTCTGCCAGGGCGCAAACTCGACCTCCTCTCGGAACACGACCCCACTTTCGCCCGCGTCGAAGAGAATCGGACGGATCGCGCCGATGTGATCGAGCTCTTCGAGTTGCTCGCGCAGAGTCGAGCCGAATGAAAGCCCAACGTCGCGCTCCTTCGCCTCCTTCCCGAAGGCATCGGCGGTCAGCAGTTGAGCCTGATGAAAAGCTCCCGCCTGGTGAGCTTGGCGAAAGGAATATCGCTCCGCCTCCCGCTCGGGTTCGTCGGCTGTCACACCCGGAGCGTAGGTCGAGGCGCTGATAACCGGAGGTGGTAGGCACATCCCAGGCACGCACCGGCCGAATGGCAAGTACCTAAGCCAAGCTCCACGATGCGGGGCTCATCGTCGACGACGAGCAGGGTCGATACAGGCACGGCGGAGCGCTCCTTCAGGGGTCGATGCCGGCCTCAGCTACAGAAATGCCGAAGAAAACCGGCGGGTCCGGTTGGTTGTTGCGCCCCGCCGCCTTTCGGGCACTCGCTCATCCTAGGGGACCACTCCGTGCTTTGGAAGACCGCGATCAGTGTTGTTGCACTTCTGTTGCGATTGTCCCGATCCGAACGGAGGCCGGCGCATGCTGTTGCGGCCGCGTGCCCGCGCGTCCTCAGGTGTCGCAGGTTGTCTAACGCGCGAGATGGAACCAAAGCCGTGGACACCGCCATCCCAAAACGATAGGAAGAGCTCGTAACACCCATCGAATCTCCGGCGTTTCCAGTTGTGGGTTGCGATCCTACGGCAAGTGGAGATTAAGGTAGGGGTTTCACCGAGGCGATCGCACGCACAGCATGATGAGCCATCGCGATGCAACATGATTACATCAACCGGGCTTCGCGCTGACATCGTGCGAGACCGGTTCAAGCAGTGGACGGTTGCGTCCCTACTGGCGACGTTCTTCGCCGTAGGGGCCGAGGCTCCAGCCTCCGCCGCGACCGTCGGCCATACCCCGCGCGGCACGATCGTGATCAACGGCGAGCGCGAATTCACCCTCGGCCTCTCCACCGGGCCGCCGTGGCGTGCCGTCACGCCGTCCGGAATCGACGCGCTGAGCGCGTTGTCCGAAAGCGGCATCATGCTGTATCGGATCGGCCCGCCGCACACCGGATGGGGATACCAGATAGGGGCCATCGACCAAAACGTCGAAACGGTTCGCGACCGGCTCGCAGCGGTCGCAGCGGTTGGCTCGCTCGGCTGGGTGAACCTGTTGAAGCTTGCGCGGGCGGAGCCGGGTTCAAGCCGGTCGACGGCGCTTACCCAGGTCCTGACGGCACTTCGCGCCGAAGCTGGGCTCGCGATGTGGAAGGGGGCCGACGAGCCGTGGTGGAGCGGTATCCGGCCGGCGGATCTGCGCCACGGATACCGGTTAGTTACCGCGCTCGCACCGGACAACCCTATGGTCACCATCCAGGCGCCGCGCGGTACTGCCAAGGATCTGCGGCCTTACAGCGCCGTGACGCACGCCCATGGCGTCAACATCTACCCCGTGAAGTACCACGAGCGTGACGCGCAACTACACGACGTCGGCCGTTGGACACGACGCCTGGCACGTGTGACGCCGAACCACATGGTGCTCACCACACTGCAGATCTGTTCCCAGGCAAGCTTCGACCACACCGGCAGCAGGGGATACCGGCAGCCCACCCGCCGCCAGGAGCGCTACATGATCTACGACGCGATCCTGAATGGCGCCCGCGGCCTGTTCTTCTTTGGTGGGCAGAACAAGCATTGCCTCAACAAGCGGGATCGCGCGCTGGGATGGAACTGGACGTTCTGGAGGCAGGTGTTGCGCCCGTTGGTGCACGAGGTGGGGTCGCACGGGGACATCTACCCTGCCCTCCTGCACCCGGGAACCGGCATCCGCATCAGGTCGAGCGACTCACAGGTGCAGGTCATGAGTCGGCGTGTGAACGGCGAGTTGTGGGTGATCGCGGCCTCACGGCGGGACGGGGCGCACACCGTGAGGCTGAGTGGCCTGCCCGGTGTACTGACGACTGGCCGGCGCTACCCAGCGGGCAGCAATGTCCGGGTGCGCGACGGCGTGCTCACAGATCGCTTCAACCGGTGGACCGTTCGCGTGTACCGGTTCACGCTCTGACCCACCTACAACTCGATCACGAGGTGATCCCCAACCTGGACGCCGCTGCGCGCAATCGCTCCCACCGGCAGCTCCAGCGCCACCTTCGCGCCGCGGCAATACGACATCCTCCACGTCCCGAGGTTCTCGACCAGCTTCAGCACACGGCCGTCCGCGGCGGTCCAGATGACGTCGATCGGAAAGCGCATGAACCACATGTGAATGGAGCTGGTCGGCTGGATCCACAGCCCTTCGTCGTCGTCGAGCCCGGCCCGGCCGAGCAACCCCTTCGTGCGCGTCCACGCGCCGGTCGCAAGCACGCCCTTCTCGCAGACGACAGGCCCGCGCTCGAGCCGGATGCGAGCCACCTACACTGCCCTTCCGTGGAGAGCGATTACCGCTCCGGAGACGACTTCGTCGTCGAGTTCCTGGATTACCGCTACGGCTTCTCGCGCACCGACTTCACGCAGCGAGTGGTTGCGGCTGCGATCCGCCTCGAGGTGGTGCCGCAGCGCGACCTGAGCGACGAGGAGGCGGCCGATCTGGTCGACCTCGCGTCGACCGGTCGCATGGCAGAACCTGGGTCGCCGCTGGGGCGTCACCTTGCCGAGCATGCCGAAGCGATCGACAGGCTCCACTCCGAGCCGCTGGCCTACTGGCTCCGCAAGCTCGTGTTCCGGGGGGCGTGGCTCGACCATCGGGTGAAGGCGGGCCTGCTCGACGTCGCATTCGACGAGTCCTCCGGCAGCTTCGCCTATCGCATGCCGAGCGACCAGGCGCCGCTGCTCGAGCTCGCGCCGGTGCCGTCGTGGGCGCAACTCCGGTTTACGGCGTAGCCGCAGGGACGAACAGCAGCAGGTGCGGGCCGATCTGGATCCGATCGCCCTCCTCGAGCAGGCGCTGCTCGATCCGCTCGCCATTCACGAAGGTGCCGTTCAGGCTGCCCTCGTCCTCCAGGACGACGCCGATCGGCTCCACACGCACCGTTGCATGCCGCGCGGAGACTGTTGGCCCCGCCAGCACGACGTCGTTCTCGTCGTGGCGGCCGAGCCGCGTCACACGACCTTCGAGCGGATATGCCTGGTCGTCACCCAGCCGTGGACGCCATACCAGGGCCGCATGATCGCCGGGCGGAGGTGTCGCAAGGTCGTCACCAGCAGTCGCCGGCTCGATGATTCTGGTGTAGCTGACGTCGTCGTCTTGCAGATGCATGAAGGAACTCCCGGAAGGGGTCGAACCGAGAGTACCAACGACCTCGGACGAAGGTAGACTGGCTGTCAGCATGGAGCAACGGCGAAATCCGATGGAAGAAGCTGAGGCGCAGCTGTACCGGCGCATTCAGGAGCTGCGGACGCAGGCTCGGGGAAGCGCGCCCGAGGAGGCCGACGAGCCCGCATCGCCCGAGCAGCGCCCGACGATGCCCGACCTACGGACGATCCTCGCCCGGGCCGAGAGCCACGTCGACGAGCTGCGCTCCACGGCGGCAACCCTCGAGGAGAGCCTCCCTGCACGGGTCGAACGAGCGGTCGAGCGGGCACTCGCCGGACAGCAGGGCGGCGACCCGCGCCGGCACGACGAGCTTCGCGAGCTGATGCGCGGGCTCGCCCGCCAGGTCGAACAGGTCAACCGCGACCTGCTTGCCGAACGGCTGGGCCGCGTCGAGGATCTGGAGCTGGTGGTCGACCTGGTCTCGACGGGAATGGCGGCGCTTCGCCAGGACGTCGCAACGCTGTCGGCACACGTCGAACAGATCGGCGGCGGCATCGACGACGTCGCCATGAAGCTCGACCAGCCCCTGCAGGTCACAGTCGAGCGGCCTCAGCGAAAAGGCGTGCGCGACCTGTTCACGCGCACGGACGAGCCGCCGGCCGCCAGCTGAGCTACCCGCCGTGCCCGTAGCGGGCGGCGTACCCGTCCCACACAGCAGGGTTGGCGAGATTCGGCGGGCGCTCGCCCTGGAGGATCCGCGCGAGGCCCCGGCAGGCGGCGCGCGCCATGGCATCGCGCGTCTCGCTGGTCGCCGAACCGATGTGCGGCACAAGCAGCGCGTTTTCGCACTCCAGCAGGGCCGGGAGCACCTCCGGCTCCTTCTCGAAGACGTCGAGCCCCGCCCCGCCGAGGTGGCCGGAGCGAAGCGACTCCGCGACAGCGGCCTCGTCCACCACAGGCCCGCGGCTGGTGTTCACCAGAATGGCCCCGGGACGCATCATCGCCAGCTCCTCGGGGCCGATCAGGTGGCGGGTGCCGCCCGACAGCGGCACCGTGACCGCCACGATGTCGGATTCGCGCAGGACGCGCTCGAGCTCTGACCGGTCGCGACCGGCGAAGAGCACGCGCATCGAGAACCCCTCCGCCCGGCGCGCAACCGCGCGCCCGATCCGTCCCGGGCCGATGATGCCGAGCGTCTTGCCGTGAACGTCCGAGCCGAGCATCAGGTCGAAGCTCCACGTCTTCCACTGACCGTCCCGCAGGTACCGCTCGGCCTCCCCCAGCCGGCGGGCAGTGCCGAGGATCAGCGCGAAGGTCAGGTCGGCGGTGGCCTCTGTCAGCACGTCGGGCGTGTAGGAGATCGGGACGCCGTGGCGCTCGGCCGCCTCCAGGTCGATGTGATCGAGGCCGACGGAGACCGTCGCCACCGCGCGCAATCCCGGCGTCGCAAGGAACGCCTCGTCGATCCGGTCGACGAGGTAACAGACCGCGCCGTCGAAGCCCGACGGGTCGCTGCCCCGGACCAGATCGAAGCCCTCGAGCTCCGCCAGCCCGGCCGGCGACACATCCTGCATGACCAAAACCCGCACTCGCTATCCTCCTCCGATCCCGAAGCCGCGCAACGGTATCAGGCAGGAACAGACGGGCGGAGGCCAACAATGCCGGTAACGAAGGTGATCGAGGTGATCGGAACCTCTTCGGAGAGCTCCGATGACGCTGTCCGTCAGGCGCTCGAAGCTGCGTCACGATCCATCCGCGGAATCACTCGCATCGACGTCGTCTCGGTGACGTGCGACGTCGAAGACGGCGGCATCGCCCGCTGGAACGCGCTCGTGAAGATGCAGTTCCCGGTCGAGCCCCGCTGACGAGCGACCGGGGGCTTTCGGATGCGCCCCAAACCGCTCCTTCTCCTCGACATCGACGTTGTGCTGAACCCCTCGGCGGCTGCAACGGTGCCCCGATGGGTAGCGTGGATCCGCGACCTCGCCACCCGTCCTGTGCCTGGGCCGATGACGCGCACACGACGGAAGCGTGGACATGGGCTCAGTCGCGGCAGGCGCCGACACTTCTGCTGCCGTTCGACCCGTCCGTCGGTTTGACCGCCGATGACGTCGAGCAACTACGGGCGTGGGCGCGGGGATCTTCCACCGCGCCCGTGACGTCTGGAGTTTGCGGGGAGTCTGATGGATACTCATCCAGGCACACGACGGTCTGGGCACGTCGCGGGCCAACGCGCACGCGCGGGCGAACCAGCTCAGTCGCGCCTCGGGACGCCCCGGCCGCTTTTGGCACGTTGCGGCCCGAGGACGGATACTCCCGGAATGGCGCTCAGAGCAAGGGTCGCGCTGTCGGGGCTCATCATCCTGGTGCTGACCGCGGGCACGCTTGCCGCGGTGTCCGTGGCGAGCACCGCGTCCGGTCACCAAAACCCGCGATACCTGGTGACGGCGACCCTCAGGCCGACGACCGTTTCCGTCCACGGGGACTTCTGGGCGACTGTCACGGTGAAGAACACCGACGCCCTACGTCGCACGCTGCAAGTCGACTACGCGGTCACCAAGCCAGGCTCAGGCTCTGGCACGGCGTTCCCGGCGGTGCAGCTTCGACCCGGCCAGGTGTGGAAGCGGATGTTCAACGTTCATGCCGGCGCCCGTGGCCGGTACAGCCTGACGATCAGAGCGCACGACGGCCTTGGGACGTCGAAGGCGATCGCGCAGGGCCGCGCAGGCTGAGCCCACGCGATGGCCGGGCGCCGAGGAGAGGCCCCCGGCGCCCTGGCCCGCGTGCTACTTGCCTCCTCCGGCGGCCCGCTCCACGGCGTCTTTGACGGCGCCGATGACGACGCTGCCGATGCCGTGGTCCTTGCCGCCCAGGAATGAGCCGACGGCGAGCAGCAGAACGCCGATCGCCATGGCGAGGCCGGCATATTCGACCGTGCCCTGGCCCTGCTCTCCCCCGAGGGTGCGGCGGCCGCGAGCGGCGAGTTGTCCGGCGCCCACGACGAGGTGTGCGGCGAGTCGATGTGACATGGATCCTCCTTGGCAGTGGTGACCTCTCCACCCTGCCGGGGGGACCGGAAACGGGACAAGACGCGAGTTGTGACGATCAGGTCACAGACTGATCAGCGACCGAGTGCACGCTGCCCGCGCGGGGTCAGCGCCCAGTGCGTGTCGATGAGGCCGTCGGAGAGCAGCTCTCGGGTGTACTCCCAGGGAGGCGAGTCCCCCTCGTCAAGGAACGTGACGAGGGCATCGCGCGCTTCCTGCGACGCATCGAACGTCTCGATGAACTCGGTGCTGTTCATGCGGTAGCGAGCCGGGCTGCCGCTCCAGTTGAACGCCTTCCGGGCCGGGAGCCGCTCGACCAGTGAGCCGTCGACGAACACCTTCAGCTCCTCGCCCTTCCGGCCCCGGATCTCGGCCACCGACCCCGTGTCGGGCGCCGTGCCCTTGAAGACCACCGAAGCGATCGGCTCGGGGCCACTCGGCTCGGCCGTCTTGTAGCGCAGATACTCGCGCCACTGCTCGCGCAGATCCTCGTCGTCGACGAACTCGTCCAAGAGCCGGTCGAACCGCTCCCGCACGTCGAGCAGCTTGTCCTCGATGCGGCGCCGGGTCGAGCTCTCCGGCTTTGACCGCTCGTGCTCATTGTGAAGGTGGTGGTACTCCCTCGCGAGGACCTCGAGCTCCTCGCGAAGCGGGATCACATCACCTTCGACCTGACGCCGCTTCCCCACTGCCGGCCACTATACCCCTGCTCAGTTCACATCTAACTGTCGCGAAGCCGACCATGGCCCAAGCGTCCCGGCCGCATCCACGGCACGTGCACGCCACCAGACACGCCCGGATGGCACGGCCTCGGTCTGGAAGTTGTTTCCGACCACCGATTGCTCCAGGACGAACGGAGCGGCAATGGTCGAGGAGTCGTCGACCTGCAGGATGTACGACGCGGCGCCGCTGACCTCCGACCACATGAACGAGATCGGCTTGTTGACCTTGGCGCCGGCCGTCGGGAACATCAGGTTCGGGGCCGTCAGCGGGCCGCCGGCGGGCGGCCCGGGATTGACGTTCACCGTTTGCTGCTTGGTGATCCCCCCAGCGCTCGCGTAGATGATCGACCACGTCCCCTCGTTCACCGTCGGGGTCTTGGTGGTCACCGTGAAGGTGGCGCTCGTCGCCCCCGCCGGCACGGTCACGCCGGCAGGCACCGTCGCCACTGTCGTGTCGTGGCTCAGGAGGCTCACGACCACCCCGCCCGCAGGCGCCGCGCTGCTGAGCGTGACGGTGCCGGTCACAGGCGTGCCGCCCGTGGTGGTCGAGGGGTTGAGCGACAGCGACTGCAGCGACCCTGGAGGCAGCAGCTCCAACGTGATCCGGTTGGTCATGCTGCGCGAGGCGAGGATGACCACCCTCGTCAGCACAGTCACCGGTCGAGTCGTCACGGAGAACGTGGTGCTGTTGGCCCCCGCGGGGATCGTCACCCGGTCGGTCGTCGGTGACGCAAGCGCCGGGTTGGAGCTGCCGAGCGCGATCAGCGCGCCGCCGGCATTGGCCGTCCAGCCCGGGATCAGCGAGACACGGCCGGTCAGGGTGGCACCGCCGATCACGGTGACCGTGGGTGCGGTGCCCTCGATCGTGGTCGAGTACAGCTCGCGCGACAGCTGGTCGCCCACGACGGTCACCCGCACAGCCGTCGCGATGCCCCGGTACTCCGCGGAGATGAAGGGATAGCCGCCGATCTGGTTTGCGGGAGCGGTGACCGTGAAGGTCGCGCTGGTGCTGCCCGCCGGCACGGTGACCGACGCCGGGACGTTCGCCATTCCCGGGTAGTTGCTCTCGAGCGCCAGCACGGCACCACCGGCCGGCGCGGGCGCCGACAGGTTGACCGTCAGCTGCGACGTTCCGCCTGCGGTGACGTTGGGCTCCTGCGGCGTGAATCCGGCCACAGGTGCGGCCGAGCCACCACCGGGCGCCGGTGGATCGTTGTCGGGCGGCGGAACCGGCGCCGGCGGCGAGCCGCTGCGGATCTCGAGGTTCCGCACCGACGACCACGGGCCGTTGGTGAAGCTGTCGTTCGAGGAGCGCACCCTCCAGTACCGCTTGCCACTGGTCGTCAGGGAGACGGTATGGCGGGTAGCGGTGATCGCACGCACCCAGATCTTGTTGGAATTCGAGAAGCTGCTGCTCGTATCGACCTGGAGCTCGTAGAACGTTCCGCGCGCTGCAGGGTTCCAGTCGAGCACGATGCTCCCCGGGCCGTAGCGTTGTCCGCTCGGGGGGCTCGCGAGCGTCGGCGCCGCAGGAGGCGTCGGCGAGCTCACGGTGAAGGTCCGGACCGCCGACCACGGACCGAGGTTGTTTGCCTTGTCGAGTGCCTGGACGCGCCAGTAGAACGTCCCGGTCTCCGAGACCGAGAAGCCCTTCACGGCAAGCGAGGTCGGGTGCCACGGCTCGTGCCAGCCGCTGAACACGTTATCCCTGGTGTTCGTGAAGGTCGGGTTCGGGCTGATCTGCAGGTGGTAGGCCTCGATGCCCGACGGATCCGAGACGTCCGTCCAGTCGAACGTCGCGCCGAGCACCGTGGCGGTGTACCCGGCCCCCTCGGCGGGCCACTTCAGCTGCGGCGCAGCCGGCGCCGCTGTGTCGCCGCGGCTCGAGTCGAGCGTCAGCCGGGCGATGAACCCATCGTCGGCCAGCGTCCCCGGGGCTGACCCACCGGCGGGCTTGCCGTCGGAGGCCATCACCGTGTCGAACGCTCCCGGGGTCACCGGGAAATCGGTGGACATGGTGAGGCCGGCAACGGCGACCGACGATCCGCCGATCAGCTCGATGTGCTGAATAGTGTCGCCGTAGCTGCCGCCGAGGAGGGTCGCGTAGAGCAGCGACGAGCCGTCAGCGCTCAGGCGTGCCACGAACCCGTCGGCGTTGCCGCGGAACGACCCGGTGCCCGGGACGCGATCGTACGCGCCCTCGGTGGTGACCGGATTGTCCACGCCGGTGCCGCCGGCGAAGATCGCGGCTCCGGTGTCGTCGACCACGACGTCATTGGCGTTCTGGCCGCCCGGTGCGCCGTACATCGTCGACCACGTCAGCGAGCCGCCGCCCCCTGCCGGGAAGCGGAAGCGCGACACGAACGCCATGCTCGCATCCACGGGCATGAAGTGCGTGCGCTGGAACGCGCCTGGCGTCGTCGGGAAGTCGGCCGAGTATGTCCAGCCGGACACGGTGACGGAGGTCGGATCGTTGGGATCGATCCCGATACCCGTCCCACCTTCCTTGTACTGGGCACCGCCCAGGAACGTGGAGTACCGCAGGTCGGAAACTCCGCCGCCTTCGAGCTTGAGCCGGCTCACGTAGGCATCGATCCCGGGCGTGCCGCCGCCGTTGAAGGTTGTGTCGAATGCGCCCGCGGTGGTCGGGAACTGGCCCGGCTCGGTGCTGTACTGCCAGACCTGGCCGGTCAGGTTCACGAACCCCTGCGGGTCGATCTCGAGGCCGAAGACCTTGTCGACGCCGTCGCCGCCCAGGAACGTCGAGTAGGTGAGCGCGGTGCCGGCGGGATTGAACCGGGACACGAAGACGTCCTGGCCCGCCGCCGTGCGGTCGAACGCGCCGGCCGTCGTCGGGAAGGTCGTGCCGCCCGTGATGCCCGCCACGACGGGCGAGCCGTCCGGCTCGAAGCCCACCGCCCAACCCTGGTCCTGGGCGGTTCCGGCGTCGCTTGCCAGGTACGTCGAGAACACCATGGCGCCGCCATCCGCGGTGAACTGCGTCACGTACGCGTCGTAGTCGCCGCTGCCGTTGCCTGGCGTGGTGTCATAGGCGCCCGGCGTTGTCGGGAAGTCGAGCGAGTTGGTGTCGCCGACCACCGCGGGGCGGTTCGACGCGTCCAGCGCCACGTCCTGCAGGGAGTGATTCGCGGTGCCGCCGAAGAAGGTTGCATAGACGAGGGCGTTGCCCCCGGACCGCAGCCGCGCCACGTAGGGCGTCCAGCCGGTCGGCGTCAGGTTCCCGCGCGTGTTCGGGAAGTCGGGAGAGTCGGTCTGTCCGGCGAGCACGAAATCGCCGGTTCCGTCGGTCGTGCGCTCGAGACCCGAGATCGTCTCGTCACCGCTGCCGCCGAGGAACGTCGCCCAGTCAAGACCGGGGTCGACCACCAGCGGCAGCGACGGGTCGCGCCCCACGACCGTGAAGCCGTAGCGGCCATCGCCAAGCAGATTGAAGTGGCTGTCGATCGGGCGCCTGGTGCCGTCGGGCAGCACCTCCCATGCCACCGGCGGCGCCTGTTGCAGCCGGCCGGCAGTCGTCGCGAGCAGCAGTGAGCCGTCGTCGGCGAGCCGCATGCCGGTGACGCCGCGGGTTCCCATGACGACCGAGTCGAGGTCGGCGTGCGGCGCGACCAGCACGTCGTACTCGAGGGCCGATCCGGCTTCGCGAAAGCGCAGGTCGACGCCGTCGTAGACGCCGCGGTAGAGGATGCTGCTGTAGGGGTGGATCCCCGAGCGCCATCGCTCCCGGTCGTTCCCGACGAAGAAGTTGTACGCCCCGCTTCGCTGCCCCTCACCGACGATCGCCGTCCCGGCCAGGGCCCCCTCGAACCCGAGCTGGACGACGGCCGGCTTCTCACCGCCGAGCCGGATGCGCACACCGGTGGACGTGAACACCGCCGCGCCTGCAGGCCCGCGTGCGACGAACCGGACGGACTCGCCCCACTGGCCCATGTTCGGCACGAAGTCGACCGGAAGCCCCGACAGCGGCTGCGTTGCAGACGTCCCCGCCGGCGCCGGGCCGGCCGCTGGTCCGGATGACCGGAACTCGGGGGCCACGACCAGCGTTGCCAGGGCGGCAAGCGCCGCTCCCACGAGCGGATACCCGAACGGTCGCCTGATGCCCCAAGCGTGCGGCAGAGTGCCGGAGAAGCTGGCCATGCCTCAAACCTCCGTGTCGTGGTTACTGGACGTTCCACGTCTGTGTCGCATCCCTTGGACCCCATTACGGGTTATCCGTGCGCGCGGATCCGTCGATCCTCGCCGTCTTTCGGGCGCAATCCTTTCGCGGCGCGGGTCGCGGCCGCAACGCGACGTTGGTCCTAGGACGTCCGAAACGTGACGCACATGACATGTTTCCCGCGCCGTCGGCCAGGAGGGCCTAGCGTCGCTTTCGCGACGTCGCCGATACACTGGTCCGCGCGATGCCCACTGCCGCCGAATTGTTTGTGCGATGCCTCGAAAACGAGGGCGTGAGGCACGTGTTCGGCATCCCGGGCGAGGAGACGCTCGACCTGAACGAGGCGCTCGACAACTCCAACCACGTCGAGTTCGTCCCAGTCCGCCACGAGCAGGGCGCTGCCTTCATGGCGGATGCCTACGGGCGCCTGACAGGGCGCGCCGGAGTCTGCCTCGGGACGCTCGGACCAGGGGCCACGAACCTCGTCACCGGGCTGGCGGACGCGTTCCTCGACCGAGCGCCCGTCGTGGCGCTGACCGGCCAGACCGACCTCTCCGAGATGCACAAGGAGAGCCACCAGTACATCGACGTCGTGCGGATGATGAAGCCGGTGACGAAGTGGAACGCTCGCGTCCACGACCCCGACATCATCCCCGAGGCAGTGCGAAAGGCCTTCGCAGTCGCCGAGCGCGAAAAGCCCGGCGCCACGCACCTGGAGCTCCCGGCCGACGTGATGGAGCAGCCGCTCGACGGCGAGCCCGTCCCGCGCCGGCCCTCTCCGCTGGTCGAGCCCGTCGCGTCGGAGCTCCACCGCGCCGCCGAGCTGCTCCAGTCGGCCGAACGGCCCGTGATCCTGGCCGGCAACGGCGTGGTGCGGCAGAACGCTTCGCCGGCCCTTCGCCGGTTCGTGCACCAGACCGGCCTCGGCGTGATCACCACCTTCATGGGCAAGGGCGTCGTCGACTCCGACGACGAACACGCGCTCTTCACCGCCGGCCTTCGCGCGCAGGACTACCCCAAGGGGTTCATGGGCAAGGCCGACCTCGTGATCTGCGTCGGGTACGACCTGGTCGAGTGGTCGCCGGTCAACTGGAACCCGAAGCGTGACCGGCGTGTGATCTGCATCGACACCGCCCCGGCCGAGATCGACGCGCACTACGTGCCGGACGTCGAGCTCACCGGCGACATCTCGCACATCCTCACGCACCTCGGCAACCTGCTCAGCGACAAGCCGCCGGCCCGCGTCGAGGCGCCGCCGTACAACCAGATGATCCGCGAGGCGCTGGAATCGCACTCCGACGACGGCTTCCCGGTGAAGCCGCAGCGGGTGTTGCGCGACCTGCGGGAGCTGATGGGCCCGGCTGACGTGCTGATCTCGGACGTCGGCGCGCACAAGCTGTGGATCTCCCGCCTCTGGCAGGCGCACCAGCCCAACACGGTGTTGATCTCCAACGGCGCTGCCGCGATGGGGTTCGCGCTGCCGGCAGCCGTGGCCGCGCGGATGGTGCTGCCAAAAGAGCGCCGTGTCGTGACGATCTCGGGCGACGGGGGCTTCCTGATGAACGTCCAGGAGCTCGAGACCGCGAAGCGGCTCGGCCTCGCGATCGTCAACATCGTCTGGACTGACAGCGCCTACGGGGTGATCGAGCTGCACCAGCAGCGGAAGTTCGGCCACCTCGCGGGCACGAAGTTCACCAATCCCGACCTGGTCGGGCTCGCCGAGGCGTTCGGCGTGGCCGGCATGCGGGTCGGAGCCGCCGACGAGGTGGCACCCACGCTGCGCCGCGCGCTGGAGCATGACGGGCCGTCGGTTGTGGAGATACCGATCGACTACCGAGAGAACAGCAAGCTCTCCATGAATCTGGCCGACCTCGTGAAGGTCGGAGAGGGGGTCTGAACGATGGCGATGACCGAGACCGTCCAGAAGCTGCTCGTCGACGGTGAGTGGTACGAAACGGGCGAAACGATCGACGTCACGTCACCGTACGACGGCAGCGTCGTCGCCAAGGTCGCATACGGCGGCGCGCAGGATGCGAAGCGCGCGATCGACGCCGCCGCCCGGGCGATGGAGTCGCCGCTGCCCGCACACAAGCGCGCCGCCGTGCTCGACCGCGTAGCGGAGCTGCTCGCGGAGCGCCGTGACGAGTTCGCCCACACCATCGCGCAGGAGGCGGGCAAGCCGATCACCACCGCGGGCGTCGAGGTCGACCGCGCCGTGCAGACGATCACCTTCTCGGCGCTCGAAGCCCGGCGGCTGGCAGGCGAGGTCGTCCCGATGGACGCCCACCCGGCCGGCGAGAACAAGCTCGGGGTCGTGCTCCGCGTCCCGGTGGGCGTCGTCGGCGCGATCTCGCCGTTCAACTTCCCGCTCAATCTGGTCGCGCACAAGGTCGGACCGGCGTTCGCCGCGGGCTGTGCGGTCGTGCTCAAGCCCGCAGGCGCCACGCCACTCTCGGCGCTCCTGCTCGCGCAGGCATTCGCCGATGCGGGCCAGCCCGCCGGCTGGCTGAACGTGATCGTCGGCCGCTCCAGCGAGATCGGAGACGCCATCACGAAGGACGAGCGCGTTCGGATGATCACGTTCACCGGTTCCTCTGACGTCGGCTGGGGCATCCGGCAGCGCGCGCACAAGAAGAAGGTGTCGCTGGAGCTCGGCAACTCGACGCCGTTGATCGTGCTGGCCGACGCCGACCTCGAGAAGGCCGCGTCCGCCATCGCCCTGAACGGTTATGCCTTCGCCGGGCAGAGCTGCATCTCAATCCAGCGCGTGTATGTCGAGGATTCGGCGCACGACGCACTGATGGAGAAGCTGGTGCCCAAGGTGAAGGCGCTCAAGGTCGGCGACCCACTCGACCCCGATACCCAGGTCGGACCGGTGATCGACGAGGAGAGCCGCGACCGGATCAAGACCTGGATCGACGAGGCCGTGCAGAAGGGCGCGAAGCTCGCGGCCGGCGGCGAGATCGGCGACGACGGGCTGCTTCGCCCGACGCTCCTCGACGAGGTGTCGCTCGACATGAAGGTCGCCTGTAACGAGGTCTTCGGGCCGGTGGTGACCGTCGGCCGCGTGTCGGGCCTGGACGAGGGCATCGAGCATGCGAACGGCACCGTCTACGGCCTGCAGGGCGGCATCTTCACGCAGGACATCTCCAAGGCTCTGCGCGCCGCGCGCGAGCTCGACTTCGGTGGCGTCACCATCAACGAGGCCCCGACGTTCCGTGCCGACCAGATGCCGTACGGCGGCGTCAAGGAATCCGGCAACACGCGTGAGGGGCCGAAATTCGCAGTTCACGAGATGACCGAGCCGCGCGTGGTCATCGTGAACCTGTAGCGCAGCACCCAACAGAGTACGACCAAAGTCCTATTGCGTTTAGGACCCCTCCAGCAGGACGATTCGTCGCGTCGAACCGGTCAATCCGGATCGGCTTCGCACGAGTAATTGATCAGGATCCGCGGATCCTTCCAGGGAGGTACGTCGTGAGGTTGCACCGAGCTCCACTGATCTTGTTGGGGGTGCTGGCGGCGCTTGTCGCCGGCGGCAGCGCGACAGCAGCGACCACTCCGCCTGCGCCTGTGCCGCTCACCCCTGCGAACGCGGCAAGCGTCACGCTGCCCTTCGCAATCTCCTGGTCGGCCGTCAGCGATCCGAGCGGGATCGTCGCCTACAACTGGCAGGTCAGCACCACGTCGACATTTGCCAAGATCGTGCGACAGAACTCGGTGACGGCTCCGACGAGGACCGATACGGTCAGCGGCCTCGCGAACGGCACGTATTTCTGGCGCGTCCAGGCGGTCAGCGGCGCGTTCGTCCAGGGGGCGTGGTCCGCTCCGCGCAGCTTCACAGTCACCGGCGCGAGCGCCGGGGTACCGGCGAAACCGTCCCTGAACCTGCCCAGAGGAGGTACCAGCTTCCACCCATGGGAGTCGTTCGGAATGAGTTGGAGCGCGGTGCCCGGGGCGGTCAACTACGTCCTCGAGGGATCGAAAGACGCCGCCTTCCCCGCCAACGGCGTCGTCTTCAGATGGGAGTCCCCGACACCGTCGACCACCATCCTGATCACGACCATCGACCGCGGCAACTTCAACGCGCGTGTCTTCGCCGTCGACGCGAACGGCAACTACAGCCAGCCGTCGAACGTCATCAAGTTCTCCATCTCGTTCAACGCTCCGATTTCCGCACCGCCCACGCTTGTCTCGCCCACGGGCGGGGCGGCCGATGCCCTGCCGGTGACGTTCAAGTGGAACCACGTCATCAATCCGCAGTCGTCGGGCTACGTCCTCCAGATCGCGAGGGACTCCGGGTTCGGCCAGATCGAGCAGGAAATCCCCTTCCTGAATGGTCCGGAGTACACGGTCGTCCAACTCCCGACGGCCGGCACCAAGTTCTGGCGCGTGCTGTCGCTCCAGGGGGTCAAGGACACGGCCGGCACCGCAGCAGCGACCGCGTGGTCCCAGGTCGGCACATTCGTCGTCCCAGATGGGCCGCTGAAGGTCAACGAGTTCACCCTTTCCCGCGCTGCTCCCGCGAGCGGGCAGGAGCTCTACATCGACATCCAGATGAGCAAGGGCGCTCCGGCAGGCGGAGCCACGGTCAACCTCTCCAGCTCGAACCCTCAGGCTGCACGGCCGCCTGCGTCGGTCGCTCTGCCGGCGACACACGCCTGGACACAGATCCGCTTCTTCACCGGGCAGGTCGACACCCCAACGCCGGTCACGTTGACAGCCACCGTCGGCGGCGAGTCGACCTCGATCACGTTCACCGTCGTACCGTCCTCGTTGAAGGAGCTTGCAGCCATACCCGTGCGGCAGAACGGTGGCGTCGGGAGCGGCGGCATCATCATCCTGAACGGGCAGGCACCACCCGGCGGCGCTGTCGTCACCCTCTCGAGCTCGAATCCGGCAGCACAGCCGCCGGCGACAGTGACCGTCCCCGAAGGGGTCGAGTCGGCCAGCTTTTCGATGCCGACGAGCCAGGTCTCGGCCGACACGCCGGTGACGATCACCGCGACCTGGAAGGGCGTATCCGTCCAGGCCAAGACGACGTTGACGCCGCAGCCGCCACCAACGTCCATCACGCTCGATCCGGCAATCATCCAGAGCGGGGCGGGCTCGTTCGGCCGTGTCACCGCCGCCGACCCTCGGGACGCCGACATCACCTTTACCCTCAAGAGCTCGCGCCCGGACATCGTGCTCGTGCCGGGTGTGGTCACCGTGCCGCAGTTCGCCGCGGCCGGCGGGTTTGACATCCAAACGCGCCAGGTCACGACCCGGACGGTGGTCGACATCTCGGTGTCCGGAGGCGGGGTGACGCTGACGGCGACCCTGACGCTGGATCCCGTCTCAACGGCTCCGCCACCGCCTGCGCTCTCGACGTTCGTCCTGAATCCGTCGAACCTCGAGGGCGGCGCAAGCTCCGCCGGAACCGCGATCCTGAACGGCGCAGCGCCGTCCGGTGGCACGGTTGTCAGCCTATCGAGCAGCAACCCTGCGGTGGCGTCGGTACCTGCGAGCGTAACCGTGCCGGCAGGCGCCGACCGTGCGTCCTTCACCGTCGCCACAACGGCGGTCACGACGACGCAGTCTCCAGTGATCACGGCGAGCGCGGGAGGCGTCACTCAGACGATCACGATGACGGTCAACCCGCCACCGCCTCCGCCAACGAGGACGCTCACGGCGCTGACGCTCAACCCGGCGACCGTCACCGGCGGTAGTGGCTCAACAGGCACCGTGACGCTCTCCGGGGCGGCTGCGGCGGGAGGCGCCGTTGTCAACCTCTCGAGTGCCGACCCGACCGTCGCAACCGTCCCCGCCAGCGTGACCGTGCCCGCGGGGGCCACGAGTACCACGTTCTCGGTCGCCACCAACACGGTGAGCGCGTCGCAGGCCGTATTCATCTCCGGCACCGCCGGTGGCGTCACGCAGTCTGCGCAGCTGACCGTGAACCCGTCGACGCCGCCACCGCCGCCACCGCCCCCACCGGCGCCGGCGGTGTCGGCTGTCGGCCTCAACCCGTCAACCGTGACCGGCGGCACCAACTCGACCGGCACGGTCACGCTCTCGAGCGCGGCCCCGGCCGGTGGGCTGGCCGTGACACTGTCCAGCAACAACGCGGCCGCTGCAGTGCCGGCGAGCGTCACGGTGGCTGCAGGTGCCACCACGGCGACATTCACCGTCACGACAACCTCGGTCACAGCGACACAGTCACCCGTAATCTCGGCCACCGGGGGCGGAGCCTCCCGAACGGCGACACTGACGGTCAACGCGCCAGCTCCGCCGCCTGCGGCGGACACAGTCACGATCAGCCGGCTGGAATGGGGCGGCGGACAGCTACGCGTCGAGGCGTCGTCGTCGAACTCCTCCGCCACGCTGAAGGCCTACGTCACCTCCACGGGGGCACTGATCGGCACGCTTTCCGGCGGCCGGTTGGACATCGCCTGGCCCACGAACCCGGCGAACGTCACCGTCAGGAGCAGCCTCGGCGGATCCGCCTCGCGAGCGGTGACGGCGAAGTAACCGCCTATGGCGACGCCTGCGCGGCAGCCTGGATCACAGCGTTCAGGCTGTCGCGCAGCGCCGCCAGGTCGTAGCCGCCTTCGAGCACGAACGCCCGGCCGGCTCCGATTCCTTCGAGCTCCGCGGTGAGGGTCGCAAACCCGTCGGCGTTCAGCCCGAGGCTGCACAGCGGATCGTCGCGGTGCGCATCGAACCCGGCGGACACGATCAGGATCTCCGGCGCGAAGGCCGCGAGTGCTGGGAGCGCCTCGGCTCGAAATGCCTCAAGGTAGCGCTCTTGCGACGTCCCGGCAGGGAGCGGGACGTTGACGGTCGTGCCCTCCCCCGGCCCGTCGCCGCTCTCGTCCCACGCGCCGGTGCCCGGATAGAACGGCCATTGGTGCAGCGACACGTAGAGCACGCCCGGGTCGGTCCAGAACGCAGCCTGCGTGCCGTTGCCGTGATGCGCGTCCCAGTCGAGCACGGCGACTCTGTCCATGCCGAGCACGTCCCGGGCATGGGCAGCCGCGATCGCCGCGCTGTTCAGGATGCAGAACCCCATCGCGCGCGAAGGCTCTGCGTGATGGCCCGGCGGGCGGCCGAGGCTGAAGGCCGCCCGCGCTCCCGCCGCGACCTCGTCCACGGCCGCGACGGCGCCTCCGGCGGCGCGAACGGCGGCCTCCCAGCTCACGGGCGAAACGACGGTGTCCGGGTCGAGGGCTCCGCCGCCCGAGCGGCAGAATCCCTCCACCAGCTCGAGGTACGCCGGCGCATGCACCAGCTCCAGGTCACGGGGAGCTGCCGGCGGGGCCTCGGCGATGCGGGCCCCGGCGCTGTCCACCGCCTCGGTCACGGCGGTGTAGCGCTCCGGCCGTTCGGGGTGCCCGAGCCCCGGGTCGTGCGCCCCGAAAGCGTCGTGCATGTAACAAGTCGGACTCCACGTTTGTGACATCTGTCTCCGGGGAATGTATCCGGGCCGCTTCCGCGTTTTCCGCGGAAATATGCGGTAGGTTAACGCTGCCTTAACATTCAACGCGCGAAATGAACCGCTCTCCAGGCATAATGCTCACCAGCCGTTCCCCGACCTTGTAACAGAGGAAGGACACTTCATGTATCGATTCAGCCGCGCGATCTACGTCGACATCAAGGACATTGTCGACCCGCACCCCGAGACGATCACCGTCCCGGAGGCGAAGCGACGCGTGCTGCAATCGTGCGAGGCCACCATCGAACGGCTTGCGCGCGACCCCCACTACTTCGCCAAGCCGAGCCAGAGCCTGTTCGGGGAGATCCGCCACCTGTTCTCGATCTCGAGCCAGGCCAAGGTCTACAACTCGATCGACCGCCACATCTGTGCGGCGGTCACGTACATCCTCGAGGAGATCGAGCGCAACGGTGAGGGCGTGGCGAGCTGCAAGGCGACCACGCGGAAGGGCAAGCCGTGCCAGCGCACGCCGCTTCCCGACCGCGAGTACTGCCCCTCGCATCAGCACCTCGAAGAGCGCAAGACCGTTCCGGCCCTCAGCGGCCGCGATCTCGGCTAGCCGGTCACAGCAGCGTGAGCTGCTGATGACGGTCGAATCCCGATACGCCGACGCCGACCAGCCGAAGCGCGCTTGGCCGCGACTTCAGCGCACGGTCGAGGAGCATGCATGCGAGGTCGGCGATCACGAGCGGATCGTCGGTGCCCACCGGCATCGAGTGTGACCGCGTGACGATCGAGAAGTCCGGATACCGCAGCTTCGTGGTCACGGTCCGAGCCGTCCGCCCGCTCTTCTGGAGCGACTCGGCGAGCGGTCCTGCCATCGCCCGCAGCCGCTGATGCAGCTCCTCGCGGTCGCCGATGTCGACGTCGAATGTCTCTTCGCTCGAGATCGATACCGCCTCACCCGGCTCGGCCGACACCGGTCGCGGATCGATGCCCCTGGCGCGATCGCGCAGCTCTGCCCAGCCTCGGCCGGCGAGCGCCGACCGCAGGTGCTCGTCGTCGACAGCCGCAAGCTCACCGATGGTGTGGATGCCGAGCGTCTTCAGGCGCTCGTCTGCCTTCGGCCCGACTCCTGGCAGCCTCCGCACGTCGAGCGGCGCCAGGAACCGCGCCTCCTCCCCGGTGGGCACATAAGTGATCCCGCCCGGCTTGTCCATGTCGGACGCAATCTTGCAGACGACCTTGCACGTCGCCACGCCGAGCGACGCCGACAGCCGCACCCGTTCGCGGATCGCATGCTGCACCGCGGCGGCCTGCTCGGGTGGATCGCCGTCGGCGAGCACGAGGTATCCCTCGTCGATCCCGATCTGCTCCACCACAGGAGCGACCTCGCGGACGAGCTCCCACACGCGCTTTGACCACTCGCGGTAGGCGGAGTGGTCGGGACGAACGAAGACGGCCTGCGGGCAGCGACGCAGCGCCTCGGCAGAGCTCATCGCCGAGCGGATGCCGAACTGACGTGCAACGTAGCTCGCCGTCGACACCACGCCGCGACCGTGCGGGTCGCCTCCGACGACCAGCGGCCGGTCTCGCAGCTCGGGTCGCCGGTGCAGCTCGACGGCCGCAAAGAACGCGTCCAGATCCAGGTGCGCGATCACGGATCGAGGATACCGGCGGCGGGTGCCGGAGAACCGGCGCAGATTCGTCACACCCCGATGAGTCGGATGTGCCGGGAGGCCGGTACACTGCCCCTCCAGAGGGCCGGGGGGTCCTCGGGCAAAACACATGACCCACGATTCCGACAAGCTCATCCGCCAGCTTTCGCTTGTCGCCTACTTGATGGCCGAGCAGCGCCCGGTAACGGCGCGCGACGTGAAAAACAACGTCGAGGGCTACGCCAACATGGGTGACGAGGCGTTCGCGCGCCGCTATTACGCCGACCGCTCGGAGCTGCAGGGCTTGGGCGTGCCGATCACGTCCGGCCGGGACGAGTTCACCGGCGAGGAGCTCTACAACCTGCGACAGGAGCAGTACTTCCTGCCTCCGATCGACCTCACCGACGCGGAGCTGGCGGCGCTGCAGACCAGCTTCTACCTGCTCGAGGGCCAGTTCGCGTACGCCGAGCCACTGCGACTCGCGCTCCAGAACCTCGCCCTCGGCCGCGCCCAGCACCAGATCGACCCCGGGCCGAAGACGGCGACGGTCGAGCTGCTGGGCTCCGTCTATACGCCCGAGATCGCACAGCGCCTGGCAAAGCTGGAGCAGGCCATCTCGAAGCAGCGCACGGTGCGGTTCACCTACTGGTCGGCGCGCCGCGACCAGACTGCCGAGCGGACGGTGAACCCCTACGGCCTCTTCGAGCTGAACGGGGTCTGGTACGTGGTCGGCGACGATCAGCAGCAGGCCGACGAAGGTGATCCGCGCAAGACCTTCCGCATCTCGCGCATGCGCGGCGAGATCAAGTTCGCCACGCGCCGTGAGCGCGACTTTCGGATCCCGGCCGATTTCAACGTCACGCGATACCGCGACCGGCTGCCGTGGGAGCTTGATCCCGAGCCGGCCGGCACCGCACGGCTGGCAGTGAGCCCGGACTCCGTCTGGCTCGTCAACCGCCTGTACGGCGCCGGCGGCGGCCTCGAGGAGCACGACGACGGCAGCGCCACCCTCACCACCGACTACTCGAGCATCCCCGCGCTGTCGCAGGCCGTGCTGGCCATGAACGGCCGGATGCGCCCGATCGAACCGCAGGAGCTGGTCGACCAGGTTGCCACCGACCTCGCGCGGATCGCTGATCTCCATTCGGGAGGCCCGAGCGATCCCGCCCGCGAGGTGGCCGCGCCTGAGCCGCGGGCCGACGCCGCTCCCCGCACGGGCCGCAGCCAGGGCCCAGTGGCTCCCGAACGGTTCGCGCTGCTGCAGGCGCTGCTCGCCTTCCTGCTCGAGCGTTGCGGCGACGACCCTTCGGCCACCGTTGCCACGGCCGACCTTCGCCAGCGCTTCCACCTGTCGCAAGAGGAGCTGCAGGATCACCTCGACCTGCTCAACCTCGTGAACTTCGGGGGCGGCTGCTACGCGGTGTACTGCTCGACGGAGAACGGCTCCGTGCTGGTCGACAAGGAGCTCTACGGCGACACGTTTCGCCGGCCGGCCCGGCTGTCGCCGCTCGAGGCCAAGGCGCTCCTGCGCGCACTCGACGTGGTGGCACCGCTCCTCGCCGCCGAGGCCCATACGTCACTGGAGACCGTGCGCGAGAAAGTGGAGCGCTCATTCGGCCAGTACGAGCTGCCCGATACGCCGGAGCCGCAGGGCGCAAAGGAGGAGTCGGCCGTAACGACGCTCAACGAGGGCGTGCGCCAGCGCAAGCTCGTGCGAATCGGCTACCACTCGAGGTCGAGCGACGAGTTCTCGGAGCGCGTCGTCGAGCCGTACCTGCTCCGCCGCGACGAGAAGGGGTGGTACGTCGAGGCATACGACCGCACGAAGGGCGGCCGGCGGACGTTCAAGGTCGCATTCGTTCGCGACGCGGCACTGCTCGACGAGACGTTCGAGCCACGCGAGGAGATGCATGACCTGGTGCCGCAGCTGGGCGGGGTTGTCGGCACCGCGCGGATCCTCTTCTCGGCCGAGCGCGGCCGCTACGAGCGCGAAGGGCGCCCCGACGTGGCGGCGCTGGCAGACGGCGGCGCCCTCGCGGATGTGCGCTACGGGTCGCTGGAGTGGCTCGTGCCCGAGATCCTGAAGAACCGCGGTGAAGCCGAGGTGCTCGACCCGCCGGTCGTGCGCGAGCGCGTCCGCGAGGCGGCGCAGCAACTGCTGCGCACCCTCACCCCCGCCGCGGCGCGGTGACGTTCGCCTCCGCGGCGCGGGCATTGCGCTGCAGGTAACGACCATCCCGGTCGGGAATGTACAGGCGCCGGTACTGGTCTGCCAGGGCGTCCGGCTCGGCGTCGAGCCACTCGCGAAGCGGCGGGAAGGCGTCGTCCACAGCGTCCGGCTCCAGACCGGCGGCGCGCCGCTCGGCGCCCGTGTTCCACGGGCAGACGTCCTGGCAGATGTCACAGCCATAGACGCGGTCCTCGAGCGCCTCGGAGTAGGGCAGCTCCTCCAGCCGGGATTGCGAGAGGTACGACAGGCACCGCCGCGCATCCAGCACGCCGTCGTCGACGATGGCATCGGTCGGGCACGCGTCGATACACGCCCGGCATGAACCGCAGGCATCCCATGCCGGCTCGTCTGCCGGCGCGTGCGTCGGCGCGAGTTCCACGTCGGTGATCAGGGCGCCCAGCACGACCCATGATCCGCGCTTGCGCGTGATCGACATGGTGTTCTTGCCATAGACGGCGATGCCGGCGCGGGCAGCCGCCTCGCGGTCGACGTGGCCATTGGCGTCGACCTGCACCATGAACCGGCTTCGCGGCACGGTGTCCTGCAGCCACTCCCCCAGCGATCGCAGGCTGTCACGGAGCACCGCGTACTCGTCGCGGCGCGTATAGCGGGGAATCCTTCCGCGCGGCTCGTCGTCCGGCTTCTCGGGCTCCGGGCGAGCGTAGCTCAGAGCCGCGGCGACCACCGAGCGGGCGTTGCGCAGCGCCGATTCCGGATGGCACGAGCGGTCGGGCCGGGCCATGGTGAACCGCATGTCGGCGAAGTAGCCGAGCGGACCGCGCTGCGCGATCGCCTGCTCGGCTCGTCCGTATGGCTCGGCACGGCACACGCCGCAGGCATCGATGCCCGCCTGGTGCGCGCGTTCGAGCAGCGCTTCGGTAAGCTCGGCCGCATCCACGCCGTCACTGTAGCCCTGCAACCCAGGGCGGTCAGTTGCCGTCGAACCAGCGTTCTCGCACCGGAGGGACCGTACATGCAACACCGCACAGCAGCACTGCAGCGCGAGGGCGCGTTGACAACGGTCGGCCTGGTGGTCGGCGCGACCGCGCTGATTGCGATCTGCGCGCAGATCTCGTTCGGTTACCCGGTGCCGACGACGCTGCAGACGTTCGCGGTTCTGGGAACGTCGGCCTACCTCGGCGCCAGGCGGGCGGTCGCCGCGCTGCTGCTGTACCTGTCGGTCGGTGCGATCGGTGTGCCGGTTTTCGCGAACTGGTCGGGTGGCATCTCCGAGCTGACGTCTATTGACCCGGTGCACGCGAGCAGCGGCTACCTGTGGGGCTTCCTGCTCGCGGCTCTGGTGGTGGGCTCGATCACAGACCGCTTCGGGCACAGCTTCTACATCACGGTGCCGGCGATGCTGCTCGGAAGTGTCGCGCTCTATGCCGTTGGCCTGATCTGGCTGCACCAGGCAATTCCGGTGGCGTGGACGGGCAGCAGCCCCGATACAACGCTGCACTACGGCCTTTGGCCTTTCGTGCTCGGGGACATGGCGAAGATCTTCGCAGCCGCCGCAGCGGTCGATCCGCGCGCTCCGTGGGGCAGGCTGCTCGACCGCCTGCGCTGAGCAACTCCGGACGTTTGAGTCGGTTGTCGCAGTTGTCACATTCCGCTAGCCTGCTGACGGGTCTGATCCCGTCCCAGGAGGCAAGACCATCCGACCTCGCGCCCTGCTCCCGTGGGCTGTCGCATCTGCCGCAGTCCTTGCCATTGCCTTTTCGGCCACCGCTGCCGCGGCCCCAGTCCCGCCCTCGGGGCTGACGGCGACGACGCCGACGAACACCGCGCCCGCCTTGCGCTGGAACAGCGTGAACGGGGCGTCGAGCTACGTCGTCTATCGCGGCTCGACGGCGGTCGTCAACACCAGGTCGACATCGTTCACCGATACCGGGGTGAAGTCGAGTGGATCGTACGTCTACACGGTTCGTTCGTACGGCAGCGGTCGCCTGTCGTCGCCGTCGGCATCGTTGACGGTGCTCGTCGACATGCTGCGGCCCGGAAACGTCGGGACGCTCGCCGGCACGTCGCCGACCAATGTCGCGCCCAGGTTGACATGGTCTGCACCCGCCGACAGTGGTGGGTCGGGAGTGAAGCGCTACGAGGTCTCCCGGAACGGGACGCCGGTGGGAACGCCGACAACGCCATCGTTCACCGACGCCGGAAACACGGCGCAGGGAACGTTCTCCTACACCGTGATTGCCGTCGATGGCGCGGGCAACCGGTCGCAGGCTGCCTCTCCGGCCAAGACCATCGTCGTCGACAAGACGGCGCCGACGACTCCCGGGACACCCGTGGCCGCGCAGAGCGAGACCTCGAGCGCCCCCGCGCTGACGTGGTCCGCCTCGTCGGACACCTCGGGGATCGCCTCGTACAGGATTTTCCGCAGCGGGACACAGGCGGGGACGTCCGCCACCACGTCGTTCACCGACACGGGCCTGAAAACGAGCGGGACGTACACCTACACCGTGGTGGCGGTCGACGGGGCCGGCAACAGCTCGCCCCAGTCAGGCGGCACTTCTGTCACGTTCGATGCATCGGCCCCGCCCGCGCCGACCGGGCTCGCCGCCTCGGTATCGGCACCCGTCGTATCCCTCTCGTGGAACACCGTGGTCGACAGCTCCCCCGGCACCGTCACCTATAGGCTCTCCCGGAACGGCGCCCCGATCACCACCACAGCGTCGACGACGTACGACGACAGGCCGGGCGATGGAACCCACACCTACACAGTCGCGGCGATCGACGGGCTTGGAAACGTCTCCCCCCAGTCCAGCCCGGTCACGGTTACCCTCTCGCCCGCCCCGCCGAGCGACTCGACAGCCCCCACGACTCCGCTGGGCGTCTTCGCCCGCACCTCAGGCGCCGGCAACGTCGTCTCGTGGGCCCTGGCCACGGACGACACGGGCGTCACCGGCTACCAGGTGCTGCGAGGCGGCGCTGTTGTCGGGACCCCTGCTGCGCCCCCGTTCACCGATCCGGCCCCCGGTTCGGGCCTGTACACGGTGAAGGCCGTCGACGCCGCCGGGAACGCGTCCGGGCCATCGCTGGCGGTCACCGTCAGTGACCCCTTCCCGACGGGTATCGGCGCTCGCCTGACGGGCGACCAGAGCGCCGGCGAGTACAACCTGCACCCGAAGCTCGAGATCATCGCGCTGATGCTGCGCTGGAAGGCGATTCAGCCGTCGCCCGGCACGACCGACTGGGGCAACCTGGACGCCTCGCTGGACCACGCGCGCGCCAATGGCTACAAGCTGATTCTCCGGATCATGGCCGGCGCCGACGCGCCGGCGTGGATCGCAAACGACGCCGCCCACCCGGTCGAGATGCTCGACCTGCTCTCGACCGAGCCGACGAACCCGCGCTACAAGGGCGAGATGTTCGTGCCGGTGCCATGGGATCCGGACCTGCAGTTCCACTACCGAAATCTGATGGCCGAGCTCAACACCCATCTGGCCCAGTCCAACGGCGCGGGTGGAACATGGGCCGACCAGGTCGAGTTCGTCCCCATCGCCATGCCGACGATGCTCGGGACCGAGATGCAGATCGGGTATGGCAGCGGCAGCTACACCGGCGTGTACAAGGGCCTGCAGGGCACGTACAACCGTGCCACCGTCAACCGGGCGGAGTGGGACGCCCACGCTCCGTCAGGAGCTACGACCGCCGAAAAGCAACAGGCGAACCGCAACGCCATCGAGGCAGCGTGGCACGCTGCGATCGACCTCCAGACGACGACGCTGAGCAGCGTCCCGTCCGCGGTCGCCTATGGCGCCCTGCTCGGAGACCAGTACGCGGCGGCTCAGCGGATCGCCGGCAGCGAGGTCAGCCCGGGCCGAACCCAGCTCTGGTCGATGACGACCAACCTCCAGCCGAAGGAGCGAGCAGACGGCACACTCGGACCATGGAGCGAGTGGAGCCCGCCGGCCGCGCTGACGATCAGAATCGCGCTGCAGAACGGCGGCATCGTCGGCTTCCAGTCGCCTGGTGCCGGGATCATCGACTCATCCGCGAAGGTGCAGGCGATGGTCGACGACGGCATCGACAACTACAACATGCGGTTCCTCGAGACGGCGTCCGAGACGATCGACGCCTACGACCCCATCCTGATCTCGAACCCCGGCAGCGCTCAGGCCCGCCTGCAGTTGCGCTTCGGTAAGGGCTAGCTAAAGCCAAAAGGCACAAGTACGGTAGAAGTGCGCGGCGCGCACGCAGGATGGCTCCGTAGTCGCCGCGGCGCGCCGCGCGCTCTGAATGGTGACGTGCCGCGGGCCAAATGCAAAATGCGGCCCAGCTGGGAGACAGCGCCGAGGCGCTTAGAAGCCGAGCACGAACTTGGCGTCGTCCGACATCATCTCGGGCGACCAGGGCGGAGTCCACGTGAGATCGGTGACGACGCTCTCGATGCCGTCCATCGCGCTCACGACCTCGCGCATCTGCTCTTCGATCATCGCACCGGCGGGGCAGCCCATCGACGTCAGGGAGTAGGTCAGCGTAACGGTGCTGTCCTCCACCCGCACGTCGTAGACGAGCCCCAAGTCGACGACATCCATGCCCAGTTCGGGATCCTCGACGACGCGCAGGGCGTCGAATACCTGCTCTTCGGTAACGCTCATGTCCGCAGCTTAGCGTCCCACAGCGCGGCGAAGGCGCCCTCGTGGCCGACGGCGGTGCGATCGCCGAGCAGGGCCTTGGTGATCGCCACGGCGTCGCGGCTGGAGCGGCCGACACGCACCGCAAGCGACTCGGCTCGCCCGATCAGCTTCTCACGCTGCACCACAGCGTCCACGATGCCGAGCGCACGGCCCTCGTCGGCCGACAGCAGCTCGCAGGTGGCGAACAGTCGCAGAGCCGAGCCAGGAGGTATCAGCCTCGCCAGGCGTTGCGCGCCACCCCACGGCGGGGAGTAACCGAGCTCGTTGTGGATGAAACGCAACTTCGCCCCCTGTGCGGCGAACCGCCAGTCGCACGCAAGCGCGAGATCGACGGCCCCTCCGACCGCATGGCCGTTCAGCAGCGCGACGGTCGGAACCGGGAGAGCGGCGATCCGGTCGAGGGCGCGGCTGCCGCGCGTGGTGACTTCAAGGCCCGGGAGCTCTTCCACACGAGCGAGATCGGCGCCGGTGGAGAAGACCCGGGAGCCCGCCCCGATGATGGCGATCACGCGCACCCGCTCGTCGAGCGCCAGCTGCTCCGCTTCAGTGGCCAGCTCCTCGAGTGTCTCCAGCGCGAGCGCATTGTCCGGCGCGCCGCTCAGCGTCAGGAGCGCGAGCGTCTCGCGGATGTCGCGCTGCACGGTCGTCGCCCCCGGCGGTGGCAGGTCGCCGATGGCTTCGATGAGCTCCGACTTCGAAAGCCGCCGGAACCCCTCGATGCCCCTCTCGCGTGCCAGATCGTGCAGCTCGTAGAGCTGCGGTTCCGCCATCACAGGCGGATCTCCTCGTGACGGTCACGCGAGAAGAGGTGGATCGAATCGATGAACCGCACGCGGTTGCAGCGCGAGCACAGCACGATCGAGTGCGTGCGGGCGCCCTCGGCGAAGTAGCGCACGCCGCGGAGCAGGTCGCCGTTCGAGATGCCGGTTCCGACCACCATCTGATGCCCGCGGACGAGGTCGTCGATCCCGAAGATCTGCTCGATGTCGTCGATGCCGTGCTCCGCCGCCTGGCGGATCTCGGTGCGGCTCATCGGCCAGAGCTGGCCCTGGATCTCGCCACCCAGACAGCGCAGGGCGGCAGCCGAGATGATGCCTTCGAACGCACCGCCGATGCCGACGGCGAGGTGGTCGTTCGTCCCACGGATGGCGGCGTCGATGGTTGCCGTGATGTCACCGTCGGCGATCACCTTGATGCGAGCGCCGGCCTGGCGGATCTCAGCGATCAGGTCCTCATGCCTGGGCCGGTCGAGGACGACGGCGGTGATGTCGCCGACCTTGCGCCCGAACGCGTCGGCGATCGCCTCAAGGTTCTCGGTCACGCTCTTCCGCAGGTCGAGGCGCCCCTTCGCGACAGGGCCGACCGCCATCTTCTTCATGTACATGCGCGGTACGCGCTTCATGCCGCCGGGATCGCCGGCCGCCAGCACCGACAGCGCGCCCACGCCGCCGCGTGCGACGACGATCGAGCCCTCCACCGGGTCGCATGCCAGCTCCATCGGCCTGCCCCCGCCGCCCATGGTCGTGCCCGGTGCGAGCGGGTGACCGGGCTCTGACCGGCCGATCACGACCGTGCCGCTGATCGGCAGCTCGTTCATCGCGGAGACCAATGCGTCGCTGGCGGCATCGTCGGCGCCCCGCGGGTCGCCCCGGCCCAGGTACCGGCCCGCCGCGAGTGCACATCGCTCGCTCACCGAAGCCAGGTCCGTGCAAGGGCATCGCTCCGCCGACGCGGTGGATTCGGCCGGTTCCTCGCGCTCGTTGCTCCGGGTTCTGATGGCCATGCGCGCGCCCTTAGGGTACAGCCCCGGGGCCCGCAGTGGCGCGCTCGAGGATCAAGTCCAGCACCGCTCGCAGCGCTTCGTCCGCGTCGGTGGCATCCACGACCGGCACGCCCTCGCGGTCGGCCCTCGCCAGCAGGTAGTCCTGGATACGGCGAATCTCGCCGAACCGTCGCAGGTAGCGGTCGCCCGCCCGACCGCCGAGGGACGCGTCGTCGCGCGCAACGAAGTGCGCCTGGTGCGCCTCCTCGTCCTCGATCGACACCATGACCTGGATCACTGTCGCGTTGTGGCGTTCCGGCGGCTCAAGCAGCCCCGGCACCAGGTGGACCCCCTCGATGACGGTCGAGAGACCCTCTTCGACGGCCCGGTCGACGACGGCCGCGGCACCCACCGAAACCTGCTCCGCCTGCTGGATGAAGCCGTAGAGAGCTCGGTCGGCCTCGTCGGGGTCTGGCATCGGGATCCTCAGTCCCTCCCCCGCCTCGAACGACGAGAAATGGAGCGCGGGCATCAGGCCGGGCGCGAAGAACGCCCGCATGACCTGCCGGACGACGTCGGTCGAGGTGATCCGGCTGATGCCGAGCCGGTAGGCAAGCTCGGTCGCGAGGGAGCTCTTGCCGGTGCCGGTGGCGCCCCCCAGGAGAAGGATCAGCGGCCGCTCGCGACGCAGCACCTTCTGCCACGCGCGGTACCGCGTGACTCCCTCGACGCCGTCGCGTGCCTCGAGCACCCGCTCGACGATCACGTGCAGCTCGTCGAGCGTCATCTCGTCGGCGCCGACGGCGAGAACGCCGCGCTCGATCTCGAGCGCCAGCGCGTACGCGTGCTCCGCCTCCATGCCGGACAGGAAGAGCGTCGTGGCCATACGGCCCTTCGAGTAGGGAAGGGCGTGTCCGCGGCCGCGGATCCTGGGCTCACGGCGTCTCGGCACGGGCCCCCACAGCCTCGTCGGCCAGCTCGAGCAGCGCATCGTCGAGGTCGCGCTCGCCCGGCAGCGCCACCGGCCGGTTGTCGCAGAAGACCACCCGCGCGCCCCGCTCGACGGCCGCCTCGGCGACGACGTCTATGGCCGCCGCCTTGATCTCGACCAGGTACGTCTCCGCCGCGCGTACCTCCGGAGTCTCGAGCGCCTCGCGCAGCGCGGCGCGGTCGGACAGGACCGGCACGACCGCCGTGACGTTCGCATCGAGACCCGCGGCCAGCTTCACGGCCGCGTCGGCCGGCGCCGTCGTGAAGTACGCCACGGGCGCATCACCCAGCGGCTCGGCCGGCTCCGGCCGCAGCACTGTGGCGATCGTCGGGGTGCCGGGAGCCACGGCCTCGATTGCCGCTCGGGTCTCGTCATGCCCGTGCTCACACATCGTCATCACCACCAGGTCGGCACCGAGAACTCTGACCGGCCCAAGGCCCGTCCGCAACAGGTCCGCCGGGCGGGCCGCGGAGGTGACCAGCACGGTGCGGTCGGACCGAAGCGGCGGCATGGCGGCGCCGGACCCCTCGACGAGGAGCAGCCCCGGAGAGAGCTCCTCCGCCAGCCGCGCGGCCGCCACGACATTCGACTGGTACGTGCCGCCGGCGAGCCCGCCGCCGCAGCGCCGCGCTCCGACGGTCGTCACCCCCGCGAGCACCGCGTCCTCGAGAAAGTCGGAGGCCGCGTGCTCGCCCGCCCTCGCCCGGCGAAGCAGCTCATCCACGCCGACCCGGCGGTCGGTCGCCGCCACGACCTCCGGCTCGGCGGGACCGCCCCTCCCCATCGCGATCACAACCACGCGGTGGCCGCGACTGTCGAGGAGCCGGGCGGTGTGGGCGGAGACCGACGTCTTGCCGACACGCTTGCCGGTGCCCACGATCTCCAGAGCGGGGACCGACAGGGGCGAGCGGTCGGGCGGCCGCAGTTCGAAGTCGGGTCCTTCGTACACCAGTCCCGCAGCGAGCGCGTTGCTCGCCAGCCAGAAGCGCCGCGCCTCGGTCAGCACCGGCTCGTCGGAGAGATCGAGCACGCGGTCGGCGCCGTGCCTCGCGGCGACCTCGAGCATCGCCTCCGCGGTCTCGCCGTCCACACGCTCCAGCGGCACCCCATAGTCCGGTTCGCCGTCGAGCTTCTCGCTGCCGCCCAAGAGCAGCGCAGCAACCACGTCGGCCCCCTCCCCCGCGCGCTCGAGCGCCGCGCGCACGACCGGCGGGTAGTGCTCCCCGTCGACGAGCGCGAGGACGCGCGCTCGCATCAGCCCGGCCCGCGCAGCGGCTGGTGTTTCTCGTAGGCCAGCGTCTGCGGCGAAAAGCGGATGATCGTCTCGCGGCCGTGGAACGGGTAGCGGCGGTAGATGTCGACCTCGTCCTCCCCGATCTCGACCACGTTGTAACAGGGGCGTGTGTGTCCGCGGACACGCATGGACGAAACCGTTCCGGCGTTGACGACGAACAGGTCCTCGAGACGCCACGCGTAGGGCACATGCTTGTGACCGGACAACACCAGGTTGACCTTGGCGCGCTGGAGCACCTCCAGAGTGTCGCCGGCGTCGTGCACGACGTTTCGCTCTCGGCCCGTTCCGGGGATGGGCAGGAGGTGATGGTGCAGGACGAAGACGCGGAAATCGGCCTCCGGCGCAAACTGCTCCTCGATCCACGTGTAGCGGCTCCGCCCGACGACGCCATGATCGAGGTCCGGCTCGGACGAGTCGATGGCGACGAAGGTGATGCCGGCCTTGCGCAGCACAGCCGAGCGAGGGCCGATCATCTCCTCGAAATGGACGTATCCGACGTTTCGCGAGTCGTGGTTGCCCGGGATCGTGATCACGTCGGGGCAGTCGAGGCGGTCGAGGTACTTCCGCGCCTGCGCGTACTCCTGCTTGTAACCGAAGGTCGTCAGGTCGCCAGAGCAGACGACGACATCCGGCTCGATCTCGTTGATCTCGCGAATCGCCCGCTCCAACAGATTGGCGACGAAGTACGGCGAGCCGCAGTGGAGGTCTGAAAGATGGGCGATGGTGAACAGCTTGTGGTCAACCATGCGCGGGGCGATCATAGTCGGCGTCGTCCGCGATGGGGAGTACCATTTCCAAGCGGAATGCAGGAACAACCACGCTTTCATGCCTTCAAGGGCACGAGGCTGCCGGTCTTTGCCAACGAGGCGGAGCTCGAGTGCGCACAGATCCTGGATTTCCACGGCATCCCCTGGGACTACGAGCCTCGCACCTTCACGCTCCACGTTGACGAGAACGGCAACACCCTCGAGGCGTTCACGCCGGATTTCTATCTGCCCGAGCAGGACCTCTACCTCGAGATCACGACCATGAAGCAGGCGCTCGTCACCCGGAAGAACCGCAAGATGCGCCGGCTGCGCGAGCTGCACCCCGAAATCCGCGTGAAGCTCTTCTACAAGAGCGACGTGGAAGCCTTGGCCGAGAAGTACGAGCTCGGCGAGGCCTCATGAGCGCGGCCGAGCAGCTTTCGGTTCCCGAACCGGGCGAGCTGCTCTACTCCGCCGACCTGATCGCGTCCCGAGTGAACGAGCTCGGCCGCAGGATCAGCGGCGATTACCACGGGCGCGAGCCGGTGCTGCTGACGGTGCTGAAGGGAGCGACGATCTTCCTGTCCGACCTGTCGCGGTCGCTGACCGTGTCGCACCGCCTCGACTTCATGGCGATCTCGACCTATCGCGGTGCGAATCAGGGCTCGTCCGGGCGGATCCGGCTGCTGAAGGACATCGACCAGCCGGTGCGGGACCAGGACGTGCTGATCGTCGAGGACATCGTCGACACCGGCCTCACGTTGAACTACCTGTTCAAGACGCTCCGCTTCCGGGGCGCCCGCTCGGTGGAGGTCTGCACGCTGCTCGACCGCCCATACCGCCGGCTGGTCGAGATCGAGCCGCGCTACATCGGGTTCACGGCACCGGACGCGTTCGTGGTCGGGTACGGCTTCGACCACCGCCAGCGGTTCCGGAACCTGCCCGATATCCACCTGCTCTCGCGCTGACTTCGCTCCGGACGACCTCGGTGATGCGGTCCTGCTCACGCCGCGGCAGGTACGCGCCTGTATAGGCCTGGCGGTGCTGGTCGGCAAGCTGCGGCTCGTGCTCGTCGAGCCATCCGAGGTAGAGCTCGCGGACGCCGGGACGAAGGTGCAGCACGAGCGGCGTCACCGAGCGCGCCCCCGCATCGAGGCAGGCCCGGGTCACGTCGCGTAGCTGCTCAACGCCGTCGCTCAGCCCGGGAAGGATCGGCGCGAGCAACACGCTCGGCGCGAGACCCGCGTCGGCCAGCCTGGCGACGGCGTCCAGCCGGCGGCTGGGCGGGGCTGCACCGGGCTCCGTGCGGCGAGCCAGCTCGTCGTCGATCGTGCCGATCGACAGCGACACGCCCACCCGAGTGCGTGTCCGCGCCTCCACGAGCAGGGCGAGGTCACGAAGGATCATCGTCGACTTGGTCAGGATCGAGAACGGGTTGCGCGCGGCGGAGAGCTCCCGGATGAGTCCCTCGGTGAGGCGGTAGCGCCCTTCGGCAGGCTGGTACGGGTCGGTGTTGGTGCCCATGGCGATCAGCTCGCCTTCCCAGGCAGGATCGGCGAGCTCGGCGTGCAGCTTCTCGACCGCGTTTACCTTCACCACGATGCGGCGCTCGAAGTCCTCCCCGGCGTTCATCCCCAGGTAGGTGTGCGTCGGCCGCGCGAAGCAATACACACATGCGTGCCGGCAGCCGCGGTACGCATTGATCGTGAACCGAAACGGCAGCCGAGCAGGCCCGGGGACCGGGTTGATGATGCGCCGCGCGTTCACCGGCATGTACTCGGTATCGGGCAGCTGCCGGTGTTCGGCGCCGAAGAGCTCGAGCTGGCCGTCGTCACGGTCCCATCGCATGGCGGACACTATAGCGAACGTGTGTTCGTACTGGCATGATTGAGCGATGCAACGAATCGTGCGGCTCACAGGCCGGCATCCGGGGCTTGCCAAGACGGCGCTCACCGAGGTGCTCCGTGAGGAGTGCGGGATGCGTCTTGCGGACGCCAAGCGCTCCGTGGACGACCTGATGCACGGGCGTGTGCTGCGGTTCGACTTCGCTGACGAGGAGTCTGCCGAGCGGTTTGCCGCCCGCGCTCGCCAATGCCGAGCCGCCGTCGACAGCGGGAAAGAAGACGATCCCCTGCTGGAGGCGGTGCGCGGCTACATCTTCGCCGGCGACGGGCCACAGCGACGACGATTGACACGGGAACTGCGGCACGACGCCCAACGCGTCCTGGCCGGCAGCCTCGCGTTCTCTGCCGGCACACTGCTGGCAGGGGAGCCCGACTGGCCGCGAGGCGCCTGGGTCGAAGATGTGCTCGACGCCGTCGTCTCGATGCCTCACCCGCACACGGTCGCACTTCGCGGCACCATGAGTTGGGCAGATGGAGCACGTGGCCAGTGGATCGAGCCGTTCGCGGCGACCGTCACCATCTCGGACACCGCAGCGAGCATCGTCTCGCTGACGCTCCAGGTGTGCGACGCCGACACGGGCCTGAAACAGGTGCCATACGGCGGTGATTCGCCGGCTCGGTGGAGCGACATCGACCAGTGGATCTTCACCTTTCAGTACGAGGGGTGAGGCGGGGTGCGCCGAGGTCGCCTGTAGCGGCTCGCGAACGGCCGGCACGTGCGCGCGCCGTGGTGGCCACTTGGCCGTGCGAGTGGACGCCATTCGTCTTCTGTGACAGCTTCGGGAGCTCGAACCAGGGCTGGGAAGGGGGATGGCCACTTGGCCGTGCGAGCGGACGCCATTCGTCTTCTGTGACGGGTTCGGGAGCTACAAGCAGGGCTGGGAATGGGCATGGCCACTTGGCCGTGCGAGTGGACGCCATTCGTCTTCTGTGACAGCTTCGGGAGCTCGAACCAGGGCTGGGAAGGGGGATGGCCACTTGGCCGTGCGAGTGGACGCCATTCGTCTTCTGTGACGGGTTCGGGAGCTGCAAGCAGGGCTGGGAGAGGGGATGGCCACTTGGCGCTTCCAGTGAACGCCATTTGGGTTTCCCGACAAAGTCGTGACAGGCCGTCACCCACGCGTGACCGTTTTCCTGCCAGCCTCTTCCCAGCCATGTTTTCGCTCTATAAAGCCAGGAAGGTGCCGACGAAGCAGCCGGTCTGCGCGATCTGTGTCGACCGGACACGTGGAAAGACGCAGCGGGTGACGTTCGGCTATGGCGTTGAGGTGTGGATGTGCCGGCAGCATGCGAGCACGGAGTTCCTCACGGGGCGAAGCGGCAGGGACCTGGTGGTCACGCTGATGGGGATCTGGCGGGCGAACGGATGCTTGACGGCGGCGCGGCACAAGGCGTTGGACGCCCACCTCAACGCGCTGAAGCCCAGGCCGCAGCGGGAACGCCCCGGCAGCTACGCCTGGCCGAAGCTGCGCCTCCGCGCCGAGCAGCTCTGGCGCGCAGGGGCCGGCCGCGACCACGTGCAGCACCGCATTCTCACCGCCGGCTTCCAGAACGCCAACCCGCCCAGTGGCCGGACCATCCGGCGCTGGCACGCCGAGCGACGCTGGGCTTCCCGAGCGCGATCACGACCGCCGTAGCGCCACGGCGCTACCGCGCAGGTACGGGCCCAAAGCCAGTCCGGCCCCAGGCCGCCGCGACGGTCTTCGGGTCAGCCGTCTCGACGTTCGCCGGAATGCTGTTGAGCACCCGGAGATAGTCCACCCAGCAGTAGCGCTCCGCCTCCGACGACCAGTGTTCCTGCCAGTCCGGGGACGTGCAGTCCCACAGGCCGGCACGGGAGCCGGTGACGAGCAGGTACACCTGGATCGTCAGCCACTGGTCGGAGCGCAACGACGCCATCTTGTCGGCCATCACCTGTGGCGCCCTGTACGTGGTGAGCGTCGGAAGCCTCGAGCAGGGCAACGACACGTCCTGGCAGCGGCCGCCGCTCATGCCGATGGTCGACTGCCAGTGAGGCGCCGACAGCGCAGACGCACGATCCGTGATGCCTGGGCCGTACTGCCGTCCGAACGCGAAGCACCTGCTGACGAGGTTCAGCTGCACACCGGCGTCCCACTTGTTGTTCGGCCAGACGAACAGCCCATCGGCGCCGGCATGCCCGTGCGCCTTCAGCACCTCCATCGAACCGCAGGTCTCGTTCCACTGCTGTCTCGCGTTCAGGGACGCGATAGCCGTGGCGTAGGTGCTGGAGTGCGAGACGAAGTCCCAGTCATAGGTGTTGCGCAGCCAGGCCAGCTCGTCCCAGGACGCTCCCAGGCTCCTGCGCCCGTGCAGGCAGGAGTGCGCGTTGTCGCTCGTGTCGCCGGTCTGCACGGAGCCGGTGGCATGCAGCCCACGTCGATCCAGCTCCGGCGCGACGACGGTGTCCAATCGCGCAACGCCGGTGTTGTTCGCCACGCAGTTGTCGGCGACGGTGATCTGAGAACGCGAGAACAGCAGCGTCAGGAACGGGCCGGGCACCGGTGGCGGCGCTCCCGAGGGATAGGTCGCGGTGACCGTGTACGTCGATGCCCCTTGGACAGCCTTGACGCCGATCCGCCACACGCCCACACCGACGGGGACGGTGGCCTCTTCCGGGTGATGTCCGACCTGGCCGCCGACCCAGGTGTTCGTGCCGTCGCCGCTCTTCCGGTACAGCGACAGCGAAAGCTGTGCAGTCGTAGACGGCCAGTCGAGCTTCACATGCAGCTCCCCGGGTGCGGTCGTGGTGACGAAATGAAACCTCCACGACGCCTCCAGGCTGACCGACGAGACGCTGCCCGTGAACGTGCTCGTGCCGGCATCGGCGGGCGGCGCCGCAGCCAGTGCGTGAACGCCCAGCAACGCGCCCCACACAGTGGAAAACACCACCGCGCGCCGGCGCTGCGAAAGGCCTGCAAGCCTCACTGTTCGAGCCCACACGAGCATGCCAAGTGGCGACACTACGGCACAAATCGGCCGACTGCAAGCAGCCCAATATGCCCCACACGCTTGCGCAGCGCCTGGTTTACTCGTTACATCGTGAACCCAGTGTCAGGCGGGTGGCTCGGTGCCTTCGCGCGAAGGCTGGCGCTCGGGTGGCGGCGTTTCTGCGGCCTGACCGGTTCCCTCACCGAGCGCCGCCGGCGGCGCATTCAGCTCGGCCTTGATCTGCGCGAGCTCCGACTCGACCTGGGAGTCGGCCGACAGCGCGGCGATCTGGCGGTCGAGATCAGACGTCGCCGGTGCGCTGAGATCGTCGAGCGCACCGGTCTGGACGAGCTCGTCGACCGCAGCCGCGCGGGCCTGCATCTGCTCCACCTTGTCGTGTGCCCGCTGTGTCGCAAGGCCGAGGTCGGTCAGCTCGCCGGACAGGCCGGTCGCGGCCTCGCCCACTCGCACCTGCGCCTCGGCGGCCGAGTACTGCGCTTTGATCACTTCCTTCTGCGTCCTGAACGCCTCGACGCGCTGCGCCATCCGCTGCTCTTGGTCGATCAGGTTCTGCTGCTGACCTTCGAGCTGCGAGATCTGCTGATCGAGCCCCTGCAGCTGGCTCTGTGCCAGCGCCTTTCTCTCGAGCGCCGTACGTGCGAGATCCTCGCGGCCGCCGGCGAGCGCCTGCCGCGCCTGGCCGTCGAGCTTGACCACACTCTGCTCCAGTCGCTGCGTCTGCAGCTGCAGACGCTTCTTGGCAGTGACGACATCGGCCACTCCCCGCTTGACCTGCTGCAGCATCTCGAGCTGTCGCTGGTAGCTGTAGTCAAGCGTGTCAGCGGGGTTCTCGGCCCGGTCCAGCGCCTTGCTGGCCTTCGTCTTGAACAGCATTGTGAACCGCTGCCACAGCCCCACCAGTCAGCCCTCCGTAGGAGTTTCCGGCTGCGACTCTAGCCGATCGAGCCCGCGGAGCGCCTCTGCCGCTTCGGCTCTCAGACGCCGCCGCTCCACGTCGTAGTCCTCGTCCGACACCTTGCCGGTGCGGTGGTCCTGCTCGAGGTCGCGAAGCCCGGCGTACGCAGCGTCCCGCTGCTCCAGCAGCTCCAGCCGGCCCCTGTCGGCAGGGGACAACTGCTCGCCGGGTGTGCCTCGGTCCGGCGACAGGAAGGGCCACGCCACGACGAGCACCGCCACTATGGCGACCGCCGCGACGACGGCCGCCTCCAGTCCGGTGCTCACGCCTCGCGTGCCAGCGCGGTTGCGTACCGCCGTGCGAGTTGCCGTGCCTCGCGTGGATCCGGCCAGATGGTGATCGCCGCTCCCAGCACGAATACCGCGCCGGCGAGCCAGATCACCCACACCATCGGGTTCACGAGCGCCTTGATCGTCACGCTGCCACCGTCGCCGGAGACGGACTGGAGGATGGCGTAGAGGTCGTCGCCCCGCGTCAGGCTGGTGTTGATGTCGACCTCGTTCGAGAAGCGGTCGCCGCCGTCGACAGGTGACGGGTAGATGCGCCGCGCCGGCATCAGCGTCCCCATGTCCTTCTCGTCGCGGCTGACCTTCAACTGCCCGGCGGTCTCGGTGTAGTTCGGCCCCTGCGTCTGCACCAGCCCCGTGTACGTCAGCGTGTAGCCCCCGACGCGCATCGACTCGCCCGGCCGCAGCTTGCTCTCACCGACGCTGTTGTACGCGCTGGACGCGACCACTCCGACGACGAGCAGCACCACTGACAGGTGGACGATATAGCCGCCATAGCGGCGCCGGTTGCGGCCGATCAGGTCGACGAACGCACGGGGCCACGAGCCACCGGCGATGGCGCGGCGCGCAGATGTGCCGCGGGCGAACTCCGCGCCGACGGTCACGGTGACGAAGATGCAGAGTGAGAGCGCCGTCAGGCCCACCGTGCTCGACCCAAACCCGAGCAGGGCGAGGAGCGCGGCGCCGGAGATGGCGGACATGACCGACCAGCGGAACGTCCGCCACATGCTCCCGGGCGTCGCTCGGCGCCACGCGATCAGCGGGCCGATCCCGGTCAGCGCCAGCAGCGGCAGGCCGAACGCGACCAGGAAGAAGTTGTAGTACGGCACCGACACCGTGCTCTGGACGCCCCGTACCGCCTCGGAGATGACCGGGAAGATGACGCCCCAGAGGATCGCGAACGCAAATGCCAGCAGCAGCAGGTTGTTGAACAGGAACGTCGCCTCGCGCGACACCACCGACTCCAGCTTATGTTCGCTTCGCAGCGTCGGCAGCCGCCAGATCAGCAGCGTGATCGCAAACACGAGGACGACCGCCAGGAACCCCAGCAGCGCCGGCCCGACGGACGACTGCGTGAACGAGTGGATCGAGTTGACGACGCCGCTTCGCGTCAGGAACGTGCCGAAGATCGACAGCGCAAACGTGGCGGTGACGAGCACGACGTTCCACACCTTCAGCATGCCCTTCTTCTCCTGCACCATCACGGAGTGCAGGTATGCGGTCCCAGCCAGCCACGGCATCAAGGCGGCATTCTCGACCGGATCCCAGGCCCAGTACCCGCCCCAGCCGATCTCGACGTATGCCCAGTGCGCCCCCAGCAGCATGCCGACGCCGAGCGCCGCCCACGCAAACAGCGTCCAGCGCCTCACCGATGCCAGCCACCGCGCATCCGACCGGCCCGTGATCAGCGCCGCCATGGCAAACGCGAAGGGCACGGCGAACGACACGTAACCGAGGTACAGGGTCGGCGGGTGCGCCACCATGTAGGGGTTCTGCAGCGCCGGATCGAGACCGACCCCGTCGGCAGGCACGGCGCCCTTGACGCGCTCGAACGTGGGCGACACCACGGCCGTCATGAAGCTGAAGAAAACCATCGCTGCGCCGAGGACGGCCGTGATCCATGGCAGCAGCTCACGGTTCCGGTGCCGGTTCTGGAGCATCACCAGTGCGGCGGCGCCCGTCAGGATCAGCAACCACAGAAGCAGCGAGCCGGGCTGGCTCGCCCACAGGGCGGTGACGAGGTATGGCGTCGGCAGTTGGCGGCTGGTGTGATCGGCCACCACGCCGATCGAGAAGTCGTGCCGCACGAGCGAGATCACCAGCAGCACGGCCGCGAAGGCCGTCCCGCCGAACGCCGCGTAGATCGCGTTGGTGGCGCTTCGCATCAGCCGGCGGTCGCGTCGCTTCCCTGCGAGCACCGCGACGACCGTCGCATACAGGGAGAGTGCGAACACCATGAACAGCGTGGCGCTTCCAACCGTGGCCATCGCCGAAACTGTACCCGTCCTCCGAGCGCTCCCGCGCCGAGCAAATAGGCCGTCGGCCTTGCGCCGAAGGCGTGTTGTGCCGGATCATCAGACCACGATGCGTGACCTTCCGTCAGGAACCGTCACCTTCCTCTTTACTGATGTCGAGGGTTCGACGCGGCTGCTGCAAGAGCTCGGCCACGCCTACGCCGACGCGCTGGCGGAGCACCGGGCGGTGCTGCGCACTGTCTTCTCCGGTCAGGGCGGCATCGAGGTCGACACGCAAGGCGACGCGTTCTTCTATGCCTTCGCGAGAGCGTCCGACGCGATTACCGCGGCAGAGGCGGGCCAAGCGGCGCTCGCGTCAGGGCCGATCCGCGTGCGTATCGGCCTCCACACGGGAGAGCCGCAGCTGACCGCAGAGGGCTACGTCGGGCTGGACGTTCACGCGGGGGCGCGGATCGCCGCCTGCGGCCACGGTGGCCAAGTGGTCCTGTCTCGTCGTACGAAGGAGTTGGCGGATGAGAGCTTCTCATTCACGGACTTGGGCGAGCACCGGCTCAAGGACCTGACCGCGCCGGTATGGCTGTTCCAGGTTGGCGCTGCGCCGTTTCCCCCTCTCAAGAGCCTGAACGTCACCAACCTGCCCGAGCCTGTCAGCTCGTTCGTCGGCCGCCGGCGGGAGCTCGCCGAGGCCGCCGTGCTTCTGGAAGGCACGCGGCTGCTCACGATCTCGGGGCCCGGCGGCTGCGGCAAGACCCGGTTCTCCATCGAGCTGGCGCGCGCCGCCCTGCCGGGCTTCCCCGACGGCGCCTTTTGGGTGCCACTGGCAACGCTGCGCGACCCACATCTCGTGCTCCACACCGCCGCCCAGGTCATCGGCACAAGGCAGGATCTGGCCCGACACGTCGGTGACAAGCGGATGCTCATCCTGTTGGACAACTTCGAGCAGATCGTCGAGGCCGCGCCCGATCTCTCGGTGGTCATGACCGCGTGCCCCAACCTCACCATGATCGTAACGAGCAGAGAGATCCTTCGCATCGAAGGCGAGCGAGAGTACGCCCTCCCCTCGCTCGGGGACGATGAGGGATCGACACTGTTCTGCGACCGCGCGCAGGAAGCACCGAGCGAATCCATCATCGAGCTTTGCCGCCACCTGGACGGGCTCCCGCTCGCGATCGAGCTCGCCGCAGCCAGGGCAAAGCTGCTCTCTCCCCCGCAGCTGTTGCAACGGCTTTCCCAGCGCCTCGACCTGTGGAAGGGGCGCCGTGACGCCGATCCGCGCCACGCCACGCTGCGCGCGACGATCGAATGGAGCTACGACCTGCTGCCACCAGAGGAGCAGATGGTGTTCAACCGGCTCTCCGTGTTCGCCGGCGGCTGCACGCTGGAAGCGGCTGAGTCGGTCGCGGCGGCCGATCCCGATGCCCTGCAGGCGCTTCTGGAGAAGAGCCTCCTACGGCGCACGGATGATCGCTTCTGGATGCTGGAGACCATCCGCGAGTATGCAGCCGAGCAGCTCGGGGAGTCTGGGGACGCCGAAGCGACGGCCATGCGACATGTGAGATTCTTCCTGGGCGTCGCCGAGTCGGCCAACCTGAGGGCAGACTCACCAGGCGAGTCGCGGCACGAGACCGCCGTGCGGGAGCAGGCCAACCTTCGCGCTGCGCTCGGCCAGACGCTGAACCAGGGGGAGACGGAGCTCGGGCTTCGACTGGCCGTGGCGCTCGAACTGCACTGGGCTGCCACGAGCCCGGCGGAGGGAATGCGGTGGTTCGGCGCGTTCGAGGCGCGCGCGCCACATGTGCCGCCAGGGCTGGGTGCCGCGGTGCTCCGCGCCCACGGGGCCACGGCGGCCACGGTCGGCGACGACAAGCTGGGCGAGCGGCTGTTCGAGGAGAGTCTTGCCGTCTACCGCCGCATCGGCGACGACGCCGGAGCCTCGATCAGCCTCGTCCACCTCGCGCACAGCGCGTGGTATCGCAACGACCGCGACCGGGCCTTTGCTCTCGGCAGGGAAGCTCTCGAGGCGAGCCGGAAAGCAGGGTTCCAGCAGAGCGAAGCCCAGGCACTGGGGCTGCTCGGTGAGCTCGAGTTCGAGCGAGGAGATCCCGACCTTGGCATCGATCTCCTGAAGGCGAGCGCCTCGAATGCTGCTGAGCACGGCTTCTACTGGTGGGAGGCGCGAATGCTGATGCGCCTCGCAAAGCGCGCGCGAGAGGTTGAACGCGGCGACGACGCGCTTCGGTGGGCACTCGAGTCGCTTCGCCTGGCCTCGCTCATGTCGGATCACCGCCGCATCGTTCAAGCGCTCGACGTTCTTGCCGCGGTCGCTGCCGACCACGGGCAGTTCGAGCGGGCGGGGTGCCTCCGTGGCGCCGTCGAGGCCGAGATGGAACGGGACCCACTCTCCGCGTGGAGCATGAGTCCTCTACCCGAAGCGACGCTCACAAACGCAGACTTCCGGCGCTCACGCCGGGACGGAAGCCGGCTCGACGTCAGCAGGGCGGTCGAGTACGCCCTCGGTTCGTAGGCGCTACCCCGCTGCCAAAGCGCTGGGGCTGGGCGGGACGGCCTCCACCAGCTCCCGCGTGTAGGGATGCTGCGGTGCCTCGAAGAGGCGGGCGGTGCCGCCGGATTCGCAGATCTCGCCGGACCGCATGACGAACGCCCGGCTCGTCACCGTGCGAACGATTGCCAGGTCGTGACTGACAAACACCACCGCGGTCCCGAGCTGCGTGGACAGTTCGGCGATGAGCTCGAGGATCGTTGCCTGAACCGACACGTCGAGCGCGGATGTGACCTCGTCGCAGAGCAGCAGGCGGGGATGCGCGGCAAAGGCGCGCGCGATGGCGATGCGCTGCTTCTGCCCACCGGAAAGCTGTGACGGGTACCGGTGCAACACGGAGGCCGGCAGCTTCACGGACTCGAGCATGCGCTGGGCCTCCTCAGATTCCCTCGCACGAGGCACCTCGTCGCGGAACATGCGGATCGGGCGACTGAGGATCTGGAGGACGGTCTGCCGCGGGTTGAGCGACGAGTCCGGGTTCTGGAACACCAGCTGCAGCTCGCGCCGCACATCCCGCGACCGCTTGACGGCCAGCGCGTCGAGACTGTTCGCGTCGAACCAGATCGACCCCTTGCTCGGCCTGTGCAGGCCGGCAATCGCTCGCAACAGGGTCGACTTGCCGCTCCCCGACTCGCCCACGATGCCGACGGTCTCGCCGGGCGCCACGTCGAGCGACACGCCCTTCACGACGGAGCTGGTGGCGCCATTCGTCCGGTATTCGCACCACAGGTCGCGGACATCGAGCAGCCGCTTGGCCGTGACCGGGACGGAGTCACGGATCGGGATGCGCTCGAGCACGTTCGATCCCAGCTCCGCGAGGCGCACGCAGCGGGCGAAGTGGCGAGGTGCGGCCTCCACGAGCGGGGGATTCGCCGTGCGGCAGACCTCGAGCACATGTGCGCACCGCGGCGAGAACGAACAGAACGAGGAGTCGGCACTGTCCGGCGGCGCCCCTGCGATCCCCACGAGTGTGCGCGGATCCGAGACATCGGGGACAGCTGCGAGCAGGGCGCGGGTATAAGGATGCCGCGGCCGGGCGGCCAACTCGGCAGCCTTCCCCTCCTCGACGATCTGCCCGGCGTACATCACCGCGAGGCGGTCGGCCACCGAGCTCAGCAGCGAGAGGTCGTGGCTGACATACAGCGCGGCGACACCGACGTCGGCGAGCAGCGAGCGCAGCAGCGCCGCGATCCGAGATTGCGTCGTCACATCGAGCCCGGTGGTCGGCTCGTCCAGCACCAGCACCTTCGGGTCGCACGCCAGGGCGATCGCAATCGCGATCCGCTGCTGCTGGCCTCCCGAGAACTGGTGGGGATACCTGCGCAGAGCACCCTTCGGATGGGGCAGCCCGACGGCATCGAACAACTCCTCGGCGCGGGCACCCGCCAAGGCCCCGGACAACTCGGTGTGCCGCTCGAGCACCTGTATCAGCTGGGCGCCGACGGACATCGCCGGGCTGAGTGCCGCCGAGGCACTCTGCGCGACGTACGCGACTCGCTTGCCCCAGATCGTGCGTAGCTGGTGCAGCGGCAGGTCGAGCAGATCGACGTCGCCATCGAGGATCGCGCTGCCTCCGAGAACCTGAGCGCCTCGGGCCCGGTACCCGATCGCTGCCAGCGCGGTGGTGCTCTTGCCGCAGCCGGACTCCCCGGCCAGCCCAAGGATGCTCCCTGTCTCGAGCGTCAGATCGGCGTTCCAGACGACGACGTTGACCGAGCCGTCATGTCCGGTATAGCCGACGGTCAGGTCGCTGACGACGAGTGCCTGGGTGCTGCCGGCACTGCTCACAGCGGCACCGGCTCGTCGGATCGCTCCCGGGTGATGTGGCGCGTGATCGCGTCTGCGATGAGGTTGAACGAGATCGAGATCAGGGCGATACCGATGGCCGGGAGGAAGGTCGCCCACGGCTGAGTCGGGAGGAACGTCCTGTAGCCGGCAACCATCACGCCCCAGTCGCTGCTCGGCGGCTGTGCCCCGAGGCCGAGGAAGCTGAGCGTCGCCACGAAGATCACCGCGTACGTGATGCGAAGCGCGAAGTCGGCAATCGCCGGGGCCGCGACGTTGGGCAGCAACTCGCGCACGAGGATGCTGGCCGTGCGCTCACCACGCGCCTGCGCTGCCGCGACGTAGTCGCTTGTGACAACGCTTTGCGTCGCGCCACGCACCACGCGACCGACGCGAGGGACGAACACCGCGGCCACGGTTGCGATCAGCACTGCCGTTGACGACCCCGCCCCACTGATGACGATGATGACCAGGAGCAGCGGCGGCAGGGTGATCAGCAGATCGAAGGCGCGAGTGACGACCAGGTCGACCCACCCCCGTGCATACGCGGCGAGCATCCCGGCCCCACCGCCGATGATGAAGCTGACGACAACCGCCGCCACGGGAACGAACAGCACGGATCTGCCACCGTTCAGGAACCGGCTGAGCACATCCCTGCCCAGGTTGTCGGTGCCGAAGAGGTGGGACGACGACGGCCCTGCCGTGCTGTGGCCGACCCCGATGGCATCCGGTGGATATGGCGCCAGCCACGGGCCGACCACGATCAGCACCAGCACCGCGAGGCCGAGCCCGATGCCGATGCGTCCTTCCCACGTGCGAAGCAGCGCCCGACCGGCCGAGGCCGGAGGCGCGGCCACGACCGGCTGCTCGTCCACGTGAAGCGCGACGGCCGGTGCGGCAGCGCTCACGAAGCGGGCTTCAGTCGGGGGTTGAAATAGACCACGAGCATGTCGGCGATGAGGCTGATGACGATGAACATCGCGCCCATGACGACCGCGATTGCCTGAACCGTGAGGGTGTCGTTCTGCGCAATGGCCTGCAGCAGCGTGTAGCCGATGCCCGAGAACGCAAACACGTTCTCGACCACGATCACTCCGGAGAGCAGGTACACGAGGTTGATCGCAACGGCGTTCACGAGCGGCACGGCCGCGTTGCGCATCACGTGGCCCCAGATCACCGTCCGCCGGGGCAGCCCGCGCAGTACTGCAGCCTGCGTGAACGGCTCGGCGAGTGCCTCCACAATTGCGACCCGCGCGATGCGGGCGATGTACGGCACCATCGCGAGCACCAGCGTCGCCGCGGGCAGGATGTACGCCACCACCTTCTCGGTGAGCGTGCCGAAGTCGAGCGCCGTCGAGTCGACCGGGAGCCATCCGAGCGTGACGGAAAACACCATGATCAGCCCGAGGCCGACCACGAACTCGGGCATCGCCGCGACGATGACGCTGCCGACCAGCAGCGACATGTCGGCCGCCCCGCCGCTTCGCCGGGCCATGTAGAGCCCCAGCAGCACCGACAGGGGGAGAGCGATCACGATTGCGATGAGAGCCAGCATCAGCGTCCGCCGGAACCGCGGGACGACGTCGTCGCTCACGGACCGCTGCGTCACCGGGGAGACGCCCCAGTCGCCCCGCACGAAGTCGCCCAGCCACCTGCCATAGCGCTGGACGACCGGTGCGTCGAGGTCGTGCTGGGCGACGTACGACTTCAGCTGCACGTCCGTGGCACCGCGTCCCAGCGCCGAGCGTGCGGCGGCCATCGGCCCGTTGTGCTGAACCGCCCAGAAGGTCACCATCGAGAGCAGCAGCAGCGTCAGCAGGGCGGCACCGGTCTGGCCGGCCGCCCTGCGGACGCGCTGCGACTTCCAGGAGATCATCCCGGCGTCCCGCTGACCGCCGTAGAGGCTACGACAGCCACGTCTTTCGGAAGAACAGGTAGTTCGTCAGGTCGGTCTCCACGCCGTTCACGTTGTTGCGGCGCACCCAGAGCTTGTGGCCGAAGACCGGAATGGCAGAGCCATGCTCGTCCGCGATCCGCTTCAGAAGCTGCGGATAGATCTCTGACTCCCGTGCCTCGTCCGCGGTCGCAAGCCCCTCGCTGATCAGCGCGTCGAGCTCCGGATCCGCGAGCTTGTTCTGGTTCCACGGCGCGTTGCTTGCGAACGTGATCGACGCCGCCTGACCGGGGTGCCTGCGGTTCCAGTACACGGCGTAGAACGGCTTGACCAGCCAGACCTCCGACCAGTAGGTCGCTGCCGGCCACTGGTTCAGCTTGACCGTGATCCCGGCATCCTTCGCCTGCTGCTGGAACGCCACCGCGAGGTCGACCATGCCGCCGTACGCCGGCGCCGTGAACAGCTCGAGCTCGATGCCGTCGGGGTACCCCGCCTCGGCCAGCAGCCGCTTCGCCTCCTCGATGTTTCGCTCGGGCACGCCGAGGTCCGCCGGGTAGTACGGATCGGACGGAGGCGCCGGCGTGTCGCCGGTCGACTCGCCGAATCCTTGGACGACCGTCTGCACGAGCTGCGCACGGTCCTGGACGAGCTTGACCGCCTGGACGACGCGAAGGTCGTCGAACGGCTTCTGCGTCTGATCCATCGCGAGCTCGAGGTAGTAGGAGTTGTCGGCGCTGAGCAGCGACGCCGTGGAGCTCGAGGTCACGCTCGAGGCAGTCGACGGATCGATCGGGTCGCCGAGGTCGTTGGAGCCTGACACCACCGACTGCACCTTCGTCGCCTGCTCCCCGATGATGACCGCCTGGATGCCGTCGAGGTATGGGAGCCCCTTCTCCCAGTACGCGTCGTTTTTCACCAGCGACCAGCTCTGCCCGGGCGTCCACGACTTGACCTTGAACGGCCCCGTGCCGATTGCCGTGCTGACGGTGAAGTCACTCGTCCCGTCCTTCACGATCTTCGCCTGCCGCTCCGACAGCGCCAGCGGCATCAGCGCGTCAGGGCGCTTCAGCTTGAGGACCACCGTCTGATCATCGGGCGCCTGGACGCCGTCCTTGTCGACGCTCTCAGCGAAGCGCGAGTACAGCGCCGACCCGAGGTCGGGATCGAGGATGCGCTGGAGCGACCACACGACGTCCTTCGACGTCAGTGGCGAGCCGTCGTGGAACACCACTCCGGGCCGCAAGGTCAGCGTCCACTCGGTGAGGTCGGCGTTCGCTTCCCACTTCTCGGCGAGGAGCGGCGTCACCTGCCAGCTCTCGTCCGACCGGGTCAGGCACTCATAGATCTGCGAGCAGTAGAGGGCGTCGTTGGTCACCGTCTGCACGGCGGGGTCGAGCTTCTCCGCGGAGCTCGCGTCGGTGACGGCCAGCTTCAGTGTCCCTCCGCGGCGGATCGCGCCCGCTGCGCTTGCGGCCGACGTGCCGCTGCTGCTGGAGCTTCCACATGCCGTCAGGCCAAGGCCTGCGCCGGCAACGCCGAGCGCGGCGGCAACCCGGAACAGTTCCTGCCGCGTCAGAGTGGCGCGGTGCCTTCCTGTGAAGCGATCAACCTGCGTGCTGTCCGTCATGGACGTCTCGCCTTTCTGGTTGCGCCAGGGCACCGCGCGACGCACGGCAACCCGGCATTTGATGAGGTCAAGCGGCGTGCGGGCGTATCTGGATGACGATGTTGCCGACGTGCTCTTTGGCCAGGAACGCGCGCTGCGCGTCCTTCAACCGCTCGAGCGGGTACACGGCGGCGACGAGTGGCCTGATCTCGCCTTGCTCGATAGAGCGGGCGAGCCGCCCGAAAGCCTCGGGCGCCGGCACGGTCGCGCCGGTGAAGGTCAGATCTCGGAGGTAGAGCGTCCGCAGGTCGAGCGGAACGATCGGCCCTGCGATGGCGCCGGAACAGGTGTACCGGCCGCCGGTCGCCAACACGTCGATCAACGAGGGCCAGGCCTCACCGCCGACCACGTCTGCGACGACGTCGACCGTTTGTGTGCCGATCGCTGCCTCGAGCTCGCCGGGAAGATCGGCCGGCGTTCGCGGAAGCACGGCCTCCGCGCCGATCTGTCGCACCTCGTCCGCCTTCGCCGCGGAGCACATCGCGACCGGGATGGCGCCGCGCACCCTCGCAAGCTGGATGAGCGCCGAGCCGACTCCGCCGGACGCGCCCGTGATCAGCACCCGCTCGCCGTGCTTCAGGCCCGCCCGGTCGAGCATGTTCTGGGCGGTGACATAAGCGGTGGCGAAACTTGCAAGGTCGGTGTCGGACAGCGAGGACTCGACCGGGTGCACGTTGCCGGCCGGCACGGCGACGTACTCGGCATATCCGCCGTGGGCCTCGGAGCCGAGAAAGCGCGAACGCGACGAATCTGACGGATCCGACGGGTCCCGGATCCACGGGTCGACAAGGACGCGCCGGCCGAGCAGCCCGCCCGGTGCCTCGGCGCCGGCGGCGACCACCTCGCCGCAGATGTCCGCGCCCTGGATCCTGGGGAACTCGATCTGCGAGCTCCCCCACGCTCCGTCGCCCTCCTCGGCAGCCGCCGACTCACGCTTGCCGGCGAGTTGCGTGGTGCCCTCGGTGACAGCCTTGGAGTACCAGGCCGTCCTCGTGTTGATATCGGTGTTGTTCATGCCGCATGCAGCGACGCGTACGAGCACGCCGTCCGGTGCCATCGGCGGCACGGGCCAGTCTGCGTGGAACTCGAGGCGGTCGAGGCCTCCATGTCCGGTCAGGAGGAATGCGCGCATGGTCTCGGGCGCGGCCTGACCTTCACTCGAGCCAGACATACTCCACCTCGTTCAGCTCGCCGCAATCGAATCCGTAGAGGAACTCGAGCGTCTCGGTGCCGTCGTTGTGGACGCGGTGCGGCGCTCCCGGGGGAATGTAGATGCCGGTACCCGGTTCGCCGCGGATCTCCTCTTCGTAGAGCCGGAACTGCCCCGTCCCACGCACCACGTAGTACCACTCCTGGACGTTCGCGTGAGAGTGGAGCAGGTGCGTCTCCCCCGGTTCGAGCCAGTCCACGCCGACGTTCATATCGGCGCCGTTCAGCGACCGGGAGACGAACTCCGCGTAGCGACCCTCGTCGTCCTGCTTGCCGCCGGACGCCTCTTGCCACTGCTGGTTGCCCGGGTCGTCCTGTACGCGAACAGGTTCGTCCTGGATCCGTCGCACGTTGTTCGAAGCCACTGTCTTTCCTCTCTCAGTCGGTGAGCGCGGCGCTCAGGAGTCGCTGGAAGTGCCAGGGGCCGGCTTCCTGCTCCGGATGCAGGTAGCCGCGCTCGAATCCGCCCGAGCTGACGCCCGACTGCACGGACTCACAGAGCGGAAGGTCCTCCCCGACCACGGTCTCGAACCATTCCACGAGCTCCTTCTCGACCTCGGCGGACACGTCGGAGTGGAACCAGTAGTCGAGTGTCAGGAGCGTCCGCTTCTCGTCCACCGGGACGAGTGCCCGGGCGATCAGGGCAGAGCTGTTGCCGTAGACCGAGACCTGGGTGTTCGGGAACAGGAAGAGGAAGTTGAACCGATCGCTCTCCATGTGCTGGGTCTGGGTCGTCTCCTGGATCTCGACGTCGTAGCCCTCGCCTCCATAGCCCGGCAGCGTCACGGAATGGATCAGCGGGCAGTGGTAGCACTCGACGAAGTTCTCGACGACGGCCTTCCAGTTGGCCTGAATCTCGTGGTCGATGCTCTGCCGGAGCTCCAAGCGCTGGATGTCCACGCCCGCGACGTCTCGTGTCTGCTCCAGGAACTGCCCGAGAACGACCTCCAGGTCGGGCGCATCGGGGGCGGCACAGGCAAAGAGCAGGTTGCCGACGGCGGTGACCGAGATCTGCGGCAGGCGGACGCCTTCCGGCGCCGACATCTGCGTCGCCCGGTGCAGCGTCCCGTCCAGGCGATACGTCCAGCCGTGGTAGCGGCACTGCAGCGTTTTCCGGGAGCCACAGCCGTCGACGACGACCGCGCCGCGGTGGCGGCAGACATTCACCATCCCCCGCAGCACTCCGGCGTCGTCACGCGTGACGACGATCGGCATGGCGCCGAGACGCCCGGTCATGTACGAGTTCGGCTCCGCCACGAGCGATGCGTCGCCGACGTACTGCCAGTGCTGCCCGAACACCCGCTCATGCTCGAGCGCGAGGATCTCGGGCCTGGTGTACCAGTCCGCGGGGATTGACTCGACGGCGCTCAATAGATGTCACTCCCTTCGGTCATCACGGCCAGGTGCGTCATCTCCGTGGTCGACGTCGCACCGTGCCAGTGGCGCTCCCCCGCAGGCACGATGACGAGGTCGCCGGTGCGCACCTGGCGCTCCTCCGACTCCGTCGCCACGATGCCGTGGCCGGAGGTGATGACGAGCACCTGATCCACCTCGTGTGTGTGCCAGACGGTCCGCCCACCGAGTCGGAACGTAACGTCGTACAACCGAAGGTCGGCGGCTTCCGTCTCGCCGACGACCTGCTCGGCGAGCACGTCACCCTCGAAGATCCCCCAGTCGACCGCCGGAGCGAGCGGGTGTCCCAATGCTCGAATCTTCATGTACTCTGCACCTCACTGAAAAATGGTTATATCTAACTGCTTATCAGATGCGAGATCCATTGAAGCACGAACCGGATCCCGGTGCAACCGCGATGCGCCCACTACCATCAGCCGTCGGATGACCAGGGCGAACGACGTATGACGCCGCGCCCGGGGGCGAACAAGCGCAACGTGTCCGTCAGCAAGGCGGCGGCGATCTTGCGGGCCGCCGGCGGCTTCAAGGAGGGGACGAGCGTCTCCGCGCTGGCCCGCGCCGCGGGCCTCCCGCGTGCCACTGCCCTGCGCATGATCGAGGCGCTGGTGGCCGAGGAGTTTCTGATTCGCCTCCGCGACCGTGACGTGGTGCTCCTCGGCCCCGCCCTGCTCGACCTGGCGCAGGCGGTACAGCCGGACCGCCTCCTGACGGAGCAGGCGCGCGTCCCGATGATGGAGCTCTCGACGGCGATTCGGGAGTCGGTCACCCTCGGCGTCGTCCGCAACGAGACCATCCTCGGCGTCGAAGAGATTCAGGGGCCGCACATGATCGGCCCCGTGAGCTGGATCGGGAGGGCCTGGCCGCTGCATGCGACGGCCAGCGGACGCCTCCTTCTGAACGAGCTGTCCGACGAGGAGCTCGACGCGAACCTGCGCCAGAAGCTCCCCCGCCACACGCCGACGACGATCACCGACGTCGACCAGGTGCGCGCCATCATCCGCGCCACAGGAGCACGTCGCTGGGGGGAGTCGATCGACGAGCTGGAGGACGGACTGGCGAGCATCGCCGCCGCCATCCGCCGCAACGGGCGCATCGTCGCGTTCATCACCGTCAGCGGGCCCTCCTACCGCTTCGACAAGCCGGCGCGCGACGCAGCGGTTGAGCCACTGCTGAAAGCAGTCGAGGACATCTCGAACGCCGATTGGGTGCAGCCCGAGAACGGGCGGCGGTAGCGCCTGGCAGTGCCAGAAGCGGCACCCCCCACTGGTACAGTGGCACCAGATGTTCGAGCCGTCTGCAACGTCGATCTTCGGGCGCGCCGCCCCATCGCCGGCCGTGACAGAACGCGGAGAGCGACGGCGTGTGCAGGTCCTGGATGCGACGCTGCAGATGATCGCCGAGCGCGGGTATCACAACGTTCGCTTTCAGGACGTTGCGCAACGCAGTGGAGCGTCGATCGGCAGCATCCAGTACCTGTTCGGAAGCCGCGAAGCGTTGCTCCTCGCATCGTTCGAGCACGGCGTCCAGCAGGATCTGGCGTACCTGTCGGAGATCACGAGCGGAATCGAGGATCCGTGGGCTCGCCTGGTCACTGCGACGCGGGAGCTGGCAACGGATCAGGCGCACCTGTCGGACTCACGGCTCAGGTGGCTCGAGTTCTGGCGCGGAGCGGTTCGCGACGAGCGGCTCGCCGCCGCCGCAGAGCGCGTCTACTCGGCGTGGCGATCGCACTTCGAGACCGCCATCGAGGAAGGCATACAGTCGGGAAGGTTCGAGCCGACGCGGCGCACGAATGTCATCGTGAGCCTGCTCTTTGCAGCGTTGGACGGTGTTGCGATCCCCATCCTGCTGAAGCTCCCGGACGGCCACACGGATGAGTTCGCCGACGTGCTGGTCGACGTCATGGCGTCACTTCTGGGCGTTCAGACCACGTCGTAACGCGCCGGGGCGCTGATCCATTCGTCGTGCTGGCGTTTCAGCTCATCGGCGGGTCGCTGACCGAGAGCGACGATGACGGTATCGCAGGCGATCCGGCGTTCCCCGCGTCCAGCGCGGAGGGTCACAGCCTGCACTGCGTGACGGCCGTGAGCAGCAATCACGTCTGCGGGGTGGCACTCGGCGGCGATCGTGACCCCGGCGTCGCGCAACAGGTTCGTGACGTGCTCGCCATGCCCGTCGACGCCGACCGTCACCGCAACGTTGCCTGGCCGGACTCCGTCGCGAACCAGGAGCCGCTGGGCACCGCCCGCGAGCAACACGCCAGGGCGATCGCCGTTTGGGAACGCCAACTCGCGGTCATAGTCGCCGGTCGCGAACACCACCTGCGCCGCCCGCAACGCAAGGAGACCGCCGGCGTCGACGACGCCGATCAGCCCGTCGTCATAGAGACCGATGACGGTGGCGCCCAGCACCAGCTTGGCGCCCGCCGCGCTCGCGGCGGCGGCGAGACCCTCGGCGGCCAGGCGACCGCCGGGCTCGGCGAGCAGTGACCCACCCGCCTCGTGATCGCGTTCCACAACGAGCACGGACGACCCCCCGCTCGCGTAGTCACAGGCGGCGCGCAGCCCCGCCCGGCCCCCTCCGACGACGAGCACATCCACGCGCTCCTCGCGGTACCCGCCGAGGGGCAGCGCGGCGGGTACCTGAGCGATTCCGGCCAGGTGGGCGAGCACGCGCTCGGCTCGTCGCCACAGGCGCGGACTGTGGGCCAGGCGCTCGTAGTAAAAGCCGGCGGGCGCGAAGCGGGAAAGGCGGTCCAGGGGCAACCGCGCCGCCGCGGGCCGCTCCCGCTCGACCGTCTCTCCTCCGCGCACGGGCGTGGTGCACGCCGGTACGCCGGGCAATCCGTCCACTCGCAGGGCGCAGCACGGACACGCGCCGCGCACACACCGCAGCCCACGCGCGCGGCGATACTTCGCACTCCACGAGAGCGTGCGGATCCCTTGAGCGTGCAGTGCGGCGCCGATCGACTGGCCCGCGACGGCATCCACCGTCCGCCCCTCGAAGATGAACCGAGCCCGCTCGGTCACGCCGCCTCGGCGTCCGAGACGACCACCAGCGAATCCTCTGCGATCAGCCGCCCCTCACGGAGGCGCTCGACCGCGAACGGCGCCATCAGGTGCGGGACGCGCCCGGTGTCGATCGCCTCGGCCATCAGCAGCCCGGCCGCCGGAGCCCCGGCGAAGCCGTACACCCAGCCGCTGTCGAGCCAGAAGCCCTCGACCTCGGGAACGGGGCCCAGGATCGGCGCCAGGTCAGCCGCCATCTCGATCACTCCCGCCCAGTGGCGGACCAGCCGGGCTCCCGCGAGCACGGGAAAGGCGTGCACGAACTTCTGGCACGCATCTCGGAGCGAGAAGAGTGAGCAACTGAGGTTGTCGGCCGGGGGCATGACACGTTGCTCGGTGCCACCGACGAACTCTCCCCGAGTCGTCTGGTGGCCATAGCCGAGTTGGTGCACGAGGGCGACCGCCGGCCGCAGGAATGGGCGCAGCGACTCGGTCACGATCGCCTCCAGGCGCTGCGTCGTGGTGGGTACCTCGATACCCGCCAGGGCAGCGACGTCACGCGAGCGCCCACCGGCAGCGTCGACCACGAGGCTCGTCGAGATGGAACCGCGCGTCGTCTCGACTCCGGCCACACGCCCTGCGGTGACGGCGATGCCCGTGACCGTCGTGAAGGGATGGATCTCGACGCCGAGGCGTGCAGCCGCACGGGCATACCCCCACACGACCGCATCGTGGTGGGCGAACCCTGCGTCGGCCTGGAACACGCCTCCGCGGATCAGCTCGGGGTTCAGTGCGGGGGCAAGCTCGCGCACCTCTTGCTCCGACACGATCCGCGTCGGGATGCCGAGCTCCCGCTGCCGCGCGGCGGCACGCCTCCCTCGCTCGAGGTGCTCGTCGGTCGACGCCAGGACGAGGTAGCCCGCCGGTGTGAACAGCACGTTGAAGTCCAGTGCATCCGATAGGGCGTGCCAGCGGCGAAGGCTGACGTCGAAGAAGCCGGCCCACTCCACCGACGAGAAGGCCGAACGGATCATCTCCCCGTTTCGGCCGCTTGCCCCCGAGCCCGGATAGTCTGCATCGACAACGCAGACATCTCGGATTCCGCGCTGGGCAAGCTCGAACGCCAGCGCCAGGCCCTGCACCCCACCGCCGACGATCACGACCTCATACGCCGAGCGAAGCGCACCCCGCGTCACGCCCGCGACCGCCATCAGCCATCCACCTCAGGGCCACCTGCCAGCAGGCCCATCGGCACCGGGAACACCGGTGGTCGGGCGCTCGGCACGCGAAGCGACTCCAACTCCTCCCCGGTCTGCCGGGCGATCGCCGCGAGAACCAGGTCGCGGCAGCTCCTCCCCTGACACGGGCCCATCAACGCCGCGGTGAAGCGCTTGATCGTCTCGGGGTGGTCATACCCGAGCGCCACAGCGCGCGCCACGTCCTTTTCGGTCACGTCGTGACACAGGCACAGAATGGTCTTCATGTGATGCGGCAGCCTGCTGGGCGTTCTACTCGACGGGGATCTCTCGGTTCACGACCGTCAGGTCGATGCCCTGGCGCCTCCGCACCACCCGCGAGATCACGTAGATCGCGATCGCGAGCCCGTAGAGGCCGATGATGTAGTACAGCGACTGGCGGTTGTTGATGAAGTACGCGGCGTCGAAGAACCACTTGTACAGGCAGTAGCCCAGGAAGAGGGCGAAGGCCGTGCCCGACACCGTGATCATCGGTATGCCGAAGATGGTGTACTTGGCGATAGGCGAGTTGTTGTACAGATCCGGGCGCCGCCAAGGAAGCACGACTGCCGCAAGCGTGGTGCCCAGATACGCCACGCCGAAGACGAGCACGGCGTCGAGGGTGTACGTGTAGAAGTCGGTGCTGTACGCATACATCGCGCTGATCGGTATCGACGGGATCACCATCAGCAGCAGCGCGTTCCTCGGAACGCCCGTGCGCTCGTCGACCCTCGCCGCCCACTCGGGCAGGATGCGATCGAACGAGGCCGCAAAGATCATGCGGGTCGAGGAGAGGAACACGTTGCCCGCCCAGCCGACGAACCAGAGCGACAGCAGGAGGATGACCACCAGCTGCAGCAGCGCGTTGTCGAGGAAGAATGCTGCCAGCGTCCCCGGATACGGCATGAACGAGACCGAGCCTACGAAGTAGCCCCAGTAGCCGGCACTGAGAATGCCGTAGAAGTTCCATCCCATCGAGTGCGCCATGGCGGCGAAGGTGACGATCGTCAGAACCGTCGTGAACACCAGCGCGGCGCCCATTGCGTAGACGTTCTTGCGGAAGTCACTCGCACCCCGGACCTCCCCGTAGATCGCCGCCCCCCAGTTCGGCCAGAGGTTCCAGAACACGAGGAAGGGGATCAGGAGCAGCGTCTCCTTGACCGGGAACGACGCGAAGGCCGCGTACTCGGAGGCTCCCGCCTCCTTGCTGGCGGCGACCTGCTCCTGATACGCGTTCGGCCCGGCGCCGTACAGGTCGGTGGCGCCACGGTTGAATGCGCTGATGAAGTCAGCCTGCGAATGGAACAGGAAGAGGGCGATCACGACCAGCAGGCCCAGCATGCCTCCGTAGAAGCACCACTTCTGGATCCGTGCGTACCAGCGCATTCCCACCGCGACCACGCCGGCCGAGACGGCGGCTGCGAGCATCGACGACACGAAGATGCCGTTTCCGTCGGTCGTCGAGTACGCCCACCAGTCGGCATGCAATGGGCTCGTGCCCGTGAAGCCCAGGATCGTCAGCGCCGGCTGGATCACCTCGACCGCCAGCACCTGGCCGTAGATCGGGATCCAGTGCCAGATGATGAACCACCATCCGGTCACCGTCAGCACGAAACCGACGGCGCCTCCCCAGACCCGCGTCTGCCACACGTAGTCGCCACCTGCCCGCGGCATCACCGAGATCATCGACGCCCAGACCAGAACCTCGAAGATGAGGAAGAGCCCCGAGAGCACCACCGCTGCGATCAGGGCGCCGCGAGGGATGAACGCGATCGTCGTGAACGCGTACCCGAAGCCGAGCGTGACGATGTTGATCGCCATCGCCGCGTAGATGAACGCGTCGAACGCAGACCAGCCCTTTACGAGCCCAGTCGCCTTGCGAACGAAGAGCGTTTGCTCCGGCGGAGCGGTGCTAGCGGCCATCGGTGTTCCTTTCGGCGTCGCGGGACTCCGGCGCGTTGTCGCGGGGCTGCCGGTGGGGAGCGCGAACGGGCTGGATCAGAAGTAGTACGGATATACCATATGGCAGCACCAGAAGTCCAGAGACGCGTGCCGCGGGCGGCGCCAATGCGGGTCTACGTGCCTACGGGAAGGTCGCCGGTCAGGCGCAGGTACTCCTCGGCGAAGTCGCGCACCCAGACGTCCGCAGGCGGGCAGACCCCGCCATTCACATATGCGCGCGACGACATGGCGGGTTGCGTGCGCTCGCAGACACCCCAGTCCTGGAGGCTGAGGAGATCCCAGAAATCCACGACCGGCTGCGGATCGAACGCGGCCTCCGCAATCGTCTCCGGCGCAAACAGGAAGTGGGCCTCGACGATCGTCCGGGCCGGCCCGTCCGGAAACATCAGGTAGTAGACAACCGAGTCGGCGAGAAAGTTCAGGAGCAGGTTCGGGAACGCCCCGGCTGCGTTGTAGACGCCCTGGTCGTTGGGGTCCAGGCCGGGGAGATGGGGCAGCCCTGAGCGTCCGTCGACAGCAAACGTCTCGGCGCCATCGGCGAGGACGGTCGAGCCGCCGTCCGCGGCCCGGGCCTCGCCGGTGCCGAACAACGGCACGAGGGCAACCAGCTCGGGATGAACGGTCGGGCAGTGCAGGCACTCGCGGAAGTTCTCGCAGATGATCTTCCAGTTGGCTTCGACCTCATACCTCAGCGAGTGGCCGATCCGAAGGCGCTCCGGGTGGTATCGCTCGCAGTGAAGCGGCGCGCCGCTGTCCTTTGCAAGATGCTCCTGCAGCGTCCGCCGGGGCTCGGAAAGGCAGACGAACAGGAACCCGCCCCAGCTCTCGATCGCGATCCGCAAAAGACCATGGTCGGCACGCCGGAACTCGTCGTCCTCATGGACATTGGGAGTGCCCCGGAGCCGCCCGTCCAGGCCGTAGCTCCATGCGTGATACGGGCACTTCAAGACCTTCCGGACAGATCCGCAACCCTCGGCCAGGGGGCTCCCCCGGTGCCGGCACACGTTGTAGAACGCGTGCACCGTGCCATCGGCATCCCGCGTGAGCAGGATGCTCTCGCCCGCCAGGTCGACCACGCGGTAGCTCCCGGGGTCGGCCAGCTGTTCGTCGCGCCCGACGCAGATCCACGATCCGTGGAAGATCTTCTCCCGCTCGAGGTCGTAGACGTGATCCGAGTGGTAGGCGGCGCCGGGCAGCGTCCCGTTCGAGGGCAAACTGCGCGGACGTGACACGGGCACGCTCACTGCGGCCTCCTCGGGGTCGTCAGGTCGGTCGGCGTATTAATACGACCATCCTAACTGCACCCGGTGGAACGGTGCAAGGGTCGTCGTCGACCCTTGCCCAAACGCCGGTAACGGGCGCCCGGGCGACCCGCGCCTTATTCCGCGCCGCCGCCGCCCGAATACTTGCTCGGGCATTTCGTCGTCAGCGAATCCGCCTTGGCGATGAACGTCGAGCCATCCATCCGGCCGGTCACGAGCACCCGGCGGCCGTCGCGGAACGCGTCGGGCACGGATCCGCCCTCATACCTGACCTTCACGGTCTGGGCGCTGCCGTCGTCCTTCAGCATGAAGGTGAACGGCGCCTGCTGGCCGGCGCATGGCCCACCCTCGCAGCTGACGGCCATGCCGGTCAGCTGCACCGTCTTCGCGGCCGCGCCATCGGTGTTCGCGTTCAGCTGCGCAACGCTCACGACCAGCTGTCCCGACCCGTTCACCAACTGGTAGACGAGGAACACGGTCAAGAGCGACGCGACCGACAGCGCAATGACCAGTCGGGGCTTGGCACTCACCCTTCCAGAGTACCAGTCAAATCGCGGTCGAAGCGGCAGCGCAGACTACGCCGCGGCGTCTGGCACCGAGTAGCCCAGATCGAGGCACAACTGGCCCCGCTGGGTCTCCCGAAGGGCATCCGTATAGCCCTGTCCGTACGCGGCCCGCAGGAACCAACCCAGCAGCTCGGTGTCGAGCTTTCCGGGCTCGAGCTCGAACAGCTCCGCCCACAGATCCGTGAGGCGCAGGTCGATAGCCATCGCGAGGGCGTCTTTACGGCCGGTGATCATGCATCAAAGCGTAAGAGGCCGGTCGGACGGACCCGCCGTAAACCCTGCTGCCGACGTTGAGATCCAGTCTCAAGTCGAGCATGAGACTTGTAGACTGGGCGGGTGCCTGAGCCCTCCACCCTGCTGGTATTCGCAGGAGCGGCGCTGCTCCTGCTCATCGTGCCCGGGCCGGCCGTGGTCTACATCGTCTCCCAGAGCGTCGAGCACGGGCGACGCGCAGGCCTGGTGGCGATGCTCGGCATCCACGCCGGTACGCTCGTACACACTACGGCGGCCGCCCTCGGGCTCTCGGCGATACTGGTGTCGTCCGCGGAAGCGTTCACCGTGGTCAAAATCCTCGGAGCCTGCTATCTGATCTACCTCGGCCTGCGGTTGCTGCTCGGGCGGGAGCGCCGTTCCACCACGTCGGCTCCTCGCGAAGCCCACCTCGGCCGGATCTTCCGTCAGGGCGCCCTGGTCAACGTCACGAACCCGAAGACAGCACTGTTCTTCTTCGCGTTCCTGCCGCAGTTCGTCGACCCGTCAAAGGGCGCAGTCGGTGCTCAGATCGCGGTACTCGGAGCGGTGTTCGTGGTGCTGGGGATGATCAGCGACGGGCTGTTCGGGCTGCTCGCGGGCACCGCCGCCGGCTGGGCCCGCGGACGTCCGGGCTTCGGGGTGCTGCAGCGCCGGGTGACCGGCACCATCTTCATCGGCCTCGGCGTGACGACCGCGCTGACCGGCCATCGCCGCACCTGATCGCCGTTTGCGCTCCGTGCCGCGGGGTACATCCTCACGGACGGCGAGGAGCGGAGCGGGTGATGGGCTCTCGAACAATCGTGGAGCGCCTCCCTGCGCAACCGCCGAACATCCGGCGGATGCGCGCTGCCGTCGATACCCTCCTCGCAGACATCGGCTGGGTTGACGACGAGAGCCGCACACGCGTCCTGCTGGCACTGTCTGAGGTGGTGGCGAACGTCGTCCGTCATGGCTACGCCGACACGGAGCCGGGCGACATGGAGGTGTCCGCGGTCGTCGACGACGGCGTGCTGCGGGTTGCCGTTCGGGACTTCGGCGCCGTACGGCTCCCGTCTGTAAATCCTGGACTGGGGGTCGGGCTGCGCATCGTCGAGCGATGCGCCGACGAGGTGCGGATGACGTCGTTGCCGGGCGGGACGACGGTGGAGCTCGAGTTCCGTCGCTGACCGGCGAGCCCGGCTTGGTCGAACACTCGTCGCGATGTGTGGACGGTTCACGAACGGCGCGACTTCGGAGGACCTCCGCGGCCGGTATGCGGCCGCACCGCCAGAGCTGGGTCGACCGGGAGACGGGCCACGATCCCGCCGAGCAGGACTGGCTGGACCGGCACCTGGCTCCCCCACCTGCTGTCGCTGCTTGGGGCGTATCCCGTCGGGCTGATGTCGGCCACCCCCGCCTCTCCGGATGTGAAGAACGTCCGGAACGATGCTGCTCGTCGCCCGAGTCGCACCGCGCCGTCCGGCGGTGCATCATGCAACGTATGGGCAGCGACTCGATGGTGTTCGAGGACCGGCCCTACCGGGAGCTCGAGGACGGCCGGATCCGCGTCTACGGCTACTCCTACGACCGGCAGGCCGTTCAGCAGATCAGCACTGTGGCCCGCCATGGCTGGGTGACGGAGGCGGCGTTGATGGCCGACAACCACCTCGGCTACTCGATGCCCATCGGCGGTGTCGCCGCCTACCGCGAGATGGTGTCGCCGAGCGGCGTCGGCTACGACATCGGGTGCGGCGTGATGGGAGTGCGGACGTCGACCACCCTGTCCGAGGTGCAGGGCGACCTGCCGCGGCTCGCCGACCAGATCGCGGAGCGCATCAGCTTCGGGGTCGGCCGCCGCAACCCCGTGCCGGTGGAGCACCCGCTGTTCGACTCGCCGACGTGGGACGATGTACCCGAGCTCACGAAGCGCGTTTCCGGCCGGCACGGGGCGTGGTCACTGCGAAGCCGTGCGGAGGAGCAGCTCGGCACCGTGGGATCGGGCAACCACTACGTCGACCTGCTGGTCGAGCCGGCGGACGACTCTCTCTGGATCGCGTGCCACTTCGGCAGCCGCGGGTTCGGGCACGGAGTCGCGACAGGGTTCCTGAACGTGGCCGCGGGGCGTGACTTCCATTCCGGGCAGATCACCGGGGAGTCGATGCACGCGCTGCCGGCGCTGCTGCCGCTGACCGCGGATGCAGCGCGGGAACTCGGCGCCGCCGACGTCGCATACAGCACGGAGATGGGCCGGCGCTACGAGGCGGCGATGAAGCTCGCGGGCGAGTACGCGTATGCCGGCCGCGAGCATGTGATCGGAGAGGTGCTCTCGATGCTCGGCGTCGAGGCGACGGAGACGGTGCACAACCACCACAACTACGCCTGGCGGGAGGAGCACCACGGCGACGAGGTCGTCGTCGTCCGCAAGGGCGCGACACCGGCGTTCCCAGGTCAGTCCGGCTTCATCGGCGGGTCGATGGGCGACTGGGCGGTTGTCGTGGAGGGGGTCGCCTCCCCGCTCTCCGAACGAACGCTGAGATCCACCGTGCACGGCGCGGGACGCGTGATGAGCCGCTCCGCCGCCAAGGGCAACCGCAAGGGCACGCGACCGGGCCTGATCACGCAGCAGATGATGCGCGCCCGGCTCGAGGCGTTCCGAGGACAGACCGGCTATCCGCTCGAGGTTCGCGGAGGGGACGTCGACGAGAGCCCGATGGTGTACCGCAACCTGGACGACGTCGTGCGCGCACACGAGGAGACGCTGACCATCCGCGTCACGCACCGCCTGCTGCCGGTCGCCGTCTGCATGGCGGGCTCCGGCGTGCCCGACCCGTTCAAGGACTAGAGACCTCGGTTTCGTCAACCCCGCCGGCTGCAAGACTCATCGCGCGCACGAGCAGGTAGTCGCGCTCGGCAACACTGGTCGTCAACTCGGCCGCCGCGCCGTAGCAGGCGACGGCGCGCTCGGTGTCGCCCAGCATCTCGAACAGATGTGCGCGCACGGCGTCCAGCCGGTGGTACCCAGGCAGCCGGTCATCGAGGGTGCCGAGGAGTGCGAGGCCGACGCGCGGCCCGTCCACCATCGCCACGGCGACCGCCCGGTTGAGCGTCACGACCGGATTGTCCGTCATCTGCTCGAGCAGCTCGTAGAGGGCGAGGATCTGCGGCCAGTCGGTGTCCGTCGCCGACTCCGCCTCGTCGTGAACCGCCGATATCGCAGCCTGCAGCTGATATTCGCCGACGGCTCCTCGCGGCAGGGCCTGCGAGACGAGCGCGACACGCTCGGCGATCATCTCCCTCTGCCACAGCGAGCGGTCTTGCTCGGCGAGCGGGACGAACTCGCCCGCCGGCCCCGTTCGCGCCGGGCGTCGCGCCTCGTTGAGCAGCATCAGTGCCAGCAGTCCGGCGACCTCCGGGTCGTCAGGCAGCGAATGGTGCAGCAGGCGGGCGAGGCGGATCGCCTCGAGGGACAGCTCGCCGCGCGCCACCTCCCGGCCACTGCTGGCGGCATGAGCCTCGTTGAAGATCAGGTAGAGGACGTGGAGCACCGACCGCAGACGCTCCCCCCGCTCCTCCGGTTCGGGCATCGCGAACGACGCGCCCGAGGCCTTGATCCGCGCTTTCGTGCGGCTGATCCGCTGGGCCATCGTCGCCTCAGGCACCAGGAATGCACGGGCGATCTCAGCGGTCATCAGCCCGCCGACAGCGCGCAGCGTCAGCGGTATCGCGGAGGCTGGGCCGAGCGCGGGGTGACAGCAGAGAAACAGCAGGGTGAGTGAGTCGTCCTCGCTGGAGGAGCTTCCGGCCGCGCCGGCGGCGTCGCGCGAGACCGCCAAGAGCTCGCGCCGGCGCCGGGCTTCGTCGGCGCGGAGCCGGTCGGTCATCCGCCTGGCGGCGACGGTGAACAGCCACGCGAACGGGCTCTCGGGCAGCCCTTCGACCGGCCACTGCCTCGCCGCCGCCGAAAGGGCCTCCTGCACCGCGTCCTCGGCGTCGTCGACGTCGCCGTAGCGCCGCGCGAGCGCGCCGGTGACTCGCGGCGCAAACTCGCGCAGGATTTCCTCGACCGGCGGCTCGGTCACATCTCCGCGTCAGGCCCGCGCATCACCGGGCGGACGTGGATCTCGCGCGCAGTCGGCCTGCCGCCGCGGCCGGGCGCGGCCGACGTCCGCGCAGCAATCTCGATCGCCCGCTCCTCCGACTCGACGTCGATCAGCCAGTAGCCGGCCAGAAGCTCCTTGGCCTCGGCGAACGGCCCGTCGGTCACGACCGGAGATCCGACGCCGTCGTGCGTGACGATCTTCGCCGCCGCGGGCCCGGCCAGCGCCGCCGCGCCGAGCAGCTCGCCGTTCGTGGCGAGCTCTTCGTGGATGACGCCCATCGCTTCTCCCGAGGCGCGCATCTCATCGGCCGTCCACTCGCCGATCGGCTGCGCGCCCGGGTCATAGTTCATCAGCAGCATGTACTTCATCTCTACCTCCTCGTCGGAAGCGGTCGTCTTTGGAGTGAGTCGAAGCTCGCGCGCGTTTCTCGACATGCGTCGTCGACCATACGCTCATCTTCCTACGCGAGAACGTGCCGGCGGGGTGGCGGACTACGAGCTACGTCGCGGGAGCGTCAGCGCTTCCGCGCCGTCCACTCCTCCGCAGCGCCCCGGCCGGTCGCCCAGACGCCATGGATCACAAGCGCGCCGGCGATGACGATGACCGCACCGAGCGCGATCAGGAATGCGTGCTGCGCGGTTGCGACGATGTTGCCGATGCCGAGTGCGTCGGTTCCGTCCATTGGATCGTGATCGGCAGCACGAGCCAGACTTTGACCGGACGGTGAGAATGCCTGCATGAGTTCGCTCGGGGCAGAGCACGATCAGGTCGTCTCACGCCTGCGGGCGGCGGGGTGCATCGCCGCCTGCGAGGAGGCGGTCCTGCTTGCCGGCGCTGCGGCGACGCCCGGCGAGCTCGAGAGCATGGTCCGGCGGCGCACCGCGGGTGAGCCGCTCGCGTGGGTCACGAACGCCACCAGGTTCTCCGGACTGTCGATCCACATCGAGCCCGGGGTCTACGTGCCGCGCCCGCACACCGAGCTTCTCGCTGAGGCGGCTGCAGACCTGCTGCCCCAGGGCGGCGTGGCAGTGGATCTGTGCACCGGAAGCGGCGCGATCGCCGTTGTGCTTTCGGCCCGCAACCACGACGCGCGGGTGATTGCGACCGATATCGACGCCAAAGCGGTCGCCTGCGCCCGCACCAACGGCGTCGAGGCGCTGCTCGGAGACCTCGACAAGCCGCTCTCCGACGACCTGGCCGGCTCGGTGGACGTCGTCACCGCCTGCCCTCCCTACGTGCCTGACGGCGACCTGCAGCTGCTCGCCAGGGACGCCCGCGCCCGCGAGCCCCTGCTGGCACTGGCGGGCGGCTCGGACGGGCTCAACGTGGCCGTCCGCTGTGTCGAGGCGGCGGCGCGCCTGCTGCGCTCGGGCGGCTCGGTGCTGATCGAGATCGGCGGTCGCCAGGCTGAGCCACTGTCGAGCAGCATGCTGCGCCACGGGCTGATACCGCGGCGAGTCGGCCGCGACGATGACGGCTACGACCGCTATGTGCACGCGGCCAAGCCGGAGTAGGACGGTCAGCGCGCGACCGGCACGTCCGAGCGGAGATGGTTGTGGACGGGGACGATCTGCGGGTCGATGGGCGGCATTTCTCGGACCGCCGGAGCGATCTCGTTCTCCGCGAACTGGGCAAACTCGTCGATCGAGCCCCAGATGTCCACGACGATGATGCCCTCATCGGCGGCTGCGACCGTGTGCGACACACTTGGGTGCCCGGTCCCGTCGGCAATGTGTGCGGGCATGGCCGCGACCATGTGGTCGTAGTCGTCGGTCGAGAGCTGCGGCAGCGGGATCACCATGATCACGCCCGCATCGGTTCCGTTTCCCGCCGCCACGCGGTTGTGCACCGGCAGGACGCGCGGGGTGAACTCCGGCATGCCTGCCTTTTCGGCGGCCGGCGCAAGCCGGGACTCCACGAAGCGGCCCAACTGCTCCGGGGACTCCCAGACGTCCACCACCAGAAGGCCATCCTCGGTCGGCCCGGCGACATGCGACAGGCAGCCCTCCGGGAGATCGGCACTGGAGCGAATGCCCATCTCGTCGTTCAGCCGGTCATAGACCTCTGCTGACCCTCCCGGCACCTCGGCGATCATCATCACAGCCATGGGTCTCTCCTCGCTGTGGGGTATCGGATGACGGCGACTCTACGCCTCCTCCCCGCAGTTCGCTGGATGCCGGCACACGGAGCGCTAGACGGTCAGGCGGTTCAGCGCACGCAGCTTGTTGGTGGCGTCGAGTGCCGCCACCTTGTACGACTCGGCCAGCGTCGGGTAGTTGAAGACCTGGTCGATCAGGTAATCCACCGTGCCGCCCAGCCCCATCACCGTCTGGCCGATGTGCACGAGCTCGGTCGCCGCCGTGCCGAACACGTGGACGCCGAGAAGCTTTCGGTCGTCGGCCGACACCAGCAGCTTGAGCAGGCCGCCGTCGTCACCCAGGATCTGGCCTCGGGCGAGCTCCCGGTAGCGTGCGATCCCGATCTCGTACGGGACGTTGTCCGCCGTCAGCTCTTCCTCGGTGCGGCCGGCGAAGCTGATCTCGGGGATGGTGTAAATCCCGATCGGCAACAGGTCGTGCATCGGGTTGGCGTCGACGCCGAATGCGTGCGCCGAGGCCAGCCGGCCCTGCTCGAACGACGACGACGCAAGGCTCGGAAAGCCGATCACGTCCCCGGCGGCGTAGATGTTCTCGACCGCGGTGCGGTAGTGCTCATCCACGGCGATACGCCCGCGGTTGTCGGCTTCGATCCCCGCGTTCTCGAGGCCGAGGTCCGCGGTCGCGCCCTGGCGGCCGGCGGAGTACATGACTGCGTCTGCGACGATCCGCTTGCCGCTCTCGAGCGTGGTCAGGGTCTCGCCGTTGTGCTTCTCGACCGACGTGACGCGCTCACCCACCCGGAAGACGACGCCGAGGTCGCGGAGCTGGTACTTCAGCGCCTCGACAATCTGGTCATCGCAGAACTCCAGCAGCTGTGCACGCTGCTCGACCACCGTCACCCGGGTCCCGAGCGCTGCGAAGATCGACGCATACTCGATGCCGATCACCCCCGCTCCGACGACGACGAGGGTCGACGGGATCTTCGCCAGGTTGAGGATGCCGTCCGAGTCGAGGATGGTCTCCTTGTCGAACTCCACGCCCTCCGGCCGCGCCGGCGTTGTGCCGGTTGCGATCACCGTCTTCGCGGCCTCCACCAGCTGGCGCCCGCCACGGGCATCGGTGACCTCGATGTGGGTCGCGTCGGCGAACCGCGCGTGGCCGGCCAGCACACGAATGTGGTTTCGCGCCAGCTGGCTGCGGATCACGTCGACGTCGCGGGCCATCACCTGCTGCGTTCGCCAGATCAGGTCGTCCATCGTGACCTCTTCCTTGACCCGGTAGCTCTGGCCGTACAGCCCGCGCTCGGAGAGGCCGGTGAGGTAGATGGCAGCCTCGCGAAGCGTCTTCGACGGAATCGTGCCGGTGTTCGCGCAGACACCGCCGATCGTTTCGCGCCGCTCCACCAGGACAACGCTCGCGCCGACCTTGGCCGCCTGGATCGCCGCCTTCTGTCCGGCGGGCCCGGAGCCGATCACGACCAGATCAAAAGCATCTTCTGTCACGCACCCGATGGTACAGGCGCGGAGCCGCTGCCGACGTCGGCAGCGGGTTCTCCGTTCCTCATCGGCGGGCGACGGCCATCAGCATCGTGCGCGGCAGTTGCAGCCGTTCTCGGGAGCGGTAGGGCTCAAGGGTTCGACCCAGAACACGCCCAAGCTCCGCCTGCTCATCCGCCGAGAGCGATGCGGCGATGCGGGTGTAATGGCCGATCGTGCCGGTCAGGAAGCCCCAGTGCGCGGCCGGCGAGGATGCCTCGATGTGATCGCGGAGCACGACCACCTCGACCTGTTCGAAGCCGGCGTGGCGGTGAACCGCCTCCAACTCGTCGACGGCCCCAAGCCGGCCGAAGTGTCTGGCAAACGCCGCACGTTCAGCCCCCAGCACCTCCGCAACCGCAGCCCGGGGAGCCGTGAACCACGGGTTCTCCTCGACGTTCGCCCACACAGCGGAGACCACCACACCGGCGGACTCGACCGTACGAGCCACCTCCGCAAGCGTGGCCACCGGGTCGTCGGCGATCATCAGCGACAGCCGGCTCACCGCAGCCCCGAAGGCCGCATCGCCGAACGGCAGCGGCCCGTTCATGTCGGCGTGCAGCCAGCGGACGTCCACTCCCGCGGTTCGCGCCCGTTTCTCGGCCCCTGCAAGCTGCCGCTGGTGGACGTCGATTCCGGTCACGTCGCGGCCGCCGGCCGCCAGCGCGACCGTCAGGCGTCCGCTGCCACACCCCATGTCGAGCACCGGTCCGGCGGTGCCCACGGCGGCGACGATCTCCTCGATGCCGGGCCGCTTGCCGGTCAGCTGTGAGCGCTCACGAAGCCGGCCGGGTCGGACTCGAAACGCGCACGGCATCCGGCGCAGCAGAAGTGATAGGTGACGCCGTCCATCGCAAGGCGGATCGTACCGGCATGTACCGGCACGGTCATGGCGCAGACCGGGTCGACCGCCTCCTCCGGCGCCACCGTCGGAGCTGCCTCGGAGGGACGCCGGGCATGCCGCCACGCAACCAGCTCGGCGAGGATCGCCACGCCGATCTCCTCCTGGAGCAGCGGGCCGAGGTCAAGCCCTGCGGGGCTGCGCACCCCGGCCAGTGCCTCCTCTTCCACGCCGCGATCGCGAAGCGCTTCGAGCACGGAAGCGGCGCGTTTGGTACTGGCCACGAGGCCCACGTAGCCCGCCCCGCACTCGAGGGCACGCTGCAGCATGTCCTCGTCGTCGGTACCCATCGCAGCGATCACGACGGCGTCCGGCCTGCCGTCGAGGGTCGTCTCCACTGTCCAGCCGATCGCCGAGGCGAGGCCGGCCAGGGAGCGTGCCGCAGGACTGGAGCCGAGCACCGCCAGCCGCGGGCGCACCGACCCCGGCTCGATCAGCACCTCGACGGTGCCCTCCGATGCACAGCCGGAGGCGGCAATGACGTCGGCCCCCTCCTCCCCGCCCGCGCCGGGCGGACCGATGCGGACGAGCCGCGGCTCGCCGGCCGCCATCGCGCGCAGCGCCTCGCGGACGACGATGGGCTCCGAGCAGGCACCGCCGATCCAGCCGACCAGAGAGCCGTCCGGGCGGATGACGGCACGGTCACCACGTCTCGTCGAAGCCGGCCGGCGCACGCGCACCACGGTTGCAAGTGCGTAGGGTTTCCCCTTCGCCGCAAGCCGGCCGGCTTCCACGATGACATCGTCGGGGCTCACTCAGCCAGCCCGACCTCGTTCAGCGCCATCCACACCTTGTCCGGTGTGACCGGCATCTCCAGGTTGCGAATCCCTGTGTGCGCCAACGCGTCGACGACAGCGTTGACGTAGGCCGCCGGAGAGCCGACGGTCGCCGACTCGCCCACACCCTTGGCGCCGAACGGGTGGTGCGGCGATGGGGTGGTCGTCGCATGGAGCTCGAACGACGGCGTCTCCCACGAGGTGGGAAGCAGGTAGTCCATGAAGCTCGAACCGATGCAGTTTCCGTCGTCGTCGAAGGTGATCAGCTGCATGGCCGCGATGCCGTAGCCCTCGGCCAGGCCACCCATGATCTGACCCTCCACGATCATCGGGTTGATCCGCACGCCGCAGTCGTCGACCGCCAGCATGCGGAGCACCTTCCACTGGCCCGTGCCGCGGTCGATCTCGACCACCACCGCATACGTGCCGAACGGGTAGGTCATGTTCGGCGGGTCGTAGTAGGTGACCCCTTCGAGCCCGGCCTCCAGGCCGTCGGGGAGGTTGGTATACGCGGCGAAGGCGCAGTCCTGAATGGTCTTCGACTGGTCCGGGCTGCCCTTCACCTGGAAGCGGCCCGTGACCCATTCCAGGTCGTCCTCGGAAGCCTCGAGCAGATGCGCGGCGATTGTCCGCGCCTTGTCGCGCAGCTTTCGTGAGACCACCGCCGTCGCCGCGCCGCTGGTCGGCGTCGACCTGCTCGCATACGTCCCCAGCCCGTACGGCGTGTGGTCGGTGTCGCCCTCCTCGACGATCACGTCCTCGGGCGGAATGCCAAGCTCGGCGGCGACGATCTGGCCGTAGGTGGTCTCGTGGCCCTGACCCTGACTCTTGGTGCCGAGCTTCAGGATCGCCTTGCCCGTCGGGTGGATCCGCAGCTCTGCCGAATCGAACATCCGCAGCCCGGCGATGTCGTACTCCTTGCCCGGCCCTGCGCCCACGACCTCGGTGAAGGATGCGAGCCCGATGCCGATCAGCCGCCCCTCGGCCCGCGCCTCAGCCTGCTCACGCCTGAGATCGTCGTAGCCGAGCTCGTCCAGGGCGAGCTTCATCGCCCGCGGGTAGTCGCCGGAGTCGTATTCGAACCCGGTGGCCGACTTGTAGGGGAACTGCTCCGGCTGGATGAAGTTCTTCAGCCGCAGCTCAGCCGGGTCGACCCCCAGCTCGTACGCCGCGTTTTGCACCAGCCGCTCGATCAGGTACGACGCCTCGGTGACGCGGAAGGAGCACCGATACGCGACTCCGCCCGGCGCCTTGTTCGTGTACGCGCCCTCGGCCTGCACGTGGGCCGCCGGGATGTCGTAGGAACCGGTGCAGATGTGGAACAGCCCCGCCTTGAGCTTGCTCGGCTGTGCGTCGGCGAAGAAGGCGCCGTTGTCGGCGAGCAGCTTCGCCCGCAGGCCGATGATCTTGTCTCCCTTGAGGGCCATCTCGCCGTGCATGTGGTAGTCGCGCGCAAAGCCGGTCGAGATCAGGTTGCCGAACCGGTCCTCGATCCACTTCACCGGCCGGCCGATCAGCAGCGACGCCGCGGTGGCGACCACGTAGCCGGGGTAGATCGGCACCTTGTTGCCGAACCCGCCGCCGATGTCGGGCGAGATGATCCGGATCTGGTGCTCCGGCAGCCCCGCCACGATGGCGAACAGCGTCCGGTGTGCGTGCGGCGCCTGCGACGTCATGTGGATCGTCGCCTTGCCCGTCGCGGGATTCACATCCGCCACGCATCCGCAGCACTCGAGCGGCGACGGATGGCAGCGCGGGTAGAACGTATCGAGGCTGACAACCCGGTCGGCGTCCGCAAACGCCTGGTCGGTCGCCTCACGGTCGCCGGCCTCCCACTGGAAGATCCGGTTGGTGTCCTGGCCTTCCTTGTCGTCACGGATCAGCGGGGCGCCGGGCTCCAGCGCCTGCTGCGGTGAGGTCACGGCAGGCAGCGGCTCGTAGTCGACGTCGATCAGGTCGATGGCGTCCTTGGCGATGTACACGCTCTCGGCGATGACGCTCGCTACCTCCTGCCCCTGGAACCGCACCTTGTCGGTCGCGAGCACTGCCTGCGTGTCACCGGACAGCGTCGGCATCCACGCGAGGCCATGTGCGGCGAGTGCCTCGCCGGTGATGACGGCGACGACACCGGGCAGCGCCTCGGCGCGGGACGTGTCGATCGACCGGATCCGGGCGTGGGCGAGTGGCGCCCGCAGGAGCTCCAGGTGCAGCATGTTGGGCAGCGTCACGTCGTCGACGTAGGTTCCCCGGCCGCGGATGAACCTCGCGTCCTCCCTGCGCTCGACCGAATGGCCGAAGCCGCGGGCCTCAGGCGTGGTTACCATCGTTCCCCCCTTCAGCCAGCTTGGCCGCAGCGCTGTGCACTGCCTTGACGATGTTCTGGTACCCGGTGCAGCGGCACACGTTGCCCGAGAGGGCCCAGCGGATGTCTTCGTCGGAGGGCCGGGGATTCTCGTTCAGGAGCGCGACCGACGTCAGCATCATGCCGGGCGTGCAGAATCCGCACTGAAGCCCGTGCTCCTCGTGGAATGCCTGCTGGATGGGATGCAGCTCGGCACCGTTCAGCAGCCCCTCGACCGTGGTGATCTCGTGATCCTGGGCCTGCACCGCAAACATGGTGCACGACTTGACCGGGCGGCCGTCCAGAAGCACGGTGCATGCACCGCATCCGGAGGTGTCACACCCGATGTGCGTTCCGGTCAGGCCGAGGTTCTGCCGCAGGAAGTGCACGAGCAACAGCCGGTTTTCGACGTCGGCCGACCGAGACGTGCCATTGACGCTGACTATGAGCGGACGGGTGTGGACCGCTCCGCCGACTTCCGTGGTTGCCACGGTCATCCTCCTTCCGGTGCGGCGCCGGCCTCTGCGATCGCGCTGCGAAGGCCCCGCTCGGTGTAGACGCGGACGATGTTGCGCTTGTACTCGGCGCTGCCGCGGTGATCATCGTGGGGCTTGGCCGCCTCCGCGGCCAGCCTGGCGGCCTCGCGGATGAGGTCGTCGTCGGGCGTCCGGCCGGCGAGCGCGTCCTCCGCCGCTTTCGCACGGATGTTGCTCGGGCCGACGGCCGTCAGCGCGATGCCCGCACGACGGATGGTACCGTTGTCCATCGAGACATGAACGGCGACCGCAACCGTGGCGAAGTCGCCCACCTTGCGCTCCAGCTTGAGATACGCGCCCCCGGATCGCGCTCCGGGATCCGGCACCCGCACTTCGGTGACAACCTCGGTCGGCTCCAGCAGCGTCATGAACGGGCCGACGAACAGCTCCGACACGGGGATGGTGCGGCCTCCGCCTGGCGCAGCCGTGACCACCTCGGCATCCATTGCAATCAGCGCCGAGCCCCAGTCGCCCTGCGGATCCGCATGCGCCACCGAGCCACAGACGGTGCCCATATTGCGGACGATCGGGTCGGAGATCTGCGGTGCAGCCTCCGTCAGTGTCCCGAAGCGAGCCGGAAGCCCGGCCCGCTCGAAGGTGTGGTGGCGGACCCGGGCGCCGATGCGCAGCGTGCCGTTCTCCTCGACCGGTGTATCGGCGAGTTCGGGAACGTTGTTGATGTCGATCACCGCCTGTGGTGCGGCCAGGCGGAGCTTCATCAGCGGGATGAGGCTCTGTCCACCGGCCAACACCTTGCCCTCGTCACCGAAGCGCTCCAAGAGCGCCAGTGCCTCGTCGAGGGAAGTCGGCGCAAAGTACTCGAAGCTGGCCGGATACACGGCCCCTCCTCTCCGGCACGGGCACCCGAGCCCTGTTGCGCGGACCACCCCCGCCGCCTGGAAAGCCCGTCGAGGATACCTGGTTGCCGGAGCAACTGGAAGTGACGCGGCTCAGCCTCCGTCCGAGAGCGTCGCGAGGGTGTCACCCCCGCGTATCACCCGCACCGCGGGCCCGCTCCGACAAGCGTCTACTGACCGTGGGTGATGCGCTGAACGACGTAGGCGGCGACGTCGCGGATCTGCTGGTCGGTCAGGGTGCCGCCGAAGGCGGGCATCCCGCCTCCGCCGTTGGTGATCTGCGCGATCACCTGCTGGAGCTGCTTCGCGGTCGGGATCGTCGTCAGATCCGGGCCGCCGTTGCCGCCGCGGCCGTCGGCGCCATGGCAGGTGCTGCAGTTGTCGAGGTAGATCTGCTCGCCTACGTCCGGGTCGCCCGTCCCCTCGTTGGTCGGGTTTGAGGGTGATTCACCGGCGTGGCCGCCGCCCTCGCCCGTGCCGGGCGCCGGCGCCGGGCCAAGCGTGCCGTCGAGTGAGAAGAGCCAGAGGTTGTCGCCATGCGGAGACGCTGCCAGGGAGTTTCCGCCGGCGTAGAACGCGACGTACTCGTGCCCGTCCATCTCGAACACCGTCGGGGTGGTGTTCGCGCCGGCACCGGTCTGGAAGCTCCACAACCGGTCGCCGCTGCGGGCGTCGTAGGCCTCCAGCCGGCCCGCGTTGCGGCCGACGAAGACGATGTTGCCGGCCGTGGTGACGGTGCCCGAGTAGCAGGATTCGGGCCATCGCTTCTGCCAGGCGACGCGGCCGGTTGCGGCCTCGATCGCGCTGAAGTAGCCGGGCTGGTTGCCGAAACCGGTCAGGGTCAGAACGCTGCCCAGGTCCGCCACGCGCCCCTTCTCACCCTCGGGGAGGAAGCGACCCGACCGGGTATACCCCGACACGCCGGACTGCGCGCACACATAGAACATCTGCGTCTCGCGGTTGTACGAAACGGGCTGCCAGTTCGTGCCGCCCTGCGGTCCGGGGGTGATGACCGTGACGCCCTGGTTGAACGGCGTGTAGATCCGGCGCGCCCTGACGACTTTCGGCATCCTTCCACCCTTGGCATTCTTCGTCACGGCCTGCAGGATTTCCCGATACCCCTGGTCAGTCACCGTGTGCGGCACGAACGGCGGGTAGCTGGGGATCGGCTGGGTCGCCGCGGTCTTCTGCTGCGGGTCCTGCGGCACGGGCTTCTCAGGGATGGGCAGCAGCGGCTCTCCGGTCTTGCGATCGAGCATGTACAGCCAGCCGGTCTTGCTGGCCTCCGCGAGGCCATGCCGCTCGCGCCCGCCGACCTGCGCGTCGAAGAGCACCACCGGGCTGGGCGCGTCGTAGTCCCAGATGTCATGGTGCACCTGCTGGAAGTGCCACCGGTACTTCCCGGTCTTGGCGTCGACGGCGACGATCGAGGCGGCGAACAGGTTGTCCCCCGCACGGCGGTTGCCGTTGAGGTCGGGCGACGCGTTACCGGTCGAGAAATAGAGCAGACCGAGCTCGGGGTCGACCGCCGGTGTCTGCCACATCGGCGCGCCGCCATGCTTCCACGCATTGCCGGAGCTCGGCCAGCTGTCGTGCCCCACCTCTCCCGGCCCGGGGATGGTGTGGAAGCGCCAGACCAGCTTGCCATTCGTCGAGTCGTAGGCCTGCACCCGGCCCCGGATCGAGAACTCGCCGCCCGAGACGCCGGTGATGACCATCCCGTCGTAGTACAGGGGCGCGGCGGTGATCGTGTACCCGTCCTTCCACGAGCCCACCTCCGTCGACCACGCCACCTCACCTGTCTTCTGATCGAGCGCGACCAGGCTGCCGTCGAGCCGGCCCAGGTAGACCTTGCCGTCGCCGATGGCGACGCCGCGGCTGAGCCAGCCGCAGCACACCGTGCTGATCTTCTGGTCGAGCTTCGCCTCGTACTGCCAGATGATCTCCCCGCTTCGGGCATCGACCGCGAATACATCGTCAGCGCCGGTCGGCACGTAGATGATCCCCTCATAGACGATCGGCTGTCCCTCGGCGGAGTACTTCGCCGCCAACGCGGAGCCCCGCAGATCGGTCATCCAGACGCCCCTGAGATCCTTCACATTCGTCGCGTCGACCTCGGTCAGCGGCGAGTACCGCTGGTTCAGGGTGCTCCCACCGTTGGTGATCCAGCCGGCCGTCGGCAGCGCCGCCAGCTGCGCCCCCGAGAACGCAGGCGCCGGCGTTATCTCGCGCGGACCGCCGCCACCGCCCGAGCTGCCACCGTCCTCGTCGAAGACGGTGAACGGCAGCACCAAGATGACCGGTAGCGCAACGGCGACCACGAACACCAGCGCTGCGATGATATTGCTGCGAACCCGTGACACTCACGCATGGGTTTCCACCCGGCTCCGAGCGTCAAACAGCACCGGCGCGTATCGCGGAAAAGCTGTTAGCCGTGCCATCGGTTCCCGGAGACATGGCGCACAGCAGCGGGAATCACCCTTCTGCGGTGGCCACGCGCGCTCGGCGCCGGGAGACCATCAGCAGCGCACACCCGGCGAGGCCCGCCAGGCCGGCCGCGATGCCGCCCCGCAGGAGCAGTCCGGCCACATGGCCGTGGACACCTTCGGGCGGCGAATAGTCGAGCGAGCCGCGGATCGCGACGCGCTCGCCGTTCACTGTGATCGGCACCGTCCAGTCCTGGATGTGCTGCGCATTGTGCGGATCGTTCGCCACCGCGGGCGGTGTCTGCCTGGACATCCAGTGGATGCGGTGGTCATGCCAGGCGAACGTGCGTCCGGTCGCAACCTGCTTCCACCGGGGCGCCGCTTTCGGGTCTGCCTGCGCCGGGACCGCAGCCATGCCGTAGCGGTCCTCGTTCAGATACGTCGCCGGGGAGCGCTCGTTCACGTAGATGACGCCGTCCTTCCAGCGCAGATAGGGCTCACCCTGATAGCCATAGACAACGATGTCCGAACGGTCGCGGTTCGTCAGCTTCAACCTGTCGTCGCCGCCGACCACGTGCACCAGAATGCCCGACTGGGCGGGCGTGACCGAGGCCACCTGCGCGAAGAGGCCGGGCGCCTTGTCGCCATGGGCAACGGCAACTGACGTGGAGATGAGTGCCGTTACCGCGAGAGCCGAGGGGATGAGCGGTGCGAACCATGCGAGGAGCCGACGCATGGCTCAATCATGCAGTCAAAAACGCCTGTGCGCTAGGGAGCTTTTCCTCATTGGCGTCCGGTACCTGCCGATAGCATGGTGATGGTGAAGCCTGCCCGCACCGTGCTCCTCTCGATCGGGCTGCTGCTCCTCACGGCTCCGTCGGCGTGGGCGCACGCGCAGCTCGTCGTCTCCACGCCCGCGGACCGGGTTGCACTCGACCGGGCGCCGAGCTCCGTGCGGCTGGAGTTCGACGACCACGTCCAGATCGGATCGGACATCGAGGTCCACCAGAACGGCGGTGATTCGGTGCTGGCCGCCGATCCGACGCTCGCCGAGCGGGGACGGGTGCTGGTACTGCCGCTGAAGCGCGGGCTGGCCAACGGCGACTACAGCGTCCGCTGGCAGATCATCTCGGATGACGGGCACCCGTTGAGCGGCGTGCTCGCGTTCTCCGTCGGCACCGGTGTCCCGCCGGCGGGCGTCGACCTCTCGGCCGGCAGCAACGCTCCACCCCGCGCCGACCTGATCGCGCGCTGGCTGCTGCTGTTGGGCATCCTCGCAACTGCCGGCGCCGCTGTGTTCCGTGAGCTCGTGTGGCGGCCCGCCCTCGAACGCGCCCAGCTCTCGGACGAGGCACGCGCTGAGCTCGGACGGCGCGAGCGGCTGCGCACGAGCCTGCTCCTCGCCGGAGGGTTCTACCTGCTCGTCGTCGGAGCGTCGATCGCGGTGCTGCACATCCCGTCGAATTCGGCGACGCGATTTGGCCACACGATGGAGTTCGCAATCGCCTTTGCGGGCGCCGGGGTGATCACCGCCATCGTCGTCGCCGCGACAGCCGCGTCCGGCCTCGGTGCGTCGGTGTCGCGGCTCTTCATCGCCGTGCCGGGGCTCGCGCTGCTGCCGTCGCTGGGCGGGCACGCACTCGAGGGCTCGTACGTGCCGCTGAAGGTGCTCTCCGACATGACCCACATGGTCGCATCCTCGATCTGGTTCGGCGGGCTGCTGGAGCTGGCTCTCGTGGTGCCGCTGGTCGCAGCCGTCGTCACCCCGGCCGTCCGCGCTCCGCTGTACGCCGAGCTCGCCCGCCGCTTCTCCCTCGTCGCCCTCGTCTCGGTGATCGTGCTGGTCGGAAGCGGCGTTGTGCGTGCACTGTTTGCGTTCGGCAGCGTCGACGAGCTCTGGTCGACGGCGTACGGCGCCACAATCCTGATCAAGACCGCGCTTCTGGCGGTGTTGATCGTGCTCGGTGCGCTCAACCGCTCGCGGTTCGTGCCCGCCCTGTCCGACACCGCCGCCGGCGCTCCGGGCGCCCTGGTGCGCTTCGCCCGGTTCCGCAAGAACATGGTGTCCGAGATCGCCGTGCTGGTTGCCCTTGCTGCAGCCGTCGCCCTGCTGACCGACCTCCCTCCGCCTTCCTGATGGCACGGCGAAAGGACAAGCGCCGGCGACCGCGGCCAACGTCGCCGCAGCCCCCGGAGCCGACGCCGGCGAGCGCGCCCGAGGACCTGATACCGGCCGAGCTCCGCGAGGAGGCCCCACCCGAGCGGCTCAGAGCGCCGGGCGGCACCGCCCTGATGATGGCGTTTCTGGTGGTCAGCGCCGCCGTCGTGGGCCTGCTGCTCTCCGGCTGGACGCCTCGTTCAGTGGAGACGGGCTCGGTTGCGAGTGGCTCGCCCGCGCCGTCCGCCCCCGGAACGACGGCTCCGACGCCGCCGGCTCCGATCGGGGGACTGGGAAGCATCCCACCGAAGAACGTCTTCGGCGCCTACTGCGGCATCTGTCATGCGCTCGCCGCGGTCGGCTCCGTCGGCATCGTCGGGCCCGACCTGGACAAGCTTCGGCCGACCACGGCAGAGGTGCTGCGAGCGATCAAGATCGGCGGGCGCCGTACCGGGCAGATGCCGCCGGGCATCTTGCGCGGCAAGACCGCCGACCGCGTTGCCGCGTACGTGGCATCGGTCGCCGGCCGCTGACCGCGCACGATCACCATGATGGGCGATCTCGCCGAGACGCTAGGGTGTCGATAGGAGGTCCTATGACACGTCGCACCGTCGTGGTCGCCCTGTTGCTCGCGTTCGCCGCTTCACTGTTCGGAGCCGCCGGTGCAGAGGCCAGCTCACTGATCACCCGCAACGCCGCGAAAGTGACGCTGCGGGTGGACAAGCACAACCGCGCCCTCGTCAGCTTCACCACGTCGGGGAGGCGATACCACTCGTTGTGGTGGGGTGCCATGAACGCCCGCTGGCCGGATCCCGCGCGTCCCGACTCGCAGCGGAGGTTCAAAAAGGACTACTCCGGTGGGGGCGCAAGCTTTGGCGACGGGTACTGGCGGACGATGCGCAACGTGTGCGGCACGTACACCGGTCCCGACCTCCCGATGCTGTTCAAGGCATGCACGATGCCGACGGGCGACCACTGGGTGCTTCAGAGGTGGAAGCGGCTGATGCCGAACGGCGGCTACAAGTGTTGCAAGACCTCCCAGCAGGGAAAGGTCGAGCTTCGCCTCAGCCACTTCAAGGGTGAGCTGCCCGTGCTGTGGCTGAAGATGAACTACTCCATCAGGAAGACCTGGGGGTCGGGCCACCACCTCGACCAGCTCTACGGGCGCTATACCTACCGCGGCAAGGGACTGTACGGCTTTTCGTCCACCGCGGCCGGCGCGCCGACGGACTCCTACGGCATCCTGATCTGGGTCGACACGTTCAACTCTTCGTGGGGCAATGGCTGGCGGCGGGTGAACTCGTTCCTGACGCACCGCAAGCCGGGCGGCGCCTTCTGCGACACGTTGTGGCCGAACCGCTTCGGACGCAAGAGCTCACCGGGCAACGGCGAGCGGTACCGCGCGTTCGCTGACGGCGGTAACGCACTCCCTGTGGTGAGGTGGGACGGTCCACCGCCGGGCGCCTACAACGTGAGCGCCGACCAGTCCCTCGCGGGTCTCGGCGACTACACGATCATGGACTGGCTGCGGCATCCGTTCGACAAGACGCTGGCCGATGCCCTGGCCGACGAGCAGCGCACGCTCTCCTGCCACGTCTGGTAGACGCTCACTTCACGAGCTCCTGCCGTGCCCGCGGCTCGATGACGGACGAACGACTGTTGGCGGGGCCTACCCGAAGGCAGGCCCCGCCGGTGATGCCGAGTGGCCTAGGGATTGAGGGTGACGAGCGCGTCGATGTCCACGCGATTCGACGTGCCGCCGGAGTGAGCTCCGAGCAGCTTCACCATGAGGGTGTGACTCCCGCCCGCCGGTGGGGCGCCCAGCCCCGCCTTCATGAACACCATCCGCCTTGGCTGAGCGGCGGCGGCGAACAGGTCAACGGTGGTGACCTTCACCCCGTCCAGCCAGATCTCGGCCTTGCCGCGAGCGGGGCCCCGGTCGCTGACGAATGCGACGCTGCTGCCCGCGAACGTGAAGGTGGCGCCGGCGTTCCTCGCCGACGCGAACCGAACCGCGCCGCCGTAGGCGCTCGCCATGGTTGCGCCGCTCCAGACTCCGCTGTACGTGACCGACGTGCCGGACTCGTTTACGGCTCCGGGAGTGAATGAAGGGCCGGTCGTCGTGCCGGTCTTGCCGTTCGCATCGGTTGCGGTCACCCGGAACTGATACGTCACTCCCGGGTTGAGCATCCGCGTCGCGCTGGTCGCGCCCGCCGTCAGCGGGACGTTCGTCCAGCCGGAGGCGCCGGCGGTGTTCTGCTGCAGCTTGTAGGAGTTGATCGCTGCGCCGCTGCTCGACGTCGCCGACCACATCAGCTTGACCGGGATCTGCACCGGTCCGAGCGGCTTGCTCGAGTCCAGGCTCTGCATCGGGCCGTTCACCGTCACCGTCCCGACAGGGCCGCGGTTGAGGGTGAACGTCTGTGCCACGGGCGGCCCGGCATTTGCGGCCATGTCGGTCGCGAACACCTTGAAGGTGTAGGTGCCGTCAGCCAGCGGGCTCGCCGGCGTGAACGCCGACGTACACGGGGAGAAGGAGTCGGGTGATCCCGCGAGCGCGAGTGAGCAGCGGAAGCCGGCGTTCTCCTCGTTCGCCTCGAACTGGAAGCTCGGATCGGGATCCGCAGTCGGATTCGTCGGCCCGCTGCGTATCGTGGTCACCGGCGCCACCGTGTCGATGACGAGGCTCGCCATTGCGGGAGTGGACACCCCGCCCGGGTTCGCCGCGAGCACCTTGAAGGTGTACGAGCCGTCGGGCACGTTCGTGTACGCGACCTGAGGAGCCGAGCATGGCTGGAAGTTGTCGGCACCGGTCGACAGCGAGCACTGGAAGGTGACCTTCGTGTTCGGTGAGCTGAACCTGAACACCGGGTTGCGGTCGTTGCTCGGGCTCGCCGGCGAGCCGTTCACCGACACGGTCGGCGGGGTCATCGGTGAGCCGCATGGGCGGCCCTCGAGCGGTTTGATCGGGCATACCAGGTCAGCAGAGGTGGGCTGCGCGTAGACCCGCTGGATGCCCCACATCCCGGCCTGCGTGTACCCGCGGCGCATATCGCCGTAGAAGTAGTCGCCAGGACGGCCGCCACCGGCGCCGCCGTGGATGTAGGCGTCGAGCGCCTCCCACGGGCCGACCGCCTCGGTCGAGACCGCCTGTGACAGCGCCAGATCCTGGTCGAGCTGCCACGACATGCCACCGAGGTTGAACGAATGCACCTGCTCGGATCCATTCGGAACGAGAGCGTGCACGACGACCGGGTCGCCCGCATACGCCTGCAGGAGCGGCGTCCCCGGCGTCTGGGAGAACACCGAACCGGTGTCGCCGAGCGCGAGATCCTGGATGTTCGTGCCGGCCTGCCGGTAGTTCACCATCGCGGTGCCGCTGACGAAGGCCGGATACGGCATCGCGCTCTGCCCGAACTCGAAGTCGTTCACGTCCGCCAGCATGAGCGTGTAGTCGCGGTAGTCCGGCTTGTTCGGCAGGTGGACGTCCACCATCGCGCCGAAGTTGGCCGGCGCGCCGGTGATGGGATGTGTGAACGTGGCTCCCTTCGGCGCCACGTTGATGGCTCCGTACATGCCCACGACGCCGGTGTCGTTGCCCCCGAAGTCGTTGACCAGGGCGCTCCGCTCCAGTGCGGAGTGCGCGTAGTAGCGGTAGACGCGTGTTCCTCCGATCGGCACGGTCTGCTCGTCCGAGAAGCCGATGTTGATGCCGCCGGAACCCGCCTGGTGCTGGAGCTTGTTGACGTGGAACGACGCGCGACTGTTGCTCCTGTTGGAGAAGTTGACCGTGATGCAGTCACCTTCGGCGACGTGCACGACCAGCGGCTCCGGCAGAAGCGTCCCGGCGCTCGCCGCAGCGGCCTGATTCGTCGGCACGAATGCCTTGCGTACCTTGCCACCGGCGAGCAGCGGGTTGTTCTTCAGATCGACGGCCGAGATGTCGAACGTCTTCTGTATTGCGTTTGCCGGGCATGGATCGCCTGGGCCGGCGCTCGCAGGCGGCCTGCCTCCGGTCCGGGCCGGGGCGGACGCCGCCGCTGCAGGAGCCGGGAAGCCGTTCAAGGGCTTCAGGCCTGCGCTTTGGCCGTCGAGCACGCGGATGATCCCCCACGCTCCGTTCCGGAAGCGGGTGTTGATGCCGTTGTTGTAGAGATAGTCGCCGGGCAGGTGGTTCGGCCCGCCGGCCCCTCCCCGCGCCACGAGTGTGTAGCGCTCGGAGATGCCGTAGTGGATGGTGTCGGTCGGGCTTCCTTCAGGCACCCCGTTCGAGTCGAGGTAGCGCGTCTCGTTGGAGAACGGCATGCCTTCGACATGCAGCGTGTCGACGTTGGCCCCGACGTTGATCGTCCGGATCACCAGCGGATCGCCCGGGTAGGCCTGCAGGATCGGCGTCGGCGGGTCGCCGTGCGTGTACGACGAGTACGCGAGCGACGCGTCGGGATTGATCGCGAGGCGGTCGGCGATCGGTGCCGCGCGGAGGTTGAGCGTGTCCACCGTCGGGGCGTTCTCCAGATCGGGCGCGCCCGGCGCTCCCGAGTTGACGCCCGACAGGGCGCCGACCGGTGTGTCGTCGATCGTCCACAGGACGAGCTCGCGGAAGTCGCCGTGGACAAGCCCCTGGGCGAGCGTGCTGGTGGTGTGGATGTCGGCGATCGGCCCCGAACGGATGGGAAGCCCGGTCTGGGGATCGGTGTACGTCGAGCCCTTGGGCTCGATTACGAGCTGTCCGACTGCTCCGTGGCGCCAGCCGTGGATGCCGTCGACGTGGTCGTGCCAGAAGATGTTGTCGAGCTGGACATCGGGATACCACCGGTACTGCGTGAACTCGACGCCGGCCCACTGGCCGGCCGCGTGGCTCGACACGAGCGGGTCGGCCGTGCCCGTGTAGGGATTACCGAGGGTCAGCTTGTTGCCGATCGTGTCGACCGACGCAATCTGGCGCACCTCGATGCCTTCGGTCCCCTGCCCCACGGCGATGTACGCGCCGACGTGGAACTTCGCCACATTGGTCAGGTGCAGGACGGTGTCGCCCGCCGTGGCCGGCGCCGTCAGCTGAGCGTCCTCGACCTTGAACGGCCGCACCGACTGCTCGTAGCTCATGCCGGAGATCACGCCGTCCGACGCTTGTGTGTCGAACTGCACGTGATGGATGTGCATGTTCACCTTCGAGAACAGGTTGAAGGCCTCCGCGTCTTTCAGTTCGCTTGTCAATGTCACGGCAATGCAGTCGCCCACATTCGCGCGAATGGCGAGGGGTACCACCGGCTTTCTCCCGGCTAACACGTCGACCTTGTCCTCGGCGAGCACGAAGATGGTGGCACCGAGGTCCTGCCCGGCGACGCCGGCTTTCTCGGTCACCTGCGCGGGCGTACCGATCGCGACGACGTTGAAGGTGCGCACGGGTGCTCCCGCGGGACAGAGGCCGTCCTCCCGCCCGGCATATGCCATGCCCATTGAGTTCGACTGCGGCATGTCGATACTGGGGCCGAGCCATGGAGCGCCGCTGTGGCCGCTGCCGCTGAAGGGCGGTCTGTGCCCGACATGTGTGCGCATCAGCGGGAATGCCGGCCGTCCGTTGTCAGGGTTGAAGAGCATCCGTGGACGGTTGCCGACGAACGTGTCGTTCGGATATGAGCCGAAGTGCCCCGGCACCCCCTGCACGAGGTCCGGCCAGCCCGGGTGCGCGGTGCCCGGATCCTCGGGCTCGCCCAGGTAGACCGGCTTCGTCGGATCGGTGTTGTCGACGCCCCAGTTCCAAACGGCCGCGTCCTCGAGGCCGTTCGGCTGGCCCTGCGCCGGCAGCTGCGGCCGGACCCAGCGATCGAGGTTCGTCTGCGTGATCGTGGTCCCGCCGATCGACTTGCCGATCAGCTTGTCGGAGGTGACGGGCTCCGGCGGCAGCGTCCTGAAGTTGCCCTTCACGTGCGCCTCGTTGCGGTCCGGGAGCGGCTGCAGTACCCAGTTTCCGGCGGCGTCCTTCTGGGCCGTGTCGTACACACGCCAGAAGCCCCACATGCCCGAGATGTAATGCTTGGCGATGTGGCAGTGGAACAGGAACTCGCCCGCGTGCCGTTGCACGCCGCCGGCGCCGCCCTCGATCTCCATGTTGTAGGACTCGCCGGGGCCCATCTCCTGCGAGTCGAGACGGTTCGAGCCGGCGAGGTTGACCGGCGTCTTGTTCAGGCCGGTGTCGGCGTAGTCGTAGGTCGGGTCGGCGAGCGGATTGAACCGCCAGCGGATGCCACCGCCGTGCAGGTGCTGCACGTGGAAGAGCTCGGATCCGATGTGGACGAGGCGGAACTTCGTCGGGTCGCCGAGGTAGCCGCGCGGCCAGATCGTCGAGGGGTCCCCGAATGTGTAGGACCCGTAGCCGAGGGCGTCCTCCTCAGGATTGGCCGCCAGCCGGCGCATGAAGGGCTCTGACCGGTAGTTGATCGTGCGCGACCCCGGCCGGTAGGACTCCGTGAAAGGGTCGACCGTCGGAAGCGGCTGGTCGTTCTTGTCGTAGACGTCGTCCTTCTCGCCGCCGACCTCACCGAACGCGGTCACGTACTCGCGGAAGGCCGGCGCATCACCGGGGACGATCATCGCCTCCCAGCCGTTCACGATGGGCTGCCCGGTGTTCGGCGACAGGTACCTGGATCCCGGAGGCTCGACGGTCAGCGTCCCGCCCAGGCCATGCGAGACCGCATAGCGGTTGCCGATGCCGGGGTGGAGGTAGTGGGAGCCCTCGAGCGTCGGGTTGTTCGGGATGAAATAGGTGTACGTGCGAGCCGAGCCGCCCGTGGCGATGCCGGACGCGGCATTCTGCCCGAGCGCGTCGCCGGACGACGCGACCGCAAACTGCAGCCCGTCGATGTGCAGCCCGAAGGTCGCGGGCTGGGTCAGGTTCGCGACCTTGTCGCCGGTCGTGGCGGAATTCTTGAAGTTCACGACCACGCAGTCGCCCATGTTGGCGCGGATCGCGAGCGGCTGGATCGCGTCCTCACGCAGGCCGATCGAGACCTTCTGGGACGCCTCCTGCGCGCGAACCTTTGCGAGTTGCCCGGTGGGCTGGCCATCGACGCCGGTGAGAACGTACATGCGGCCGTTCGGGTCGTGATCGCCGAAGCCGTTCAGCGGCACGTCCACGTCGATTGCCTCGATGTCGAAGGTCTTGACGGGCGCGTTGGCCGGACAGATGCCGGTGTCCGATGCCTGGGCCGACACGCCGGCCGGCCCGACCGACACAGCGGCACAGAACGCGACCACGACCAGGCCGGCCCGCCTGGCGAGCGCGGCATAGGCCGCACCTGTGCGCAGAGGCAGCGTCGTGCGCGCCACGAGAAGAGCCACCGGAAGCGTGACCGCAAGCGCGAGCAGCACGTCACGGAAGCCCGACGCCGCGAGCGACTGGGTGCCGCTGTCAGCGAAGACGACACTTCGAACGGGCGAGGCAAGGCCGAGTGCAACAGCGCCGGCCAGAGCCGACGACACCGCGACGACAAGGCGCTCGGCTCGGGCGGGCGCATCCGGCTCTCGCCGAAGCAGGGCGGCCGAGGCGCACACAGCAAGCCACACCGCCGGCGCGACGACCGGCAGGGCAAACGTCGCATCGCGCATCCAGTGCAGCGCAAGCGGAAGCGCGCTGCGGTCACTCCCACCGATGACCTGAAGCAGGACCAGCCACAGCGCGCCGGTATAGGCGATCGCAACGGCAAGGCCGGTGGCGAGCAGCGCCCGGCCGGCGGCTCCGAGTTCGCGTAGACGATCTCCGGTGTGCTGATTGACCTGCTGTGAACTCATGCCCGGCCGTCCTCCGATGGCGATGTGTTTTTTCTAATGGCTGTGCGAAGCGCCCGGAGGCGCTCGATCGACGCGTCCCAGGCTGATCAGCGCCTGCTTGCGCGTTGTGGTGTCCGTGAACGCCAGGACGATGCGCTGGCCGTTGCGCGGCACCACGAAACCGAGGTTGAGCTCGATGCTGGCTCGCGGCCGCAGAACTCCGGCCTTGACGTTCGAGGAGAGCACGGCGATGCGCCGCTTGGCGCCCTTGTCCCCAAGGAGTACCGAGAACTGCTCCGGCGAGTAGGGCAGCGTCGTGCCGCCCGCGTTCGAGATGACCACCTGTACCTGCTGGAGCACCTCGTCCTCGCCGACGAAGTTCTGGATCCCGTGTGTCATGCCCGCGAGCGCCTGCGCCGACAGCCCGGCGCCTCGCGACGAGCTCTGGACGGTCACCGAGCCGAAGCTGGTGCCGACCGGCTGCCCGATGCGCGCGGCATCTGAGTAAGACGTACCGGCGATGGGGGACGAGTTGAACACGCCCATGGCGAGGCCACCCCCCACGACTGCCAATGCAACGACGGCAGCGGCGAGGGCATAGATGCCATGCGCGACTCCGAATCGCGGCATGATCGCTGCTCCTCTGACGATCATCCGGGCAAGCGTCCCAATCCGGACTTCGGAAAATCTGCGGAAAACGTCACGGGCCGAAAAACGACTTCGGGGGGCGCCAGAAGCGCCCCCCGAAGCGTGCCCCAGAGGCAACGCGCCGGGTACCTGAAGGAGCGCATGATCCGACGAGCTCCGACGCCGACCGAACCTACGGCGCCTGACTCCGAAAAACCTTTCGGGTAACGGGATCTTGACGCGCCTCAGGTCCGGGCGTACCTTCGCGACGACGTCGCGTGGTTCACCGAGAGCCGCGAACACCCGGGGGGAGGACCTTGTGCGGCATCGACTGACGGTGATTTTCGTGAGCGTACTGGCGGCGCTCGTCCTCGCCGCCCCGGCGGCAGCGAGCGGGCTCACGCCTGGGAAAGCGGAGACGCTCCACCAGCAGGTGCCCGTCAACATCGTGCTCGTCGGGTACGAGAACGAGGTCAACTCACAGCGGCTCCTCGCCCAGCTGGCGAACACCTACAAGCCGGTGGTGCGCTATCCACGGTTTTACGGTCTGCAGGGACGTGACATGGGGCTCAGGTATGCGCTCCGATACAACGTCATCCGCGCAGGCAACACCTATGAGCGCAACTTCTTCCGCTACCTGCGGTCGATCGGGACGCCTGAAGAGCGCACCGACTTCCAGACGGCCTACAACGACCAGAAGCGCAACAACCGGTTCATCCCAAAGACGGTGCTGGCAATCGACGCGCCATCGGTGAGTGAGTGGTTCGACGCCCATGCCGGAAGCCTCGGTGTCGGTGCGAAGGGCTACACCGTCTACCTGGTGAACTGGCATGGCAAGCCGGGGTTCCGCTACCACGTCTTCCGCCGCACCGACCGCGTCGACCCCGACACCGGGTTCAACTTTGGTCTGCGCGACTCAAGGGCGATGATTGCATGGGGCGGCCAGGGCGAGAGCCGCAGCTGGTTCTACGACCTCTCCGCCGGCCCGGAGTCATGGAGCAACAACTGGAACGTCGACGACGCCGACGTCGACGGTGACAGCTTCGCCGACGAGCGGATGCCGCCGGTCTGGGAGTACACGGCAGGCGGATACAAGCCGCGCCGGATGCTGAGCGGCGATCTCGGAAAGGTCGTGCGCTACATCGCGGTCGACATGCTGTTCACGACCTCCCCGCTGTACGACCCGATGGTCACCGCCCCCGGTCGGAACGGCGCGAAGGTGGTCGACATCACGTTGTTCGAGGATGACCCCGGCTCGAACGGCCGGCGGTGGGTCCGGCCCGGCGTCTCGCTGGCGGAGTTCAGCAGCCTCGAGCCGTACTACCGCTGGAAGATTGCGCTGCGCGACCGCGCGATCGATCCCGGAGCTCGTCACGCGTTCCGCGTGTTCGCAGGGCTCCGCACCGACCCCCGCGCGTGCTGGCACGAGTTCGGCGATCCGTTTGCCGAGCTGTTCTGCTACTTCGACGCGAATCTCGACCGGTACGTCCCCGCGTATCCAAAGAACGACTACGTGGGAGAGGTGTTCGCGTTCAACACCACCGACGCACGCATGGGCGATCAGGCGGGCCTGCTCGGCTACGCCGACGACAACTGGGTCGACGGCACGCAGACCCAGCTGTTCATGTTCGACACCCCGGACGACCGGGCGTTCGGATTCGGCTTCACCGACACGCTGACGCACGAGTTCGGACACCACGTGGGTCTTTCGCACCCGCACGACGGATACGACTCCGCGTCCGGGGTCGACTTCGATGCGACCGGCAAATACCAGTTCGCGTGGACCGGCGACGAGAGCGACACCGTCATGCAGTACCTCGGCGTCTCAGGCGGCTTCAGCAAGTTCGACCGCGACAACATGTTCCGGTGGGAGACCGCCGGCTACATCAATCGCGCCAACGAGCTGCTCGGCCGGATCAACACGAGTGGGCGCGCCGGCGAGGTGCGAGACGCAATCACCCGCGCAAATGGGCTGGCCGACGCGGCGCGAACGCACTTCCACGCGTGGCGCTACCTGGATGGCGTGACCGCTGCTCTCGCCTCATACGACGAGCTGCGGGCCGCAGCCGTCCGGATCGGCGTCCCCATCGAGAAGCCTGGTTCCCGGCTCATGCGGGTCGCACCGGGTACGCCATTCGAGCACCCGGTCGACCCGATCCGCCGCTAGCCACCATCGTCGCCGTGAAACAACGGGGTCTGACCCCGTTGTTTCACGCGGCGCGGCGGGAGGCGGGCTTCTGTGCGTACATCGCTGCATCGGCCGCACGGACGAGCTCGTCGGCGGTCGCGCCGTCGCGCGGGTAGAGCGCAACACCGACGCTGCAGCCGAGCGTGAACTCGCTGCCGGCCACCCGGTAGGGCCACGCGACGGCGGCGGAGATGCGGTCGGCGAAGTCAGCCTGCGCCTCGCCGGTGCGACCGGCGCCGGATTCTTGGAGGACCAGGAACTCATCGCCGCCGAGCCGGGCCACCAGTGCGTCCCCCGACACGATGCGCAGGCGCTTGGCGACTTCGAACAGCACGATGTCGCCGACGGCATGCCCGTGCGAGTCGTTGACCTCCTTGAACCCGTCCAGGTCGACGAACAGCACGGCGAACCGGTCGCTCAGGCTCTGCGCTCGTGCGAGCACGTCCTCGAGCCGCTCGTTGAACAGCAGGCGGTTCGGCAGGCCGGTCAAAGGATCGTGGTAGGCAAGCTGCTCGAGGCGGTCGCGAGCCTCGGCAAGTTGTTCCTCGACGCGGCGGCGCTCCGTGATGTCGGCGATCACGCCATCCACGAGGACATTGCCTTCGGCATCGATGCGCGGGATGGCCCGTTCCCAGACCCAGCGCGTGACACCGTCGAAGCCGGTCATCCGGTACTCGAGCTTCGTCGTTTCTCCGTGGCACTGCCGCTCGAACGCGGCGTCATACGCGGCGCGGTCGTCGGCGTGAATGCACGCCTCCCACGCATCCTCTGCATCCATGCCGGCCGGAATCCCTCCGGTCAGGCTCTCGACCGCTTGGCCGATCCACACCCGGCAGCGATATCCGCCGTCCGGCTGCACCTCGAGCTCATAGATATGCACGCCGGCGGTGCCCCCGACGCGGCCGAGCAGGCTCGCCAGCGCCATCGCCTGGTGTGGGTCGCCGTTCCACGGCGCAAACGAGGGACCGTCCGAGGTCATCCCCTCTCTATCGGCAGTTCAGGTGCGCGGTCTGAGCGCGCGAAGCTCGGTCGCGGCGAACACGGCGAAGAAGATCGCCGTTGTCGTCAGGACGACCGCCCCGCCTGAGGCGACGTTCCACCAGAAGGAGACGTAGAGCCCCACCACTCCTGCTGCCACGCCGAGCACCGCCGACAGCGCCTGCATCATCACGAGCCGGTCGGTGAGGAGCCTGGCCGTCGCTGCCGGGGTGACGAGCATGGCGAGCACCAGGATGTTGCCGATCGACTGCAGGGACACGACGATGGCAAGCGTGATCAGCCCGAGCAGGAGCAAGTCGAGCAGGAAGACCGGATAGCGCATCGCCTGGGCCATCTCGCGATCGAACCCGATCAGCGCGAACTCCTTGTTGAGGATCAGCGTCGCCGCAACGGCAAGCACGGTAGTGCCCGCCGCCAGGTACAGATCGTCCCGCCCGACACTGAGGATGTTGCCGAAGAGAAGCCCCGCGACGTCCTTCTGGTACGTGGCGAGTGTCGAGACCAGCACGACGCCGAGCGCGAACATCGCCGCGAACAGAATGCCGATGGCCGTGTCCTCGCGGATCCGCCGGCCGCGGCTGATGGTCGCGATGCCGGCTGCGGTGGCAAGGCCCACCACCAGCGCTCCAAGCAGGATGCTCCGGCCCATCGCCACCGCGATCACGATCCCCGGGAAGACGGCGTGGGTGAGCGCGTCTCCGATGAACGCCAGCCCGCGCAGCACGACGTAGCTCCCCAGCACGCCGGAGACGACACCCGTCAGCGCGATTGCCACCAGGGCGCGCTGCATGAACTCGAACTGCAAGGGGTCGGTGAGGTAGTGCATCAGTGGGCGTGATGTCCTTCAGGGGCGAGGATCCGCACGCCGCCGACCTCGAGCATGACGCCGCCGTACGCCTCGGCCAGGCGGTCGGGGCTGAGCGCTTCCTCCGGCCGGCCGTAGGCGACCACGCGGCGCGAGAGCATGCAGAGCAGGTCGCAATGCTGCGCCGACCAGCCAAGATCGTGGGTCGAGACGACGATCGTGCGACCCTCGTCGCGCAGCCGTTCGAGCGTCCGGATGAACGTCGCCTCGGTGGCGGCGTCCGCTCCCGACAGCGGCTCGTCGAGCAGCAGCAGGTCGGCGTCCTGCATCAGCGTGCGGGCAAGAAGCACCCGCTGCCGCTGGCCGCCCGAGAGCCGGCCCACCTGCCGGTCCTCCATGTCCGCCAGGCCCACGGCGCCGAGCGCGTCGTGCGCCGCGCGCCGCTCGTCGGCACCAGGCCGGCGCAGCCAGCCGACGCGGCGAAAGGCACCTTGCAGGGCCACGTCGAGAGCTGTCAGCGGGAAGTCCCACGACGCCGGCCCGAGCTGCGGCATGTACCCCACCGACCCGCGTACCCACACCGAGCCGCGGGCCGGCGGCAGCACACCCAAAAGCGCTCGCAGCAGCGTGGTCTTCCCCGCTCCGTTGGGACCGATCAGGCCGATCACCGCAGCTCGAGGAAAACCGAGTGAGACATCCTCCAGCGCGATGTGGCCGTCGTAGGCGACGGTCAGGCCGTCGACCACCGCAGCATTACCGGCCGTGGCGTCGCTAGCGGTTGCCTGCATTGCTCCCGGCGCACTCGGCGCACAGCGCGGGCAGTGTGCCAAGCGCCGCATCCTGGAGCTCGAACCCGGCAGAACGGCTCGCGGCGCGCACCGGCTCGAGGGCGCACCCTTGAAGCAGCGCGGTCGCGCCGCAGTCGACGCACACCACGTGATGATGGTGGCCCTGCTCGGCGCACAGCACGTACACGCCCTCGCCGCTCCGCGTCCCTGCCTCTTCGACCCAGCCCTCCTCGCGCCAGCGCTCGACCGCACGGTATGCCGTGGTCAGCCCCAGCTTGGGAACCGCCGCCTGCGCGGCGGTGTGGAGCTCACGCACGCTGAAGGCGCGACCCATTGCCCGGCCGGCCTCGAGCAATGCGAGCTGGTTTCGCCGGTTTCGGCCCACTTCCATGCCGGCAGCATACCGAAAACGGGAATCGTCAACGTCTTACGAAAGTGAAATCCCTTTTCATTTGAGATACTCTGCCCGATCGATGGGTCGAATCGCCTTCGCAGGTCTCGCATGCGCAGTGCTGCTGTGCGGGTGCACGACCACCAACGTCACACAGACGTCCCCCGGCAAGATCACGGTGGTCGCGACGACCACGCAGATGCAGGATCTCGTCCGAAACGTCGGCGGCTCCCATGTCAACCTGGTCGGCATCCTGGAACCGAATGTCGACCCGCATGACTTCGAGCCGACCCCGAGCACGGCGATCGCGCTCGCGGAGTCCAGCCTCGTCGTCGAGTCCGGCATCGGCGTTGACAGCTGGGCCGACGACCTGGTCAAGAGCGCCGCACCTGACACACCCGTATTCGTCGCGTCGGAGGGCCTGCTGATCCGGTCGGGCGACGAGGCAGAGCCGGACGGCGATCCCCATTGGTGGCACGATCCGACCCTCTACCGGCAGGTCATCACGGAGCTCGGCGACCGGCTTGCGAGCATCGACCCCGAGCACGCCGCCGACTACGGGCGAAACGCGGTCCGCTACGTCACCGCGGTCCGGCAGATGGACGAGGACAACAGCCGGCTGATCGCGACCGTTCCCGCCTCCGAGCGCAAGCTCGTCACCAACCACGACGCGTTCGGCTACCTGGCTGACCATTACGGCATCACCGTCGTCGGGTCCGTCATCCCTTCGCTCTCCACCGCCGCAGAGCCGACGGCTGGAGACCTGGCCAAGCTGATCGACAGGATCAAGGCCGAGCACGTCCGGGCGATCTTCACCGAGTCGTCGCTCAACCCGGCACTCGAGGAGCAGATCGCAGCTGACGCGAACGTCAAGGTCTACGCCAACCTCTACAGCGACACGCTCGGGCCGGCGGGCTCGCCGGGCGCCACCTACATCGGCATGGAGCGCTGGAACATGCGCGCGCTGGTCGCCGGGTTCACCGGGGGGCCGCCGCCCCAGGAGTAACCCCCGGTCGTCAGCGTGGTGGCGGGACGACCAGCACCGGGCAGGGGGCGATGCCGAGCAGGCGGTGCGCGACGCTGCCTACGAGCACGCCGGTCACGGCGCCGTGGCCGCGGGTGCCGACGGCGATCAGGTCGGCCCCGACATCCCTGGCGTCCTCAGCGATCAGATGTGCCGGTCCACCCATCTTGAGCGCGTGCTCGCGAAACTCGGCGTCAACCCCCGCCGCCTTCATGTTGGCGACCTGCTTGGCGATCTTCGCCTCGATCTCATCCTCGTCGACCCTGATCGGGTACACGAACGATTTCCCTACCGCAAGCTCCTTGACGTGCACCACCACCACCTTGGCCTTTGACCCCACCGCCAGCTTTTGCGCTACATCCATCACGCGGTCGCCCAGCTCCGAACCGTCGGTCGCAACCACGATCGTGGTGAACATCGAAGTACCTCCCGTCAGAAGGGGTCGGGGTCGGGCAGCTCTGGGGTGGTGAACTCCTTGTCGAAGAACTCGGCATAGTCGGGCGTGAGGTTCGCCGAGATGTCCCTCAGAACGTCGGTGGGGAGTGCGACCGCGAGCGTTCCGCCGACGGCCTGCGCGTCCTTGCGTGCCTTTGCGGCGGTGATGTCGCGCTCGCGCGCGATGCGGTGGTAGAGCTCGACCACGTCGAACACCTCGCCGCGGCCCTCGCGGGGAATGCCGTCGGGCAGGTGGCCGGGGAGGATGATGTCGCCCAGGCGGCCGGGGATGTGCTCGACGATCTCCGCGGGCACGTCGGGCGGCAGGCGACGGGCAAGCGCCCTCAGCGTTGCCCTGACCGCCTCGCGAGCCGCGCTCTCGTCGAGATCTGCGCGCCGGGCCACCTCCGCAATGAACTCGTCCTCGGTCATCGCGGACCGTTGTACCCGACCGGGCTCGCCGGCAAAGCGACACCGGGCACCTCAACCTCGCCAGGTGAGGGCCAGGCTCAGTCCCACCCGAGCTCGGTCAGCTCCGCCTCGTCGATCCCGAAGTGGTGTGCCAGCTCGTGCAGCACCGTGATCCGGATCTCCTCCTCGAGGCGGCCCTCGTCATCGCCGAAATCGGCGACGAGGGGCGCGCGGTAGATGCTGATCGTGTCCGGGAGCGATCCCGCATAGCCCTCGAATGAGCGCTCCGGGAGCGGCGTGCCCCGGTAGAGCCCGTACAGGTCGGGCTCCTCCTCGTCTTGCTCCTCGATCATGATCGCGACGTTGTCCATCGCGTCGCGCAGCCTCGCCGGCAGGCTCCGGAGCGCACGCTCGACGGTCAGCTCGAAGTGCGCGTCATCCACCGCCGCCTCCTGCCATGCCGGGGCGAAACGCCTCAATTCCCTGTCTCCAAGCCGCGTCCACATCGGCACCCGGCGGAAATCGATTGGTCAGCTCCAGCATCGTCATCCCGTGGGCAAACGCCCAGGCGGCACGAGCGCGGTCGACGTCACCGCCCGCGGCCTCGTACACGGGCCGGCCGGCCCGGGCCTCGACTCCCGGCAGGAGCAGGTCGCGTCGAAGCTCCCGGTCGGTCATGAGCCGATAGAGGTGTGGGTGGGCATGCGCAAAGCGGCGGTAGGCGAGCGCAATGTCCCACAGAGGATCGTTGCTGCCGGCGCCGGCCTGCTCGAAGGCGACGGCCTGCTCCTCGAACGCGTCCGAGATGATCGCCGCCTCGAGCGACTCCTTGTCGGGGAAGTGCTTGTAGAGGGACGGCGCGCGGATGCCAAGCCGGTCGGCGATCCGCCGCATCGTCAGGGCGTCCAGTCCCTCGGCCTCCAGGATCTCACGCGCCGCGGCGACGATCTCCCGCGCACGTGGTGTGCGCGCCTCAGGATTGCTGGAAGCCATCATGGGTGCGGGGTCCATAGCCGATGGAGCGGTCAAGTGCGATGTGGAGGCCCCATGCCAGCGCGCCGGCGAGCCAGCCCAGCGGTAGCCAGATCACCGCTGCCACCGCGAGGAGCGCCGGCCAACGGAAACCGTGGAGGGCGTTGTAGAGGGGAACCGCGCGGGGATGGAGCTGCCCCTTTTCCAGGGACGAGCTGATGCCCGCAAACAGTGCGATGTCCGGGCCGAAACCGAGGGCGAAGAACTGCCACCACCCCGCGTCGTTCGTGAAGATCTCGATCATGGCCGCTGCGAGCAGGAGCATCGCGGCCATGCCGTACGCGGCACGCTGGACGATGGTGGATCGGGGTGAGATGTGCGTGGTCTCCATGGGTCGGTCTCCAAACTCGGGTATGGCTAACGGTGTAAGCCATCCTAGCTAACCGTGTTAGCCGTGTCAAACGCGAGCGGCGGATTTGCCCCGCCGCCGTGCTACCGTCAGGTGCGTCCGGAGTTTTCAGTGCCGCAAACGTTAACGGGAGGTGCGTGCGTGGCACAGATAGAGTCGATCACCGACTGGATCGAGTCGGCGAGCTCGTCTGAGCTCTACCGCCTGGTGGCGCAGCAGTTCCCTGGAGGGTCGTTGGCCCTCTTCGACCGCGACCTGCGGTTCCAGCTCGTCGACGGCGCGCTTCTCCGCGCCCATTCCGATCCTGCCACCTTCGAGGGAAAGCCTGCCGCGGAGGCTCTCAGTCCTGAGGTGGCCGAGCAGGTTCTGCCGCTCTACCGCCAGGCGCTGCACGGCGTCACCCGGACGGCGACGGTCTCCTGGGGCGGGCATCCCTACGCGGTCACCGCCGCACCGCTTCGCTCCGATGACGGCACGATCATCGGCGGGATCAGCGTCAATCTCGACGCCGGCAACCTCCAGCAGGCGCTCACCGCTGCCATGCATGCCCAGCAACGCTACCGCCAGCTGTTCAACGGTCTGCGCGACTCCGCCTGCATCGTCGACGCGGAGCGCCGGATCCTCGACGTCAACCCGGCCTTCGTCGCGCTGACCGGATATGGGCGCGCCGAGTCGGTCGGTCACACCACCGAGTTCCTGTATCTCAACCGCTCGGACTACCAGCAGTACGGCGCCTCCCTGGATGGGAAAGCGCTCGCTCCCGGCGCCATCCACTTCGTCCGCAGAGACGGCAGCCGGTTCACGGGTGAGATCAACGGCAGCGTGCTGACCCGCGACGAGCAGGGGGAGCTGATCGGATACGTCCACATCATCCGGGACGTGACCGAACGCGAGCGGGCGCGTGTGGAACTGGAGGAATCGCGGATTGCACGAGAGCAGTTACTGGCGGCGATGCTGCATGCCGAGGACGAGCACCGCATGCGGCTCGCCACCGACCTCCACGACGACGCGATCCAGGAGATGACCGCGTCGATCCTGTCGATCGACATGCTCTGCGGCGACCTGCGAAAGGCGGGGAATGACGACCTGCTGGAAAAGGCTCAGCGCGCGCGCGACCGTCTGGCCGGCGCCACCGAGCGGGCGCGCCGGCTGATGTTCGAGCTCCACCCGCAGTTGCTCGAGGCCCGTGGTCTCGCCGCGGCGCTGAAGCAGATCTCCGGCCAGCTCTCACAGGACACGGGCATCGAGGCGACGGTCGACTGCCCTGACCTCCGCTTCCACCCCGCCGCCGAGTCGCTCGCCTACCGCACCGTGCTCGAGGCGCTTGCGAACGTCCGACGCCACGCCGAGGCGGCGCACGTCTGGATCTCGATCACCCCTGGGGAGCACTCCCTGCACGGCACCGTCCGCGACGACGGCACCGGCTTCGACACGGAGGCGGTGCGCCGACGCCCCACCGACCATCTCCATCTCGGGCTGGCGGCGATGCGAGAGCGAGTGAGGCTCGCCGGCGGGTCGATCACCGTCGAGTCGGCTCCGGGCAACGGCACCACGGTGACCTTCGCGGTGCCGAACGGCCGCGCCGCGTCTGATGGTTGATTCCACGGCATGCGTGGAGGTCGGGCGAAGGAAAGGGCGCGTGTTCTGGACCAGCATCAGCGCTGCGCAGGTCGTGGAATCAACCCTCTATGCCCGCAGCGGCCTCGAAGAACTCGGCCACCTCCTGCGCACCCGGTGGGTGCTCGAGGTCGGCGATCAGCTCTTCCGGGCCCGGTATGCCGCTCTGCCGGATGGCTGTCGCGGTGAGCCCGAGGTCATACCCGGTTTGCCGGAGCTCGACGGTGTCGCCGAGCAAGGCCCAACACGCGATACCGGGCCGGCCCTCGTACGGCAGCCCGACGCTGCCCGCGTTCACCACCCGCGTGACCCCTGAGAGCCGATCGAACTGGTGGTGCGTGTGACCGCAGACGACGACCCGTTGCGACACATCCGCCAGTATCGGAATAAGCCGCTCGTCACTCGTCACGGCGGTGATGATCTCCTCGTCGGATCGCGGCGACCCATGGCAGAACAGGGTCTCGCCCACACCGTCCACCGGCAGCGTCACGGTGTCGCGGAAACCGGCCAGGAGGTCGCGATGGTCCTGCCGTAGCTGCGCTGCAGCCCACGCCGTGCGGAGCCGCCAGATGTCGTCGCTCGGCTCTGTGGTGCCGGTCGCCCTTCTGTCGTATGCGTCAGCGAGCTCCCGATCCGCGTTTCCCCGCACCCACTCGACCGGGGTCCGCAGCTGCCGCAGGCGATCGAGGGTCTGAGCGGGCATCGGCCCCGATGCGACGTCGCCGCCCACGACGATCACATCCACATCGGCAGCGGCGGCCTCTTCGAGCACGGCGTCCAGCGCCGGCAGATTCCCGTGAACGTCGTAGATGGCGGCGACTCGCATGCTGCCTCCAGTCGTCTAGCCTTGAGCGGTGCCGTCCCCGGCCCCGCCTCCGTCACCCCACCGGCCGCTGCACGGTGGCTGTCTGTGCGGCGCGGTGCGATTCGAGATTACCGCCCCGTTCGTCTCGGCCGGCTACTGCCACTGCACGCATTGCCAGAAACGCACCGGCACGGCGGCATCAGCGAACGGGCGCGTGCCCCAGGACGGCTTTCGCCTGGTGCGCGGCGTCGAAGTGCTGCGAAGCTTCCACCCGCCGCAGGGCATCCCCAAGGTCTTCTGCGAGCGGTGCGGCTCGCACCTGTTCGCCGGTGAGCCGCTGTCCGACGACGAGGTCTCGATTCGGCTCGGTACCCTCGAGGGCGACCCGGGAATCCGCCCGTCAACGAGGCAATGGATGCGCTCGGCGGTGGTCTGGGAGCACCTTCCGCAGGACGACCTCTCACGGTTCGAGGGGCCGCAGCCCTAGTCGCTCAGGCCCAGCGGCCCGTTTCGAGCGGCTCGGTGGGAACCTGCTGCGGGCGGATGCGGAGCTTGCGGAAGATGTCTGCTGTCTCGAGCCGCTCGGCTTGCGCATCGAGGTCGATCCCGAGCTCCGCGTCGACGTCGACCGAGGCACCGATCAGGACGAGCTCGGTGCCCTCGTAGTCGAGCATCTCCGGCGGATCGACCGGCGCGAACCGGCGGCCGCCGAACCGCTCGGTGAGCTCCGGCGGAAGCTGGGCGCGGCGTTGTGGCGGCAGGCCGGCACCCGGCGGCGCCGGCGCGTCCGGGTTCCTCACAGCCACGATGTAGCTCGCCTCGCGCTCGATGCCGAGGGCGCGCTGCACGTCGCCCGGCTCCGGCGGGAGCTCGAGGGCATATGCCAGGTGCGTGTGCCCGCCGTGATCGACGAGCGCGTAGCGTCCTTCGCCCGCCGGCCGGGCCGGCGGCTCCACCCGGATGCCCCTCGTCCTGGTCTCGTAGACAGCGGGGCCGATGTCGTCGCGCGCCTCGCTCCGCCGGTGCGCGACCTCGGCGACAAACGCCCACACCCGCTCGTGCGTCAGCGGGTCGGGAAGGCGCTTCCGGCCCACGATCACCCGCCTGAACAGGCTGCGGCGGTCCGGCTTCAGGAGCAGGAACAGCCTCTGGACGTCACCTGGCTCATGGGCCTCCTCGAGGCCGACACGCAACCGGTAGAAGAAGAACACGTCGCCGCGTTCGAGCGTCCGGCTCATGCCGGGCTGGTGCCCAGCCGACCTGGACGCAAACCGCCCTGTGCGCTATGGAGACACCGCGAAGTTCCAGGTGCGCCATGGCGCGCCCATGGTGTTGCCCCTGAGGTTCCACTGGTTCGTCCCCCAGACCCGGCCGACGGCCGCTGTCGAGGGCACCACCGGATCCGGTGTCGCGGCGGAGTAGTCGCCCCACCGGCACGGCACAGCCGGATTGGCGCATGTGAAGTCCGCGTAGCCCGCCGGTGACTGCTTGATCAGAAACGGCGCCGACACGGCACCCACGCCACGCTTCGAGACGACCCTGATCGCCGGCTTCCCGGTTGACGATGACGTGTTGAAGTTGACGACCATGCTCCGCCCGAACCGCGCCGTTGCGCCGCGCACCTGGCGATCCGGCGATATCGAGGCGTTGAAGGCGAAGAGCCCCGCCGGCGCGATCGCCCCGGTCTGATGGATCGTTCGCGTCACCGGGTTGATCTCGTACCAGCGCACCCGTGCGCCGGCGCCGCCGTTGACCGTGTGCTGCGTCCACAGCGCGAACGCATTGGCGCCACGTGCAGGATCGATGGCGAGCACGGCCTGCGTGTTGCGCGCGTCGGCGGTGTCGATCCGTTGCGCGAAGCCCGGAGATGGCGCATTCGCCGGCGCGCTGTACTGCGGGACGACCACGGGCGAGGCGACCACCGGGATGTTCGGCGTCCCGTCCGGGTTGGCGCCCAGCGTCACCTCCCAGAGGCGCGTCGCCGGGAGGCCCGCGTTTCGCCCGATCACATATCCGGTGTCGCTGCTGTCGATCTGGTTGGCCGGGACAGGCGTGAAGACAGGCGCGCCGGCGGGAGTCTGGATGTTCGCTCCGACTCCGAACTCCAACGTCGCCATGTCGGGGCACGTCGTGATCGCACCGTTCGGCGGCTTCGAGACACCGAACACATCCGAGCCGAGGTAGGCGTCGGCGGCATTGAACTTGTTGACGCCGACGAAGATGAATCCCGCGGTGTCACCCAGCTTCGGGAAGTCGGGGAACACGTTGTCGTACAGCACCGAGTACGTGCACCAGTCGGCCGCCGTCGTCGGCGATGACGTCTTGCTGAAGCCGAATGCGACCCGGTTGTCGGCCGCGCTCACGACCCAGTCGGCCGCGTAGTAGAACCGCCCGGTGGTTGCGTCCCAGATCACCTGCGGGTCGAAGACGGCGTCGGCGGCCGCGGCCCCCACCAATGTCTGCAGGGTGGCATTCGAGAGCGGAACGTCACTCGTGCGGTTGTAGATCGCGAACTCCTGGTTGATGAGCTCGATGTAGCGGGTCGTGCCGATTGCGCCGGTGGAGTCGGATGGCGACCCGCTCGGGTCGAACACGCCCGCCCACGACCGCAGACTGACTGGGGCAAGGAGCCGGCCAAGCAGTCCGCCGCCGGCGGCCGGGCCATGGAGAGAAGCGCGGTTGGCGAGCCGTTTCTGCGCGGCAAGCTCACGCGCGTCGGCCGGCAGAGGCCCATACCGCAGCGCGTGCGCGGCCGCCGCGCCCATGCCCTGTCCGGAGTCAGCGGCAGGCCCCTGCGCCAGGCGCACCTCCCCGGCGTCTGCAACCGCCGGCGCTGCAAGCGCGCCAAGGCACGCCAGCGCGAGAACGATCGTTCCACGACGCATCAGAACCCCCCAGCTTCTGGCGGACCGCTCGAACCGCCGCACTATCGCACATCGTTCAACGATGGGGATAACCCGACAAGCGCGCCGGGTTGGTGCGGTCAGGCGCTTCGCCGAAAGAACCAGATCAGCAGCGCAGCGAGAACCACGATCGAGATGAGCAGTACGGCGTTCACACGCGGGGATTCGGCCGTCGCCGCACGTCTCCTTCCAGAATCTAGGTGATCTGGCGGGCTTTGAAGCTCCGAGCGGAGGTGTTCAGGGTTGGCCGAAGGATGCCGATAGCCACGGCGTGCGTTTTGTTACGCCAGAGTCGAGTCATGCCCGCCCGCTTCCCGAGCGCTGGCAGAGAACCCGCTTTCGGGTCACCGTCGCGGTCGCCTTGGTCACGGGCGCGGTCGTCGCCGTCCCCCAGCTGCACATCGTGCAGGAGTCCGCGCCGGCCAGGGTCGCAGTGCAGACCACGACGACACTCGTGGGCCTGCTCCTCACCTATCTCCTCTACGGGCGCTACCTTCGGCGGGGCCGGCTCGACGACCTCATCCTCGCCGCCTCGTTCTGCCTGGGAGCATGCGGAAGCGCGGCGCTGCTGGTGTTTCTGATGGCCGACCTCGAAGCGTATGGAATCTCCGCCTGGGGCCCCGCAATCGTGCAGCTCGCGGCAGCCCTTGGCACGGCGACGGCGGCCCTCGCATCGAGCCGAGTGCTGCGAGTGGACCGCTATGCGGCGATCCGCCTCTCGGCGCTCGGTTGTGCCGTTTCGGTTCCGGTTCTGGTCGCCGTGGTCGGGCTGCTACCCCAGCTGGAGCGGTTCGCCCCGGGGTCCAGCAAGGGAGTGACGGCGCTTCCACTGTTCGCGGGATCCCTCGGGCTGCTCGTCGTTCTCGGCACGTCGGTGGTGACAAACGCCACCGCGGCGGTCGGGTACGGCCGCAAGGCGGACAGCGAATCCGACCCGTTCGCCCAGGCGCTGTGTCTGGCGTTCATCATGGGCGCATTCACCCGCCTGAACTATGTGGTGTCGCCGTCGCTCTACTCGGACTGGATCTCCACAGCCGATGCGTTCCGCCTGATGCTGTCGGGGTTCATTCTTGCGGCGGTCGTGCAGGAGATCCGCGGCTACTGGGACGGGGTCTCGGAGACCGCAACACTGGAGGAGCGCAGGAGAATGGCCCGCGACCTCCACGACGGCCTCGCGCAGGAGCTCGCGTTCATCAGCCGCCGGGCCGGCCGGCAGGGCGGCGGAGATGACGCGATCAGGCAGATCGCCGCCGCCGCCGACCGAGCTCTGGTCGAGAGCAGGCGGGCGATCGCCGCGCTCAGCATGCCGCTCGACGAGCGGTTCGACGTCGTGCTCGCACGGACGGCACAGGACATCGCCGGCCGCGCCGGAGCCCGCGTCTCGATGCATGTCGACCCGGCGGTACGGGTGGAACGAGAGCACGCGGAGGCACTGATCCGAATCGTGTGCGAGGCCGTGCGAAACGCGACCCGCCATGGGCGCGCGGACGTAATCAGGCTCGAACTGCTTGCCGACGAGGGGCTCTGTCTGCGCGTGCACGACAACGGCTGTGGCTTCCCCGTGGCGGAGCAGACGGCGCGCGGGCAGGGTTTTGGCCTGGTCGGCATGCAGGAGCGGGCCGGCGCCATCGGCGCTGCGTTTCGCATCGACTCCCACCCGGCGACGGGCACGACGGTCGAGGTACGAGTCGCATGAGCGTGCGCGTCCTGCTCGCGGATGACCACCCGCCGATCCGCGCCGAGATCCGCGAGACGCTGGAGCAGGCCGGCGGGTTCGAGATCTGCGCCGAGGCCGGCGACAGCCCTGCCGCTGTGAAGGCCGCGATGGAGACACGGCCCGACATGTGCCTCCTCGACATCCGCATGCCGGGCAACGGCCTCGCCGCGGCCTGGGAGATCACCTCCCGGCTGCCCACGACGAAGGTCGTGATGCTGACGGTGTCCCGGAGCGACAACGACCTCTTCGCGGCGCTCCGGTCCGGGGCGAGCGGGTACCTGTTGAAGGACGTCGACATCGACCGGCTGCTGGAGGCGCTGGCCGACGTGCTCAGCGACGAGCCGAGCATCTCCAAGGAGCTGGTCGGCCGCCTCGTCTCGGAGTTCCGCGACCGTGGCGCCCGACGGCGATCCGTGCTGGCGCCGCCGCCGGGCGCCGAGCCACTGACGAGCAGGGAATGGCAGGTGCTCGACCTGCTCCGTCACGAACGCACGACCGCACAGATCGCCGAGGATCTGGTGCTCTCGCAGGCAACGGTGCGAAGTCACATCGCCGCGATCCTGCGCAAGCTCCGGGTCGCAGACCGCGCTGCGGCGGTCCGGTTGCTCGACGACGCCTAACCCCGTCGCGGCGTCCGGTCAACCCGGTCGTTGAGACATCTCAACGCCCGGATCGCCTCAGCGCCCTTCCCTTTCGACGTCCCATCGACGATGACGTGACCACGTGCAAGCCCCCCCCAGCACCTGGAGACCATCATGTTCATGTCGCGTAATCGCTCCACCAAGCTGCTGCTGTCGCTCGCTGCGCTTGGCGTGGCCGGCGCAATGGCCGGCCTCGGCACATTCGCGTCGTTCACCAGCTCGACGTCGGCCGGCCACACCGTCGCCTCCGGCACGGTGACTCTGAACCTCGGTGCGACCAACCGGCTGACGGTCGGCGCGTCCGGCATCGCTCCCGGCGACACCATCCAGCGCGCGTTCGACCTGACAAACGCCGGCACGCTCGACATGGCGACGATCTCGCTGACATCGACCGCGACGTCAAGCTCGCTGCTCGACACCGACGGCACCAATGGTCTGCAGATGGTGATCGACCGCTGCTCGAACCCCTGGACGGAGAGCGGCCCGCCGTACACCTACACCTGCTCGGGCACGACCACGACGATCGTCGCCTCCCGCGCGGTGATCGGCTCAAACCTGACGATGGCCGGCCTGTCGGCTCTGACCGCCGGTGGTACCGACCGCCTGCGCCTGACGCTGACGTTCCCGGCTGCCGCCGGCAACACGTTCCAGAACCAGTCGTCGACGCTGCAGTACACGTTCACCGGCACGCAGCGCGCCGCGACGAGCAAGTAATCCCCGCTCGCATGAGGGGGCGCCGCGCACGGGCGGCGCCCCCGAGTGTGATCCTCGCCCCCCATGCGCCACGCCTCCCGCATCCTCCGCGCGGTGGTCAGAGCGGCCGTCGCCGTCCTGGCACTCACCGCAGCCGCCGCACTGATCGGTCTCGCGGTGCTTCCCGCCCTCGGCGTGTGCAGCACCCTCACGGTCCTCTCAGGCAGCATGACCCCGACGTTCAGGACCGGCGACCTGGTCATCGTCACGCCCGAGCCGCTCTCCGACGTGCGCGAAGGACAGGTGATCGCATACAGCGTGCCGGTCGCCGACCATCAGGTGGTGACGCACCGGGTGATCGAGCTGCTCGAGCATGGCGATGCGCCGGTCATCCGCACCCAGGGCGACGCGAACACCGCTCCGGACCCGTGGACGGCGAAGCTCCATGGCAGCACGGCGTGGCGAATGCGGCTCGTCATCCCCCACGCCGGCTCCGCCGTTCGCTTCCTTCGCGAGCCGGCCGTGCACAGGGTCATGGTGCTCGGCGTGCCGTTCGTCCTCTGCCTGATCTGGCTGCTCGAGATCTGGAGGCCCGGGCCGGAATCCGCGACCCGGAGGACCGCCGGTGCGGTCTAGGCGCGCACTTCGTGTCGTCGTCCTCTCAGGGGTCATCGTCGGAACCGCGGCGGCATCACAGACCGCTCTGGCAGCGTTCGCACGGACCGCTGCCGCCTCGCACACGATCTCGAGCAAGCGCATCTTCCCGACGACTGCCACGCTCGCGCCGCTCGATGCAGGCGATCTGTCAGGCGGTGCCGGAGAGACGTTCATCGGCAATCCACCGGCGTTCAACGATGGCACCCTCTACGCGGCGCAGAGCAGCTTCCCGACGGCCTACAACGCCGCTCGCTATGTCGAGTTTCGCCTCAATGCTCCGCTGCCGGGCGGCCTCACGGTGAGCGGCCTGCAGCTCTCGTTCGACCTTCGAGCGGGAGCTGCCGTCGGCACGGCGTGCTTCTTCGTCGACCTGCGCAGGACCAGCACCGGCGCGCTGATCACCACGTATGGCAGCTCCGGGACGCCGGTCGCGTGCGCGTCGGGCAACGCGTCGACGACGACCACGACGACCAACCTGAGCGGCGTGACGACCAGCGACGTCGCGAACGACCTCACCGTCCGGGCCTACATCTGGACGTCGCCGGCCACCAGGAACAGCGTCGACCGGGTGGTGATCAACGGGTCGACGCCGCAGCGGACGTTCACGCTCTACCCGCAGTCGGTCAACGACGTCACGGGCGCGAGCACCGTCATCCCCTACCAACCGGTCGCGGTCGACGGCACCTACTGGACGTCTGGGTCCAACTGGCAGCCGACCTTCGCCGCCTCCCGCCACCTTCGTCTGGCGTACCCGTCCTATGTGCCAACGGGCGCGGCGGTGACCTCCGGCAGCTTCACGCTCAGCTTCCGGCCGACCACGACCGGGCGAAACCTGTGCTTCTACTTCGAGGTGTACGACGGTGCGACCCTGGTTGCGACACACGGTTCCAGCGGATCGCCGCTCGCCTGCAACACCACGGCGACGTTCATCACCACAACCACGCCTCTTCCGGAGATGACGACGGTGTCGCGCGCCGACAACGCCGTCGTCCGCGTCTACATGTCGAGCACCGCGGCCGGCATGTCGCGCATCGACCAGGCAGCCCTGCAGGTGTCGTATTCACTGGTTTGATGCAGAAAATGGCCGGGCGTTTCGTGATCTCGGTTTCACTTGTCCCACCACATTTCCGACTCTAAAATCCGAGCCGGCTCGAGCAGCGTGGCCTCCTTTTTGTTCAGGTACGCCCGGAGGAGAAGTTGGCTACAACACCCCAGAACCTTCGCATCGAGGCCGGACACGAGGCGCCTGGAGTCATGGTGATCCGGTGCGCCGGGGAGATCGATCTCGCGACACATGCCGATCTCGCAGAGGCAATCGACTGGTCATACACCTCCGACCTCATTGCGTTGCGGATCGACCTGTCGGCCGTGACGTTCATCGACTCGCGAGGGATCCAGTGCCTGATGGACGCGCAGGATCGATGCAGTCGGCTCGCCACCAGGTTCGAGGTTGTTCCAAGCGCCGCGGTCCGCCGGATCGTGCGCATCGTGGGCGTGCAGTTCAACGGCCCGGACGGCCCAATCGGTTGAAGACGGGGTAAGAGGTGACCGGGACGCGGGAGGGCCGGAATGCCCGCCCTCCCGCAGGCGGGGACGGAGGCCGACCTGAGGGCGGGACCAGTTCCTCGCGTCGCGTATCCAGTTCCGGCGACGCGCTCGCGGTCAGCCGCGTAATGTGCGCGGCATGAGCAGCGCATCAGACGACGTGGCCGACGGCACGGATATCACGGTGCGCCGGGGTCAGCGGGAGATTCTCGCCCGTGACTACGGTCCGGCCGGTGGGACTCCGGTGGTGTTCCATCACGGATCCCCCGGCTGCAGGTTGCTTGGGGAGGACGTCACGGGAGTCGCCGAGGAGCGCGGCCTCCGTCTGATCTCCTACGACCGCCCGGGCTACGCCGGGTCGACGTCGCACCCCGGCCGGCAGGTGGCTGATGCGGCCGCCGACACAGTTGCCGTGGCCGATGCGCTGGGCATCGACCGGTTCGCCGTGTGGGGAATCTCCGGCGGCGGACCACACGCCCTCGCGTGTGCCGCCCTCCTCCCGAACCGGGTGACGGCAGCCGCAGTCGTGTGCGGCATTGCGCCATTCGACGCCGAAGGGCTCGACTTCTACGAGGGCATGGGCGAATCGAACCGGACCGAGTGGGACATCGCGCGCAACGACCGCGAAAACCTTGAGCCCTTGGTGCGCGAGGCATGCGCCGAGGTGCTGGCCTCACCCGAGGGCGTGCTCGAGGCATGGGGAACCCTGCTGTCGGAAGGCGACCGAGAGATCCTCCTGAGTGGGCACGGCCTGACGATGTTGAGCCGCATGCGGGTCGCGATGGCGCCCGGCATCGACGGCTGGATGGAGGATGACATCGCGTTCGTCGAGCCGTGGGGCCTCGACCCCCGGGCGATCACTGTCCCGGTGACCGTGTTCCACGGGCAAAAGGACACGATGGTGCCCCATGGGCACGGCGCGTGGCTCGCGGGCGTCATTCCCGGTGCGACGTTCAAGAGCTATCCCGACGACGGCCACCTCACGCTTGGGTTCGCGTCCGCAAGGCCGCTCGATTGGATCGCCGCGTCGCGTGGCGACGGCTGAGATCGGTCGAACACCACCTCACCGCCGACCACGGTGAGGTCAGGGTCGACGGCCAGGATCAGCTCGTCCTCGACGTCGAACGGATCATCCGGGTACACGGCCAGGTCGCCGAACTTGCCGACCTCGAGCGTCCCCAGGCTCGACTCCTCGAACGCCGCGTAGGCGGCGTGTCTCGTGTAGGTCTCGATCGCGGTCCGGAGGTCGACGCGCTCGTCGGGGCTCAGCACGGCGCCACCCTTCGTCCGGCGAACGAGCATGCTGTGGATCGCGAACCATGGGTTTGCGGCGAACGGCTGCGTTCCGGCGCAATCGGAGTTGCCTGGCGTGGCAAGCCCCCGCTCGATCAGGCTCCTGAACGGATAGAACGTCGATCCCATCGGCCAGGATCCCACCAGGTCGTCCTCCTCCTGGAAGATGAACACTGCGTTCGGCACAGGGACGACCCCGGCGCGAGCGATCCGCTCGATCTGTCGCGGGTCGAACACGTGGTTGCCGATGTGCTCGATCCGCGTTCGGTGGTCACTCGGAGGCATGGCGACGTTGACCTGCTCCACCGCCGCAAGGGCGATGTCCTGCGCAGCGTCGCCGATCGCGTGCATCCACACCTGCACGCCGTGCTTCCGGCAGGCGGTCAGGATCGCGACCAGCTCGCCGAGATGGAAGTTGAGGATGCCCCACTCCTCCGGTGGCCGGCTCAGCTGTCGGCGGTAGAAGCCCGAGACGAAGTCGCCGCCGTCGACGAACAGCTTGAGCGCACCGAGCTTGAGCCACGGGTCGCTCCAGCCCCCCGTCGTGGCAAGCTCCAGAAACTCGTCGACTGAGCTGACGGTCGGCTGATGGCCGGGTGCGAGGATCGGGTTCAGGATCAGCCGGCATGGGAGGCGTCCTTCGCGCTGGAGCTGTTTCCATGCCTGCACGCCCTCGATGCCGGCCGGCAGCTCACAGATGGTCGTCACGCCGTGCTCGACGAACAACGTCCGCGTGACGTCTGGAAACGCCTCGACAAGCCACTCGACCGATGGCCGAGGACGCGGGAAGAGGTCGAACCCCTCACGCACTTCGCCGGTCGGCTCGCCGTCGGGCCCACGGAGCACGCGGGAGTCGTGAGGGGCCGCGTAGGCGCGGTCGATGCCGGCGGCCGCGAGCGCAGCGGAGCTTGCCGCCAGCAGGTGCATGCTCTCGCGCACCAGCACCGGATGGCCCGGAGCCGCGCGGTCGAGCTCGTCGCGAGTCGGCAGGCGCTGGCCGAACGTCCCCTGACCGACGATCCACTCGCCACGGCCGGCAGTCGCCGCTGCCGCGGCAATCCGCTCCAGAGCCACGGCCGGGTCACAGAAGCGGACGTCCACCCAGAGCCGCTCGGCCATCGTCGACAGCTCGATGTGGGCGTGGGCGTCAATCAGTCCGGGCAGCACTGTCCGTCCCGCAAGGTCGATCACCGGGGCATCGGGAAGCGCCGCCGTCACCTCCGCGACGGCGCCGACCGCGCGGATGCGCCCTGCTTCGATGCCGATCGCCTCCGCCACCGTGCTCGCATCGTCGAAGGTGCGCACCCGGCCGCCCGACAGGATCAGAGTGCGGTCAGGTTCGGCCGGCATGGGCCGAGCATAGAGTGCTAACGAACGTCGCGGATGCGCGGGTCCAGCATCGTGTGCGCTACGTCGACGACCAGGTTGGCCGTGATGACGGCGGTCGCCAGGATCATCGTCAACCCCATCACCACCGGGTAGTCCCGCGCAGCGACCGACGCGAGGTAGTAGCGGCCGATTCCGGGGACGTCGTACACCATCTCGACGACAAACGAGCCGGTGATCAGATAGCCGATCATCGGCCCGCCGGCAGTGATCACAGGAATCACCGAGTTTCGCAGCACATGACGGGTGAGCACCCGGCGGTAGCGCAGCCCCTTTGCCCGTGCGGCGTTGACGTACTCCTCCCGCAGCGTTTCGAGCATTCCGGTGCGCACCAGCCGCGCGCAGTACGCCATCGGAATCAGGCTCAGCGTGATGGACGGCATGATCTTCTGCTGCCAGCCCTGGTACCAGCCGCTGGTCGGCAACCAGCCGAGATTCAGCGAGAACACGTAGATCAGCATCGTGGCGATCAGGAAGTTTGGAATGGCGAGACCCACGCTGGTGAGCGCTTTCGCCCCAGCATCGAGCCACGTCCCCGCGCGAAGGGCTGCCAGCATGCCGAGGGGTACGCCGATCGCTGCCGCCCACACCGCCGCGAGCAGCCCGAGCTCGACGGAGACGGGCGCCTGTGTCAGCACGATGTCGTTCACCGTTCTGTTGCGGAAGCTGAGCGACGGCCCGAGGTCGAACGTGACGAGACCGTGCACGTAGTTGATGTACTGCTCGTACCACGGCAGGTCCTGCCCGTAGCGTCGCTCGAGGTTCGACTGGATCGACGGGGGCTTGGGATCTCCGTACTTGACCCAGGCCTCGCCCGACATCCCCATCAGGGTGCCATGGCGAAATGGATCGCCTCCGATCGCTCGCATCATCAGGAAGATCAGCGTGACGACCACGAGCAGCACCGGGATCGTCCACATGACGCGCCTCAGGATGAACATGCCCACCCAGGATTCGACGTCAGGCTCGACGGCAAGTTGGCGGGTCGGCCCACGCGGTTGGAAAGCGGACGACGGGTCTCGAACCCGCGACCTTTGGCTTGGGAAGCCAACGCTCTACCAACTGAGCTACGTCCGCGCGGACGCGATTCTAGCCGACTGCCCGCTGCCCGAAGGGCCGGGCCGCGCAATGGCAACCCGGCCCTTGAGGATCAGCTCAGGAGCAGATGAACGCGGGGGTGGATGTCCCGCAGTCGTTGTCCACGAACTGGTTGTTGAAGCCCGTGCCGTCGTACATGATGTCGAACGGGCTGTTGTTCTGCGCGTGGTTTTCCTTGATCAGGTTGTTCGCCGGCGTGTGACCCCCAGCTGGAACCGACGACGCGACGACGATGCCGCCGCTGAACACACTCGGGCCGGTCGGATGGTTGCCATTCGTCGTGTTGTCCCAGAGCGTCGTGTGCCGGGCGCCGAACAACGTGATGCCGATGCCGGAGAGCGGGGGCGGGCCTTCCGCCTCACCCGCACAGGCGAGGTTGTTCCGGTTGGCGGTGTTGTGGGCCGCCCACCAGTGGGAGGCGAGCCCAGGTGACCCGGTGTCGATGAACATGAAACCGGTGCAGTTGCCGTTCGCGGTGTTGCCCCACACCTTGCCCCAACTTGCGTCGCGGAAGAGGAACCCGATGCCATCAGCTCCGCTGGCGCCGTTTCCGGACGCTCGGTTCCAGGCAACCACGGCCTGCGCGTTCGGAGAGTCCCCGATATAGAAGCCGGGGTCGCCGTTGCGAATGGCCGCGTTGTGCGTGAACGTCACGCCGTGGAGCACGAACCCGCTGATCCCGTACTCGGCGTTTCTCGCCGCGACGACGTTGTGCACCTTCGTCTGGTTGGCGAAGAACAGCAGGACCCCGAAGCCGCTCCACCCATGGACGCTCAGATCGCGCACCGTCGTGCGACGCGTCGGTGCCACAGGGTTGCCGGTGGCGTCGAGCTTGCCGACCACGCAGATTCCGCTGACGGTCGGCATCGAGCAGGTGCTCGGCACCTCACGCCCGCCTGACACCAGCCGGGTGCCCATTGGGCCGGAGCCCGAGCCCATCAGCGTGATGCCGTTCTTCTGGATCGTGACGTTCTGGAAGTATGTGCCCGGAGCCAGCTTCACCACGTCGCCGGCGTGAGCCATGTTCACGGCGTGCTGAATCGACTGACCCGGATGAACGTTGATCACGGCGGCCTGTGCCACCCCGGCCGAAAGCGCCCACGCGGTCACGGCTGCAACCGCTGCGAGCAGGTGTCGACGTCGCATAACGATCCCCCAATCGTTGGACTTCGTGCCGCCTGCGAGGCTACCACCCTGTGTCCGTACTCGCACGGAAACCCCGTGAGGGGCATCACCCGCGACACTTCCGGGTATGCAGGGCGTGACTCCACACAAAGGAGAGCCCGTGAACGAGCGAGATCGCACTCAGCTGGACGAGCCGGAGACCACCAGCGAGGATCCCGCCGACGGCAGGCAAAACGAGGAGCCTGGCGTGCTCCCCAATCCTGAGGCGATGGGTGGCGTTCCGGTTACGCTGACCCCGAGCGGGGCGCCCGCCCCGGTCGTCCCCCCGGCAGATGCCGACCCCAAGGAGACGCGGTGGCCGGCGCTGGCCGTGGCAGTCGCCATCGCGGTGATGCTGCTGGTGGTGGCGATGCTGCTGTGGATCTGACGCGCAGCTGCGCGTCGGATCTAGACCTTCTTGACGCCGTGCACGGGCCGACCGAGCGCCCGCCACTGCCAAAGCGTGATCGTCGGCAACACGTCGTCGTACCGGATGATCCTCGGGTTGCGGCCGACCTGCGCGGCGCGGGCCGCGTGGTCGATCAGATCGTCGCGCTCGGGGGTCACCACGACGTGATGGCAGGCCGTGAGGTACTCGAACACCTCTCCGCACGCCGGGCACGGCCAGGGATCGGTGCTGACCGCGTACCAGTCGCCATCACCGGTGTCGGCTGCGTCACCTGAGAGCAGCTCCGCGAGCTCGTCAACTTCGTAAACGCTCGGTGCCTGAGGAACGCTCATGCGCCCGTGAGGGTAGCAGCCGGTTCCCGCAGGGCGACCGTGAAGAGCCCGGCGGCGAGGACGAGCGCACCGCCGATCGCCGTCCGCAGGCTGGGCTGCTCGGACAGGAACAGCCATGCCAGAAGCACGGTCGAAACCGGCTCCAGAAACATCAGCACGCCGGCACTCTGGGCCTCGACATGCCGCAGCGCAGTGGCGAACGCGATACCAAGCACGGCCGTTGCCCCCACGCCGAGCGCGAGCAGCCCGGCGACATCTGCGGCGTCGCCGGGAACGGGTCCCTGCGCGACCGCGACCGGCAGCAGAAGAGCCGATGCGACCACCGTCTCCCAGAACAGGAACGCCGGCGCGGTGACGTCATTCGTGACCGCCCGCCCGGCGATGATCAACAGCGCGAAGGTCAGCCCGGCGACGAGCCCCATCGCCAGCCCGGCGGCCGTGACCCGGATGTCGCTCGACCCGTCGGTGGCCACCAGCACGATGCCGGCCGCACCGCCCGCAAGCGCGACCATGGTCGGACGGGACGTCGCGGTGCCAAGCAGCCGGGGGGCAAGCACGGCGATGAAGAGCGGCCCCGTGTAGACAAGCAGCACCGCGAGCGTGGCCGAGGAGAGCTTGATGGTTTCGAAGTACGCGAGCCAGTGGACGCCCAGGATGACGCCGAGCCGAACGAGCGGCCAGAGCTGCCCCGCCGGACGCACCAGCGCGAGGCGGCCAAGGACAGCGAGGGCCGCGCCCAGGGCGGTGGCCGCGATGGCGACTCGCCAGAACGCGATCGCCCCGGCCGGCAGGTCGACCGCACGGACGAGCACGGCAACGCTCCCCCACCCTGCCGCAATCAGCGCGAGGGCGGCCCGCCACCGCCGGCCCGCGGCGCTCACATCTGGTCGGGTGCCTCGACGCCCACCAGATCAAGCCCCGTCGCGAGCACCTGGCGGGTTGCCCGGCAGAGGGCGAGGCGGCTCTGCTCGACGTCCGGCTCGGCACCGATCACCCGGCATTGCTTGTAGAACTGGTGAAAGACCTTCGCTGTGTCCTGCACGTAGGTCACGATCCGGTGCGGGCTGCGCCGGTCGGCCGCTTCAGCGACGAGGTCCGGGAACTCGGCCAGCGCCTTGATCAGCTCGGCCTCGGCAGGCTCGGGCTGCCACGACTCCGCAGGCGCCGCTCCCTGCGCCAGGTCGCCCGCGTTGCGGAGGATCGACGCGATTCGGGCATGGGCGTACTGCACGTAGTACACCGGGTTCTCGGCGTTCTGCTGGACGAGCAGGTCGAGGTCGATCTCCACCGCCTGGTCGTGTGACCGCTGCACCAGCACGAACCGTGAAGCGTCGACACCGATCGCGTCGATCAGGTCGTCCAGCGTGACGATACGGCCTGCCCGCTTCGACATCTTGGCCCCGCGCAACGAGACCATCTGGTAGATCTGGATGTCGATCCGGTCCGGGTCGTAGCCGAGCGCGCGCGCCGCAGCCTTCAACCGCCCGACGTAGCCGTGGTGATCCGCACCGAGCACATAGATCGCCGTGTCGAACCCGCGCTCGAGCTTGGAGACGATGTAGGCCAGGTCGCCTGCGATGTACGCGGGCGCCCCATTGGAGCGGATCAGGACGCGGTCCTTGTCGTCGCCGAGCTCCGACGTGCGGAGCCACAGGGCGCCGTCCCTCTCATACGTGGCGCCGCTCTCGCGAAGCTGGTCGATGACGTGCTCCACGGAGCCGTCCTCGTACAGGGACCGCTCCCGGAACCAGATGTCGAACGACACCCGGAACCGGTCGAGGGTCTGCCGGATCTGGGCGATCATCGCCTCCGTGCCGGCGTGCGCCCAGGCATCCACATCGTCATCCGGGTTCAGCCCGAGCTCCTTCGCAAGCTCGGCGATGTACTCGCCCTGATAGCCGTCCTCGGGCAACTCCTCGCCCCGCGCGCGGGCGCGCAGCGACTTCCCGAACAGCTCGATCTGACGGCCGGCGTCGTTGAAGTAGTACTCGGTGGAGACATCATGGCCTGCGAACCGGAACAGGCGCGCAAGCGCGTCGCCGTAGGCGGCGTTGCGGGCGCTGCCGACGGTCAGCGGGCCGACGGGGTTGGCGCTGACGAACTCGACCTGCACCCGTTCAGGGTTGCCTGCTGCGCCGCCGCCGTAGCTCTCCCCCTCCTCGAGGATGCGCTCAACCACGTGCCGGTACCAGACCGGCTGTACCCGTAGGTTGATGAAGCCCGGCCCGGCCACCTCGGCCGACTCGATATACGGGGAGTCGATGCGCTCCGCGATCCCCTCCGCGATCTTGCGCGGCGACTGCTTCAAGGGCTTGGCCAGTGACAGGGCGACAGCGGTCGCGTAGTCGCCGTGCGCGGCGTCGGCCGGCCGGTCGAGGCGCACCGGCACGCCGTCGCCGCCGGTCGCCTGCACAGCGTCCCGAAGCGGCGCCGCCAGCTCCTGGAGGACGCTTCCGCTCATCGGGTCATCGTAGGCGAAGCAGGGTGTAGGGTGGCCTGATGGACGAGAACCCCCAAGACCGCCACCTCAACATCCACTTCACGCCGGAGATCATGGCCGGCGTCTACGCCAACTTCGCGAACGTCAGCCACTCCCCGTACGAGTTCACCATCACCTTCGCACGGGTCGATCACGAGGTCGAGGAAGACGAGGTGCCCGGTGTGGTCGTCTCGCGTGTCAACCTCTCGCCGAGGTTCATGCAGGAGCTGATCGACGCGATGAGCGACAACTACTCGAAGTGGCGCACGCGCGAGGGGATTCAGAACCTTCCCGAGATCAGCGGCACGGGCGACGACGACAGCTACCGCGACCCGGACGACGAGGAGTAGGCGCGCGCGACTCCGATCCGCTCGAGAACGGGCGGATGGTCGAAAAGCAGCCGCACCGCCCAACTCGGCGGCTCGGGATTCGACAGGTTCGCCAGGGCCAGGCGTCTCTGCAGCAACTCGGCTCCGGCGGGGTCGTTCGTCGCCCTGAGAGCGACCCAGTCCGCCTCGGCCTCGATGCGGCGCGACAACAGGTTCTCGACCGGCAGCAGGACGACCTGCGCGGTGAAGGCAAGCGCGAGCAGCACAGGCACGGCTGCAGCGGCGGCGAGCCCACCGCGCAGGCCCCGGCAGAGACGGGAGGCCGCCCCGAGGACGAGCAGGATCGCCGGAACGCCGATCACGCCAAACCAGAGAACGCCCTCCAGGGTGTGCCGGCGGGCGACGTGTGCGAGCTCGTGTGCGAGCAGCGCCCGCTGGGCGGCCGGCGGCTCGCGGAGGGCTGTGTCGTCGATCACCACCCGGACGGTCGGCCCGACGCCGTCGACGAACGCGTTCTCGGCGGTCGTCCGCGACGACGCGTCGCTGACCGTCACGGAGGCCGGATGAGCGTCCATCCGCTGCTGGAGCCGGTTTGACTCTGCCGCAAGGCGCGGGGGTGCCGGCCCGGTCGAGATGAACAGCGGGTCGACCACCACCGGCTGCACCAGCGTAAACAGCGCAATCAACAGCCACGCAGCGAAGGCGAAGCCGATGTCGCCGAGACGCCGCCACGCCGCACGCCCGGCCAGATAGGCCAGCGTCACCGCGACCACCCAGACCAGCAGGCCGAGCCCGGCGTCGGCCGCCCACTCGCCGAAGCCTCGCAGGTCGAGGCCGACATCCATCGCACGGACATGGTTCACGTACGAGAACGGGACCGCGGCCGCCCCAACGGCAGCTGCGACGCCTGCTGCCACAAGCGGAGCGGGACGGTGCGCCACGCGTGCCGGAAGGACACGCGCGAGAGCCCAGGCAACCGCGAACTGGGTGAGGATCGTCGCGACGGCAAGGAGGTAGCCTGGCTCGCGATAGTCGCGTGCACGCTCGATCTGCTGAGCCGTGAAGACCGCCGCCGCAGGCACCTCGGGATGCGGCGGGGGCTGCGAAGCCGACGTCCAGAGCCAGACGCCCAGCGCACACAGCGGGAGCGCGAGCAGGATGCGAGGACGCACGGCGTCGGTAGAGTACCCGCGCTGTGAGGGCGGCCATCATCAGCGATGTGCACGGCAACCTGCCCGCGCTCCAGGCAGTGCTCAGTGCAATCGAACACGACGACGTCTCCGAGATCTGGTGTGTCGGCGATCTCGTCGGCTATAACGCGCATCCCGAGGCGTGCACGCGTGCGGTGCTCGAGCTCGCCGAGATCTGCCTGGCCGGTAACCACGACCTGGTCGTGAACGGCCGGCTCGACATGAGCGTGTTCGCGCACGATGCTGCGGCGGCCGCGGTGTGGTCGCGCCAGGTGCTCACCGAGGAGGCGCTCGACATGCTGCGGCAGCTCTCGCCGAGCGGCGAGCGAGCCGGCGTGGCGCTTTACCACGGGAGCCCGCGCGACCCGGTCTGGGAGTACGTCCTCGACGCGCGAACCGCGGAGCAATGTCTGGCGGTGCAGGGCGCCGACCTCGCACTGATCGGACACAGCCACGTGCCGCTCGCATACACCCAGGGCCCGGGCGATCGCGCGCTCGGAGGGTACGCGGAGCCGGGGACGGTCGAGTTGGGCGACGGCCGCTGGCTCGTGAACCCCGGCTCGGTGGGCCAGCCACGTGACGGCGATCCGCGTGCTGCGTACCTGCTGCTCGACCTCGACCGCGGGGCGGCAACGTGGCGGCGGGTGCCCTACGACATCGCTGCGGCGCAGCAGGCGATTCTCGAGGCCGGCCTGCCGCCCTCGCTCGCCGCCCGGCTGGGTGAGGGGCGATGAGCAGAGTCGAGCTTCGGCCATTCGCAGACGAGCACCTGGACGACGCGGCGACGCTGCTCGCCGCGCGGCACGCCGGGCACCGTGCGGTGGAGCCGCTGCTCGGAGACCAGGATCCCCGGGCGGCGGTCGAGAAGGAGTGGCGACGGGAGGGAACCTCCGGCGCCGTGGCGCTTCGCGACGGCCGCGTGGCCGGTTACCTGATCGGCACGGTGCACGACCGCGATCTCTGGCAGCGGCATGTCTACGCCGATCGGGCGTCGCACGCAGCGGACGACGCCGAACTGCTCCGCGACGCCTACGCGTTCGCCGCCGACCGTTGGGTGCAGGACGGCGCGCAGATGCACCTCGTGCTCGCTCCCGCGATGGCCGACGCGCTCGACCCCTGGCAGCGCCTCGGTTTCGGCCAGATGCAAATCGGCGCCATTCGCGAAGCCGGCGCTGAGGGGATCGAGGCCCCCGGCGGCGTGACCGTGCGACCGGGCGGCATGGCCGACCTCGACGGTGTCGTAGCTGAGCAGTTCGCGCTGATCTGGGACGTGCAGCGCGAGACGCCGGTGTTCACCGGGTTCGACTCGCCGACGTGGGATCTCTGGCGGCCCGAGTGGCAGGAGACGCTCGAGGATCAGACCGTGTCGCTGTTCGTCGCCGAGCGCGACGGCCGTGCCGTCGGCCATTCGCTGCTCTACCCGCCCGATCCTCGCTTCGGCACGCCCGAGAATGCGGTCTGGCTCGGCAGCAGCGCGGTGCTGCCGGAGGAACGGGGCTCGGGCGTCGGGCTGGCCCTCACGGCCCATGCACTCGACTGGGCCCGCGACGAAGGATTTGGCAGCGTCGTCACCGACTGGCGCGCCACCAACCTGCTCTCCTCGCGCTTCTGGCCGGCGCGCGGCTTCCGCCCCACGTTCCACCGGCTCGCCCGCATCACCGGCATTGGGTGAAAGAACGGGTCTGACCCGTTTCTTTCAGCAGCCGAGGCAGAACAGGCCGAACGAGGCGATGAAGAAGACCGCGAAGAGCACGACCGCCATGACGGCGAGGGTCAGCCGCGTGCCGCCGTGCGCCCGCCAGGCGGCGAAGCCGAGCAGCGACGGGGCCGGGAGTGCGAGCGCACCGTGAATGAGAGCTTCGGTTGCGGTCACGCGCGGCCCTGGATCAGGCTGAGCGCTTCCGGCCGCGCGTGGCCCGGCCGTAGCCCTCGCGCACAAGTTCGGCTGCAACGGTCTCCCGAGCCTTGTAGATGCGCCACTTCACCGTGGCCAGCGTGGTCTCGAGAGTCTCCGCGATCTCGGCGTAGGACAGCCCGACGACGTCACGCAGCACGAGCGCCATCTTCAGGTCGACAGTGAGATCACCGATCGCGCGCCAGACCGCGTCCATCTCCTCGACGGAGTCGATCTCCGGGGTGGCGACGTGCAGGTGGGCGACGACGTCGAACTCGACGGTGGGGCGGCCCCGTCGCTCCTTGGCGCGCAGCTCGTCGACGACCCGGTGCTTCGCAACCTGAAACAGCCAGGTCGTGAACTGACAGCGATTGTCGAACCCCGGCAGAGCCTGATACGCCCGGAGGAAGACCTCCTGGCAGAGGTCCTCGGCAAGGGCGCGGTCGCCGGACAGCACGCGCGTCACATAGTTGAAGAGCGGCGTTTGATACTGGCGAACGATCAGCGCAAACGCCTGCTCGTCACCGCGACGAGCGCGCTTGAGAACTTCAGGGTCGGGCTGCTGAAGGGCCAAATTCTGTCGGGGTGGTTACGAGAACCGTCCGGAAATCTACACCACCACGTGTATGGAGCACGCGCGGTTGTGGCTCACGACACGTTGTCGGCCAATGCCCGCCCTTCCATGACGCTCGGCCGGGGTATTTCGAGCAAATCAAGCACCGTGGGCGCAATGTCCGCAAGCCGGCCGCCATCGCGGAGCCGGCCGGGATGCCCGACCAGCATCAGCGGTACAGGATTTGTCGTGTGCGCGGTGTGCGGGCTGCCATCGGGCTCCAGCATCTGCTCCGCGTTGCCATGGTCCGCGGTCACCAGCAGCACACCGCCCGCCCCGGTCACCACCTCGACGACTCGACCAAGACAGCCGTCCACCGTCTCCACCGCTTTCACGACCGCGGGGATCACCCCGGTGTGGCCGACCATGTCGGGATTGGCAAAGTTGACGAGACCGAAGCGGTAGCGACCGCTCGCCATGCCCTCGCAGAACACGTCCGCGACGCCCTCCGCGCTCATCTCGGGTTTCAGGTCATACGTCGGCACATCGCGCGGCGAAGGCACGAGCCGCCACTCCTCCCCAGGGCTGCGCTGCTCCTTCCCACCGTCGAAGAAGTAGGTCACGTGCGGATACTTCTCGGTCTCCGCAGCATGCAGCTGCGCGCCGCCGGCCGCGGCCACGACCTCCGACAGCACATCGTTCACGGGCTCGGACCGGTAGGCGACGGGCGCGTCGAACTGTTCGCTGTACTCGGTCATCTGCACCAGGTGCGGAAACGACGGCTGCGGGCCCCGGTCGAACTCCGCGAAGTCGGGCTCCAGCAGCGAGCGGAAGAGCTGCCGAGCCCGGTCGGGGCGGAAGTTGAAGAAGACCGCCGCATCGCCGGTGCGGACGCGTCCCTGCGCAGGATCGCCGACCACGATCGGCTCGATGAACTCGTCGGTGATTCCGCGGGCATAGGACGCACGCACCGCCTCCACAGGATCGTCCGCGCGCTCGCCGACGCCGTACACGATTGCGTCGTACGCACGCTTCGTCCGCTCCCAGCGGTTGTCGCGGTCCATCGCCCAGTACCGGCCGATCACCGTCGCAACATGGGGCACGCGTGCGATGAAGTCGGCACCGCTGGTGGGCGACACGTCCCGCCCATCCGTGAAGGCGTGGACGAAGACCCGCTCGACCCACTCGCGCCGCGCGAGTTCCAGCAGCGCCATCAGGTGGTCGATGTGGCTGTGAACACCGCCTTCGGAGACGAGACCGAGAAGGTGCAGCGCGGTCGCCCGGCCGATGGCACAGGCCTCGCGCAGCACGGGATTCTCGAAGAACGCGCCCGACCCGATGTCGTCGGAGATCCGCACCAGATCCTGCCGCACGACACGACCCGCACCCAGGTTGAGGTGGCCGACCTCGCTGTTGCCCATCTGGCCGTCCGGCAGCCCCACCGCGCGGCCCGAGGCCTCGAGCGTCGTGTGGGGCGACTCGGACCACAGCCGGTCGAACACCGGTGTCCGAGCCAGATCCACCGCATTGCCGGGGCTCGGCGGGGCGAGGCCCCAGCCGTCCAGCACCACCACACAGACCGGCCCGGGGATCACACCGCAGCGGCGACGATCGCCGCGAACTGGCCGGCGGCGAGGCTCGCTCCGCCGATCAGGCCCCCATCGATGTCCGGCTCGTTGAGCAGTTCGGCCGCGTTCTCCGGCTTCATGCTGCCGCCGTACTGGATTCGCACCTGATCACGCGCTTCCGCCGGAAGCAGCGAGCGGATGAAGGCATGAGCCTCCTGCGCCATCTCGGGCGTCGCCGTGCGGCCGGTGCCGATTGCCCATACGGGCTCGTAGGCGATCGTCGTCATCGCGATCCGCTCATCCCCGAGGCCGTCCAGAGCCGTCTCGACCTGGCGGCGCAACACCTCCTCGGTCTGCCCCGCCTCGTGCTGCGACTCGAGCTCGCCGACGCAGAGGATCACCTGCAGGCCGGCGGCGTGCGCCGCCGCGACCTTCATGTTCAGCACCTCATCGGTCTCGTTGAAGTACTGGCGGCGCTCGCTGTGACCAAGCAGCACGCCGTCGACGTCGAGGTCGAGCAGCATCGCAGCCGAGATCTCACCTGTGAAGGCTCCCCGCGGCTGCTCGTGCATGTTCTGGGCAAAGACGCAGAGGTTCGAGCCCTGGGAGGCCGCGACGGCAGCATGGAGGCTGGTGTACGGCGGGCAGACCGCGACGTCCACACCGTCCGGCAGCCCCAGGCCCAGCATCTCGGCGACGAACGGCCCGGTCTCGGACGCCGTCTTGTTCATCTTCCAGTTGCCTGCGACGAACGGGATGCGGCTCACCGGCCGGCCTCCTCGAGAGCGACAACGCCGGGAAGCTCCTTGCCCTCCAGCAGCTCCAGCGCCGCGCCGCCGCCGGTTGAGACGTGCGTGATCCGGTCGGCGACCCCGGCCTGGTTGACCGCGGCGACCGAGTCACCCCCGCCGACAACCGAAACGGCATCCGCATCGGCGACGGCACGGGCGATCGCGAGCGTGCCGGCGGCGAACGGGTGCAGCTCGAACACGCCCATGGGGCCGTTCCAGAAGATCGTCCGCGCGGCGCTGATGCGATCGGTGTAGAGCGCGATGGTCTGTGGTCCTACGTCGAGCCCCATCCAGCCGCGCGGGATGGCATCGACCGGCACCACGTTCGTCGCCGCATCCGCGGCGAAGCGGTCGGCAACGACGACGTCGCGCGGCAGCAGCAGGTCGCACCCCCGCTCGCGCGCCTCGCGCATCGCGCGGCGCGCGATCTCCTGCCCCTCTTCGCCCTCGTGGCGGGAACCACCGACATCGATGCCATCTGCCGCCAGGAACGTGAACGCCATCGCGCCGCCGATCAGGATCGAGTCGGCCAGCTGCGTGAGCCGGTCGATGACACCGATCTTGTCAGCCACCTTGACGCCGCCGATGATGACGATGAACGGCTGCTCGGGGCTCTCGAGCAGCCGCCGGAAGGCGTTCAGCTCGGCCTCCATCAACAGGCCGGCGTACGCGGGGAGCAGCTTCGCGACGCCGACCGTTGAGGCGTGGGCCCGGTGTGCCGCCCCGAACGCGTCGTTCACGTAGGTGTCCGCGAGCGCCGCCAGCTCCTCGGCCAGCGACGGATCGTTGCGCTCCTCGCGCGGGTCGAACCGGATGTTCTCGAGCAGGCGCAGATCGCCCTGCTCGTCGCCGAATGCCACCTCGCGGCCGAGCAGCTCCGCCATCCGGTCGGCGACGGGACGCAGCGACAGCTCAGGCTTGTACTCGCCCTTCGGACGGCCGAGATGGGAGCAGGCGATGACGCGCGCGCCTCGGTCGAGGAGGAGCTCGATGGTCGGCAGCGCCTTGCGGATGCGGGTGTCGTCGGCCACGCGGCCGTTGTCGAGCGGGACGTTGAGGTCGGATCGAACCAGCACCTGCTTCCCAGAGGCGTCGAGGTCGCGGACGCTCCGCACGTCAGGCGATCTTGCTCATCAGGTCGACCACGCGGCACGAGTAGCCCCACTCGTTGTCGTACCACGCGATGACCTTGACGAGGTTCCCGTTCGCCATCGTGAGCTTCGAATCGAAGACGGAGCTGTACTGCGAGCCGATGATGTCGCCGGACACGATCGGGTCGTCGATGTACTGGAGGACATCGCTCATCGGTCCGCTCTGTGCGGCCTGGCGGAAGCGCTCGTTGACCTCGTCCTTCGTGACCTCGGTGTCGAGTTGGGCAACGAGGTCGGTCACCGAACCGTCGGGCACCGGGACGCGCATCGACATGCCGTCCAGCTTGCCCTGGAGCTCAGGGATGACCAGTCCGATGGCCTTCGCCGCCCCGGTCGACGTCGGGATGACGTTGATCGCAGCGGCACGGGCCCGTCGCAGATCCTTGTGCGGCATGTCGAGGATCGACTGGTCGTTCGTGTACGCGTGCGTCGTCGTCATGAACCCGCGCTGGATCCCGAAGCTGTCCAGGAGCACACGCGCGAGCGGCGCGAGGCAGTTTGTCGTGCACGACGCGTTCGAGATGATGTGGTGCTGCTCGGGGTCGTACTGGTCGTCGTTCACCCCGATGCACACCGTGATGTCGGGATCCGTGGCCGGCGCGCTGATCACGACCTTGCGAGCGCCTGCCTCGAGGTGCTTCGCAGCGCCCTCTCGCTTGGTGAAGAACCCGGTCGACTCCAGCACCACCTCGACGCCGAGGTGCTTCCACGGCAGGGCGCCGGGGTCCCGCTCCGAGAGCACCCGCACCTTCGAGCCACCGACGACCAGGTCGTCGCCGTCAGCGGAGACATCCTCGGGGAAGATGCCGTGCACGGAGTCGTACTTGAGGAGGTAGGCCAGAGTGGCCGCGTCGGTGAGGTCGTTCACCGCCACGATCTCGAAATCCGCGCCCCGCTGCTTCGCCGCACGAAAGACATTGCGGCCGATCCGGCCGAACCCGTTGATCGCAACGCGGACGCTCATCGAAACCCCCCAGATCGCTTACCCGAAACCGGCCGTGAGTGTACCGCGGCGAGGTGCGAGGAGGGCCGGTGGAGATCCCGGGGGCCTGTGGGTGACCGGCAAGATCGGGCAGCGTCAGATGGGGTCTAGGTCTGTCGCGCAAGGGATGCCAGGTCACCCACAGGCCTTGCCTATCCATCATGCTTGAGGGCGCCCGAACGATCCCTCCCCCGATCGGGGGATTCTTAAGTTTCTGTAAGGGAAATAAGGGTTTTTATGCGACGGGCGACCGAGGACTTGGTCATCTGCGGAGTCGCTTTCTGCCCCAGCTCGGCCAGGGAGCTGTCCGGATAGAGCAGCCGCAGCTCGGCCACGCGACGCAGGTCAGGGGCAAGCAGATCGAGATCGAGCTGTGCAATCGCGGTGCGCTGGCGGTGCGCTGCGGCGCTGGTTCGCTCGAGGTTCGCTCGGTCGCAGTTGGTCAGGCGGTTGACCGCCTCTCGGGTGGCGCTGATCACCTGCGCCTCCTCGAACGAGAGCACCGCGTCGTGTGCGCCCACCGTTGCGAGCAGGTCGCGGATCGCTTCGCGGCCCTTCAGGTAGGCGATCGCGTGCCCGCGGCGCACGGCCGTGTGCATGTGGATGCCCTCACGCGCTGCGACGTCCGCCAGAGCACCCGCCGATTCCAGCTCAGCGGTGCGCAGCTCCAGGTGCGCCGGGCGCCGCGGGGCGGAGATGGAGCCGGCGGCGACGAACGCACCGCGAAGGTACGAGGCGCGGCAGCACGCGCGGTTGAGGAGCCGGCCAGGCGGATACTCGAGGGGGGCGAGCGCCGCGGTGAGCACCCCGGCCTCGTGCAGCAACTGCTGCGCGCGGTCGCCGGAGATCCGCAGCAACACGCGGTTTCGCCGCTCGAAGCGGTGCTCGCGGAACGACAGGATCTCGCACTCGGCGCCTCGCTCTCGCAACAGCGAGAAGGCGAGTCTGGCTGCCGCCGGATCGCTCAGCTCCGCGACCACCGCGACTTCTCCCCCTCCCCGCACCTGCAGGCTGCCGGCGTGGCGGATCAGGCCCGACAGGAACGCGAGCCGGCAACACGGCTTCGCCGGCGTCCGGGAGACGAGCTCCCGGCGGACGTCCTCACTGAAGGTCATCGTCCTCGCGCCGCCACCGGGAAAGGCGCACCAGGGTGCGCGCGAGACGGTCGGGATCGTGCTGCCACTCCCCTGCCAGGCGGGCGCCGAACACCCGCACGCCAAGCCGGCGCAGGCCGCCGCGGTCGACCGGGACGGGGACGCCGTGCTCGGCACGGTTACGGCTGACCAGGACACCGTCGACCAGCCCTTCGCCCACGTGCTCGAAGATGCGGGCGACGTGGTCGGAAGCTCGATAGTCCTCCGTCTCGCCGGGCTGCTGGAGCAGGTTGCAGACGTAGATCCGCGGCACGCTCGCCGCCCGCACGACCTCGCGGATCCCGGGCACCAGGAGCGGCGGCAGCGTGCTCGTGAAGAGGCTGCCCGGGCCCATCACGATCAGCTCGGCGCGCTCGAGGGCCTGGATCGCCCGCGGGTGGGCCGCCGGGTCCGGCGGATCGAGGCGCAGTGTGCGGATGGACGAGCCATCGGCTGCAATTGCCGTCTCGCCGCGCACGGTGCGGCCGTCTTCCATCTCGGCGACCAGCTCGACCATGTCGGTCGTGCTGGGAACCACCCGGCCGGCGACGGCCAGCACGCGCGCAGACTCGGAGACCGCGCGGTCGAAGCTTCCGAGCAGATCGGTCAGCCCCGCGAGGAACAGGTTCCCGAACGTGTGGCCCGAGAGCTCGCCCTTCGTGAAGCGGTGCTCGAACAGGTGCCCCACCAGCGACTCGTCCTCGGCCAGTGCCGACAGGCAGTGGCGCACGTCGCCCGGGGCCGGCATCCCGAAGTCGCGCCGCAGCCGCCCCGAGCTGCCTCCGTCATCCGTGGTGGTGACGACGGCGGTGACGTTGCCGGTGTGCTTGAGCCCCCGCAGAATCATCGAGAGGCCGGTTCCGCCGCCAAGGCAGACGACGCGCACGCGGTTCCGCGCCCGGCGCGTCCCGACCAACTCGATCTGCGGCGGCTCTTCCGGGATCAGCGGCATGCCACGAGGTTAGCCGTCACCATGAAAAAAAGGGGTCTGACCCCTTTTTTTCACCCCGCCTTGTGAAGCGCCTGGTGGATGGCGCGGCCCACCTTCGGCGGCACGCCCGGAACGCATTCCAGCTCCTCGCGGGTTGCCGAGACGAGCGCATCGGCAGTCGGGAAGTGCTGCATCAGCAGCTTGCGCCGAGCTGGGCCGACGCCCGGAAGCGAGTCGTAGATCGAGTCGACAGCCGAGCGCGCACGACGCTGGCGATGGAACCCGACGGCGAACCGGTGCGCCTCGTCGCGGATGCGCTGCAGGAGCTGCAGGCCGGGCGAGCCTCGGTCGAGGATGACCGGCTCGGATCGCCCGGGGAGGAACACCTCCTCCTCGCGCTTCGCCAGCGCGATGACGGCGACACGCGGCAGATCGTGCTCGTCCATCGCCTTGAGCGCCGCGGTCAGCTGCCCCTTGCCACCATCGATCACGACGAGGTTCGGAGTGGCCGAAAAGCTGGCGTCGAACGTGTCGGCGGTGGGGTTGCTCATGCGGGCAAACCGGCGCCCCACGGCCTCGTTCATGCTCGCGAAGTCGTCCTGCCCGCGGTTGTGGCGGATGCCGAACTTGCGGTAGTCGCTTCGTTTGGCGACGGCATCCTCGAACACGACCATCGACGCGACCCGGTTGGTCTCGCCCAGGTTCGAGATGTCGAAGCACTCGATCCGCATCGGCAGCGACTCCAGGTTGAGCCGCTCCCGCAGCTCCTCCATCGCCTCGGCCCGCCGCGCCCGCGTGCGCTGCGCGACCAGGCGGTCATGCTCCAGCGCCATCTCGGCGTTGCGGCGTGCCAGCTCGACCAGCCGCCGCTTCTCCCCTCGCTGCGCGGCGCGCACCTCGACGGCTGCCGCGCGGCGCTCGGTCAGGTACAGCTCCAGCAGCTCGGCGTCCTCGAAGCCGCCTGGGACGACGACCTGCGGCGGGATGGCGACCTGCCCGCCGTAGTACTCGACGGCGAATCCCCACAGCACCTCGGACTCCGTCTCGCCACCGACGTTTTCGAGGTAGAAGCTGCGCCGGTCAGCGAGCCTGCCGTCACGAAGCTGGAACAGCTGCACGTTCGCGGTGTTGTCGGATACGGCGACAGCGATGACATCGCCGCTCTGAGACCCGACGTGGTCGGCGACCTGGCGCTCGGCGAGGTGCCGCACAGACGTCAGGCGGTTGCGGTACCGCGCCGCCTCCTCGAACTCATGCCGTGCCGCCGCGTCTTTCATCTGCTGTTCCAGGCGGCGCTCTAACGGACGGACGCGGCCGGACAGGAACTCGATCACACCGTCGATCACCGCCCGGTAGTCCTCCTTCGAAATCAAGTTGACGCAGGGCGCGGAGCAGCGGCCGATGTGGTAGTCGAGACACGGCACGCCGGACCGTCTGCCGGGTGAAGGCCCCTCACATGGGCGGTACGGGAACACGCGGTTCAGCACGTCGAGCGTTTCGCGCACCTTCTTGGCGCTCGAGTACGGCCCGAAGTAGAGGACGCCGCGCCGGTGCCGCTCACGGGTGAACATCACCCGCGGGTACTCCTCGTCGACGGTCACGGCGATGTACGGGTAGGACTTGTCGTCGCGCAGCCGAATGTTGAACGGCGGCCGATGCCGCTTGATCATGTTCTGCTCGAGCAGCAGCGCCTCGTGCTCGCTGCCCGCGCCGAGAAACTCGATCTCCTCGATGCGGTCGACCAGCTCGGCGGTCTTGACCGTCGCGTATGCCTCGCGGCGGAAATACGACTGCACGCGCTTGCGCAGCGACTTCGCCTTGCCGACGTACAGGACCTCGCCGTCCTTCCCGTGGAACAGGTAGACGCCGGGCTTGTCGGGCAGAGCGCGAAGCTGCGCCTCGAGCTGCTCGTTGCGCGCAAGAGTGGGCATATGCCCTGATCGTAGCGACGGCCCGGACAGCCGCCGGGCCCGGCCTTACCAGGGCGTTGGAACGGAGCCCAGGAGCGACTTGGCGCGATCGACCACGGCACCACCCACGGAGGCTGCGGCACGGACCGGTGCGGTCTGCACACGCCAGGCGGTGTCGAGCGCTCGCCCGCCGAGGTTGAGCGCCACGCGGCCCCATTCGGGGTGGCGCACCAGGTACCCGGCGGCGCAGAGAGCCGCACCGGTCGCAATCAGCGCCAGCCCGACGGGCGGGATGACTGCAGCGCCCGCACCGAGCGTCATCAGCGCGGCTCCGCCCGAGACCAATCCGACAGTGGTTGCGGCGCTTCCCGCCGCCATCAGCCCGTAGCCGACACGGTCACGACGGCTCCGCGCCGTCAGAGCCTGCCACCCGAACAGCCCTGTCGACAGCGTCCCGCCGATGACGCTCAGCCGCGCTGCCCACAGGCTCCACCCCGCGAGCCGCAGTCCGCCCGTGGCATGCGTGCGTGCGAGGTCGACGGTCGAGGCTCCGGCGTCCCACACCGCTCCGGCGAAGCCGGCTCCGTCGCGCCAGTCCGGGTCGGGCAGGAAGACGCTGAGACCCACGACCCCATGGCGAAGCCCGGTGCGGACAGCGGCCGTCGCGTGCAGTGGCACCGCGCGTCCGCGTTCGCCCAGCAGCTTTGCGGCCGATTCGGCTGCGTGCAATGCCGCGCCGACCTGGTCGAGCAGCGACGGCCCGGCCGGTGCGCTCGGACGGACCACGGCGGTTGGGCGGGGGCCGGCGCCGGTCCGCGCGCCGGCCACGATTCCCGCGGCCGGATCGGCGTCGCCGACCGGGATCAGGCGCACCTGTGCGCCAAACCCGTCGCCAAGCCCGAGCCCGGATCCCTCGCGCAGCACGAGCGCGGCCGCCGATGCGCTTCCGAGTTGCTCGGTCAGCGCCTCCTCGAGCGATCCGGGGTGCCTGCGCTGCGCCGCCGCCAGTGCGACCGCCGCTTCGGCGGGATCGTCGATCAGCCCGAGGCGCTGCTCCGCGTCGAGCACGTGCCATGGCACGCCGTGGCGGCGCGCCAACTTCTCGATGCCCGCATCCCTTGTGGCCGGGGCGCCTTCTGCCGGCAGCAGCCGGCCAAAGCCGTCCCAGCTGCCCGCAGCCAGCGGAGAGAAGCCGACCACCTCTCCGGTGCGCGGCGCCGAGAGCACCTCTCCGTCACCCGCGTACAGGCCGACGTGGTATGCGGTTCCGGACGTCCCCGCAAACACGAGGTCGCCCGGCTGCAGCTCTGCAGACGGGATGGGCTGCGACATGCGCCACAGGCTGTCGGCGGTCGGCCTGCCGGGAAGGGGAGCGCCGGCAGCCGAATACGCGTAGCCGATCAGCCCGGAGCAATCGAATCCGCCTTCGGTTCGCCCACGCCGAGGACAAGTGAGCCTTTCCGGGCCAAGCACGACGTTTCATGCTTACCTCCGCGGTTCCACCGGCACCGCTACTTGCAGGCGTTTTATGCAGCTTGGAACCAATACGGAACCACTGCGGAGATGTTGAGTGGCCGCCCCACCGCTCCACCTGCTTCAAAAGACACTGGAAAATCCTTCAAGGACAGCCGAGTTGCAATTGACACAACTGCGCGATACCTTCGTGAGCCGCCCATGTGGATTACCCTGTACAGCTTCGATTTCGGGCCGATCGATTACGCATTGGCTGTTGCGGGGGTCATTTTCATCGTCATCGCCACCGCGGCTCTCTCCGCATCCCGGGGTGGCCGAGGGTGGCGGACTGGAGCCGGCGATGTTGTTGCAGTTGGTGTGTTAGCAGGTTCCCTAACCGCCGCGGGGTTTGTAGTTGCCTACGCGCTCGACGGACTTGAGACGCCTGAAACGCCTGGAACGAGTCAGACCACGAACGTTTCAATCGACGGATCGGCTGGATCCTCAACGCCGGTAACAAGTTCAACGGTGGTGGGGAGCATCACCGGGAGTACGGGTGGTCCCGGAACCACCACGTCGACAGGTGGCGGGACCACCACCAGCACGACCACGGGCAATACTCAAACCGGAGTCACTACTCCCGCGACATCGACCGCATCGGCGACCGATCGCGCTGACGTCATTCGACTCCTGATGGTGTTCATCACGGGATTTGCGTTGCTCGGAGTTGTTCTTCTGTATCGACACGTACCCCCGCCACCTGAACCGGCACTGGTGTCAGTGGCCCGTCGACTCGCGCGACGCGCTTCTGCGAAGGCGAAAAGTAGTGAGAAGGAGGCGGTCAGGGCGCAGGGCCTGGCGGGCAGGTGGAACCTCGACCCGGCGCAGATCACGCTCGCCAGGGACGCGACCACCAAGGCTGGTGATTTCGCGCGGGAGGCGAGTTCATTCGCGGTGGCAGGACAGATGGCAGCACTTGAAGGGAACCGGTCGACGAGCGCGAGGCGCCTCCGCGAAGCCGCTGACCACGCCCGTCAGGCGGAGTGGTACGCCAACCGCTTCTGGCTGGCTGTAGGCGACGCGGATCTGAAGCGCGCCCGTACACTCGCGCAGGACAGTGTGAACGAAGCAAAGTCGGCGAAGAGTGCCGCATCCGACGCGGCCCAGGACTTGAGCAACTGATGGCTGAGGGCGACAAACCGGACACTTCCTCCGAAGGACTGATCGCCGTGATCCGACGGTGGTTGCACGGCGACGAGGGCGCCAGCACACCGGACGTTACGAGAGTACAGGCTGCGGCGATCGCTCAACTCGCAGTCGCCGTGTTGATCGTTTTTGGATTCTCTCCGAGCGAGAGTGTAAGAAACGCCATTTTGACGGTCGCGACAGTACTCGCGGCGGTCTTATCCGCGTCCGACGCAACTATCAGGCACAGCCGCGCGAAGTACTCCGACAGGATCACGGCTTCAAAGATCGCGCTCGCACTTCACAGGGACGAGGAAACCTCCGTGGCTTTGTCCGCGCTCGCGCGACCGAAAGAGGGTTGCGCCGGCACGAATGAGGCTCAGAGGGCGATGGAAAGAGTCGAGGGTATCCTTGCCGGGCGCAGCTTGCTGCCAACCGAGGAAGCCGGCACACGAGCGGACATGGACTCGGCGCTCCGGATTGTTCGGGAGCGGTACGCGCGTGGGGAACTAACCCGCAAGGAATACGCGCGGCTGTTAGCAGATCTGCAGAAACCTCCAGCCCAAGCGTAATCCCGGCCCTGAGCCACTTGACCAAACGCATGTTCGGAGCGCTGATGGAGCGCTCGATGAATTTTGGGCAGATCGGGCCCACGCTCAACCACTTGAGATCGCCCGCCGCGGCGAGAAACGCGGCGACAGTCGCCTCCCGATGACATTGTTGGTTTCGCGAGGTCTCTGGCTGGGGCGCCCGCAGCGCATCCGAACGGCTTTACCGTCGGGGACGTGGGGGTAGATGGATCACGCGTCCCGGTGTCTTGAGATCGTCTATCTCGGCCGGCTTGCCTCCCCGCCCGGGCCACTCGCGAACGTTCACCGCCGTGAAGTTGCCACTTAAATAGCCCAATGAAAGCCCGGCAAGAGTTTCGATCTCAGCGGCGGGCAAGGCGAGGTCTACCGCCACGTCTTCAGGCGTTTGCAGCCGTTCGCCCAATAGGAGCTCGAAACTCTGTCTCAGCAGTCGTGGCTCTTCCGGTGGCGTCGACGCATCGAACGGCTCCTCCCGTCGCCACCCTCGTCGACTGAGGTTCACCCATAGGCGCCGCTCCGCCTCTTCGGAGATCAGCCGCGCATGCCGGGCTCGGACGATCATCATCGCAATTGAAACGCCCCATTTCTGCTTCATCGACCGCAGCGTGTCGAGGTTCGCCGCGAAAAGGTCCTCTCCAAACTGAGCCATCGGCAACAGGAACGCTGCTGCGAAGCGATGTGCCTGCTCCTCTACGGTCTTGAAGTGCTCACTGCGTCTGAGAAACGTCTGATCGAGCGTCTGGTGAAGAACGATGTGACCGAGTTCATGCGCGGCGTCGAACCGCCACCTAGCGTACGAGCCTTTGTCGATCCCAATCATGATGTAGGCACGCCGATCGTCCGGCGCAAACTCGGATAGCCCGTCGAGAGTAGCCGCACCAAGCCGATCTCGGGCCACAATCGCACCTTGATTCTCAAGAAGCGCGACCATGTTCCCGATCGGCCCATCGCCCATCTTCCAATACCGCCGAACCTGTTCTGCCGCCTCCTCGATTTCCACGCTCGACAACAGAAGCGGATTGTCCGGTAGTCCGAGATTGGGGAAGTTGGACTCCGGCAGGCGTACGAACTTAGAGGCATACGCTGCTATTTGGCGGAGCCACAAGAACCGTTGTTCGGCGCGCGCCCTCGCTGCCTTGGTTGCCGAACTCAGTGACCTGTAGAAAACCGTCCCACGCGTTGGCTCGGTGGAGGGCCGCATGAAGAAGAGTTCAGGGAGATTTACCGCCTGAGACAATGCCGCCAGCACCTCAGCGGTAGGCTTGGCCTTACCCCGCTCGTACAGGGAGATCGCCTGCGGTGACACGCCGACAATTTCGGCGAGGCTGACGGCGGTCAAGCCACGAACGGCTCTTGCGTCTCGAAGACGAGTGCCCACGAAGCCGGGGACGCCACGGCTCACGCGGCTGTCCTCCGTGCGCCCGCGAAATAACGTAGTCGCACTGTTCCGTCCCACTCACGGGGCAAGTGCTCGTCGACTATGTCGGGGAACCGGTCGAAAAGGTTGATCTCGTGAAGGTAGGTGCTCAAGTCGCTTGCCGGGAATGCGAGATACGCCGACCCGGGGAGGTGCTCGAAATCTCGACGATCTTGAGCGGTCGGCCAACGGCTCTTACTGTGAAGCAGCAGTGCGTAGAGCGGTGCGTCGGCAGTCTGGCGCTCATCCGGAAAGAGAGTGAGCCAGTTGCTCTTGGCAAGGGTGACTCGAAATTCCGCCTTATCGACCGGCCCACATGGGCGCGAGACGGAACTCTCGGTCAGGATGACTGGTCCGCTCCGAAGTTCGGTGTGGTACCACCATCCGGTCTCCGAAGACCGTGTGGCAGTCGCATCGATCCCCTCGAACTGCTCCGCCACGTCCCGCAGGTAGCCCTCTAGCGTCGCGCGCTTCATGTAGGGCTGGACGTTCAGCGCTTCGGTTCGGGCAAAGCTCCCCTTGGCCTCCGCCCAAGAGACTGCGTGTGCGGCGAAAACGGCTTTCAGCGTCTTGCGCAGGAAGTTCTCCGGTAGATGCCGGAGGGCTAGGTCTTCAAGCTCTTGCGGGGTCATACGCGTCCTCCGTATCGACGCTTTGGGGCGGCGGTCCGACTACAGTCAAACGTCGTATTTGCGCGAAAAAATCAATCATACCGGACCTTTCCCGTCCATTCTACAACTGACTGCGGACGACGGCCGCTCGGCTGGGTAGAGTCCGTGTCAGAGCGGCAAGGGGAACATCCGTTCGTGGTATCGTCATGCGATGCGCGGATCCCCCGTTGAATCGATGCCGGAACGCACGATGACTGCCGATGGAGATCCGATGACCGAATCCGCTAACAACTTCCGCAGCGCACTCGGACTCTTGGCCCTCCAGCAAATGCCACGCGTAGGGCCGACCACGGCACTCCGCGCCGCACTCCGCGCCGCGCCGCCGTCGGCTGTCGTGGCTGATTGGGAAGCACGTCTTGCCCCGGCGCTGGATTGGGCGCGCCAAGTCGTCCGCCAGCACGTGGAGGCGGGTGTCTCCGTCATCGACTTCTTCGATGAGCAGTATCCGCGCCTCTTATCTCAGATCTCAGACCCTCCCCCTGTGATCTACGTGCGCGGAAACCTTGAACTGCTGCGGAATGACCGCTTCATCGCTGTGGTTGGGACGCGGGAACCTTCCCGTTTTGGAGAATCGGCGGCAACCGAGATCACAGCCCGTGTGGCGGCATCAGGGTGGGGTGTCGTGAGCGGATTGGCGGTCGGGATCGACACTATCGCCCACCGCGCCGCGCTTGCCCATGGCGCGCCGACCATAGCGGTACTGGGAAACGGATTGGATCGGACGTACCCCAAGGTCAACTCGGAACTCTCGGAGGCAATCCTCGAGGCAGGAGGGGCAATCCTGAGCGAGTTGCCGTTCGGTGCGCCTCCTATACCGCGGAATCTGATCGCGCGCGACCGCCTTCAGAGCGCGATGTCAGCTGCTGTGGTGGTCGCCCAGACTGGTATCAAGGGCGGCGCCATGCACACCGCCCGCTTCGCGGTTGAACAGGGACGACCACTATATTGCCCTGTGCCGCATGGAGAGAACGGTAAGAGCGAGGGACTGCGCGTCTTGCTCGAACACCCAGGTAGTGACTTGCCGGCCGTTCTTCCGGCTTGGCGCGATGCGAAATCTCTCTCAAACAGGTTAGGGTCCCGTCCCGTCGCTCGTCCGATTGAACGCCACAGTATGGACGATTTCGTCGAATCGCTTGAGCGCCACCTTGATGAGGCCGCTGACGATTCCCAAGCTGCGCTTGTCATCCCCGGCTTGGAAGCCTGAATCCCCGTCATAGCGACCGGGTATACCGACAGTCGTATCGGGTGAATCCGGAGCAACCGATGAACTGTTCGCCGGTATGACTGTTCGTGCGGATTCGGAGATTGGAACCGCAGCGCGGACACGCCTCGGGGAGTCGATCCTGTGCCGCCGAAAGCGACGCTATCTCCACCGAGCCGGCACCGGCGATCATCAGGGCGGCTTGGCATGACGCTCCTTGGCTTCCGCTCGTCACAACGTCATCGATAAGTAGGATGCGCTCTCCGTTGAGTCGCCGTTTCGGGCGAAATCGCCCCTCGTTCGCGGCCCTCCGACTGCTGTGGTCCATCGCTTTGTAGTCGTCCACCGCGAACTCCATACCCAACAGTTCCTCGTCGTGGCAGTCAAGGCTTTCCGCAACGGCCGCTCGAACGGATCCAAATCGGTCATAGGTCTGATCCGGGCGGGGCGGCACCGAGGTTACGATCTCTGGGCCCGAAACGCGCCACGACGGATGCGCGGCGAGTTCGGCAAATACGGCTCCCGCTCGCTTTGCCGCCGCTGGGACGTCTTTGGCTTCCAGCACGAGCCTCGAAAGCGGGTGATGCGGATGGCGTTCCACGTCCTCTGGGGTGAAGTACCTGCCCAAAGCGAAGCAGGTTCGTTCAAGACGCATAACTGTCCCCCAGTGCCAACTCGGCACTCCTCCACCCAGCACCACCTCCGCCAGAGGGCGTCGCGACTCCAAACCCTCAAGGTCTTCTAGGTAGCTGGGACGTGCGAGCGCCACGTCAGGCCACCAGCGCCTCCAGTCGTCCGGCGCTTGCTTCGACCAGCAGGCTCCTATGGACATGACGCCGGCTCCAGTCGCTGCGGCGATGTCGGTGCCGAGATCGCCCACGTATGCGCAATCGGACGCGTTGACCCCTAACTCGCCGACGAGCGCTTGAATCGACTTTGGGTCTGGCTTGGGGAGGTAACCGTCTGAGCCCGTGATAACCGCGTCGAACTTCATACGGAACCGGTCGAGGAGCTCATCTACATACCAGCCAGGCGAGTGGGTGACCAGCCCGAGCCGCAGCCCTGCAGAACGCAGACGCGCAGGCAACTCATGCACGATCTCGCCCTGAACAGAGTACGGCCTTGCGCGGTGGAGGAGTCCCTTGACTGCCCGCCAGTCGCGACCGTCCCGGGCCGCACGTAAATCACTTGTGTCGAGAAGGGTTTCGTCGAGGTCAAAGATGATTGCTGATAGCGGCACAGGCGCGATTGTACGTCGCAGCGGACTACGGAGCGCCTTATCCGCAGGCGCTTTGGTCGCTGCCGGCGACGGCAACAGCGCGGTCGCCCGCGAGACACCGGTTTCAGGGAAGTCGCACTAGCTAGCCCCGTCGTCCTTGGCGATCGTGATGCGAGGAGGCTCGGATCGCAATCTCGCGGTGCGCTCACGCGCCTGCTGCGCGCTGGTCGACCCACCGAGCACCATTCGCGGATCGGGGCCGCGATACTTCTTTCTGACGAGCTCGCGCTGTGTGGCCTCGTGCGCTTCGGCCTGTCGCATGGCCCGAAGCAAGGGGTGCTCAGTCAGGACCTTGCCGGTTGACCCACCGAGTTCCGTCGCGGGCGATCCAAGGCCCTCCCACTCCGTGCGCAATCTTCGGGAGCGCTCTTTCGCCGCCCAATACGCGTCCAGCGCATCCCGGTCAGGGTGGAACCCAGCCTCAACGTCCACGTCTATCCCCCCACGTTTTCCGGAAACTCGTCCGAGAAGAGGTCGGGGCAGGGTTTGTGGCCAGGGGCGTCATGCTGGGATGTCCCCCCTGGGGGTGCCATCCTTGAGGACTCGCAGCCACCGATCGTCGTTGTTGCCAGTCGGTACTGCCTCGAGCTCAGGCTGTCCGAGTTCGAGTTGCAGTCTTCGTCGTGCGAGCGGTGACAATCCGAAGCGGTCCTCGAGTTGGCCATCCGAGGGTGCCCCCGCGTGTCGCCCGTGGGAAGGCGCCAACCGGGGACACCCCCGACCGCCGCGCCCGTCAACCGCTGGGGGGTTCCAACGCAGACGCGACGGAGCCTTGAACGCTTCACCCGAGGAACCTCGCCGGCGTCTGAGTGCCTCTCACGATACCCTCGGACTGGTCCCGAATCTCTTCCGCGGAATGGACCGTGCGCTTCCAGGTGTCCTGCAACCACTCAGGCCACCCCGAGTTGAGTTCGAGCCCATCCGTCAGGCGGTCGTTCGGATCGTCCGGCCGGAACGCTGGGTGCAATAGCGGTTTGGGGCGGTCTCTGTCATTGGAGTACGTGACGTGGATCGCCTCCCGCGGCAGGAACGACACGCCGTTCGGTGTCACCGGAACGGCACGCAGGATCTCGTCCCACGCCGCGCGATGCGCCTGCTCGGCCGCTTCGAGCTTCGCTACCTCACCTTCGAGGTTCTCGCGCCGCTCGATCAGCGACGGCTCGTTCTCCTCCAACCGCAACGCGAACTCGGGGAACCGCTCACACAGGATCCGGCTGCGAGCGTGAACCGCGTCTTTGACGCCCTGCGTCGCGCCGTCGATCAACACGACCAGGTCGAGCATCTCCTGCTCAAGACGTGCCATCCGCTCACGCCGCTCCGCGATCTCCTCCGGGTCACGACCCGCGCGACCCGCGTCGTAGTGCTCCTCGCGGATCGCATTCGCCAGCGCCGACAGCTCCGTCGTCACGTCCCGCTCGCGATGGCGAAGCTCCGCGAGCCGCTTCCGCTTCTCAGCGGTGCTCGCTTCCGCCTCTGCGAGCAACCCGAACGCATCAGGCTCAGCCTCAGGCGGCGTCTCTAGGGTCTTCCTCTTCCTCACGTCTCACTCTCCATTCCTTGATCCACCGTTCGAGCGCTTCGGGTTCAACACGAATCGGCGCGAACCGGCCAGCGCCAAGACGCACGATCGGTAAACCGTCACGGTTTGCGTAAGTCCGCGCCGTCGAGATGCTGACGTTCAGGCGGCGAGCTACCTGCCCGAGCGTCAGTAGCCGCGGTGGCGCTTGCACGTTCGAGTTCATGCGTAAAGCTTGGCATCCGTGACAAACCGTTATTCGTGCCTGAATACGGAGGCGGGAAGTGGGTAGTCTGCGGGTGTTGGCCTTGCCGGTCTTGTCACCCGGCGTCAGGTTGTTAGCCGCGAGAGCGGGGGTGCTGCACCATCCCAGCACCCCCGCTTCGTTTAACGTCCGCAGCAGGCGGCTACACTCGGACTCGACAAGCGTCCCCGATGGGGATGCACACGGCTAAGAACCGAATGCGAGGTCGACAGGATGGATGGAAAGGTGCTGTACCTCCGCGCGCACAGCGCGACGTACAACGAGGACGGCTCGCTCAAACAGGCGACCGGGTTCCTTGACGAGGAACCAGAGAGGGTCACGCTCTGCGTGTACCGCCTGCCCGCGGTACGTGTGACACCACGCTTTACGCGTCGACCGATGCGTCCTACGCGTTCTGCGAGAAGGACTACTGCCCGGCGAAGCGCGACCACGCGGCGTCGGAGGTCGCTCGCCAAAGCAGGCGACTCCGAAGGCCCAGGATCATTACGCCCGTCACAGCGCCAGCCGCGGCGAAATGACGGAGTAGCTACAAGCGGCAAGATCGGTGGTGGTCGGTAATGGCCACCATGCCTAAGCGGGGAAGAGGCCGACCACCAGTACCCCGGCAGTCAGGAGTCGGAGATGAACGACGACTCCGTGACGTTCCCATTCTCGAACGTCTCGCCGCTGCTCACCGGATCCTCGAGACGAACCACCGCACCGACGTTGAAGAGCGCTGGGAGTTGCTTTGCGCCGTCGTGTGTCCCTACCTGCCGGGTGGCTCCGATGGCTGACCGGCGGATCAAGAACCACACGAGCTGGGAACACTGCCGCGCATGTGGTGACTGCGGATATGCGCTGTTGAACCATCACCCGGTGGAAGGAGCGCCCTGCTGCTACTGCGAGTGCGGCGACCGTGCCGAAGGTGTCTGGCGAAGTAAGCCGTCACGGTATGGACCGCTTCCAACCTACGCCCCGGATGAGGTCATTTGGGTTGACTGGGAGGCGGCATGAGCCCCGACATGAGCTGGGACACCGAGACGCTGCGCCTAGCTTGCATCCGTGGCGAAGCGCCGGCAACCGACAAGCTCCCACCGCCTATGGCAGACACGATCGGGGGATTGCTCGACCGGACGCTGAGTTTCCTCAAGCGGTACCTCGTACTCGGCGACGACGAAGCGGTCACCGTCTGTCTGTGGATCGCTCACACCCATGCGTTCGACGCGGCAGACATAACCCCCTACCTATGGGTGAGCAGCGCCGAACGCGAATCAGGTAAAAGCTTGCTGCTCGACTTCCTCGAAGTGATGGCAAGCAACCCATGGCGAGCCGTCACACCATCCGAAGCAGTGACATTCCGAAAGATCGAAGCGGACGCGCCAACCCTGCTCCTGGACGAGGTCGACGCGATCTTCTCCAACAGTCACGTCGCCGCCCAGCACGAAGGACTCCGAGCGTTACTAAACGCTGGGTTCCGCCGCCGCGGATCAACCATCCCGCGGTGTATCGGTGACCGGACGATCAAAGTTCAGGACTTCAACACGTTCTGCCCGAAGGCGATCGCTGGTATAGGCCGCTTGCCGGACACCGTCGCGTCACGGTCGATCCGTATCCGGTTGCAACGCAAACTCAAACGAGACCATGTCGAGAGGTGGCGGGAGCGGCAGGTGCCAGCCGCGGCCGTACCTCTACAAGCGGCGCTCGCGCATCATCTCGACCTCGCCGTGCCAGCGATCGAACGCGCCGACGTCAAACTGCCAGACGAACTCAACGACCGCGCCCAGGACGCGTGGGAACCATTGCTCGCGGTCGCTTCGGTTGCCGGCGGGGAGTGGCCGAGCCGCGCCCGGGCCGCCGCACTGGCACTGACGGCTACCGCCTCAGACGAGGACGAGAGTCCCGGCAAGGTGCTTCTCACCGACCTTCGTCGCGTGTTCGACGAGGCTGGAGATCCGGAGCGGCTATCAACGCAAGAACTTATCTCGAAGCTGACCGACGACCCGAACAGTCCGTGGCAGGAGTGGCGGAACGCTCAACCGTTAACACCACGCCAGCTCGCGAAACTGCTCAGGCCATACGGACTGTCGTCGGAGAAGATGAGATTCGACGAAAAGACGCTCCAGGGCTGGCATCGCGGCCCGTTAGTCGACGCTTGGGAGCGCTGGGCACCCCTCTCCCAGATAAGCACCACAACCACCACAAGCACCACAAACGGCCATGTTGTGGTGGATGTGGTGGATTTTCAGGGGGTACCCCAGTGAAGCGCCCTCACGAGGTCTCCGAAACCGTCGCAGAACGAGCACAAGACCTAATCGAGGAGCGGCGCGTAACGATTCTCTCCCCCACAACCGCTCTGGTTGCCGGTGGCGCTGGCCTCTACCGGGTCCAAGCCACCGTGACGGGAATTAGATGCACATGCCCGAGCAGGGTTCGTTGCTGCCACGCCGCCGCGGCGATGGCGGCATGGGCCGAACGCGGTGGACAATGAGCGGCTGGATGACAGTCGCGACCGTCGCGGATGACCTCGGTGTGTCGCGCCGGACGGTCCTGCGATGGATCGAACGGGGAGACCTGCCAGCCGTCCGTTTGCCCGGAGGACTGCTCAGAATCGACTCTAAGACCCTCGCGGCATCTCTCCAAGCCTGGGAGACGTGTAGGATCGTGTCGACAGATGCAAGCGGGCCGGCGACGCTGACACGCCCCGGCCCTGGCACAGGGGGCTAGCCCTATGCAACGAGGGACGATAACCAAGCATGGCCGCGGCTACCGCGGTAGCTGGCGCGAGGACGGCAAGCGCCGAACGACCCCGGTCTGCCGGACACAGGGTGAAGCGAAGCGGCTGCTCAAGGTCGAACTCGACCGGCTGGAGCTGGGCGCGTCGTATCGAGCGCCGATCACCTTCTCGGATCTCTACGAGCGGTTCAGAGCGCAGCACGACGCGGCACCCGCCACGCACACCGTGATCGCAACCAGGATGAAACGGCCGCTCGAACTGTGGGGCGACGTGTTCGTCTCGGACTTGACGGAGGAAACGATCAAGCGGTGGCTGGTCGCGCTGCCGGTCAGGGCGTCGTACCGCCACGTGATCGCGCGGACGCTACGGCAGATTTTCAACTTCGGCGTGAGCGCCCGCTTGATCGACGGGAACCCGGCGAAGGGCATCCGCGTCAAGAACCCCGCACGGGGCGAGCGGATCCTTCCGTTCGAAAGCTGGGCGGAGGTCGAACGCGTCGCGGACGAATGCGGCCGGTTCGCCTCGCTAGTCATCCTGATGGCGGATTGCGGCGCGCGGCCCGGAGAGATGTGCGCGCTGGAACATCGCCACGTCGAAGGGAACCGCGTCTACCTCCCAGGGACGAAGACGGACGGCAGCCGCAGAGTCGTCCACCTGACCGAGCGTGGCATCGCCGCCTACAAGGCTTTCCCCCGCTCGATCAGCACGCCGCTGGTGTTCTACGGCGCCAAGGGCGGGCCGGTGTCGTGGTCGAACTTCCGATGGGACGTTTGGTACCCGGCGCTTGAACTCGCCGGGCTGGAGCAGCGCAGCCCCTACCAGCTGCGGCACTCGTTCGCGGTGTGGTCGCTCCGGGCCGGCGTGCCGATCAGCGACCTGGCGGCGGAGATGGGGCATACCAGCGTGGCGCGGACGTTCACGAGTTATGGCGCGTGGGTCGACGAGATGGGCAGCCGCGCCGCTTCGATGCGCTCAGCGTGGGCGAGTGGCGCCATTGTGGAACCAGGAGCCTCAGAAGGCCCGTAACTAGGCGGGTTAGTCGAATCCGCCTTCGGCACGGCTCTCACCGCCCCACACGTACGGCCACCCGATCTGCGCCGCGGCCGCCGCGACCACCGCCGACCGTCCGGCGAGGCCGCGAAGGTCGACAGGCCGAAAACGCGTCGGGTCGAGTCTCGCCGAGAACGTGACGCCCGCGCGGGCGCGAGCGGTCACCGGGCCGTCGGGTACATCGACGTGAACAGTCACCTCCACTCCCTCAGGGGCTCCGGCGTGGCCGACGAGCTTCGCCGAGACGAGCTCCGCGCCATTGGCCTCGGCCGACTCTCGCGCCGCGGCCTCCAGCACGCCGAGCCCTGCGTCCGGCTGGGCCGCGAGCGCCTTCGCCGCCGCGAGCGCCGCCATGTCTGCCGATCGCTGGCCCACGGCACCCGCCTCGCCAATGCCTGCCAGCCGGCCGATGAGCACGCCGCCCAGCACGAGGAGCACCAGCAGGGCCCACGCCGCGATCGAGATCTGACCGCGCTCGCTCACTTCGGTACGAGCACCGTCACCACGGCCTCGGACGCTCCGAGTCGCAGCGGCACCGGCGTGGGCACGCGCACGGTCAGGCGGCGGCCGTCCAGCTCGATCTTCGCCTCGGCGCGGAGGCTCCGTGGGATGGGCTTTCCCTCGGCGACCAGCACAGCGGCCTGGTCGGCAATCCGTTCTGCTGTCATCTGCGCCCGCCCGAACAGCAGCACCTGGACGATGCCGATCACCATGAACGTCAGCAAGAGCGCAAAGCCGACCATTTCGACGCTGGCCTGTCCACGGCTGCCCCTCACTCCCGCACCGCCTCCGCACCTGCGCTCAGGGTCAGTTCGAACCCCGGCACCACGCGCGGCACGTCCACCCGCACCGTGATCCGCTTGCCGCGCTCCTGGAACTCCATCCCGCCGCGCATCCCACCGGGGAGCGCAGCTCGCGCCGCAGGCGCCGCCGCCTCGCCGACCAACTCGGCGCGCGCCGCCGCGCGTGCGGCCTGGCCGGCCGAGACTGCGGTCCACCCGATCAGCACCGCCTGCCAGCCGGCCATTGCCAGCAGCACAGCGACCGGTAGCAGCACCACAGCCTCGACACTCGTCTGACCTCGATCCCGTTCCATGGTCTGAAGCTAGGGCCGATGCCCGTCACGGATCCAGACGCGAGCCGTCCCTGATGTGTCACGGTTTGCCGCTACCATCGGGGCCGATGAGAGAGGACAACGGCACCACACCGAACAACTCCTCCGGCGAGGAGCGACAGTTCACCCACTTCTCGTTCTACAGGCTCGACCGGGCGTTCCGGCAGCTGCCCGCCGCCGAGAGAGACGCAGCACTCGAGGAGTTCGCCGCGGTGATCGACGAGTTCGCCGCTCGCTTCCCGATCCGGCCCTACACGATGTTCGGAGTCAGGCCCGACGCCGACTTCATGCTCTGGAAGGTGTCCGAGCGGCTGGAGGACTTCCAGGAGCTCGCGACCGAGCTGCATCGCACGGCGCTCGGCCCCCATCTCGAGACGCCGTACGCCTACCTGTCGATGACGAAGCGCTCGCAGTATGTGAAGGGCGAGGGCCGCTCGATGCACAAACGCGGCCGGGTGATGTGGGATCCCGACTCGAAGTACCTGCTGATCTACCCGATGGTGAAGACCCGCGACTGGTACCAGCTGTCGAAGCCGGCGCGCCAGGGGATCATGAACGAGCACATCGCCACGGGGCACAGGTTCCCGACCGTGAAGATCAACACGACGTACTCCTTCGGCATCGACGACCAGGAGTTCGTCGTCGCGTTCGAGACCGACTTCGTGGGCGACTTCCTCGACCTGATGATGGCCCTGCGCGAGACCGAGGCGAGCCGATACACCGAGCGCGACACGCCGATCTTCACCTGCACGTCGGCCGACGTGCGCGAGGTGCTTGCGACGCTGGGCGCCATCGGCGCGCCTGCCTCGATCGACGCCTAGCTGTAGCCCGACGCCGCGTGCAGGCGCTCACCCGCTGACAGCGACTTTGTGCTGTCTGATACAGTCGCTGACTCAGAGCGATGCGGGAGGGCGCACGATGAATACCCGCACTGTGGTTGCGATCGTGTGCGTTGCGGCTGTGTTGGTCGTGATCGCCATAGGCACGACCGTGACGGTCAGCGTGGCGGTCGGCGGCGTGGCGGCGACTGGAAGCGGCGGGTGAAGTGCCGTCCCGGCGGCCGGTCCGCTCTGGCGGCGCGAGGCATCTGGCCGATCCGCGTACCGCAAGGGTCGCTCTAGGGCGTCCTTGGTCATGTGGGCGCCCGCATCTGCAACCTCCTCAGCGGGGTCCAGGCTGACTGAGGTGAGGGAGCTAGTCGAACTAGCAGGCCAGGCCTTGGTTGATGAGTCCGCAGTGGAGATGACCTCGGACTCCGGCGAGAGCGTGGAGATATGGACCATCAGCCGAACCGGCGGGGTAGTGCGGGCCAGCGCGCCGCGGCTCACCGTCCGCGAAGGGATGCAATTAACGTGCCGGCTCCCGCTTAACGGCCGGCCGCACCGGATCACAGCCCGCATCGAATCAGCCGAGGTGCAGTCCCAGTCTCGCGCAGCGCTGCTGTTGCGGGTCGTTCAAGCGACGCCTGACGCCTACCACCGGCAGAGCCATCGGCTTCCCGTGTCGGTGTCTGCTTCTCTGACCGCGCTGATGTGCGGTCGGGTGGTGTCTGACGAGGTGCTACCGATTCAGATTGTCGACCTCTCCGCCGGGGGATTCGGCGCGCTGATCACGGATGATCGCCCCCGAGTGGATGATCTCTACCGCCTGATCGTCCGTTTCTTCGAGGGCACCGTCGACTGTGAGGTGCGGGTCAAGGTCATGCGGCCAGGCCGGCGCGCGGGCGAGCAGGTTCTCGGATGCGCTTATTGCGACATCTCGTCCGGTATGGCAGAAATAGTCCGCGGCGTCCTCGCACGGCTCGGCGGCTGAACGGATTCGCCCAGAGGGGTGATGCGCGACGGGGCTTGGAAGCCGATTACTGAGATTGTGCTCAGAAACACGAGCGCGCTCAGCTCTGGTTTTGGTCAGCTCCCAGAGGGATTCACGATGATTGCCGATCGCAGGCCGATGGTTTCTTGCTCAGCTGGTCAGACGCTGCCGATGGTGGTCGCGTTCATGCTGGTGCTGCTGTTGATGTGCGGTGCGGTGATCGATCTGGGCAACGCCTACCGCGTGAGGCAGGCGTTGCAGGCCTCGGCTGATGCCGCGGTCGCCGCCGGCGCTGCGCGGCTGCCCGACTCATCGGCCGCGAGCACCGCCGTTCATGCATACAGCTCGGAAAATGGTGCGAGGAACACCATTCCCGGTGTTCAGAACGTTGCGACCACGGTCACCACGGACTGTTCCTTTGGACCCCAGTTCTGCAATCCCGTAAACACCGTTCACCTCACGGAGACCGCGAAAGTTCCTACCTACTTCCTTGGTGTGATCGGCATCGACGAAATCACGCTCACTGTCAAGGCCGGCGCCTGCACCCCCTGCGACTCAAGCCCGATCGCCTACGACGTGATGGTGGTGATCGACCGCACCGGCTCGATGTGCACCGACGCGTCCTCAAACTGGAACAACTGCACCGACCTCAACGCGGCCCGAAACGGCGTGAAGGACATGCTGGCCTTCTTCAACCGTGACACCGACCGCATCGGCCTCGCGGTGGTCACGTCCGGCGACAACACCTCGCCGTTCAGGCACACGGGGCCGCCGACCTCATACACGCCCTACAACACCACCTCATCGACGCCGTATCCTTGCGACGCGGCGAATCCCAATGACCGAAACGTCACCGACAAGGGGTCCTACTACCGCTCGATGGGCGACTTCATGGTAGGCACCCCGGCGGTCCACGACAATTGGGTGCTCGCGCCGCTCTCAAATAGCTTCAAAAACGCCGACGGCTCGATCAACAACGGCAGCCAGTTCGTCTCCACCCTCAACTGCCTGCAACCCAAATACTGGACGGCAATCGCACCCGCAATCCAGGCAGCGCACCAGACACTGACATCCAGCGGCAATCCCACCTCCAAGAAGATCATCATCTACCTCGGCGACGGCGGCGCGAACTCACAACCCGGCGCCGTAGACAGCGACGGATTCGCCAGCTTGACCACGACCTGGTACACCCCCACGTCGGGAGCGAACGGCCGCCCCTGCATGGACGCCATCAACCGCGCCGGCGCAGCAAAGGGCGCCAACATCGAGATCTACTCGATCGGCTATGACCTCAACAACGGCTACTCAGGCTCGGGCGTGTGCCTCCGCGCACCCAACCTCAGCTCGGAAAGCTCACCCTACACAGCACCCTACACAATGGCCCAAATGGCAAGCGACGCCGACAACTTCTTCACACCCAGCACCCCGACCCAGCTACGAGAGACCTTCGAAGCCATCGGCCACGCCATCACCGCCGGCGGCACGCGAATCATCGAATGAGCGGCTAAAGCGCACGGGGCGCACGCCGGAAGGTGGGGTGCTGCGCGCGCTGGATGCTCCAGGCCCGAAGACGAGTGCTCCCGCCCGCTATCACGCCGCCCGCCCTCAGAGGTAGTAGCGCTTCGACTCGTTCCAAGCGTAGTACATCGCGAACAGCCCGGCGAAGAACACTGCCGCGAGCGGCACCTGGAATCCGTTGAGGTCGAGCAGGTTGAACTGCGCCAGCGAGTAGAGCGCGGCCGACACGGTCACGGCGGCAAGCCCGGCGTAGAGGATGTTGCGCTGCTTGTCGGGCATGAGCGAGATCGCCATGCGGTTGCGGTGGTACCAGCCGTAGCCGAAGTACCAGAGCAGGCAGATGAAGATCAGCCCGAACGCGCCGAGAATCGCGCTGAAGATCCCCGATGACACGCTCGAGAACACGGTGGCGACGACCGCGATCGCGACGATGATCCCGAAGCCGCGAAGGGTGTCTCTGCTCATGCCGCCGGCCCCGTCATGTACGCGCGCACCCCGAGGGCGGCGACGATCGCCGAGCCGACCGAGAACAGCAGCAGGTTCTTGCGCCCATCTTCACCACGCAGAGCATACGGGTATGCGATCGCGAGCAGCGGGAGCAGTCCATAGGCGAAGTGCAGCTTGTCGGCCGGCCGATGGCCGTCCGAGACCAACAGCAGCCCGACGGTCGCCTGCGCGATCACCACCGTCTGGGCGAGTGCCAGAGCCTGCCTGAACAACGCTCCGGGGGGCCGGTTTCGGCGGTACGCGACAAGGCCCCAGACCGCGACGGCGAGGTTGGTGACGATCAGCGAAACGCCGACGAACATGTGGAGCTCGGGCATCGCCCGCACGCTATCAGGCGGGTTCCGGCGCTCGATGCAACCGCGGCAGCACCGTCGTCAACGCCACGAGAGCCGTTGCCACGAGGACAGCGAGCGTGAGGAACCCGGCCCGCACGCCACCGTGGTCGATCAATGGACCGATGGCGGTCGCGCAGGTCACCTGGAGCACGGTGCTGCAAAGCCCGAACGCTGCCGTCGCCCGCCCCATGACTGCGCCGGGCACGACCCGCAGCAGCACCGAGTTCGCGGTCACGCGGAAGCCCGACGAGCAGAAGCCGAGCAGCACCGACAGCGCAAACACCACCGCCAGATCGCGCGGCAGCAGCGCAAACACGCCGTACCCGGCCGCGACGACGGCCATGAACCCCACGAGCGAGGCGCGCTCACCGACGCGGATCACCACCATTGCGGCGAGCAGCCCCGAGAGCATCGCGCCCGCGCCGTACATCATGTCGGTGATGCCGTAGACCACAGGACCGCGACCGAGCACGTCCTGGACGTACGCGACGGCGACGATGTTGAGGCTGATGGTCGCCACGCTCGGAACGAGGCTCACCACCCCGAACACCGCCAATGCGCCGTTCGCCCGCAAATAACCGACGCCCTCGCGCAGCAAATCGGCGAACGGGGTGTACCTCCCGGCGGGCACCGAGCGGTGGCGGACTGCGAACAGCGCCAGCGCCGAGAGTGCGTAGGTGGCGGCGTCGATCGTCAGCACCGCCGCGAGCCCGAGCTCCTGGAGGGCGACACCGGCGAAGGCCGCGCCCGTCAGGTTGCCGGTCTGCGTCGTCACCTCGATCAGCCCACTTGCCGCGACGATCTGCTCGCCGCTCACGATCTCCTGGAGGAACCCCATGATGGCCGGAAAAAACAGCGCGAACCCGAGGCCGGTCACGAACGCGGAGATGTAGATCGCAAGCAGCGGCGGATCGCCGAACCAGGCCAGCACGGCCAGCCCGCCGATCGACGCGACGCGAAGCAGATCGGCTGCGATCGCCACCGCCCGGCGGGCATAGCGGTCCGCAATTGGCCCGGAGAGCGGAAATGCCACCAGGCCGGCGCCCAGCGCGACGGCATAGAAGACGGCGACCGCGGTCGTCGAATCGGTGCGGTCGAGCAGGTACCAGTTGAGCGACACCAGCGACAGGCCCGCACCGATGAACGACAGCACCTCGCCGGTGAAAAACAGCCTGAAATCGCGGTCTCGGAGAGGGGCGAACGGGTTCACGGGACAGCGGCTACAGTACCGGCCCTCATGGCGGACATCGGACAACCGGCACCCGGCTTCTCACTTGAGTCGGACACCGGCGAGCAGGTCTCACTCGAGAGCCTTCGCGGGCGTCCGGCGGTGCTCTACTTCTACCCCCGCGACGACACGCCGGGGTGCACACGGCAGGCGTGGGCCATCCGTGACATCTGGGGCGACTTTGAGCGCGCGGGCGTGGCGCTGTTCGGCGTCAGCCCGGACACGGCGAAGTCGCACCGCGCATTCAAGGAGAAGCACGGGCTGCCGTTCACGCTGCTCGCCGACCCCGACCACGCCACAGCCGATGCCTATGGCTCGTGGGTCGAGAAGACGAACTACGGCAAGACCTACTGGGGGATCGACCGCTCGGCCTTCGTCATCGACGCCGACGGCAACCTCGCGGCGGCGAAGCGGCGAATCAAGCCCGAGGACACGCCGGGCTGGGCGCTCGCCGAGGTGGCCAAGCTGGCCGGCTCCGCCGCCGGCGGCTGATCCCGACCGGTACCATCGGCCGCCGATGAGCGACCGTCCTCTCCCCCTCGCCGGCCTCAAGGTGATCGACCTCACGCAGGTTCTGGCCGGGCCGTTCTGCACCATGATGCTGGGCGACCTCGGGGCCGACGTGATCAAGGTCGAGCGGCCGGGAGACGGAGACGGCAGCCGCCGCTGGGGGCCGCCGTTCGTGGGCGGCGAGAGCGCCTACTTCATGCAGGTCAACCGCAACAAGCGCTCGATCGCTATCGACCTGAACGATCCCACCGGCCGTGACGTGGTGCGGCGGCTGATCGAGATCGCCGACGTCGTCCTGCACAACTTCCTTCCGCACGCGGCGCAGCGCTACGGAGTCGACGCCGGGTCGGTGGCCGCGATCAACCGGCGGGCCGTGCACTGCACCATCTCCGGCTACCCCTCCGATGGGCCCGACGCCGAGAGGCCCGGGTACGACTTCCTGATGCAGGGGCTGGGCGGGATCATGAGCATCACGGGCGAGCCCGACGGCCGCCCGATGAAGGTTCCCGTTGCCATCTCCGACATCGTCGCGGGTCTCTTCGCGAGCTCGGCGGTGCTCGCGGCGCTGGTGGAACGCGAGCGGACCGGAGTGGCACGTGCCTGCGAGGTCTCGCTGATCGACGCCCAGGTCGCCTGGCTGGCGAACCGCGCCGGCGACTGGCTGATCGCGGCGATCGAGCCGGAGCGGCTCGGCAACGCCCACCCGTCGATCGTCCCCTACGAGACCTTTGCTGCGAGCGACGGCTACATGAACCTCGCGCTGGGCACCGACGAGCACTTCCGGCGGTTCTGCATTGCAGCGGGCCGCGACGACCTGGCGGGCGACCCGCGCTGGCAGACCAACCGCGGCCGCGTCGAGGGCCGGGAGGAACTCGTCCCGGAGCTGCAGCGCACGATCAGCTCGCGAACGGTCACCGAATGGAACGACGTGGTCGAGCAGGCCCGCGTGCCCGGAGGGCCGGTGCTGTCGATCCCGGAGACGTTCGCTGGGCCCGCCGCGCACATGGTGGAGACCACGAGCCACCCGGCAGCTGGCGACGTGCAGCTCGTGCGCTCGCCGATGCGTTACGAAGGCGAGCGGCTCGGCGCACGCCTCCCCCCACCACGCCTTGGAGAGCATGCAGCGGAAGTCCTGGCCGAGCTTGGCTACGGCGCCGACGAGGTGGATGCTCTGCTCACCGGGGCCTGCAAGCCTCGCTAAACTGACGCTCCCCGCGCGGATGTGGCGGAATTGGTAGACGCGCACGGTTCAGGTCCGTGTGGCCGTAAGGTCGTGGAGGTTCAAGTCCTCTCATCCGCATAGCCCCCTTCCGTCAGCGCACGAAGCAGCGCGGCGGAAGGGCAGGCGGACGGCCATGTAACGCTCGGGCGGCCTCATTCGATTTCTCGCAGTTGACCGTTTCCCCGACGCTGCGATGAAGGAGGCCCACGTGCGTCACCGGCGATCTCGTGCTGCCGAACAGGGCCAGACCCTGGTGCTGATAACTGTCATGATGATGGGGCTGCTCGGTGCGGCAGGCCTCGTAATCGACCTCGGCGGCCTCTACCAGGCCAAAAGGTCGGTGCAGGCGGCTGCAGACGCCGCAGCCCTGGCCGGAGCGTCGCAGATCCCCGCGGGCTGGACGTACGCTCAAGGTGCCGCCGCGGCGAACTACGCCAAGAACGGCAAGGCGGCCGATCTGGTGACGTACCAGAACGTCACGGACGGGTCATCCGACGACAGCATCCTCGTCACCTCCACGCGTCAGAGCCCGACGTACTTCATCAAGCTGTTCGGCTTCACGAGCGCCAACATCACCGTTTCCGCACGCGCCACGGTCAAGTCGGTCACGAGCGTGGTCAGCACAGGACAGGTCATGCCGTGGGGCGTGATGCAGAACTCGTGGACACTGGGCGCCCAGTACTCGATCTACACCGACAACTCCTCGCCGAACAACGGGGCACTGTCGCTGGATGTGCACAACCAGTCCAACCAGAACTGCACGGGCACAAACGGTGCGAGCGACTACCGCAACACCATCGCCGGGTCGCTCGTCGCGTGTCAGATCAAGATCGGTGACGTCGAAGCAGTGAAGACGGGCCAGAACACGGGCCCCACCGCACAGGGCATCAACGACCGCATCACGACCTGGGACCCCGTCAGCGCCATCGTCCAGTTCACCGCGAACGGTCAGGCCGAAATCCTCAAGCCGGCAAGCCCGCAACTGGTGCTCCTCCCCGTGGTGCTGAACACGAACGGGTCGACGGTGTGGCCGCAAGGTGGCGGAAACGTCCGGGTTGTCGGGTTCGCCTACTTCGTGCTCGAGCAACCGGGGTACATCAACGGCGGGAAGACGGTGCTCGGGATCTTCGCCGGCCTGCAAGGGCCGCCGAACACCACCTGGGACACCGGCGCCTGGAACCCCGCGACCACCACCGTGTCGACCATCCAGCTCACCGCGTAGCCAACCGGCCGAACCGCGAGCCGCAGCGGCTTGGAATTTCGGCGCGATCTGCCGATACATGCAGGGTGCGCAAAGAGGACTCGTTCGAGGAGGTGCTGGCGGCTGCGCGAAACGGTGAGGAATGGGCAGTCGGCGCGTTGTGGCGGACATTTCAGCCACCCCTCCTGCGCTACCTCCGCGGCGTCTGCGGCGGATCGGCCGAGGATGCAGCCTCCGAGACCTGGCTCTCGGTCGGCGACAGCCTGCCGCGGTTCCGCGGTGACGAGAACGGGTTTCGCGCGTGGCTCTTCACTCTTGGACGCCGCCGTGCGATCGACCACAGCCGCCGCGCCGCCCGAGCACCCATTTCGGTCGACCGGATCCCCGAAGCGCGCGGAGAGGATGTCGTCGAGGACGAGTTCGCGCGAAGCGAGGCGCTTGCGTTGACGCTCCACTACCTCAGCCTGCTACCGCTCGAGCAGCGCGAGGTCGTGCTGCTGCGCACAGTCGGCGGGTTCGATGTCGAGCAGGTGGCCTCGATCATGGACAAGCGCGCCGGCACCGTGCGCGTGATCCACCACAGGGCGCTCAAGCAGCTCGCACAGGCAGTTCGGGCCAACCGTGTAACGCAGGAGGGAGGTGGCTCGATCTCTGATGATGAAGATCTTTTCGCGGCATAGGGAGTGGGACGTTCCACCGGCGAGTGCACAGGTCAGCTCCGCCGATCTTGGGCAGGCCGAACTGCTGCTTGCGCAACTCGCCCAGCCGGCGCTCTCACAAGAGCTTCTCGGCGAAGGCGCCGCCGTGGCTGCAGTCGCCGCGCGGATTCGGATCGCCGCGGCAGCCGAGCCGGCCATGCCTGCAGCCGCCGGCGCACCGACCAGGCGAGCCGGCCGCGTGCTGGCCACCGCTGTCTGCGTCTTCGGCGCCACGACCGGCGCCGCCTTCGCGGGCGTCCTACCGGCGCCCGTCCAGGACATGGTCCACGAGGCGCTGCACAAGGTCGGCGTCACCGTGCCGGACTCCACAGGCGATGCCTCGACCCTTTCTGCCTCACAAGGCAACGGCGAAACAGGCATGGGGGACACGGGTTCGAGCGCTGCCCGCACGCCCGGCACGCGGCTCGGCTCGAAGGGAGCCGATATGTCGGAGGTCACCGGCGGGGGGAACAGCGGCGCTGGGTCGGCATCGAGTGGCCGGCCCGGGAAGGCCGGAGGCAAGGCCAACCATGGCGCGAACGGCAACGGCAAGAACGCTCACGGTAAGGCAACATCAGGAGCTCACAGGAACGGCGGAAAGGCAGGCGGAAAGACGCCCCATCCGCCGCAGGGCGGCGGTGTTGCCCATGGCTCGGGCGGGAAGCCCAAGGGGAATGGCGGCAAGGGATCGCAGGGCGGCGGTAAGCCGGCAGACGCGGGTGGTGGCAAGCCGCCCGACGCGGGTGGTGGCAAGCCGGCTGATACCGGCACCGGCAAGGGCGCCGGCAAGAAGCCGTGACACGCAGCGCCGGCTGACGCTGCTGACACTACGCTGCCAGGCGGAATGAAGCGGCGCACCCTTCGCTCACTCCTTGCCCTCTGGGCCGTCGCCGCGGCCGCGCTGGCGGCTCCCGCCACCGCACTCGCTCACGCCGGCGGCACGATCACCTACGACTTCCCGCTCCCGGTCTGGGTCTACGCGGTGGGCGGCGGCCTCGCCGTGCTGGCGTCGGTGCCGGCCGCGATGCTGGCCACGCCCAAACCGGATTGGACGTCGCGCGACATCTATCCGGCGATTCGCCCGCTTCGGCTGGGGGCGATCGGCACGGCGCTCGGCGCCGCGATGCTGCTGGTCGCAATCGCCGGCGGACTGTTCGGGCCAGACAGCTTCACGGGCAACCCGGCCACCATCGTGTTCTGGGTCGACGTCTGGGTCGGCGTCGGCATCTCTGCCGCGCTGCTCGGGAATCTGTGGGACTTCACAAGCCCGCTCTCGGCATGCGCGCGCTGGATCGACCGGCGGCTGTCCGGTCACGAAGTCGCAGGGGCCGCGTACCCGGAGCGGCTCGGGATGTGGCCGGCGGTTCTCCTGCTGCTTGGCCTCGCATGGCTCGAGCTCTGCTGGCCCTCGGGCTCAGAGCCGCAGATCATCACCCTCTTCGTGGTCGCCTACATCGCCTTCCAGCTCTTCTTTGCAGCCCTGTTCGGCGCAGAGGTCTGGCTTGCCCGCGGAGAGCTGTTCACGGCGGTTGCGCGCACCCTGAGCCGGATGGCGCCGCTCGAGCCGTACGTCGGCCATCCAGCCGGGGCATGCCCGGCGGGGATCTGCGCCGAGAGCGACCGCGAACGGATCGGCTGTGTCGCCTGCTGGCGGGCGGCAGCGCCGCACGAGCGAGGCGCCCGGCTTCGGTTCCCCGGAGCGGGGATCCACCGGGAGGGTCCGCTGCCCGCTGGAGGCTCCGCGTTCGTCGTCGCGCTGCTCGCCACGGTCGTCTTCGACGGCTTCGGACGCACCGACCGCTACTTCGAGCTGCTCGACTGGATCCTTGAGCTCGGGCCCTCGTCGCTCGCCGGCCACTCCACGATGCTCCGCACGGTGGCGATGATCGTCGTCATCGGCGGGTTTGCGGCGCTGTACATCGCGGTGTCGGCACTGATCGGCTTGTCCGAGCGCCGTTCTGCGATCACTGCCGCAGGCCGCTACGCCGCGACGCTGATCCCGATCGCCGGCGTCTACTTCGTCGCCCACTATCTGGCGTACCTGATCATCTATGCCCAGTTCACACCGGCCGTGCTGGCCGATCCGCTGGGGAGAGACTGGATCCACCACTACGGTGTCTGGTCGAGCCTTCCGGCAGGGTTGGTGTGGTGGGTGCAAGTGGCGCTGATCGTCGCGGGGCATGTGATTGCCGTGTTCCAGGCGCACCGGATCGCCGCGGCCGACCGTCCTGGAGAGCTGCGGACGCTGCTCCTGCACTCCCCGCTGACCCTGCTGATGATCGGCTACACCGTGGTCGGCCTCTGGGTGCTCGGTCAGGCCGCAAAAGGGTGAGCACGCCCCGGATGGCGAAATACTCACCTTGCGCGAAGCGAAATTACCGCAAAACGGTTAGGGCGCAGACGACGCTGGTCCGACACGATCCCTGGAATGGGCGTGACTCACTCCAGCAGCCGCAGTGCCGCCCGGCTCGCGCTTGTCACCAATCCCCCTCCCGCTGCATCGGATGCGCCCACCGGTGTGCCGGCGGGATTGCGGCTGCTTCGTTCTCTCGACCGCTCGGTGCTCGAAGTGGCGCGCAACGTTGAGCTGCGCCCGATGGAGTTGTACGCCCTCCTCCTCCTGAGTGACGCGCCCGAGGATGAGCCCGTGACGACTCGCACCCTCGCGGGCCTGCTGGCCGCCAGCCCGAGCCAGGCAAAGCAGATCGCACTGCGTCTCGGCGCGCGAGGACTCGTGAACCGCGCCGGTGCCCAGGGCCGCACATCGCTGACCGACCAGGGTCGCCGGCTCGCCGCCACGGCAACCGCAGCCCTCGGCCAGGAGATCGCTCGTAGGCTGAACGAGATCGACGCGGGTGCGGTCGATGATGGCGCCGCCGCGCTGGCCGCAATCGTCGCGCCCTCCTAAAGCTCTCGTCTCCCCAACCGGTTACGTTCCCCCGGTGAGCGCTCAGCGCCGTCCCACCGTCGGCATCACCAGCTACTGGGCCACCGTCCGCCTGGGCTACTGGGAAGCGGAAGCGGCCGTTGCCTTCCAGGGGTATATCGAGGGTGTTCGGTTCGCCGGCGGGCGGCCGATCGTCATCCCCGCCGACCCGCACTTTGCAGACGACCCGGACGACCTGCTGGACATCGTCGACGCGATGGTATTCGTCGGCGGCGACGATGTGGCGCCGGAGCTCTACGGTGCCGAGCGTCATGCGCACACCGGTCTGCGCAACGAGCGGCGTGATGCTGTCGAACTGGCCATGATGCGACGCGCAGTCGAGCGGGACCTGCCGGTGCTTGCGATCTGCCGCGGCTTCCAGCTCCTGAACGTCGCCCGCGGAGGCACCCTGGTGCAGCACCTGGAGGACGTCCTCGACCAGCGGCCTCACCGCGAGGACGACGCAACCTACGGCCGCCACGAGGTCGTCACCATCGAAGGAACCAGGCTGCATTCGATCCTCGGTGAGCGGGCGGACGTGTTCTCGCACCACCACCAGGGCGCAGATCGGATCGGTGCCGGGCTGATCGAAAGCGCCCACGCGCACGATGGCATCGTCGAGGGCATCGAGGATCCGGCGCTGCGATTCTGCGTCGGCGTGCTGTGGCATCCGGACGCGGATCCGGAAGGCGGAGGCGCACCACTGTTCCAGGCGCTGGTATCGTCTGCTCGATGAGCCGGCTGTGGCATCCGTTCGCCGACATGGCGACAGTCAAGGACGCGGAGTTCGTGGTCGTCCGCGGACGCGATGCACGCGTCTGGGACGACAACGGCAAGGAATACATCGACGCGCGGGCGGGCCTCTGGTACAGCGCAGTCGGCCACGGCCGCGGTGAGATCGCCGATGCTGCGGCCGCGCAGATGCGCGAACTGGCGGCCTTCGACCTGTTCGGCTCGACCGCCAACCGCCCGGCGATCGAGCTTGCCGACCGAGTCGCCGCCGTGGCGCCGATCCCGGACGCCGCAGTGTTCTTCACGACGGGCGGATCCGACGCCGTGGACACCGCTGGGAAGCTTTCGCTTCGCTACTGGAGCGCGCTGGGGCGGCCCGAGAAGCGCACGATCGTGCACCGCGAGCGCTCCTACCACGGCATGAACGCCTACGGCACGAGCCTCGCAGGCATCCCGTCCAACCGCGAGGGCATCGGGGAACTGATCCACGACACCGCGTCGGTCGGAAACGACGACGTTCAGGCGCTGGAGGCGCTGTTCGCCGAGCGAGGCGACACGATCGCCGCCTTCATCGGGGAGCCGGTGATCGGTGCCGGCGGGATCTTCCATCCCTCTCCCGACTACTGGGGCCGGGTGCAGGAGCTGTGCCGCGCGCATGATGTGCTGCTGATCGCCGACGAGGTGATCTGCGGCTTCGGGCGCCTCGGCACCTGGTTCGGGTGCCACCGGTATGGGATCACGCCGGACATGGTCACCTGCGCGAAGGGGATCACGTCCGGGTATCTGCCGCTCGGCGCGGTGCTGGCCTCAACCCGAGTCCAGGAGCCGTTCTACACGGCGCCGTCCACCATGTTCCGTCACGGCTACACGTACTCGGGGCACCCGAGCGCCTGCGCGGCCGGCCTCGCGAATCTCGACATCCTCGAGCGCGAAGGGCTGCTGGAGCGCGTGCTCCGGCTCGAGCCGGTGCTCGCTGACGCGATGCGCCCACTCGCGAGCCTGCCGCTCGTCCACGACGTGCGAAGCGGCGTCGGGCTCCTGGCGGCGGTCGAGGTCGACCCCGACGCACGATCCGCTGATCCGGGCCTGCTCGACCGGCTGGTCGTCGAGTGCCGCGATCGCGGCGTCATCACGAGGGCGCTCGCGGGGCATTCGCTCCAGGTCTCGCCGCCGTACGTGATCACCGAGGACGAGATCGGCCAGGTAGCCGAGACGTTCGCCGCTGCATTGTCAGCAGTGTCAGTGCGGACGAGCGTGTAGCCGGTCGTCCACGCGATGCAGCACCTTCGCCGGCACGTCCAGTGCGGCGAGGATGACCGCGGCGGTGAACCCCAGCGGTATCAGCGCTGACAGAAGCACCATCGCGTTGAACTCCCGCTCCGCGGCGGCGATCATCAGCCAGATAGGCCACAGGAGCACAGCGAGAACCCCAAGGAGCGCAAGAACGATCGGCCGGCTGGGATGGGGATCGTGATATGGCATCGGTACCTCCTTCACGCGTCAGCGCGCCGCCTTCAACATCTCCCTTGCGGTTGCGGCGCCGTCGGGATTGAGTCGAAGCACCGCTTCGGCTGCAGCGAACAGATCGCGGAGCGACACCATTCCGACGACCTGTCCACCCTCCCCTACGGGCAGATGACGCGCGCGGATGCGTTTCATGGTGTCCGCCGCCCAGATCACGTCGGCGTCGGGCGGCGCCATCGTCACGTTGCGGGTCATGACGGAACCGATGTTCTTCGGCCGGCAGTCGTCCCCATCGGCAACCATGCGCATGAGGTCGCGCTCGGTGAAGATGCCGAGCAGCTCGCGGCCCTGCATCACCAGGCATGCGCCGACGCCCCGGTCGCGCATCAGGGCCGCCGCCTCAACGACGGTCGACTCCGGCGCACAACTCACGAGCTCCGTCTGCATGATGTCGCCGACCCGCATCGTCACCTCCGTGTCGCGTTCGGTGCCCTGATATGTGTTCTAGCGGTTAGTGGCGATTGACGCAAACGTGCGAAATGTGTCGCATTCGGGGGCGACCGCGTAATGTATGCAAAGTCCATGAGCGTCGACCCCTCAGCTACACCACGCGGCCCGCTCCTCATCCAGAGCGTGGTCGACCACGTCTACGCCGCCCTTCGCGAGCGGATCCTGAGCGGCGAGCTGGAGCGAGGGACGCGGCTCCGTCAGGCCTCGCTGGCCGACGAGTTGGGCGTGTCGCGCACGCCGCTGCGCGAGGCGCTTCGCCGGCTCGCATCCGAGGGTTTGGTGGAGCTCTCGCCCAACCGGGGCGCCACCGTCTCGGAACTCGATTTCGGCGACATGCGGCATGCCTGGGACGCCCGCTTGGCGCTCGAGCCGGGGGCTGCGCGGCTTGCGGCGGAGCGCCGGGACGACGACGCCATGCAGCGATTGCACGACGCCGTGGCGGCTCAACGCCGCTCACATCGCGATGTCGCGGAGAGCTACGAGGTCAACCGCGGATTCCACCTCGCCCTCGTTGCCGCATCGGGCAACCCGCACCTGATGCGCTTCGCCGAGATGCTGTGGGTGCCGCGCATCGGCGTGCCGATCTACGAGATGCAGGCCGACGATCAGTCCCGGGTGCTCGTCTGGGCCGACGAGCACGAGCAGATCACGGCGGCGGTCGAGGCCGGCGACGGCGACCTCGCCGAGCGGGTCACACGCGAGCACATCGCAGCGTGGCCGCCGGTCGAGCGGCCCTAGACGCGACTACGATGGCAGGGTGGCAAGCCGTGCAGCCGATCTCATCGTGCTGTCCGCGCGCATTCGCACGCTGGACGCCGCGCGACCATTTGCCTCGGCTGTCGCGATCCGCGACGGCGTGATCGCCGCCGTCGGCGACAACGGCGACGCTCTGGAACTGCGGGGCTCGGAGACCGAGGTCGTCGACGCACGTGCCATGGCCATCGTCCCGGGCCTGACCGACGCTCACCAGCACCCCTTCATGGGTGCGCTCGACACGCGCGGCGCCGACCTGGCCGGCGCTGCGACGGTCGACGAGGTGCGAAGCCGGCTCGCAGCGGAGCGGCGCCGTTGCGGCGACGGCGCCTGGGTCACCGGCCACTCGCTGGAGTACCGCGTCTTCGACGAACTACGCGCGTCGGGCGAGCTGTTCGTGGACGCCGTCCAGGACGCCCCGGCGTTCCTCACCTTCTTCGATTACCACACGGCGATCGCAACCCCGGCGGCTCTCGCGGCCGCCGGCATCAATGGACCACGCCGGTTCGACGACGCCTCGGAGATCGTCTGCGACGAGGCGGGCCGCCCGACGGGCGAGCTGCGCGAGGGGGCGGTCGGGCTCGTGGAGCGAGTGCGACCGGCGGTGTCGGCAGAGGAACGGCTGCAGATCATCGCCGCGGCCCTTGCCGCAATGAACCGCACCGGGCTGACGGCGGTCCACATGATGGACGGCGTCCTGGAGACGCCGGCCCTGTGCGCCGAGCTGGAGGCACGAGGGCTCCTGACGGTGCGACAGGTCGTGCCCTTCACAGTCGAGCCGACGATGTCCGACGAGGAGCTCGAAGCGGCGATTGCGGCCGGGCCGCGGGGTGGGGATCTGTGGCGCTCAGGGTGGGCGAAGCTCTTCATCGACGGTGTCGTCGAGACAGGCACCGCGTGGCTGGAGAGCCCGGATGCCCACGGCCGCGCGACGGCTCCCAACTGGCCCGACCCGGCGCGCTATGCCTCGGTGATCAAGCGCTTCGCGGAGGCGGGCTGGCCGTCGATCACGCACGCCATCGGCGACCGGGGCGTGCGGTGCGCGCTCGATGCCTATCGCGAAGCGGGGCCAGTCGAGCGCGGCCCCCACCGCGTCGAGCACATCGAGACCGCGCAGGACGACCAGATCGGCCGGTTCGCGACCGAAGCCGTGGTCGCGTCACAGCAGGCGATCCACCTGCAGTGGATGACCCCCGACATGAGCGACCCGTGGAGCCGGTCGCTCGGACGGGAGCGCGCCCAGCGCGGATTCCGGCTCGGCGACCTGCGACGCGCGGGCGCCATGCTGGCCCTGGGCTCGGACTGGCCGGTGGCGGGCTACGACCCACGGCAGGGCATGGCATGGGCGCGGCTGCGTCGCCGCCCAGGCGATTGCGGCGCCGAGCCATACCTCCCCCATCAGCGGCTGACCGCGCTGGAAGCGCTCGAGGGCTACACCACCGAAGCGGCGCGGGCGGTCAACGAGGCAGGCGTCGCCGGCCGGATCGCACCGGGCATGCGAGCCGACCTGACCGGGTTCGCCGAGGACCCCGTCGACTGCGACGCCGACGAACTGCCTGACGTGCCCGTGCTGATGACGGTGGTCGCCGGCCGCATCGTCCATCGATGAAAGTACGGGGTCTGACCCCCTTCTTTCACCCTCGCTCGAGCGTCACCGGATTCGACAACGTGCCGACGCCTGCCACCTTGACGTCGACGACGTCGCCGTCGCGCAGGTAGCGCGGAGGCGTCCGCGAGTCTCCGACTCCTCCCGGGGTGCCAGTCGCGATCACGTCGCCGGCCTCGAGCGTCATGCCCTTCGAGAGGTAGACGATCAGCTCGACGATCGAGAAGATCAGGTTGCTGGTGTTCGACGACTGCATCACCTCGCCGGACACCGTGGTCTCGATGTCGATGTTCGTGAGGTCGACGCCCTCCGCCGAGCTGACGCAGGGGCCCATCGGGGAGAAGGTGTCGAAGCTCTTACCGAGCGTGAACTGGCGCAGCGGCGTCTCCAGCTGCGCGCGGCGCCCGGAGACGTCGTGCAGGGCCGTGATGCCGCCGACGGCGGCGCGGGCCTCGTCCTCGCGGACACGATAGACCGTACGTCCGAGCACGACGGCGACCTCGCCCTCGTAGTCCGGCCGTGTCTCCTCCAGCGGGATCACGATCGGATGGCCATGGCCGGTCAGGGCTGACGGCCACTTCGCGAAGACGACCGGCACGGGCGGGATCTCGAGCTCCGACTCCTCGGCGTGATCGCGGTAGTTGAGTCCGATGGCCAGGATCTTTCCGGGCACAGTCGGATGGAGCAGCCGCGCCTCCTCCACCGGCATCGCCAGCCCGGCGGCCTCTGACACCTTGCGCCAGCCCTCCTCGTCGGGAACGAATCCCCTCGGACCGGCCGGGCCCGCGTCGTAGACCACGTCGCTCTCGAGGCGGCCGATACGAACGTCGTTCGCCGCGTCGAGGAACCGCACCGCCCTCACAGGCCCTGCTCCGTCCGCAGCACCTTGAGCGCGTTGATCGCCCGCGGGAAGCCCGCGTAGGGCGCCGTCTGCAGGATCGTCTCCTCGATCTCCTCCCACGGCACGTCGATCGCCCGCAACGCGCGAATGTGCGCGGCGACCTGCGGGTCAGAGCTGCCGATAGCGGTGAGGACGGCCACGATGATCAGCTCGCGCTCACGCGCCGTCAGTCCCTCACGGCTGTGGACGTCGCCGAACACCCAGTCCACCAGCCAGTCGCCCATCGGGCTTCCCATGCGCTCGATGAACGCCGCTCCCCCAGGCTCGTCGCCCAGCTGGGCGAGCCGGGCGAGCCCACGCTCACGACGGGTCTCCTGCATCACGGCCTCCTCGGTCATAGGCGGCACACTGTACCCACCGCGGCGCAGCCCGCGTCCGGTCAAGCGCAACGTCGGGCGACGCGGATCGCCTGCTTGACCTCGGACCGCTTCTGGAGCTTGCGGGAACGCCACAGCGGCGGGAGCGCTTCGCCGCAGCGTCCCAGCCGGACGAGCGTGTATCCGAGGTTGAAGTTCGCCCATGCCTCGTAGGGGAAGCCGACACCGCGAAGCGCCCGCACCGAGCGGCGAAGAAGCGGCAGCGCCCGGTTGTACTCGCCGTCCCGCATCATCGCGAACGCCCGGTCGTTGAGGCTGCGCCCCGTGGCGGCGGACTCGCGCGGGGGCGTCAAAGCCGGCGTCGAGGACGTGGCGGGCTCGGTGGCCGTCTGGGTCTCGACGCGCGTCGTGCCCTGGGTGGTCACCTTGCGCGTCACGGTCTGTACGCTCGCCCCGTCGCCTCGGTCGAGCACCAGTCGCACCCCGGCGAAGCCGACCGCGAGCATGACAAGTCCCACGAGAGCGAGCACGGGCCACCCCCAGCCCGAGCGGTCTCCCGGCAGCGGCACGATCCGCTCGGGAGCCGCCGGCGGCGGAGCGGTGATTGTCGGCTGCGGCTGCACCGTGAGGGCGTACTCCAACTCGTCGACGAAGGCGCCGGCGTTCGGCTGCCGGTGGCGGGCGTCCTTGGCGAGGACACGCTCGAAGACCGCGTCGACGCGCTTCGGCAGGCGTGGGCTGACCGACCGTGCGGACGGCGGCGGCTCATTCGCGTGCGCCGACATTTCATCGGCGGTCGAATCGCGCTCGAACGGGCGCCGTCCGGTGAGAAGCTCGAAGGCGACGACGCCCAGCGAGTAAAGATCGCTGGCCGCGGTCGCGACATCACCCCGTGCCTGTTCTGGCGACAGATAGCCGGCGGTGCCGATGATGGTGCCGGGCAGGGTCATGGCGGCGGTCGCCTCATCCAGCACGCGAGCGATCCCGAAGTCTCCGACGCGCAGATCGCCGCCCGCGTCGAGCAGCAGGTTCGCGGGCTTCACATCGCGATGAACGACCCCCAACTTGTGGGCGTCGTCGAGCGCCGAGGCGGCCTGACGGAGCCAGCGAAGCGCCTGCTGCACGTCGACCGCCTCACGGTCGAGACGTTCCCGCAGGTCGCCTCCCGGGACATGCTCCATGGCGATGAAGGGCCGTCCCTCCCACTCGCCGATGTCGTAGATCGTGACCACGTGCGGGTGGCCGGAGAGGCGGGCAGCAGCGTGGGCTTCGCGGGTGAAGCGGCGCACCAGCGAGGCGTCGAGTGTGTATTGGTCGCCGAGCAGCTTGATGACAACCGGTCGGTTGAGCTCACGGTCCTGCACCAGCAGGATCTCGCCCATCCCCCCGCGCCCGATGTGCCGCCCGTCCACATAGCGCGGCGGCAGCGCTCCGGTGCCTGTCTTCCCGCCCGGCATCGGTGCAGTGTTGCCCATGTCACGGCCGGAGGGAATCAGTCGGCCTGCGAACTTGACCGGCCGTACCAAAGCGCATATTGTATCCAATCGTGTCGGAACGACGCGTCCGGGTGAGCATCGACGGGGCCGCCCGCTGGGGCCGGCTGGCCGGCGACGAGATCGTCCTTGACAGCAGCGATCGCATCGCGGCCGGCAGCGCCGGCTATCTGGCGCCAGTGGAGCCCTCCAAGATCATCGCAACCCACCTGACCTACCGCAGCCGCGTCGAGGAGTACGCCGCGCGGACGCCGCCGGAGCCGTCGTACTTCATGAAGCCCCCCACCACGCTGAACGGCCACCTCGGCGTGCTGCGAAGGCCGAAGGGCGCGCGCTTCCTGAACTACGAGGGCGAGGTCGCCGTCGTGATCGGGCGCACCATGCACGGCGTGCCGCAGGACGAGGTGCTGAACCACGTTGCAGGCTACGCGGTGGCAAATGACGTCGGGCTCCACGATTTCCGCCACGCCGACCGCGGGTCGATGCTGCGGGTGAAGGGCCAGGACGGTTTCTGCCCGATCGGGCCGGAGCTCGTACCGGCATCCGAGTTCGACCCCACCGACTTCGAGATCCGCACCTACCTGAACGGCGAGGTGGTGCAGGAGGGTGGATCCGGTGATCTGATCTGGCCGATCAGCTACCTGCTCGCCGACCTCTGCCGGTTGATCACCCTCGAGCCGGGCGACGTCGTCCTCTCCGGCACGCCGGCTCACTCGCGGCCGATGGAGCCCGGCGATGTCGTGGAAGTCGAGGCCACCGGGCTTGGGCGGCTGCGCAACACCGTCGTCGAATGGGACGTCGACCTCTCCGGCCCCGGCGAGCAGCCCGCCGTGTCGGCGAACACGCTGCACGTCGCGCTCGCCATCCCCGAGGACGAGGCCGAGCGCGTGGTGAAGGAGGGCGTCTCGTGATCGCGATCCGCCGCATCGACCACGTCTGCCTGCGCGTGGCCGACCTGGACGAGGCGATCGTCCGCTGGAGCATGCAGTTCGGGCTGACGCCGGTGACGAGGACCGGTGACCGCGCGTTCCTGCGCTGCGGATACGAGCCCTACGCGCTCGAGCTTGTGGAGGACGGCGAGCCGGGGCACGACCACACCGGGTGGGAGCTTGGCCGCGACGTCACCGTCGCGGACGCGGCGGCTCATCTCGACCGCCACGGCGTGTCGTACGACGAGCGTGACGGCGCGCTGTTCGTGGCCGATGCCGACGGCAACGGCATCCAGCTGATGCCGTTCAGCGAGCCCGACGACCGCAGGCCCGACGTGGCCCGCACCGATGCGGAGCTGCCCGGCTTCCGCCCTCGAAAGCTCGGCCACGTCAACTTCCTCACCGGGCAGATGGAGGAGCAGACCGCGTTCTACACAGGCGTCCTCGGCATGCGGGTCTCCGACCGGCTCGAAGACGGCGGAATCTGGTTCCACATCAACTCCGACCACCACGTGATGGCGCTCGTCAACCAGGGTGCACCGCACTTTCACCACCTGGCGCTCGACATGGTCGACTGGGGCACGCTCCGAGTGGCGTTCGACCACCTCGCCCAGCACGGCCGATGGCTCGGCTGGGGGCCGCTCCGCCATGGGCTGGGGCAGAACCTGTGCGGGTACGTGCGCATCACCGAGGAGCCGATGTTCGTCGAGCTGTATTGCGACATGGAACAGCTGGAGCCGGACCACCAGCCCCGAGACTGGCCGGACGACCGCCATTCGTCCAACACCTGGGGGCCGCTGCCGCCCCGCTCGTACTTCCGCTTCGACGACGAGGCCGTGCGCTACGAGCGCGAGAGCCTCGAGATGAAGGGAGAGAAGCTCCCGCCCGTCGCGAGCGCCGATTCGATCCAGGAGGCACGTACCTGATGGCAACCACCGAAAAGACGGTCGCCGCGCGCACCGGGGAGCAGTTCCTCGACGGGCTGCGCGGCGACGCGCGCGAGATCTGGCTGAACGGCGAGAAGATCACGCACCCACTCGACCACCCCGACCTGAGTGCGGCGGCCGAGTCGATGGCGCGGGTCTTCGACCTGCAGCACGAGCACGCCGACGAGATGCTGGCGCCGTCGCCCGACGACGGCCGCCTCGTCAATGTCACGCACCTGATCCCCCGCTCGAAGGAGGATCTCGAGCGGCGCCGGCGCGCCATCGAGCTCACCGCCTCGGTCAGCGCCGGGATGATGGGCCGCACACCCGACTACCTGAATGTGACGTTCGCCTGCTTCGCCGGCCGCCCCGACGTCTGGGCCCGGCGTGGCAACGATCAGGGCGCGGCCAACATCGTGGCGTACCAGAAGGAGATGCGCGATCGCGACCTCTCCACCACCCACTCCATCATGAACCCGCAGGTCGACCGGTCGAAGCCGGAGGCCGAGCAGGCGATGGGCGAGGTGGCGCTGCACAAGGTCGGCGAGACCAGCGAGGGGATCGTCGTTCGCGGCGCGCGAATGCTGGCGACCCTGGCGCCGTACGCCGACGAGCTGACGATCTACCCCGGCTCCGACATCCGCCCGCAGGACGGCGACTACGCGCTGTCGTTCGCGATCCCGATGGCGACTCCCGGCCTCAAGTTCATCTGCCGCGACAGCTACTCCAAGCAGCGGTCGCGCTTTGACTACCCGCTGTCGTCGCGCTTCGACGAGATGGACGCCGTTGCCATCTTCGACGACGTCGTCGTGCCGCACGGCCGCGTGTTCCTGGTCGGCGACACCGAGGGCTACTCGGAGGTGATCACTGACACCGGCTGGCGCGGCCACATCATGCACCAGGCCTTCACCCGCGCGTACGTCAAGCTCTCCTTCGCGTTCGGGCTGGGCCACCTGCTGGCGAACACCACCGGGGTCGTGCGGTTCGACCACATCCAGGAGAAGCTCGGGCAGATCTGGAACATGGTCGAGCTGACACGGTCGGCGCTGGTCGCAGCGGAGGCGGGATCCTTCCTCGACGAGGGTGGCGTCTGGTATCCCGACGACCGGCCGTTCCTGGCCCTGCGCGGCGAGATGCCGAAGTGGCTCCCCTACGTCAACGAGCTGCTGCAGCTGATCGGCGGCGGCGGCTACATGTGCACGCCGTCCGAGGCCGACATGGAGGGCCCGCTGCGCGAGCTGATCGACAAGTACTACCAGGCGGCGGGCGCCGACGCCGAGCGCCGGATCCGCCTCTTCAGGCTCGCGTGGGACTACATCGGCAGCGACCTCGGCGGCCGCGGCGAGCTCTACGAGCGCTTCTACCTGTCAGACTCGTACCGCATGACAGCTCTCGCGTACAAGATCGCCGACAAGAGCTTCCCCGAGTCGCTGGTCGAACAGTTCCTGGCCGACTGATGAGCGAACGGCCGAGCGGATACAGCCTGCCACTGTCGCCGGGCGCGACCGCGTCGATCATCCCAGCCCCACCCTGGCACTACGTCGGCGACTTCTTGGTCATCGAGTACTGGGCAGACCCCGCCGCGGCCGCCGCCACCTTGCCGCCGGGCCTCGAGCCGTACGACGTCGACCCCGGCCGCTGCGCCGCCCTGTTCGTGGACTGGCAGTCATGCTCGGACTCCGGCGAGGAGCTGCTCGACCCCGTGCGCGGCCAGTACAAGGAGTTCTTCATCGTCACCAACGCGATGCTGGACGGCGAGCACGTCACCACGTGTCCCTACATCTGGGTCGACATGGACTTCGCGCTGATCCGCGGGTGGATCCAGGGCTTCCCGAAGAAGCTCGGCGAGGTCCACATGACGCGCAGCTTCGGCCTGGACTGCAAAGCGGAGGGACGGACGTTCGCCGGCACGCTGACGGCCCACGGCAGGCTGCTCGCAACCGGCTCCGTCACGCCGGAGCGGGTCAGCGAGAGCGGGCCGACGCACAACGACCCGCCGCTCGTGAACCGGCGCCACTTCCCACGGCTTGCCGCCGGGCGGCATGACGACCCCGCCGTCGACGAACTGGTGCGCGCAAAAAGCACCGATCGGTCGATCTCGGAGATCCGCGAGGGGCCCGCGACGCTCGAGCTTCTCGGCGCGCCGGGTGAGGAGCACGACCGGCTGGCGCCGCTTCGGGTCGGGAAGGGTTTCCGCTTCCAGTTCGCCTACACGGTCGAAGACCTCGAGACGGTGCGCGAGCTGTGAGCCGCAAGGCCGCGCTTGTGACCGGGGGCGGCACCGGGATCGGTGCCGCCGTGGCACGACGGCTGGCGGCCGACGGCTATGCGGTGGCGGTCAGCGGCAGACGGCCGGAGCCGCTCGAGAAGGTGGCCGCCGAGACCGGCGGCATCGCCGTCCAGGCCGACAGTGGCGACGCGCAGGAGGCCGAGCGCTCGGTGGCGCAGGTCGTGGAGAAGCTCGGAGGTCTCGACGCGCTCGTCTACTGTGCGGGCGTGTCACGCTCGGGCAGCGTGACCGAGCAGACGCCCGATGGCTGGGAGACGGTGATGCAGAGCAATCTGACCGGCGCGTTCCTGACCTGCCGCGCTGCGCTGCCGCACCTCGAGCAGCGGCGCGGTGCCGTCGTGGCGATCTCGTCTCTGGCCGGGCTCAGGGCGGGCCCGGCGTCGGCCGCCTACTGCGTCTCAAAAGCGGCGCTCAACATGTTGATCCAGACCATCGCGGTCGACTTCGGGCCGCGGGGCGTGCGAGCCAACGCCGTGTGCCCTGGTTGGATCCGCACCGATATGGGCGACACGGCGATGGAGGAGCTCGGCGAGGCACGGGGCACCGACCGCGAAGGTGCATACAGCCTGGTGCACGAGCGGATGCCGATCCCGCGGCCGGGCAGCGTCGACGAGGTCGCCGGCCTGGTGGCGTGGCTCCTGTCGGCCGAGGCCGGCTACATCAACGGCGCTGCCATCCCAGTCGACGGCGGTGTCAGCGTCCTCGATCTCGGGCTGATGGAGTTCGCATGAGCGCGACCGGCATCGACGTCTCCCCCGACCACTTCATCGGCGGCGAGCGCGTCGCCAGCGAGGAACGGTTCGAGGTGATCTCGCCGATCGACCAGTCGGTGATCGCCGAGGTGTCCCGTGGCGGGCGCCGCGAAGCCGAGCTCGCGGTCTCGGCGGCTCAGGATGCCTTCCCCGACTGGGCGGCGCTCGGCGCATCGGGGCGTGCGGAGCACCTGCGCCGGCTGGCCCACCTGATCGACCAGAACATCGACCGCATAGCCACCGTGGAGTGTCTCGACATGGCCATGCTCGAACGCTCGCTGAAGGCGCGCGTGATCGTGCGCGGCGCCAGGAACTTTCGCTCCTACGCGGAGCTGGCGGAGCGCCACCAGGAGCGGGTATGGGAGTCGAACGGCACACGCAACCGCGTCATCCGCATGCCAAGCGGACCAGCCGCGGTGATCACCCCCTGGAACGCACCCTTCATGCTGTCGACGTGGAAGACCGCGCCCGGGCTCGCAGCCGGATGCACCGTCGTGCTGAAGCCACCCGAGTGGGCTCCGCTCTCGTGCTCGCTGCTGGCAGACCTGGTCACCGAGGCGGGCTTCCCGCCGGGTGCCTTCAACGTCGTGCAGGGCATCGGCGAGGAGGCCGGCGCCGCGCTCGTCACGAACGACGGCCTGCGCCGGATCAGCTTCACCGGCTCGCCCGAGACCGGGCGCCTGATCGGCGTCGCCGCAGCGCAGAACATCGTCCCGTTCACCGCCGAGCTGGGTGGGAAGGGGCCGCTGATCGTCTTCGCCGACGCAGACCTCGACGCCGCGGCGGCCAAGGCGGCGGGCCAGTACGACGACGCGGGGCAGGTGTGCCTTGCCGGCACCCGCCTGCTGGTGGAGGAGTCGGTACGGGATGCGTTCCTGGAGCGGTTCCACGCGGGGGTCGACGCCCAGGTGCTCGGGGATCCACGGGACGACTCGACCACCATCTCGCCGCTGATCCACCCCGACCACCTGGCGCGGGTGGAGGGTTTTGTCGAGCGGGCGCGCGAGAACGGCGACCGCATCGTCCGCGGCGGGCGCCGGGCCGACATTGGCGGGCTGTGGTACGAACCGACGCTTATCGAGCCGCGCTCGAACGACTCCGAAGTCGTGCAGCGAGAGGTGTTCGGGCCGGTGCTGACCTTCCAGACCTTCCGCGACGAGGCGGAGGCGGTCGAGCTCGCGAACTCGACGAAGTACGGCCTCTCGGCCATCATCTACACCGGCTCCGAGGAGCGGGGGGAGCGCGTCGGACGCGCGGTGCGGGCTGGCACGGTCTGGGTGAACACCTTCCTGATCCGCGACCTGACGGCGCCGTTCGGCGGTGTCGGGATCTCGGGGATCGGCCGTGAGGGTGGCGACTACGCGCTCGACTTCTACTCCGACCTGAAGACGCTGCAGATCCTGGAGGGGACGACGGAATGAGCACCACCACGCTGGACGACGTCCACCTCGACAACGACGCCTTCGCAGACCGCGTCCCGCACGAGACCTTCGAGCTGTTGCGCCGCGAGGCCCCGGTGCACTGGTACGACTGGGAGTACGGCAAGGGCTTCTGGTCGATCACCAAGTACGAGGACATCGTCACCGTGTTGAAGGACTGGCGCACGTTCTCGTCGGAGACGGGTGCGACGGCGCTGGAGGACCTCGACCCGGATCAGCTGGAGGCCCGCCAGTCGATGCTCGACACCGACCCGCCCGAGCACACCGGCCTGCGGGCCATCGTCAACAAGGGCTTCACGCCTCGCGCCGTCGCCGCCTACGAGGAGCTGCTTCGCGAGCTGACGCGCCAGATCCTGGACGACGCACTCCGCAAGGGCGAGTTCGACTTCGTCGAGGAGGTCGCGAAGCAGCTCCCGATCCAGGTGCTGTGCCGCATTCTCGGCGTGCCGCTCGAACACGACGAGCAGCTGATCGACTGGGGCGACAAGATGATCGGCAACACCGATCCGGACTCGGGCGGCGTGCACCCCGCCAGTCCTGAGAGCGCCGAGTACCGCCTCTATCCGTTTCGCAGCCCGGCGGCGATGGAGGTGTTCGAGTACGGACACCGCCTCGCGGCCGAGCGCCGCCGCAACCCGCAGGACGACCTCGTCTCGAAACTCGTCACGTGGGAGGACGAGGACGGCAGAGTGCTGACCGAGCGCGAGTTCGACACGATGTTCCTGTTGCTGGTGGTGGCCGGGAACGAGACGACGCGCCAGTCGATCGCCCACGGGATGCTCGCGCTGATCGAGCATCCGCAGGCCATGGAGCGCCTACGCGAGGACGCGTCCGTGATGGGCACAGCGGTCGAGGAGATCATGCGCTGGTCATCGCCGGTGATCCACTTCCGCCGCACAGCAACGGTGGACGTGGAGCTTCGCGGCGTGCCGATGAAGGCCGGCGACAAGGTCGTCACCTGGCTGATCTCGGGTAACTACGACGAGGAGCAGTTTCCCGACCCCCAGACGTTCGACATCACCCGCAAGCCCAACAACCACGTCACGTTCGGGCGCGGCGGCCCCCACTTCTGCCTCGGGGCGCACCTGGCGAAGCTGGAGACGCGAATCATGTTCGAGGAGCTGTTGCCGCGACTGGCGTCGATCGAGTTGACCGGGCCGGCACGTCGCGTCCAGTCGAACTTCACGAACGCGTACAAGGCCATGCCAGTCCGCGTCACGCAAGCGTAGGATCCTCCGCAACCCAAAAAGGAGTCGAGCAGGGATGAGCGACACGAAGCTGGCCGACCTCGTCAAGCAGGGCGTCACGACGGTGCGAATGAGCTATGCCGACCTGCACGGGATCGCCCGGGGCAAGGAGTTTCCAGCCTCGTTCTTCGAGCAGCTGGTCGACGAGGGAGCCGCCCACTGCGAGGCGATCATGACGGTCGACCTGATGCACAACGTCGTCGCCGGCCCCGAGCATGGCTTCCAGGACATCCGTGCCCGCCCTGACCTCGCGACGCTGCGCCGGCTCCCCTGGGACCCGGAGGTCGCCTCCCTCCTAGCCGACCTGGAGCGCATGGACGGCACGCCGTTCGGCGTCGACTCGCGCGCCTGCTTGAAGCGCGCGATCGAGGGCTATGGGGAGCATGGCATGACGCCGGTGCTCGGCCCGGAGCTCGAGTTCTACCTGTGCGAGCCGGATTCCACGGCTCCGAACGGCTACCGGCGCTACGTCGACAACCCCAGCCATGTCTACACCGTCGGCACGGTCGCCGACCCGCGCGGGGTGCTGCGCCGGATGATGCACGCCTGCGCCGACCTCGATCTGCAGGCGTTCGCCGCGAACCACGAGTTCGGCCGCTCACAGTACGAGATCAACCTCCGCCACTCCGAGGCCCTCGACGCCGCCGACCGCGCGTTCCGGTTCAAGGACGCCGTCAAGGAGATGGCCGCCGCCGAGGGGCTGCTGGCCACCTTCATCGGAAAGCCGTGGAACGACGACGAGGGATCCGGCTTCCATCTCCATCTGTCGCTGTCCGACGACGAGGGCAACAACCTCCTGAACGGCGACCTCGACGAGGGCCTGTCGAAGGAGGCGCACCATTTCCTGGCCGGACTGCTCGAGCATGGCCCGGCGCTGATGGCGTTCTTCAACCCGACAACGAACGCCTACCGGCGAATCCACGAGGAGGCGCTGGTGCCGACCCTGGTCAGCTGGGGACACGACAACCGCCTGTGCCTGGCACGCGTGCCGCGCGAGCGCGGCGGTGCCACGCGGGTCGAGCTTCGCCTGGGCGACGGCGCAGCAAACGCCTACCTCGCGTCGGCCGCGGCGCTCTTCGCGGGCCTGGACGGCATCAACCGCAAGCTGGAGCCGCCGGCGCCGGTGGAAGGGCTGATCTACGAGCAACCCGAGGCGGAGGACATGACGCCGCTGCCGCGCACGTTCGAGGCGGCACTCGCCGCGCTGGATGCGGACGACCTGATCAAGGACGCCATGGGCGAGGAGCTGGTTGCGACCTTCCTGACGATCAAGGGCGCCGAGCTCGACCGCGCGAACAAGTACGTCACCGACTGGGAGTTCAACGAGTACACGCACCACCTGTGACCCGATGAGCACCGCACCCGCATTCGCCGAGTCGATCACGGTCGAGGATCTCGAGCGCGATCCGTATCCGATCTACCGGCGGCTGCGCGACGAGGCTCCGGTCTGCCACGTGCCCGCGGTGGAACTGACGCTGATCACCCGGTGGGACGACGTCCAGCACATCGCGACCCACCCGGAGACCTTCACCGCCGACGTCGACTCGTCCCCGCTGACGCGCACGCTCGGCCAGAACGTGCTGACGGTGGACGGCGAGCGTCATAAGCGCCTGCGGGCCGTGCTCGACCCGTCGATGCGCCCCAAGCGGGCAGCCGAGATGGGACATGCCGTGATCGGCCCCATCGCCGAGCGCCACCTGGCGGCGATGCGCGACCGCGGCCACGGCGAACTGATGGCGGAGTACTGCGAGCCCGTGTCGGTGCTCTCGCTGGGCGCGGTGATGGGCCTCGAAGGCGTCGATGCCGAGACGCTTCGCCGGTGGTTCGGCGATCTCGCCCTGGGCGGCGCGAACTTCGAGGGCGACCCCGAGAAGCAGCGGGTCGCCGACGCGACGAGCGCCGAGGTCGATCAGGTCGTGGGGCCGATCCTCGACCGGCTGGAGGTGGAGCCGAAAGGCAGCGTGTTGTCGGACATGCTCCACCTGGAGCCACCCGGTGGGAAGCTGTCGCGCGCCGAGGTGCTGGCCAACCTGAAGCTGATCCTGCTCGGCGGGATGCAGGAGCCGGGGCACGGACTTGGCATCGCGCTCTACGCCTTGTCGACCCATCCCGAGGCGCTCGCCGATGTGCGGGCCGATCAGGGGCTCGTGCGCGGGGCGATCGAGGAGTCGCTGCGCTGGCTCTCGCCGGTCGGGACGCAGACCCGGCAGCTCACCGCACCGGCCACGATCGCGGGTGTCGACCTCGAGGCGGGCACGGCCATCGCCGCCGTGCTCTCGTCGGCCAACCGAGACGAGCGTCACTGGGAGGATCCCGAGCGTTTCGACATCCGCCGGCGCGGCGCCCATGCCGCCTTCGGCCTGGGGCCGCATCACTGCGCCGGTGCGCCGTTCGCCCGCCTGGAGGTCAGCCTGCCGTTGCAGCTGTTGCTGGACGAGCTCCCGGAGCTGCGCCTCGACCCTGACCACGGCGTCGGGTTCAGCGGCTGGGAGTTCCGTGCGCCGCTCGCGCTGCACGCGAGGTGGGACTGAGCGGTGGGCGTGTGGATCACCGTCGGCGACGCCGACGAGCTCGGCGAGGGCGAGATGCTGGAGCACAACGATCGCGGCGAGCCGGTCGTGGTCGCCCGCGTCGACGGTGAGCTGTACGCGTTCCAGGGCTGGTGCACCCACGAGGAGTGCCCGCTCTCGCAGGGCATCCTGATCGACCGGCAGGTGGAGTGCTACTGCCACGGCGCCATCTTCGACATCCGCACCGGCGAGGCCCTCGTCGGCCCGGCCATCGAGTCGCTCGAGATCTATCCGGTGCGGGTCGAGGACGGCAAGATCGAGGTCGAGCTGTGAGAGCGCGGGAACAGGGTCAGCGGGCTTCGAGCGCCAGCGCCGCCCGGTAGGCCGAGCGCACGTCGCCCTCGTGCCACTGCTTGGGGTCGACACTGAGGCAGTAGTCGGCCAGCGCGAGCTCGACGAGCCGGTCGAGCCGCTCCTCGCCGACCCCGACGTCGCGGAGCGTCGGGAAGCCGACCCGTTTCAGCAGCGACCGCACGGCTCGCACGGCGCGGGAGCCGTCACGCGTTCCGTCGTCCGGCTCGTCCAGGGCGTCGGCGACGCGCTCCAGCTGAGGGGCACAGGCCGAGCGGCTGACGTCAAGCGCTTCGGCGAGCATCAGGCCGACGGTGAGCCCGTGCGGGAGCCCGTACGTGGAGCCGAGCGAGTGTCCGAGCGCATGGTCTGCCCCGGTGTCGGAGAGGTTCATCGACATGCCGGCAAGCAGGCTCCCGAGGCTGGTGTCACCGCGGGCAGAGCGGTTGCCTCCGTCGCTGACGGCTGTCTCCAGGCCTGCGGCGATCCGCCTGCAGCTCTCGAGGCCGATCGCGACAGAGAGCGGGTTTGCGTTGGTGACGATGATGCCGCCGATCGCCTGCGCCAGCGCGTCGATTCCCGTGTAGGCCGTCATGTCGGACGGAAGCTCGAGTGTCAGGAGCGGATCGACCAGCGCGTGCTGCGCCCGCAACAGCGGGTGCGCCACACCGAGCTTGCGGCCTGCCACCGGGTCGACGACGACGGTTCCGCCCGAAACCTCGCTCCCGGTGCCGCTCGTCGTCGGCACGGCGACGAGGTCGATCGACGGGGGGCCGATCGAGAGGCCACCCGCGACGAACCGCTCCAGGCTGTCGCCGTGGCCGGCGACGAGGCGCGCCGCCTTCGCGAGGTCGATGGCCGACCCGCCACCGATCGCAACCAGGACCTCGGGGTTGGATGCTTCGAGGTCTGCGGCGGCCTGCGCCACAGCGCTGTAGGTGGGCTCGCCCGGTGGCTTCTCACGGACCTCGAAGCCCCGGATCGCTCGCACCACGTCGGGGTTCGAGGCCACCGGCCGCTCGATGATGACGAGCGCCCTGCGGCCGCCGACGATGGCCGGGAGCTCCTCGATGGCCCCCTCACCAAAGCGGATGCGAACAGGAAGCGCGACCGCGAACGGGTCGATCACTCGGTACTCCGAGGCTGCTGGCTCAACCGGTCGGCGACGTGGGCTCCCTCATGCGCCGCACGAGTGTAACGTCCGCGAGGTGCCGGCATGAACAGACATGAGACCGCTTTCCGCTGACTTTGGTGCGACCTGCGACGCGCTTCACCGCCTCGCGGTCTACGTGATCTCCCCCGCGCAGCGACTCGTGAACGGCGAGATCATCCTCGAGGCGACGCCCGGCGGCTTCGGCACGGCCGCTCTGCCGGACGGCCAGATCCGCGTTGACGGGACCCACCTCGTCGTGGAGCGCGGCAACACGTCGAAGCGCGCGGCCATCACCACCCTCAATGAGATGGCGGCGTTCGCCGGGATCGAGCCCGACGTCCGCCAGCAGGAGTTGTTCGACGTGCCTCCGCACGGTGACCTCGACGATCCCTTGGCCGTCGACGGGCACTCCGCTGAAGACCTGGCCGCCTGGTTCCGGTTCACGACCGACGTCCTCGAGCCGCTCAGGGCCGAGGCGACGTCCACCGACGAGGTGTCTGCGGTGAGACTGTGGCCCGAGCACTTTGACGCGGCGATCGACATGGGCGACGACAGCATCGGCCACCGCGCCACCTACGGCGGATCCCCCGGCGACGCGTCCCACTCGGAGCCCTACCTCTATGCGGCGCCATGGGCGGGGCGCGTCGACGATTTCTTCGACGACGCCCACTTCACGGGCGCATTGCTTTCCTACTACCAGATCCTCGCAGGCGCCGACCCCGACGCCTTCCTCCGCGAAGCCCGCCGTCGCATCGCCGGCCGCCGAACATAGCTTGCGCGTCGGGCTGTTCAGAGGGCGAAACCGTCACGGCACTCCCCGCTTCCGCACAGCCTCGCGCCGATCTCGTCAATCTCCTCGTGAGCGTTTCCCGTCTCTGCACACCACCCTCGCACGCAGATGCCGCTCAACCACACCAAAAACACCGGCAAGCACGGCGAAAGCCCGACCGGAGGTGTCTGACACCTTCCCCGGACATTTCAATCCTGCTACGCGAGTCTGCTTGTCCATGGCTTTTGCGCAACGCGGCCCCTCCCCCGCTCGCATGCTCTGCTGAGAGCGCCCGGTAAACTCGCTCCGATGGGGGCGCCGCTGCACCGGGAGCGCGACGCCGCGCTCCTGGTGGGCGCGGTCGGGATCTCCTCGCTTGGCGACTGGCTGGCGATCACGCCGCTGCTGCTCATGCTCCAGTCGATGACCGGTTCGGGGTTGCAGGTCGCGCTGCTGTTCATGGCGCTGTGGGCTCCTTCCGTCATCCTCGCCGCGCCGGCTGGGCTGCTGGTCGACAGGGTCGACCGGCGGCGCCTGCTGGCATCGGTCTCACTGGCACAGGCCGCCGTCGTGGCGGTGCTCGCATTTGTCGACTCGAATGTCGGCATCCTTGCGCTGGTCACACTGCTCGGGATCGGCATCGCCGTGTCCTCGCCCGCCGAGTTCACCCTGGCACCGGCGATCACGAGCCCGGAACGCCTCCCGCAGCTGAATGGCTGGATCGAGACCGCGCGCGCCGCCGGCTTCACGCTGGGGCCGGTCGCCGGAGGGGCGCTCGCAGCAGCGGGCGGCACCAGGCTGGCGCTCCTGATCGATGCAGCCACGTTCGTGCTCGTTGCACTTGCCGCATTCCTGCTTCGCCCCCGCTACGTGCAGGTGGCAGCTGCAGCCGCCGAGCAAGGCGACCGCAAGGATCGTTGGTACGAGGGCATCGTCGTGCTGTTCGCCGACCGCGTAACCGGCCTGGTCATCGCCGTCGGGTTCGCATCGCTGCTGTTCATGACCGCGTCCATCACGGCAGAGGTGTTCTTCGCCAAGGACGTTTTGCATACCAGCGACACCGGATTCGGCGCGCTCTACACGTCGTGGGCGCTCGGCATGGCAATCGGCGGCTTGCTCCTGGCACGGCGATTCTCTGTTGCCCTGGCGGGCGGCGCACTGATCGCCATCGTCGTACAGAGCATCGGTGTCGGCCTGCCCACACTGTGGCTGTCACTGCCGTTCGCGCTCGTCTGCTACGTGGTCGGAGGCACGGCGCATGGGTTGAAGAACGTATTGATCCGGACGCTGCTCCAGAAACGCGTGCCCAGCCGACTGCACGGCCGTGCATTCGCGGCGTGGAACGGCGTGCGGAACGCCGCGGAACTCTTCGCACTGCTCTGCGGCGGGGCGATGGTGTCGCTGTTCGGCGCCCGCGTCACGCTGTTCGTCGCGGGAGCCGTTCCGGCCGCGGCGGGCCTGATCGGCCTCACCCTGTACGCGCGCCTCAAGCGGGATTCGCCGGCGATGTCACCGCCGGCGCGAGCCGAAGGCCTTTAAAGGCCCGAAGGGCGGAACGGTGTTCGGAGCAACACCGCCCGCCCCCCGGTTTTCCAGCGGGTGGGCGGCGCTCGGAGCAACGCCGCCCACCCTTGCGCTCAAGGCTTAGAAGGTGCCCGAAGCGATCAGGGTGCCCCCGAGGGTCTTCACCCTGACAGTCGACCCGTCCACGATGTTCGGGACAGCCTGGCCGAGCTGCGTGTCGCGGTTCAGGTTGGCATTGCCGAACCGGTTGACGAGCGGGCTGCCGATCTTGTTGCCGTTCACGAACACGTTCACGCGCTTGCCGGCCAGGGAGCGGATGTGCTGCACCTCGACCTCGAGCTCGCGGTTCGATCCGTCCTTCTTGTACTTCGCCTTGCCGGTCGCGCTCGGGTAGGCGTCGCCGGCCTGCAGCGGGATCAGGGTCACGGTGCCCTTTGCCATGGCCACCGGGGCAGCCACGGCCACCGCTGCAATGACGGCGATGAGCGTGATCATTCTGGATGAGAGCTTCACTTTGTGTGTCCTCCTGGGGGGACTCGTTGTTTGTCGAGCCCCAGAGTCCATGAGGTGTGGTCCAGGACGCAATGAGACATTGGTCCTAGTCCATTGGGCACCCGTGTGTAATCAGATTCGAAAACGCGACAGCGCTACGCGATCAGATCTGCGAATTCCGGGTCGAGCTGCGCCATCACGTCCTCGAACTCGCCGCGCGTGACGGCCTGTCGCAGCACGCCGAACACAGCCCTGATCCGCTCACGCGCCTCGTCGTCCGTGACCTGCAGCTCACGCGACACGCGCTTGACGAACTCCTCGGGCGTCATCGGCATGGCCGCTCGCGTAACGGGGATCGTCTCCTGGAGCTGGGACGGGAGCTGCGCCAGCAGGTCGTCCGCCTCATCGCCGGTGAGTCTGTCGCTCAGGGCCCGCAACACCGCGTCGAGCGTGCGCTCCGCCTCGTAGCGGTCCTCGATGCCCGCCCGCCGCTGAAGCGCCTGAATCATCTCCGTGTACTTCATCGCCACTGCCTCCTCGCTCTTCATGGCCACCGGGGACTACCCGGATGGCCGTGGCGAAACCCCGGATTCGCCGACGAGCAGCAGCGACACCAGCTCCTGAACCTCCTCGTCGCCGGCGGCCTCCGCGAGCGCAGCCGCGCCGCGGGCCTCCACGAGGTCGGCCGCGCGTCGCAGCTCGTCCAGCCACGCCGCGTAGCCTGCGGAGTCGAGAACCTCATCGCCGTGGCCGTCGACAGCCATCGCTACGGGGAACTCCGACAAGGCAACGAGCAACGCGCGGACGCCTGACACGGTGAGCAGCGGCTTCGGTGCGTGAAGCCGCTGGTAGAGGCAATCGCCGACGAACAGGACGTCGTCACCCGGGACGTGCACCACGCACGAGTCCGCCGAATGGTCGCCACCGACGTGGGCGATCACGGCGCTGGTTCCACCGAGGTCGACGATCCGCCGGGAGTCGAAGGTCTCGGTGGGGACGACGACACGGAGGGCCGACCGATCGGGCATCTCGCGCTTGATCATCTCGGCGCAGAACGGGATCTCGAGGCCATTGCACACTCGCTCGTCGAGGGCCTCGTCCGACCAGTCGTACCCCGCCTGGACGGCGAGCTCGGCCGCGGTGTCGCGGTGCGCGATCACCGGAACATCGGTCGCCGCGGCTCCGAAGCTGTGATCCCAGTGCCAGTGGGTGAGCACAATGGCCGCGACCGGCGGCCGGCCCCGAGCGGTCAGCTCGCCGAGGAACCCACTCAGGTGGGCGACCGAGGCTCCCGCTTCGACGACCAGCGTCGCGTCGCTGCCGTGAATCGCACCAAGAGCAGGGCGGTCGGTGCGGTCGTCCGGCGTGTACCGGTCGACATGCTCCGCAACCTGCTCGAATCGGCTGTCGGCCACGCCACGGAGTGTGGCACGAGCCGACGGCTCGTCATTCCACGAACGGAATCGGATGCTTGCGGGCCGAGCGGTCGTGGTCGGGCGCCCGCAGGACGAACCGGTCGCCGTCGGCGGCGGAGGCGTCGACCAGGGCAATTGCGATGGAGCATTCGAGCGCGTATGACCACACCGCCCAGCGAGCGACGCCCACTTGGCGCCCGCCCTCGTCGAGCACGGGCCAGAAGTCGTCCAACCAGGGCGCCGGCTCACCTTCGGCGACAAGCCCGATCGTCAGGCGGCGAGGGCCTTCATCGCGTACGCGAAGCAACGCGTCGCGGCCGACGAATGGCGCACCGTCGAGGTCGACCAGCTCCCCCAAACCGGCCTCGAACGGGTTCATGCCCGAGTTCACGCGGTACTGCGTGTCCGTGATGCCCTGCTCGACGGCGCGGGTCACGTTCGGGCCCGTGACCAGAAGCCCATGGGCCGACCCCGCGTCGACGACAGCGTCCCAGATCTCCACCGCTAGCTCGTCTCCCAGCGGGTACACCTCGAAGCCGGCTTCGCGGCTCCAGCCCGTCGCCGACACCACGGCAGGTACCCCTGCCACACGAGTCGTCACGCACCTGAACCGTCCGAGCGTGGTCAGGTTGTGCTTGCAGAGCGGGTCGAGGACATCGAGCGCCCTGGGCCCCTGGAGTTGCATGGGAGACACCTCGGCCTCCCGAACTTCGGCGTCGTAGCCGCCGGCCAGTGCCAGCCCGTGCGCCCAGAGCTCGTAGTCGACGTCGCCGTGGGAGAACCAGACGACGTCCTTCTGGGGGCGAAGCACCACGCAGTCGGCCATGATCTGGCCGTTGTGGTCGCACACCGGGCAGAACCTGCAGCCACCCACCGGCAGGTCGAGCAGGTTACGAGGGGCGAGCCAGTCCGCGAGCCTGACCGCATCCGGTCCGCGCAGCTCTGTTTGGCGCTCCGCGCCGACGTCCCACAGCGTCACCCGCTCGATCAGGGCGTCGTAGTCCTCGCGCGGATCACGCCCGTAGTCGAGCGGCATGTACATGTGGTTGTAGACCATGAACTCGACGGCGCCCAGCGCGAGCGTCCGCGCGAAGTACGGCGAGCGGCGAACCGTGTAGTGCAGCGGCTGTCCGGCGTACGTCGACGCCGCCTCGGTCATACGAGCGGGCGCGTGTCGAAGTACTCCGCAAGCCGGGTGATGTGGCCGTCCTCCATCTCCACGATCATTGCGAAGTCGAAGTCGAGCCGCCCCTCGCCGCTCGCGAGGGCACACCGGAACTCCGCCTCGACAATGCCGACGTTGTCGTTCTCGACCTGACGGAGGATGGTGATTCGCAGGTCCGTGATGTCGTCCATGGCGGGTGCGATGGCTTCACGGATAGCCTTGGGACCGACAGCCGCCTCGGGAAAGAGCGGATCCTCATACCGTCCCTCCGCGCCGAAGAGCGCGCTGACCGACGCCGCGTCTGACTGCTCCCACCCCTGAAACACCCGCTGAATCGCTTCACCCGGCGTCATCCGTGCCTCCTGGATCCGTGAACGAGAACAACCGTCGTCACTCAGCCTCCACGTCCTCCAGAAAGGCCTCGACAACGTCAGCGTACCGCCCGCCCTCCTCCAGGTGGGCGACATGGGCGCTCTCCTCGAAAATCTCGAGCCGCGCGTCGGGGATCCCGTCGAGCAGCGTCTGGGAGCAGGCGGGCGTCAGCTCGTCATAGCGGCCGCAGGTGATCAGCGTGGGGACGCCGATCCGGCCGAGCTCGGCGGTGCGATCCCATTCGCGAAGCCGGCCGATGACGTCGAACTCCGTCGGCCCGTTCATGACCAGGTAGACCCGGTTGCCATCCATCTGCGTGACGCTGCGCATCAGCGCCTCCGGCCATGGATCGGCCCGGCAGAGGTGGCGCCGGTAGAACACCTCCACGGCGGCCTGGTAGTCGGGGTGGTCATATTCGCCGCGGTCCCCCAACGTGATCAGCGTGGAGCTGTGAGGCTCGGGGAGCTGCTCGATCAGCGTGCGCGCCTCGGCCATGAACTGCGGAATGCTCGCCGACGTACTGGCAAGAATGAGCCCGACGATCCCCTCCGGCTCGCGCACCATGTAGTCCACGGCGAGCCATCCACCCCATGACTGCCCGAGCAGGTGGCAGCGGTCGAGGCCGAGCGCCGTGCGCACCTGGTCGACCTCTGCGACGGAGCGATCCACCGTCCACAGTGCGTCGTTGTCGGGTGCATCCGACCGCCCGCAACCGAGCTGGTCGTAAACGACGACGGTGCGATGCTCAGCCAAGCGCTCGGCGAGCGGCTCCAGATAGTCATGCGCCGCGCCCGGGCCGCCGTGCAGCAACAGGATCGGGGTCGCGTTGCCGCGCCCAAGGCGGCGGTACCAAACGTTGCCCCCGGTGACGGGTACGAATCCGGTTTCGTCCACTGGACTACCAGGCTACGCGATCGGGTAAGGCCCCATCATGGGGATGTCAGCCGCGCCGTTCGTGCCGGACACACGTGACCTCGACGCTCTGCGCCGTGCGGCCGCCGAATGCCGGGGCTGCGAGCTCTGGAAGAACGCGACGCAGACGGTGTTCGGCGAAGGCCCGCCGGATGCCGACGTGATGGTCGCCGGCGAGCAGCCCGGCGACCAGGAGGACAAACAGGGGCGGCCGTTCGTGGGCCCCGCCGGCGGCGTCCTTTGGCGCGCGTTCGACCGTGTGGGGATCGCTCGCGAGCAGGTCTATGCGACCAACGTCGTGAAGCACTTCAAGTGGGAGGCTCGCGGCAAGCGGCGGATTCACAAGGCGCCGAATCGGATCGAGATCGTGGCGTGCAAGCCGTGGTTCGCTGCCGAGCTCGACGCGATCACGCCCCAGATCCTGGTGCTGCTCGGCGCGACGGCCGCCAAATCCGTGCTCGGCTCGAGCTTTCGCGTCACGCGTCAGCGTGGCGTCGTACTGGAGGGGCCGAACGGCATCCCGACGGTGGCCACCGTTCATCCCTCGTCGATCCTGCGGAGCGAGGATGAGGGCCGCAAGCAGGCATTCGGAGAGTTCGTTCGCGACCTGGCCGTCGCCGCGGAGTTCGTCAGTCGACCATCGCGTCGCCGAGGCCCGCCCGCGAACGAATCTCGGTCGCAATCGTCTGCGGGTTCTCAACGGTGACAGCGACGGCGTCGTAGCCGGCGCCCGGCTTCAGGTGCACCACCAGCGTGCGTGCCGGATCCGTCACGTCCATGAACCATTTCTCGCCGCGCCACCAGAAGATGCCGGCGCGCCGTGACCCAACCCCGAGGTTGAAGCCGATCCGCCAGGTGAACCACGGCGGCACCTCGTCGAGGCCGACCTCCACCGAGCTCACTGCCTCGTAGCGCACCGAGATGGTCCCGACAACGGTAAGCAACCTGCGAAGGCCCTCGTTGCGGATCACGAAACGGTCGTCAAGGAACTGCACGCGTGCCATGACCGTCACGGTACATATGCTTGGCCGTGGGCGCCATCATGGGACAGGAACGGACGATCCGCGAACGCATCGAGGACAGCGTCAAGCGCTTCGAGACTGACGTGGACTGCTTCGTGGCGACGACGAGCACAGGCGGCCGGCCGAACGTTGCCCCGCTCTCGGTGCTGTGGCACGGCGACGTCTTTTTCATCTGCACCCGCCGGTCGACGCACACGGTGAAGAACCTCGAGACCCAGCCGAAGGGTCCAGCCGGTACGTGATACTGGCCTGCCGCCCCGACACCATCCAAGCCTGGCGAGAGGAACCCGAGCGGAACCTCATGCAGAACGGGCGGTGGCTCGAGCAGCCATGAGTGCGCTTGGTGCAGCCGCGGTTATGCCCGCTGCGCAGCCAGCGCTTCCCGGTACCAGGCCAAACGCTCCGCGACCGCGTCCGCCGCGCCGGCCGGCTCAAAGCGCCGCGCCCCCGCGAGCACCGACCCGACCGCGCCGTCAGCCTCGGCCTCGAGACCGGCCGCGCGCGCCGCAAGCAATGCCGCGCCGACGGCGGCGGCGTCGGCCTTCAGTGCGAGCACCGGGCGCCGCAGCACGTCGGCCTTGATCTGCGACAGGACGGGCAGGCGCGCCCCGCCTCCTGAAACCCGCAGCTCCCGGGCGGGCGAACCGGCCGCCTCGAGTTGGGCAAGGGCGCCGTGCACACCAAACGCGAGGCCTTCGAGCACCGCGAATGCGAGCGCCGGGCGGTCGTGACGCAGCGAGAGCCCGACGAAGGCTCCGCGCAAAGCGGGATCGTCCCGTTCGCCGTCGCCGAGATACGGCAGAAAGAGCGGCGCGACCTCGCGAGGGTTGCCGCGGAAGCGCCGCAGGCGGCGGACCAGCCGCTCGGCATCGTCGGCCAGGGCCGCATGGCTCGGGTAGCCGAGTTGACGGACCGCCCAGTCGATCGCCGCTCCGCTCGTGTTGATGCCAAGCTCGGTGGAGTAGCGCCCAGGCACCACATGGCTGTAATGCGTGATCCGCAGGTCGTCGAGCGGCTCCTCGACGGCCGAGTTGAAGCACGACGACGCACCTGCCATCTCGCTCACCGGGCCGGGGTCGACCACCCCAGCGCCGAAGGCGGCGCACTGGCTGTCTGCCGCGCCGATCACCACCGGAACGCCTGCACGCAGCCCGACCTCGGCCGCCGCCGCAGGCGAAAGCTCAGCGGCCGTCTCCCACGGCGCAGTGACCTGCGGGAAGAGCGCTTCATCGACGTCGAACAGGTCGAGGAGGTCGGCGGCCCAGCGGCGTTCGCGCAGGTCGAACAACACCGTGGCATCGGCGTGCGTCTCGTCGGTGGCGAGGCGCCCGGTGAGGCGATGGAGCACGACGTCCCGGGGCTGAAGGAACCGCCGCGTCTGCGCGTAGATGTCGGGCCGGTGGCGGCGGAGCCAGAGCACCTTGGGCCCCACGTGGAACGCCTGCGCCACGTGGCCGGTGCGCGCGTGCATTGCCTCGACGCCCACACGCTCGCGCATCTCCTCTGCCTCGGCCACGGCGCGGTTGTCTCGGTAGAGCATGCCGGGCCCGACCGGTCGTGCGTCCGCATCGACGGGCACCACCGTGGGGCACTGCCCGGTCAGCCCGATCCCGTCCACTCGCTCCGGTCGGCGTAGCCGCCCGGCGAGGCCGGCCAGTGCCGACACGGCGTTTTCGGCCCAGTCACCGGCGTCCTGCTCAGCCCATCCCGGTTCCGGCGCACGCGTCCGGTATGAGCGCCGTACCTCGGCCACCACCCGGCCGGCAAGGTCGATCGCGGCGGCCCGCGCGCCGGTGGTGCCGACGTCGACGGCGACGAGCAGCGGGGCGTCGTCGCTCATCGCGCCGCTGCGACCAGCTCCACCATGCGAGCCGCCCGCGAGGGGTCGACGGGATTCCACGTGTTGCCGTCCACCTTCAGGCTGGTGCCAACGATCACGCCGTCGACCAGCGCGAGGATGCGGCTCACCGTGTCGTGGTTGACACCGGTGTTGGCGAGGACGGGCGTGTGGCGGACGGCCTCCTTGGCCTCGCGGAGCTCGGTCATCTCCGCGCCCACGCCGGCCGCCTGGCCGCTGATCAGCACGGCATCGACTCCCACGTACTCGGCTCCGCGGGCGCGCTCGGCCACAGAACGTCCGGCCACGGAGCGACTGAACTCCGGCGTGATGTTGCAGAAGACGGCGACGTCGTCGGCTCCGATAGCGTGACGATACCCCGCCACCTCGCCGAAGTCGGGGGCAAGCAGCCCCATATCGCTGTCGAACACGCCCATGAACACCTCGCGGACGAAAGCCGCTCCGGTGGCCCGGGCAACGGCGACCGACGCCGCGGGATCCCAGAGCAGGTTGACGCCGAACGGCACCCGGATCTCGGCTCGCAGGCGGCCGACTGCCGCAGCCATGGCCGCAGCCACCTCGACACCCACCGCCTTCTGGTACGGAAGGTCGTTCTCGTTGCAGAAGAGCAATCCGTCCACACCGGCGTCCTGAAGCGCCGAGACGTCGCGCGCGAGCGCCTCCACCACGGCGTCCATGCCGCCGGCGACATCGTGGCGCGGCCGGCCTGGCAGGCCTGCCAGGTGACACATCGCGATCAGCGGCTTCTGCGTGCCGAAAATGCCCTTCAGTACTCCCATCAGCCAGGATCCTTTCGTTGTCCGCTCACGACCACCACGTCGACGCCCCGTTCGCGCATCGACTCGAGCTCACTGGCGGTCGCGGTCTCGTCGGTGACGAGCGTGGTGATGGCCTCGACCGGGAGGACCGCCGCCGCGGCGCTGCCGCCGAGCTTCGATCCATCGGCCACGACGATCAGGTCGTCGGACTGCTCGGCCATCAGCCGGTGCACCTCGGCGGTCTCGTCGTCGAGCTCGGTGATGCCGTAGCGAGACGACAGCCCGGCTGCCCCCAGCACGGCTGCGTCGGCGTGATAGCGGCGCACCGTTGCCTGGGCGACAGGGCCGACGCAGCACAGCTCGTCTGTGCGAACGTTCCCGCCCAGCACGATGACGCGGCCAGGGCGAGTGCCGAGCAGGCTCGCAACCGGCAGGGAGTTGGTGATGATCGTCAGGTCGTCGCGCGCCGGGAGGAACAGCGCCAGCTGCTCCGCCGTCGTCCCGGTGCCGATGAACAGCGTGGTCGCGGGTGCAACCAGCGGCGCTGCGGCCATCGCGATCCGGCGCTTCGCGGACGCACTCTGCAGTGCCCGTGCGTTGAACGCGAGCTCCAGCGAACGGGTGACGTGCGCCGTCGCACCGCCGTAGGTGCTGCGCAGAAACCCGTCGCGCTCCAGCCGCGTGATGTCGCGGCGGATCGTCATCTCAGACACGTCCAGCTCGTGGGCAAGCTCCCGGATGTGGATGGTCTGCTGCTCCGCCACCCGCTCGAGGATGCGGTGCCGGCGGTCGACCGGAAGCATCGGTGTCACAAAAGTTCCCTATCAGACATGTTCGATGTTGTTATACCGGAGTCCGCAGGACGGCGCCGGAGTGAACTGTCAGAGTGGTCCGATGAGTTCCGGCCGGAGCAGCGGTCTGTGGAGAGAGATGAGAAACGTCCTGAACACGGCGGGCGAATGAAACCCGTCCCGCCGAACCGGCACCTGCTCCGGGCAAAGGACCTCGTCGATGCCCGCTACCGCGAACAGCTCGACGTGCCGACACTCGCCCGCGCCGCCCACCTGTCCGAGGCGCATTTCAGCCGGGAGTTCCGACGTGCGTTCGGCGAGACGCCGCACCAGTACCTGCTCACCCGCCGGTTGGAGCGCGCGGCCACGCTGCTCCGCCACACCGATCGCTCGGTGGCCGACATCTGCCTCACGGTCGGCCTTCGCAGCATCGGGTCATTCACGACGACGTTCACGCGGACATACGGCCGCTCGCCGACGGCATACCGCGCCGCCTATCCGCCGGCCGCGCGCCGTGCACTCATCCCGACCTGCATCCTGCAGGCGTACGCCCGGCCTCAGGGCAGCAGATTTCGAGAAGACAGCGCGGGCAGGCCCGATTAGCGTTTGCCTCCCACAGTCCATCACCACAAGGAGAACGACATGCTGAAGCTCGCCCACGTCAATGTCTGGGTCCATGACCAGGACGAAGCCCTTGCCTTCTACACCGACAAGCTGGGGTTTGAGCTCCGCGAGGACGTCACGGTGCCCGAGTTGGGCAACTTCCGCTGGCTCACTGTCGGCCCCCCAGGCCAGGACGACGTCGCGCTCACCCTGATGTCCGTTCCCGGTCCGCCGGTCTTCGACGATCAGACCCGCGACCAGCTGAACTCGCTGATCTCCAAGGGGGCGACAGGCGGCCTCTTCTTCGCGACCGACGACTGCCGGGCGTCGTATGAGGAGCTCAAGAGCCGTGGCGTCGAGTTCGGTCAGGAGCCGACCGAGCAGCCCTATGGCATCGACGCCGGGTTCCGTGACCCGTCAGGCAACCAGATTCGCATGGTGCAGCGGACGTAACGCCACACACCGTTGGCAGGCGAGGGCCGGGGGGACTCCCGGCCCTCGCCGTTCTCTGGCGAATCAACGGTTACAAATATGACACCCCGGGTAGGCCGCGTCGTAAGGCGGCGCCGGCAAGGGCGCCGCGCCATCGCACGCGGTCGTCATGGGCCCGAAGCCGCGTGCACATCTATGGGGTACAGATGCTGAACCCATGCATCCGGCGGCGAGTTGCCATCCTGGTGATCGCCGCGTTCGGCGCGCTCGTGTTCACGAGCGTCGCATCGGCGGCGGTGATGGTCACCGTGACTCCGAACACCAGCAGCTGGACGCAGGACGACACGCGCCCGGGCGGGACAGTCACGTGGACGAACCAGTACGGTGCGCCGGCAGGCCTTGGTCGCGGGTCGCTCAAGCTGACCAGCCCGCAACTCGACACCGCAGCGAAGGCCGGTCTCTACACGCACACGATGGCTGGCTTTCCCGGTTCGCTACGTGACCACGTTGGCCTACTGGACGTACCAGGCAGTGACGGTTCCACCGAATCCGCCGCACGCTGACGCCTCGTACCAATTGCAGATCGACGTCAACGGGCTCAAGACAGCCGGGGGCTTCACGACCTTGGTCTTCGAGCCGTACCAGAACGTTGACCAGCACACGATCGTGCCGGGGCGATGGGAGAAGTGGGACGTCGACGCCGGGCAGTTCTGGTCGTCCCGCTCCTCCACGGAGGGGACGTGCGTGCTCGTCGCCGGTGCCGGCGGCCCGCCGTTCTACACGCTCGCAGCGATCAAGACGATGTGCCCGAACGCCGTCGTCGTGGGCATTGGCGTCAACATCGGCAGCAACAACCCCGGGTACACGGTCGCGACGGACGGCGTCCAATTCAACCCGGTGATCTACAACTTCGAGGTCAGCAAGCGGCGCCACTAGGGCGGTGATAGAGGCCCCTGGCGCAGCCGCGCCAGGGGCCCCGTTTCTTTCGGATCAGGCGGCTGCGCTGTCGCCGAGGCAGCCCGTGCAGACGTCGTCGGGGCAGAGGAACCGCAGCGTCTGGCCCACGCGTTCGAGCTCCGTCTGGGTGCGCCCGCATGCCGTGCAACTACGGTCGGCCATCGCCGTGGCGAGGTCTCCGGGGAACTCGAGCGTCAAAACGGTGTCCTGACGGGCGTCGCTTGGTGACGTTGGCATGCCGGCTGCTCCTCCTTCTCGATTTATGGCGGAGGCTAGCATATTTGGATCCAAACTAATCGCTGATGGATCCGCATAGGTGACCGTATTGGGCGTATGATCGCCGGTAGGTGGTTCTTTCATGCCCGGTCGACCGTCAAGGAGAGGGGGGCGACCGACATGGCCAGTTCGGCGACGTGGCACGCAGTTCGGTACGCCGGACGTCGCCCCGCCCTGCCCGCGTTGCTGGCCGTTGCGCTGGCCGGCGGAACCGCAGCGCTGGCCGCGTTCCTCCTGACCTTGCACGGGGACTCCGGCAACACGCCGGGCGTCCACGCCAGTCTCGTCGCGTGGATCACGCTCTCCTATGTCCTTTGCGGCCTTCTTGCGTGGTCGCGCACGCCTGCCAGTCTCTTCGGGCCCCTGATGATCGCTGCGGGGTTCACTCCATTTCTCTCTCGACTGTCGGAGTGGGATGCCGGCTTCCCCCAGGCCGTCGGAACATCCTTGGCGCTTCTCCCCGTCGCGATGTTCCTGCACGTCTTCCTGGCCTATCCGAGCGGGCGTCTGCAATCCCGGCTCGACCGGCTCGTCGTGGCATGCGGGTACGCGGTCTCCGCCGGGCTCGGGACGTTGGTGGTGGCGCTGGGGACTCCCGGCACTGCCCAAACTGGTCAGCGGCTCGCCGTCGGAGCAGTGGCGCTCGCGGGTCTTGGCATCCTGATCGCCCGACGCAGATCCACGGGTCACCCGGTTCGGCGCTCGCGCGACGTGCAGATCCAGGCGTTTGTCCTCGCCCTCGCCCTGATCTTTCTCGGCCTCTCCATCCGGGCCTTCGGCGGCCCGGTCGAAGCGGTGCGCTGGGTGGCATTTGGCTTGATCGGTTCGGCGCCCGTGTTCTTCGTGACGGCTCTTCTTCGGGCCCGGCTGGCACGGTCAGCCGCCGCGGATCTGTTCGTGGAACTGCGAGCCGATCCGGCGCCGGCAGCGCTGCGCGATTCGCTGTCGCGAGCGCTTGGCGACCCGTCGTTGCAGCTGGTCTATTGGCTGGCGGAGTTCGGCACGTACGCGAACATCGACGGCACGGCCGCCGAGCTCCCCGCGCCAGGCGATGGACGGTCTGTGACGGTCGTCGAGCCGGGAGGCGTTCGCATGGCCGCGCTGGTGCACAGTGCCGCCCTGGAAGACGAGCCCGAGCTGTTGCAGGCGGTGACCGCTGCGGCCGGCATGGCGCTCGAGAATGCGCACTTGCACGTCCGGCTGCGGGCCCAACTCGAGGAGCTGCGGGGGTCTCGTGCCAGGATCCTCGAGGCGAGCCAGACCGAACGAAAGCGCTTGGAACGTAACCTGCACGACGGAGCCCAGCAGCGGCTGATCGCACTGTCGCTCGAGCTCAACCACCTCGAGGACCGTCTACGGGACGACCCGGAGTCGGCGCTCCGGCTCGTTCATGCCCGCCGCGAGATCGCTGCGTCGCTTCACGAGCTCCGCGAGATCGCGAGCGGCATTCACCCGGCGGTGGTGTGCGGCCACGGCCTCGCTGTCGCGCTCGAAGACCTCGCCGCCAGGGCGCCACTGCGGGTCGAGCTGACGGTCGAAATCGAGGGGCGGCTGCCCGAACCGGTCGAGGTTGCGGCGTTCTATCTGGTGTCGGAGAGCCTCGCCAACGTCGCAAGGTACGCGCAGGCGACGTTCGCCTCGGTCTCGATCTCGCGAGTCGGCGCCGAGCTCGTGGTGGAGGTGGTCGACGACGGCATCGGTGGGGCCGACAGCGAACGCGGCTCGGGCCTGCGCGGCCTCGCGGATCGGGTGGAGGCGCTCGGCGGCCGGCTGCGAGTCTGGAGCCCAACCGGTGGTGGCACGAGAGTGCAGGCGGAGATTCCGTGCGCGCCGTGATTGCGGAGGACAGCGTCCTGCTGCGCGAGGGTGTCGCTCGCCTGCTGGAGGACGCCGGGTGTGAGGTCGTCGGCAGAACCGGTGATGCGGACGCCTTGCTCCTGGACGTGCGCAGCCATGAGCCCGACGTCGCGATCGTCGATATCAGACTGCCGCCGAATCATGACGACGAGGGCCTCCAGGCCGCACTCGAGATCCGAAGCAGCCACCCCTCCGTGGGCGTCCTGGTGCTCTCTCAGTACGTCGAGGTCGGACTCGCCATGAAGCTGCTGGCCGACAGCGCCGAAGGGGTCGGCTACTTGCTGAAGGATCGCATCATCGACGTCCCGGACTTCCTCGATGCAGTCCGGAGGGTCGCGGCGGGCGGTTCGGCGATCGACCCGATCATCGTCTCGACGCTGCTGTCGAAACGGCGCAACGACGATCCGCTGGCAAACCTCACACCGCGCGAGCGCGAGGTGCTCGAGCTGATGGCCGAGGGTCGCTCGAACCAGGGCATCGCCGACAAGCTCGTCGTCACCCTGCGCGCGGCCGAGAAATACGTCTCGAGCGTGTTCACCAAGCTCGGACTTCCGACGAGCGGCGGCGACTCGCGCCGCGTCCTCGCGGTGCTGCTCTACCTGCGCTCCTAGCCGGACGCGGATCGGCCAGAAACCCGCCCCCTGGGTCGCCAGAAACCCGCCTTTGCGGGCGCGCACCGGCCTGACAGGCTCGTGAACCCTGCTCAGAGAGAGGCAATGAAGAGCCGCATCATCCAGGACGCAAATGCCAAGGAGACAGTCATGCAGACCTCCGAGAGTCAGACCGAAACCCAGGATGGAACGGCGGCAACAGCCGTCGTCACCGCCCGAGACCTGACGCGCCGCTACGGCGAGGGCGACACCGCTGTTCATGCCCTGCGCGGTGTCAGCCTCGACGTGGAACGAGCGCGGCTCACTGCGGTGATGGGCCCGTCGGGATCGGGCAAGTCGACGCTGATGCACATCCTCGCCGGCCTCGACCGGCCGACGGAGGGAAAGGTGACGGTTGCGGGGACGTCGATCGGCGAGCTCAACGACAGCCAGTTGACAAAGCTTCGGCGTGAGCACATCGGCTTCATCTTCCAGTTTTTCAACCTGCTCCCGATGCTGACGGCCGAGGAGAACATCGTCCTTCCGCTGTCGATCGCCGGCGTAAAGCCCGACCGGGGATGGGTCGAGGAGCTGATCGGCAAGGTGGGTCTCTCCGAACGGCTGTCGCATCGCCCATCGGAGCTTTCCGGCGGCCAGCAGCAGCGTGTGGCAATCGCGCGCGCGTTGGTGTCGCGGCCGACCGTGATGTTCGCGGACGAGCCGACCGGGACCCTCGACTCGCGCACCAGTTCCGAGATCCTCACGCTGCTTCGCGACTCGGTCACCGGCTATGGCCAGACGACCGTGATGGTCACCCACGACGCGCACGCCGCAGCCATCGCAGACCGCATCCTGTTCCTGGCGGACGGCGAGATCGTGAACGACCTCGGCCGCTCGACGGCACATGAGATCCTCGAGGCGCTCGAAGTCGCCGCCATGGGATCGGAGATCGCGGCGGCGACAACATGACCCGCGTCGCGCTCAAAGGGCTCCTGCAACGAAAGCTGCGCAGCGTCCTCACGGCGCTCGCCGTGATGCTCGGCGTCGCGATGGTCAGCGGCACGTTCATGCTGACCGACTCGATCGAGAAGGCGTTCACGTCCATCTTCAACAGCGGGTACTCCGACACCGACGTCGTGGTCAGCGGCCGCCCGCTCGTCGAGGGCGCCTCGAGCGGCACCCCGGTCGTGCCGGAACAGGTGCTGTCCGACGTGCAGGGTCTCCCGGGTGTGGCCGCAGCAGGCGGCAGCCTGATGGATCTGGAGTCGAACTCGAACAGCGCGAAGCTGCTCGGCCGGGATGGCAAGCCGATCTCGACCGGGGACTCCCCCAACCTTGGGCTCGGCATGGACCCGAAGCAGCCGCAGTTCACGCCCATGGAGCTCAGCGAAGGCGAATGGCCCGTCGGCGCGGGTGAGATCGTGATCGACGCCGCCACCGCGGACTCAGAGGACTTCGGGGTGGGCGACACGATCCGAGTGGCCGCCGGCGGCGCGGTCAATGACTACACGGTGACCGGCATTGCGACCTTCGGCGACGTCGAATCGCTCGGCGGGGCCACCATCGGGGTGTTCGATGTGGCGGTCGCGCAGGATCTGTTCGACAAGGACGGGTACGACACCATCTCGGTCACCGCCCGGGACGGCACCACGCCCGCGCAGCTGATGGAGCAGATCCGGCCGGTGCTGCCCCAAAACGTCAAGGTGGAGACCTCCGCAGCGCGCGCCGCGGCCGACTCCAAAGAGGTGACCACGTTCATCTCCTACCTTCGCTACGCGCTGCTCGCGTTCGGCGGCATCGCCCTGTTCGTCGGCGGCTTCGTCATCTTCAACACGCTCACGATCACCATCGCGCAGCGCACGCGCGAACTCGCGACGCTGCGCACGATCGGCGCCTCGAGGCGCCAGGTGATGCGATCTGTCGTCGTCGAAACGGCCGCGATCGGCACCCTGGCGTCGCTCGGCGGACTCGCGCTCGGGTACGGCCTCTCGCGCGGCTTGAGCAGCGTGTTCGGCGCTCTTGGCCTTTCTCTGCCGGAGGCCACGACGGTAATTCAGACACGAACGATCGTCATATCGCTCGTCATCGGCATCGGCATCACGCTGATCGCCGGCGTCCTGCCGGCGTTCCGCGCCACCCGGATCGCTCCGATCAACGCCGTGCGTGAGGGTGCGACTGCGTCGTCCGGGCGTCATAGCCGTGTGTCGCTTCCGTTCGCCGTGGTCATGCTCAGCATCGCTTTCCTGACGCTCGGCTACGGCTTGTTCGCAGACGTTGCCACCAATGTCCGGCTGCTGATGATCGCCGGCGGCTCGCTCGCCGGCTTCGTCGGCGTAGCGGCGATCAGCCCGCGTCTGGTGCGGCCACTGGCGCTCGTGCTCGGATATCCAGGCCGACGCCTGGGAGGAGCAGCCGGAAAGCTGGCGACGCAGAACGCAATCCGCAATCCCAGTCGCACGGCCGCGACCGCGGCGGCCCTGATGGTCGGCCTGACGCTCGTCACGACCGTTGCCGTGCTCGGCCAGGGCCTTCGAAACTCGTCCACCAGCACCGTCGAGCGGCAGGTGACCGCCGAGTACGTGGTCACCGCCGAGGATGGGTTCAGCACGCTGCCGCTGACCGTCGGCGAGCAGATCGGCAAGATCCCCCTCGTCGAAAGCTCGAGCGTCCGCAGCGACAAGGCCAAGGTCGACGGATCGGACGTCGCCGTCACCGGTGTGGAGCCGAACATCGGCGGCTTCTACGCGTTCCGGTATAAGGGCACGCCCGGCGCAGACCCGGTCGCATCGCTGTCCACCGGAGGCGCGATCGTCCGAAAGACGTTCGCCGAGGAGCACGACATCACGATCGGTAGCCAACTCGAGATGCTGACCCCGTCGGGCGAGCGGCTCGACCTGAAGGTGTCGGCGATTCTCGACCCGGGGACGTTTGATCTCGACCCGCTGCTGGGCTCGGTCGTCATCGACCAGGCGGCGTTTGATGGGTCGTTCCCGCGGCCTGCCGACCTTTATACGTTCTTGAACGTCCCCGCCGAGGGAGAGCAGTTCGTCGCCCAGGCAGAGGCCGAGGCGGTCAAGCGCTATCCGGGGGTCAAGCTCAACACCAAGGACGAGTTCGTCCAAAGCCGCGTCGCGGGCCTGTCGGACATTCTCAATCTGCTCTACGTGCTGCTTGCCCTGTCGGTGGTCGTCAGCCTGTTCGGCATGATCAACACGCTGGTACTGGCGGTCTACGAGCGAACGCGCGAGCTGGGCATGCTGCGCGCCATCGGCATGCCGGCGCGCCAGATCAGGAGCATGGTGCGCCAGGAGAGCGTCACCACCGCGCTGATCGGCGCGGCCATCGGCCTGCCGCTCGGCATCGGCCTTGCCGCCGCAGTGACGAGCGCGCTCTCCGAGTACGACATCCAGTTCTCCGTGCCGCTGCTGACGTTGCTCGCCTTCGTCGTCGTGGCTCTGGTGGCCGGCGTGCTGGCAGCAGTCATGCCGGCGCGGCGAGCCGGGCGGCTCAACGTCCTGGAGGCGCTGCAGTACGAGTAGCGACGACCGTCAGGCGGGCATCCGGCCCGGCCGGCTTTTTGTCAGATCAAGCTCGCCGCCGCCGAAGAGCGCAATCACGGCCTCCTTCGTCCAACCCGGTGGAAAAGGACGGCGAGGAGATCCGCGAACATCACGAGGTTCATTTGGGCACCGCGCCTGCAATGGAGCGGGCAAGGATCGACGCGTCCTCCCCAACGCCGAGGAGAAGCGACGACTTGCGCTTGCGCAGGAAGTGGACTCCGGCAAAGTGCAGGCCTGGGACGGAGGTACTCGTACCGTCCGCATGGATCGGAAACCCGAGCTCATCGAACGCCTCCAGCCAGCCCAGCCACGAGCTGTAGTCGGGCCGGAAACCCGTGGCGAACATAACGCAGCCGACGTCGCGGAGGTCGAGGCGCACGTCCCCTCGCGCCTGGAACGGCTCCGGCTCGGGCACGTCGGGTGGTTCCAGGCCCCGCTCCTCAGCGACGCGCCCGGCCAGCTTCATCAGGTCGGCGAGGCGCGCGTCGCCCCATGAGACCGACTCGGCGAGATCAGGCGCGAACTGCGCCTCGTGACCTTCGGCGCCGAGGAAGTGCCCGGCCAGCGTCACGCCGTCCGCCTCGAGCGTCCGATAGTGCAAGTCGTGCCCTCCGCCGTGGCCGCTGGACAGGATGTTCCCCACAAGGCGAGCGGCCGGATCGGGAAGGTCCTCGACCCGGGCATCCATGAAGCCGGTCTCGAGCGCCCACCAAATCAGGTCATGGGCCCCGATCCGCCGTGGCGCCCACGGCGCCTTCCCGCAGGCGAGCACCACGTCACGGCCGGACTCGTGCAGCTCCTCCGCGATCTGGCATCCCGACTGTCCGCTTCCGACGATCAGAACACGCCCATCCGGCAACTCGCGCTCCGATCGATAGTCCTCGACGTCGAGCTGTGGCAGATCGGGGGGCAGAGTCTCCGATCCCGGCGGCCGGTGCGGCCTCTGGTATGCGCCGGTGGCCATCACCACGTCCCGCGCGCGGACATCGCCGTCGCTCGTCCGTAATACAAACCCTTCGCGACCTGGAGCGCCGTCGATGGCGCTGACGTCCACGCCCTCTCGCACCGGAGCCTCGAAGCCCGCGGCATACCGTTCGAGGTAGGCGACGATGTCGTCCCGCGGCATGAACCCGTGGGGATCGGTGCCGTCGTAGTGCCGGCCGGGCAGCTGCACCGACCAGTTCGGCGTTACGAGACAGAAGGTCTCCCAACGGTCGCGCCATGTCTGGCCGACCCGTCCACGCTCCAGCACGACATGCTCGACGTCGAGGGCGGACAGCTCATGGCTGACGGCAAGACCGGCCTGGCCACCACCGACGACTGCTACGTCGACGTCCACGAACCGACCCTACGCCTCGCCCACCCTTGACTCAACCCGCGGCGTCGACTGCGAGCCAGCGGAAGAGCTCTTCCATCCGGGCAGCCCGAAGCGCTTCGGCATCCCGCTCTGACCAGTCATGGATACCGCCGCGATCCACGGTTTCGGTCACGGCGATCGGAGGCGCCGGTGAGGTGTCGAGGTGCGGCAGCAGCCCACGGGCGAACGAGTCCATCGTCGCAATACCACCGATGTCGGCCGACTCGATCGGGCCCGTGATCCCGAGACGCCGGCCGATCGAGTTGCGCACGCATGCGTCGATCGCCTCGGCGCTCGCAGCGCCGCTCGCCCAGAGGTTCCACGCTTCGCGCAGGAGCGCGAATTGCAGCCGGTTGCCGATGAAGCCGGGTATCTCGCGATCGATCACCGCCGGATCCTTTCCGCATGCCCGCATGGCGTCGCATGTCCACGCCAGCACATCCGGCGCCGTTTCGGGACTCGCGCACACCTCCACGAGCGGGATCAGCTGAGGCGGATACCAGAAGTGGGTCGCAATCACCCGCTCACGGTGCCGCACCCGGTCGTGGACGTCGCTCGCAGGCGCGCCGCTCGACGTTGCCAGCACGGTGGGCTGTGGGCAGATCTCGTCGAGCTGCCCGAACAAATCCACCTTCAGCGGCATGTCATGCGTGACCGCCTCGATCACGAGCTGCGCAGTCGCGGCGTCGGCGAGGTCGGTGCTCGTGCGGATCCGTCCGACTGCCGCATCCGCCTCCTCGGCGGTGACAAGCCCGTGGCGCTCGAAGTCGGCCAGACTCGAGCGGATGTTGTCGATCGCACGGCCGAGGCTCTCGCCGGAGCGGCCGATCAGCATCACGTCCTTGCCCGCGACCGCGTAGACCTGGCTGACGCCATGCCCGATGATGCCGTTGCCGATGACGGCGAGGGTGTCGAAAGTCGCGGGCGTCGTCATGTATCGGCCAGAGCCTCTCACACGACGACGCCCGCTCGCCGCCTAGTAGGCGATGGTCTCCGCAACCTCGGTGACGGTCGGCTCGCTCTTCACCGTGACCCGGTCGAGCACGCCCGAAGCGACCAGCCGCTCCTGGGCAGTCGTGGCATCGTCTGCAGAGGCGAACTCCACTTGAATGACACCTCGTTCGGGTCATCCACGCTGCGCAGGATCCGGTGTCCCCTGGCTGCGCCTCTCGCTCCAGGGACCATGGCGGCCATCGCTGCCGAGGCCGGGGTCGCGCTCAAAACGGTGTACCTCGCCTTCGACACCAAGAGCGGTCTGCTCCGCGCGCTCTGGCATCTGCTTCTGCGCGGCGACGAGGAGGACGCGCCGGTGGGCGAACGGCCGTGGTATCGCGAGGTCGTGGACGAGCCCGATCCCGAGCGCAACCTCCGCCTGACCGCGCAGAACTCGCGTATCGTCAAGGAGCGCGCCGGCGTGCTGCTTGGGGTGATCCGCAGCGCCGCTCCGTCCGACCCCGACATCGGGGCCCTGTGGGGCGCCATCCAGTCCGACTTCTACGAGAACCAGCGTCTGATCGTCCAGGCGTTGGACAAGGGGAAGGCGCTTCGCCGGGGCCTCGACGTCGCCCGCGCGGCCGACCTCCTGTGGACGCTCAACCATCCAGAAGTGTGGCACCTGCTCGTCACCGAGCGCGGCTGGACGCCGCAGCAGTGGGAGCAGTGGTTCGCAGACACCGCCTGCGCGCAGCTTCTGAGGCAAAGCGCGCAATGATGTAGTCATGGTCGGTGGGCCGATTGCGGGCATGGAGTACCGGCGCCTGGAGATCCGGGACGCCGACTATCTCGTCGCACTCGCCGGCAGCGGATCGCCCGTGCTGCTGCTCCACGGCTTCCCTCAGACGCACTTCTGCTGGCGTGGCGTCCTCCCGTCGCTTTCGGAAAGCCACACGCTGGTCGCGCCCGACCTACGCGGCTACGGCGCGACCTCCGCCCCAGCCGGCGGTCCCCGCGGCGAAGGCTTCACAAAGCGCGAGATGGCGAACGACCTGGTGGAGTTGATGACCACGCTCGGGTTCGACCGGTTCGCCGTTGTCGGACACGATCGTGGCGCTCGCGTCGCCTACCGGATGGCACTCGACCACCCCGCCAACGTCGACCGGCTCGTGGCCCTGAACGTGATCCCGACGGTCGACCAGTTCGAGCGCATGAGCGCGCCGTCCCTTGGCTACTGGCCGTGGTTTCTGCTCGCGCAGCCGGCACCGTTCCCCGAGGAGCTGATCGCCGCGTCGCCCGAGCACTTCCTCCATTTCATCTTCGACTCGTGGGCCGCGGAGCCGACTGCGATCGATGAGGGAGCGTTCGACGAATACCGTCGCGCGCTGCGCGAACCGACGATCACGTCGATCTGCGCCGACTATCGCGCGAGCTTCTGGCTCGACCGGCACGACGACGCCGCCGATCGGCGAGCGGGCCGGCGAATCGCGTGCCCCATGTTGGTGATCACGGGCGACGAGGAGACGCAACTCGCGGACGCCGAGACCGTTTGGCGCGCATGGGCAGACGACCTCCGGGCGACGACACTGCCGGGCGGGCATTTCATCCCCGAAGAGGCCACGGCGCCGCTGGCCACCGCGCTGATCGAGTTCCTCTCGCCTACAGCGCCTGGTGCATGATGTGGAGGCGACGTGGGCCCACAAGATCGCCGGCCGGTCGCCGCTCTGCACTGTGGGCGGACCGGTGCGCGTCTAGAGTACGTGGCCATGCGGGAGCTAGCGTCATGCGGACTCGATGTCTGAGCCTCGGCCTCACCAGGCCGGCGGCGGAGCAGGCGCGCATCCCGAGCGGCGTTGACCATTCCTAACTCGTTGACCCGCCGGCAGTCCGCAGCCGTGTGGCTTGCGGGCGCAGGCGTGCTGGCGTTGCTGGTGGGCAATGCGCTGTTCTCGGCCTGGGCCGAGATCACGGTCAAGAGCGCCTGGTACAGCTCGCTCGGCATGGAGGCGGCCTACGACACCCGCTGGCACCTCTCCCTGGTGCTGGGCGCCATCGGGCTCCTGATCGTGCCTGTGGCGTTGTCGCCGGTCATGTGGGGGTCGGCCCGGATGCGGCGATCCCTCCCGATCACCAGCCGCGGAGCGATGTTCGCCGTGTGGGTGGTCGTGGTGCTGCTGGTGGGCGCACTCGCCGCTCGGTCGGTCGCCGGCATGCGCGACAGCTGGCTGGCGTACAGCCACGCGGCGACCTTCGACGTCGCCGATCCCATCTTCGACCGTGACGTGGGGTTCTTCGTCTTCGAGCTGCCATTCCTCCACGACGTCGTCTCCGTCGCGACCGGCCTTGCGTTCGCCGGCCTGCTGCTCTCCGCGGCCCTCTACGCGATCGTGCGGACGAGCGGGCAGGGCGTCTCCATCGTCGAGGTGCCCGACAACCCCGACCAGCTGCTGGCGCTTCGACCGCGCGGCAACACCAAGCTTGCCGTCGGGCTGCTCTACGGGTACGGCGCTGCGCTCCTGACGCTGTTCGCCGCCGGCACATGGCTGGGGAGATACGAGCTCGTCACGACGGGTGATGATCTGCTCGCCGGCGCCGGCAAGGCACAGACCACCGTCGCCCTACCGGTGACGACTGTGGCCGTCGTGGTGACGTTGTCGATGGCAGTGGCACTTGCGGCGCTGGCGATTCCGGCAGTGCGCCGGCGCACACCGTCGCTGCGAGGCGTGCTCCTCGCGACCGCCGCGACATGGGCCGCGATCGCTGTGGTGCTGGTTGTGCTCTCCACTCCCTGGTGGATCGGTCTGCTGTTGCCGCCGGTGGCGCTGGCCATCGCTGCTCGCCGCCGCGACCTCCACCCAGCGCTCGACGACCGCGCGCCTGACGGCACGATCGCGGGCGTTGTCGTCGTCACCTGGATCTTTCTGAGCGTCGCCGGCGCAGCAGGTGCGACGGTCTACGACGCCGTGTTGCAGCGCGGATCGCGGCTGCAGATCGAACGCCCCTACATCGCCGACACGCTCGAGGGCACACGGCGGGCCAGCGGCATCGACGCCGCTTCCACGGCCGACGTGGAGTACCGCCCCGACGCCGTCACCCGCGACGCGATCGCCACCGCACCGGCCTCCGTCGGCTCTCTGCGCTTCCTCGACGCGCCACCGACGCTGGCGGCGTGCTCCCGTCTGCAGGCGTTCAACCAGTTCTACACCTGCGGCGACGTCGACCTCGACCGCTACGTGCTGGACGGCGAGCCGCGCACGGTGTTCTCGATCGGCCGCGAGATCGACTACAACCGCATCTCCGACTTCCAGCGCCGTCACTTCACCTACACCCACGGGTACGGGTTGGTGATCGCACCCGTGAACGAGATCGCCCCGGACGGCCGGCCGCGCTGGCTCGCCGGCGGCATTCCGCAGTACGGGCTGGATCCGGAGCTCGAGAACCCCGACATCTACTTCGGCGCGCAGGACGGGATGCCCTGGGCGATGGTCAACACCAGCCAACCGCAGTTCGACCGTAGGACGAGCGCTCCGGTGGACTGGACGGGCTCGAACAGCGTGCCGGTGGGCGGCAACAGGCTGGCGATCACCAAGTTCCTGGGCGGCCTGCCGTACATCGGCGGGGGCCGGCGGCTGTGGAACGCGACGTCGGGCGATCCGGCCGGCCCGGAGTCCGACCTGCTGCTCTACCGCGGCGCCACCGAGCGGGCGCAGGAGCTGGCGCCGTTCCTGAAATGGGACTCGGATCCCTACTTCGTCGCCGCCGGCGGCCACATGTACGTGCTGCAGAACGGGTACGCGGCGACCTCCCGCTACCCCTACTCGGAGCACTTCAACGGCTCCAACTACATGCGAAATGGCGCGCTGATGGTAATGGACGCCTATTCGGGAGCCACCAAGATGTACGTCTACGACGACCAGGAACCGGTTATGCGCACCTGGATGGCGGCGTTCCCGGGTCTGTTCACGCCGATGTCCGAGCTCCCCACCGAGCTTGCCCCCCACCTGCGGTATGGGGAGGACCTGTTCGACTACCAGTCCGCTGCGATCGAGCGGTTCCACGTCGATGACGTCGATACGTTCTACAACGGTGACGAGGCGTGGGCGCCGACCGAGGAAGCGTATGGGCCCGGCGTGGAGGGGCAGCGGATCGTCTCCCCCGCCCGCTACACCTACGCGGTCATCCCGGGCGCTGCCGAAGAGCGATTCATCGTCATGCGGTCGTTCAAACCGGCCACCCGTGGCCGAGGTATCGGCTTCTCCGGCTGGCTCGCCGTCGACTCCGATCCGGAGCGGTTCGGCGAGATGGTGGTGCTGCGGTTCGACGCCACGGCCCAAGACCCGCTCGACTCGCTCGACACCTTCACGTCCAACGTCGCCCGCGACCCGGAACTGTCTGCTGCGATCGGCGTTCGCCGTGACACCGTGCTGCGCGGCAACACGATCGTCGTACCGGTCGGCGAGGGGCTGCTCTACGTGCAGCCGCTCTACCTCGACGCACCCGGCGATTCGCTTCCCACCCTGTGGCAGGTGATCGTCTCGTTCGGCGGCGGCCAGGTGTACGCCGGCGTGTCCTTCGAGGCGGCTCTCCAGCAGGCGCTCGGCATCGAGGAGCCTGGAGGTGACGGCGAGCCGCAGGTGTCGACCATCGAGGAACTGGTGGCCGTCGCGGCGCGCGAGTTCGAGGCCTACCAGACAGCGTTGGCGGCGGGCAACGACGAGGAAGCGTTCGAGCACTACCGGAGCTTCAAGGACGCGCTTGATAGGGCTCGGGAGCTGGCGGCCGGACAGAGCGCGGGCGACACCCCGCCGACGACGCAGCCCTGAGTCAGTCGTCGCAGCGTCAGATCGCGATCTGACTCCCGATCTCGACGACCCTGTCGGGCGGGATTCCAAAGTACCGGATCGGCCCGTACCGCGTTCTTCGAGGTCCTACTGCCGCCATAGAGCGCAACACCGCCCGATCCGACTCCTGGACGGTTCTATGCCGCGGACCCGATCACGGTGGCCGTGACAACGACGCCGATCGCCATGATCCCGAGCGACAGCAACCCGAACGCGGGGAGCAGTGCCAGACCGCCGGCCGCCGGGCCGGGTCGATATCTACGGAAATCTCGACCTCGCCGACATTCAATCTAAGCCGGTAATGGGCTTTGTTGACAGGGCAAGTGGAGGCGGCGGGAATCGAACCCGCATCCACGAACGAGCCGGAAGTGCGCGTATCATCGACGAGAGTCATGGCTGAGCCACGTCGCCGCCTCGCCTTCCTATCCGTCCCCACGCTCGGGCTTGCCATCATGCTGTGCACGGCGGCCCCCACATCCTCCGATGCCGCCCCGTCGAGCGGCGCGGCTCGGTTAGCCGCCACCTCTGCCGCGACGCCGACACTGGCCCAGCTGGTCGGACAACGAATGCTGGTCGGCTTCCGGGGCGCGAGCGCCGGCCGTACGCTGCTCGCTCGTATCAGGAGCGGGCAGATCGGCGGGCTGATCCTGTTTTCGTCCAACATCACGGACGCAGCGCAGTTGGCACGGTTGACGCAGCAGCTGCAGGCCGCGGCACGCGCCGGAGGCCGGCCGCCCTTGCTCATCGCCACCGATCAGGAGGGCGGGTTCGTGAGGCGGCTGGGCTGGGCACCCCCTAGGCGGTCTGCGGAAGAGCTCGGTGCGGCGAGCGCCAAAACCGTCAAGTCGGTCGGCCGGAAGGCGGGGATTGTCTTGCGTGACGCCGGCGTGAATCTCGATCTCGCCCCGGTCGTCGACGTGCCGCGCATCTCGTCCAACTTCATCGGCGCACAGCACCGCGCATTCGCCGCCAACCGTTATGCCGTGGCAAAGGACGCGGCGGCGTTCGCCGCTGGACTCGACCAGGGCGGTGTCCTGCCGACGCTCAAGCACTTCCCCGGGCTCGGTCGCGCCGGAGCTACCTCAACCGACGACGCACTGGTGCGAATCAGAGCCACCAGAACCCAAATCGTCTACGACCTCTTGCCGTACCGCGTGGCGCTGGCAAGGGCGGTGCGCCCCGTGATCATGCTGTCGACGGCGATCTACCCGGCGTTGGCCCCAAGAGCGGCGGCATGGTCGCGAACAATCGCCCGAACGCTGCTTCGCACCGATCTCGGCTTTCGTGGCGTCACGATCACCGACTCGCTGAATGCGGCCGCTGCGGTGCGCGGCGTGGGCCCCGGGCTGCTGGCCGTGCGAAGTGCCACTGTGGGCATCGACCTGCTGCTGGTGACAGGCGAGTCGACCTCGCAGGCCGCCTACCTGGCGGTGCTGCGCCAGGCGCGATCCGGAGCGATCCCGCTCGCAGACCTCGAGGCCTCCTACGCGCGTATCCTGAGACTCAAGGGGCGGATCTAGCCAACGGCATTGCTGCACAGATCCCGAGCACGGCTGGATCCTATGCAGGTCGTGGAAAACCTTATGGTTGAGCCGAAAAGTGGAGGCGGCGGGAATCGAACCCGCGTCCACGACCGCACGAGAAGAGCGTCTACAAGCGTAGTCCGAGTTTGAGATTCGCCTGGCGGCTGCCCTCGGACGGGCCACTGCTCAGGCTAGCCCCTCTTTGGTTGTCCCGATCGGCGGCGGAGGCGTTCCCCCTCACGGTTAGCCCGCTGATGACGCCGGCGATCCCTCCCGCGGGCTGGAGGGGCCGACGCGCTACCTAATTAGGCAGCGAGTGCGAGATCAGTTTCCGCACTTGCGGTTTTCCAGGGATTTTACGAGGCCACCTGGAACCTCGGCTTGCAGCCCTCCTCGAAGATCGACCGTGTCGAAACCTGGTCGCCCCCT
>JAWVEN010000013.1:0-2634 GCA_033856675.1 Gaiellales bacterium | reverse complement strand
ACTCGGCAGCGACCTCGCGCATGATGTGGATCGACTCCGCTTCCAGGGCGGCGAGATGTGTCAGCTCGTAGGCCATTGGCGCACCCCCACGGTAGTGGGACCGGCCAATATACGAAAAGCCGACCCGAGTTCATCCCTATCGGCGACGGTCCGGCGGCCGTGTGTACCCTCGCCGCCTTGGCCACGCCCTCGACCACCCTGCTCGGTGCCGGCCTCGTGGCGGCGACCGACCGGCTGGCCCGGTCGCGGACCCCGATGCGGCCACGGCCGCGCGTAATCGCGGGCCTCCTGGACGAGACCGCGCACCTTGGGACGGGCCTGCTCCTGCTGGCAGCCTGGGAGCATCCCGCGCCGGACTTCGCCGCGGGGCTGCTCGTGGGCTCGGTGTTACTCGACCTGGACCACGTCCCGGACGCCGTGGGCATCCGCATCCTGCGTCCCGGGCCGATGCGTCCGCGGCCACACTCGGTCGGCACGCTCCTCGTGTTGAGCGGCATCGCCCGGTCCTGGCGCAGCCGGGCGGCGGCCGGCGCGCTTGTCGGCGTGACGGCGCACATCGCGCGCGACCTCGCCACGGGGACCAACTCCGTCCCGCTCCTGTGGCCCTTCTCGAAGCGCGCGTTCTCGATCCCCTACGGCGCGTACGCCGCGGGGCTGGCCGTGCTGGCGGGGTTGGGTGCCGCTCAGAGCCGGACCAGGTTCGGCGCCTCGACCCCGCGCGTCGCGCCGCGGAAGTCGACCACGGCCGGCGCCGAGGCCAGCACCTGATCGATGTCGAGGCTCGGGTGCGCCGTGACGATCACCGCGCACTCCGCCCCCTCGAGCGCCGCCGCGAGCGGAACCGATGAGAGCCCGAACTCGGCGAGCTCCGGCACGTGCGGGTCGTGGTACACGAGGTCGGCGCCGCGGTCGCGCAGCAGCGTGAGGATCTTCAGCGCCGGCGACTCGCGCATGTCCCCCACCCCGGCCTTGTACGACACGCCCAGGATCGCTATCCGGCTGCCGCGCACGGCCTTCGTCCGGTTGTTCAGCGCGTCGATGATCTTGTCGACGCAGAAGTACGGCATCCGCTGGTTGACCTCGCCGGCGAGCTCGATGAACTCCGTGGGCGTGTCGAACTCGCGAGCGCGCCAGGCCAGGTAGAACGGGTCGACCGGCAGGCAGTGCCCGCCCATTCCCGGGCCAGGCTCGAAGCGCATGAACCCGTACGGCTTCGTGGAGGCGGCGTCCACGACCTCCCAGATGTCGATCGCCATCCGGTCGCACAGCATCGCCAGCTCGTTCACGAGAGCGATGTTCACGGTCCGGAAGATGTTCTCGAGCAGCTTCGTCAGCTCGGCCGCCTCGAGAGTCGAGACGGGCACGAGCGCATCGCAGACCTCGCTGTACATGTCGAGGGCGCGCTCGCGGCACTGCGGCGTCAGGCCGCCCACGACCTTGGGCGTGTTGCGGAGGGTGAAGTCGGTGCGGCCAGGGTCGACGCGCTCCGGCGAGAAGGCGACATGGAAGTCCCGGCCGGCCTTGAGTCCCGACTCCTCGAGCAGCGGCACGAACCGCTCCCGGGTCGTGCCCGGGTAGGTGGTCGACTCGAGCACGATCAGCTGCCCGTGCTGAAGCACGCCGGCGAGCGACATCCCCGAGCTGACGAGCGCCCCCAGGTCCGGCTCTCGATTCTCGGTGAGCGGCGTTGGCACGGCGACGATCACGGCGTCGGTCTTCGACAGGTCGGCGTAACGCGATGTGGCAGAGAACCGCTCGGCCACGGCAGCCAAGCGCTCAGAGGCGACGTCCTCGATGTACGAGTCCCCCTGCGCGATCGCGTCGATCTTGCGTACATCCAGGTCGAGTCCCACCACGTCGTGCCCGGCCTCCGCGAAGGAGACAGCCAGCGGCAGCCCGACGTATCCCAGGCCGACGATTCCGATCTTCATAGTCCAAGCCTCACCAGGTCGATTGATCGTGCACCCGGCCCCTGCCAGCGTGCCTTGGTCCACACACCACGGTACCTGCGAGGCCGCGTACTCGCCACCTGGGATCTCGAAATTGCAGGCACAACCCCTCAGGCACAACCCCTCATAGACTCGCCGCAAGTGAGTCATTCGCCGCACGTACTCGTGGTGGGCGCCGGCCTTACCGGCTGCACGCTCGCACACAGCTTGGCCCGCGAGGGGGTGCCGACGACCCTGCTCGAGCGGGAGCCGGTGCCGGGCGGGCTGATCCGCTCAGAGCACATGAACGGCGTGCTGTACGAGCCGCACGGGTCGCACATCTTCCACACGGAGGACGAGGAGGTGTGGGCTCTCGCGAACGAGATGACGCCGTTCAACGGCTACCGCCACAGGGTCGACATCGTCGCCGACGGGCAGGTCCTGAACTGGCCGATCCTGCTGTCCGACATCGACCGCCAGTCGCGCGCCGAGGAGATACACGCGCAGCTGGCCGAGCGCCGGGGCGTCGATCCGGCGGCGCGCGCGGACGCCGCCGACTTCGAGGAGTGGTGCCTCGAGCTGATGGGCCCGATCCTGTACGAGCGCTTCATCCGGCCGTACACGGAGAAGCAGTGGGGGCGGCCGGCCCGCGAGCTGTCCGCCCAGTGGGCGCCGCGGCGGGTGTCGGTGCGCTGGGACGACGACC
>JAWVEN010000012.1:0-6053 GCA_033856675.1 Gaiellales bacterium | reverse complement strand
AGCCGGATCGTCTGGTCCAGGCGAACGCCACCTTCGTCGATAACGGCGAGATCACCTGGGGCCTGGACGCGATCGACGCGCCCGACGTGTGGAGCAGGACGACAGGCGCGGGCGTCACGGTCTGCATTCTCGACACCGGGCTCGACTTCGGCCACCCCGAGTTCGCGACCGCGAACATCATTGGTAGCGCGAACTTCGTCAACGACGCGCACAAGACGGCCCAGGACGGGAACGGCCACGGCACGCACGTCGCCGGGACCGTTGCCGCCCAGTCGAATGGCACCGGCGTCGCCGGTGTCGCGTACGACGTCGACCTGCTTATCGCGCGAGTCCTCGGCGACGACGGCTTCGGGAGCACGAGCGGCGTGGTGCGCGGCATCAACTGGTGTGTGGACCAGGGAGCCGACATCCTGAGCCTCTCGCTGGGCAGCGACGCCTCCTCGACGACCGAAGAGCGCGCATTCCAGAATGCCTGGAATGCCGGCCGGCTGTCGATCGCGGCGAGCGGCAACGACGCGACCAGCGCCCCGCACTACCCATCGGCCTACAGCACCGTGGTGGCGGTGGGTGCGGTCGACTCCAGGCTGGGCCTGGCGTCGTTCTCGAACTTCGGTCCAGACCAGGAGCTGGTCGCTCCCGGTGTTCAGGTCTACTCGTCGGTGCCGCGCGGCTTCGGACGCGTGACCACCGTCACCGAGGCCGGCAGGACCTACGCGAGCAACGACGTGGAGTTCACGCCGACGACGAACGCTGCGCTGACGGGCCCGCTCGTTGAGTGCGGCCTCGCCGACAGCACAACGTCGTGCGCGAACAAGCCGGCGTCGGGCGCCTGGATCGCTTTGATCAACCGCGGAACGATCGCGTTCGGGGCCAAGGTCCAGAACGTGATGGCGCAGGGCGCCAGAGCCGCAATCATCGCCAACAACGACACCGTGAACAAGGACGACGTCGGCAACTTCACGCTCGGCGCCGCCGGAACCTGGATCCCGACCGTGTCGGTTTCCTACAACAGCGGCGTCGCGATCCGCAAGCAGGGCCTCGGAGCGGGCAGCGTCGCTGTCGCCGCCGCCGACTTCGACTACTTCGACGGCACGTCGATGGCCACGCCACACGCCTCCGCGGCGGCGGCACTGGCCTGGTCGGTCAAGCCCGCCCTGAGCAATGCGCAGATTCGGGCCATCCTGAGCAGCACGGCGACCGATCTCGGAGCACGCGGCCGTGATGACCGCTACGGAAGCGGGCTTGTCCAGGCCGACGCTGCGGTGGCTGCTGCCCTCGCGACGTCGCCGTAGTCGCAAACCCGCGGAAGTCCAAGCAAGGAAAGGGGCGCCCGGAAGGGCGCCCCTTTCGTGTGAGAGCCGCCCGGCGGATCAGCTGTCGGGGATATTCACGAGCAGCAGCTGACCTCCCTCTCGCTTGGGGATGTACGGCGGATAACCGGTCGGAGGATCCTGGTCCTGCCAGTTCGGCCAATGTGACTGAACGTCGAGCAGCCACCAGCCGGGGCCAAACCATGCCGAAGCGTCGCGGATACCGCTCGTCTCCGCAGTGGATTGATTGGCGGTCGCCACGTGGGTCCAGGTTCCGGCCGTCAGGTCATAGCGCCAGATCCTGGCGTTGCTCGTGTCCTCCTGGACCATGACGCTGCGATGGCTGACGTCCAGGTTGTCAGGCCGGTTGAAGTTGCTCGACGTGTTGTTGCCGTCGGCAAGGATCGTGAGCGAGTCGACGATCCGTGGGTCCTTCTGGTTGAGAACGATCTTGAACACGCGACCCCGCTGGGCCTGGGAGCCGGCGATGAGGCGTCCGGCCGTTGGACCGGTCGTGGCTGTCGATGGTTGCACCCCCGTGCCGCTGTCAGCGAAGTACACCGTTCGGGGGTCGTCGGGATCGTAGGCGATGTCCTCGACTCGCAGGAACTGGAACACGTTGTTGGCGTTCGACCAATCTTCGAGGCCCTGCTGCGGCTCCGCGTTCGTGAGTCCGCGCGCGACGTCGGTCGGCACATGAATGAACCGGCCTCGCATCGTCTCGCCTGCCGTGATCTCGAGATAGTCGTTTGCGCCGTTGAATGGGTTGTACGGATCCACCGATACCCATGGGTCGGAGGCGGTTGCGCGCGTGGCAGTCACCTGGAATGCCATCAGCTGCCCCTTGTCGGCCAGCACGGCGTCCGCATCGTTGGCCGTGTACAGGTAGAGCTGTGACGATGGCGGGGTGAACGTGTCGTCACCCGTCAGCATCGCCAGCTTGTCCCAGCCGCCGGGCACGACGGTGGTGTTCTCGTGATTGAGTCGGCCAGCACGGCTGACGGCGGTGAGCTCTCCGGTCACGGTGTCGTATGCCACGGTGTATCCGGCCTCGCGCAGCGGCGCGATTGCCGGGTCCGGACCGTATACGGCGCCGGCCGGCACCGCGAGATTGTCATTGGACTCTTCATTCGTGAGGAGCGTGTAGTGGTCGAAACCGTGCTCGGGTCCGGCCATGAACGACGAGCAGAATCGAATGAACCCTTCTGAGTCCGAGATCGCAACGCCGGCACCGACGATGGTCTGCGTGGCGATGTCGACGGTCCATCGGGTCACCGAGGAGTCGGTGAAATCGGCGGCATTTGGCTCAGCCCCCGGCGGGTCGAATGGCACCCTCGACTGCTCGTGGTTCACATACACGTCGACCGTGCCGTTTCCAAGTGGGACAACACCGATGCCATCCGGAATGCCCTCGAAAACGACCCCGTGGTAGTCCTCACCCACAGTGATGAGCGGGTTCAGAGTTCCCGGCGTCGCGCCGGTCGGGGCGTAGGCCCCAACGAGGCTGATATAGGGTCCCTCGAGTGTGTCGAAACTGTGAGAGCCTGCTGCGGATGTCGGGAGCGCGGCCGCCAGGGCGGTGGCGGCGAGCAGGGCCCGAACCCGGGGACGACTTCGCGAAAGGGACATTGCTGCTCCTCATGGCGTGTCCAACCTGGCACCTGCGAACGAGTCGCGGCGAATTCAAGGGAGTCATTCTGACACCCGTAACTCACCAGGCAGGGAGCTCTGCCCGCGGTTGGTGCGCACCGTCACCACCGTCCTTCGCGTGGATTGGCGATCGACGGCCCGCTAGCATCAGGCGATGGCTGAGCCGCCCCCGATCCGGTTCGAGCTGCGCGCCGGCGCGGTGACCGCGCTTCCGCTGGCGATCGCCGTGGGCCTCTTCGGCGTCTCGTTCGGCGTCCTCTCCGCGTCTTCGGGAGGCATGGGCGCCCTGCCGGCCATCGTCATGAGCGCGAGCACGTTTGCCGGCTCAGCCCAGTTCGCCGCGGCGTCCATCCTTGCCGGCGGCGGGCAGGCGATCGCCGCCATCGCGGCGGCGCTGCTGCTCAACGCGCGGTACATCCCGATCGGCGTCAGCGTGGCCCCCTTCCTTCGGGGCGGCCCGCTGCGGCGCTTTCTCCATGCGCAGCTGGTGGTCGACGAGTCGTGGGCGATCGCCGCGCGCGGCGACGGCGGGTTCGACCCGCACCGGCTGGTGGGCGCCGGCGCCGTCCTGTGGCTGGCATGGGTCGCGGGCACGGTGATCGGCGTGCTCGGCGGCGAGGCGCTCGGCGATCCGGTCGGGCTCGGACTGGACGCGGCCTTTCCCGCCCTCTTCCTGGCGCTGCTGATGCTCCAGATCGGCAGCCGCCGCGCGGTGATGGCGGCGGTGCTCGGGGCCGGTATCGCAGTCGCCCTCGTGCCGCTGACGCCGGCAGGCGTCCCCATCATCGCGGCGGCCGCGGCCGCCCTGATCGGCCTGGCCCGAAGGTGAGCGACGCGTGGCTGGTGGTGCTGGCCGTGGGCATCGGCACCATCGCGATCAAGGCCTCGGGTCCGGTGCTGCTCGGCGGGCGTCCGATGCCCGATCCCGTGCAGGGAGTCGTGGCGCTGCTTGCTCCGGCGCTGCTCGCCGCCCTCGTTGCGACCAATACCTTCGGCGCAGGTCAGCGCCTCGTGCTGGACGCTCGGCTCATCGGCGTGGCGGTCGCGGCCCTTGCGTTGATGCTGCGCGCCCCGATCCTGGTGGTGGTCATCCTGGCCGCCGCGTCCGCCGCCGTCGCGCGGTTGGTGGGCATTCCCTAGCAGCAGCCGCCGGAGCCACAGCCGCACCCCGTCGCCGCCATCGGCAGCTCCGTCGCGGAAGACGGCGCAACGACGGACGCCGGTTTGGTCGCCTTCGCGATCACGCTGTGCATCCCATCGGTTACGACGTGGGTCGCCGTCAGCGAGATGTCGGTTAAACCGGCCTCGCGCAACCCTGCCTCGAACTCGGTGAAGGAGAGTGCGCCGGCGATACAACCGACGTAGGAGCCGCGCTCCGCGCGCTCGTCGGGGGTCAGAGTGTCGTCGGCAACGATGTCACTGATGCCGATCCGGCCACCCGGCCGCAGCACGCGGGCGATCTCCCGGAACACCGCCGGCTTGTCGGCCGCAAGGTTGACTACGCAGTTGCTGATCACGACGTCGATCGAGCCAGCAGGCAGCGGGATCGCCTCGATCTGGCCCTTCAGGAACTCGACGTTCGTCGCGCTCGCCTCGTCGGCGTTTCGCCGCGCAAGGGCGAGCATCTCGTCGGTCATGTCGAGGCCGAACGCTCGACCGGACGGTCCGACCCGCCTGGCGGAGAGGAGCACGTCGATCCCACCGCCCGATCCCAGGTCGAGCACGCGCTCGCCCTCGCGCAGCTCGGCGATGGCGGTCGGGTTGCCGCAGCCAAGCGATGCGAGCACGGCCGCATCGGGAAGCTCATCGCGTTCGAGCGCGCTGTACAGACCGGCGCCGATGCCCTTCTCCGGCCCGCAGCAGGCACCGCTTCCGGCGCCCGCCTGCGCGGCGGCTGCCGCGTAGCGCTCGCGAACCATCTCGTGGATCTGATCGGTCACCGGAGCCTCCTTGATCAGCCGACCTGAACGAGGCCGGACAGGCTCGCGCCGAGCCCCGCCCACCGATGGGCGAAGTCCGCGGACAGCGAGTAGATGATGTTGGTCCCCTGGCGCTCGCTGGTCAGCACCCCGGCCTCTCGCAGCACCTTCAGGTGGTGGCTGATCGTCGGCTGGCTGACGGTGCAGCACTCGCTGAAGTCGCAGGCGCAGATTTCGTCGTTCTCGGCGAGCTGCCGGACGAACGACAGGCGGACAGGATCGGCAAGGGCAGACAGCAGCTGGACGTCGGGATCGGTGTTTCGCATCGGTCCCGACTATATCGATGCTCGTCGATATTGGCAAGCCCACCTGCTCCGAAGCCGGATCGAACGAGTACGCTTGGCCGGTGCCGCAGGCGATGGAGGAGCCATCGCTCCCAGCGGGCCGACACGGAGTCCGTAAGCGCTCATGCGCCTTCCATTCATTCCGCGCGAGGAGAAGTTCTTCGAGCTCTTCGTCGACGACGCCAACAACGTCCTCGCGGGTGCCCGACTGCTCGAGGAGTTCTTTCAGTCCTACGACCAGCGTGAGCGGCTGGCGAGCCAGCTGCGTGACCTGGAACGCAAGGGCGACGGCCTGAGCCACGATATCGGTCACAAGCTCGAGCACACCTTCGTCACGCCGTTCGACCGCGAGGACATCCACCAGCTGATCAGCCGCCTCGACGATGTCCTCGACTTCGTGGAGGAGGTCGCCGATACGTGCATCCTCTACAAGATCGACGCGCCGACGCAGCCCGCGCATGACCAGACGGAGATCATCGTCAAGCAATGCGAGCAGATCGTCCGTGCGCTCGAGAAGCTCAAGGGCTTCAAGGACATCAGCCCACACTGGATCGAGATCCATCGGCTGGAGAACGACGGGGACCGCGTCGCTCGCCAGGCCATCGCCGCCCTGTTCACAAACGGCAATGACCCGGTCGAGATCATCAAATGGAAGGACCTGTACACGATCCTCGAGGACACGATCGACGCGTGCGAGGACGTCGCCAACGTGATCGAGCGGATCGTCGTCAAGCATGCTTGAGGGCTTCACCCTCGTCCTGCTCGCCGTCCTCGGACTGGCCATCGCGTTCGACTACATCAACGGGTTCCACGACACGGCGAACGCGATC
>JAWVEN010000011.1:0-4941 GCA_033856675.1 Gaiellales bacterium | reverse complement strand
CAGCACGAGCAGCTGTGAACGGGTCCCGTGGGCATGCACGACACGGGGCCGGGCGCGGACGATCTCTGCCCGCAGGCGGCCCGCGGCAGCCAGCATCGACGACACGTTGAAGGCGCTGCCCGGGCTTGCCAGGGCGAGGGCCTCGATCGCCCCGTCCTCGGGTGCCTCTGCCTCCGGAGCAGCAAGGCCGACCGACCATCCACGGTCGGCGAACCATCGGGCATGGGCCGACGCGGCCGCACCAAGGCCGCCACCGACGCTGTCCGCCACCACGAGGAGGTCCAAGCGGCCGTCACCCACGCTGCAGCCAGTAGGGCGCAAGAAGCACAAGAGCCGAAAGAAGTGCGAGCGTCATTACAGCAGGGGCCGAGATGTCAAGACGCCAGTCGCCCAGCCGGTTCCAGAGAAAAACTGAGTCAGCAATACGACAGCGCATCGCGAATCAGGTTCTGCACGGCCATAGGTCTCCACGTAGGCGGCATGGCGTCCAAGGAATCAGTGCCCGGTGACGGCAACGAAAGGAGCCTACAGCGATGCAACTGAGCTCTTTGCGTCAGCGCATCGGCCGTATGTAATTGTCAGCGCCCTGTCGGCCCGCGTCGGCGTTCGCTCACTTTGTGGGGCGGTGGGTACAGCGGCACATCTGGAGCAGGTTCGCTGCGGCGAAGACGCGTCAGCGCGGTGGGTCCGGACCCACGCGCTAGGCCACTGCGAAGGGGGCCCGTCGCGCCAAGGGCGAGGGGCAAGACCACCATCAGGCCGGCATTGAATGTCAAGACCTGCTCGCTGACGGCCATAGAAACAAGCAAGCCCGCGAGCATGCCGAAGTAGGACAAGCTAAGTGGCGCAGGCTGCCACCGACGCCGAACGCCCCAGGCAAGCAGCGCGAGCGAGGCAACGTATAGCACCATTCCGACCAGGCCGACCTGCAGTGCCACCGTCACGAACACACTTTCAGTTCCGCGACCCACAGCGCCCCCAGCCGCGCCCCAACCGTCTCCCAGAGTGGAGTAGTCGTACTGACCGGTATCTGCGAGCGCCCGTAGGTGACCCCGCGTCGAGTCGTCGCGCCCACTCACGATGCCCTCGAGGTAAGTTCGCAAGTGCGGGGTCACCGCCACAAGCGTTCCCCCGAGCATGACGCTGATGCCGGTGACGAGCAGGCGCACGCGCCAGGTGAGGCGGAGCAGGGCGGTTAATACAGCAGGGACCAGGGCACTCAGCGCGATGATCCAACCTGCGCGCGTGAACGTCAGGAGCAGCGCAAGCGCCATCACAGGGAGTGCGGCTTTCCGGATCCATGACCCGCTTGCGAAGAAGGCGGCAATGACACCAGCGGCCAGCGCATAGCCGGCGGCCAGTGGGTCGCCGAAGGCTCCCGTGAGGCGTCGTTCCCCACTGGCGGTAAAGAAGTTGCCGGGCAACCCCTGGCTATTGGGGGCCAAGTGGTACGCCTGCTCCTTCACGAAGAGCCAGTAGTCACCCACTCCGACGCCGTAACGGAGGTAGGCCACAGGAAACAGCAGTTCAACCAGTGCATACAGCGCTCCCACGGTCACGACGGCGATGAGGCCCCGGACTGCGCGTCGTCGCTCGTTGTCATCGAGCAGCAGACCCAGGACTGTCGCGACAAAGGGCACCGCGGCGTTGCGCAGAGAGAGAGCGACGTCCGAAGGGGCATGATGGCCAACGAACAGACCCCAGACCGCAAGCAACGCGAATATCCCGCAAGCGGTGAGCAGGGGCACCGGAAACCGTCGCATGCGTACGGCGCGCAGTACGAGAACACCAGCCAGAGTGACGGCTGCAACGTCCTTGAGCGGGATCAGCTGACGAACAACCCCCGCGGGCAAGCCTGCCTGGAACAGCAGGGACAGGACGTGCGCAGAGAAGCAGGCGAGTCCAACGACGACGACGAGGCCCAGATCAGGACGGCGGATGCAAAGCCAGAGCCATCCGCCGACGAGGCTGAATCCGGTGATGATGACGCCGAGTACCAGGAAGATGGTGGTCAACCGCTGCTCCCTGGCGAGATGGTGGCGCCTAACCTGGTGCTGCAGCCGCCGTGCTCACCCTAACAGCGGCGCCGCTTTGGTTCGGCTCTGACGTAGATGCGCTGGCTCGGAAGTAGATGCGGTTGTGCGTAACGCTTCCCGCGTGGCGTACATCATCTCTGAGCACGAAGCCCGCCTGCTCCAGCAGCGCCGCCACGCCCTCGATGTCGGACTCATCCTCACTTACCTCGATGAGGATCGTCCGCAGCGACGCCTCTTTCAAGGTCGATTGTGCGCCTGCGAGCACACGCGTCTCACTGCCGTCGACATCGATCTTTAGATGGGTGGGTGCCGGGAGGCCCAACACGGAGCGCATGCTGTCCAAGCGAAGGCCCGTGACGGACACCTCGCCTGGGCCACCCCCCGCGCCCACGCCAGGGTGGCTTGCCGCCCCGGCCCCAACCGCCGACAGGCCGAAACTCAGCGGCCCATCAATGTCGGCAAGAGCGACGGCGAGCGGCGTAATGCGATGGCCCAGTTGGTTCCGGGCGATGTTGGCACAGAGGCTGGCGAACGACTCATACCCGGGCTCGATCGCAACGACGCGTGCGTCCGGCCGGATCGCCGCGGCGATGAGCGAGTACGCCCCAATGTTGGCGCCTACGTCGTAAAGAACGTCGTCGCGCTGGAGAGTTTCCTCCAGCCAGGCGACCGTTTCTGGCTCCTTCGCCGCCGGGTGGCGACGCATCTCCCACTCAATGGGCGTGCCCACTCGTATCCGCAACCGAGAGTCGAAGTCCAGGGGACGGCTGAGCAGCAGTCGTTCGCGCACGCCCAGCACCAGGCGGTCGGGCAACACGCGCACCGGAGCCGCCAGCACCGCCGACACGCGCTCAGCCACACGCTCGCGGACCCCGCGCTTGGCGTATCGCCAGCGGCTCCATGTGTGTTCAGAAACATGTGCCCGCAGTCGTTCCTTGAGCCTGCGCACGTAAGGAGGTCTCCCGATCTCGGCTCAGCCGGACGCCGCCGACAGTCTCTCGCTCGCACCGGCTCGACAGGCGCGGCGCGCGAGCCACAGGTACGAGGCGTTGCCTGTGATGCTACCCAGCGCTCCGCCCATCCCGCCAAGCCAGGGAACGAGAGCCAAGTTGGCCAACAGGTTGACAGTGCCAGCCACGAGTAACAGCCGACGCAGTCTAGGTCCCTCGCCGTTGGCCAACAGCCAGGAGTTCGCCGGCTGGTAGGCCGCCTGCAAGACCGCAGCCACGGCGACGAGGGGTAGAAGCGGGAGGAGCGGCTCGTACGCGCGGCCGAGCGGCCACCAGACAGACAGGGCGCCTACGCCACAGGCGAGCAGGGCGAGGACAACTGCCACGAGCGCGAGCCGTCGGGCCCAGCTGGTGTCGGGTGCGGCGTCCCGCATCGCGCGGAACCTTGTCGAGGCCGACGCCTGGCCAAACATTGCGACGGGACTGAGCATCGACGTGGCGAGGACATACTGCGCGACCGACGCCGGAGGGAAGGACATGGTGAGAAGGACCACGTCAGCGCGGAAGGCCAGCAGATTGAAGGTTCTGCCGATGTACAACTGGCGCCCAAAGGTCCGATGTTCCCGCCGGACAGCTGAGCGCGTCGCACGAAGGCCCGAGAGCCCTAATGGTTCGCCCAGAAGGGCGAGGGCGCCGGCCACGAGTGTCGCTACCAGCGTCACGATCAGAGCTGCGGTGGGCCCGCCACCAACCGCCACGACCACTAGGACGCCGACCAGGCTCAGTCCGCGCGATGTCATGGTGACGGCTGCCAGAAGCCCTGTGCGCCCCGAGCTCTTCAGCAACTGCTCGTAAAAGTAGGGCGCGATGGTGGCACCCGCCAGCGGGCTGACGACAAGAAGAAGGTGACTTGTTTCCTCGGGCATCCAGCGACCTGCAATGAGAGCCACCAGCACCGTCAGCCCAGAGCAGGAGATCGCCGCACCAATCATCAGCAACCATGCAGCTGTGACGCCTGCACGTCGATCCACTTGGGAGAGGGGTCTCGTCAAATGGCGGGCAGCCGCTGCCAACCAGCCGCCGTCCGCCGCGATCGAGACGTACGCCGTCAGTGCCAGGGCGGCCGCGTAAACGCCGTAGTCATGGGCCCCGAGATGCACGGCAAGCAGCAGGCCCAGCACAAACGAAAGACAGGACGAGACCAGCGTGCTCAGGAACAGAATGTGCCGACCAGCGAGAGCACGCAGGGACAGGTCCCGTCGGTGGGTCATCTCCCTCTACTCCCCTTCGGACGGCACGCCGCCTGCCTCCAAGAGCCTAGAGATCCACCGATGGCCGCCGGATCCTCGCCCGGGCGATGCTATCGGCGGCCGGTACACTGCCACGGCACTGCACCTGGCAGTGCCGTCACTGTCCGTGACGGGGCGCAGACATCGGATCCCGGAGCCATGAGCCGAGAATTTGTGATCGACGGCACGCGTGTGGCGGACGACACCGACTGTTATGTGATCGCCGAGATCGGCCACAACCACCAAGGTGACGTGGATCACTGCAAGCGCCTCTTCGACGCCGCGGCCGACGCTGGCGCCTCAGCCGTCAAGTTGCAGAAGCGCGACAACCGTGCGCTCTTCACCCGTGAGGCCTTCGACGCGCCCTACAACAGTGAGAACGCCTACGGCCCCACCTACGGCACGCACCGCGAGGCGTTGGAGTTCGGCCGCGACGACTACCTCGAGCTGCAACAGCACGCGAAGAGCCTGGGCATCACGTTCTTCTCCACCGCCTTCGACGTGCCGAGTGCCGACCTCTTGGCCGAGCTGGACATGCCGGCCTACAAGCTCGCCTCCGGCGACCTGCGCAGCATCCCGCTGCTGCAGCACGTCGCGCGCATCGGCAAGCCGATGATCATGAGCACCGGTGCTGCTTCCCTCGACGACGTTCGCCGTGCGTACGAC
>JAWVEN010000010.1:0-11638 GCA_033856675.1 Gaiellales bacterium | reverse complement strand
CCCAACTGGTCGCGACCGCGATCGCCAACGCGCAGGCCCGGGTGGACCTGCGCGGGTCCGCCGAGGAACAGGCCGCGCTGCGCCGGGTGGCGACCCTGGTCGCCCGGGCGGCGCCGCCGGGAGAGGTGTTCGCCGCAGTCACTGCCGAGGCAGGGCGGCTGCTTTCTGCCGACCTCAACGCCCTGCTCCGGTTCGATCCGAACGGCATGGCGACGGTCCTCGGCACCTGGACCCGCCCCGGGATCGAGCCGACCACCGCCGTCGGCATCCGTTCCCAACTCGGCGGCCGGAACGCGACCACGCTGGTGTTCCAGACCGGCGAGCCCGCGCGAATGGACGACTACGCCGACGGCACCGGCGCGCTCGGGGACTCCGCCCGCGATCTCGGCGTCCGGGCGTCGGTCGGCGTGCCGGTCAGCGTCGAGGGCCGGTTGTGGGGGGTCATGATCGTATCGTCCAGGGGCGACCCTATTCCGGTCGACACCGAGGCGCGGCTGGCCGGCTTCACCGAGCTGGTTGCCACCGCGATCGCCAACGCCGAAGTCCAGGCCGCGCTGACCGCCTCGCGGGCACGCATCGTGGCCGCCGCCGATGCCGCCCGGCGCCGCATCGAGCGTGACCTCCACGACGGCGCCCAGCAGCGGCTGGTCTCCCTCGCAATGCATCTGCGCGGCACGGTGCACGCCTCGCCACCACCAGAGACCGGAGAGCTGACGGCCCAGATGGACCTGGTGGCCGACGGGCTGACCGAGGTGCTCGACGAGCTGCGCGAGATCGCCCGCGGCCTGCACCCGACCGCCCTGGCCGAGGGCGGACTGCGCCCGGCCCTAAAGGGGCTGGCCCGCCGCTCCGCGGTCCCGGTCCGCCTCGACATCGGCGTTGACGGGCGGCTGCCCGAGCCGATCGAGCTCGCCGTCTACTACGTCGTCGCCGAAGCGCTCACCAACACGGTCAAGCACGCGCATGCCACCGTCATCGACGTCCGGGCCGCCGCCGGCGACGGGGTGCTTCGGGTCGGTGTCCGCGACGACGGTCGCGGGGGGGCCGACCCCACCGGCGGCTCTGGCCTGGTCGGGCTCACCGACCGGGTCGAGGCACTCGGAGGTCGGCTCACGTTCAACAGCCCCTCCGGCGGCGGCACCGCCCTGCAGGTCGTGCTTCCGCTCCCCACGGACTGGCCACCCACCGAAGTCACCGGCCTGGCGCGGGCCGTCGAACCCGAGCAGCCCAGCCCGGCGCGAGGAAGGCGCCGCCGACGACGAGGAGGACCTGCCATGACTCAGGAGTTCGGCCACGACGCAGACGCAGTGCTCGACCGAGCTGTCCGAGCGGAGGCCCCGATCGCTGGGGTCGTCGCGATGGTCACCGACCATGATGGCGCTGTCTACGAGGGGACGGCAGGTGTGCGTCGCCTTGGTGGGGACAACCCGATGACCACCGACACGGTCTTCGCGCTGTTCTCGGCCACCAAGGCGATCACCGCGACAGCCGCCTTGCAGCTGCTCGAGGAAGGCCGGCTCGACCTGGACGCCCCTACACACAGCTACGTCCCCCAGATCGGCGAGCTGAAGGTACTCGAGGGCTTCGACGACGACGGCGCACCCCGGCTGCGAGACCCGAAACGGGAGATCACGACTCGGATGCTGCTGACCCACACCGCTGGCTTTGGCTACGACGCCTTCAACGAGGACTACCTGCGGCTGGCCGAGGCACACGGGCAGCCCAGCGCCTCTACCGCGACGATGGCCGCGCTGCGGACCCCGCTGCTGTTCGACCCCGGTGAGCGCTGGGAGTACGGCACCAGCCTCGACTGGGCCGGACAGGTGGTGGAGGCCATCACCGGCCAGCGCCTCGGCGAGGTCCTCGAGGCCCGCATCTTCGGGCCACTCGGGATGACGGACACGACCTTCGAGCTCGACGACCGGCTGCGGGCCCGGGTCGCCGCGATGCACATGAGGGGCGAGGACGGGTCGCTCACGCAGATCGAGTTCGAGCTGCCCTCACCGCCTGAGGTCCACATGGGCGGCCACGCGCTCTACGGCACCGTGGTTGACTACCTGCGCTTCATCCGAATGTGGCTCAACGACGGCCAGGGCGAGCACGGCGTCGTCCTCAAACCGGAGACCGTGCAGATGGCCGTTCAGAACCACCTCGGGGACCTCAAGGTGAGCATGCTGCCCGGCGTGATGCCGGCGTACTCCAACGACTTGGAGTTCTTCCCGGGCATCTCGAAGTCCTGGTCGCTGCCCTTCATGGTCAACGACGAGCTGACCCCGACCGGTCGGCCCGCCGGCGCCCTCGGCTGGGCCGGGGTCGCCAACCTCTACTACTGGATCGATCGCGCCAACGGGTACGGCGGGTTCTGGGCGACCCAGACCCTGCCGTTCGGGGACGTCACCGCCTTCGGCAGCTACCTGGAGTTCGAGACCGCCCTGTACGCGTCCCTCGAGGGCTGACCGCCGGTAGCAATGCTTGCGCTACCTCGCGGGGGAGTACGCCACCAAGCCCCGTTACGCCATGCCGAGCCCGGATGGGTCCCCACCCCGTGCTCCAGCGCAGCCTGATCAGCACGCAGCCAGTGGGCCGGCCGGCCTGAGCACACGCGGCCCGGCGATAACGAAACGGTCTCTCGCAGGCGCGAGGCTCTCTCAGACCTGCGGGGCGGCGCACCTACCCTCAAGCAATGAGAACAGCGCGGGCGTCCGCGTCCATTCCCGACACGCAGCGGCACGGGGCTGAGAGCTCGGCGCACGCCTCCCACTTCGGGCAGAAGCTCGACGCGTTCGAGCGGCCACTCGTCGTGCTGATCGGCGGGGGGACCGGTGTGGGGAAGTCGACGGTTGCCACGCAGCTGGCGCGCAGCCTCGGCATAACCCGCGTCTCGAGCACCGACTTCATACGCCAGGTGCTGCGGTCTGTGGTGCCCGAGGCCATCGCTCCGGAGCTTTCGCGCTCGTCGTTCGAGCTCGACTGCGACACGTCGCGAAACGGTTCACAGCGCCACGCCGAGTTCGAGCGCCAGGCGCGGCAGGTGCTGGTGGGCGTCCAGGCGACCATCGAACGGGCAGTGGCCGAGCGGATGCCGCTGATCGTCGAGGGCATCCACCTGCTGCCTGAGCTGGTAGATATGGACGCCGTCCCGGACGCCCTCGTGGTCTACGTCGTGCTGGCTGTCGAGGACGCGGACGAGCACTGGAACCGCTTCGGAGGCCGCGCAGGAGCCAAACGACCGGCCGGACGCTACCAGTCCAACCTCGACAGGATTCGCGAGCTTCAGGATCATGTCGTGGCGACCGCCCATCGCACCGGTGCTCCAGTGTTTGCGAACCGGCAGGTCGAAACGACAGTCCGCGACGTCCTCGACGTGATCTTCGCTGCGGTGGACGAGCTTCCAGCCAGGAGTGTCGGGCAAGTGCCCGGGTAACCCGTCGTGGCGCTGCTCCTCATCGCCGTGGCTCTGCTCGTGGCAGGCTGCCACGAGCCCACGCAGGGCGCGCAGGACGTCGTGGTCCGGGGGCCATATCTGCAGCAGACGGGGATGACGTCCACCTACGTCGTCTGGCAGACGAGCCGCCCGCTGGCCGGGGCGATCCACTGGGGCGAGGAGAGCACGGACGAGCACGTCGAGCTGGCTCCAGACGCGCTCACCATGCAAGCGGTTCAGCTGCGTGGGCTCTCACCCGGCACTAGCTACGTCTACCGCGTCAGCGCGGGAGATGAGACGACGCGCCCATTCCGGTTCACGACGGCGAAGCAGGGCGCCGTACCGTTCACCTTCGGTGCCATCGGCGACTTCGGGACCGGCAGCACTCCCGAATACCGGAACGCAGCCCTGCTCGAGGGGGAAGCTCCGGACACCCTTCTCACGCTTGGCGACAACGCCTACCCCCTGGGCCTGAAGCGCGAGTACCCGGCAGTGGTGTTCACCCCGTTCGATCCCCTCATGCGGCGCATCACGGTGTGGCCGACCCTCGGCAACCACGACTATGGCAACGAGGGCGAATCCTTCCGGAACACGGCGCAGGCGTATCTGGACACCTTCGTCCTCCCCGACCGGCCGGGACGCGAGCGGTATTACTCCTTCCGCTACGCGAACGCCGAGTTCCTCGCCATCGACAGCGAGGTGACGTCGTTTGCGCCGGGAAGCCCGCAGTATCGGTGGATCGACAGGACGCTGGGGCGCTCCGGCGCATGCTGGAAGATCCCGTACTTCCACCACCCCGTCCACGCGGAGTACGTGCACCCCACTCTGATGGACGTCGCCAAACAGGCGGATCTGCAACGGTGGCTTGTGCCGGTATTCGAGCGACACGGTGTCAAGCTTGTTCTCACGGGCCACGAGCACAACTACGTGCGCACGAAACGACTCCTCCACGGCCGTCCCGATCCGCAGGGCGTCGTCTACATCATCTCGGGCGGAGGCGGCGGCGCGCTCGAGGCCTTGCCCGCCCACGCCACCCCATCCACAGCCGTACGCGGCCGCTTCTTCCACCACCTGCTCATCTCGGTGGCGGGACGACGTGCCGAGGTACGTGCCGTCGACACCGCCGGACGCGTGCGCGACCGGGTGCGCCTTGCGTGCTGACGACCGGGTCGACGCGAGGACCTGGACGATCGCCGGAGTCCTGACGCTCGGAGGGATTATGTCGACGGTCGACACCACCCTCGTGAACGTGGCCTTCGAAACCCTGGCGCGGACGTTCGGGGCCTCGATCACGAGCATCCAGTGGGTCTCGACGGGCTACCTGCTCGGGCTGGTCGCCACGATTCCCCTTGCCGCCTGGGCCTCCGATCGGTTCGGCGCCAAGCGGGTCTGGATCGCGTCGGTCAGCCTGTTCCTGGTCGGCTCGATACTCGCCGGGGCGGCACCATCGCTGGGCAGCCTGATCGCCTTCCGCATCCTCCAGGGGCTCGGCGGCGGCATGATCATCCCCGTTGGCATGACGGTGATGACCCGTGCCGCCGGACCGCATCGGATGGGTCGCGTGATGAGCATCCTCGGCTTGCAGCAGCTGCTCGGGCCGGTGCTCGGCCCCCTACTCGGCGGCATGCTCGTCCAGCACGCATCCTGGCGCTGGATCTTCTTCGTGAACGTTCCCATCGGTGTTGTCGCGATCCTGCTGGCAATGCGAGTCTTGCCTCGGTGCTCCACACGGCGGGGGATGCGCTTCGACGGTGTGGGGATCCTGCTCGTCTCCCCAGGAATGGCCGCGATCATCTATGGACTGACGGAGACGGAGCGGGCGGGCGCGCTGGGCCCCGAAGCCTTGGTGCCGCTCCTGGCCGGCATCGGGCTCGTCGCCACCTTCCTCGTGCGCGCTCGCCGCGGGACGACGCTGGTCGACCTTGGCCTCTTCCGAGTGCGGACGTTCGCGGCGGGTGCGGCCACGAGCTTCTTTCTCGGCACGGGCCTCTTCGCCGTGCTCTTCGTGCTCCCGCTGTACTACCAGGGCGCTCGCGGCGCATCACCCGTCGACGCCGGCGTCCTGCTGATCCCACAGGGGATTGGCACGGCGATCGCAATGCCGTTCGCAGGTCGAGTATCCGATCGTGCTGGGCCGGGGCTGGTCGTCCTGTCGGGGCTGGCGCTGATGATCGCCGGAACGGTGCCCTTCGCACTCGCCGCCGAGTCCATGACGTATCCGATGCTCACTGCAGCACTCGTGGTCCGCGGCGTGGGGATGGGTCTCGCGACGATGCCCGCCATGGCCGGCGCCTACGCATCACTCGGCAAGGACCGCATGGCGGAGGCGGCGAGCCTGCTGACCATCCTGCGGCGGCTCGGGGGGTCGCTGGGCGTCGCGCTCGTCGCGGTGGTGCTCGAGCATGCGCTGCCCGGCAGTGCCGGGGCTGTCGGCGGCCGGGGGGCTCCCCCGGCTGTCATGGCGGAGGCCTTCAGCCAGACGTTCTGGCTGGTGGTCGGCTTCTGCGCGCTGGCCGTGGTGCCGGCGCTGCTCCTGCCCCGCCGGCCGCCGCCGCCCGCGGCGAAGCGGCCGCGCCCGCCCCGCGAACCGATGCACCACCTTTCCGCAGACGCGTTGGCCCGCTCGCCTCGTCAGCCGGCCTGAAGGCGTCCGGCCGGGATGCCGCGGCCCAAGGTACTTGGCGACAACCTCGTCCGGCTGCTGCAGGTGCTCGACGACGAGGTTCGCGCCCCTCAGACGGAGCGCGAGCGACGGCGGACTGGGAAGACCCGCTTGAGATCGGTGTCACGGCCGGTCACAGACCTGACCTCCAATCGGCCGATGCCGCGGCCGGACCGGTGTCTGCTTGAGCGTTGGCACAACCGGGACCACCACAATCGCCCTTTCGGGATGATGCGATGGTCGCCGACCGACACGACACTGCGGTTCTTGGACAGCGATCTGAAGGGCCATCGCGACTGCCGAGCATCGGCGGGCGCCACAACGAAGGGCGGGCATGGCATGAGCAGCAATGAGACGGTCGAGGTCTTCGTCGCGGCATTTGACACCGAGCAGAAGGCCGGCGCTGCGCTGAAGGACTTCCAGTCAGCTCAGCGTGACGGCGCGATCGATCTGATCGACGCCGCAGTGATTGTGCACACCGCCGAGGGAAAGGTGACGTTCGAGGAGACTGCGGATCCGAGCGGCAAGAAATGGGCCAAGCGGGGCGCGATCGCAGGCGGCGTGGCCGGACTGATCTTCCCACCGAGCATTATCGTCTCGGCCGTGATCGGCACGGGCGCCGGCGGCCTGTGGGGAAAGATCCGCGACAAGGGCTTCAAGGATGAGGATCTGCGCGCTCTCGGCGAGAGCCTGCCACCGGGATCCTCCGCGATCATCGCAATCGCCCAGGACCGCATGGCCGAGCAGCTCGAGCGGGGTCTTGCCGGCTACCAGAAGATCTCACGACACGTGCTTTCGCCCGAGGGTGCGGCCGCTGTCATGGCCGAGGCCGGGGTGCCCGTCAGCTCCTAGCCTCGGGAACACCGACCGTTCACGGACATGTTTCGGTCATCAGGGGGATCGATCCCGACACGTGGTGCAGCGAAACGGAAGTTCGCCCGCCGGGCGCTGGCCTGCAAGCGAAGGATCCGACGATCGCCGAACTGCTGAAGCCGCTGGGGGTATGCGACCGGCCAGTTCGGCCAGACCCACCTCGGTGATCTGAACAAGTACCTGCCAACCGTGCACGGCTTCGACGAGTTCTTCGGCAACCTCTACCACCTGAACGCGGAGGAGGAGCCCGAGTTGCCGAACTACCCGCCGGCTGACGACTTTCCGCAGTTCCGGGCTCGCTTCGCGCCCCGCCGCGTGATCCACTCGGGGGCGACCGACGTGGACGACATGACCGAGGAGGGTCGCTTCGGCCGTGTCGGGAAGCAGCGGATCGAGGACACCGGGCCGCTGACGAAGAAGCGGATGGAGACAATCGACGATGAGGTGCTCGACCAGGAGCCCTAGAGTCCGGCACGTCGAAGGCGTTCGAGCGCTGACCGTCCCTGCTCATGCTAGGGCCTACCCGCGGTGACCGGCGGATCGGCCTGGCGCTCCAGGTGTGACACAGCCGCCACGTTCCGCTTGGCCATCAGAAGCTCGCGCGCCTCGAGGCGGCAGGCGGCCGCCGCCTCCGTCTGGTCGCGCGCCGTCAGTATGTCCGCGAGCACGAGGAGCGCCCTGGCCCCGTCCTGCGTGAGGTCGGTTGGGCGCGCGATCTCGACTGCGTCCCGGGCCGCATCCTCGGCCTCGGCTGTCAGCCCCCGCAGGAGAAACCCGCGTGCGCGAACAACGCGTCGCATGATCCGCGCCTGGCGATCCGGTACAGGCAACGACGTGTCGAACGCCTCGGCCAGGCGAAGGAACCGCTGCTGGTCACCCTGGGCCGCGACGGCAGCGCACAGAAATCCGTCCAGCGTCGCGATCCACCAGATGTCCCCAAGCGCTGTCAGGATGTCGCGTGCTGTGCGCAGGCGCCGCTCCGCTGCGTCCGGATGACCGATGACCGTCTCGACCGAGGCGATGACGAGTGCCTGAGCCGCGCCCAGCCAGCCGAGCCCATGCCGGTCGATGGTTTGCTGTCGCAGGGCGTCGTGTTCCCGAAACGCCGATTCGTCACCGACGGCCAGTGCCGCGAGCGCGTTGAGGGCATGGCCGGCGCTGGTCGAAATCGGTTCTTTACGGCCAAACAGCCGCCGGTCCGCTTCATCCGGCAGTTGGTCGTACGGCGTCGGGCCGAGGCACGCGAATGCCACGAGGTCCGCCGTGCCCTGTGCCGATTCGCGCAGGCGGCCCGCCGCCAGCCCGTGAGCAAGCGCTCGATGCGTCCACTCGTACGCTCGAGCGACCCGGCCGCGGGTGAACTCGAGATATTCCAGCGCGATCGCCGCTTCGGCCAGGCCGGCGTCATCGGCGTGTCCCTCGAACACACGGTATGCGCGCTCCGCCTCCGGAACGGCGGCGTCGATCTCGGGATCGGTCGGGGCGCGGTAGATCCGGTTGGAGAGCAGCTGGATCGTGGCACGGAGTGCGTCGCGCTCGGATCCCGCCGCTCGGCTCTCCTCCACCGCCTGAGCCAGCAGTGTCTCCGTCTCGTCAGCCCGCCCGGTCTCGGTCAGGGCAACGCCGAGATTCGGCAGGATGTCGAGGCGCCGCGGATCCGTCGTGGGCAGAAGGACGGCGGCACGTCCGAGAAGATCGCGGGTCGTGATCAGGTCGACGGCCGAGAAGGCACGGAGCCCTGCTGTCGCGAACAGGTGGCCCGCGCGACGCGCGAGCTGTGCGGAATGGTCGTCGCGTCGCCCGACCTCCTCGCGCAGGCGCAGCGCGCGCTCGAGATGCCGCGCAACGGCCTCGTCCGTACCCGCGTTGTCGGCTTCCTCGTCGGCCAGCCAATCGGCGAGCCGCTCATGGAGCTCAGCCCGTTGCGTCTTCGGGATGGCCCGGTACGCGGCCTCGGTGATCAGTCCGTGCGCGAATCGCCACCGCATTCCGCTGCCGTCTTCGGGCTCGACGAAGCCGCTGCGCTCCAGATGGACCAATGCGGTTTCGGTGGCGTCGTGGTCGAGCGGGGATGTGGCGTGGAGAGCCGGGAGCCGAAACCTGCGACCCTGAATCGAGGCCCGTTCGAGGGCAATCCGCCGCATGTCGTCGAGCCGGTCGATCCGGGCGGCGAGCAGGGCGTGAAGAGTGTCCGGAAACGGCACCTCGACATCCGACGGGCCGTGCCAGGAGCCGTCGACCAGGAGGCCCTGATCGGCAAGCATTGCGGTCAGCTGCTCGACGTAGAGCGGGTTTCCCTCCGCCATGTCGCAGACGCGCTCCAGGATCGCCGAGGGAACGTCCCCTCCCAGCAGCAGCCGCCCGATGCGCCTCGTCTCCTCTTCAGACAACGGCGGGAGCGACGTCGTCATCGCACGAGGCTTTCCCGCGGCCCATGTCGGCCGATGCTCGAGCAGATCCGGTCGAGCAAGACACAGGAACAGCACAGGACCATGCGCGGTGTCGATCACGGAGTCGGCCAGCTCGAGCATTGGATGCTCTGCCCAATGAAGGTCGTCAAGGATCACGACGACCGGCTCTTGTTCGGCCAGGGACTCCAGAAGACGACGAACGGCCCACGCCGCGTCGGCGCTCACCGCCTCCCCCACGCCGAGGATTTGCGCGAGCCGGTCGGCCACGACTGTGCCGTCGTCCTGTGACATCAGCTTCGCACGAAGCGCGGCGGCAACCGCCTCCGCGCTCTCCGCCGCCCGGCCCGCCGTCTGTCCCAAGAGATCGACGAGCGGAGCGAACGTGACTCCATCGCCGTAGGCCGGCGTCTGCCCCGTCAGGACGAGCGCCCTGCTCCGAACCGTGGCGGAGAACGCCGCTGCCAGCCGGCTCTTTCCGACGCCGGGAGGCGCAAGCACCGTTGCCAGCACGGGTGCGCGCGCCACAATTGCATCGTCCAGCGCTTCGACCAGCATGCGCAGAGGGCGCTCCCTCCCCACGAAATCGGTGCTCGTTCGAGCCGTGGTTGGGTGCGCGCCCACCACGCGCCACGCTGCGACCGGTTCGGCCTTGCCCTTAGCGTGCACCGCATCGATGGCTTCGAGCGCGATGTCGCGGCGAGTCAGCCGCCATGTGCTGTCTCCGACGAGGATCTCCCCGGGCGCGGCTGCCGACTGAAGCCGTGAAGCGGTGTTCATGGCATCTCCGATGATCGGCGTCCCGTCCGCCGAGACGATCACCTCTCCCGTCGTGATCCCGATGCGAGCCTCCAGCGGAATCGACGAGCCTTCGCGCAGTGAGGCCATGCATCGCTGCATTTCCAACCCGGCCGCGATGGCTCGCCGAGCGTCGTCCTCGTGCGCGACCGGCACGCCGAAGACCGCCACCACGGCGTCACCGATGAACTTCTGCACCTGACCGCCATGACGCTCGACGGCTGTGCGCATGGCGCCGAAGTACCGCTCCATGACAGGACGCAGCTCCTCGGGGTCGTGTCGCTCGGCCAGCGCAGTGGAGCCGACGATGTCACAGAACAGCGCCGTGACGGTCTTCCGGGCGTGTGGAGCAGGAGCGGCGCCAAGGGCGTTTGCACACTGCTCGCAGTACCTCGCCCCGTTGCGGTTCTCGTGCCCGCACGCGTGGCAGATGACCATCCAATCATCCTATTCCGGTCGACGCTCCCGCGGGGAGCGGGCACCCACATCCCCACACGTCCTGTTGACCGCTCCAGAGCGAGTTACACGACCCTGTGTCCCGCGTCGCCTTCACAGGCTACTTCTGTCGGTTGTGTGACAAGTGAGATTGGTGAAGGATCAACCACGCTTGTTTCGCGACAAGGAGACACGGTGAGCTTAAGTCGAAGGATTTCGCTGGCTGCGGGGGTGCTGTTCATCATCACCTTCATCACCTCGATCCCAGCGCTGTACCTGTTTCAGCCTGTTCTCGATGACCCCGCCGGCTACGTCGCCGGCGCCGGCTCCGACAACCGCATATTCCTGGGAGCGTTCCTGGAACTGCTGCTCATCCTCGCGAACGTCGGCACCGCCGTGGTGCTGTACCCGATCCTCAGGCGGCAGAACGAAATCCTGGCTCTCGGCTATGTCACGGCTCGTCTCGTTGAATGCACCCTCATCGCAATCGGCCTCGTCAGCGTTCTTGGGGTGGTGAGCTTGCAGCAGGACACTCCGGGCCAGGATGCAGGCGCCGTCGGCGTGGCGCTCGCGGCGATCAAGGATTGGACGTTCCTGCTCGGACCCGGCTTCGTTGTCGGCGTCGGGAACGGGTTGCTGCTCGGCTACCTGATGTACCGGTCCGGCTTGGTGCCACGGCGCATGGCCATGCTGGGGCTCGTCGGAGGGCCCCTGATTTGCGCTTCGGGGATCGCCGTGATGTTCGGCGTCGACGACCCAGGCGGCACGCTGCAGGGCATCGCGACAATCCCGGAGTTCCTGTGGGAACTGTCGCTCGGCGTCTACCTCACCGTCAGAGGATTCAAGCCGTCTCCGCTCCTCGCGGAGGATGCAAGCCGAGTCCTGTAGACCCGGGTGGACGGCTCCGATATCAGGCCCCGGTCACCCGTGACGGGTTCGACATCGCGGACGGCTCCTAGATCGTCAGCTGCAAACGGCGGGCGAGGAAGTCCCGGATGGTGGCCAGGTAGAGCTCGGCCTCCTTCTCGAGGATCGTCA
>JAWVEN010000009.1:0-78797 GCA_033856675.1 Gaiellales bacterium | reverse complement strand
TGCGACAAGCTCGGCTATCCGCGCGAGCTGCTCGGGCTTCGGGCTCATCACGAGCAACTCGGCGCGCACCCCGCGCTCGCGCGCGGCCTCCTCGGGCGGGGCGCCGGCGATAGTGACGAGCATCCCGCCCTCGCGCACGGCCGGGAGCAGCGAGGCGGTCGTGTCGCCGCCGACGGTGTCGAACGCGACGTCGGCCCCGCTCACCGCCTCGCCCACGTCCTGCTGCGTGTAGTCGACGTACTCGTCGGCACCCAGGCCTAGCACGAAGTCGCGGTTGCGCGTGGAGCCGGTGCCGATCACCCGCGCGCCCGCCACTTTGGCGAACTGCACGGCGAGATGGCCTACGCCGCCGGCGGCGCCCGCCACGAGAGCCGATTGCCCGCTGACGAGCCCGCCCCGGTCGAATAGGGCCTGCCAGGCGGTGAGGCCGGCGACCGGTATCGCTGCGGCCTGCTCGTGACTCACGCCCTCGGGCTTCTTCGCGATCATCCCGGCGGACGCAGTCGAGTACTCCGCGTACCCGCCGCTCGTCGACATGCCGAACACTTCGTCGCCCTCGGCGAAGCCGTCGGCGCGCGAGGTCTCGACCGTGCCTGACACGTCGTAGCCGAGCACTATGGGGAGCGGCTTGTTCATGAACCTGCGGCGGAGTTTCCAGTCCGCCGGGTTGACCGATGCGACGTGGACCTTGATCAGCACCTCGCCGTCGCCAGGCTCGGGGCGATCGATCTCCTGGTAACGCAGGACATCGGCGTCGCCGGGCTCGTGCATCACCACCGCCTGCATCGGGGATCTCCTCCTCGGGTCGGGGCCGTAGAGGCAGGTGACCGCAGCTTACGGCCTCGCGCGTCGCGGATGACCGCTTCCGGATTCTCCCAGGGCCGAAGTGGCCGCCGTTCTCGACGCGCCGAGGGGCCCACAGGACTTGACCGAGTGACTCTCTCATGCGACTGCATGTGGCCAGGCTGTCTCAACGAGCGCGGGCGGCGGAGGTCGCGGGACTGGTGATCGGCGCTATGTGACCTCCGCCGCTGTCGCGCCGTAATTCCGGGCTTCGATCGCCTTGACACTCTTTCCCAGCTCCTTTCCCAACATGCGCTTGCCTGCGATCCCGACCACGATCGCGAGCGCCCGTCCCTTGAGGTTTTTGCCCTCGCGTACCACGACGACGTCCACGTCGGTCGTCCCGTTCGGCTGCCGCGTGAGGGTGTAGGTGTGGCTCGAACCGCCTCCCCACACGTTGGAGTCGGTGGTCGTCATGATGACGCGCTTGGGATCGGACCAGTCGTAGTGCAGGCGTTCCCAGATGCCGCGCGAGCCCTCCGTGACGTCGGCCTGATCGAGGCCCTGGTCATGCACCTTGAGATACTCGTCGGCGCTGTTGCCGAAGAGCTTCGAGCGGTCTGGCCCGAAGTCGGTGAGCCCGGCGATGAACTGTTCGGGCGTCGCGGTCGTCGTCTGCTTGAGCTGGATCGTGGCCATGCCATGCTCCTTGATTGGGGCGCTCTCTCTCAAGGATCGCGCACGACGGTCGCCCTGTCTGCACGGCTACTGCCCAATTCGCGTAGCGGCTAGCCGGAAGCACCAGCGTTGGCCATTTGCCCACGGGTTGCCGCTGCTTGCGCCTGCCGGGCTCCAATGCTCCATCTTCCCCCGCGGCAACCGCCCGCTTTGACCCCATGCTTGGGAGGCAGGAACGAGACGCGACGCGGCCGATAACACGCCGGAGGTCAAGTGACGACGGCATCCGCGACCTCCATCGGATCTAGCGAAACATCACGATCCGGGCAGGTTCGCGTTGGCTTCGGCGCCGATGGGCGGCTCTACGTGCGTCCCACTTTGATCGTTTGCTGCCCGAGCGCGCGAAGACGTCTTCGGACGTGACAACAAAATGGGCGGTTTTACAGGGTGTTTCTACGGGAGCGACGGGACTCGAACCCGCGACCTCCGGCGTGACAGGCCGGCGTTCTAACCAACTGAACTACGCCCCCGGATGCGCCGGAAGCGGCGCGAACGGCAGTATATCCGGCCGCTTTCGAGATCGACCACGCTTCGGCATAGGATCCCGGTGCGCCTCGCCCGCGGGGCTGCGTCCACCATGCGCGACTACCTGCCAATCGAGCACCACGGCATCATCGGCGACCTGCACACCGTTGCCCTGGTCGGCACCGACGGGCGGATCGACTGGTACTGCCCGGAGCGCTTCGACTCGCCGAGCATCTTCGCCGCCATCCTCGACAAGGACAAGGGTGGCCACTACCGCATCGCCCCCTCGACGGATGGGTGGAAGACCAGGCAGCTCTACTTTCCCGACACCGCGGTCCTGATCACGCGATTCCTCACCCCCGACGGCGTCGGGGAGGTTCAGGACTTCATGGTGATCCACCGCGACCCGGACCATCGCCGCCGGCTGCTTCGCCGCGTGGTCGTCGTCCGTGGAGAGATGGAGTTTCTGCTCGAGTGCGATCCGAAGTTCGACTACGCACGCGCCGAGCACGAGACCACGCTTCACGAGCACGGGGCGATGTTCAAGAGCCGCGATCTCACGATGATGCTTCGCTCCGAGATCGACCTGGAGCCGACCGGAACAGGCGTGTGTGCGCGGTTCGTGCTCTCGCACGGGGAGAGCCGCACCTTTTCGCTGGAGCAGGCGGCGCAGGACGAAGAGCCGAGGAGGGTGAGCGAGGCCGAGGCCGCGGAGGGGTTCAACCGCACGGTCCGGTACTGGCGCGGGTGGCTCGCTCACTCGACATACCGCGGCCGCTGGCGCGAGATGGTGCACCGCTCGGCTCTGACGCTGAAGCTGCTGAGCTACCGGCCCACCGGCGCGCTGGTGGCCGCGGCCACCACGAGCCTGCCCGAAAGCATCGGCGGCGGGCGCAACTGGGACTACCGCTACACGTGGATCCGCGACGCCGCGTTCTCGCTCTATGCGCTCTTGCGGCTGGGCTTCACGGAGGAGGCGGAACAGTTCATGGGGTGGCTGTCCGACCGCTACCGGGAGGGAGCCGGCCGCGGCGACGGGCCGCTGCAGACGATGTACGGGATCGACGGGCGGCCCGACCTGGACGAGTGCATCCTGCCGAACCTCGAGGGCTACCGCGGCTCGAAGCCGGTTCGCGTCGGCAACCGCGCTGCGATGCAGCTCCAGCTCGACATCTACGGCGAGCTGATCGACTCGGTCTACCTCTACAACAAGTACGGCCAGCCGATCTCCTACGACGACTGGATGTCGCTGACGGGCATCGTGGGCTGGTTGCTCGAGAACTGGGACCGCCCGGACGAGGGCATCTGGGAGACCCGCGGTGGGCGCCACCACTTCACGTATTCGCGGCTGATGTGCTGGGTCGCGATCGAGCGTGCCGTGCGCGTCGCCCGCCAGCGCGGCCTCCCGGCCGACCTGGTCCGCTGGCTCGAGGTTCGCGACCGGATCACGGAGCAGATCATGGAGAAGGGCTGGCACCCTAAGCGGCGGGCGTTCGTCCAGCACTACGACACCGATGTGCTTGACGCGTCGCTCCTGATCATGCCGCTGGTCAAGTTCATCGCTCCCCGTGACCCGCGGTGGCTGTCGACGCTGGACGCGATCAGCCACGAGCTGGTGTCGGACAGCCTCGTCTACCGCTACAACGCCAAAGCCTCACCCGACGGGCTGGAGGGGGACGAAGGAACCTTCTCCATGTGCACCTTCTGGTACGTGGAGGCCCTGGCCCGCGCGGGGCGACTCGATGAGGCGCGGCTGACCTTCGAGAAGATGCTGACCTACGCGAACCACCTCGGCCTCTATGCCGAGGAGATCGGGCCGTCGGGCGAGGCGCTCGGAAACTTCCCACAGGCGTTCACTCACCTGTCGCTGATCAGCGCCGCGGTGAACCTGGACGCTCAGCTCGGCTGATCGACCCCCTCGGGCGGACGGATCGGGAACTCGAGCCGCACCTCGGTGCCGCTGCCCGGCCCCGTCTCGATCTCGATTGAGCCACCGGTGGCGTCGATCCGTTCCATCAGCGTTTCCAGCCCGAGATGGTTCGTGGCCCGGGCGCGGGCAAGGGCCGGGTCGAGCTGGAAGCCGCGGCCGTCATCGCGCACCGCGACGGCGAGGCGGGAGTCCCTCTCCCCGACGGTGATCTCGATCCGGCTGGCCTCGGCGTGGCTGCGGACGTTGCCCACGAGCTCGGCGATCGACCGGAAGGCGATCGTCTCCAGGGTCGGGTCGAGCCGCTCGGACACCGTCATGTGCAGGGTGGTCTCGATTCCCGTTTCCCGCTCGAGCGTTTCCAGCAACTGGCGCACCGCCGGCTCGAGTCCGTGGTGCCAGAGCACGGCAGGCCGCAGCTCGAAGGTCATCCGCCGTGTCCGCTCCACGGCGCCGGCCATCAGCTCCGAGACCGAGTTGAGGGTCGCGGCTGCCCGATCGACGTTGCCCTCCGTGACCGCTCGCCGTACCCGGTCGAGCGCGATCACGCAGGCCGATAGCACCTGAACCGTGTCGTCGTGCAGGTCGGCGGCCACCCGCGAGCGCTCTTCCTCCTGGGCCCGCACCAGCCGCTCGAGCAGGGCGCGGTGGCGGCTTTCGAGGTGCTCGAGCCGTTGCGCGCGAGCCTCCGACTGATCGCGCAGGCCAAGACCCCGCAGCGCGGCGGAGACCTGCTCCGCGACGGTTTGCATCAGCACGCGGTCCTGCTCGTCAAGCTCGTTCGGGCGCTCGCCCTCCACCATCAGCTTTGCGACGTTCCTGCCGTCCACCTGGACCGAGGTGACGAGCGCCGGCGACCAGTCGTCTACGACGTGCGCGGGGGATCGGGCCTCACTCGTGACGACGACGTCCTCGCCATCCTCGCCGACGAGCACGGCGCTGACCGAGCGGTAGTCGGTTGCGAGGAAGACGGTACGGGCGGTGGCGCGTAGGGCGTCCTCCACCGTGTCGGCGATCGCAACCGCTTTGGCGACGTCGAGCGTCAGGGCGAGACGCTCGGCCCGCCGCCGCGACTCGGCGCGAAGGTGGGAGCTCCGCATCGCTGCCGCGATCTGCTCGGCGACCGTCCGCATCAACAGCGCATCCTCCGCATGGAACCGGTCAGGGCGCTGGTCGTAGAGGCAGATCAGGGCTGTCGCTCGGCCTTTGATCCGAATCGGTGTCAGCAGCACAGAGTCGTAGATGAAGCTTGCGGGTAGCCACGGATCGAAGTCGCGGCGGCTGGTCGCGTGACCGACGAGGAGCTGCCGGCCCGTGTCGAAGACCCGCCCCGTGTAACACGCCCCTGCCGGCCGGCGCAGGCCTTCGATCGGCTCGAACTGGGCATCGGCGTCGACCAGTGCCAGCTGCTCGCCGCTGGGGAGGGAGACAAATCCGGCGACGCCGTCGCACACCACTCTGCGCCTGACCGCATGGCAGGCGGCACGGAGGGTCTCCTCGACGGTATCGGCGCCCTCGACCGCCTGCGCCACCTCCAGCGTGATGGCCAGCCGCTCGGCCCGGCGCTGCGACTCCGCGCGTACGATTGCACCCCGCATCGCGGCCGCCACCTGCTCGGCCACCGTCCGCATCAGCGCCTCCTCGTCCTCGCTGTAGCGGTCGGGCAGCTCGTCGGCAAGCTCGAGGACGGCCTCGCAGCGCCCGTCCACGATCACAGGCGCCTGCACCAGTGAGTCGTACGTCTTCTGGCTTTGCCAGATGTAGTCGGGATCGGAGCCGGCGTTGCCAAGCCGCCTGACTTCCCCGCTTTGGATCGTCCGGGCGGTGACCCCCTTCGTGATCGGCCAGCGCCGTTCCATCCAGTAGTTCCCCTGGCGTGTCAGACTGATCGTCATCGCCACTTCGCCCTCGTCATGGAGGCACCGGATGACGGAGACGGTCTGGTAGTCGGTCCGGGCGAACAGGAGGTCGGCGGTGGCCTGCAGCCCGTCTTCCACCGATTCCACCGATGCGATGGCCTTCGCTATCTCAGCGGTCAGGGCGAGGCGCCGCGCCCGCCGCTCGGACTCGTCGCGAAGCTCGACCCCGCGCAGCGAGGCCGCGACCTGCTCGGCGATCGCCGACATCAGCACCATGTCCTCGTGGCTCAGGCGGTTGGGCTCGCGCTCATGGATGGACAGCACCGCGCGGCAGCGGCCGTCGAGCATCACCGGCATGGCCAGCATCGACTCCCACACGTCCTCCGTCGGCGGCGAGTAGAGCGGGTGCCGGGAGCTGTGGCCGATCAGCAGCGGCCGCCCGGTCCGGATCACCTCGCCGACGATGCCCACTCCGATCGGCCGCCGATCCTTTGACAGAGATGCGCCATCGCGGGTGTGATACGAGACGACTACCTGCTCGCCCTGGTCGGGGAGCGCGATGTACGACCACGCTGCCGAGTACCCCGCCCGGTCGAAGACCGTCTTGGCAGCATGTGCGAGAGCATCTTCGATCGTGCCCGCGCCCGCGATCTCGTGCGCCAGCTCCGCCGTCAGCGCGAGGCGGTCAGCGCGGCGTGCCGACTCCTGGCGCAGGCCGATCCTGCGAAGCGTCGCGGCCACCTGTTCGGCGGCGGTCTCCAGCAGGAGGACGTCCTCGTCGCCGAACCATCGTGGGCGCTCGTCTCCGACCTCGAGCGTCGCGGTGCAGACGCCGTCCACCAGGATCGGCACGATCAACATCGACTCGAACATCGGCTCGTTCATCCATGAGCGTCGCTCCGGGTAGGCGCTGCCGTCATCGACGCGGAGCGACCGGCCCTCCTTGATCACCCGCCCGGTGAGGCCGTCGTCGATCGGCCGCCGAAGCCCAAAGGAGAGCTCACCTCCCTCGGTGCGCGCGCCCACGAGCATCTGCTCGCCCTGCCGCCGGTCTGCGAGGACTGCGACCACCGCTCGGTAGGCCGTGGAGCGGACGAGCGCACCGGCGGCGGCCGCCAGCGCGCCCTCCGGGCTGGTGGCCGCCGCGACGTGGCGTGTCACCTCGAGGGCGATCGAGAGCCTGCGCGAGAGACGGTCGCTCTCCTCCCTGTGGCGGATGCTCTGCCACGAGGCGCCGAGGCTGTCGGCGACGTGCTGCATCAGCTCGGCGTCGGAGTGGGTGAAGTGGTCGGGCCGGTCGTCGCTGAGCTCGAGCATGGCCACCGGCTCGCCCCCGGCGATCACCGGCGTCACGAGCAGCGAGCCCGCGTCGCCGCTCGACTTCGCCGCGGAGTCCCGTCGACTGCGGACGGTGATCTCGGTATGCACGCCGGTCGCCGGGTCGAGGAGCGTGGCATTGACCGCCTGGTAGTCCGAGTGTCCGAACACCGCGTCGGCCGCTGTCGCAAGGGCGACTTCGATGCTGGTTGCGGTGCTGACCGCCGACGCGATTGCCTGCGAGGTGGCGAGTCGCTCGGCGCGCCGCCTGGCCTCTCCCGCGGCATGGAGGACGGTCTCGGCGATGCCGGCCAGCTGGACGAACAGCCGGCGCTCCGTCTCGTCGAAGGCCGGCGCGTCCGAACGCCGCTCCGCGAAAAGGATCCCCGCTGTGCCGTCCGCGAGCGCCAGCGGCGACTGGAGGACATGTGCTCCCTCTCCGGGCACACCGTCCGGCGCTTGCAGCAGCACACGTTCCGCGCCCAGCCCGTGCCTGAGGGTTTCGAGCAGCATGTCCAGCCCGTCCCCCTGCTGCGGGCTCATATCGGACAGCGCCATGGAGCGATTCTGTCAGACCGCAGCGCGTGGCGGTGGTCCGGATTCGCGTATCCTTTGCCCTGCGGGGCGGTTAGCTCAGCTGGGAGAGCACCTGCTTTACACGCAGGGGGTCGGCGGTTCGATCCCGTCACCGCCCATATGACATCGGTCGACTCCAGGCGCTCGCAGACTCGCCCTTCCCGGGAGCAGTACTTCATGCTCCTCGCCGTCGCGACTCGGGAGAGGGCCGCCTGTCTGCGCCGTCACGTCGGCGCGATCCTCGTGGCCGACCAGCGGATCATCGCGACGGGCTACAACGGCACGCCGACCGGTTTTCCCAACTGCGACGAGGGTGGCTGCCACCGCTGTGCCCATCCCGACGATTACGCCGCCGGCCGCGGATACGACGTCTGCATCTGCGTGCACGCCGAGCAGAACGCGCTGCTGCAGGCGGCGAAGCTCGGCTACTCCGTCCAGGGATCGCACCTCTACTCGACGCTGCGGCCCTGCTTCGGATGCCTCAAGGAGCTGTACCAGGCGGGCGTGACGACGATCCGCTACCTGAACGAGTGGACGCCTTCCGACTCGGTGGAGGCTGGTGCGTACGAGGGGCTGCTTCGTGAACTCGCCGGACGCGAGGTCGTGGTGGCTCCGCTCGAGCTCCCGGACGAGCTGCTCGACCTACGGTTACGCGCTTCGGCGTAGCCGGCGCGCGCGTCCCCGCTCGCTCCAGTCGAACTCGAGTGCGTCGTCGGCGTCGATCGGCGGTTCGTGCGGCACGATCTGCGTCACGGTTGCGACGGCATCCTCCGGAGCAACGTCAAGCGTCAGCACCACCTGCATCGGGCCGGACGAGATCGTTTCGCGGGCGGGCAGCTCGGTGATACGCGGAGTCGCCTTGATCCGGGCGAGGTGCCGGGAATGGAGTGACAGGCGCCAGGCCTGAAGCTCGGCCTCGGCAAACGACGCGGCGCTGCAGTGAGGACACGGGCTGAGCGGGCGTTTCGGATGATCGCAACGGTGACAGGCGACGGTGATCTGCATGGCTGACGTTTCGGCCGGTTACGCCAAAACCTTGAGCGTCGTCTCAAGTTTTCGCCTCACTCAGCCGATCCCAAGGGTGTGCAGCGGTTCCTCACTTGCCGTCTGCCGCGTGTAATCGGGGTCTTCTTCGCGCTCGCGGTGGTTTCGGCCGCAGCCCATGCCGGGCCGGCGGCCGCTGACCCGACCCTCGATCAGAAGAAGGCCGAGTACGCCAAGGTCCAGAAGGACGTCAGGCAGCTCGACGAGCGCGTCGAGAAGCTGACGGAGCGCTACAACGCCGCCGTCCAGCGGCTGAAGGAGCTCCACGCGCAGATTCGTGACGCGACCCATCGCCTCAACCTGGCGCAGGCGCACCTCGAGTTCCAGCAGAGCATGCTCTCGAACCTGCTGGTTGCTCGGTACAAGGGCCTCGACGCCGGGACGCTCGACATTCTGCTGGGTGCGAAGTCGCTCGACGACGTGACGGGATCGCTCGACATCAAGCAGCGGTTCGAGGACGCCGTCTCATCCGCCGTGGAGGAGATCCGTCGCACGCGCGACCAGATCACGCGGGAGCGCGCGGCGCTCGTGTCGGCGCGCGAAGAGGTTCAGCGGCAGAAGGCGTCGATCGAGCGGCACCGCGGACGGATCATGAAGATGCTCGCCAAGCGACGGATACTGATGCGCGAGGTCGGTGCTCAGGTGGCGATCGCCGAAGCCGCCAGTCGCATCAACCAGACCGAGCTTGCGCTCGAGGCGCAGGCGTGGATCAAGGCTGACATCAAGGCCAACACGGGCGATACCGGCGCGGTGCTTCGCGCCCAGGTCGCCCTCGCAGGCCTCGCACAGATCGGCGTGCCGTACAAGTGGGGCGGCGCCTCGCCGGAGGGTGGCTTCGATTGCTCCGGTCTGATCATGTGGCTGTGGGCCAAGCACAACATCGCTCTGCCCCACTTCGCTGCTTCCCAGTACGCGATGGGGCCCTGGGTGGAACCTGCCGAACTGCGGATCGGAGACCTGGTCTTCTACCACGAGCTCGGCCACGTCGGCATGTACATCGGGAACGGCTACGTCCTGCACGCGCCCCACACCGGCTCGTTCGTGATGATCGTGCCGCTTTCGACTCCGTGGTTCGTTGCGAACTACGTCGGCGCCACTCGCCCTGGTCCGGCCTGACCCGTTCACGGAACACCCGCCTGCCGAAGCAGCTGGGCTAGATTGACGCCTGTGACGGCGCCCGATATCACCGCTGCCGAGGTCGCCGCCGGCCTCCGCGCCCGCACGATTGTCGCCGTCGACGTGCGAGAGCAGGGCGAGTGGGACGCAGGCCACATCGAAGGTGCGCTGTGGATCCCCCTCGGCGACCTCGTGGAGCGCGTCGGTGAGCTGCCGCCGGGACCACTGGCGCTGGTGTGCCGCAGCGGCGCCCGGAGCGGCATGGCGGCCGACTGGCTGCATCGCAGCGGGGCCGAGGCGGCGAACATGACCGGTGGGATGCAGGCGTGGCAGGCGACCGGGCTGCCGCTCGAACCGGCGAGCGGCCGGATCGTGTGAGCGTCCGCATCGGCACCTGCTCGTGGGCCGACGACTCGCTCAGCAAGCTGTGGTATCCGCGCGGCGTCAGCTCGGCGGAGTCGCGGCTGCGCTTCTACGCCGATCACTTCGGCACCGTCGAGGTCAACTCGAGTTACTACGCCCTGCCGAACGCGGCCATGGCGTCGGCGTGGGCCGAGCGGACGCCGCCCGGCTTCGTCTTCCACGTGAAGGCGTTCGCGATGATGACGCGGCACCCCGTCCGTGCCGAACAGCTGCCTCCCGATCTGCGCGCCGAGGTGGCACTCGACGAGCGCGGCAGGGTCGACCGGCCGACACGCGAGGTCAGAGCGGAGGTCTTTCGCCGCTTCTCGGAGGCCGTCGACCCGTTGCGCCAGGCCGGCAAGATGGGGGGCGTCCTGTTGCAGCTGCCGCCCTACATCACATACGGCGAGCGAGCGCTCGAATATCTGGAGTGGGCACGGGAGCAGCTTCCGGGGGACGAGTTGCTGGTGGAGTTCAGGCACCGCAGCTGGCTGACCGATGAGCACCGAGACGAGGTGCTGAGGTTTCTGGAGGCGCTGCCCGCGACGTATGTGATCGTCGACGCCCCGCGAATGGACGCAAACAACGTCGCCCCGACAGTCATCGGCGCGACCTCGTCGTCTGCATATCTACGGCTGCACGGGCGAAACGCGGCAACGTGGAACAAGCGCGGCGGGAGCGCCTCGGAGCGGTTTGACCACCTCTACACCGAGGATGAGCTGGCGGAATGGGTGGAGCCGCTGCGCGAGCTCGCCGAGCGCCACGATTCGGTGTGGGCGATGTTCAACAACAACGGCCGCAGCGTCGACGTTGCGAGTGGCGCGGAGATCGCCCAAGCGCCTACGAACGCGCTACAGCTGAGGGGCATGCTGGAGGACGCGGGGGTACCGGTCGCGGCCGCCCGGTAGCGTTTGGGGAGGGTCTACCGGGCGGCCTGGGAGGGAGGTCGCGCCGGCCTTTCGGCCTGCGCTGCGATCGGCGGCCACGTGTCTGCGCGTGGCCAAAACGAGGGTGTGTTTTCCTCGGTCGCCGTGAGTGTTGCACGCGACCTTTGGGGAACGATTAAGACCTCGAATGGCGCCCATGGGGGCCGCCGGAAACCCGATTGAAGGTTCGCAAGTCCGAGTGGTGGGAAGACGTACCAGGATGGGTCATGGAGGACAGCGCCGGCGCCCCTACAATCTGTAACTGCAGCGGCGGTGGAGCATCGGGCCTCTCTGTCTGCGGCGGATGCGCTTGACGATCAATGAACCTACCTGGGGTGCCCTGGTGGGCCAGTACCGGCCATCGGTCGTCACCGTGGGACTCGACGGCAAGATCGTCGATTGGGACGACGGCGCGGCCCGGATGTATGGCTGGGAGTCGCACGAGGCGGTCGGGCGCCGGTTCGTGGACGTTGTCGTGCCGCTCGAGCGCCGCGCCCAGGCCGAAGAGGCTCTGGCAGCCTCATTCGAGGGCAGCCGGTGGGAGGGCCGCATCGATGTCTGCCACAGGGACGGGTCGCGATTCGTCGCCGCCCTGCGTCAGGATCCGATCCGCGATGACGCAGGTGGGCCGGTCGGAGCGATCATCGTCAGCCTGCCGGGCGGAGCCCATCACGACGAGGTGGTGGAAGTGCCTGCGTCGCCGGCGGCCGCGAGGTCGTCGCCACGGCGGCGCGAGTCGCTGCTTGCAAACGCGCCGGGGTTCATGGTCGCCGACGTGCCGCGCACGCTGGCCGCCCTCGCCATTGCGCTGGGCGGCATCGGTCTCGCGACATGGATCGGATCCACGCTGACGTTCGGCGATGTCCGTCCCGGCACGATGGGGTTCATCTACGAGATCTTCATCATCGCTGCGGCGTTGATCGGACGCCTGCTGCCCGCGCTGGTCGGCGCGATCGTCGGCGCCGCGTGCATGCTCTACTTCTTCTCCGCGCCGATGCACAGCTTCGAGGTGGAGCAGCAAACGGCGCTGGCGGCCGTAGCGGCGTTCTTCGCGGTCGCGACGGTCGTGTCGTGGGTGGTCTCCATCCAGCTGCGACGGGCCGGCCAGACGACGGTCGGCGCCAACCGGCTCGCCGACCTGGCCGACCTGTTGGGCCGGCTGACCGCAGCCACCGCACTGAGCGAGGGATACGAGGCCATTGTCCGCTCCGCCGGCCTGCTCGGCGCCGACAGCTCGGTGATCGCGCTCGCCGATCGTGGTGACCGGGTCGTCCTCGTTGCTCACTCGGGGCTGGATCCTGCTGTCGTCGAGCGGTGGCATGACTTCTCCGTCCACGATGCAACGCCGATCGGTGACGCGATCCGCGAGGGCCGGGCGACCGTGTTGCATGATTTCGAGCGCCAGGAGCGGTATCCCGGCCTCGCCATGACGAGCTGGGCAACGACCATTGCGGTGCCACTCGCCGACGACGGCCGGGCGCTCGGCGCCCTGTCGCTGAGTTTCTCGGAGCACCTCGAGGTCGACCAGGAACTGCGCTCTTTCCTCGACGCCCTCGGTGCCCAATGCGGCCTCGCGCTTGCCAGGCTGAGGCTTGTCGAGGACGAGCGGCGGGCACGTGGCGCGCTGGCGGTGATTGCCCAGGCCAGCGACGCCTTGGCGTCGTCGCTCGACCCGGAGCAGACGATCGCTGCGCTGACCGACCTGATGGTGCCTGCAGTGGCCGATCACGCGGCTGTTCACCTTGGCGGCGCCGACGCTGCCGGGTCCCGCGACTTCAAGATCGCTGCGGCAAAGGGTTCCGGCGGGCCGGAGCTGAGCGACGAGACGGTGGAGGAGGTCGTCCGCGACCGCCGGCCGCGGCTGATCCCGGCTGCGCCCGGCGGCGGCTCTGCGATGGTGGTGCCGCTGTCCGCTGATGGCGAGATACCCGGGGCGCTGGTGCTGGGGTCGGCAACGCTGGTCTTCGGCGAGGAGGATCTGCAGCTCGCGAGCGAGGTGGCGCGCCGCGCAGGGGTGGCGCTTTCGCACAGCTCGACGTATCGGCGTGCCGAAGGGGATCGCGCCCGGCTCGACGCCGTGCTGCGAGAGCTCTCCGTGGGCGTGGCGATCGCGGCCGCGGATGGGCACATCGAAACGGCGAACGACGCGGCGCTGCGGATCTGGCGGTCGCAGCGTGACCGTCCGGTCGAGCAGGTCTCGTACCCCGAGTATGTCGGGTATCACCCGGACGGCCGGGTGTACCAGGCCGACGAATGGCCGCTTGCACGGGCGCTGCGAGGCGAGGTCGTCGTCGGCGAGGAGATTCGCGTCGTCTTCGGCGACACGACTCCGGGCGTGATCAGCTCGAGCGCCACACCGATCAGGGGCGTCGACGGGAGCGTCGCAGGCGCGGTTGTCACGCTGTTCGATCTGACGCAGCACAAGCAGAACGAGGATCGCCTGCGGTTTCTCGCCGAGGCGAGCGATCTGCTGGGCGAGTCGCTCGACCGCGAGGTGGCGCTCGCGCGTCTGGCCGAGCTCGCCGTACCGCGGCTCGCCGACTGGTGCTCCATCGACGTCCTCGAGGGAGGCGCGATCCGAAACGCCGCGGTCGCGCATTTCGACGCGACCAAGGTGGCGCTTGCGCGGGAGCTGCAGCAGCGCTTCCCGCCGCACGTGGACGATCCCACGGGATCTGCCGCTGTCATCCGCACCGGCCGCGCGGAGTTCGTCCCCGAGATCACCGACGAGCTGCTCGTCGAGCTGATCGACGAGCCGGAGCTTTTGCAGATCATTCGCGACCTGCATCTGCGAAGTGCTGTCACGGCGCCGCTGACCGCCCGCGGCAGCACGTTCGGTGCGCTGACGCTGATCCAGGCGGAATCCGGGCGGCGCTATACCCAGGAGGACCTGGAGCTTGCCGAGGACCTCGCCCATCGCGCCGCGCTCGCGATCGACAACGCGCGGCTCTACAGCGATCAGGTGGAGATCACCCGGACGCTGCAGCGGAGCCTGCTCCCGGTGCGCCTTCCCGACATCCCCGGCCTCAGGGTGACCACGAGCTACCAGCCTGCAGGCGAGAACAACGAGGTTGGCGGAGATTTCTACGACCTGTGGGAAATCCCCGGCATCGGCTTCGGCGTGGCGATCGGCGACGTCTGCGGCAAGGGCGCGGCGGCTGCCGCTGTCACGTCGCTCACACGCCACACCGTGCGGACGGCGTCAATGCACGAGCCGACGCCGAGCCGCGTGCTTCGAGTGCTGAACGATGCGATTCGCCGGCGCGTGCACGACCGGAGGTTCTCGACGGTTGCGTACGCCTACGGCCGTGCGACGCTCGACGGTGGGTGGAACCTCACCCTCTCGCTCGGTGGGCACCCTCATCCGATCCTCGTGCGGGCGGACGGCACGATCGAGCGCCTCGGCGATCCGGGCACCCTGCTCGGCATCTTCGACGCGGTGCGAGTCAGCGACCGCACGTATCACCTCGCGCCTGGCGATGTCGTCGTGTTCTGGACGGACGGCGTCACGGAGCGGCGCAACGGCAGTCTGCTGTTCGGCGAGGAGCGGCTCGAAGAGGTGTTGCGCAAGACCGGAGGCACCTCGCCCGATCACGTCATCAGTGCGATCGAGGATGCGCTGAACGACTTCGCTCCTGGCCCGCCGCAAGACGACGTCGCGCTTCTGGTGCTGCAGGCCTCAGCCGTCTCGGAGATGTCGTTGCCGGCCGTCGAGGACGAGGACGCCGCGTAGCGGAGTGGTCCGCCTACTCGGCCGGGACGTTCTCGTCGAACGAGAGCCCGACCAGGCTGAGTACGCGCTGAACCTGCTCGCTCGGGGTGACCTGGAACCCGACGCCGCTCTCGCGGCATTGCTCGTCGATGAGAAGGATCGACCGGATGCCGCTCGAGTCGATGAAGGTCACTCCCGTCATGTCGAGCCGCAACGTGCCGATGTCCGGCTTGACGAGCGACTGGGCCGCCGACATCAGGGATTCGGAGGACGCGAGGTCGATCTCACCGCGCACGCGGAGCACCTTTGCGTCGGTCGTGTCGAGGACTGATGTCTCGAGGGTGGCCATACGTGGGCCCGGCCGCGGCATCGCTGTCCGCGGGGGGTAGCCGGACGCTAACCACCGCCGCTCCGCTGCGCAAACCGGAGCGGGCAACCGAGCGAGGTGGCGTCGCTAGTAGCTGAACACGCTCGCGGCATCGTCGCCGATCCACTGCCAGAGTGGCGTGGCGCCTCCCATGCGGGCATTGGGCACGAGCGAGGCCTCCTCGATGTTGCGTCCCTTTGCGCAGATCGGGCAGACGAGCAGTTCGCCGCCGTTGTCGGCGAACTGCTGGAAGAGCCGTTCGAGCGGTGGGCAGTCCTCGCACGCCTTCGCCACGGCGAATCCGGGAGTGGCGAGGCGGACGGCCTCCTTGGTCAGGAACATGAGCGTCTGCTTGCCCTGCTCTGCTGCAGCCACTCCGACCAGAAATGCGACGGTGACCCGCTCCGGATCCTCCAGGCCTGTGGCCAGGTTGATGACGGCCTTGCTCCCGCTCTCCGGCATTGCTACCTCCTAGACGTTCGGTTTCCACGACTTCACTGCATCGCGCGCGTGGGATCACCGTATCCGTTCCGCTGCAGAACGGTGTTCTCCCAGAACCATCCCTGCGAGCGCTGGTCGACGCGAAACCCTTGCGCCTGCGCCACCCGCTCGATCGCGTCCGGCCGGTGGACGTAGGCTCGGAAGGCGATCCGCCGCAGCCACATCCAGGCGTTCGCCAGCCACATCGCTGCGCGGATCCACCATGTGCGGCGAGGGATCGTGAACGCCACCCGATCACGCGCATGAAGGCACGCTGCAGCCATCAGCCCATCGGCATCCGCGTAGCAACAGAGCACCCGATGCATGACCACGATGTCGGCCTCCGGCGCCTCATCGTGGGACTCGGCAAAGTCACCGATGCGTCGCTCCACCCGGTCGCTCAGTCCGCGTTCTTCGAGCAGCGTCCGTGCCGGGCCCTCGTAGCTGTCGACGAACTCGACGTTGGTGCTCGCTGCCGCGCCGGCGGTCAGGAGCTCCACCTGGATCCCGCCGACGCCTCCGCCGACCTCCAGGACGGTCTGCGAGTCCACTCCGCCGGCGACGAGCCGGTCACGGAGCCACTCAGCCGATGCCGGAAGGCCCTTGCGCCGGTAACGGCGCGCATCCTTCTCGGCGAGCTTCGCGCCGAACACGGCGCCATAACCGGATGGACTGCAGCAGCTCATCTTCCGCGCAGAGGGTACGCCAATCCAGAGCGTCTGATACCCCCAACGGGATTCGAACCCGTGTTGCCGCCTTGAAAGGGCGGAGGCCTAGGCCGCTAGCCGATGGGGGCGCAGCGGCAGAATACGCCAGCGCCGCCCGCGAGCCGCCGCCTCAGGCAGCGCCGGCCGACCGCGCCTGCTGCGCGTGGTCGAGCGCAGCTTGCAGCTCTTCCCACGCTTCCTGCTCGACGCGCTCGTAGCCCTCGTCGTCGGCGCGCCGGATCCGGTCGAGATACCGGCGCCACGCAGCATCCGGGCCGAGAGGAAGCTGGCTGATCAGGTTGGACTGCTCGTTCATCTGGAACCTCACACCTGTACACCGAATATACGGTTGAACTGGGCATTTGGTTCCAGCGTCAGCGCTGTCGTCCGTCGAGTTCCGGGTTCGCGGATCCTCCCGAACGTCGCAGCGCCATGCCGGACAGCGCCTCGAGCACCGTGCGGTGGGCATTGAACGCGGTGACCTGGGACGGGTCGTAGGCCGGCGCCACCTCGACCACCTCGATCGAGCACACCGGCAGCTCGGTGGCGATCCTCCGCGCTGCGCGGAACAGCTCCCGCGGCGTCAGGCCTCCGGGCTCGGGCGTGCCGGTGCCGGGTGCGTACGCGGGGTCGAGCGAGTCGACGTCGACCGAGAGGATCAGGCGCTCCCACCCGGTCGCCGCGGCGATGATCTCATCCAGGCAGACGTCGAACCCGCGCTCGTCGAGCTCGTACATCGTCCACCAGCGAAAGCCGGCGCTGCGCATCCAGTCGAACTCCTCCCGCTCCGGCCACCACCCGCGCAGCGCCACCTGGATGAACCTGTCGCCGGGTATCGCACCGCTGTCGACCACCAGCCGCATCGGCGTGCCGTGCGACCGTGTCACTCCGGAGAGGTCGGCTGCCGTGTCGGCGTGGGCGTCGAAGTGGATCACGCCCACGGTGCCGTGCCCGTGGTGGTCGGCGACCGCGGTGAAGTGCGGATCGGCGATCGAGTGGTCGCCTCCCAGCACGACGGGCACCGCGCCGGCCGCACAGATCTCGCCGACCACCTTGCGGATCGCCTCATGGCTTCGCTCCGTGTCGCCGGGCACGGTCTCTGCGTCCCCGTAGTCGACGACGTTCAGCGCGGCGAACGGGTCAACGCCGAGCAGCATGTGCGGCCGCGTCGGTGGCACGCCGGCCGAGTCGTCGGCGATCCGCACAGCCCGCGGGCCGTACCGGCTGCCGGGGCGTGCCGACACCGTCTCGTCGAGCGGGGCGCCGACGATTGCGACGTCCACTCCCTCGAGCCCCTTCGGGTCGAGTACGAGCGGCAGCTTCGAAAAGGTCGGGATTCCCGCGAAGCCGGGCTCGTCGATGCGGTGGACGTTGATGGTCACAGCCGGCCGAGGCTACCGAATCCGCGCCGCCGGCACCGTACAATCGGGGGCGGGGCCGTTAGCTCAGCTGGTAGAGCAGGGGACTTTTAATCCCAAGGTCGCAGGTTCGACCCCTGCACGGCCCATCGCATCCGAGAGGCGCCCCGTGGGGCTTGGGGGTCTGACGCTAGTGTCCGAGTCCGGACATGAGTGCGGTAGCCGCGCTCAACCACATGATGGTGGCCGTGAGCACCATCCCGGCTCGTGGGCTACGGGAGATGTTCCGAGCCGCGGCAGTCGCCAGGACGACGAGAAGGACGATCCACCATCCCGGGACGATCCCACCGTCCGACATCCGGCGCAGTGTGGGCGCGTAGTAAGGGTCGTATGAGAACCACCGCGCGACGACGAAGCTCATGGCGGCGAGGCTCACCAGCGCTACCAGTCGTCTTGGGACGAGCCGCGTCGGATGGCGGGTGAGCGAGCCAGTTAGGAGCACAAGCCCACCAACGCACAGTGTCATGAGTGCCGCACCCACGACAACGTTGTCACCGGGGGGCGTCTGGCCGGGCTGCGGGCCGACGCTGAGCGCGCCGAACGCGATCAGCGCCTCATAGCAAGTGGCAGCGCTGAGGCATCCGATCGCGGCCCACGTGAACGCGCTGGCGATCGAACGGCCGACCGAGGGCTGACGCGAACCGGCGGCCCCGGCTTCACCCATGATGTACATAGCATGGATGCTATCATTTCGGCTGATCTTCGCGCAAGGCGGACGCCCACACCGGCCGGGTTGCCCGCGACAAGTAAGCGGCACGGCGGCAGGCCAAGCGGCTCCGGAGCTGCCCCTGGTGTCCGGTCGAGGATCGCCCTACGCGACGGTCTCGGAGCTGGATGAGTGATTTCATGTCGTTCCCAGCCCGCTACCTGTCGGGCTGGCCCGGCTAGGGCAGGATCTCGACGTACCCGTCCGTTCCGTGCACGCGGATCCGCTGCCCGTCCCGGATCAGCCGGGTCGCATGCTCCACCCCCACGACGGCCGGCAAGCCGTACTCCCGTGCGATCACCGCGCCATGGGTCATCAGGCCCCCCACCTCCGTCACCAGGCCCTTGATCGCGACGAACAGGGGCGTCCAACTGGGGTCGGTGTAGGCGGTGACCAGGATGTCGCCCGCTTCGAGATCGGCCTCCGCCATGTCCAGGATGACGCGCGCCCGCCCCTCGATGGTCCCGGCGGAAACCGGTAAGCCGACGAGCGCGCCGGCCGGCAAATCGTCGCGTCGGTACGCCCCGGCGATGACCTCTCCATCCGACGTGAGCACCCGGGGTGGCGCGAGCGCTTGATACGACCTGAACGCGTCCTTGCGCTGGCGGATGAGCTGGTCATCCACCCGGTTCGTGCGCACGACGTCGACGAGCTCCTGGAACGTGAGGTAGAAGATGTCCTCTTTCTCACGAAGCACGTGGGTCTGCACGAGGCGCCCGGCCTCTTCCAGCAAGGCCTGCTTGTAGACGAAGTAGCGGCTGACCATGCCGTACTTCGGATACTCCCGGTACCCGATGAAGGTCCGGACCCGGTCGATCATCTGCTTGGCCTCTTCGGCCTTCCGCTCCCCGTCCGGCAAGGCCCGCAAGCGCTCCAGCAGCTCCTGTTCCTTCTTCCACGCCTCCTGCCGCCCTTGCTCGAAGCGCCGCTCGCCGGCGCCCGGCTCGAAGTGCTTGATGTTGCCGAGGATCACGGGCAGGAGCGTGGTGGGCCGTTCGCTCCATCGCGGCCTCGTGATGTCGATCTCGCCGACGCAGCGCATGCCGTACTTGTCGAGCCAGGCTTGGATGGCGTCTCGCGCTTCCCGCCCGCCTGCAAGCTTGGCCAACTCGTCCAGGAAGCCCTCGTCCTCGACCTGCTGCAGGAAAGCCACCACCTCGGGATGCGGGCGGATCACGTCCGCGACGTCCAGGAGCGCCAGCCCCATCTCCGACGTGACGTTGTGGGGGACGGACTGCGTGAGCGTGTCGGCCGCGTTCTTCTCGCCCAGCCACGCCTCCAGCCGTTCGTTCAGCCACCACGAAGCCTCCATCGCCCCCGTGAACACCTGATGGCTCTGCGGATCGAACAGGATCCGCTTCAGCTCCTGGATGTCCGCCAGGATGAAGTCGAGCAACGCGGATCCGAGCTTGGTCCGGATGTCGCGCTTCAAGGCGGCGACGGACGCCTGGTTCCGCGCGATCAGTTCGGTGACGATGGCCGGATCGGTCTCGACCTGGGCCGGCGCGTCGCCGGCCGGCGGCCCGCCGGGCTCCTCGTCCGAGAGCGACGGGATGAAGTCGCCGCGCTCGAGGATGGTCTGCAGCGCGTCTCCGATCAGCGGATCGGATCTCCCCAGGACCTCGAGGAGGCCGGCGCGGCTCGCCGGCGAAGCCAGCCTCTGGGTGACATCGACGAACAGCCTCCCGCCGGCCTCGTACATCGGCGCGGGGGTCGTCAGCAGCCACAGGGAGAGCCCCAGGGGCTTCATGGGGTCGGTCATCATCTGCTGATGACCGACGGAGACGTAGACGTGGTTCTCTCGGTCGCCGGCCGCGGGGATGGGGAATAGCATGGTGATCGGCCGGCTCTGGACAATCTGGAAGCCATCGTCGACCAGGCACCATTCGATGTCCTGGGGGCGGCCGAAGTGCGTTTCGATCCGCCGGCCCAGCTGCGCAAGTCGCACGACCTGCGCATCCGTCAGTGCCGGCTGCTCCTGTCGCTCCGGCTCGATCGCCTGTTCCTGCGTCCCGCCTGCCGGCGAGGCGTGGATGGCAAGCTGCTTGGTAGCGACCGCCTTGGCGACGACCTCGCCGTCCCGCACCTTGTAGACGTTCGCGTTCACCAGACCGGAGACCAGGGCTTCGCCGAGGCCGAAGCCGGCCTCCACGGAGGCGACCTTCCGGTTGCCCGTGACGGGGTCGGCCGTGAAAAGGACGCCGGCCGCCTGCGGGAAGACCATCTGCTGCACGACCACGGCCATGTGGGTCTTCCGGTGATCGAAGCCGTTCCGCAGGCGGTAGGTCACGGCCCGCTCGGTGAAGAGCGAGGCCCAGCACCGGCTGACGTGCTGGAGGATCGCCGCCGGCCCTACGATATTCAGGTACGTGTCCTGCTGGCCCGCGAAGGACGCAGTCGGCAGGTCCTCCGCCGTCGCGCTGGATCGGACGGCGTAGGCGGCCTGGTCGCCGAGACGGGCGAGCGTGCGGGTGATAGCCGCCGTCACATCGTCCGGGATGGAGACAGCTTCGAGGGCGCGGCGGATCTCGGCGCTGAGCGTGCGGATCGACTCCCGGTCGTCCGGGTTCAAGCGCGACAGCCGATCGAGTCGATCGTCGATCGCCGGCGCTCCCGCCATGATCCGCCGAAACGCATCGGTCGTCACGCAAAAGCCGGCCGGCACACGGATGCCTGGAATTCGCGAAAGCTCCCCCAGGTGCGCGCCCTTGCCGCCGACGACCGCGACCTGCGTCCGGTCGATCTCCTCGAAACCCAAGACGTAGCGGCCCACAGACTGGATCAACGCCAGGTCAACAAGCTTTCCACTACTCGACCCAGGCGCTGCCGGCCACGACGCCATCGCCGCCCTCGGGGCGGTCGGAGCCCACGGCAATCAACTCGAGGCCCTGCTCTCCCGCCTCGACGGCGCGAATGGTCTGCGGGCTCATGCGTACAACGTCCCACTGCCGGATCTCGCGGATCTCGTCGTCGAGCCGGATCCTGCCCGAACCGCTGATGACGATGTAGGCCTCCTCCTGCTCTCGGTGGCTGTGGGCCATCGGGGAGCGCACGCCCGCGCCGTAGCGCATGTACGTCACACCGAGGTGCTGCGAGTCGAGGTGCTTGCGTGCAAAACGGCCCTCGATGCCCGGTGCGCGGTCGCCTACGGAGTCCTCGATGTCCTTCAAGTTCGCGATCGTAAATCCGGTCATGATCCTGTCCTTCTTGATTGCGGGTGGGCATCGAGGGCGTCGGCCTCGTCCTCGGTGAAGAGTCGTTCGTCTGGTGTTGCGGCGGCCGGCGCCTGCTCGACGGCGACGACGGCTCGGCGCGCGAGCGTGCCTCGCAGCGGCACCTCCTTGAGGAACCAGGAGAGCACGAACGGCACGATCGCCATTGCCATGCCGAACAGGAACACGCCGTGGAGAGAGTGTGAGAACGCCTGCAGGAAATCGGCGTGGACGGCCGGCGGCAGCTGCTTTGCCTCCGCGGGGCTGAGCTGAACGCCGCTGCCGACCTGGGCGATGACGCGTGGAGGCAGGCTCGCAAGCTGGTCGGCGAGCCTGCCGGCGAAGATGGTTCCGAAGATGGCAACACCGAACGATCCGCCGACCGACCTGAAGAACGTCGCCGTCGACGTGGCGACCCCCACCTGCTCGGGCGGGGCGTCGTTCTGCACGACGAGCACGAGCACCTGCATGACCAGCCCGATGCCGATGCCGACGACCAGCATGTACACCGAGGCGAGCCATGGGGCCGTCCCCACGTCGAGCAGCGAGAGCAGGTACATGCCGATCACCAGGATCGCAGTGCCGGCGATCGGGAACATCCGGTACCGGCCGATCCGGCTGATCGCTCGCCCGGAGATGATCGAGGCGGCGAGCAGGCCCGCCATCAGCGGAAGCATCTGCAGCCCGGAGCTCGTCGGGCTGGCGCCGAACACCAGCTGCAGGTACAGCGGCAGGAAGATGATCGCGCCGAACATGGCCATGCCGATCGTGAAGGCCATGGCACTCGCCACGCTGAAGACGCTCGAGCGAAACAGGCTGAGCGGAATGATGGGCTCCTCGGCACGCGTCTCCCACCAAAGGAAGACGCCAAGGAGCGCAACGCCCACGACAGCGAGCGTGATGATCGTCGGCGACCCCCAGGCGTACTCGCTGCCACCCCACGTGCTGACCATCGTCAAGGCGGCGACGCCACCGCTCAACAGCACCGCTCCGAGCACGTCGATTCGGTGGCGGATCGGCGGCGCATGGAGGTGCAGCCGCCAGAGCACGATCACGACCGTAAGTGCACCGATCGGCATGTTGACGTAGAAGACCCAGCGCCACGAAAGGCTGTCGACCAGGAAACCGCCGAGGAGCGGCCCGGCGACCGACGCCACGGCAAAGACCGCGCCGATCAACCCCATGTAGCGCCCCCGCTCCCGCGGCGGGACGATGTCGGCGATGATCGCCTGGGCGCCGACCATCAACCCTCCCGCACCGACACCCTGGACGGCGCGAAAGCTGATCAACTGCGCCATCGACTGGCTGAGACCCGACAGCATCGAGCCGGCCAGGAAGATCAGGATCGCGGCGAGGAACACCGGCTTTCGCCCGACCATGTCGCCCAGCTTGCCGTAGATCGGCGTCGACACCGTCGCAGCCAGGAGGTAGGCAGTCACAACCCACGAGAGATGGTTCAGCCCGCCGAGGTCGCCGACGATGGTCGGCAGGGCGACCGACACGATCGTCTGATCGAGCGCGGCAAGGAACATGCCGAGCATCAGCGCCGCGAACACCGTCTGCAGCGCCCGGCCCTTCAGTGGCTCAGCGTGCTGTGCGTCAGGCTCGTCCACGCCCCGCCGATCGGTCCAACTGGTCCCGCGTCAATGGCGGCACGGTGAGTGGCGTTGCGGCAGCCGGCTGCAACCCGTCAAGGCAGAATCGGAGCTGGCGGCGCCAGGCGTCCGGAGCGACTGTCGCCGTCGCAGCAATGACGCCGCCGCCCGCCCAGAACAGCACTGGAACGTCCTCCGCGGTGAAGTCGCGACGGAGCGCACCCTGTGCCTGGGCGCGCTCGATCATCTGGCGCACCAGAGGCCGAAGCCGCTCGCGCATCGCGTGCGCCCGCTCGCGTCCGTGCTCTGCGCTCGCGACGACGTCCTTCAGGCCGCGGTTGGCCACGTGCCGCTCGAGCGTCTGCTCGAGGAACGTGGTGAAGCCGCGCCAGGCGTCGTCGTCGGCGATCGCCTCCTCGGCCAGCGCAATCAGCTCATCGAACGCGTCCTCGAGCACGGCGTCGATGAGCTCCTCTTTCGTTGCGAAGTGCCGGTAGAGGGTACCCATGCCGACACCGGCTTGGCGGGTGATGTCCTCCACCGATGCCTCGATGCCGTCCCCGGCGAACAGCTCCCGGGCCGTGGCGACGATCCGCTCGCGGTTTCGCTTGGCATCGCGCCGCAGTTCCTTGGTGGGCGGTGCTTCGCTCATCCCGACACGGTAGCGAAGAAACGGAGCTATCGCTCCGGTTGAGGTCCGGGCGCTGTTCGGCCGGCCTTGCGCTTAGATGTGCGATCACATCGACGGGAGGCTCAATGGGACGGTTCACCGGCAGGGTCGCAATCGTGACCGGCGGCGCGAGCGGTATCGGGGAGGCGACCGCCCACCGGCTCGCGAATGAGGGCGCAAGCGTCATCGTCGCCGATATCGATGCCGCCCGAGGCGAGACCGTCGCGGCGGTGATCGGCGAGGCAGGGGGCACTGCCCGCTTTCGCCGTTGCGACGTTGCCTCCGCCGAGGACTGGCAGGCCATGGCCGCAGAGACGGTGGGCGAGTTCGGGCGCATCGACATCGTCCACAACAACGCGTACACGACGGTGATCTCCGCCGCGGAGAAGGTTTCCGAAGCGGACTGGGACCGCACGTTCGACGTCTGCGTGAAGGCGATCTTCCTGTCCGCAAAGGCATGCATGCGCCATCTCACGGAAGCCAACGGCGCCATGGTGAACACCGCATCGGTGCATGCGTTGATGAGCTTCGCCGGATACGCCGCGTACGACTCGGCGAAGGCCGCGATCTGCGGCCTGACTCGCAACCTGGCCGTCGAATACGGGCCGGCTGTGCGCGTGAACGCGGTCCTGCCGGGCGCCGTCATCACACCTGCATGGGACGGGAGATCAGAGGCAGACCGCGACGTCTTCGCGTCGGAGATCGTCGCCGGGAGGCTGGGCACAGCCGACGAGATCGCCGCCGCCGTCGCATTCCTCGCCTCCGCGGATGCCTCCTACATCACCGGCGCGATGCTGGTCGTCGACGGCGGCCTGACGATCACGAAGAACGTCTGACGATCACGAAGAACGTCTGACGCTCGCCTGCCTCAGAGCAGCCTGCGAGGAATCGACTCCGTCCAGCGGCGGTTGGCGTGCACGGCGCCGTTCACCCGCAGCTCGAGATCGATGGTGACATGGAAATGCGTGCGGGTGCCGGTGATGACCGCCTCGGACGTCGCCTCGCTGAGATGGCCCGGATCATCCCGCCGCATCACGAAGCGTCCGCGCGACATGGCGCGTGACGGGTCGCGAGGATCCACGGTGCTTTCCGACAGGCAGTCATGCCGGCCGGCGAACTTGAACTCCAGCGCGACCTTGCGCTCGCCGGTGAAGACATCGTCGATCACTTCCCAGCGAGGACGAGGGTTCTTGTCTGCATTGCGAACGACGGCGACGCGCGACGGTACGAAGTCGGGTGCCGTCGCGGACCCGCGCACCGGCACCGTCGGGAGCACGAGGCGAGAGGCATTCGAGCCACCGCGGTGGATCAGGCTCGTCGCCGGCTCCGGCGTGGGCCAGACATTCGGGAAGTCGGCATTTGCGATGGCCACCCTGATCCGGTTGCCGGCCGTGAACGTCCAGCCGGTGCCGTCGACCGGGATCACCAACTCCACCATCTCGCCCGCCGGCAGGGGTTTCGGGTCGGTGAACGATTCCCGGCGGGTGCCGTTCAGCGCGCCCTTCGCGACGAGATGTGACGAGCCGTCCGGGCCGACCTCGCTCACGCTTGCAAAGAAGCCGAGCACCGATGCGGTGGTGGTCACGTGCAGCACGACGCTGGCACGTCCCAGCACGTGGACGTCGTCCTCGAGCGGCGGCGAGGTGTAGACCAGCGATCGCGCTTCGTCGACCCGCTGGTCCGCAGGCAGGCCGTACGGGACGGCCGCGGAGAACAGGCCCGCTGCGACGCCTGTCGTCGCGATGTACTCGAGCTCGTCGGCCTCCTCGTCCTTCGGCTGCTCCTCGCCGAGCCGGCCCCCCGGACTGAGATAGAGCGTGTGCTCACCGGCACCGGGTGCCGGCCACTCGATCTCCGACCGCCATTCACCAGGCGTGTCGAGCCTGTCCACGTCGGGCCGGTCGTACCGCTGCATGTACACGGTCACCGGAGCGTCGGGGTCAACCGGCGTCGCGTCGCGGCACCACTGGTCGAGCCATGCGATCACCTCCGGCAGATAGTCGATCCGCGGGCCGGGCACCCCCTCGTCCGGGCGGGCGTGGTTCCAGGGGCCGATCAGCATGCGCTTGGGCACCTGGAGCTTGTCCCACAGCCGGATGGGCGCGTTCATGTAGCCATCGCGCCAGCCGCCGATCATGAACACCGGGCACTTGATGCGGTCGGCGATGTGGCCGACGGAGCCGTTTCGCCAGTAGTCCCCGTCGACCTGGTGCCGCACCCATTCGAGCATGTAGGGCTCGTTGGAGCCCAGGTGCTCCTCCCAGGTCTTCGCCCAGTCGCCGGGGAACGTCGCCGGATCGGGCGGCATCGCGTTGAACGCGACCATGAAGTTGCCGTACACGCCGGGGTCGAAGTACATCCGCATCAGCCCGCCAACGTAGTGACAGTCGTCGCGGTACCGGTCGTCCGTGAAGTCCACAGGGACGATCGCCGTCAGATGCGGCGGCGCGTGCGATGCGACCTGCAGGGACGTGAAGCCCCCATACGAGATGCCCATCATGCAGACGTGACCGTCGCAGAACTCCTGCGCGGAGAGCCATTCCACGGCGTCGTACCCTTCGAGCTGTTCCACCAGCAGGTACTCGTCGGAAGTGCTGCCCTCCGACGCTCCCGAGCCGCGGCAATCGACCCGTGCCACCCCGTAACCGCCACGCACGAGATCCTCGTAGAACCGCGTTCCCGGAGCGACGTCGTCCTTCCGGTACGGGATGTACTCCATCACGAGGGGCACAGCGCCGGCACCCTCCGGCAAATACAGATCGGCCGCCAGACGGGTGCCGTCCCGGGTGGGGATCATGACGTTCTTTACGAGCTCGATGCCGTCAGTCGGGTAGGGCACCAGCTCACCAAGGTTCGACACTTCCGGACTCCTGTCTCGACGTGGTCTGGGATGGGTTCAGAGAAGCATGCGCGGCACCGACTCGTTCCATCGCCGTGTGAACACGGTGGTGTCGTCGACCGTGACAGTGAGCGTCAGCGTGACATGGAAGGAGGTCGGCGATCCCTGGATGAAGAGGTCGGATACCGCCTCCGTCGTGCCAAGCGACCGGATCAAGCGCGACGAATGCCGCCCGAATGCCGAGGCGCGCGCAGGGTCCTTCGGATCGGCGCGGAGCACGCCCTCGAATGTCCGGTCGACCCGGAACCCGGGGTTGATCCGCTCGGATGACTCCACGCTGAGGTCGACCTGCGCCCGTCCCGAGAGAGCGTCGCGCGAGACGCGCCAGGTCGGCGGCGTCACGAGGTGGGTGTTTCGCTGCATCTCGACCGGCGAGGGCCGGAACGCCGGCGCCTCCGCGGTTCCCTGCGCCGGCACCACCGGGAGCGTGATCCGCGACGGGCGTGCCGCCCCGTGGTGCACCTCGCTCTCCGCCGGGTACGGCGTCGGCCAGACGTTCGGCCAGTCCGCGTTTGCGATGGCGACCCGCAGCCGGTGCCCCGTGCGAAAGACCCAGCCGAGCGTGTCGACGTCGATCTCGAGCTCCACGATCTCACCCGGCACGAGAGGGCTCGGGTCGTTGAGGGAGTCACGGCGTGTGACGTTCAGCATCCCCTTGGCGACCAGGTGGGACTGGCCGTCGGGGCCGACGTCGGAGAGGGACGCGGCGAACCCGATGACGCTCGCACTCGACGACACGTGCAGGTGCACGCGCGGGCGGCCGAGAACGTGCAGGTCGTCCTCGAGCGGCGGCGTGGTGTAGGTGAGCGAGAGCGCCTCGTCGGGCCGCTGGTCGCCAGGAAGGCCCATCGGCAGGCCGCCCGACCAGAGGCCTCCGCTGGTGCCGACGGTGGGATCGTAGGTCAGCGCGTCGGCCGCTTCGTCCTCCGTCTGAGCGGTGAGCCTTCCGCCGTCTGCCAGGTACAGCGTCTCTTCCGTCGCGCCGGCGACCGGCCATGACGTCTCGGCGCGCCATTCGCCTCGTGAATCGAGGCGATCGGCGTCGGGAGGCTCGCCCTCCTGCATGTAGACGACGACGGGCGGCTCGTCCATCACGCCGTTCTGCTCGCCCTTGCACCAGTGGTCGAGCCAGCGCACGACCTCGTGCAGGTAATCGATTCGCGGGCCCGGCACCGCGGTGTCGGGCCGGCTGTGATTCCACGGCCCGATGAGCACCTTCTTTGGCGCCCGTAGCCCGGAGAACAGTCGCAGCGGCGGGTTCGGGTAGCCGTCGCGCCAGCCTCCGATCATGAACACGGGGCACTGGATCCGCTCCGGGGCGTCGCCAACCGATCCGTTGCGCCAGTAGTCGCCATCCGTCTGGTGGCGCATCCACTGCAGCAGGTACGGCTCGCTGCCTTCGAGGTGCTGCTCCCAGACGTCAGCCCACTCCTCCAGCCAGTCGAGGTCGGCCGGCAAGGCGTTCCACGCAACCATCATGTTGCCGTAGCAGGAGACGTCGTAGTACTTGCGCATCAGGCCGCCGCGGTAGTGGCAGTCGTCGGTGTATCGATCGTCGGTGAAGTAGATCGGGATGATGCTCGTGAGCGACTCGGGCGCGTGGCTCGCGATCTGCAGCGACGTGAAGCCGCCGTAGGAGGCGCCCATCATGTTCACGTGCCCGGTGCACCACGCCTGCTTGGCGATCCACTCGATGGCGTCGACGCCGTCGAGCTGCTCCTCGAGCAGGTACTCGTCCCGGCTCACGCCTTCGGACGCGCCCGTGCCGCGGATGTCGACGCGGACGCTGCCGTAGCCGCGCTGGGCGAGATAGTCGTAGAAGCTCCCGCCCGGCGGCGTGTCGTCCTTCCGGTAGGGGATGTACTCGAGGACGATCGGGACGGCCTCGCGGCGTTCCCAGCGCTCGGTTGGGAAGTAGAGATCGCCGTGAAGGTGCGTGCCGTCGCGCGTCGGGATGCGGACGTTCTTGACGAGCGTGACGCCGGGCGTCGGATACTCGGCGACGCGCGCCAGGAGGTCTGCGTAGACATCCTCGAGTGTGGACACGGTGCTTCCCTCCGAGTGGTGGATCAACCGAGCGAGCGTATCGGTCAGCGAGCGACCACTAGCACTCTCTGAAGACCCTACCGTTCTCCGGCCCCTCGTTGTCGCACCGGGCACCGCCGGGCTCGTTTCGCGCTCTGATGGCGTTGACGTTTTACATCTGCGGGCAAACGCTACGGAGCTTCGGTCCTAGGACGAAAGCTGCACCTGGGAGGGCAATGGGACATCGAGCGGGAAGTGCCAGCGGTGCTAACGCGCCTGCATGTACGACTCGCCCCAGGACGCGAGCGCCATCAGCGGCTCGGTTGTCGTCCAGCCAAGCGGCGTGAGCGAATACTCCACACGGGCAGGAACCTCGGCGAACACCCGGCGTGACACGAGCCCGTCCCGTTCCAGCGCCCGCAGCGTGTCGGTCATCACCTTCTTCGAGGCACCGGGGAGGCAGTCCAAGAGCTGGCCGTGGCGGCGGATACCGCGGGCCATGAAGAAGAGCAGGTGAACCTTCCACTTGCCCTGGAGCACCGCGAGCGCGCGATCTGCCTGCTCGATCATGTCCAGGTCTCTGGCAGTCGGCCTACGGAGAGGCGGCGCTCCCGGCGTCCCCCGGAAACCGGTGTCGGTGGTTGCGCGAGCTGACACAATTTCCCCCCTTCATCAGCTGTGGTTGCGCGGCTGAACCATGGCACCTCGGGGTTCCCTTGCGCATCGGTGAAACCCCTAATCAGGCACCGGAATCCACTGGGGTCAACAGCGGCCCTCGGCTTCCGTTCGGCATGGCAACCCCAGTCACATCCGGGAGGTCTCGAGGTTGCCCTCGCCTCGATCTGGGCGCGATACCGTCGCGGGGTGATACCGCTCTCGACACTGCTCGCGGCGACGACGCCCCGGCCGGCGAGCACGCAGTTTGCCGCTGGCCATGCCCACTGGCTGGCACGATGCCAGGGGTTCCGGGCGCTGAGCGAGGACGGGGGGATCGGGGTCATCGAGCGCGTCGGCTACGCATCCAGCCCGCCGCGTGCAGCGTTCCTGCTCGTTCGCAGAGGCATTCTGGGCTCGAGCTTGGTGCTCGTCGAAGCCGACGACGTGCTGGAGATCGATCCCCGCCGGCGGACGGTGCACCTACGCCCGGGATATCGCGAGACCGCTGTGGCCCCCGCTCCCGGCGTCATGTCGCGGCTGCTCCACCAGCTGATCGCGCCGTCGCTGCCGTCACGTTCGTGACGTGGCCGTGCTCAGTCACGAGGTCACAATGAACGCGTCGACATCGACCCGGAACCCGCTGGAGCTGATGTTCCGGGTGCGAGCCGACCTCACCTCGATCTCGTGAAGGCCTGCTGAAAGCGGCGTTGTGAATACCATCCGCCTGTTGGCCAGAACCGGCGCGAACAGATCCACCGTAGCGAACTGCACGCCGTCGATGAACACGATGCCGATGCCGCGGTTGGGGCCCACGCCGGCGACCCAGGCGATGGAGCCGCCACTGAAGCTCAGAACCGCGCTCCCCGGGCCCTGCGTGAACCGGGTCGTGCCGCCGAACATGCCACTGTTGCTTTGGCTCGACCACACGCCGGAGTTCACGATCGACGGAGTGCCGTCCTGCACCGCCGACAGGGTGAATGCCTGCCCCGATGTGAACGCGCCCACGTTGCCGGCGGCGTCCGTCGCCCGCACCCGGAACTGATACGCAGTCGTACCCGGGACAAGCGCTCGGTTGATGCTCGTTGCCGTCGGAGACGGAAGTGCCACGGTCACCCAGGTGGCTCCGCCGTTTGTGGTCTGCTGAAGCTGGAACGAGGCGATGCCCGTGCCGACGTCCAGGCCCGACCAGCTGATCGTCACCGGAACGGTCTGCTGCAGCAGCTGAACGTCCTGCGTCAGTGTCCGGGCCGGGGCCTGGGTGACCGGGGCGATGACGTCATTGACGGGAATGCCGCTCCCGGACAGGGCGATGTTCCTGCGGCCGCCCGGCGCGTTGTTGTTCAGCCGGAGCGTCGCCGTGCGCGCCCCGAGCGCGTTCGGGCGGAACGTCAGGCCCATCGTGCAGCTCGCACCGGCCGCGAGCGGCGAGACGCATGTGCCGCCCGCGCGGGCGAAGTTCGCCGGGTTCGTGCCGACGATCGACGCCGTGAAGGTGAGCACCGCGTTCCCCGTGTTGGTCAGGGTCAGCTCATGCACGCCGCTGGTGGTGTTCAGCGGCTGGTCACCGAAGCCGACCGATGCCGGCGTGATCGTCAGGCCCGGCGTTGCCGTCGCAACGCCGGTGCCGCTCAGAGCCACCGAATCGGGGCTCGAGCCGGCGTTGCTCGTGATCCGCAGCGTGGCGCTGCGCGCGGCTAGCGCATTGGGCCGGAAAGTCACGGTGAACGTGCAGCTCGCACCGGCAACGAGCGTGGTGGCGCATGACCCTCCGGTGCGGGTGAAGTTCGCCGCGTTGGCTCCAACGATCGCGGCGGTGAACGAGAGTGGCGCGTTCCCCGTGTTCGTCATGGTCACTGTCTGTGCGGCACTGGTGGTGTTCACGACCTGATTGCCGAAGCCGAGCTCCGCGGGTGTGAGGCTGACCACCGGTGCGGGAACCGCGACGCCCGTTCCCGACAGCACCGTGCTGTGCGGGCTCCCGGCCGCGTCACTCGTGAATGCGAGTGACGCACCGCGCGGGCCCATGGCGGAAGGAGTGAACGTGATGTCGACCGTGCACGACGCAGCTGGTGCGAGCGTGGTCGCGCAAGTGCCGCCCGATCGGGCGAAGTCGGCTGCATTGGTGCCCTCGACCGCTGCTGCGAACGTCAGCAGGGAGCTGCCCGTGTTCGTCAGCGTGACGGTGTGCGGAGTCGCGCTCGCCGTACCGATCGCCTGGTTGCCGAAGGCCAGCGACGCCGTGCTGAGCCCGGCACCAGGAGCAACACCCGTGCCGGAGAGCGACACTGCGTCGGTTCCGGACGTGACAGCGTTGCTTGTGACGCTGAGCGTGGCGCTCTTCGCCCCGGTGGTTGCGGGCGAGAACGACACGTCGATCGTGCAGGTCGCCCCGGGGGCGAGCATGCCCGCGGGGCATCCGGTCGCCGCGAAGGCGGCAGCGTCGGTGCCGGCCAGCGTCACCGCACCGACGTTCATGTCGGCCGTTCCGGTGTTCGTCAGTGTGACGGTCTGAGTTGCGCTGGTCGTGCCGACCAGCTGGTTGTCGAATCCGGCAGTTGACGAGCTGAGGCCCACCGCCGGGGCCGGCACTGGCGTACCGTTGCCGGCGAGTGCAACGCTGTCGGGGCTCGACGCTGCGTTGCTGGCGATTGCCAGCGCGCCCGAGCGAGCACCGGTCGCGGTCGGCGAGAAGGTGACCGTGATGTCGCAGGCGCCTGCGGGAGCGAGCGTGGCCCCGGCGCAACCCACCGCCGAGAAGTCACCGCTCAGGGAGACCGTCGTGATGTCGAGGTTCGCCGTGCCCGTGTTCGTCACGGTCACCGTCTGCGAGGGGCTCGTCGTTCCCACGGTCTGATCGGCGAACGGCGAGGGTGCCAGGACGCTCACCACCGGTGCGGGCACAGGAGTGCCGTTGCCCGACAGGGTCACGTTGTCCGAAGAGGACGGGGCGTTGCTCGTGACGGCCAGAGTGGCCGTCCGTGCGCCTGTCGCGTTGGGGGTGAATGTCACGTCGATCATGCAGCTCTCGCCGGGTGCGAGGGTGGTCGCGCACGTTCCACCCGTCGAATAATCCGCTGCGGCGTCGCCGGTGGCGGCCAGGCCGAAGGTCAGTTCGGTCGTGCCCGTGTTCGTCAGCGTGACGCTCTGCGTCAGTGCCGGGGTCCCGACCATTTGATCGCCGAATGACAGCGCATCCAACGTCAGGCCAACGCCGGGCGTGGGCCCGGTGCCGGCCAGCGCAACCGCCTGCGGCGAGTTACCGGCATCGGTGGCGACCAGGAGCGTCGCTGTGCGTGCCGCGGGGCCGCCGGCCGTGAACGTCGTTGCGATGTTGCAAGACGCACCCGGGACAAGCAGTGCTCCGTCGCAGGCCGCGCCCGCGGAGAACTCGGCTGCGTTCGGGCCCACGATCACGGCACCGGAGACATTCAGGTCAATCGTGCCGTTGTTCGTCACGGTCACTTCTGCCGGGCCGGAGACGACGGCAAGTCCACCCTGCGGGAACGTCACGTCGGCAGGTGCCACGGCGGCACTCGCCACAGGTGCGCCCGGGGTTTCGAGCGGCGCGGTGCAGTCGGGGCCTGCGGGCCCACCGGCCTGCCCGAACTCGTGGATGGTGCCCTCGGTGAGCGCGATCGGGTCGCGGCCCCGCCACATCATGCGGCTCTCGCTTGCCGTGGCGCGGGCACGATCGGCTTCGCTCAGGCCGGGGAACGTCGCCGTCCAGCTCGATGTCGTCGGGCTGTCGTAGACGACCGTGCCGTCACCGGGTGCGCGTAGCGCCCGGCGGCCGTTGGCAGCGAACGGCGCCGCGCTGCTCGCGATCAGCCTGGCTTCGAGCTGTCCGATTGGGAGCCGACCGCTTCCGCGGACGTTCCTTGCGATGCCCTTGACGACGATCGTGCCGTTCACGTCTGTCGCAGGCAGTGTCACGACGACGTGCTGCGTCGGGGTCTGGTCGCCGATGACGGGCGCCGTCGAGGTGAGGTAGCGAACCACGTCGCCGGGCTGGATGTCGGGAGTGACGAGTGGGTCGCCGGGCAGAGCGCCCTGCGCCCAACAGCCGCCGCCCGGATGGTTGACGTCGACCAGGCCGTCGAAGTTCGGCGTAGCCGGATCGTCGACGGGGACGACGTCGCGGGCGATACCCACGACCGTGCCGTTGCGGACGACCTCGACGGTGACCAGATCAGTCGGTGCATACCCCGCACCGGACACGAAGTCGCGCACCGGGAACACCAGCACGCTGTGCGGGGCGACAGGGGGATCGTTCACACCGCCGTCGGCGAGGGAGATTCCTGTCAGAGCGACCGTGTGCGGGCTGCTGTCGGCATTGCCGGTGATCGACAGCGTGGCGCTTCGGTCGCCGATTGCCGTGGGCGTGAAGGTGATGTCGATCGTGCAGCTCATGCCTGGAGTGATCGTCGCGGGCAGCGGGGCACACGTGCCGCCTGCCACGGCGAAGTCGCTGCTGACGGGCAGCACGTCCGCCGCGCCGATGACGAGGTCGGCCTGGCCGGCATTCGTGACGGTCACGGTCTTCGGGCCTGCGGTCGCTCCGATGGCGCCGCTCGGGAAGTCGAGCGACGTACCGCTCAGTTCGACCGACGGCGTGGGGACGGCGACTCCCGTTCCCGACACGGCGACGCTGCGCGGCGAGCCGAGCGCGTCGTCGGAGACGTTGAGCGTTGCTGTGCGTGGGCCCTGCGCCGACGGCGCGAAGGTCACATTCACCGTGCAGGAACTGCCGGGCGCCATCGGGACCGAGCACGCCGAGGCGTCGATCGCGAAGTCGGCGGGGCTCGCACCCGTTGCCGTCACCGAGGAGACGTGCAGATCGGCGGTGCCGACGTTCGTCACGGTGATCTGCTTGGCGATGCTTGCGGTACCCACCGTCACGCTGGGGAAGGCGAGTGCAGACGGCGTCACGGACGCATCCGGCGACGGTGCCTCCGCCGGTGCGGTGCACGGCGGCTCTGGGCCGTTCGCGACGCCGGACTCGTAGATGGTGAGCTCGTTCAGCGCGAGCGGGTCGCGGCCTAGCCACATGATTCGCGACTCGGCCCCGACGGCGCGCGCGACGTCCGCATCGTTGAGGCCGGAGAACGTGGCCGTCCAGTTGAACGAGCCCGGTGCGTCGTAGACGAGGGTGCCGTCATTGGGCGTCTGCAAACGACGCGTGCCGTTGGCGTCGAACGGATCTCCGCTCGAGGCGATGATGCGCGAGGTGAGCTGATCCATCGGGATCGGCGAGCCACTTGCGGTGCGAGCCGTTCCCTTGATCTCGACCGTGCCGGGGCCGGCCGGGGTCGCCGCCCGCGTGATGATGACGTTCGCTGTGGTGGTCTGGTCTGACACGCCGCCGTCGGTTGTCAGGCGGATGACATCTCCGTGGCGAATGTCCGGTGTGACGTCGACCCAGCAGGCGCCGCCGGGATGGTTGACCTCGACGATGCCGTCGAAGAACCCAGGGGTACCGGGATCGTCCTGCGGCGCGACGTTGGGGGAGACCCCGACGACCTCTCCATGCCGGATCACCTCGACGGTGACGAGGTCAGTGCTGTCGAACCCGTCCGCAGAGACGAAGTCGCGTGCGGGGAACGAGATGATCGCGTGCGGGAGCACAGGGGGATCGTTGACACCGGCGTCAGACATCCCGATGCCCGCGAGTGCGATCTGCTGCGGGCTGTCCGCCGCGTCGTCGCTCAGGTCGAGTGAGCCGGTGCGCGGTCCGGTCGAGGATGGCGTGAAGATCACGCCGGCCGTGCAGCTGTCGCCCACCGCCACGGTGACAGGAGCACCGCTGACACATGTGCCGCCGGCTACCGAGAAGTCGCCGCCCGTCGCGTTCACCGCGGTGATCGTCAGCGGCGCGTTGCCGACATTGAAGACCTGGACGGTTTTTGCGAGGCTGGGTCGCCCGACGATGCGGCCTGCGAAGGTCACCGACGAAGGCGCGATATGGACGATCGGCGCCGGTGTCGATCCGGCGTCGACGCCCGTTCCCGAGAGCGTCACCGTGTGCGGGCTACCACCGGCGTTGTCGGTGAACGACAGGACGCCCGGCCTCGCCCCTGGGCCGATCGGCGCGAACGCCACATCGACCGCGCAGCTCGCGCCGGGCACGAGGTCGGCGTTCGTGCAGGTGTTCGCGGTGATGACGTAGTCGGCGACGTCGGAGGCCACGTTGGCGATGTGGAGGATCGAGGCCACGCCGGCGCCGTTGTTCGAGAACGTCACGGTCTGCGCGAGGCTTTGTGCGCCGACGTTCTGCGCCACGAACGTGAGGCTCGAGGGCGCCACGTGTGCGGCGGTTGCCTCTGCGGGTGCCGTGCACGGCGGCATCGGCCCGGCGACCTCGCCGTACTCGTAGATGGTGAGCTCGTTGCCTGCACCAGGGTCTGCGCCGAGCCACATGATCCGAGACTGCGAGCCGACTGCGCGCTGGACATCCGCAGCCGAAAGCGTGTAGGTCGCCGTCCAGTGGATCGAGCCGGGCGTGTCGTAGGCGATCGTGCCCTCACCCGGAGCGCTGATGGCGCGCTTGCCGTTTTCCTCGAAACGATCCTTGCTCGATGACACCATCCGCTGCTCGAGCTGGTCGAGCGGCAGCGGAGTTCCGAGCGCATCTTGAGCGGTGCCCTTCACCGTGACGGTCAGCGAGCCGGCCGGGTCGTTGGTCGCAGGCTGCGTCACGACGACGTTCTGGGTGACCGTCTGCTCGGTGATGGTGGTTGCAGCGGCGGCATTGATCTCGGTCGCGCGGATCACGTCGCCGGGCCGGATATCGGGCGTGACGCCCTCCCAGCAGGCGCCGCCGGGGTGGTTGACGTCGACGATGCCGTCGAAGATGCCCGCCGTCTTGGGGTCGTCCTGCGGCGTTGCGTCGTGCGCCACTCCGACGACGGTGTCGTTGCGCACGACCTCGACGGTCACCGTCGAGCCCTGGGCATAGCCGCCGAGGGAGACGAAGTCACGGACGGGGAACGACGTGATCGAGCGCCCGCCGGCGGGCGCCGGGACCACAGCCGCAGCAGAGCCGGCCACCACTCCCACAGCAGCCACCAGGCCGACCGCTACGGCGATGCGCGCGGTCGATCGGTGGGTAAGTCGACCAAAAGCATTCGTCGTTCCGTTGGCGCACTGCGCCAAGCGCGTGCGAGCACCCCGTCCGTTCACCGTGTCTCCAATGCGTCGCGGTTCTGACCCCCGTGGAGACACGCAATGCCCGGAGCGGACACGTGCCTTCACGAAATGCGGAGATAACGATGCGTGCGGTGCCTTTGAACGACCTTCTGAGGAACCTTCGGCCGTTCTGGCAACGCCTCGACGACGTCCGCGACTAGGACACGCCGACGTGCCGGGCTTGCTCGACGGCGGATTCGACCCCGTCGTTCCAAACCGGGCCATGTCCAGTGAGGACGGTCCGGGCGCCGGTTTCGGCGAGCCCGTCGAGGGATGCCAGAGCTCGTTCGGGGTCGGCGGTCGCGGCGCGGGACACGATTCGTGGTCCGGTCTCGCCTGTGTAGGGGTCGAGCATGACGATGGCGTCGCCGGCAATCACCGCGTCACGGTCGGGGAGGTGCAGCGACACGTGGCCGAGCGTATGGCCGGGCGTGGGAACGACCCGAGGGGTGCCAGGCACCGCAAGCGTGCCGTTCGAAAATCGCGACACCTCGCGCACCGGCGAGGGGAAGAAGGCCCGGCTGCGGGCCAGGGCCGCCATGATCGGCAGAGCCTTCGGGTGGGTTGCGATGTAGCGCAAAGGCGAGCGCTCCTTGGTGTACTGCAGCGGATGCCGCGTCAGCGGTACGTCGTTTTCGTGGACGTGCACCGTGACGCCGAGCTCCCTCCGCACCCGCTCTGCGAAGCCGACATGGTCGAAATGGGCGTGGGTGAGCACGATGGCCGCGATGTCCGACGGGACACGGCCGAGGAGGCCGAGCGCTCTGTGCAACGACTCCCAGGAGGCCGGCACGCCGGCGTCGACGACCGTCAGCCGGTCGTCCTCCTCGATCAGGTACCAATTCGTGAAGGCGTCCTCGATGCGGTGGACGCCGGGTGCAACGTTGCGCTCGATCACACCGTGCCTGTGCTTCTCAGAAGGGACAGCCGGTGGGGTGGCTCGGAGGTGGGACAGCCTGCAACCCCACCGGCTGCTTGACGGACGGAGTCCGGCTACCCGCGCCTTTCGGCACCCAAACGCAGCACGGCGACGTTCACGGTCACCTTGGTCACGCCGACGTGACGAGCCAGCGACAGAACATGACGGTGCCTGGCACCGGTGCCAGGCACCAATCCTCGCGCTTTGGCGAGGGCTTGTGTTGCAAATCGAACGCCTGGGAAGGGCAGCCGGGTAAACCGGAGAGGAGCCACGATGGGCGAGAGCAGGAGCGTCGCGTACGCGAAGGAGATCACGTCGCCGGACGAGCACGAGGAGCGGCCGGGACAGACGCTGGTCACGCAGGATCATGACGTGATCCGCAGCTGGGCGGAGGAGCGGGGCGCCGTGCCGGCGACGGTGGAGGGGACGGAGCACGAGGGGCACCTCGGAGTGCTGACGTTCGACTTCGGGGGCGATGACGAAGGGCGCCTGAGGCATGTCAGCTGGGAGGACTGGTTCCGCACGTTCGATGAGCGAGGGCTGCGGTTCATCTACCAGGAGCACAAGACCGACGGCTCGATGAGCAACTTGTTCCGCCTCGAGAACCCGGATCGACACGACGCGTAGACCATCTGCGTCCGGGTAAAATCATTACGGTGGTAACGCCGTCGCGCGGATGGCCTGTTCGAGCCGCAGCGCCATCCGCGGCCCGGCGGCCGAGTCCTCGTGCTTGAAGTAGCAGTAGACGTCCCGGCCGCGGTCGAGGGCGCTGCGGATCCGCACAGCCCAGGTCTCGAGCTCTGCGTCCGAGTACTCGGCCCTGCGCAGCCGTAGGTAGGCAAACGGCTGCTCTGTCCAGTCGCCGTCGCTTGCCGCCGCCTCGTCGGTGTCGGCCACGCACCACGCCAGGCCGTTCTCGGCCACCAGTGCACGGGCCTCGCTCCAGCTCGGATCGCGGAAGTCCATCACCGCACGCACGCCGGGCGGGAGGTCGGCAGCGAAGGCCAGAAGCAGCTTCTCGTCGTACGCCAGCCCCTGCGGGCATTTGAACAGCAGCGGCCCGAGCCGGTCGCCCAGCGCGCCGCACCGGTCGACGAAGTCGCGCACGTCCGCGCCGGCGTCCCTCAGCCGGCGGATCTGCGTGATCCGCATGTGCGCCTTGAGGGTGAACCGGAAGTCGTCCGGTGTCTGCTCCCTCCAGGCGGTGAGAACCTTGTCGGTCGGGTAGCGGCGAAAGGTGTAGTTGATCTCGACCGATCTGAAGACCGTGGCGTAATGGCGCAGCATCCCCGAGGCGGCGACGCCCTCCGGGTAGAACACGCCGTGGCGCCACGGCTCGTATGCGAACCCGGAGGTGCCCAGATAGAACGAGGCCATGGGTGGCATGATCCCACCGATGGAGCCGGCGGAGGGCCCGCATCTGCTCGAGGTACCGGACGACGCGTTCGCGCTGCTGGTCGTCGGCCACGGTGCGGGATCCCCTGCCCGCGCGCCGTTCCTCGACGGGTTCTGCGCTGCCGCGGCGAACCTCGGCCTCGGGACGCTCCGCTTCGATTTCCCATACATGGCCGCCGGGCGCCGCATGCCCGACCGCGCCCCGGTGCTGATCGAGTCGGTGCGCACGGCGGTTGCCGCAGCGACCGAAGCCGCCCGTGGGCTGCCCGTCCTCGCCGGGGGCAAGTCGATGGGCGGCCGAATGGCGTCGATGGCTGCTGCGGAGGGCGGCCTGCCGGTCAGCGGCCTGGTGTTCCTCGGCTATCCGCTGCACCCGCCGGGGAAGCCGGAGCGCCTGCGCGACGAGCACCTGGCGAACGTCGACGTACCGATGCTGTTCCTCCAGGGAACGCGGGACGCACTCGCCCGCCTGGATCTTCTCCGCCCGGTCGTCGAGCGGCTCGGCCCCCGCGCCGAGCTGGTGGAAATCGAGGGAGCAGGCCACTCGTTCCGTCGTCCCGGTGGCCCGCGCGATGCAGCGGCCATCGGGGCAGGTCTGGCCGAGGCTGCGGCGTCGTTCGCCCGTCGGGTAGCCGTTCCAGCCGGTTAGCGAGGCGGCTTTCGCAGCCCCTGCGGTACAGTCGCGCTCCGCCGGGGGTGATGGAAGGAGTAAGGCCGTGCTGATGTTCGACGCCAGCCGAGAGGCGCTCTCGGAGGAACAGCTGGACGCCGTACATGATCGGGCGATGACCGTGCTCGAGGAGATCGGCACCGACGTCCGGCACCCGGAGATGCTCGAGCTGTTGCGCAGCCACGGCCAAGCCATCGATGGCGAACGCGTCCGCTGGGACCGCGAGTTCGTGATGGAGATGGTGGCCAAGGCGCCGTCGTCGATCGTGTTGTCGGGAAGGAACCCGGAACGCGCCGTCACCCTCGGCGGGGCCGGTCCGGTGCTGACGCCGGTCGGGGGTTCCCCGTTTTGCTCCGACCTGGAGCGAGGCCGTCGCGACGGCTCGTACGACGACCACGTCGAGCTCGTGAAGATGACCCACGCCGCCGACCTCCTCACGTGCCACCAGAGCGGTGTCGTCGAGGCGAACAACCTGTCCGAGGACACCCGGCACATGGACATGGACTACTCGATCCTGCGCTGGTCGGACAAGCCGTACATCTGTTACGGGACATCGGGGCCGAAGGCCCGTGACGCCGTCGAGCTCGCCGCGATTGCCTGCGGTGGCCGCGAGAAGATCGAGCAGACCCCCGCCGTAATGGGCGTCGTCAACCCCAACAGTCCGCTCGTGTGGGATTTTTTGATGGCAGATGCCCTGTCGGAGTGGGCGAAGGCCGGCCAGCCGATCGCCATCACGCCGTTCCTGCTGGCGGGCGCCACGGCACCGATTACGGTTGCCTCCGGGCTTGCTCTCCAGGTCGCCGAGGCGCTGTCCGGGGTCGCGATGGTGCAGGCGCTCCGTCCCGGCACGGGGTGTCTCTTCGGCTCGTTCTTCACGGCTGTCGACATGCGCACGGGCGGCCCGGCGTTCGGCACCCCCGAGTCGGTGTTGGGGACGCTCGCCGGCGGCCAGCTGGCGCGTCGCTACAAGCTGCCACTGCGCGGCGGCGGAGGGCTCTGCTCGTCGAACGCGCTCGACGCTGCGGCGGCCGCGGAGACCACCATGACGCTCTGGGCCACGATGCTCGCCGGCTGCGACCTTGTGATGCACGCCGCCGGCTGGCTCGAAGGCGGCCTGACCGCGTCGTACGAGAAGTTCGCCCTCGACCTGGAGCTGCTGAAGATGTTTCGGCTTATCGGGGAGGGCATCGACATCGACGTCGAGCACTTCGCCCTCGATGCTGTCCGAGCCGAGGGCCCCGGCGGCATGTTCCTGGCGTCGGACCACACGCTTGCCCACTTCCGCGACTGGCTGTTCATGAGTCCGCTCTTCAAGTCGCAGGCGTACGTGACGTGGCAGAAGCAGGGCGCGCCGACGACCGACCAGCTCGCGACCGCGGAGTGGAAGAAGCTGCTCGAGTCATACGAGGATCCGGGCATCGACTCGGCGATCGACGAGGAGCTGCGGGAGTTCATCGCCCGCCGCGGGGCTGAGATCGAGGCTGCATGATGGCGCGAGAGGCGCGCCACGATGTGCTATTCGAGCCGGTCAGGATCGGGCCGAAGACGCTGCGAAACCGGTTCTACCAGGTGCCACACTGCACCGGCTTCGGAGTCGAAAAGCCGTGGACGCAGGCTGCTTTTCGCGGCATGAAGGCAGAGGGCGGATGGGCTGCCGTGTGCACCGAGTACTGCTCGATCAGCCCGGAGTCCGACGAGTCGCCCTACGTCTCCGCGCGGCTCTGGGACGACGAGGACATGCGCGCCCTGTCGCTGATGGCCGACGCGGCGCACGAGCACGGCGCGCTCGCCGGCATCCAGCTCTGGCATGGCGGGGTCTACGCCGAGAGCCGCGAGGCCCGGTTGCCGCAGCTCGCCCCATCGCAGATCGCCAGTGACCTCGAGAGCGTGGTCGTCCCGAAGGTGATGGACCGGCACGACATCCGGCGGGTGCAGGACGACTGGGTCGCGGCCGCGCGTCGGGCCCGATCGGCCGGGTTCGACATCGTCTATGTCTACGGCTCGCACACCTACCTGCCGAGTCAGTTCCTCTCACCGGTCTACAACCACCGCACCGATGAGTACGGCGGCTCGTTCGAGAACCGGGCGCGGTTCTGGCTGGAGGCCATCGAGCGGGTACGCGACGAGATCGGCGACGAGTGCGCCATCGCTGTTCGCATCGCGGCGGACACGCTCGAGCTGTCCGGGGTGCCGTTGGAGGAAGGGCTGGAGTTCATCCGCGCCGCCGATTCCATGGTCGACCTGTGGGACGTCGTCGTCGGCGCGATGTGGGGCCCGGGCCGGATCGACTCGGGCCCGTCGCGCTTCTTCGAACAGGGCTACCAGCTCGAGTGGTCGGGCCGCGCCCGTGAGGCGACCGAGAAGCCGATCGTTGTCGTCGGCCGCTTCACCGACCCCGACCTGATGGCCGAGCTCGTCCGCAACGGCAAGGTCGACCTGATCGGGGCGGCGCGACCGTCGATCTCCGACCCCTTCCTGCCGCGGAAGCTCGAGGAGGGCCGCTACGACGAGATTCGCGAGTGCATCGGCTGCAACGCGTGCTACTCGCGGTCGATCTGGGGCCGCCACCTGGGTTGCACGCAGAACGCGACAGCCGGCGAGGAGTACCGGCGCGGCTGGCATCCCGAGCGGTTCGAGCCGGCTGCCAACCGTGACCGAGCGGTGCTCGTCGTCGGTGCCGGGGGCGCCGGCATGGAGGCGGCGATGGTGCTCGGCAAGCGCGACATGGAGCTGGTGCACCTGGTCGACGCGGGTGAGGACATCGGCGGCTCACTGCAGTGGATCACACGCCTGCCCGGTCTGGGCGAATGGGGGCGGCTGATCGACTACCGGCGGGTGCAGCTCGACCGGCTCGACAACGTCTCCATTGGGGTCGACCGCTCGCTGACGGCGGCGGACGTGCTCGATTACGGCGCCCAGATCGTCGTCGTGGCGACCGGAGCATGGTGGTCGCGTGACGGATTGAACGGCTTCACGCGGAAGCCCATCCCCGGCGCCGACGCGGCGCTCGACCATGTGCTCGTCCCGGAGCAGGTGATGGTCGAGGGGAAGCGCCCACCGGGCCACAGGGTGGCGGTGGTCGACTACGAGGGCTACTTCACCGGAACGACGCTGGCCGAGCTGCTGCATCGGGAGGGGTACGAGGTGCACTACGTCACGCCGCACGAGGCGGTCGCCCCCTATGCCGACCAGACGCTCGAGGGGCTGCCGGTTCGCCGACGGCTGAACGAGCTAGGCATCGGGATCGGCCGTGCGGCGATGGTCGACGAGATCACGCCGGATGGCCTGGAGCTCGCGCTTGACTTCACCGAGCGGCGCCACCTCGAGGTCGACGGCGTGGTGCTGGTGACGCAGCGTCTGTCGGACGATCGGCTCTACCAGGAGCTGGTTGCGGATCCAGGAGCGCTGGAGCGCGAGGGCATCGAGGCCGTGTATCGGATCGGCGACTGCGTTGCACCGCGGCTGATCGCCGATGCCATCTTCGACGGTCATCGCCTGGGGCGCGAGATCGACTCTCCGAACCCCGACCAGCCGCTGCCGTACCTGCGCGAGCGGCCGCTCGTGGCCGCCTCCATCGGGATGTGAGAAAAGTGAAAAAAGGGGCCAGACCCCTTTTTTCACTCCACCGGCTGTTCTTCTCGTTGCGCCGCCTCGGCCGCCGCGACGCTCGCCGGCTTGTGGCGGTAGTAGTCGACGTGCTCCGCCGGGAGCGGGGTCGCGCCCAGGATCAGGTCTGCGGCCTTCTCGGCGAGCATCATCACCGGCGCGTAGATGTTGCCGTTGGTGACGTAGGGCATCGACGACGCGTCCACGACGCGCAGGCCATCGAGCCCGCGCACCCGCATCGTGAGCGGATCGATGACGGCCATGTCGTCGGTGCCCATCTTGCAGGTGCACGACGGGTGCAGGGCCGTCTCGGCGTCCCTGGCGACCCACTCGAGGATCTCCTCCGGCGTTGATACCGACGGCCCCGGCGAAAGCTCGCCGGCGCTGTACTCGTCGAACGCCGGCTGGTTCAGGATGGTGCGGGCGACGTTGATCGCCTCCGGCCATTCGCGGCGGTCCTGCTCGGTCGAGAGGTAGTTGAACCGCAGGAACGGCTTCTCCGACGGATCGTTCGAACGGATCTTTACCGTGCCGCGGGCATCGGAGTACATCGGCCCGATGTGTACCTGGTATCCATGGCCGCCGGCCGGCGCCGAGCCGTCGTAGCGGATAGCGAGCGGCAGGAAGTGGAACATCAGGTTGGGATAGAGGACGTCGTCGTTGCTGCGGGCGAACCCTCCGGCCTCGAAGTGGTTCGTCGCGCCGGGGCCCTGGCGGCGGAACAGCCAGTTCGCGCCGACGGCCGGGCGATTGCGGTACTTCAGCGCGGGAGACACCGAGACCGGCTGCTTGCTGCCGTACTGGACGTAGACCTCCAGGTGGTCCTGCAGGTTCTCACCAACCCCTGGCAGATCGGTGACCACATCGACGCCGAGCTTCTTCAGCTCGTCGGCGTTGCCGATCCCCGACAGCTGCAGCAGTTGAGGCGAGTTGATCGCGCCGCCGCAGCAGATGATCTCGGCGCCCTCGGCTTTGTGCGCGTTACCCCGCCAGTCGCTGTACTCGACGCCCGTCGCGCGGCTGCCGTCGAACGTGATCTGCGTGGTGTAGGCGCGGGTCTTCACGGTCAGGTTGGGGCGCTTCATCACCGGGTGCAGATATGCGCGCGCGGCGCTCAGCCGCCGTCCCCGGTGGACATTGCGGTCGAAGGCGGCAAAGCCCTCCTGCTTGTAGCCGTTCACGTCGTCGGTCAGGTCGTAGCCCGCCTGCTGCACGGCTTCGAAGAAGGCCGTGAAGAGCGGGTTGGTCGCGGGGCCGCGCTCGAGCACCAGGGGGCCTTCGCCGCCGCGGTACTCGTCGGCGCCGGCGAGGCACGTCTCCATCCTCTTGAAGTACGGCAGGCAATGCGCGTAGTCCCAGGTCTCCATCCCGGGATCGGCGCCCCAGCGCTCGTAGTCCATGGGATTCCCCCGCTGGAAGATCATGCCGTTGATGCTGCTCGAGCCACCGAGCACCTTGCCCCGGGCGTGATACACCCGCCGCCCGTTCATGAAGGCCTCCGGCTCGGACTCGTACTTCCAGTCGTAGAGCCGGTTGCCGATCGGGAACATGAGGCCGGCAGGCATGTGGATATAGACGTCCCAGATGTAGTCGGGACGACCCGCCTCCAGCACGAGGACGCGGTTGGAGCGATCTGCGGACAGGCGGTTTGCGAGGGCGGACCCTGCTGACCCTCCGCCGACGATGATGAAGTCGTACCGGTCTGCCGTCATGCTGGCCTCCTTGTAGCACGGGCCGCGTCGTTAGGCGCTGCCGGACTGGACCGGCGATTCTATGATGCGGCCAAACGAAGGGCAACCATGGCCGAGTTTCGAATCACATATTGGAGAGAGATCCCCTCGATGGTCACCGCGCGCGACGGTGACGGCGGCGTGGCCAAGGTGCAGCTGCCGGATCGCTTTCAGGAGGCGATCGACGAGGCAGCCATGGAGCTGGGCATGGCGGGATCGGATGCCTATCTCGAGCAATGGCGCATGGGCGATTGGGAGGCTGCCGACGGCACCCCCGACGAGGTTGCCGCAGCGGTGGCGCGGCGACTGGACGACGACCTGGACGGCGCGCGACTGAAGGAGCTGGCACGATGAACGACGGACGCATTGCGCGGCTGCTCGGCTCAGAGCGGCCGATTCTCGGCGACGGAGCCATTGGCACGATGCTGCAGGCGGCGGGTCTCATGCCCGGCGCATCTCCAGAGGTCTGGAACGTCGAGCACCCGGAGCGCATGCGGGTGATCCACTCTGCCTACGCCGAAGCCGGCGCCCAGCTTCTGACCACGAACACGTTCGGCGGGACGCGGCCGCGCTTGGCCATGCATGGGCACGAGGAAAGGGTTGCGGAGCTGAACGAGGCCGGAGCTGCGATCGCCCGCGAGGTGGCCGACGAGGCCGGTATCCACGTTCTCGGCAGCATGGGCCCCACCGGTGAGCTGCTGGAGCCGCTCGGGCTTCTGACGCACGACGAGGTCGTCGATCTCTTCGCCGAGCAGGCGGCCGCACTCGCGGCCGGCGGCGCCGACATCCTGCTCGCCGAGACGTTCAGCGATCTCGGCGAGGTACGCGCCGCCGTCGAGGGCGCGCGCCGTGCGGCACCCGACGTTCCCATCGCCGTGACCATGACGTTCGACCTCAAGGGCCACACGATGATGGGCGTGTCCCCGAATCAGGCGCTGGAGGAGATCGCGGCCATGGGCGTCGAGATGATCGGCGGCAACTGCGGCAGCGGGCCGGCCGAGATCGACGGTGTGCTGACAGCGATGAGCGCCGCGCGGCCTGAGGGCGTCATGCTGCTTGCACAGAGCAACGCCGGCCTCCCCGAACTGGTCGGCGACGAGTTCCGCTACGGCGGCACGCCGCACGTGATGGCGAACTATGCGCTTCGCATGCATGAGCTCGGCACCGACGTCATCGGCGCATGCTGCGGCAGCTCCCCCGACCACATCCGTGCCATGCGCGAGGCTCTCTCGGGCGCCGGCGTGGCCTCGGCGTGAAAGAACGGGGTCAGACCCCTTTCCTTCACCTCGTCAGTCGCCGAGCTCCTTGCGGCGCCGGGTGACGTACTCCGACAGCTGCTCGCGGATGCCGGGGTCGATCGGCGGCGGCTCGTAGGCCTCGAGCTTCTGCTTCCAGATCTGGTTGGCACGGGCGGCTGCGTCGTTGCCGCCGTTTCGGTTCCATCGCTCGAAGTTCTCGGTCGACGAGAGCAGCGGCCGGTAAAAGCAGTCGCGGAAGCGCTCCAAGGTGTGCGCCGCGCCGAGGAAGTGACCGCCGGCGCCCACCTCCTCGTGGGCTCCGAAGGCGAGGCTCGCCTCGTCGATCTCAAGCGGCGTGAACTCCTCTTTCAGCATCCGCAGGATCTCGACGTCGATGATGAACTTCTCGTAGCACGAGACCAGCCCGGACTCGAGCCAGCCGGCCGAGTGCATGACCCAGTTTGTGCCAGCGAGGAACGCCGGCAGCATGGTCATCAGCGCCTCGTAGGCTGCCTGCGCATCGGGGGTCTGGCTCGACGTCAGCCCGCCGCCTGACCGCCACGGCAGGCCGAAATGGCGGGCGATCTGACCCGTGCACAACAGCCCGGTTGCCGACTCCGGGGTGCCGAAGCTGGGGGAGCCCGACTGCATGTCGGTGTTCGAGAGGAACGATCCCATGATGACCGGCGTCCCCGGTCGGATCAGCTGGGTCAGCGCGATCCCGGCGAGGGCCTCGGCCATCTGCTGGACGAGCGACGCGGGAATCGAGACGGGGCTCATCGCGCCCATCAAAAGGAACGGCGTGACGACCACAGGCTGGCCGGCGCTCACGTACTCATGGAGCGCGGCGAGCATCCGGTCGTCAAAGCGCAGCGGGGAGTTGACGTTGATCAGCGAGATCACTGCCGGCGTCTTCTCGATTGACTCTCGGCCCCCGAAGAGGATCTCCGACATGGCAACCGTGTCCGCCGCGTTCGGGCCCGACGTTACCGAGCCCATGTAGGGCTTATCGGTGAGGGTCTGCAGCGCGAAGACCATGTCCAGGTGCCGCGAGTCGAGCGGAACGTCGTTGGGCTCGACGATCGTTCCACCGGCCGAGTCCAGCTCGTCGAAGGCCTGGGAGAGCATCGCAAAGCGCTCGAAGTCGGCCATCGATGCGTCGCGGCGTACCGAGCCCTCGCGTACGAACGGCGGGCCGTAGACCGAGGCGAACGCCATGCCGTCGCCGCCGAGGTGGAGGCTGCGCTCGGGGTTGCGCGCCTGCACGTCGAACTCGCGCGGCGCCTTTGCGACCTGTTCCAGCACGAAGTCGGGATCGAGCTTGACGGCGTCGCCCTCGATCTTCTGCCCCGCGCGCCTGAAGTACTCGAGCGACTCGGGCAGAATGAACTCCACGCCGATCTCGCTGACGATCTTGCGCCAGCCGCGATCGAGTGTGGCCATCGCGTCTTCCGACAGGATCTCGTATCTCGGCATCTTGTTGACGAACATCTGCGCGCTCCCTAAGATCTTGATGTGGAACAATCGTTCCACAATATGAGTAAGTTTTCAATGCAGACCGGAACCCAAGCCATCGATCGCGCAGCGCAGTTGCTGGTCCTCGTCGTCGAAAGCGAGGGCTCGAAGGCCGTGGGTGAGCTTGCGGAGGCTTCTGGCCTGCCCAAGAGCACCGTGTCGCGAGCCGTCTCGGCCCTCGAACGGCAGGGCCTCGTGCAGCGGCAGGGTACGCGCGGCGGCATCAAGCCGGGCCCGGTTCTGCTCGGGCTGGTGCGCCGTGGGGTCGGCGACGACGACGTGGTGGAGCTGGCTCGGGACGCGCTCAACCGCCTGGGCGATGCAACCGGTGAGACGATCAACCTTGCGGTGGCCGTCCCCGGAGGGCTCGAGCATTACCTGGCGCAGGTGGACAGCCGCCATTTCCTGGGTACCACGAGCTGGGTGGGTCGCCGTCTTCCGCACCACTGCACCGCAGTGGGGAAGGTCTTTCTGGCGTACGGCGCCGCTCGCCTCCCGCGAGGGCGGCTCGAGCGGCTGACGCCGGCCACCTTGACCGACCCAAAGAGGCTCGAGGCGCAACTCGCCGAAATCCGCAGCAACGGCTGGGCGGTGGCTCGTGGTGAGCTGGAACACGGCCTGGTCGCGATCGCCGCGCCGGTGCGCGGAACTGCCGATCGCCCGTTCGCGGCGCTTGCCGTGTCGGGACCCGACATCAGGTTGTCGGAGCAGCGTGTGGAAGAGATCGCCACACTACTGGTGGAGGAGACAACTGCGTTGTCAGCGCGGCTCGGGCGGCGTCTGGCGAAGGAGGAAGTGGCATGACGAACGACGAGATCCTTCAAGGCCTGTTCGACAACACGTTGGTCGGAAACGCTCCGGCCGTGAAGGACCTGACCAATGAGGGCCTGGCCCAGGGCATGGCGCCCGAGAGCCTGCTGTATGACGCGCTCATCCCATCGCTGGAGGAAGTGGGTGCCCGCTTCGAGCGTGGTGACTTCTTCGTTCCCGAGATGCTGATTGCCGCGAAGGCAATGCAGGGTGCGCTCGACATCCTTCGCCCGCTGCTCGCCGAGACTGGCGTCGAGCCTATCGGCACCTTCGTCATGGGCACCGTCAAGGGCGATGTCCACGACATCGGCAAGAACCTCGTCAACATCATGCTCGAGGGCGCCGGCTTCACCGTCTACGACCTCGGTGTCAACGTGGCGCCGGAGAAGTTCGTGGAGCAGGTGCAGGAGCACGAGCCGGACATCGTCGGCTTCTCCGCGTTCCTGACGACGACCATGCCGATGTTCAAGGCGAACATGAACGCCCTGGAGAAGTCCGGGCTGCGCGACAAGGTGATCGTGATGGTGGGCGGCGCTCCGGTCACACAGGAGTACGCCGACGCCGTGGGTGCTGACGGGTATGCCGCCGATGCGTCGACAGCAGTGCGCATGGCGAAGGACCTGATCCAGCGCAAGCGGGCGGCCCGAGTCACCGCGTGACCGAGCACGTGACGGAGCGGTTGCGCCACTTGGCGGCAATGGCCAGCGTCGAGGTCACGCCGAAGGCTGCGCGTGACCTGGGCGAAATCGGTGAAGCCCTGCCTGCCGGGACGACCGTGTACATCACGGCGCTCCCCGGGAGCGAGCTCGACGAGCTGATCGGCGGCGCGAAGGCCGTCAGAGACGCCGGTCATGTTCCGGTGCCGCATCTGCCCGCGCGCGCGATCTCCGGGCCCGACGTGCTCGACAGGTTGCTCGGCCGTCTGCGCGAGGGCGCCGACGTCGATGACGTGCTCGTCATTGCCGGCAGCGTCAAGAGTCAGGTCGGCGAGTGGTCGTCGTCAATGGACGTGCTGCGCTCCGGGCTGCTCGAACGACATGGCATCGTCCGCGCCGGTGTTGCCGGTCACCCCGAGGGGAGCCCCGACATCCCGCCCGAAGTTGCTCGTGCCGCAGTGGTCGAGAAGAACCGGCACGCCGAGCAGTCGCCGATCGACTTCCGCATCGTGACCCAGTTCGCCTTTGCTGCCGAGCCATACCTGACGTACGAACGCAAGCTCCGTGAGGCCGGAAACAGGCTGCCGGTGATCGCCGGTCTCCCAGGCGTCACATCGCCGCCCGCGCTGCTCAAGTACGGCATCGCCTGCGGTATCGGACCGTCGATGGAGATCCTGCGCAAGCAGGCGGGGGGATTGATCAAGCTCGCAACCACCCGGCACTGGAAGCCCGACGACATCGCCCGTGACCTCGCCGCCGCGACGGCTGCCGATCCCGAGATCCTGATCCGTGGCATCCACCTGTTCCCGTTCGGCGGTCTGCAGCGGTCCGCCGAGTGGCTGTCCGAGACACGCGCTGCCGCGGGCCTGCCCGCCTAGACACTCCCGGAAGGAGAAGCATGGAAACGGTTTTGCAGTCACGGTCGAAGACGGTGGTCATCTCGCCCGATCAGCCATTTTGCATCATCGGCGAGCGCATCAACCCGACCGGGCGCAAGGCCTTCCAGGCACAGCTTCAGGCCGGTGACCTCTCCCAGATCGAGATCGACGTCGCCGAGCAGGTCGCCGGTGGGGCCGATGTGCTCGACGTCAACGTGGGCGACCCGCTGGCCGACGAGATCGGCCTGATGGCTCAGGCGATCCCGCTGGTGCAGGGGCTGGTCGACGTCCCTCTGTGCATCGACTCCTCCATCATCGAGGCGCTCGAAGCGGGCCTCGCCGCCTACGAGGGCAAGGCGCTCGTGAACTCCGTCACCGGTGAGGACGAGCGGCTGCAGTTGATCCTGCCCATCGTTGCCAAGTACGGCGCCGCTGTGATCGGGCTCGCCAACGACGACGAGATCCCCATGGACCCCGAGCGCCGCCTCGAGGTGGCGCGCAAGGTGGTGTCGGCCGCCGGCGATCACGGCATCCCGCCCGAGGACGTGGTCATCGACCCGCTCGCCATGCCCGTCGGCGCAGAACCACGTGCGGTGACGCTGTTCCTCGAGACCGTCCGGCTGATTCGCGAGAACCTGGGTGTGAACATGACCTGCGGCGCCTCGAACACATCGTTCGGCCTGCCCGATCGCCACACGCTCTCGGGAACGTTCCTCGCCGTAGCACAGAGCCATGGCCTGACCAGCGCGATCATGGACGCCCGCTCGCCGAAGTGCGTCGACGCCGTCCGCGCGACCGATTTCCTGCTCGGCCAGGACGCGTGGGGCTCGCGCTGGATCGCCGCTCACCGCCAGAAGCAAGCTGCTGCGGCGGGCTGATGGCCGCTGAAGTCGAGACCGGTACCGGCCGCGTCCGGCTGACGTTCCGTCCCGACGGCGGTGAGGTGCGCGTGCCGTCGGGGACGACGGTGTTCGACGCGGCGAGTTGGAACGGCATCGCGATCGACTCGACCTGCGGCGGGCATGGGACCTGCCGCAAGTGCAAGGTCAAGGTGTGCTCCGGCGAGGTGCCGATCGACAAGCTCGATCCGCGCGCGTTTGCTCCCGACGAGCTCCGCGACGGCTGGCGGCTCGCGTGCCGTGCCGTTGCGCATCACGATCTCGAGCTCGAGGTGCCGCCGCTCCAGACTCGCCCCAAGGCGGCGCTGGTCGGCGTCGGCCGCCACGTCATCCTGCGCCCCTCCGTGCAGAAGCGCTACCTGGAGCTGGAGGAGCCGTCGCTCGAGGATCAGGTCTCCGACGTCGAGCGCGTCGTCGCTGCGGTCGACGACCTCGAGCTGAAGGTCGAGCTCGGGGCCGTTCGCACCCTGGGCAAGACGCTCCGCGCGTCCGACTTCAAGGTCACCGCGGTGATCTGCGACGAGCTCTTGATCGACGTCGAGCCGGGTGACACCACCGAGCGCCGCTACGCGATCGCCTATGACCTCGGCACCACGACGGTGGTCGCAACCCTGCTCGATCTCGGCACCGGCCAGCCGCTCGCCGTACGGTCGATGCTGAACCGCCAGCAGCCCTTCGGCGCTGACGTGATCTCGCGGATCTCCGCCACGATGATGGATCCCGACGCCCTCGAGTCGCTGCAGTCACGCGCCCACGAGACGCTGGCGCAGCTGACGAGTGAGGTCTGCGAGGAAGCCGGCGTCGCGCCGCGCGAGGTCTACGACGTGGCCGTGTGCGGAAACGTGACGATGATGCAGCTTGCGCTCGGCATCGACCCGGAGCCGCTGGGCATGGCGCCATTCACCATCACGGCACGGCGGCTGCCCCCGGCGCTGGCCCTCGACTTCGGCATCCGCGTGCACCCGCGGGCGCCGGCGACGATCTTTCCGGCGCTCGGCGCCTATGTCGGCGGCGACATCGTGGCCGGCATGCTGGCCACCGGCCTTACCCGCGACCGCCGGATCCGGCTGTTCATCGACGTCGGCACCAACAGCGAGATCGCACTGGGCTCGAGCGAGCGGGTCGTCTCGACCGCGGCTCCCGCCGGCCCTGCATTCGAGGCTGCGTCGATCCGCTGCGGGATGCGTGCTGCCGAGGGGGCGATCGAGGGAGTCACCGTTCAGGGCGACGACCTGTCCCTTGAGGTGATCGGCGATGCGCCCCCGGTCGGGATGTGCGGCTCCGGCCTCGTCGACGCGGTGGCCCAGCTCGTGGCCGCCGGGCTGATCGACCACTCCGGCAAGTACGTGTCCGACGAGCAGGCGGCGGAAGATCATCCGGTGCTCTCCAAGCGGCTCGTGAAGGTCGGCGAGGAGCGCGTGTTCGTGCTGGCCTGGCGCGGTGACGACCCGGCGAACGCGATCTACCTGTCGCAGCGCGACGTTCGGGAGCTGCAGTTCGCGAAGGCGTCCATCGCCACCGGCTGGCAGATCCTGATGAACGAGCTTGGCATCACGGCAGCCGACATCGGCCAGGTGCTGCTGGCGGGGAGCTTCGGCTCGTACCTCTCCCCGGCGAGCGCGGTGAAGATCGGCCTCGTTCCCAAGCTGGCGCTCCCTCGGATCATCTCGGCGGGCAACGTTGCCGGGGAAGGTGCGAAGATGGCTGCTCTGTCGTTGCGCGAGCGCGCGGCGGCCGATGCGATCGTCGAGGAGGTCGAGTACGTGGAGCTCTCAGGACGTGAGGACTTCAACGACCTGTTCATGGACCAGCTGGCGTTCCCGGGATGAGCAACCGCGTCGGCATCGTTGCGTGCGGGGCGCTCGCCCTCCACATCAACCGGATCGCGCAGCGGCGCGGCTGGGACGTCGACGTTCATCCGTTGCCTCCGGAGCTGCACAACCGGCCGGAGCGGATCGGGCCGGCGGTCGAGGAGCTGCTGGATGAGCTCTCCGCAGACCACGACCGGCTGGTGGTGGCCTACGCCGACTGCGGCAGTCTCGGGGCGGTCGACCTGGCCGTCGCCGGTCGCGCAGTCGGGCGCCTGTCGGGCAGCCACTGTTACGACGTGTTCGCGCGGGAGGAGGTTCACGAGTCGATGGCCGAGGAGCCCGGCACGTACTTCCTGACCGACTTTCTCGCCAGGTCGTTCGAGCGCACGGTGTGGCGCAGCCTGGGCCTCGACCGGTACCCCGAGCTGCGCGACGACTACTTCCGCAACTACCGGCGCGTGGTCTGGCTGGCACAGCGCAGAACGCCGGAGCTGGAGGCAGACGCCCGGAAGGCGGCCGAGATGCTCGGTTTGCCGCTCGAGATTCGTGAGGTCGGCGAGGAGGGTCTCGAGCGCGACCTGGAACGGCTGGTGGAGGCTTGATTCGCTCCACCCGCGCGGCGCTTCTTCCCGCCCCCGGCACCGCCCTGCGAGTCGTCGACCTCGACCTCGAGCCGCCCAGCCCCGGCGAAGTGCTCGTGCGCCTGCACGCCAGCGGCGTCTGCACCGACGACCTGAATCTCCTCGACGGCACCGTGGATGTGCCGTCACCCGTGGTTCCCGGGCACGAAGGCGCCGGGATCGTCGAAGAGGTGGGCTCGGATGTCGACTGGCTGTCGGTCGGCGATCACGTCGCCCTGTCGTGGGCTCCCTACTGCGGCCACTGCGAGCAGTGCCTGCGCGACCTCCCGCATCTCTGCGGCACGGCGTGGCCGAAGATGCTCGCCGGCGGCATGCTCGACGGCACTACGCGGCTCCGATTCGGCGGCGCGCACGTCCACCACTACTGCTTCCTGTCGTCGTTTGCCGAGCGCGCCGTAGTTCCGGCGCGTTCCTGCGTGCGGATCGCCGAGGATGTGCCGTTCGAGGTCGCCGCGTTGCTCGGGTGTGCCGTGACGAGCGGCGTCGGAGCGGTGTGGCGCACGGCGGCCGTGCGGCCCGGGGAGCGGGTCGCGGTGTTCGGTCTCGGCGGCACGGGGCTTTCCGTCGTTCTTGGCGCACTAGCCGCGGGTGTCAGCGAGGTGATCGCCGTCGACGTTCGCCCGGAGCGGCTGCACCGCGCGCTGGAGCTGGGCGCGACGCACGCGGTGCCTGCAGCGGGCTCGCCCGAGGAGATCGCGGACGCAGTCGTCGAGGCGAGCAAGGGCGGAGTCGACTACGCGTTCGAGACCTCGGCGCGTCCGGCGGCGATGCGCTCCGCCTTCCTGTCGACGCGGGCCCGCGGTGCCGCTGTGCTGCTTGGCATTCCGCGAGCCGACGCAGAGATCTCCCTCCCCGCGCTGACGATCCCGCGCATGGAGCGGCGCGTGCTCGGCTCGATCTACGGGTCGTCGCGGCCCGATCGGGACTTTCCGCTGATCCTGGACGAATACCGGCGCGGCCGCCTGCCGATCGACAAGCTGATCACCCATCGGCTGCCGCTCGATGATGTCGGATTGGCCGTCGACGCCGTGCGCAGCGGCGAGGCGACGCGCGTGGTGCTCCAACTGGGAGACGGTGCGTGAGCGAGGTTCGGGCGACCGGCCGCTGCCTCTGCGGTGCGGTGTCGTTCGAGATCCACGGGCCTCTGCGCGACGTCGTGATCTGCCACTGCATCGAGTGCCGCCGCTGGCACGGCACCTATTGCGCGTCGACGGCGGCGAAGCGCGAGGACATGCACTTCACGCAGCAGCGCGGCCTGCGGTGGATTCAGAGCCCACAGAGCGATGCACATGCCCGCCGTGCGTTCTGCGGCGAGTGTGGATCGAGCCTGTTCTGGGACGCGCCGGAGCGCCCCTATGTGGCGATCGCGGCCGGCTTGATCGACGGCGACACCGGACTGAAGCTCGTCAGCCACTGGTACACCAGCCAGAAAGGCGACTGGTACGAGCTTCCCGACGACGGGCTGCCGAAGAACGAGTTGTCCGGCACGGCCACGGGCGTCGAGCCCTGAAAAAGGGGGTCAGACCCCTGTTTCACCCGCCCTACTTGCCGGCCACGCTGGAGACGTACGCCGCCACGTCGTTGATCTCCTGGTCGGACAGCTTGCCCTTGTAGGCGGGCATGACGCCACCGCCGTTCTCCACCTGTGCCTTCACTCTCTCGAAGCTCGGCATGAGCTCGTCGAGGTTCGGCCCCGCGGTTCCCGTGGCACCCGCGTCGGCCAGCGTGTGACATCCGGTGCACGACGGGTTTGCCGTCTCTGTGAAGACGATCTTGCCGGCCGCCGGGTCACCCGTTGCGGCACCGCCGGTGGTCGTGTCGCCGCCTGTAGCGGGCGTCGACGTGTCACCGCCGCTGCTACCACCACCGCACCCGCTGAGGGCGAGCGCCATTGGGAGAACGATCAGAAGGGCTGCGATGCTGCGACGGCGGGTGCTGCGGAAGCGCATGGATGTCTCCTTCGATTGGCTGCGAGAGTGTACTGGACAAACCCGCGGCCGGATTTGGTCATTCATCGCCGGGACGGCCATCCGGGCGGAGCTCGAATCGGCAAAATTCCCGCCCGAAGAGCAATCCTCGGCCTTGCCAACTCCCGTCCTGACCCTGATCGAGCATGTCGGCGACCGGCCAGCCGCGATAGATCAGCATGCGGCCCACGACGCGGAACCGACCGACCGGTACGCCGAAAAGGCGGGTCTCGCCGGTATCGGGGCCGATTGTCTTCGCGAGACCCACCGGCGGCATCAGGCCCGAGCGTCGTACCACTCGCCATTCCCCGACGGGCCGGGCGGTTGCATGGACTGGTCGCTCGGAAACTGCGGACTGCACCGCTTCAACCTTACCCCTCGGAGGCGTTCACCAATCCGTCGGCGCCGACGGCGGCCCCGAGCGGGCGTGACAGCCGGTCGACGCGCTCCAGGATCGCCGTTGCCGGCTCGGGCTGCGCGAGCCGCGGCGTCCCGCTCTGCGTCAGCGGTTCGCCGTATCGCAGGTCGATCGGGACGAGCCGGACGGACGGCTCGCCGTTGGTGTAGTCGATCTCGGCGATCACCGACTCGAAGAAGCGGTCGTCGTCAAATCCCTGCGCGCTCAGAAGCAGGGTGACGTCGGCGTCGGTCGCCTGCGACCGATCCCCGAGCACTTCCGGGATCAGACCGCCCGCCTGCTCGTAGAGCATCTGCGTGAGCGGCGCCGCGAGGTCGCTGAAGGCAAAGTTGCCCAGTCCGTAGAGGATCGGGCTCCCGCGGTGGAGCTCGATGCCTGCCAGCCGGTGCACTCCGTGGCACGCCACCACGTCGGCGCCGGCGTCGACCGCCGCGCGCGCGAGGTCGACCAGGCAGCGGGGCGGTGTAGCGGCATCCGGCCCTTCGTCGTGGGTGTGGACGTTCAGTACCAGCAGGTCGGCGAACTGCTTGCCCAGCCGGATGCTGCGCAGCACCGCCTTGACGTCCGCCGCGTCGAAGCTGTGCTCGACCGCGAAGTCGTCCCCCTGAGCGAAGGTGACACCAAGCATCGGCAGCTCGCCCTCCGGCCGGCCGAACCACGATCCCACCGCACCCGTGCGATCGGGGTCGAGCCGCTCGGCGATCTCCCGCAGGATCGGCATCGCCTCTTCGGGCGCGCGGATGGTGGTCGAACGCCGGATCCCCGCGACGCCGGGGCGGCCGGGCGCCTCGCCGAACTGGTCGAGCGCCAGCGACAGATCGCCGCTCTCGGCGGAGTAGACCGATACCAGCGCGACCCGTCCGCCGTCGGTCTCGACGTAGCGGGGCGCGAGTGCCGACGCGAGCGACTCCCCGGTGCCGGCGTGCGCGATACCGGCCCGGTCGAGCAGCCGGTTGGTGTCACGCATGCCGGCCGGCCCCCAGTCCATCGAATGGTTGTTCGCGCGGCCGACGATGCGAAGCCCGAGCCCGGCCAGGTCCTCGGCCACCGGTGGGCCGGCCACGAGCGGCCAGTCGCCGGTGGAGTACGGGTGGCCGGTGAAGCCGCGCATCTCGAAGATGCACGTCTCGAGATTGCCGACCGCGAGCGTCGCCGAGCGGAGTCGCTCGAGCGCTCCCCGCAGGCCCTCGTCTCGCTCTGCGATGGCGCTCAGCGGCCGAGTCAGGATGCAGTCGCCGACCACGGCGATGCGAAAGCCGTCCGGCACCGACCGTTCGAGCTCGCGCTCGAGCGGTCGGCGTGGATCGGTTGGCTGTTCAGGCAAGGCCATCTGCGGCGATGCTACTCCCCTTCCGGCTCCCGGATGGTCGTTTCGGAAGCCGATCGGGCGTCGGGGTGATTCGTCTCAGCGCCCGGCGGGCGCCGTACCGCACCGTGCCGCAGCGGGTCGCTCGTTCCTTCCATCCATCGGTGCAGCCGCCGTCGCAGGCCATCTGCGGTGTCGGCCAGGCTCGGGTCGTCGATCCGGTTCCACGCCTCGTTCGGGTCGAGCAGCATGTCGTAGAGCTGCTCGGTTGCGAGCAGGTTCTTCGGCCAGCCGATCCGCATCCACAGCTCCTTGGCGGGGCTGTCGTCGGTGTTCTGGAGGATCGGGCGGTCGCGCGGCTCGAACCGGCGGACGTACTTCCACCGAGGCGTGCGGATACAGCGCTGCGGCTCATACGCCGCGTGGTACGTGCCTTCGGCGAACACGGCGTCGCGGATCTCGGCCACCTGGTGGCGGATGATCGGCATCAGCGACCGCCCCTGAAGCCAGGTCGGCTCCTCGATTTCGAGCAGGTCGCAGACCGTCGGGAAGATGTCGATGTGCGACACCAGGGCGTCCGATGCCTTTCCGCCGACGAAGCCGCCGGGACCGCGCATGATCAGCATCACCCCGATCCCGCGGTCGGTCATCGTCGCCTTCGCACCCCGCTCCCGCTCCTGGGTGGACGCGATCAGGTACGAGTACGTCGGCTCTGCCATTTCCAACAATGCTAGTAGGGATGGTGGGTATTGTCGAACGCTACGCTGCTCGCCGTGCCCCAACCCTATGAAGCTGTCGCATCTGCGGTCAGCGAGCGCCTCGGGATCCCGGCCCTCGAGTCCGACGAGGCCGAGCAGGTGCTCGCACTCGCGCGCAGCGTAGCCCGCAGTTCAGACGATCGCAGGGCCGCCCCCCTCGTCTGTTACCTCGTCGGCCGCGCCGTTGCTCAGGCGGAACCTGGGGACCGCGCGCGGCTTCTCCAAGACGCCGCCGACGCGGTTTCGGCGTCCGAAGGCTGACCACGCCAAAGGCTCGGTGGCGCTTCCCTGTTGCCATCACTGCTTCCAAATGCGGTGATTGCGCGGATACTTGAACCTCAGGGAGGTCGGTTTGAGGGTAAAGAGGACTGGGAGAGCTGCGCTGGTCGCGCTTGCGGCCATGCTTGCCGTTGCGATCAGCGGCGAGCCGCAGGTGTCGGTCGGCGCCACGGTGCCGGAGCTGCCGAGCGGCGTGACCGCTGCCGCTGATCGCCTCCCGTCGTCGGTGGTGCGGCGCGACGGGCTCGCGACCGTCTCGGAGCTTCATCTTCCCGCCGCGCTGCGCGGCACTGGAGCGGGTGTCCCCTCCACCGTCTGGCGCGTCAGTCTGGCCGGCAGCTACCCGCCGCGCGCGTTGCGCTACGACATCTTCTCCGGCGCCCGGCGAGTCGGCTTCGGTGTTCCCAGCTTTGACCAGCGTGCCTTGACCGCCGTGACGGCCGACAGCGCCGTGCTCTCCGGGCGGATCAGCGTGCGCTACGGCCATGATGCGGTGCCGCCGGGCGGTGTGAGGCGTGCCGCCGTCGCGCCGCGCGCGTTCCCCTCGGCAGCAGCGATCGTCAGCGGTCTCCCGGACGGCCCGTTCGCCGTCACGCGTGCAGAGTACGACCTCGGCGACGAGGTGTTCCAGCCGTCTCAGATCACCGGCAAGGTCGAACTGGCCGGCGACGTGCACTACCCGACCGACCTGTCTGCGGGCCCATTCCCGCTGGTGGTGTTCCAGCACGGCAACCACAGCTCCTGCTACAAGCGAAACCAGGCAGGATATGAGTGGCCATGCCCCGCGGGCTGGACGCCACTGCCGAACCACATCGGCTACGACTACCTCGCCCGGCGGCTCGCCAGCTTCGGTTTCATCGTCGTGTCGACGAGTGCGAACGGGGTGAACGTGCTCGGCAACCAGCTCGCCGACACCGGCATGCGCCAGCGCGGGGAGGTGCTCGAAAAGCACCTCGACCTATGGAATGAGTGGTCGAGCGTCGGTGGCGGCCCGTTCGGGTCGCTGTTCGTCGGAGCCATCGACATGACGCGCGTCGGTGTGATGGGCCATTCGCGCGGCGGTGAGGGCGCCATCTGGAACGTGATCGTCGATCGTCAGCGGGCGACGCCGTACGGGATCGACGCCGTGCTGCCGCTGGCCCCGGTCGACTTCACCCGCAGCACCGTCAACAACGTGCCGCTCGAGGTGATGCTGCCCTACTGCGACGGCGACGTGTCCGACCTGCAGGGAATGCACCTCTTCGACGATGCCCGCTACCGGCTTCCCGGTGATCCGACGCCGAAGGGCACCGTCACGGTGATGGGCGCGAACCACAACTTCTTCAATACGGTCTGGTCTCCGTCGAGCACATTCCCCGGCACATTTGACGACGGTTCGTTGGTCTGCATCAATCGTCTCACCGAGGCTGAGCAGCGAAAGGCCGGCAGCATGTTCATCGTCAGCTACTTCCGCCGGTACCTGCGCGGCGTACTTGCGCTCGATCCGATGTGGACGGGCGCTCGGGTGCCGTCGGCGCTTGCACCGGCGAAGGCGCTCGTGACGTACCTGCCTCCGGATGATCCGGCGCGGCGCCTCGACCTCGACCGGTTCGTCAGTAACAATTCGCTGATCCAGAACGCTCTCGGTGGCGCCGTCACCACGCACCAGTTGACCCGTGCGGATTGGTGCCCGGACACGTTGGGCGATCCGTGTGTTCCCGGGCCGCTCCAGTGGACCGACGTGCACATCACGAGCCTTCACCAGGCGGTCCTTGGCTGGGCCGGCTCGACCGGCTCGATCCGGTTTGCCATTCCGCCTGGGAAGGGAGACGTCAGCGCGCTGTCCGCCTTCCAGTTCCGGGTGGCCGTGAACCCGGGCTACAAGGTGAACAGAGCGATCAAGATGCAGAACCTGGTCGTCGAGTTGACCGATGCGTCGGGAGCCAGGTTCGGCGTGCCCGCGTCGAGCACCAATCGTGCGGCGCTTGCGTTCCCGCCCGAGATGCCCAGCGGGCATATGATCCTGAACCAGCTGCGGTTCCCGCTGAGCTCGTTCGCGGGTGTCAACCTCAACAATGTGACCGGCGTGAGACTGATCTTCGGCGCGACCAGGCAGGGCGTCATCGACGTCAGCGATGTGGCGTTCACCCGGGGCGCGCAGTGAGGTGAGGCGCCCCGCGCTCCTCGCCGCGCTGATTGCCTTCGTGGCAGTTGGGGCGACCGTTTTTTCAGGTGCCTGGCACCTGAAAAACCAGGGGACGCTTGCGGCCTCGGGGTCCCGCGACGGCATCGCTGCTGCGTACTGGCAGGTCGATCCGCGCACCGCGAAGCCCGTCCGCCTCGACCAGCCGCTCACGACGCAAGCACCCGTCTTTCCCGGCGATCCGCCATTCCGCTGGCGGGTGTTCACGACGGTGCCCAAGGACGGCTTTCTGCTGGAGCACATCACGTCCCTCGGGACGCACACCGGAACCCATATCTCGGCGCCATGTCACTTCCACGTGCGCGCTCGCTGCTTGGCGCAGCTGCCGGTGCGGTTCTTCACGCCCCGGCCATTGGTGGTGATCGACGTGCGGGCGCGAATCGAGCGGGCCGGGGGCGACTTCTTCGTCGGAGTCTCCGATCTGACGCGCTTCGAGCACATGCACGGGCGTATCCCGCCCGGTTCGTACGTCGTGCTCTCAACCGGCCTGTCGCGGTTCTATCACCTTGGAAACCGGCGCCTTCCCGGCCCCTTCGACGACTACTTCGACAACGTCCCCGGCTTCTCCGGCGCGGCTGTGGACTGGCTGTTCATGCGGCGGCACATCCTCGGCGTCGGCGCGGACACGTTCGGCCCCGACGCGACGTTCGACGTCAACTTCGAGGCGACGACACAGGCCACGGCGCACGGGGGCATCACCCTCGAGAACCTCGGCCCCGGCCTTGCCGCGATGCGGCCGTTCGGCGACTGGATCGAGGTCAATGGGCCGCGGTTCGCGACCGCTCCCGGGCAGCACCGGCCCGGATTCAGCGGCGGCCAGATGGGGATGACCGGCTTCACCAGCCGGCGCTAGCCGCCATCTCGGAGGAGTACGCGGTCCGACCGGGTTGCTAGCGTCACAAGCAACTCTCGAGGAGCGATGATGGCCTTCTGCCCGCACTGCGGCACACAGCTTCCTGATGGCGCCGATTTCTGCCCTTCCTGCGGAAGGCCGGTCAGCGATACCGCTGCGGCCGGCGGCCCGTCTCCCCCGGGGGGCGCTCCGCCGCCCTCCGTGCCTCCATCCGACTACCCGGTGCAGTTCGATGTCGACTACCCGGACCGACCGCTCAGCCGCGTGTCGACGTTCTTCCGGATCTTCGCCGCCATCCCGATCCTTATCTTGGCTGCCCTGCTGTCTGGGGAGAGCTCGTTCCAGTACTCCGGCGATACCAGCACGAGTTCGGCCGCGGCCGGGGGCGGAGTCCTGTTTCTGCCGGTCTTGTTGATGCTGTTGTTCCGACGCAAGTACCCCGGCTGGTGGTTCAACTGGAACCTCGAGTTCACGCGCTTCGGCGCCCGCATCGGTGCATATCTCGCGCTGCTCGACGACCGGTACCCGTCAACCGACGAGGAGCAGTCGGTGCACCTCGAGATCGAGCGCCCTGATGGCCCCGAGCTGTCACGCGGTCTGCCGCTGGTCAAATGGCTCCTCGCGATTCCGCATTGGTTCATCCTTCTCTTCCTCTGGTTCGCGGCGTTCTGGGTCGTGGTCTTCGCCTGGTTCGCGATCCTGTTCACCGGCCGCTACCCCCGCGGCGCGTTCGAGTTCGTCGTCGGGGTGTACCGGTGGTGGCTCAGGGTCGCGGCGTATGCGTTGCTGCTGACGACCGACCGCTATCCACCGTTCCGGCTCGGGCCGTGACCTTCGGATCGGCCTGACGCGACTCCCGCGGCGCCGGCAGCGGGCGAGTGCTCAACGTGCAGTGGGTGGTGGCATGCCGCGAGGTGGCCGCCCGACCCGTAGGCGACGAGTGGCGGCTCCTGCATGGCACAGACCTCTGTCGCGTACCGGCAGCGGGGGTGGAACCTACACCCGGAAGGCGGCACGATCGGACTGGGCACATCCCCCTCCAGCACGATCCGCTCGCGCTTCAGGGACAGGTCAGGATCCGGCACCGGCACGGCCGAAAGCAGCGCCTCGGTATACGGGTGAACCGGCCGCACGTACAACTCCTCAGCGGGCGACAGCTCGACGATCTTGCCGAGGTACATGACTGCGATCCGGTCGGACACGTGGCGGACGACGCCGAGATCGTGCGCGATGAAGACGTACGTCAGATCGAGCTCGTCCTGCAGGTCGTCCAGCAAGTTGATGACCTGTGCCTGGATCGAGACGTCGAGCGCCGAAACGGGCTCGTCGGCGATCACCAGCCTCGGCTTGAGGGCCAGGGCGCGCGCGACCCCGATGCGTTGCCGCTGGCCGCCGGAGAACTCGTGCGGGTAGCGGTTGTAGTGCTCAGGTGACAGTCCCACCAGGTCGAGCAGCTCCTGCACACGCTTCTTCAGATCCGCGCCGCTTGCGAGCCCATGGATGCGAAGCGGCGTTCCGATGATCGACCCGACACGCTTGCGCGGGTTGAGTGAGGCGTAGGGATCCTGGAACACCATCTGCATCTCACGTCGGATGGGCCGCAGGTCGCGCCGCGAGAGCCGTGAGATGTCGCGGCCCTCGAACCACACGGCGCCGCTGGTAACGTCGAGGAGCCGGACGATGCACTTTCCCAGCGTCGACTTGCCGCATCCCGACTCGCCGACCAGGCCGACGGTTTCGCCGGGTAGCACGTCGAACGTGACGCCGTCCACGGCGTGTACGCGTGCAACCTCGCGTTGGAGCAGCCCCTTGCGGACGGGGAAGTACTTCGCCAGGTCCTCGGTTCGGACGATCGGCTCCGCACCGCTCATGGTTGCTGCTGCTCGACGAGGTCGGGGCGGAGCGCGGCTACGCGTCGTTCCTTCTTCTGGTCTGGCTCGAGATGGCAGCGGTCGCGGTGCCCCCCTCCGATCTTGTCGGTCAGGGGCGGGTCGATGTGACAGCGCTCGAACCGGTGTGCGCATCGTGGCGCGAACGCGCATCCGGGCGGCAGGCGGATCAAGGACGGCGGCACCCCCGGGATCGCGGTCAGCCGCCTCGGCTTCGGACGGTCGAGCCGCGGGATGGAACCGAGAAGCCCCCACGTATAGGGGTGCTGGGCGTCGTAGAACACGCTGCGCTTCGGGCCCTCTTCGACCACCCGTCCGGCGTACATGACGGCCACCCTGTCTGCGGCGTCCGCCACAACGCCCATGTCATGCGTGATCAGCACGACGGCGGAGTCGAAATCGATCTTCAGCCGCCTGATCAGCTCCAGGATCTGCGCCTGGATCGTCACGTCCAGTGCCGTGGTCGGCTCGTCGGCGATCAACAGGTCGGGATTGCACGAGAGTGCCATCGCGATCATCACCCGCTGACGCATGCCGCCGGAGAACTGGTGCGGGTAGTCGTCGACCCGCGTCCTTGGGTTGGGGATGCCGACCGCGCCCAACAGCTCCACTGCGCGTGCGCGCGCTTCGCGCGAGGACATCCTCTCGTGTTCACGGATCTGCTCGGCGATCTGCCAGCCGACTCGGTACACAGGGTTGAGCGAGGTCATCGGGTCCTGAAAGATCATCGCAATCTCGGCGCCGCGTACGCCGCGCATCTCATCCTGTGACAGGGACATCAGATCGCGGCCCTTGTAGATCACCTCGCCCTCGAAGATCGCATTGGGGTCGATGATCAGCCGCATCACCGACATCATGGTCACGCTCTTGCCGGAGCCCGACTCGCCCACGATGCCGAGCACCTCGCCCTTGGCGAGGGTGAACGAGACCCCGTCCACGGCCCGCACGAGGCCGTCCTCGGTGCGGAACGAGACCTTGAGGTCGCGAACCTCGAGCAGCGGCTCGGTCATCAGGCCGGACGCACCCGTGGATCGAGCCAGGCGTATGCGACATCGACGAGCGTGTTTGCCAGCACGATGAAGATCGCCCCGTAGGTGACGGTCGCCATGATCACCGGCAGATCGAGGCTGGTCAGCGACTGCCACGTCAGGAACCCGACGCCGTGAATGCCGAACACGACCTCCGTCAGCAGCGCCCCGCCGCCCACAAGGAGGCCGAAGTCGAGCCCGAACAGGCTGACGAAGGTGATCATGGAGGTGCGTAGGACATGCCGGAGCAGGACTCGACGCTCCGACAGCCCCTTCGCGCGTGCGGTTCGGACGTAGTCCTCGCTTTGCACCTCGATCAGCTGGGCGCGTAGGACCCTGGCGTAGAACCCGATGTACAGGGTCGACAGCACGAGCCACGGAATGACCAGGCCCTTGAACCACAGCATCGGGTCGTCGCGAAGCGGCGTGTATCCGAGAGGCGGCACCCAGCCGAGCAGCGGCGAGTCGTGAAACTGGTGCTGTGTGAGCAGGTTTGCGACGGCGCCGAGCCAGAACACCGGCATGGAGATTCCGATCAGCGCGATGATCATGAGGAGGGGATCCAGCACGGTGCCCCGCGTCACCGCGGCGGCAAGTCCCATCGCGACGGCTGCGACGATCCAGATCACGGCCGCGCCGAAGACCAGTGACAGCGTCGCCGGCGCGGCTGACCAGATCTCGGGCACCACCGCCTGGCCCTGGTTCGAGTACGACACGAGATCACGGGTCACGAAGAGCTTCTTCATCATCAGCACGTACTGCACGGGATACGAGCGGTCGAGCCCGAACTGGTGCCGGATCTCCTTGAGCGCCGACGGCGACGGGTTGCGGCCGGCGATCTGACGCGCCGGGTCGATGCCGGGCGTGTGGAAGAAGATCGTGAAGACCAGGACGGTGATCACGAACAGCACGATGACCGTCCACGCCAGCCGGCGGATGATGAACGTGACCATCTCCGCCTACCGCTCCACCCTGAGCTTCGCCCGTGGGTCGAGTGCGTCGCGGATGCCGTCGCCGAGAACGTTCAGCGAAAGCACCGTGAGCACGATCATGATGCCCGGCGCGATGGCCACCCAAGGACGGGTGTAGAGCAACTGCTGTCCGTTCTGGATGACGGTGCCCCAGCTCGCGTTCGGCGGCTGGACGCCGATCGTCAAGAATGACAGCGCGGATTCGGTGAGGATCGTCGTGGCGATCATCAGCGGGAGCAGGACGATCACGACCGAGACGACGTTGGGCAGGATCTCCGAGAAGATCAGCCGCAGGTTCGAGGCGCCCTGCGCAACGGCTGCCTCCACGAACTCCTTCTCGGTGACTGACAGCACGTGCCCCCGTACCGGCCGGTAGACGTACGGGACGTAGATGAAGGCGATGATCATGGTCGGCAGCCACAGGCTGGACGCGACGACGTGCAGAGGCCCGAGACGCAGGCCGTTCGGTGCATTCAGGAGCACCGTGGAGATCGAAACGGCGAGCAGGATGACGGGGAATGCCCAGATGACGTCCATCAGGCGCGACACCAGCGAGTCGACGACTCCGCCGTAGAACCCTGCGAACAGCGCGATGATCGTGGCGATCAGGCAGGCGAGCAGGGCTGAGCCGATGCCGATCTGCAGCGAGCTGCGACCGCCGTAGAGGACGCGTGCAGCGACATCGCGGCCCTGCGTGTCGGCGCCCAGAAAGTAGTGATGCACGTCCCAGGTGGGCCCGATCGGCGTCACGCCGAGGTGGAGGACGCCGCCGCCCTCCTGCATCAGCGGCGTCTCCTTGCCGTTCACGATCGTCGTTCCGTTCAGGTTGTTCACGAACGGATTGGTGTGGGCGACATGGTCCGCGTACAGCGGGGCGGCGAACGACACCGCGACGATCACGAGAAAGAGGACGAGCGCTGCGAGGGCGACACGGTTTCGAGTCAGGCGCCGCAGCGCCAGTGCCCACGGGCTGCGGCCGCTGACCTGCGGGTCGGCTGCCTCGCCCGCAGCCGGCTGCCCGAGGGCGGCCGCTTCGGTCACCGGGCACCTCCAGCGTCGGGGCCGGGCCGGCGCTCGCCCCGGCCCCCACGCGTGGCTACTCGAGCCACATCTGGTCGATCAAGATGTACCACTGGGGGTTCCACTGGTACCCCTGGACGCGTTTGGAGAGGAAGTCGATCTGCTTCGGGTTGTAGAGGTCGACCCACGGGGCGGCGTCGGTCATCGCATGGTCGACCTCGGTCCAGAGCTTGTTGGCCCCTTCCGGATCAGTCTGGCTCAGCGCCAGTGCCTGATCCATCTTGGCCTGGATCGCCTCGTCGCAGAACTCGGCGATGTTCGGGCTGGCGTCGCTGCCCGGGTGGATCGATCCACAGCCGAGGAGGACGTTCAGGAAGTCGGACGGCGCCGGGTAATCCTGGTACCAGGCCGACCAGGCGACGCTCCACTTGTCGAGATTTTTGGAGTTCTGAACGTACGGGTACTGGATTCCGGCGGTGAGAAGCTGCGTCGTCGCCTTGTAGCCGATGGCGTTCAGGTCGGACACCATCTGCTCTGCCAGCGCCTTCCCCGTCTCGTCATTGGTGCTGTTGACCACGACCTTCATGCCGGCGGTGCCCGACTGCTCGACGAGCTGCTTCGCCTTCTCCAGGTCGGGAGCGGTCCATTTCGTCGTGTCCCCGCCGGCCGTGTACGGGCAGTACGGCTCGTAGCCCGGGAAGTTCGGCGGGAGGATCTGGCAGGTTGGCTGTGCCAGTGCGGTGCCGCCGCCGATCTTGACGTACGCAGCACGGTCGGCGGCGTAGTTCGCCGCCTGGCGCGCCTGCACGTTGTCGAACGGCGGGCGCTTCGTGTTGAGGGCGAAGTACCAGTCCGCGGTGAGCGGGTTGACGTGCACCTGGCCGGCGTACTTCGGGTCGTTGAGCTCGTTCAAGCGGTCGGCTGGGATGACGTCGCCGTCGAACACCTCGTCCGCGGAGCCGTTCTGAACCTGGGTGACTTCCTCGGAGATGGGCAGTCCGAACTTCTCGACGATGCGGTCTGGGTAGCCCTCAGGCTGTGCGTCCGCGTTCCAGACCTTGAAGTACGGGTTGCGGACGAGCACGAGCTCCTTGTTCGGGTTGTAGGACTCCCACATGTACGACCCGGTGCCCGGCGGAACGTTGTTGCCGAGGTTCTTGGGCGACGTGTTGCCCGGCACGACGTAGGCGAACGGCAACGCGAGCTTGTAGAGGAACTCGGGGTCGGGTGCCGTCAGGTTGATCGTCAGCGTGGACGCCGCGTCGTCGGCGACGACACCTTGCGAAAGGTCGCACTTGGACGCTGTGCACTTGTCGGCTCCCACGATGCCCGCGTAGAACGAGGTCGGGCCCGGCACGGTGAACTGGCGCTCGAATGTGGTTACGAAGTCGCTCGGCTTCATGGTTGTGCCGTCGGAGAACTTGATCCCACTGCGAATCTCGAAGGCGTAGGTCTTCCCGCCGTCGGTTGGCTGCGGAATTGACGCGGCGAGATTGGGCACGAGCTCGGTCCCGGCCGGTCCCCCGACGCGCTTGAACTGCACGAGCCCGTCGTGGGTGTTGATCAGGAGCTGCCACTCCTGGAGGGTGTAGTTCTGGGCCGGATCCGCCACGCCGAAGTTGGAGTTGGCGAGGATCGTGAAGGTTCCGCCCTTCTTCGGCTGGGACGATGCGTCGCTCGAGCTCCCGGTCGAGCTGCCGCCGCCACACGCGGTGGCAAACATCACCGCCAAGCAGCACATCGACGTTCGCACGACGTTGCCGGTTGGCGACCGCATGGTTCGACCCCCTCAACCTCAGGCGTTTCCTACGTCCGAACTAAGACGCTACCGCATTGCTGATGTTAGGGTCGAAAACGCGGTCGCGTTGTCTAGTCGCCCTCGGCCGTCGCCGCGTCTCCGTACGACCCGCCGTGGTGGCGTTCCGGGGCGGGGGCCGCATCGCTCGTGCGAAGCAGGGCGGCGCCGATCACGGCGGCTGCGACGGCAAACAGCGCACCGACGAGGAACGCCGCGTGATAGCCGCCGTTCAGGGCGACGAGTGGGGCGTCGCCTGCGGCACTGAGGCTGTCGGTCCGTGACGTTGCGAGACTGGCGAGGCTGGCCAGGCCGAGGGCGCCGCCCATCATGAACGAGGTGTTGACGACGCCCGATGCGAGCCCGGCTTCGCTGGGGTCGACGTCGCTCATGGCGGCAAGCAGGATCGGGTTGAACGCGATGCCGCCGCCAAGGCCGAGCAGGATCATGCTGGGCAGAACGTCGACGACGAAGCTCCCGTCGACCGGCGCCCGGGCAAACAGGGCCAGGCCCACAGCGGCAAGCAGGAGCCCCACGGCCAGCGGCGTCCGGATGCCGAACCGCATCACGATCTTGGCCGAGAGCCCGAGCGCGAACGCACCCATGATCAGGTTGGCCGGCAGAAACGCGAGGCCCACCTCGAGTGGGCTGTACCCGAGCACCAGCTGCAGGTAGAGCGCGGACAGGAAGAACCAGGCGAACATCGCGGCGGCCCACAGGATGCTGGCCACATTGGCGGTGGCGACGTTGCGCAGCTTGAAGAGGCCCAGCGGCACGAGGGGCGCCGCGACCCGCGACTCGATGACGAGGAACACCGCAAGCAGCACCGCCGCAGCGCCGAGCAGGCCGAGCGTCTGGGCTGACCCCCATCCGGCGTCGTTGCCGTTGACGATTGCGTAGACGGCGAGCATCAGCGCTGTCGTCACGGTCACGGCTCCGGCGACGTCGAGACGCCGCTCCCCGGCCACGCCATTCCCAGTGGGGACCAGCCGCAGCGAGAGGAAGTACACGGCGATTCCGATCGGGACGTTGACGAGGAAGATCCAGTGCCAGCTGAGGAGGTCGGTGAGGATGCCGCCGAGCAGCACGCCGAGGCTCCCGCCGCCCGCAGCGACGAAGCCGAACACGCCCATGGCCTTCGCTCGATCCGCCGGCTCGGTGAACAGCGTCATCATCAGCGACAGCGCCACCGCCGAGACCACTGCGCCGCCCAGGCCCTGCACCGCGCGGGCAGCGACGAGCAGGTCCTGTGAGGTCGCAAGGCCGCACGCCACCGACGCAAGAGTGAACAGCGAGATCCCGATCAGGAACAGGCGGCGGTGCCCGAACAGGTCGCCCAGCCGCCCGCCCAGGAGCAGGAAGCCGCCGAACGTGAGCAGGTAGGCGTTCACCACCCACGCCAGCGACGTCTGTGACATGTCGAGGTCGGCCCGGATCGACGGCAGCGCCACGTTCACGATCGTCGAGTCGAGCACGATCATCACGTCGCCCAAGCAGAGGACGAGCAGCGCCAGCCAGCGCATGCGCCTCTCGTGTGCTCGTGCCTCGTCTGTCGTCATCTGCAGTGCCCCCTAAGTACGCCGGTTTGGAAAAGACCCAGGCCGGCGCGAAAACTCATCGGTCGTCGCGGCCGAGGGCGGAGGGTAGCGTCGCTGCACGGGTGCCCGTCAAGTTAACTCTCGTGCTGACAGCGGCACCAGGATTTCGGGCGTGTTGGCGCTGGCCGAGTGCGAGCAGCAGGGTCATCAGCGCGCCGCTCAGCGGGTAGATGATGTAGCTGGTCTGGAATACCCGCGCTATGACGATCATGGTGAAGATCGAGAGCGTGAATCCGGCTCCGGCCAGCCAGGGTTCCTTCGACCGCCAGCATACCCGCATGGCGTAGGCCGTGATCGGCAGCCAGCAAACAAGCATCAGCAGGAGCACGGGATAGTCGTCTGACTGCCGGTCGACCATGCCGAGCCGCGCGAGAAGCCCCGCCAGGCCGTAGCTGACGAGATGGAACGTGCCGGTGCCGTAGGCGATGCTGTCGTCCCAGAGGGCGCCTGGGGATGCAACCAGGAATGGGAGGAAGACCACGGCCAGTACGGCTGATCCGACCGCCAGTGCCTGCGCCAGGTCACGCCTGTTTCCGCGCAGGAGCAGCACCAACACCAGAAACGGCACGGCCGCAATTGCGAACTGCTTCATCAGGATCGCGACCGCAAGCGCTCCCGCCGCGGATCGCCACCAGCCCCGGCTGGCGAGCCCGAAGGCCACGACGAGGGCGAGGATGCAGGTCGCGTCGGTGTTGCCGAACCAGGCCAGGCGGACTGCCACCGGGTTGCACGCCAGTACCGAGCCCACCGCCAGGCGCGCAGGGAACGGTCCTGGATAGAGCAGCGCTGCGGGGATCAGAAGCAGCGTCGACAGCGCAACCAGCAGCCGGTAGTCGCTCCAAGGCGCGGGGAGTGTCCTCCACGCCGCAGACGCCACCACCGAGCCCGGGAAGTAGGGCAAATGGGAGAGGGCCGGAAGCCGCTCGGGTCGCCGAACGACCGTGCCGTCCATCTTGTAGAAGCGCGCCATTCCAGAGTCGCCGTAGTCATGGCCGTAGGGGTTCTGCCCATTTCGTGCCAGGTCGCCGGCCAGCTCGATCTGGTACGTGGAGTCGTTGGTGTAGAACCACGGCGCGGTGCCCTCCCGAAGCGCGACTTGCATCACCACCGCCGGCAGCAGCGCGCCGGATGCGGCGGTCAGGGCAATCGCCACCAGGACGCCTCTGTGCCATGGCCGATCGGATGAGGCGCGGAGGACTCCACAGAGCGCGACGAAGGTCATCGCGGCTACCACACATCCCCGGAGCAGTTCCACATCCCATTCCGACCCGGCAATGTCCACGACCCAGCCGAGCGTCCCCGTGGTGCGCACCTCGCTCGGATCGAACCTCCACGCTTCCGATCCGAGGCCCGGGAAGACGACCGCAAGGATGCCGAACAGCGCGGCGAGGACGAGCAACCCGTCGGTCCGCCCGCCCCCTCCGTCATCGGCATCGTGGCGGATCGCCATTTGCCGGCGGTGACCGTCGGCCGGCTCTACATCGGGGGCCATTGTTCTGCGGCGCTGCACATCGGATGAAGCTGTCCAAACGTGCCAATTGGCACGTGGGCCAATGTACATGACCCACTGAGCTCAGGCGAGCCGCGCTGCCCTGTCGAGCAGGAGCACATGCTCCCGTGCGTTACGCGTCATCGACGCCGCCCGCTCGAACTCAGCACGTGCCTCTTCGAGACGGCCGAGCTTTTCGAGCAGGTCGCCGCGCACGCTCGGCAGCAGGTGGTAGTCATTAAGCGATGGCTCGGAGATCAGTTGATCGACCAGTTCCAGGCCTGCCTCGGGGCCGAAGGCCATCGCCAGGGCGACCGCACGGTTCAGCTCGACGACGGGCGACTGGAGCAGCTCCGCGAGTGCGTCGTAGAGCGCGACGATGCGCACCCAGTCGGTCTCATCCGGGGTGCGTGCCCGGGCGTGGCACGCGGCGATCGCGGCCTGCAGCCCATATGGGCCCAGCACGCCGCCGAGCTCCTCGGCACGACGGAGCGCCGCGAGGCCACGATTGATCAGAAGGTGGTCCCACTGGCCGCGGTTCTGGTCGTACAGCAGGATCGGATCACCGGTGCCGCTGAGGCGGGCCCTGATGCGCGACGCCTGGAGCTCCATCAGGGCGACGAGCCCGTGAACCTCCGGCTCGTCGGGCGTGAGCTCGGCGAGGATCCGGCCGAGGCGAAGCGCATCCTCGCAGAGCGCGGGGCGCATCCAGTCGTCACCGGCGGTTGCCGAGTAGCCCTCGTTGAAGACGAGGTAGACGACCTCGAGCACCGGGGAGAGCCGTGCAGCGAGCTCGGCGCCCTGCGGAACCTCGAAGGCAACGCGGGCCTCTGCGAGGGTGCGCTTGGCCCTGACGATTCGCTGCGCCACGGTTGCTTCCGGGACGAGAAATGCGCGTGCGATCTCCTCGGCTGTCAGCCCCGCGAGCAGTCGCAGCGTGAGAGCGACCCGCGCCTCAGTCGAGAGCACCGGATGGCACGCCATGAACGCGAGGCGGAGAAGGTCGTCACCGACATGGTCGTCGAGCGCGTCGTCGAGGTCGTGCGCCGCGGCCTCCGGATCCATCTCGATTTCGCGCCCCAGCTCCTCGTGCTTGCGCTCGAGAATCGTTCTCCTGCGGATTGCGTCGATCGCCCGATGTTTTGCCGTGGCCACGAGCCAGGCGCCCGGGTTGTCCGGGACGCCTGACTCCGGCCACTGCTCCAGCGCTGCGACGAGCGCATCCTGGGCGAGCTCCTCGGCAAGCCCGACGTCGCGGACGATCCGCGTCAGACCGGCGATCAGCCGGGCGGATTCGATCCTCCAGACCGCATCGATCGCGCGATGGGTGGCGGAGATCATCCGTTCAAGCGTCGGGCCTCAGCCGCATCCAGCGGCCAGCCACGTCCCGTCGATGCGCCTCGCCACGAGCATCGCCGAAGCAGGGGGCGACGGCGAGGAGGTGATCGTCGGAGTGGCCGCTTCGTGCTCTTCGATCCACACGAGCTCGCCATGAACATGCGCGAGGATGATCAACGAGGTGCGCAGCGGAAGAATCAGCACAGCGGGACAAAGCCTACACGCCTTACGGGCAACGGTCTGGGTCCAGGGCCAGTGTCCCGATCGGCGTGCTGACCTGTGGCCACGGCGGAAGTGGGCCGGCCGAACCGCGGACGCGGAGCACTGCGCCGAAGTTATGACCGATCGAGCCGAAACGGCGAACGGAATGGCCCGTTCGCGCGGCCAGCTCGGACACGTAGATGCGCCCCCCTTCCGTGGCGGCACCTTGCGGGTTCATCACGCGCACGCGTCCGCAAGCGAGCGCTCGATCGATCGCCGGGACTGATGCCGATATTGCCGCAGCCAGTTGAGCCGACCGGGCGCCGGCCGGGTAGTCCATCGTGGCCGCCGAGGCAATCAACGCAGCGATCGCTGCGGCGGCTCCGACGGCCGGAAGGGCGCTCGTCCCTCGAGTTGCCTGGCCGGCAAGGAGGCCGCAGCCCAGTGCCAGCAGTGCTGCCGCGGGCAGGAAGTACCGGCCCGGAACCGGGACGCTGTGCATCTCGATGGCCGGCCCAAGCGTCCAGACAACGGCCGTAGCGGGAAGCAGCGGGTCGAGTGTTCCGGCCCGTCGGCGCGTCCAGGTGTGGACGGTGAGGCCGAACACACCGGCGATGGCCACCAGGGCGCCGGTCTGCGTCGAGACCACCTCGATCACCGACCCGGGGACGCTCAACCATGAAGGCGCGCGGAAGCCGGCCTCGCGAAAGTCGTCGAGGATGCGACCCGCCTGGTGCAGGCTGGCCAGCGGATCGTCACTGAGCACGAGGTCGGTCGCCGACCACAGCGCGGCGGGGAGGAGTCCGTAGGCAACGCCGGCAACGACGCGCCGCATGGTCGATCCACCCGCCTGGATGGCGCCCACCATGCCACTCAGGACCCACGCTTCGGGCCGAAGCAGACCGGCGAGGATCAAACATGCCAGCCTCGCGCGGCCGGCGACCGCCAGCGCGCCGACCAGTAGCGCGGCAGACACCGCGTCGACCGTGCCAAAGACGATGAACGCGTTCAGGTGGGGCAGACATGCGAACGCGGTAACTGACACCACGCCTGCGACCGTCCCACCCTCCCGCATACCGACGGTGAACAACGCCGTTGCGATCGCAGCCAAGGCGACCGCAACCACCACGCCAAAGACTCGCTCGACGTCGATCGGCGAAGCAACCGCAGCAAGTGCGATGGCAAGCGGCTTCGGTGTCGTGGGCAGGTAGTCGAACACCGGCCGCTCGCCGCGCAGGATCGCTTTCGCCCACGCTGTGTACGCCCAAGCGTCGGTGTTCAGCGATGGCGTCCAGACGAGAAGTCGCGTTACCAACACAGCCGCCGCCGCTACCGCAACGGTGGCCGCGCACCCCCATACCGACCGCTTTGGCACGCCGCAGGCGAGGATACCAGTCCGGTGCCACTAGGCCACCTGCGGCCGTTTGACCCCGAGTTCGTGCCAGGAGTAACGTGATGGCTGCGACCTGTCGAACAATCGAGCCGCCGCCATGCATAGTCACCGCAAAGCCACACCGTCGCACGAGTCACGCGAGGCGCTTGCGCGGCTCGCCGAGGAGCAGGCAGCGCTGCGGCGCGTGGCAACACTGGTGGCCGAGGCTGCGCCACCCGCCGAGATCTTCTCCGCGGTCACCAACGAGGTGGCGACGCTGTTTCGCGCAGAGATGGTCGTCGTCGGCAAGTTCGACGGCGATCCCGTTGCACTCCTGGTGGTGGGTGTCGGAGACGGCACGGATGAGCCCGTCGTCGGATCCCGATGGAAGCTCGACGACTCGTTGGCGTCGACGGCGGTGTACCGCACGGGGCTCGCTGCCCGATTTGATCACGACTCGACAATCGCTGACGCGGACGTCGCTGCCATCGTGGTGCGCTTTCGCCCCGTCGCAACGGTCGCGGTCCCGATCAAAGTTGAGGGCAGGCTCTGGGGCGCGATGATCGTGTCGACGCGACACGCGCCGCTGCCAACGGACACCGAGGATCGCCTGCAGAGGTTCACGGATCTGATCGCGACGGCGCTCGCGAACGCCGAGGCGCGCGCAGAAGTGGAGCGGCTCGCCGAGGAGCAGGCGGCGCTGCGCCGACTGGCCGTACTTGTCGCGCAGCAACCGTCCCCCAGCGAGGTCTTCACGGCCGTCACTCAGGCGGTCGGGCTGGTTCTCGGTGCCGACCTTGCGGCATTGCACGTCTTCGAAGGCGACGCCATGGGGACGACGATCGCCGGGTGGAGCGGCGACGGCGGCCCCATTCCTCCGATCGGGTCACGGCTTCCACTGCATGGCAAGAGCGTCGCCGCCAGCATCTTCGAGAGCGGCGCTCCTGCGCGAATGGACATCGACGCCGAGGCGGAGGGTGAGGGAGCGGATCTCGCACGGAGTTTGCGCCTGCGCTCGACCGTCGGGGCGCCGATCGTCGTCGAGGGAAAGCTCTGGGGCGCGTTGCTAGCCGGAACTCGCGGCGTCGAGCCATGGGCCGAGAACGCCGAGACCCGTATCGCAGCCTTCACAGAACTGGTCGCGACCGCGATCGCTAACGCCGAATCACGCGAAGCCCTTGCCGAGCTCGCCAAGGAGCAAGCGGCGCTACGGCGCGTCGCGACGCTGGTGGCGCGCGGTGCGCAACCCAACGAGGTCTTCTGGGGCGTAAGCGACGAGGTCGGTCGTCTGTTTGGTACCGAGCTCGCCGCCGTCGGCAGGTTCGAGGCCGACGGGCGGGAGCTCGATCTCGTGGGGGCCGGCCGGACGCACGAGCGGTGGGAGGTTGCCGAGTTCTTGGCTTCGGCCGAGGTGTTTCGCACGGGCCGTTCCGCCCGAGCTGATGCCCCGCGTTGGGAGTCGGCCGAGGGCGAGACCGCCGAGCGCCTGCGGAGCCTCGGCATCGTCTCGACTGTCGCGAGCCCCATCGTCGTCGAGGGCGAGCTCTGGGGCGCCATGTTCGTCGCAAGCACCGACGAGCTCCTTCCTGTTGATACCGAGGAACGTCTGGAGAAGTTCACCGAGCTCGTCGCGACGGCGATCGCAAACGCCGAGTCTCGAGAGGCGCGAGCGGTGCTCACCGAGGAGCAGGCGGCGCTGCGGCGCGTGGCGACGTTGGTCGCAGAGGCCGTCCCAGCAAGTGAGCTCTTCGGGGCCGTGGCGCTGGAGGTGAGCACTCTCTTCGGTGCTGCGTTTGCTGGTCTCGCGCGCTTCGACGGGGAGTCGGTCCTCGTTGTTGGAGAGAGCGTCGCAGGGACATTTCCGCCGGCATCACGGTTGGACGACGGTGTGCCCTCAGCATCCGCTGAGGTACTTCGGACCGGGCAGTCCGCGCGACTCGATGCGGTGGACTGGTCGGAGGTGAGCGGGCCTCTCGGCGCCGTTTCACGTCACTTGGGAATCGTATCGACCGTCGCAAGCCCGATCGTCGTGGAGGGACGTACCTGGGGCGCAATGAGCATCTCGTCGACCGACGAAGTGCTGCCGCACGACACAGAGGAGCGTCTCGAGAAGTTCAGCGACCTTGTGGCAACCGCGATCGCGAATGCCGAGGGCAGATCTGAGCTCGCCGCGTCGCGCAGACGCATCGTCGCCGCCTCGGACGATGCGCGCCGTCGGATCGAGCGGGACTTGCACGACGGTGTGCAGCAGCAGCTCGTCTCACTGGGGCTGGAGCTGGGCGCAATGAAAGCCGACCCGCCGACCGGAGGCTCGCTCGACGAGCGGCTGGCCGGCGTGACAGTGGACGTGGTCTCGGTCCTCGACGCGCTTGTGGAGATTGCGCGCGGGATCCATCCGGCGATCCTCTCGCAGGGTGGGCTGGCACCGGCTCTCAGGACCCTGGCGCGCCGCTCGGCAGTGCCTGTCGAGCTCGACGCGCAGATCGAGGGCCCGCTTCCCGACGAGGTCGAGGTAGCTGCCTACTACGTCGCCGCGGAGGCGCTCACGAATGCCGCCAAACACGCGTGCGCCTCTGTCGTGCACATGAACGTGACGACAGACGACGGGACCCTGACGCTGATGGTTCGAGACGACGGTGTCGGCGGGGCCTATCCGGGCGGAGGCTCAGGCCTCGTCGGTTTGCACGACCGAGTCGAGGCGCTCGGCGGCACGATCAAAATCGACAGCCCGGCGGGAAGTGGAACTTGCGTCGTCGTCACACTCCCGATCGCTACAGAGCCAGACCAGGAGATCGAAAACTTCCTCGGCCCGCCGAAAGAGCCGGGGAGGTCCCCCGCGAGTCCGGACTCGCGGCCTCAGACACGCGCCGGTTGACTTCGGCGTGGCAACCCGTCGCCACGCTCGACTACAAGCACGGGCTCCGGGCCCGTTGGGGCCAGGTTCTGGGGACAGGTTCGAGGCTTCTCGGGGCGGCTCGGGGTCCTTCAAGGAAAGGGTCTGACAATCGGAGAAATCAGCCGAAATGCAGGGAAAGCGGCCTACATGACGCTTTCCCAGATCACATGGCAGCAGCGCTAATCATCCATGGTAAGGAGGGGGTCGACGGTTCGAGTCCGTCAGAGGGCTTCAGGAAAGGCCAGCAAATGGCTTTTTGTTGCCTCGAACGGCACGAGTAGAGGTGACGGGGGTCGAAACCTGTCCCCAGGATCTGTCCCCAGGTTCACGAGCGGCACGAAGTCTTGGCTTGAAAAGTCGGTTGAAGAGCCCAGAGCACCTCCGTGGTACGGAGGTACCCCGCCCCTCAGCCTCACCCGGTCGTCAGTCATCACGTCCGACCGCGGCCGCAGGACCGACGCCGCGAACGCGTCGCCGGGCTGCGCCACGCTGATCTCAGTTCTGTTCGGGTGCGAGCGCGGTGATCGCGTCGACCTCGTCTTGGGCCAGCGAGATGTGAGCGGCGGCGAGGTTTGCCTCGAGGTGCTGGATACTGGTGGTACCGGGGATCGGAAGGGCGTGATCGCTGCGATGCAGTTGCCATGCGAGGGCGATCTGCCGCGGGGTGGCGTCGTGCTTCTCGGCGATCGGGTCGATCACGGCGTGGAACGACTCGCCCTCGTTGCCTCGGGGTAGGGCGGCCGGGTGCCACGGAGAGAAGACGATGCCGGCCTCCTGCGCGACCCGCCGCACGGCGGCGCCGAGGCGAACGGCGACGTTGTAGTGGACGGTCACGGCGGCGACCTCGGTGATCGACAGGGCGGTGCGAAGCTGGTCGGCGCTGACGTTGGAGAGACCGATGTGGCGGATGAGGCCGTCCTGGCGCATGCCGGCGAGTGTCTCGACGACCGCTTCGAAGGGGGCGTCGGTCATGGTCGGCGTGTGCAGGTAGTAGAGGTCGATGTGGTCGAGGCCGAGTCGGCGCGCGCTCATGTACGTCGCCTGGCGGAGGTAGTGCCTGTTCCCGACGGCACCCATGTCGGTGTACTCAGGGCCACTGCGGACGAACCCGCCCTTGGTAGCGATCACGAGGTCGTCCGGATAGGGATGCAAAGCCTCGCGGATGAGCTCCTCGTTGGAGTGAGGGCCGTAGACGTCGGCGGTATCGATGAAGGTCACGCCGGCGGCGACGACCGCGCGCAACAACGCGACGCCCCTTTCGTGGTCTGGGTACTCGCCCCACACCTTGGGCCCGGCTAGCTGCATCGCCCCGTACCCGATCCGACCGACGGTGAGGTCACCTCCGATCGTGACGGTTTCGGCAATCTGCGTGTCTGCTGGCATCTCGGATCTCCTTGATCGCATCGGGTTACGGGAGAACGATGGTCTCGCTGGCGCACGCGCGCGGGCCGGCGACCGATACGGCGATGAGGAGCGCCTTGGAACGATCGAAAGCCGTTGATGTCGCCGTAGGCATGCTCAGCCGCGCTTGGGCGCGTCGAGCGCGTCGGTGAGGAAGCGGGTCGCCTGCTTGATTGCCGCGTCCGCAGCGTGCGTCTCCCGCAGAGCGTTCAGCATCACGAAGTCGTGGATGATCGCCTGGTAGCGGACCGCAGTCACCGGGACGCCTGCTTCGCGCAGCTTGTTCGCGTACGCCTCGCCTTCGTCGCGGAGGACATCCGCTTCACCGGTGATCACGAGGGCCGGCGGCAGACCCGCGAGCTGCTCGAGGCTGGCCCGCAGCGGCGACGCCGTGACTTCGTTGCGCTGGTCCTGATCGGTCGTGTACTGATCCCAGAACCACTGCATGCCGTCGCGACGCAGGAAGTAGCCCTCGGCGAACT
>JAWVEN010000008.1:0-219084 GCA_033856675.1 Gaiellales bacterium | reverse complement strand
CGGAGCCCTTCGGCACGCGCCCACCGTTCGAATGCGCGCCGCAGCTCGTTGCCGCGCTCGGACGTGATGTGACAGAGGTCGACCGCCATCAGCCGGTCCCACCGCCCTGCCACGTGAAAGCCGAGCGAGGGCCCCTGCTCGGCCTGCGACCACGAGTACTCCAGCTTGTTGCGGTATCCCCAGATCTCGCGCGCCGGCTCGATCGGCTCGAGCTCGTAGCCCTCGAGCCTGCCCAGCCGCTCCAGCGCGTCCGTCACCTGGGCCTGCTTGTGGCGAAGCTGCTCGGAGTAGTCGAGATCCTGCCAGGCGCAGCCTCCGCAGACACCGAAATGGCTGCACGGCGCGCTCACCCGCCCCGGCCCCGGCTGCAGCAGCTCCACCATTCGCGCCTCGGCATAGCGGCGCTTGAACTTCGTCACCCGCGCCCGTACCCGGTCGCCGGGCAGCGCGCGTGCGACGAAGACGACGAGCTCGCCATGCCTGGCAACGCCGCGACCGCCGTAGGCAAGGCTGTCGATCGTCAGCTCGAGCTCCTGGTTCCGGGTCAATGTGGGCATCGCGACTAGTGTAGGTGGGTGGCGATCAACCTCTCGACGTACCGCGAGGAGCTGGAGGAGATGACCGCCGAGGTACTCGAGGAGGAGTACCTGCACGGCTCCGGACGCAAGAAGACCATGGAGCTCGCACGCGTGTTCGAGCGCCACTCGGACCTCACCACGCTCGACACGGCGCTCGAGCTCGCCGAGATGGGCGCGCCGTCGGAGCTGCAGCGATTCGCCGCGGAGGCCTACATCGGCGACGGCCTCAAGGACCTGATCGACAGGAAGGCCAATATCGAGGCCTCCGCCGTCGTGGAGTTCCGCGGCGAGCCGGTACCGTACCGCGCGGTGCGTCCGCGGCTGATGAACGAGCCCGACCATGCGCGCCGCCACGAACTGCACCTCCTTCGCTGTCAGGTGACCGAGCGTGACATCAACCCGGTGCTCGGTGAGCGAATGGAGCGGGAGCGGGAGCTGGTCAGCGAGCTGGGGGCGCCCAGCGTCCGCGCGCTGTACGAGCGGTTCGGGTACGACCCCGCCGGGCTGGCGGTGAAGACCGAGCGGTTTCTCTCGGCGACCGAGAACATCCACCGGCGCGAGCTCGACCGGGCGCTGCGGGAGCGCGTGGGGATCGATCCCGCCGAGGCGACCTCAGCCGACGTCGCGCGGCTGATGCGCGCGCCCGAATTCGACGCGGGCTTTCCGCTCGACCGGGCCGTCCCTGCGCTTCGCGCCACGCTCGATGGACTCGGGATCGCCATCGACCGCCAGCAGAACGTCGAGCTCGACATCGAGCCGCGCCCGGGGAAGGTGCCGCGGGCGTTCTGCGCGCCGATCCGCGTGCCCGACCGCGTCGTCCTCGTCACGCTGCCGCAGGGCGGCCAAGAGGACTATCTCGCGCTCTTCCACGAGGCCGGCCACACCGAGCACTTCGCGCACGTCAGCAGAACGTTGCCTGCCGAGGACCGCCTGCTCGGCGACAACGCCGTCACCGAGGGCTTCGCTTTCCTGCTCGAGCACCTGGTCACCGACCCCCGCTGGCTCTCCTCGCGCCTCGACATGCCGCGCGCCGAGGACTACGTCCGCTTCGCCGCGTTTTCCAAGCTGTTGCTGATGCGCCGCTACTCGGCCAAGCTCGCCTACGAGCTGGAGCTCCACAGTGACGCACCGCTCGAAGGCCTGCCATCGCGCTACGCCGAGCTGCTCGGCCACGCCGTCGGGGTGCCGTACCCGACCAGCGACTTCCTGGACGACGTCGATCCCGGGTTCTACTGCACCTGCTACCTCCGCGCCTGGGCGTTCGAGGCCCAGCTTGGCGACTGGCTGCGAGAGCAGTTCGGCGCCGACTGGTTCCGCAACAGGCGAGCCGGGTCGCTGCTTCGCGAGATCTGGGAGCTGGGCCAGTCCCTGAACGCCGACCAGCTGTTGCGGGAGGTGACCGGCCAGGATCTCGACTTCGACATCCTCGCCGACCAGGCCGCGCGCGACCTGAGCTAGCAGAGGTCGAGCCGCGCCTTCGCGCGCGCCTGGCGGTACACGCCGACGAGGTCGCCGAAGTCGTTGGGGTTGGGCGAGAGCGTGATCGCCGCGCGGTACGCGCGAGCGCCGGTGTTCAGCGCCCCGACGTCGCTGTGCCTGTGCAGGGGGAATCGCACGACCAGGAACTCGCCGAACGCTCGCCCGTCCTCACCGCCGAGGCGCGCCAGGCGATACCCCAGCGCGCGCGAGTCGGTCGATCGCATGATCAGCCACGCATTCTGCGGGACGGGCGTCTGATCCAGCAGTGCGACCAGGTCACAGCCACGCTTGCCGCCGACGTCGTTCCACCGGGAGAGCGGCTGGTCGTCGAATGCCCCGAGGACGGCGTACGCTCCGTAGAGGCGCGGCTGGACGCCGTCCTGCGGCACGCCGGCGGTCGAGAGCAGCACGTCATCGGCCCCGAACCGGTCGGCCAGGTACCGGCTCGCGTTGCGCAGGTCGGGCGTGAAGCCGCCGATGTTGTCGACGTCCGAAACGACAGCCGGTATCAGCAGCGCCGCGGCAACGGCGCCGGCGAGCACCGGGCCGTGACGGGGGACGCGGCGGCCGATGAAGAGCAGCAGGGCCGCGATAGCGGCTGCAAACCCGGGAAGGAGGAACAACAGGTGCCGTTCCGGCGCGAAGTCCGACGACGTCGCCGTCAGCACCGTCAGCGAGATGACCGGCTGCCCGATCCAGATTCCGACGACGATGGCAGCACGCCGGTTCTCTCGCGCGAGCACCGCAATGCCGGCAAGCGCCACGACGGCCAGTGCGATCGCGGCGATCGGCCTCGAGGAACCCGACCATGAGTTGCCGAGCCGTGTCCAGAACTCCGACGACGTGACGTCGATCACCGCCCGGCCGTCCCCCACGCCGTACTTGTCCCGCAGCCCCGAATACACAGTCCACAGCAGCGCGAGCGCTCCCAGCCCGCCGAGCATCGCGACGCCGGTCGCCGTCAATGCGCGGCGGTCTCGCGGGCCCCGAAGCAGCGGCAGCAGGCCAAGGACAGCCAGGATGAGGACCTCCGAGAACAGGGCGAACAAGCCGAACGGGTGCGCGGCGGCGAGGAGCAGCGCCGAGACGGCATACGGCAGCACGTATCGCGCGCGACGCGTACGCACCAAGAGGAGCAGCAGCCACAGGCTCGCGAACGACGCCGCCAGCATCGCCGTGTAGCCGCGCGCGAACTGCGCCAGGTGGACGACGACAGGGAACGTCGCCGTGACCAGGCAGACCAGCGAGCCGCCGGCCCGGCCGAGCAGTTCACGGCCGAAGAAGAAGGCAAGCGCAACCGCGACGATCCCGAGCAGCGCCGAGGGAACCCGCAGGCCGAGCACGTCGTCGTGCCAGACGAGGGATGCGTGCACGAGCAGGTAATGGAGCGGCGGCCCGTGGCGGTCGTTCACCGCGACGTCGAGCACCTCCCGCGCCGAGGGATGCGACGCCACCTGCAGCGTCACGCCCTCGTCGTTGTGGAGCGGCCGGAACACCAGCCCGAAACCGAGCACTGCGGCCCCGTAGGCGACGGTCGCCACGCCGGCCATGAGAGACGGCCAGTGGGCAGAGAGGAATCGTCGCATGGGCCAAAGTATGACCATCGCCCGCGGCGACCGGTCGCGGCACTGCAGGTAGGGATCCGCACGAGGGAGTACGCTCTTGGTGTGGCAACCGAGACCGCTTCTCAGATGCGCGCGCAGCCGGTCCGCAGCCCCGAGGTCTCCATCGTCGTCCCGCTCCTCAACGAGCAGGCAACGATCGAAGAGGTGCACCGGAGGATCGTCGAGGCGGTGGAAGCCTCGGACATCGCCGCCGAGGTGATCTTCATCGACGACGGCTCAACCGATGCCACGATGTCTCTGCTGGAGCGGATCCACGCCGGCGACGACCGCGTCCGGGTCGTCTCCTTCAAGCGCAACTTCGGCCAGCACCCGGCCATGCACGCGGGCATTGCGCGCGCCCGCGGCTCCATCGTCGTGACGATGGACGGCGACCTTCAGAACCAGCCGTCCGACATCCCCAAGCTGGTCGACGCGATCCGCGGCGGCGCCGACGTCGCATCCGGGAAACGTGTCGAGCGCCGCGACGCCTTCTTCCTCCGAAAGCTTCCGTCCCGTCTGATCAACCGGATGCTGTCGCGGCTGACCGGTGCGCCGATCTCCGACTTCGGCTGCGCCTTCAACGCCTACCGGCGCGATGCGATCGAGCCCGTCCTGCACCGCATCGGCCGCCAGAAATTCACGAAGGCACTGGTCTGCTCGACGGGGGCACGGGTGACCGAGGTCGAGCTCGCGCACGAGGCTCGCGAGGACCAGAGCCGCTACGGGATGCTCAAGCTGGTCAAGCTCGCGCTGCATGTGCTGACCGGCTTCTGGGCGCAGATGGTGCAGTGGGTGGGGGCGGTACTCGCGATCGGCGGTATCCTGACCGCCTCCGTGGTGGCGATCTGGGGTCTCGTGTTCTGGATCCGTCACGGGAACTTCCCCGGTCCGCTGTTCCTTGGTGGGCTGGTGCTGTTCGTGCTCGGCCTGCAGGGGTTTCTGATGGCCGTGCTGGGCGAGTACCTCGCGCGTATCCAGCGTGACGTGGAGCAGCGCCCCATCTATTACATCGACCGCGAACTGGGCTAGGACTGATCGACACGTGAAGCGCATCCTCGTCACCGGCGGCGCCGGCTTCATCTCCTCGAACATGATCCGCTACCTGCTGCACGAGACGCAGCATGAGGTCGTCACCATGGATGCCCTCACGTATGCAGGCAATCTGGAGAACCTGGATGACGTCATGGGGCATGAGCGGCTCCGCTTCATCAAGGGCGACATCAGGGACATCGCCGACGTGACCGAGGCGCTCGACGGCGTCGACGTGATCGTGAACGCCGCCGCGGAGTCCCACGTCTCCAAGTCGATCACGCAAGGCGGCGCCGAGTTCGTGACCACGAACGTGGTCGGCACGCAGGTGCTGCTCGATGCCATCCGCGAGCGGCCGGTGGAGCGCTTCATCCTGATCTCGTCGTCCGAGGTCTACGGCACCGCCGAGAGCGACCCGATGGACGAGGACCATCCCCTCAACCCGCGTTCGCCCTACGCCGGCACCAAGGCGGGCGGCGACCGGCTGGCGTACTCCTACTGGTGCACGTACAACCTGCCGATCACGGTCATCCGCCCGTTCAACAACTACGGGCCCTACCAGCACCCCGAGAAGGTCATCCCCCGGTTCATCATCCAGGCGCTGACCGACCGGCCGATGACGATTCACGGGCGCGGGAACGCCAGTCGCGACTGGCTGCACGTGTTCGACACCGCTGAGGCGATCACCCGGGCCTGCGAGGTTCCGCTGGCCCGGATCGTGGGCGAGACGATCAACGTCGCGACGGGCGTCGACGAGTCGGTGGAGCAGATCGCCGACATGATCCTCGAGATCCTGGGGAAGCCCTCGTCGCTGAAGCAGCACACGGAGGACCGGCCGGGACAGGTCGACCGGCACATCGGATCGACGGACAAGGCGCGGCAACTGCTCGGCTGGGAGTCGAACATCACGTTCGCCGACGGCCTGGAGCGGACGATCGCCTGGTACCGGGACAACCCAGAATGGTGGCAGAAAGTGCTTGCGGGCGAGCAGGCGGCACAGACCGTCTGACGCTCGTCATCCTCGGCGGAGGACCCTCACAGCGCCAGGCGACCGACGCTGCCAGGCGGCTCGGCGTGCGCACCGTGGTCTGCGACGCTGTGCCCGGCGCCGGCGATGTCGTGGCCTCGACGGAGGATGCCGCCGCGGTGCTCGCGGCGGCGCGCGAAGCCGAGGCGAACGGCGTCATCGCCCCGGGCACCGACTGGCCGGTGCTGATCGCTGCCCAGGTGGCCGGCGAGCTCGGGCTCCCCCACCCCATCGACGTTGCCACGGCCCGGCGCGCAACCGACAAGATCGCCCAGCGCGAGGCCTTCGACCGTGCGGGTGTGCTCCAGCCTGAATGGTCGGCGTCGGCGCCTCCCGGCTATCCGTGCGTGCTCAAGGCCGCCGACCGGCAGGGCCAGCGGACGATGGCGATCCTGACCGGCCCGGAAGGGCTCGAGCACGCCACGGCGGGCGCCCGCGAGGGCTCTCGCAGCGGGCGGGTGCTGTTCGAGCGGTTCGTTCCGGGGCCGGAGGTAACGGTGAACGGGTTCTCGGGGCCGGACGGCTATCTCTGTATCGCCGTCACCGACCGCCACCACTTCGGGGGCTCGCCGGGAGTCGCACAGCGCCACGTCTACCCGAGCGAGCATGACACGGCCGCAGCGGCGGAAACGGCGAAGGCCGCCGTCGAGGCCATCGGCATCACCCGCGGCCCAAGCTACGTCCAGCTGATCCTCTCGCCCGAAGGGCCCCGCGTGATGGAGGTCGCAGCGCGCCTCGGCGGCGGCCACGACTCCGAGATCTGCCGGCGAGCGGTCGGCGTCGACCTGGCCACCGCGGCCGTCCGTGCCGCACTCGGCGAGGAGCCCGCCGCGGCAGACCTGGAGCCCCATCCGCAGGGAGCGTGCGTGATCGAGTTCCTGGCCGCCCCACAGGGCGTTCTGAGGCTGGCGGAGGGGCCGGAGGGGACGACCTTCTATCATCCGCCGGGTCATCGGTACGGCCCGCTTCGCATCGCGACCGACCGTGCGGGATATGCGATCGCAGACGGTGCAACCCGGGAGGAGGCACTGAAACGGGCGCGGAGCCTCTCTGACGCGGTCCGATTCGAGGTCGAATGAGCAGCACCACCCCCTCAACCCCTGCGATCGACGGCGGCACGCCCGTCCGCGACACACTGCTCCAGTTCTCCCCGCTTGTCATCGGCAACGAGGAGATCGCCTCGGTCACCGAGACACTGCGCTCCGGCTGGCTGACGAGCGGCCCTCGCGCGGTGGAGCTCGAGGAGCGGTTCGCCGCGTACGTCGGCGCCCCGCACGCCATCGCGACGTCATCCTGCACCGCGGCGCTGCACCTGGCGCTGGTGGCAGCCGGTATCGGCCAGGGCGACGAGGTGGTGACACCATCCTTCACCTGGCCGGCGACCGTGAATGCGATCCTCCACACCGGCGCGACGCCGGTCTTTGCAGACGTCGAGCCCGGCTCGCTGAACCTCGATCCGGCGGCCTTCGAGGCCGTGCTGACCGACCGCACGCGCGCCGTCCTGCCGGTGCACTTCGCCGGCGCCCCGTGCGACATGGATGCGATCGAGCAGATCGCACGGCAGCGCGACATCGCGATCGTCGAGGACGCTGCGCACGCCGTGGAGACGACGGTGGGCACGCGCAAGGTCGGAGCCATCGGCGATTTCACCTGTTTCTCGCTCTACGCCACCAAGAGCCTTGCCGGCGGCGAGGGCGGTGTCGTGACGACGAAGTCCGACGAGGCGGCGGGCATGCTGCGGCTGCTGCGGGCGCACGGCATCACGCGTGACCCCTGGCGCCGCCAGCAGACGCGCACGCTCGGGCACTACGACGTGCTCGTGCCGGGCTTCAAAGCGAACCTCGCCGATCTCCAGGCCTCCGTGGCCCTGCCGCGCTTCGATCACATCGGTGACTTCCACGCCCGCCGGCAACGCCTCGTCGCACGGTACGACGAGCGGATCGCCGACCTGCCCGGGATCGAGCCGATCGAGCGGCCGGCCCGCGGCCGTCACGCCTACCACCTCTACGTCGTGCGCATCGACCCGAGCAAGGCCGGCGCCGACCGTGACCGGTACGCGGCCGCGCTGATGGCCGAGAACATCGCGACCGGCCTGCATTTCCTCCCCGTCCACACGCTGAGCTGGTATCGCGAGCATCTCGCCGCGGGGGCGCTGCCGGTCACCGAGGCCGCGGGCGCGGAGGTGCTGTCGCTGCCGCTTGCGGCCGCGCACACCGAAGAGGACGTCGACGACGTCCTCACTGCCGTGGTGAAGCTGCACGCCGCGTTCACGCGATGACCCGCGCGACCCGGGTCGCCCTTGGCACCGTCGTCTCGGCCGTCGTCCTGGCCGGGCTCCTCTGGTTCACAGACCCGGGGGAGATCTGGGACGCGCTGACACGCGCACGCGGCGGTTGGGTGGCTGCTGCAGTCGTCGTCAACGTGCTGACCGTGCCGCTGATGGCATGGCGATGGCAGCTGCTGCTGTCTGCGAAGGGCCTCCACGTCGGCCTCGGGTGGTTGACCCGCACATACTTCGTCGCCCTGTTCCTGGGGCAGTTCATCCCGACGGCGATCGGCGGTGATGCCGTGCGCGCCGTCGAGCTGGGGCGACGTACGCACGACGCGCCCGAGGCGGTGGCGTCGGTGCTGATCGACCGGCTCGTGGGTGTGGCGTCGCTGGTGCTGCTGGCCGTGCTTGCGTACGCCGCCGGCGGGCACTCCGCAGGCGGACCAGAGGTGCTCGTCGCAGAGGCCGCGTTCGGGTTCGCCGCGGTGACGATCCTCGCGCTGCTCTTCTCCGCTCGCCTCCGCGGCCTGGCTGCCCGGTGGCTCGAGCCCCGAGTCCAGGGTCGCCAACTCGCCGCCGGAGAGCGGTTCTACGCCGCTCTGCACGCCTACCGAGAGCACACCACTGCGCTCGCGGCCGTGTGCGGACTGGCGCTGATCGTCCAGGCCACCCGTGTGGGCACGATCTGGATGCTTGTGAAGGCGCTTTCCCTCGACGTCTCCGCCGCGGAGATCTACGCCACCGGCCCGGTCCTGTTCGCTGCGCTGATCCTGCCCGTGTCGCTGAACGGCATCGGCGTGCGCGAGGCGGTGTTCGTGTCGTTCCTGCGCGACTCGACGTCGCCCGAGCAGGCAATCGCGCTCGGCGTGCTCTTCTTCGCCGTGGGGACGGCGACGGCACTGGTGGGCGCGCTCATCCTCGCGCTGCGATGGTTGCGCTACGGCGTGTCGGCCGTGCGCCCACGCACAGAGATCGACGAGTAAGCCGACGCTCGAGGGCGGCTCAGCGCAGGAACGTGCCTGCCAGGGCTGCCATCACGCAGACGACCGCGAACAGCGCGATCAGCATGTTGATGACGCGGAGATCGTCGCCGCCGGCTGATACGGCACGGGTCAGCGAATCAAAATCGGGACGGCTCATCTCGTGCGCTCCTTCATTGGCGGACGACACCTGGACTGTTGCCTGCGAACCCATCGGGGCGCTCATCGGCAGTCGTTACCGCAGGCTTGAGCCCTGACGTCACTGAATGCACGCGGTGTTCGTCGAGCTGTTCACGGCCGGGCCCCACGCGGAGGCGAGCGCGACTCCATCCACCGCGCGGAACTGCACCAGCCAGATGCCCGGAGTGCGGAGGGTGACCCGGGTGCCACTGGCCACCGCGCCCCAGGTGATGCCGTTGTCCGACGACGTCCGGTACTCGTAGCGCTTCACTCCCGAGCCGACACCGTCCGTCGATCCGCTGCCGCGGATCGTCCGCCGCCGGGAGCAGTTCGTTGCCGCCGAGCCGCCGGTCACGTTCGGCACCGAGGGCGCTGTGCGGTCGAGGCGAACCGTGTTGGCGGCGCCGTTCGAGCTGGGCCTCCAGGCCGAGGTGTTGCCGGCCCCATCCACCGAGCGGAACTGCACCAGCGTGCGTCCCTCGACGGTGATGAGTGCGCTGGCTCCGGCAACCACCGCCGACCACGTGCTGCCGTTGTTGCTCGATGTGCGGTACTGGTAGCCGGCGAGCCCGGAACCGCCGGCGTCCGTCGACGAAGCCGCCGACACGGCCAGCGAGAGACCGTTCGCCCACGTCAGGCTGCCGCCGGTCACCGTTGGCGAGGTCGGCAGCGTGCGGTCGATCCGCACCTGCACCAGCGTCCATGGCGACAGCCGGCCGACGCCATCCACGGCGCGGAAGCGGACGAGGTTGTCGCCGGCGGTGGAGATGCTGACGGTCGATCCGACGCTTGGGGTGGCGGGGAGCCAGGTCGCACCGGCGTTCAGCGATGTCTGGTACTCGTAGCGGGCGATGCCGCTGCCGGCGTCGCCCGCGCCGGACGCCGAGACCGCCACGCTGGTCGCGTTCGTCCATGCCGGGCCGCCGCCGGAGGTGGACGGCACCGTGGGGTCGGTGCGGTCGAGGCGAACGGTGCTACCGGCTGTGGAGGTGCTCGGTGTCCACAGGGTCGCGTTGCCCGCGGCGTCGACTGCGCGCACCTGAACGAGGGTTTGGCCCTCCGCCGAGATCAGCGCCGAGGCGCCTGCCAGCGGGGCGGAGAAGGTCATGCCACCGTCGGTCGAGACGCGGTGCTCGTAGCCGACCAGGCCCGAGCCGCCGGAGTCGGTCGAGCCGGCCCCCGTGACGGTCGACGCCGCAGCGCCGAGCCAGGAGAGGCTCCCGCCCGAAACGACCGGCGAGGTCGGTGCGGTGCGGTCGATTCGCACGGTGGCCTGTACCCAGTTCGAGGTGAGGCCGAGGGCGTCGACCGCGCGGAAGCGCACCAGCGTCTGACCCTGGGCGGGGACGTTCAGCGTCGCGCCCACAGCGGGCGGCGACCATGTCGCTCCGCCATTGGTCGACGACGACAGCTGATAGAGGGCGATGCCGCTGCCCGCATCCGTGGAGCCCGCCGCCGAGACGTCCACGGAGGCGACGCTCAGCCACGATGCCGACCCGCCGGACACCACGGGGTCGGTCGGGACCGACCGGTCGATGCGAGCGGCACCGGTCGCCCACGGCGACCCATTGCCCACGTTGTCGACGGCACGGAACCGCACCAGCGTCTGGCCTTCTGCCGACACCGTGCTGGACGCTCCGGACTGAGGCGCCGACCACGTGGCACCGCCGTCGGTGCTCGTCGCGAACTGGTAGCCGGACAGGCCGGATCCGCCGGCGTCGGTCGAGCCGGCTGCCGAAAGGCCGATGGAGGCGACGTTCTGCCATCCCGATCCACCACCGCTCACGGAGGGGACGGCCGGAGCGGTGCGGTCGAGCCGGACGGTCGTCTGTACCCAGCCGGAGGGGAGACCGGAGACATCGACCGCACGGAAGCGCACGAGCGTCTCGCCTTCGGCGGCGACCGTGAGGGCCCCGCCGAGCGCCGACGGCGACCATGTGGCTCCGCCATCGGTTGAGGTCTGACGCTCGTAGCCGGCGACGCCCGAGCCGGGCGCGTCAGTGGAGCCGCTCGCCGACACGAGCACCGACGCGATTCCCAGCCATGCGGGCGAGCCGCCGACTACGACGGGATCGGACGGGGCGGTGCGGTCGATCCGCACGGTCGCCTGCGTCCAGGGTGAGACGTTGCCTGCGCCGTCGTGGGCGCGGAACTTGACCAGCGTGAGACCCTCGGTGCCGACCGTCAGCGCTCCGCCATCGGCCTCCGGGAGCCAGCTCAGGCCGCCGTCGGTCGAGACGCGGTAGGAATACCCGCCGAGGCCCGAGCCTCCCGCGTCGACCGATCCGTCAGCGGTCACGTCGAGCGAGGCGACGTTCTGCCAGCCCGCGGTGGGGCCGTGGGGCAGCGGTGCGCTGGGGACGGTGCGGTCGATTCGGACGGTCGCCTCACCGGTCGGCGGCACCAGCGTCCAGGCCGAGGTGTTGAGCGCGTTGTCCATCGCCCGGAACTGCACCACCGACTCGCCGGCGGTGTTCACGACGATGGGGTTGTTCAGACGCGGCGGCGACCATGTCAGCCCGCCATTCTTGGAGAGGCGGAACTGGTAGCCGCGCAGGCCGCTTCCACTGTCGGTCGAGCCGGCGGCAGTCAGGGTGCGGGACGCGGTGCCCCACGCGACCGAGCCGCCGGTGACGGACGTCGGCACATCGGGGGTTGTGACATCGACGCGCCAGGTGGAGGAGATCGTGCGGGTGGCCGTGCGGCCGCGGACCTTCAGGCTGAACCTGTGCACACCCTCGGCGAGATGCCGGTAGGTCACGCTGCTGCCCTTGCACTTCCCGAACGCGCGAGTGTCCAGCCGGCAGGTGGTCTGCCTGGCCACGCCGACGCGTCGCCAGCGGAACACCGCGTTCGTGTTGTGCGAGTTCGCGGTCGGCTTCTGCGTGAGGGTGATCGAGAGCGACGTGCGCGGCGCGTCGTATCTCGCCTGAGCGGGCACGGCGGCGGCCGCGGCAAAGCCGCAGGCAAGCAAAAGCACAGCAACGATGCGCCGTGGGGGGAGTACGGCGTTGGACATTCAAAGCTCCTCGTCGGGGGGGTTGACGAGTCCCGCCCCGGCATGGGCGGTTCAGCTCATTAATCGTCGAAAACGAGGATCACGCTTCACCCGATCGGGGGTTTGGTTACGCCTGCAATCGGTTTCAGCCCAGCCGGCCGATCCACAGCTCGCGGCTGCGTGGGCCGTCGAACTCGCAGAAGAACACCCGCTGCCACCTGCCGAGCGCCGGGGCTCCACCCTCGACGGGCAGCACCTGGCTGCAGCCGACGGCGATCGCCTTCACGTGCGAATCGGAGTTACCCTCCACATGCCGGTAGCTGCCCTCGTGCGGCACGAGCCTGCCGAGCGTTGCCAGGACGTCGGCGGCCACGTCCGGGTCGAAGCCCTCGTTGACCGTCACCGCCGCCGTGGTGTGGGGCACGTGGAGCAGGACCGCCCCTTCGGTGATGCCCAGCCCGGTGACGACGTCTGCGACCGAAGCGGTCACGTCGACGAACTGCTCCCGACGGTCGGTGGCGATGGCCAGGCGCTCCACGGGCGCCATCGTACCGCACCGATTTGCATACACATGCAGATCGTTGGCATACTCTTGCAGATGATTACCGCACACGCCCCAGCGTCCCTGACCGGCCGTGACCTGCTCGCCATCGACCAGTTGACGGCCGCTGAGCTGGTGGAGCTGATCGACCTCGCTGACCAGCTGAAGCGGCTCGCTGCCGAGCGCGTGCCGCACCGGCTGCTGCCCGGGCGCACTCTTGCGCTCATCTTTCAGAAGGCGAGCACCCGTACGCGGGTCTCCTTCGAGGTCGGGATGACACAGCTGGGCGGCACCTGCGTGACGCTGTCGGCGGCCGAGATGCAGCTCGGCCGCGGCGAGACCATCGAGGACACGGGCATCGTGCTCAGCCGCTACGTCGACGGAATCATGATCCGCGCGAACAGCCACGACGACGTCGTGGCGCTCGCCGAGGCGGCCGACGTACCGATCATCAACGGCCTCACCGACCGCCACCACCCCTGTCAGGCGCTGGCAGACGTCCAGACACTGCGCGAGCGCATTGGACCGCTCGAGGGCCGCCGCCTGGCATGGGTCGGGGATGGCTACAACAACGTCTGCCACTCGCTGATCGCGGCCGCCGGGATGCTCGGGATGGAGATCGTGGTGGCCACACCGCCCGGCTACGAGCCCGATGCCGCGGTGGTCGCGGCTGCCGGCGATGTGACCGTCGTGACCGATCCCCTGGAGGCTGTCGCCGATGCCCAGGCTGTCGTCACCGACGTCTGGACGAGCATGGGCCAGGAGGACGAGCGGGAGCAACGGCTGCGCGACCTCGCCCCCTACCAGGTGAATGCCGAGCTCCTGCGCCACGCGTCGCCCGACCACATCGTCATGCACTGCCTGCCGGCGCACTATGGCGAGGAGGTCACGCACGACGTCCTGCATGGGCCGCGCTCTGCGGCCTGGGACGGCGCCGAGAACCGGCTGCACGCGCAGAAGGCGCTGCTCGCTATGGTCCTTGCCTGACCCGGCCGCTGCTCGTCATCGACGGCGATTCACTCGCCCACCGCGCATACCACGCGCTACCCTCGACCATCCGCGGCACGGGCGGCCGCCCGATCAACGCCCTGGTCGGATTCGCCAACCTCCTGCTCCTGCTGGTCGAGAACGAGCAGCCTCGTGCGGTGCTGGTCGGCTGGGACACGCTTGGCGCCCCGACCTACCGGCACGTCGAGCTGCCCGAGTACCAGGCACACCGCCCACCGTTCGACCCCGAGATCGTCGAGCAGCTGGCGCGGCTCCCGGGGCTTGTCGAGAGCTTCGGCTTCGCTGTCGCCGCGGCGCCGGGCTACGAGGCCGACGACATGCTGGCCGCTGCGGCAACCGCGGAGGCCGCGGGAGGCGGAGCGGCGCTGGTGGTCACGTCCGATCGCGATGCCTACCAGCTCGCCACCGACCGGATCACCATCCTCGCCCCCCAGACCGGCGGCAACCCGCCTGCTCGGATCGGCCCCGCCGAGGTGCTCGAGCGCTACGGGGTGCATCCCCCTCAGGTGCCGGACTTCATCGCCCTCCGTGGCGACCCATCGGACGGGATTCCCGGAGCGAGGGGCATCGGCGCCAAGACGGCGGCCGCGCTGCTGGAACGCTTCGGCACGCTCGAAGACACGATCGCCGCCCGTGAATCGCTGACGCCGCGACAGACCACCGCGCTCGCCGACGAGCGGCTGGGGCTCTACAAGCGCATCGCAACCATGGACAGCTCCGCCCCGGCGAAGCCACCGGCGGATGCGCGGCTCGACCAGGCCCGCGCCGCCGCGTTCGCGCGCGAGATCGGCGCAATGCGGCTCGCCGAGCGGCTGACCGGCTAGGTCCCTTGAGCGGCCGCGTTCCAGCGGCTGCCATTCCGAGCGACGCTCACCGCCAGGCCGAAGCACGCCGACAGCGGCTCGCTGCTCAGCACCTCGTCCGCGGGCCCCTCTGCCACGAGCATCCCTTCGCGGAGCAGCGCCGCCCGGGTCGTGGTCGCGGGCAGCTCTTCGAGGTGGTGGGTCGCCATCACGAGCGTGGGCCCGTCGATCGTCTCCAGGGCCGCGACCATCCGCTCGCGCGAGGGCAGGTCGAGCCCTGCCATCGGCTCGTCCAGCAGCAGGAGGTCTGGGCGGCCGAACAGCGCCCGGGCCAGCAGCACGCGGCCGCGCTCGCCCTGGCTGAGCGTCCCCAGCTCGCGCCCGGCGAATCCGCCGCAGCCCACCTGCTCGAGACGAGCACGAGCCTCGTCCCTGTCGCCCGCGCCGAACTCGGCGAACCACGGCACGAGCACGGAGTCTCGGCCGGTGAGGACGACCTCCTCGGCCGTCAGCGCGGGGCGCAGCTCGTCGGTCAGGCGGTGGCCGACGTGACCGATCCGTCGCCGCAGCACCCGAAGGTCGACCGAGCCCACCCGCCGGTCGAGGATCATCACGCTGCCCGAGCTCGGATGGCGACGCCCACCCGCCAGGGTCAGCAGCGTGGTCTTGCCGCTGCCGTTTGGGCCAAGCAGCGCCAGGCGCTCGCCCGCTGCCACCTCGAGGCTGAGCGGGCCGAGCAGCCGGACGCCATGCGCGGTTCGGACAGACACGCCGTCCAGCACCAGCGCCGGCGCTACCTCAGCGGGTGCCCCAGGCAAACGTCTGCTTGTGCAGGTCGAGGTACATGAAGGTCTCGGTTGATTTCACTCCCGGAACTTGACGGAGTCGCTGCACGATCTGGAGGAGGTGCTGGTTGTCGACGCAGACGATCTCGACCAACAGGTCGAAGCTTCCGGAGAGAATCACAACGTAGCTGGTCTCGTTCCAGGCCGAGACGGTATCGGCAAGCTCCTCGAGGTTGCTGTCTGCCTGGATGCCCACCATGGCCATCACGTCGAAGCCGACCATCAACGGGTTCGTCACGGCGACGACATCGATCACGCCGGCATCCGTGAGCTTGCGGACGCGTGCGCGCACCGCAGCCTCCGAGATGCCCAGCTCACGCGAAAGGACCGTAAACGGACGGCGGCCCTCACGTTGTAGACTTTCGATGATTCGCTTGTCAATGGCGTCGAGCTTCACGCCGGATCGCACACGTCCATCCCCTTTGGTCCTGCGAAGTTCGCGGTTGACAGCCATGTTTTCAACGATATACGCTTTTCTGCCAGATTTCAGAGGGAGCGCGAGTGGAGCAGCCTGACGTCCGCCTCGAGCGGGTGACAAAGCGGTTTGGTGACGTGACAGCCGTCGATGACCTGTCGCTCTCGTTTGAGCGGGGCGGCTTCGTGGCGCTGCTCGGCCCGTCCGGCTGCGGCAAGACCACCACGTTGCGGATGATCGGCGGCTTCGAGGAGCCCACCGCCGGGACCGTGTTCCTGGGCGAACAGGACGTCACCGGACTGCCGCCGTACAAGCGCGAGGTGAACACCGTCTTCCAAAACTACGCACTGTTCCCGCACATGAACATCCATGACAACATCGCCTTCGGCATCCGCCAGCGCGGCGCCTCGAAGCACGAGGTCGCACGGCAGGTACCGGAGATGCTCGACCTCGTGCAGCTGACCGGCTTCGAGCGCCGCAAGCCGACCCAGCTCTCGGGCGGCCAGGCACAGCGGGTCGCGCTGGCGCGGGCGCTCATCAACAAGCCCCGGGTGCTGCTGCTCGACGAGCCGCTGGGCGCGCTCGACCTGAAGTTGCGAAAGCAGATGCAGATCGAGCTGAAGCGGATCCAGACCGAGGTCAACATCACCTTCATCCACGTCACGCACGACCAGGAGGAGGCGATGACGATGGCCGACCGCATCGCCGTCATGAACCAGGGGCGGATCGAGCAGCTCGGCCCGCCCGTCGAGCTGTACGAGCAGCCGCGCACGGCGTTCGTCGCCGGCTTCCTCGGCGTGTCCAACCTCCTGCTCGCCACCATCGCAGGCGCCGGCCGCGTTCGATTCGCCGACGGCTCGGAAGCAGCCGTGCCGGAGGAGGCCCTTCGCGGCGCGCCGGACGAGGTGCGGATCGGGGTGCGCCCCGAGAAGGTGCGCCTCTCGACCACCGACGACCTGACGAATGTGAACGGCTCGAACAGCATCAACGGCACCGTTCGGGACGTGAGCTACATCGGAGTCAGCACCCAGTACATCATCGACACGCCGGCCGGCGATGAGCTGACCGCGATCGTGCAGAACGCCGGTCGTGGCGCCCGTCACCTCGACCGTGGCCAGCCCGTGCAAGTCTTGTGGGATCCGGAGCACACCTTCGTGATCACCGATACCGCCGCAGTACCAACCTTGGAGGAACTCGTATGACCGCCAATCGCCCGCTGTCCGACCTCGAACGAATGGCATTTGCACGTGGTGCGCTGACACGCCGCGAACTGCTGCGCCGGGCGGGTGTTGCGGGCGGCGTGGTCGCGGGAGCGAGCCTGCTCGCAGCCTGCGGCAGCAGCGGCAGCAGCGGCGACACGACGACTCCGGCGGCCTCCGGGCCGGCAACCATCGACAAGACGGTGTCGCCGAACTGGACGTTCTCGAACTGGCCGTTCTACATCGACGTGAAGGGGAAGAACCATCCGTCGCTCGACCTGTTCGACAAGGAGTTCAGCACCAAGACGAAGTACCTCGAGGACATCGACGACAACGAGACGTTCTTCGGCAAGGTGAAGGCGCAGCTCGAGGCGGGGCAGAGCATCGACCGCGACATCGTCGTCCTCACCGACTGGATGGCCGGCAAGTGGGTCGCGCTCGGCTACGCCGAGAAGCTCGACAAGAGCGTCCTGCCGAACGTCGTGAAAAGCCAGACCTCGGCGCTGCGCGGCCGGTCGATCGACCCGAACGACGAGTACCTGGTTCCGTGGCAGTCCGGGTTCACCGGCATCGCTTACAACCCGAAGCTGACCGGCCGCGAACTGACGGCCATCTCGGATCTGTGGGATCCGGCATTCCACGGCAAGGTGACGCTGCTGACCGAGATGCGCGACACCCTCGGCCTGGTGATGCAGGACATCGGCATCGATCCGTCTGCGTGCACCATCGACGACGCCCAGGCGGCCGTCGACGCGATTCAGCCCCACGTCGACAGCCAGCAGGTGCGACGGTTCACCGGCAACGACTACGCCCAGGACCTTGCGAAGGGCAACGTCGTCGCATGCATGGGCTGGTCGGGCGACGTCGTGCAGCTGCAGTTCGACAACCCCGACCTGAAGTTCGTCATCCCCGACAAGGGCGGGATCATCTGGACGGACAACCTGCTGATCCCGAAGGGCTCGGAGAATGCGTACAACGCCCATCTGTGGATGGACTTCTGCTACCGACCCGAGATCGCAGCCATGATCGAGGCGTACGTGAACTACATCTGCCCGGTGGACGGCGCCAAGGAAGCCCTCGTCGCCAATGACCCGGACACCGCGAACAACCCGCTGATCTTCCCGCCCCAGGAGACCCTGGATAACGTGAAGACGTTCAAGGCGCTCACCCCGGAGGAAGAGGCCGGCTTCAACGAGCTGTTCCTCGGCCTGACCGGCGAGTAGCCCGGACACACGGACGATGAAGAAGCGCACCGCAACGCCGTACCTCCTGCTCCTGCCGGGGATGGCGTGGCTGGGCGTGTTCTTCTTCGTGCCGATGGCGGTGATGGCGAAGCGGTCGCTGGAGTCCATCACGTTCAATCTGGACTACAGCAAGACCTATTCGTTTACCTGGAACTGGGCGAACTACACAGAATCGATCGACAAGTACCACGAGCAGTTCATCCGGTCGTTCACGTACGCAGCCGTTGCGACGGTCGCCGCCTTCGTGATCGCGTACCCATTGGCGTATGTGATCGCGTTTCGCGCCGGGCGGTGGAAGAACCTGCTCCTCCTGCTGGTGATCGCACCCTTCTTCACCAACTACCTGATCCGAACCGTCGCCTGGTCGACGATCCTGGCCGACGACAGCTTCGTCACGAACCTGCTCGGCGCGATCGGGTTCATCAGCCTCACCGACGCATTGGGTTGGACGGATAACGGCCGGCTGCTTGCGACTCCGTTCGCCGTCGTGTCGGCGATCACCTACAACTACCTGCCGTTCATGATCCTGCCGCTGTACGTCAGCCTCGAGAAGATCGACGGCCGGCTGCTCGAGGCGTCACTCGACCTCTACGCGAACCGGATGCGCGCGTTCCGGAAGATCACGCTGCCGCTGTCGCTCCCCGGCATCTTCGCCGGCACGCTCCTGACCTTCATCCCGGCGACCGGCGACTACATCAATGCCGAGCTGCTGGGATCGGCGAACACGAGGATGATCGGGAACATCGTCCAGAGCCGCTTCCTCGAACTGGAGAACTACCCCGTCGCCTCCGCGCTGTCGTTCACGCTGATGGCGATCATGCTGGTGCTGATCGGGATCTACGCCAAGCTGCTCGGCACCGAGGAAGTGACGACGGTCTGATGGCGGCGACGACCGAAACGTCCACCGCACGTAGGCAGGCCGAGTCGGCGGCGCCTGCGAAGCCACCGAGCAACTTCTGGCGCAAGGTTCGTTACCAGGCGCTGAACGTCTTCGCGGGGCTGGTGCTGCTGTACCTGTTCCTGCCGATCTCGATCATCATCCTCTTCTCGTTCAACGATCCCGCAGGGAAGTTCAACGTCACCTGGCAGAAGTTCTCGCTGGACGCCTGGGCGCACCCGCTGAGCGCTCCGGGCCTGCAGGACGCCGTGATCCTGTCGATGCAGATCGCGTTCGGCGCCACCATCGTCGCCACCGCGCTCGGCACCCTGATTGCACTCGGCCTGGCCCGCCACAACTTCTTCGGGCGCAGCACCACGAACTTCCTCATCTTCACGCCGATGGCGACGCCGGAAATCGTGATGGGCTCCTCGCTTCTGACGCTGTTCATCGCGACGTCGTACCCGAACCTGGGCCTGTGGACGATCCTGATCGCCCACATCGTGTTCTGCATCAGCTACGTGGTCGTGACGGTGAAGGCGAGAGTCCATGGCCTCGAGCGGGCGCTCGAGGAAGCTGCGATGGACCTGTACGCGAACGCGTTCACGACGTTCCGGAAAATCACCCTCCCGTTGATCATGCCCGGGGTCGCCGCCGCGGCTGCGCTCGCGTTCGCGCTCTCGATCGACGACTTCGTGGTCACGCAGTTCAACAGCGGCTCGGAGGTCACGTTTCCGCTCTACATCTACGGCGCTGCGCGAAACGGGGTGCCGGTGCAGGTGAACGTGATCGGCTCGATGATCTTCCTGGTCGCCGTCGGCGGCATGTTCCTGAACCTGATGATCCAGAGCCGCAAGGCGAAGCGCGACATGGCCGCGAGCGCAGGCGCCGTGCGGCGCGCGCAGGCCGCCGAAGCCTCGTCCTAGACGACGAGCGTGCGCTTGAGCACGCCGGCGCGGACCGTGTAGCTCCCGAGCTCGAGCAGGCCGAGATCGACCTTGGCGGCCTTCTTCATCGCGATGTCGATGCAGGCCGTGTCTGCCGAGACAGTCGAGCCCTCGAAGAGGCGCAGCCGGACGGTCGTGCCGTGCTGGACGATCTTGACCGGGCGAAGGACGTAGCAGGTCGGAACGCCGCCCCACCAGGTGACGCGAGCCCACGCATGGCCGTCGTCGCCGGCCCACACCCGCAGACCGACGGGAAGCACGCGGGTGCCGGGCGAATCCCCTGGCACCGGTGTCACCAGAGCGGCGCCGCCCCCCGAGGCCGGCGGCTCGTTGGGATCGACGTCGTGTGATACGACACCGTCCGGTGACGTTGACGTCGACGTTCCCGGACCACCGCCATCGGCGGCCGCCGCGCCACAACCACTGGTCAGCAGCGCGGCGGCGATGAGTGCGATCAGAGGTTTCATGCCCGCTTTGACGGCGGGAGCCACTCCGCGGTTCCCGGGACTGGCGACACCAGGGGTATACTCGCCGTTCGTGCGGCTCTTCACGGACCACGAACAAGTCGTCGTCTGTCAGGACCGCGCCTCCGGCCTCCGCGCGATCATCGCCATTCACGACACCACCCTGGGGCCGGGCCTGGGTGGAATCCGCATGTGGTCGTACCCAAGCGATGAGGCGGCGCTCACCGACGTGCTTCGGTTGTCGGAGGGGATGACGTACAAGAACAGCCTCGCCGGCCTCGACCTGGGAGGCGGCAAGACCGTCATCCTCGGCGACCCGCGCACCGAGAAGACGCCCGAGAAGTACCGGGCGCTGGGTCGGTTCATCGAGCGGTTGGGCGGCACCTACCTGGCGGCTGAGGACGTGGGCACGAACGTCGAGGACGCCGAAGAGGTTGCGACCCAGACACGGTTCATCACCGGGTTGCCGATCGAACGCGGCGGGTCGGGAGACCCATCGCCGATGACCGCCTGGGGCGTGGTCTGCGGTATGCGAGCGGCGCTCACCGAGGCCGGCCTGGGCGAGCGGTTCGAGGACCTTCGCGTCGCCGTTCAGGGTCTCGGCCACGTCGGTGCCGGCGTCGCGCGGCACCTTCTCGATGCGGGCGCAGAGGTGACCGTTGCGGACATCCACGATGACAGAGCCGCCCCGCTGGTCGAGGCAGGGGCGACCCAGGTGCCGGCCGACGAGATCCACCAGGTGGAGTGCGAAGTCTTCTCGCCGAATGCGCTCGGGGCCGTGATCCGCCCCGAGACGATCGGCCGCCTGCGTTGCCGTGTCGTGGCGGGCGCCGCCAACAACCAACTGGCAGACTCGTCGATGGGCGACGAGTTGAAGCAGCGCGGGATCCTGTACACACCGGACTTCGCCATCAACGCCGGCGGCGTGATCAACATCGCCGAGGAACTGTCGGGCGAGGGCTACGACCCCGAGCGCGCGAAACGGAGCGTCGAGCGGATCGAAGGCACGCTGCACGAGGTGTTCGCCCGCGGCCGGCGTGACGGCGTCGCGCCGCACCACGCAGCGGAGCAGATGGCGCGGGAGCGGATCACCGCCGCCCGCGCCACAGCAGCTCGGTGATCCCGCTTCACGACAATATCCCGACGCGGTCGCGCCCGGTGGTGACGATCGCGCTGATCCTGATCAACGTCGCCGTGTTCCTCGTCCAGCTCTCCGCGCCGGTGCAGCAGCTGCGGACCCGGGCCGGCAACGTCGTCCCCGTCGACGGCTTCAGCGCCGTCACAGCGGAGTACGGATTCGTTCCGTGCGAGATCACCAACAGCTGTCCGCTGGGCGATGACACCGTCGACTTCGGAGCCAACGCGCCCATCATCGTCGACCATGTCCCTGACGCGCTCACAGCCATCACCTCGATGTTCCTGCACGGCGGCTGGGGGCACCTGCTCGGCAACATGCTGTTCCTGTGGATCTTCGGCAACAACGTCGAGGACCGGCTGGGACGGTTTCGGTTCATCCTGTTCTACTTCCTCGGCGGGCTGGCCGCACTCGGCCTGCAATGGGCCGCGAACATGTCGAGCGACATCCCCACGGTGGGCGCCTCGGGCGCCATCTCGGCGGTCCTCGCCGGCTATCTCGTGCTCTATCCGCGAGCTGTGGTGATCACTCTGTTCGGGTGGATTCCGTTACCGGTCCCGGCCATGCTCTTCCTGGCGTTCTGGTTCGTGCTCCAGATCTTCGGCGCGACGCAGGGCTTCGGGCAGGTTGGTGGCGCCAGCGACAACGTGGCGTACTTCGCGCACATCGGCGGCTTCATCTTCGGGTTCGTCGCGGTGAAGCTGCTCGACCGCGGGCCGCCGCCGCGCACCGTCTGGTAGCACACGGCGCTCAGGCCGACGCAGCGCCGACGCCGAATGCCTGCATGGTCAGGACGATCCTGTCCGACCGCAGAACGGCGTTGGGCTGGAGGCGGCCCGACGGGAGGTCGCGCGGGTCGTCACCGCGCAGCGCTTCGTCGACCGACACGGTCTGCTCGTAGAGGTCGAGCCGGACCTCGTACTCGTACCACGAGATGTCCCAGGCCACGGAGATGGAGACCACCCGCGGCAGCTCGCAGCCCGCGACAGCCACGTTGACCACCGGGTCGCCGAGGCTCCGAGCGATGGCGATCACGCGCTCGATGTGCTCCGAGCGGTTGAACGCCTCGAGAGCCATCCGACGCACCTGCCGCGCGTCGCCTTCGGTACGACGGGCATCTGCCAGCTCGGTGTACCGGCGTCGCTCGAGCTCGAGCTCCTGCTCGAACTGCGCCAGCCGGCTCTCGAGCCGCTCGACATGGGCGGACTGCTCGTCGAGCTTCGCGGCCACCTGGTGGTGGCGGCTGATCTCTGTTCGATGGGCGGTCTCTGCCTGTGCGGCACGCTCATCGGCTCGGCGCTTCTCGTCGGCCATCCCGCGAAGCTCCCGGTCCTTGCGCCGCAGCTCGTTGGCGAGGTCCTTCATCTCCCGCTTGACGTTGCGCAGCTCGCCGGCCTGTTGCTCGGCCTTCGCAAGCGCGCTGCGCACCTGGTCGAGGTCGAACTCCACCGACTGCAGCTGGTTGCGCAGGCGGTCGATCAGCCCTTCGCGCTCGCGGATCGCGGCGTCCTTGGGCGGATTCGCGTGGACGGCGACGATCGGACGGCCGTCGGCACGCCATCCCCGGCGGTCGGCGCGCTCATAGCAGAGCGGGCAGACCTTGAGGAAGCGCTTCGACGACGGATCCTGGTACAGGCGCGCGGGCTCGCCCACCAGAAGGTGGCGACGGCAAAGCGCGCAGCTCGCGGTGTTCTCGGCAGTACTCGTCAAGGTCCGTCCTCCGCACGCGGCGGACCTGGGAGCATATCGCGGCGGAGAAGGAGACGGGAGACCACCGCCGAAGATGAGGCGTTCAGCACTTGTGCACGGTGCCCGAAACGGAGTTCGCCGCCATGCTTCCGGCGTCTGGGTCGATCTCGAGCGCGACGTACCCGCGGGTCGGCACCGTCACGGCAGTCATGCCGCCCGGCGCCTTGGAGATGCACGTCCACGACGGCACTGCGCGCCAGTACGGGCTGTAGCGTACGCGGATGACGTACGTGCCGGGAGCGGACGTCCAGACCTCGACCTTCTGCTGCCCGAACGTGACGAGCTTGCCCTCGAGGCCGGCCGGAGCGGTGACGATCGGAGTCGCCTCGGGGAGCTCGAAGAACGTCCAGTGCTTCGTCCGCTCGACTACCACGAGCCCCGAACGGCCGCTGCGAAGCAGCCGCGCCTCGCCCGTCGAGCTGAAGTCGAGCGGGGCGTCGGGCAGCAGGACGTAGCGCACGCCGAGCGCCCGAAGCCAGCCCTGGTACGCGGCGGCGGTCAGATCGCGGTCGTAGAGGACGGAGTTCTGGGGGAAGTCCTCCTGGCGGAACCACCCGCGAGCGAGGGGCACCCGCTGGCCGGCAATGTAGTACGCGTCCCAGTGGCCCCAGGTCGCCACGGCCTGGACGCGGTAGCCCGCTACGTCCTGGGAGCGCTCGTCGAGGAACCTGATCGCCGGCTTCCAGTACGACGCCTTCGCCGCAGGGTTGTTCCACGCGGAGTAAGCGTCGCGCACCTGCGGTCCCACCTGGACGGCCACGCACGCCGCGATCAGCGGGAAGACGACGAGCCGCGAACGGCGCGGCCCCAGGTTCGCGGCGAGCCACAGCATCGGCGCGCCCGCGATGGCGAACAGCCGGTTCGGGTTCGAGCCAACGGGCCCTTCCAGCAGGAATGCGATCAGGTTCAGGGCAAGGTACGCCGCGAACAGCATCCGCAGTGAGCGGGCTCGCGGGCTGGTGCCCGTCACCCATAGGCCCGCGAGCGAGAACACCAGCACGATGGCAGCGTCGGTGAGGTCGTAGGCGTACCACCCCGACGACGGGAAGGCCCGCTGCATGAAGACGCCGGTCACGAACACCGCGACCACGGCGGCGACGGCGACCCGGTGGCGGCGAAGCGCCAGGTGCGGCTGCGCCTGGCCGAGCAGCGTGCCGGCGAGCAGGGCGCACAGGATGGCGAATGCCAGCGGCGAGAAGGCGAGTGTCGCGAACACCACGGCCGCGAAGGCGACACGCTGGCGCCTTCCGATCAGCGCCAGCGCGACCAGACCGCACGCGACCCCGGCCATGAACGGGTAGACGCCCGCCACCATCATGATGAAGGGCGCCGTGACGGCGAATGCGATGCTCGGGCCGCGCGCCGCCCGCCCCCACTCCCTGCCGCATGCCACGTTGAAGGCGGCGCCCATCAGGGCGGACGCAGGCACGAGCACGCCGAGCTGGCCCAGGTGCGATGCCATGGGGTAGTAGAAGACGCTGTAGTTCACAAACTCGTAGCGGCCGGCGTACCAGTAGTTGTTCCAGACCTCGAACCCGCCGTGGGAGTAGAGCCACGTCTGGAACAGATGCGACGGCGCGTCGCCGCTCGGTGCCGTCAGCAGCCCTACGGCAAGCGCCACGGAACCGGCAAGGACGGCACAGACGAGGGGCAGCGGATTCGTGCGCAAGCGGCTGCGAGCCGAGGATGCCGCGACCATTGCCTGAACCATACTCGCTAAGTCGCCGTGGACGGCGACACGGCCAGACCAGGCTCGGTTGCGTCCGTGCTGTTCGAATCGAACATCCTTATCACGAGCCGGCAGCCCTCGTGGCGCCGACATCGTTCTTCCGCCGACAAGGCGTCAAGACCTCGTTCTGTCGCCTCAGCGAGCAGCGGTCTCGAATGGCCATTGGCCTCTCACCTCCACCAAAATGAGTGGTCATTGACCGGCCTGGGTTCTCAAGCCGTGTACAAGGTCCTCGTCTCGTTGCGCGGCCCGCGCCAAGCGACCATGACGTACCCAGCCACAGACCTCCCCTAACGTTGACGCACTGCTCGAGCGGGTCGCTGGGCGCGCGTGCGCAAAGCAATCAGCTAGATTGAAAAGCGGGAGAGCATGAATCCACGGATTCGGTTCAGCCATCAGATTCTGGGGCGTTAGCTCAGCTGGGAGAGCGCCGGCTTTGCAAGCCGGAGGTCACCGGTTCGATCCCGGTACGCTCCATCCTTGGTTTCACCATGAAAGCGGCCGTCTTCCTTGCAAACAGGCCGATTCGGCATCTCCGCCATTGCGCGCCGTGCCGACCGCTTTTGTACCGCTTGCGACCCTATTGCGGGGGTCGCAGCAGGGTCGCGGCCATGGGTTGCGCGCTCCTCCTCGCCCTGACGGGATGCAGCCAATCGTCGGGGACGAGCCGGGCGCTCACGGGGGAACCACCAACGTCGATGGGCGCGCCCGCGGCCGTGCAGCCGCCTTCGGGCTCGACGTACACGTTGATGCAGATGAACCTGTGCCTGTCCGGTTTGGCCGGGTGCTACGGCAAGGCTGAATACCCCGCCGTGGTGGAGGAGGCAGTGTCCCGAATCCGTGAAGCGCACCCGGACGCGGTCACCTTCAGCGAGGCGTGCCGGAGTGACGTCGCGCAGATCGCCCGGCGGACCGGTTACCACCTGCGCTTCTCGAGGGTGATCTACCTCGGCGAGCCCCTCCAATGCGTCCAACCTGGCGGCCGCGGACTCTTCGGTGACGCGGTGCTGACCGAGGCAGCCATCGAGAGCGCCGAAAACCACGACTTCGAGGGACAGGCCGGCATCGAGCGGCGCCGGTGGCTGTGCGTCACTACCCGAGTTGACGTCGACGTGTGCACCGCCCACCTGAACGCGCGCACGACAGGCGAGGTGGCCGGGAACGACGCGCAGTGCGCCGAGCTCGAGGCGCTCCTCGCACGTCGCGCGGTCGCCCGCACGTTCATCTTCGGCGGCGACGTCAATCGTCGCCGCTCCTGCGCCCCCGACGGCGTCTGGACCCGCACCGACATGTCCGCCGAGCAGGCCCCCGGGCTACAGCACATCTACGGAAGCCGCGCTCTGCGCTCGCCCTCGGCGGAGGTGGTGCCGGCCACGCACAGCGACCACGACGTTCTGCTGGTCCGCGCGGCCCTCACCGCGAAACGGTGATCCGTCGTCTGCCGTCAGTCTGCATGCTGACGACACGGCGGCCTCGTCGCCGCGCGCCCCGCTGAGATCACCGCTCCGGAGCCCAGTCGACCTCGAGGAAACCCCTGGCCGCGGTGAGCCCCGGGGTCAGGGGCGGGCCGTCTACGGGTCCGAGCGGTGGCCGGTTCGTGCTTCGACGAGCCGAACGGCGACGTCGCGGACCTTGACGTTCGAGTTCTGAGACATTGCGACGAGCAGCTGGAATGCCTCGTCGGCGCTGACCTTGCGCTCGCTCATGAGGATCCCCTTGGCCTGCTCGATTGCTGCGCGATAGCGCATTGCCTCGGCGAGCCCCGCCGCCAGCCGAGCGGTGGATTTGTAGGCGTCCCCCGCCTGCATGGCGGCGGCCACCTGTGCGGCGAATCCCTCGGCCGCTCGCAACTGCTGCCGGCTCAGTTCACGTTGCGAGCGAGCGTAGAAGTTCAGCGACGCGGCGATCTCGTCCGTGTCATCAATCGGAACGTGAACGGACAGCGAGTTGGTGATCCCGGCGTGCTCGGCCGCTTGTCGGAACGCCTGCCAACGCGCCTCGTCCTCCTCCACTGTCCACCTCACGGGGCCGCCCGCGTCCAAGACTGACAGGCAGGGCCCGTCGCCGGATGCGTACTGGGCTTCGTCCAGCGCCAACAGTCGCTGGTCGGTGGCTCCGACCGTCGAGAGTTCACCGTTGTGGCGGGCACTGGCCGTCGCCGCGTCGTACCCCAGCATTTCGACGGCCGTTTCGAGAATCAGGTCCAACAGCCGGTTCAGCCGCGTCTCGGCAGCATCCTCTGCGCCCTGCGCTTCGTCTGCCATGGGATCTCGGTTCCGCCCCGGCGGGTTGAATGACGTGCCACCAATGGCGCGTCCAGGGACGGGGCGTGAACTCTGGGCGGGTCAGAAGCACACCCAGGGTACCACCCACCGCTGAGTCGACAAGAACGACGACTGCGGAGCGACTGTCCGTTTTGACGCGCTGTACATAAGATTTAGACGTGCTAAGATTTGGATCGTGCCCCCTCTAACGCGTCGAGATCTCCTTGCCGGATCCGTGCCGATACTGGGAGCGGGCGCGGTGCTCTTGAACTCGCACGGCTTGCCCGGCACGGACGCGACGGCACTTGCCGACGACGGTGACCACAGCCACGGAGCGAGCGACCATGCCGGCGGGCACGCCGCGTTCCGCGACGGCCGGACGGTCGACCACGTGGCGAACGGCTTCGATCCGCATGAGCTGCTGCGCGACTTCGATTGGGGCACCACAACCCAGCTCGCCGGCGGCCGCACCCAGCGCGAGTGGGAGCTGCACGCACTGGAGCGCGACATCGAGGTCGCGCCGGGCGTGCGCTTCGCGGCCTGGACATACAACGGGCGGATCCCCGGCCCCACGCTTCGGGCACGCGAGGGCGACCGGCTCCGGATCACGTTCGTCAACAGCTCGCGCCACCCCCACACGATCCACTTCCACGGCATCCACCCGTCGGAGATGGACGGCGTACCCGGGGTCGGAGCCGGCGAGATCGCACCGGGCGGCAGCACGGTCTACGAGTTCGACGCGCTGCCCGCAGGCGTCCATCTGTACCACTGCCACGTGCGCCCCCTCGCGGAGCACATCGCCAAGGGGCTGTACGGCGTGCTGATCATCGACCCGCCGGATGCCCGCGAAAAGGCCGACGAGATGGTGATGGTCATGAACGGCTTCGACACGAACTTCGACCGCGCCAACGAGCTGTACGCGGCAAACACGATCCCGTTCGCATACATGGACAAGCCGATCGAGGCGAAGCGAGGCGAGCTGGTCAGGGTCTACCTGGCCAACATCCTCGAATACGACCTGATCAACTCGTTCCATCTGCACGGCAACCTGTTCAACTACTTCCCGACGGGCACCGGCAAGACGCCGAGCGAGTTCACCGACACGGTGATGCTGTGCCAGGGCCAGCGGGGGATCGTCGAGTGGCGCTTCCCGTACGCCGGCGACTTCATGTTCCACGCACACCAGTCGGAGTTCACCGAGCTCGGCTGGCAGGGGTTCTTCAAGGTCACCTGACATGCTCGAAAGCGACCCCCACCTCGAAAACGACGGCACTGTCGACCGCAGGAAAGCGGCCGCCGGGCGAGCCGGCCAACTGCCCGGATGGGTGCTGGCGGTTGGCCCCCTCCTTCTGATCGCCGCGGCGATCGGCGCTTTCGTGGCGCTGGGCGGGCCTGGCCTCGGCGAGCGGCGCGGTCCGCCGGCGGAAGAGCTCGTGGCCGAAAAGACGACGCTTCGTCCGGGCGTCATCGAGCTTTCAGTCCGCAACGACGGGCCGGACGACGTCTCCATCGCGCAGGTGATGGTCAACGACGCCTTCGTGCAGTTCTCGGGCGCCGACGAGCCGATCGGGCGGCTCGACACGACGACCGTCCGGATCCAGCAACCATGGATCGAAGGCGAGGCGTACGAGGTCGTGCTGCTGACATCCAACGGCGGGACGATCGCCCACGAGATCCCCGCCGCCGTTGCCACGCCGCAGACGGATCTCTCGTTCTTCGGGCTGATGGCGCTGCTCGGGGTCTACGTCGGCGTCATCCCGATCGCCCTCGGCATGCTGTGGCTACCCTGGATTCGCAGCATGGCGTCGCGCTGGCTGCGGGTGCTGATGGCGCTGACCATCGGGTTGCTCGCCATCCTCGCCGTCGATGCGACGCTCGAGGGCTTTGACCTCGCGGGGCAGGGCTCCCAGGCCTTTGGCGGCCCGGCGCTGGTGCTGATCGGCGCCGCTGCGTCGTACCTGTCCCTGAGCGGCGTCTCGGCATGGCTTGCGCAGCGTGAACGCCACGCGCGCGAAGCGGGGTCGTCCGGCGGCACGCTCGCGCTGCTCGTGGCGGTCGGCATCGGCCTGCACAACCTCGGAGAGGGCGTCGCGATCGGCGCCGCGTACTCCGTCGGCGCGCTGGCACTCGGCGCCTTCCTGGTGGTCGGATTCGCCATCCACAACACCACCGAGGGCATCGCCATCGTGGCTCCGCTGGCTGACCGCCGCCCTTCGCTCGGCCGGTTGGTCATGCTCGGCCTGATCGCGGGCGCCCCTGCCGTGCTCGGTGCGTGGATCGGCGCCGCCGCGTTCAACTCGAGCCTTGCGGCCTTCCTCTTCGGCTTCGGCGCCGGCGCCATCGTCCAGGTCATCGTCCAGCTCGCCCCTTCCGTCCGAGACGACGCCGGACGGCTCCTGCACCCCGCCGCGGTTGCCGGTCTGATGGCCGGGATGGCGATGATGTTCGCAACCGGGCTCCTGGTGAGCGTCTGATGAGCGCCCTGCAAGACAGCCGGCGGTCGGCCGCGATCGAGGACTATGCGAAGGCCATCTACGCGCTCGAGCGCCGCGGCGAGGGCACCGTGACGACGACCGCGCTGGCCGAGCGCCTGCGCGTCACGCCGGCCTCTGTCTCGTCGATGGTGAAGAAGCTCGCGGAGCGCGGGCTGGCATCCCACACTCCGTACCATGGCGTCAGGCTGACCGCCGCCGGGGAGCGCCTGGCGCTCTCGGTGATGCGCCAGCACCGCCTGCTCGAGCTCTACCTGGTCGAACATCTCGACGTGCCGCCCGATCGGGTGCACGAGGAAGCCGAGGCACTCGAGCACGTCCTCAGCGCTGACCTCTCCGACCGGATCGCGGCAAAGCTGAACAATCCGACGCACGATCCACACGGCGATCCGATCCCGAACGCCGACCTCGTCATCGACGAAGGAACGACGACGAGCCTTGCCGACATGCAACCCGGCGATCGTGGGCGGTTCGTCCGCATCTCCGACGCTGACCCGGAGATGCTGCGATACCTGGAGAAGCTCGAGGTCTGCCTCGGAGATCACGCCGAAATCCTCGATCGCCAGCCGTTCGGCGGCCCGCTCACCGTGCGCTTCGGAGAGGCGAAGCACTCCCTCGGCGGCGCGCTCGCCGCGGCCATGCGCATCGAGCTCGACGGCTGATCGGCTCGGCGCTTCCGTACCACTCAAGCCGCCGTTCTGTCCCGCCGATACGCACGCGAGGGACATGGGATACGACGCCATCTCATCGGACGAAACCTTCTCGCGCTCAGCGCGCGTGCTCGTCGACGAGTCGGCGATCGAGATGACGACCGAGATCGGCGACACGGTCGAGATCTGGACGATCAGCTGCGATGCGGACACCCTCCGAGCCAGCGCCCCGCGACTTCAGGTGCGCACCGGCATGCACCTCTCCTGCCGCGTCATGGTCGACGACACGCCGCACCACGTGACGGCCGCGATCGAGACGGTCACCGCCTCGTCCGGCTCCCGCGCCGCTCTCGTGCTCCGCGTGATCGAGTCGTCGCCACAGGGCGTCCAGCGTCGCAGTGAGCGCACCGAGTTGCACGTGCCCGCCGTCGTCACCGCCCTAGTCTGCTACCGGATCGCGCCCGACGAGCCGCTGAGCGCCGTCATCACCGACGTATCCGAAGGCGGCCTGGCCCTCAGCGTCGCCGACACGCGCCCACGCGAGAATGACCGGCTGCGGCTGCGGGTGCGGGTCTTCGAAGGGATGATCGACTGCGAGCTGCGCGTGAAGTCTGTCCGCCCGGGCGACAATCCTGGAAACCAGGTACTCGGGTGTTCGTTCCTGGAATGCTCCGCGGTGGCCGGGGACATCATCCGGCGGTGGATCGAGCGGGTCAACGAGACCGCGGCACCTGCGAGGCCGGACAACGTTCGCCTGGCCCTCGACATCCTCCCGGCCGACGAGACCGACAAGGCCCGGCCGAAGTCAGCACCGGCCAGGCTGCGGCCGGCCTGGCAGTTGTAGCACCCGCCACGCGACACGCGTATCCGTTTTCCCGAGGGACATTCGGGGAATGGATCCCAACATGGCACGAGTGCTCGAGGAGGAGGCAGTCGGCGCGCCCGCGCCGCCTGCTCTGCCGGAGCCGCGCGGCCCCCTCAGCGAGCACCTCGTCCGTCGCCTTGCCGGCGAGCCCGGGCCGGTCCGGCTCGGCCGGGTGCGAGCCGACGACCCGCTGTCCGACGATGACCTCCACCTGGCGCTCTACGTCTGCTACGAGCTCCACTACCGCTCGTTCTCGGGCGTCGACCAGTACTGGGAGTGGGAGCCCGCGCTGATCGCCGCGCGCCTGGAGCTGGAGGAGCCGTTCGAACGGGCGCTGCGCGAGGCGGTGCCGGTTGATCCCACTCCGCCATCCGAGGTCGAGCGCCGGCTGCGCGAGCTGGCCGCCGCCGACGACGGCCCATCGCTTTCGCGTCACCTCGAGCGACGCGCGGGACTGGGCGAGTTCCGCGAGTTCGTGGTCCACCGCTCCGGGTACCAGCTGAAGGAGGCCGACCCGCACTCCTGGGCTGTGCCGCGGCTCTCGGGCCGCGCGAAGGAGGCGCTGATCGAGGTGCAGGCCGACGAGTACGGCGGCGGCCGGCCGGGGCGCATGCACTCCACCCTCTTCGAACGCACGATGCGTGCCCTGGGGCTCGACGGCAGATACGGCGCCTACCTCGACCACCTGCCGGGCACGACGCTTGCGACGGTCAACCTGATGTCGCTGTTCGGCCTGCACCGCAGGCTTCGCGGCGCGATTGTCGGCCACCTGGCGATGTTCGAGATGACCTCGCCCGTGCCGAACCGCCGCTACGGCGCAGGACTGAGGCGGCTCGGCGTCGTCGGTGACGCGCTGGAGTTCTACGACGAGCACGTGGAGGCAGACGCGGTGCACGAGGCGATCGCCGCGCACGACCTCGCTCAGGGACTGGCGGTCGCCGAGCCGAGCCTCACGGCCGACGTGCTCTTCGGCGCAGCTGCGTTGCTCGCACTGGAGGATCGCTTCGCCCGCGCGCTGCTGGGCGCCTGGAGCGAGCCCCGCTCGTCTCTGCGGCTACCGATCCCCGTAGTCTGAGTCATCGAGCAGGTGCCGCTGCGCGGCACGTGGGCTGACGCCGCCCTCAGCTCGGAAACGGGCTGTCAGATGCGAGCCGTCGCAGAATGGGCGGAGCTGCGAGCGGCCGCAGCGGCACAGCGCGACCGTGCGCCTGCCGGCATCGATCGGCGTGCCATGTTCGTCGGTGATCTGGAACGGGCCGCGCACGATCAGCGGGCCGTCCGGATAGGGGGTGATCGTGGCGTGATCGGTCATGACGAAGAGGTACCCCGCCGGGGGCACGGTCAAGCACGCTCGGTGCGATCGGCGAGCCAACGCACGAGGCCGTCCAGCCCCTGCTTGGACGCAATCCGGCGCTGCCGCGCAGCGCCGCCGTCCCCGACCAACTCGCGTGCCCGGTCAAGCCCCGTCGTGCCGCCGAGCCGTTCGGCGACCGGCTCGAGGGAGTCGATCAGGTCGAGCAGGCGGCGGCGCGTCGGCACGGGCTCACCCGAGTCCAAATCGATCAGCGTGCCGTCGGCGCCATCCCGGCAGGCGAGCCACCGGTTCTCCTCGATCAGCTCGGACGGGTGGACGGGCAGCGCCTCGCCCACGTCGTAGCGCTCCGCGAGCTGCCCCACCAACGCGTGAGCCACGGCGACGACCGCTTCGACATCCTCGGTCGAAGCCTGTGCATCGGGCGCGCGCATCTCGACCGTCCCCAGGCGCGGCTGCAGGCGGCACTCCCACCAGAGCGTCGACGGATCGAGGAACGTGCCGCTCCGCCTCCCCCACTCGAGCAGCCGCGCGTAGTGATCCCAGTCGCGGAACGCCGGCGAGACGCCTTGCCGGGGCAACGCATCCGCCAGCTTGGGCCTGATGCTCGCGAGGCCGGTGTCGCGGCGGTCGAAGAACGGCGCCCCCGCGGCCAGGGCAGCCAGTTCCGGCATCAGCCCTCGGAGGGCGTTGAGGACGGCGAGCGCGCGGTCGGCGCCGTCGACGGCGACGTGGATGTGCAGCCCGGCCGCAAGAGCGCCGACGCGGGCGCCCCACCGATAGTCGCGTCCGATGACGTCATACCGCTCACCCTCTGCGAAATCGCTCCACGGCCGCGCGAAGGGGTGCGCGCCCACGCCGGCGAGGCGAGCTCGACCCGCAAGGTGCTCGATCACCACCCGCCGGCCGGCCGCGATGGCCTGCGCAGCCTCGCCGGTGGTCGCACACACCGGGGTCAGGATCTCGATCTGTGCGGCCGACAACTCCTTCCGAAACCGTCCGGAATCGCCGAGCTCCGCGACGAGATCGTGGGCCGGCGACACGAGGTCGAGCGTCTGCGGATCGACCAGCAGCAGCTCCTCCTCGACTCCGACCGTCAGGGCCTGGCCGCGCTCGAACGGCTCCCGGAGCCGGGCACCGGCGTCGTCGGCCACCGCAAACGACTCGGAGTCCATATCGACCTGTTTCCCGTCCGGGCGCCCGGGTACTCCCGAAACGGTGCTCACGCGCTTTCGAGACCTCCGTCTGCTGACCCCTCCGGGCGTCTTCGCGCCGCGCCCGGACGCCGGGATGCTGCTCGACGCTGCCATGGACTGCCTCCGCGGCGACGTGCTCGACCTCTGCACCGGAAGCGGTGTCCTTGCCATCTCGGCGGCGCGCGCCGGACGGCCGACGACCGCCGTCGACCTCAGCCGCAGGGCGGTGTTGTCAGCGCGGATGAATGCGCGGCTGAACGATGCCGAGGTGACCGTGCTTCGCGGCGACCTGTACGGGCCGGTCGCAGGGCGGCGATTCGACGTCATCGTGTCGAACCCGCCGTACATCCCGGCACCACCGGGCTCTCGGCGGGAGGTGGGATCCCACGCGTGGGACGCAGGGGGTGACGGCCGGCTGGTGCTCGACCCGCTCTGCCGGGGCGCCGCCCACCACCTGAAGCCCGGAGGTGAGGCGCTGATCGTGCACTCGTCGCTGGCCTGGGTGGAGCGGACGCTCGAACTGCTGTCGGACACGGGGCTCGAGGCCGGCGTGATCTGGGTGCACGAGGGGCCGCTGGGACCGATCGCGAGGTCGCGCGCCGGATACCTGCACGACATCGGCGCGCTCGACGACGACCGGCTGGAGCGCATCGTCGTCGTGCGCGGGCGCAAGCCCGCAACGTCGTATTTCCCCAATCGTCACAAAGAGGTCCTTTCGCGGGCGGGCAGCCGGGTTCTGCGCTAGCCTCCGTCGCCGGTCGCAACGACGGCAACGGAGGCACCATGGCATTGCGAACGATCGGCAGGCTGACGCTTGCTGCGATTGGGCTGCTCTGTGTGAGCGCCACGGCAACCGCGGCGGGGGGATCGGCGCCGCACGCGAACCGAGATCTTCCGGCGTTGACGCTGCCGCGTCACGCCGACGCCCTTTCCCGGGCTGTCAGCACCGGGCAGATGAGCGACGCTCATGCGGCGCTGCTTCGCGCCCAAGCGCTGTTCCAGCCCGCCGCTGTTGAACGCCGGGTCGGCGGCACGGTCGCCGAGCCCGGCCCGCACGACGCGACCATGATCCTCCGCGACCTCGCGCTGCGGCTGCGCGACCTGTCCGGCGCCGACCGCCAGAAGGGCGAGGCGCTCGTCGCGAGGCCGGCCACCGACCCGGCGGGCACTCCGGGCAAGTGGAGCACGGCCGAACCGCTCGCCTCGCCGTCCTGCGGCACGAACGTCTGCGTGCACTGGACGACCGGCGGCGGTGATCAACCGGCGGTAACCGACTCCGATGCGAACAACGTGCCCGACTGGGTCGACACCACCCGCGACGAGCTTGAGAACACAGTCTGGGCGACCGAGGTCACCACGATGGGCTATCGGCCCCCGATGGACGACCTCGGGTCGGGCGACAACGGCGGCAACGAAAAGCTCGACGTCTACATCTCGAACCTCGGCGCGGACAGCATCTACGGCTACTGCACCAGCGACGACCCGCTCCTGTCGGATCCGACCTACAAGTTCTGGAACTTCTCGGCCTACTGCGTGGTCGACAACAACTACAGCGAGCCGATCTTCCACCAGCTCCTGCCCGAGGAGAACCTCAAGGTCACGCTCGCGCATGAGTTCTTCCACGCGGTGCAGTTCGCCTACGACATCAGCGAGGACGCCTGGCTGATGGAGGGCACTGCGACGTGGATGGAAGAGCAGCTGTACGACGCCATCAACGACAACCGGCAGTACCTGGTCGACGGTCAGGGGAGGCAGCCGAGCATCCCGCTCGACCGGGGCAGCGGCTGCTGCTCGCAGTACGCGGCATGGATCTGGTGGGAGTACCTGACGCAGCGGCTCGCCGACACCACCTACATCCGCGACGTTTGGGAGCGGGTCAACGGCAGCTCGACCGGCCCGGATCAGTACTCGCTCCAGGGCGCCCGGACTGCGCTCGGAGCCCGCGGTTTCGATATCCGCGAGTGGTACGGCGACTTCGCGGTCTGGAACCGGATCCCGTCTGTCACGTACACGGAGGGTGCTGCGTACCCCGCCCCGTCGGCGTCGATCTCGCACACGCTCGGGCCGGGCAAGAAGGCGACCGGATGGGTGCAGGCGAAGCTGAACCACCTGACCAGCTTCTACGCCGCGCTGAAGCCGGGGCCGTCGGCCTCCACGAAGGGGCATGTCACGGTGCGGGTCGACGCTCCACCCGTTGGCTGGGGCTCCCAGGCGCGCGCCATCGTCTTCCTGAAGACGGGCGATGTGCGGGTGAAGCCGTTCGCCCTGAGCTCGACCGGTGACGGCCAGTTGCGTCTCGGCTTCGGCCGCGGCGTGGTGACCCGCGTCGTGGTGATCATGTCCAACGCCAGCCAGAGGTACAAATGCTGGCAGAGCACCTCGGTCTCCTGCCAGGGCACACCGCTGGACAACAACCGCCCCTATGCGTTCCGGGCGAACCTGAGCTGACGCGGCGCCCGGCCCTCTGCCGTGGCGTGGTAGTAAGGATGATGGAAGGTGTCGAGTGCGTCCTGCGGCCGCACGGCGAGCGAGAAGTGCTCGTCGGTGCGGCTGTCGGACACCTCGACCGTCAGCCGGTTGTCGCCATGCCAGAGAAGGGTCACCGAAACGCCGTCGCTCTCGCGGCTGTCGAGCTCGCGTGGGATGTGAGATGTGGTGGTCATGGGGGGAATCCTGCCGCACCCGCAACCCCGTCGCGATGAAGCTGGCCGGTAGTACGCGGTGTGGTCAACCCCACCTCTGAGCTGTTCATCGAGGTGCCTGGCACCTCGGTGAACGCTCGTTGGGATCAGCGCGATTCGCGCGCCAGCCGGTCCCCCACCTCGCGGGCGATGTCGACCAGCGCCAGAACGTCCCCGTCGCTGGTGCGGAAGTTGACGATGCAGGGCCGGAGGTAGACGGAGCCGTCGATGACTGCGGGAGCGACGTAGACGCGCGCGTCCTGCTGGAGCTCGTAGCCGAGCCGGGCGTTGTGGGCGTTCAGGTCTGAGACGCCCTCGGGGACGTGGCGGAAGGGGACGATCGAGAGCTGCGGCTCACCCAGCGGCTCCAGGTCTGCGTGCCGCGACACCTCGGCGTGAAGCAGTCGCGCCTGGGCCATGTTGCGCTCGATGGCGCCCCGGAATGCGTCGGCACCGTGAGCCCGGAATGCGAGCCAGAGCTTCAGCGCGCGAAATGGCCGGGAGTATTCGAGCGTGACGTCGACTGCGTGGGGCGCGTCACGTTCGTGTGGCAGGTAGCCCTCGTCGTGGGCGAACGAGTGGTGGAGGTCCTCGCGCCGGCGCACCAGGATCACGCCGCAGGCCTTGGGCAAATAGAGCCATTTGTGCGCGTCAAGCGAGACGGAGTCGGCGCGGTCGAGCCCGGCGAAGGTCTCGGCCATCGCCGGCAGCGCGGCCGCAGCAACACCGTAGGCGCCGTCGACATGGAGCCAGACGTTGCGCTCGGCGCACACGTCGGCGATCGCACCGATCGGATCGATCGCGCCGGTGAGGGTCGTACCGGCGGTGGCGACGACGGCGACCGGGGTCACGCCGGCGGCGACATCGCGATCGATCGCCTCGGCGAGAGCATCCGGCCGCAGCCGGCGACGGTCGTCCAAGGGGAGCGCGCGCACGTTGTCGCCGCCGATCCCGAGCAGCTCCACGGCGCGCATCACCGAGTAGTGCACCTCCCCAGAGCAGTACACCGCGGGACGTGCGCCCGCCATCCCGGTCGTCCGAGTCCCCGGCAGGGCCCGTTCCCGGGCCGCTGCGAGGGCGCTCAGGTTGCTGATCGTCCCGCCGCTCGTGAACGCGCCGCCCCCGACTGGGAAGCCGATCAGCTCACCGACCCACCGCACCGCCTGCTCCTCGATGTCGCTGGCCGCTCCGGAGTAGACCGCAAGGTTGACGTCGTAACAGGAGGCCAAGGCATCCGCAACCACGCCGATCGGCAGTCCGGAGGAACCGACGAAGGCGAAGTAGCGAGGTCGCGGCTGGGCGATGCTTTCGTCCAGGATCTCCGCAGCCTCGTGGAGCGCCTGCGTCACCGGCTCGGGCGCTTGGGGCAGCGACTCGAGCAGCATCGCGCGCACACGCTCGTCGACGAGCGGCTGCCCGGGCCGGGCCTGATCGAAGCTGCGCCAGGCATCCGTGATCAGTGCCGCCGCCCGCAGCAGCACCTCCTCACGGGGAGCATCCAGCTGGAGGAGCGGTGCGTCGCCGACTGTCGTCACGCCCCGGCGGGTACCCGGAACACCCGCGCTCCCTCGATCAGCAGCCGTGCATCCCGCCGCCTCCACAGGAGCTCGATCGTCTGCTCGCCGTCGTCGAACCAGCAGCGGACGAGCGTGCGCGGCCCAACGCTTCCGATCAGCTCAGCCGAAACCAGCATCTCGATCCGGCTGTTCAGGTCGAGATCGAACCGGTCGGCGAAGCTCGTCGACCAGGCTGCCGCGGCCGCGCGCTCGTCGCGGTCGTTCAGGGCGATCACGTAGGCCTCGGCGGCATCCTGCGACGAGATCTTGGTCTGCACGCGCGCGAGCTCCTCCGGATCGCCGAGAGCCTCGACCTGCGCCCGCGTCATCAGCGTGAAGACGCGCTGATCGTCCAGCAGCAGCTGGTCGCCGGCGTCGGTCCAGAGCTGCTCCAGCACGGGTGCCGGCCAGCGATGGCCCACGGTGTGGAGGGAGATGAGGCTTCGCCGGCCAAGCGCGCCGAGCGTGATCGCGGCCTTCACGTGCGGTGCGACTCCGAGCAGCTCATTTCGGCCCGACCGCTCCCAGAAGTCGGTCGTGCAAAGAGCTTCGACGCCGTCCGGGTCCTGCGCTTGCAACCGGTCTCGCAGCTGCTCGGCCCGGGCCCACGTCTGGTTCTCGAGCGCCGTGTTCACCCGGGAACGGAGAATCGCACAAAGCTGCCGATCCCGCCCCACTCCAGCGTCCGCACCAGGCGATCTACCAGCCGGATGCCGTGTGGATGCCGATCACGCGGCCCTGCGGGACCAGGGCGTCCGCGTCGAGCCCGCCGAAGGCGCCGCGGTGGAAGATCAGCGGCTGCCCGCCGGATCCCTCGAAGTCGACGACCTCGCCGACCACCAGATCATGGTCACCGGCGGTGTGAACGCCGTACACCTCGCAGCGGAGGATGGCGAGCGCGTGGCGCACGACGACGAAGCCGTGCGGGTCCTGCACCGTGTAACCGTCGGGAAACGGCGCGCCGGGCTTGGCAAACGCCAGCGCGACGTCGCGCTGGTTGCGGTGGAGGACGTTGACCGCGAAGCGCTGGGACGTGGTGATCGCTTCGAGCGTTCGAGTCTTGTGGGCCAGCGAGATCAGGATCAGGAGCGGGTCGAGCGACACCGACGTAAAGCTGTTCAACGTCATCCCGGCGTCATGCCCCTGAGCCCGCGTGGTGACCACCGTGACGCCGGTCGCGAACGCGCCAACACATTCACGAAAGTCGAGGCGTAGCTCGCCCGAGGTGCTCATGCGCCGTACAGTATCCACCGCGGGGTGACGTGTCACCGCTGCCTGTCCCAAACGGAGCACCGCCATCATCCTTATCAGCCTGATCGGCGCATCGAAGGCCTTCGGCGCGCGCACGATCCTGCACGACCTGGAATTCGAGGTGCAGGATGGCGCCCGCATTGGCATCATCGGCCCCAACGGCGGCGGCAAGTCGACCCTGCTCCGGCTCCTCCAGGGAACCGAGGAGCCCGACGCCGGCGCGACCACCCGGCGACGCGGCCTCGTCACCGCCTATCTGCCCCAGCAGGTGCAGCCGGACAGCCGCACGCCGCGGCAGATCGTGCGCGCCGCCCGGCCGCAGATCGCCCGGCTCGGGCGCGAGCTGGCGGAGTGCACCGAGCGGCTCGGCACGCCGGAGGTGATGGCGGACATGGAGCTGATGGACCGTGTCCTTCGTCGCCAGCAGCGCCTGCTCGACGAGCTGGAGCAGGCCGGCGGCCACCTGTTCGAAGGCCGTGTGGAGTCGCTCCTCCTCGACCTTGGGATACGCAGCTCCGCTCTCGACGAGCCCACAGACGTGCTGTCGGGCGGCCAGCGGAAGCTGGTCGAGCTCGCCGCATGCCTGGCCCAGGAGCCCGATGTGCTGCTGCTCGACGAGCCCGAGACGCATCTCGACGCCGAGCGCCGCAGCGACCTCGAGCGTCTGGTGCGCTCGTTCGGGGGCGCCGTGGTGATGGTCAGCCACGACCGCTATCTGCTCGACGAGACGGCCACGATGGTCGCCGAGCTGGACGGCGGCACGATCACGCTCTGGCCGGGGAACTACTCCGCCTACGCAGCGGCGCGGGAGCTCGCCCTCCAGCGCCGGCAGCAGCAGTTCGTCACCCAGCAGAAGGAGATCGCCCGGCTCGAGGAGGCGATCAAGCGCTTCAAGCTCTGGGCGAGCTGGGTTGCCGACGAGCGGCACATCAAGCGGGCACGAAACGCGCAACGCCGGATCGACCGGATGGACAAGGTCGACCGCCCGGTGCTCGAGCGTCGCCGCATGGGACTACGGCTTCGCAGCGAGCGGCGGGGCGGCCAGCGGGTGGTCGAGCTTCGCCACGTCGACGCGGCATTCGGTGACGACCCGGTGCTGCTCGACGTGTCGCTGACCGTGATGCGCGGCGAGCGGGTCGGCATCATCGGTGCCAACGGCACCGGCAAGAGCGTGCTTGTCAGGCTCTTGACCGGCGACCTCGAGCCGGTCAACGGCGAGCGCTGGATTGGGCCGTCGATCGAGCTGGGCGTGCTGGCGCAGGAGAACCACCCCGCTCTCGGTGCCGCGACGCCGATCGAGGCCGTGCGTCTCCAGCGCCCCGGCACGGAGGACGAGGCGGTGCACGCCCTGATGCGGTTTCTGTTCACCTACGAGCAGGTGCGCCAGCCCGTCGGGAAGCTGTCCGGCGGCGAGCGAACGCGGCTCGAGCTGCTGCTGCTGATGCGCGGCGGCGCGAACTTCCTGGTGCTCGACGAGCCGACGAACCACCTCGACATCGACTCGGTCGAGGCGCTCGAAGGTGCGCTCGAGTCGTTCGACGGGACGGTGGTGTTCGTCTCCCACGACCGGTACTTCCTCGACCGCATCTCCGACCGGATCGTCGAGGTAGCCGACGGGCGCGCGACGGCGTCAGAGGGCGGCTACAGCGACTGGTACGCCGCACGCCGTGGAGGTGTGGCCGCGTGAGCAGACTGACCCGACGGCGACTGCTCGCCGGTGGCGGCGCCGCTCGCGGCGCGGGCGCTGTCGGCCTCGCGACGGTCGCGCACCCGCGGCAGCTTTGGCACCGGCTGAGCGGTGCCTGCGGTAGCGAGCCGCCGCGCTTGTCGCTGCGCCGGCACGACTACATGGCCGGGTCGAATGTCGCGTTCGTCGGGGAGGGGCTGGCATGAACGGCCTCGACCGGCGTGAGGCCGCACGGCGGCGGACCCGTCGCGAGCGGCGCATCGCTGCCGCGGCCGCCGGTGTCACGCTGGTGCTGGTCGCCGGTACGGTGATGGTGCTGCGCGGCGGAGGCACCGAGCTCGCAGCCGACGGCGCGGGCGCGGCGGCGTCCCAGCCCCCACCGCCCCCGACGCTTCCGGGCGGCGGACGGGTGCTCTTCCCCGACCACCGCATCGTTGCCTACTACGGCGCACCGCAGGATCCGAAGCTCGGCGAGCTCGGCATCGGCACGCCGGCCGAGGCAACGGCGAAGCTCCTCGATCAGGCAGACGAGTACGACGTCACGAGCAGGCGCGTGATGCCGGCGCTGGAGCTGATCGCGACGATCGTCACCGCCGACCCGGGCGACGACGGCCGCTACCGGCTGCGACAGTCAGCCGAGGTGATCGATCGCTACCTGGCCGCAGCGCGGCGGGCCGAGGCACTGCTGATCCTGGACATCCAGCCGGGCCGCGCGCGGTTCATGGACGAGGTGCGCGCCTTCGAGCCCTGGCTGGGTGAGCCCGACGTGGGGCTCGCCCTCGATCCGGAGTGGAGCATGCGACCCGGCGAGGTGCCGGGGACGGTGATCGGGTCGACGGAGTCGGTCGTCGTGAACCGCGTCTCGAACTACCTCGCGGACCTCGTGCGGGAGCACAACCTGCCCGAGAAGCTGCTGATCGTCCATCAGTTCACCCACGAGATGATCCGCCATCGCGAGCTGCTCCAAACGGAGGACGGCGTCGCCCTGGTGCTGAACGTCGACGGCTTCGGCGACCGGCCGAATAAGGTCTCGAAGTACCACCTCTTCGCCGACCGCGGCCAGCCATGGCACCACGGCTTCAAGCTGTTCTACCACGAGGACGTGAACCTGATGACGCCGCGCGCCGTGCTGGGCCTTCGCCCCCGCCCGGACGTGATCATCTACGAGTGACGATGGCACCGGTGCCCGATGGCACCGGTGCCAGGCACCTCGGTGTCAGGCGTAGTGACGAAAACGTTGTCGCGGGTCACGGTTGCGTCAAGAGAACGACGCGCGTTGCGGGTGGCCTACGCCGTTGCCGCGACGGGCTTGGCCGCGAGCTCTGCGCAGACGTCGCCCGCAAGGTCGACGAACGAGCGGGCGGCCGTCGAGCGGACGCGGTCGCGATGCCAGGCAATGCCGATCAGGCGCGGCGGGATGCGGCCGCTCATGTCGATCACCGAGACGCGCGGGTCGGCTGCGTCGACGGCGAGCAGCGGCATCAGGGCAACGCCGACGCCGGCAGCGACCATGCCCTGCATGGTGCCGTTGTCGTCAGAGCGGAAGACGACGTCGGGAGTCATTCCGCGAAGCTTCAGATGCGCCTCCAGCTGGTGCCCATTCGAGCAGGTGCGGAAGCTGATCAGCGGCAGCTCGCCGACGTCGCGTAGCGTCGGCGGCGGGCCGGTCGCGATCGGAGAGTCCTTGCGCGCAACGAGGACGTACGGGTCGCGCAGCAGCTCGATGGCCTCGAACGGGCCATCCGGCAGCGGCAGGTGAATGAACGCGAGGTCGAGCTCGCCCTCCTCGATCTTGCGCAGCAGCGTCGCGTCCTCCGCCTCGGACAGGGTGACGTCGACCAGCGGGTGAGACGACGAGAAACGGCGAATCACCTCGGGCAGGACACGGGCACCGACGCTCTGATACGTGCCGACGCGAAGCGATCCCGCCGCGCCCTCGGCAAGTGCCGCCAGGTCGGCCTGCGCGGCGCGCAGGCGGGCGACGATGCCCTCGGCGTGGCGCAGGAGCACCGATCCCGCCTCAGTCAGCGAGATGGGGCGAGGACCGCCGGGCCGCTCGACGAGACGCTCACCGACCAGCCGCTCAAGCGTCGCGATCTGCTGGCTGACGGCCGATTGCGTGTATCCAAGCCGAATTGCGGCGCGTCCGAAGCTGCCCTCCTCCGCCACCGCCTGGAGGGCGGCGAGGTGGCGTAGCTCCACTCCAAGCCATCGATCAGGTTCCATTATCGATATGAACGATAACTCGACTTGTTCTAATCGACAAGTGTGCCGATGATGAATGCATGGAACTTCTCTTCATTCTTTTCTTGTTGCTCGTTGGCCCGTTGGCCGTGATCGGGGGCGCCGACTCCCGCATCTCGGACACGCGGGACAAGAGCCGCTGGATCTGACGCCGAAGCGCGCGCGTCGCCCCCCGTCACCACGAGGGCGACGGATAGCTCATCGCACCGTACAATTCGGGGCAGATGAAGCACACGCTGGAGCGTGAGATCAAACTGCGAGCGGGTGACGGCTTCTCGATGCCGCAGTCGCTTGGCGAGCCGATCGTTCCGCGCCGCTTCTCGTCGATCTACCACGACACGGCCGATCATCGCCTGGCCGCCGTCGGCATCACGTTGCGCTATCGCGTCGGCAATGCCGGCGCGGGCGTGTGGCAGCTGAAGCTGCCCAGGGACAACGCCCGGCTCGAGCTCGAGCTTCCCGGCGGCGCGAAACACGTGCCGGCGCGCTTCGGAGATCTCGTCTCCGCCACCACACGTGGCCGCCCGCTGGGGCCTGTCGCCACCCTCGACACCGTCCGCCAGGGCTTTCTCGTGCGCGAGAACGGACGCGAGCTGGCGGAGGTCGTGATCGACGAGGTCACGGTGACCGATGGAACCGGAAAGCGCGACAGCCACCGCTTCGAGGAACTCGAGGTCGAGCTCGTCGACGGCGACGAGGATGCGCTGCGCCGCATCGAGCGCGATCTCCGCGCGGCGGGCGCCGGGGACGCCGACGGGCGTCCGAAGGTGTTCCAGGCACTCGACCTCAGCCGCAGCCTCCCGTCGGCCCCGAAACGGAACGCCCCGGCAGCCGATCACCTGATCGCGATGCTCGACCAGCAGTACCGGGCGATCCTCGCCAACGACCCGGGCACGCGGCTCGGAACCGACCCGGAGCACCTCCACCAGCACCGCGTCGCGATCCGGCGGCTGCGAGCGCTGCTTCGGGCGGCGCGACCGATGCTCGACGCGGCCTGGGTGCGAAGCCTGCGGGACGAACTGGCGTGGGCCGGCCGCGCCCTCGGCGATGTCCGCGACCTCGACGTGCTGGTGGAGCACCTCGAGCGTGACGCCGCCCATCTCGACGAACGCGAGCGCAGCGCGATGGAAGTGCTCCTGTCACAACTGGGCGACCGCAGGACAGAGGCGCGGCGGATCATGCTCGCCGAGATGCGTACGCCCCGCTACCGCGAGCTGCTCGAACGGCTCGAGACGGAGCTTCGCTCACCGCCCGTGATCGACCAATCGGTGCGCCTGGAGAGCATCGCCGGCAAGGAGTTCCGGCGCCTGCGCAGGACGATGCGCAAGCTCGACGCCGACTCGCCGGACGAGGTGCTGCATGCCGCCCGCATCTCGGTCAAGCGGGCGCGCTACGCGGCGGAGCTGGCCGAGCGGGTGCGAGGCAAGAAGGCATCGAAGTTCATCCGGACGGCGAAGGATCTTCAGGACGTCCTCGGCGACCATCAGGACGCGCACGTTGCCGAAGGCGTCATCCGGGAACTGGCCGAGACCGCGCCACCGGATCAGGCGTTCGCGGCCGGGATGGTGGCGGAACGCCAGCGCGAGCGGCGGCGCGAGGCGCGCGCTGCGTACCCAGCGGCCTGGGACGAGCTCAAGCAGCGCGGCAAGGCTGCCTGGGCCTGATCATGGCGATCCTGCTCGTGCGACACGCGCGCGCCGGTACACGCGGGACCTACGCCGACGACACGGTTCGCCCCCTCGACAAGAAGGGCCGAAAGCAGGCGAAGCGACTCGCCGAGCTGCTTGCCGAGCGCCCTGTCAGGCGCATCCTCAGCAGTCCCTACACGCGCTGCGTCCAGACCGTTGAGCCCTTGGCGGCGCTGCTCAACCTCGAGATCGAGCTCCGCGAGGAACTTGCCGAGGGAGCGCCTGCCGCGGCGGTGCTCGAGTTGATGGAGTCGCTGCGTGACATCGACGGCGACGCCGTGCTGTGCACGCACGGCGACGTCATCGCCGGGCTGATCGGCTACGACCGCCCCGCCAAGAAGGGGTCCCTGTGGGTGCTCGACCCGGAGCGTGATTTCGAGCCGGTGGAGTACGTGAGCGTCTAGGCGGCGATGCGCTCAGCCAGCGCCTCGCCGGCGAGGCCCTCACGCATCCCGCCCCGCGCTACGACAAGCGGGACGCCGAGCCGGGCCTGCACCTCGGCCAGGATGATGGTTCCGGCAAGCAGCGTCCGCGCGCGGCGCAGCTCGAGCCGGTGCTTGCGGGCGATCTTGACGGAGGTGCGTCCTGTCATCAGCTCGATCGCCTGTTCGAGCCCCTCCGCGTCGAGGCTGCGACCGAGCAGCCTGCGGAGGCCACGGGCGCTTCCTCCGGTGGCAAGCGCCCCGCTCGGGGCGGGCTCCTCCACCTCGGCAAGCAGCCGGCGCACGTCGCCGCGCGCCGCCTTGACCTCCACCCTCCGCGGCCGCCCGTCGGAGAAGAAGCGCCTCGTCAGCCGCAGAGACCCGATGTCCAGCGAGTCGATCCACTCAGGCTCGCCGTTGGACGAGCCAAACGCGATCTCTGTCGACCCGCCGCCGACGTCCACGACCGCGACGAGCTCGGGAAGGCTCCCCGCGGCGCCGACCGCGCCGACGTACGCGAGGCGGCCCTCGTCCCCGGCCGACAGCACGCGAGGTTCCACACCGGAGACGTCAGCCAGCCGTTCGAGCAGCTCACCGGCGTTGGCGCTCTGACGGCCCGGCGCGGTCACCACCATGTCGATCCGCTCGCATCCGAGCCGCCTGGCACGCTCTGCGTACCTCGCGGCCCAGCGCGCGGTTTCGTCGAGCTTCGCCTCACCGATGTGGCCGCGGAGCTCGATCTCCTCCCCCAGGCCAACCTGCCGTCGCTGCTCGCAGATCGGCACCGGGACGCCGGCAGCCCCTGCACGTGCGGCAAGCAGGCGGACGGTGTTCGAACCGATGTCAATTACGGCGACGCGCATCGTTCCCGTAGTCTCGCGGCGCCTTCGGACGCCGCGCGGAATGGACAGACGCTCACCGAAAAGCGCGTTCGCGAGTCTCAGCATCCGGGAGGCATGCCCGGATCTCCGGCGCCTCAATCGCCGCGGCCGTCTACGAATCGCTGCGCCGGCGGACGCGGAGGCGAGCCCGCCGCATCAGCGCAGCGTGAGTGCTCCTGTGTGGCTCGTCATCGCCGGGCGACAGGCGCCGCCAGGCACTGTCGCTCTGCAGCTCCCACGCCTGGGTGTTGTCTGCCATCAGCGCATCCATCACCGCGTTGATCTCGTCACGCGCGGGCTGATCCTCGACCGGTGCCAGCACCTCGATGCGATGGTCGAGGTTGCGCGTCATCAGGTCGGCGCTCCCCAGGAAGGATGTGGACTCGTCCCCCGCCTCGAACACGAACAGGCGGCTGTGCTCGAGGAACCGGCCGACCACGCTTCGTACGGTGATGTTCTCGGACAGACCCGGAACGCCGGGGCGCAGCGTGGAGATGCTGCGAGCCAGGATCTCGATCTTCGCCCCCGCCTGTGAGGCCTTGTACAGCTCCTCCACCATGGCTGCGTCCGCCAGCGCGTTCACCTTGATCCTGATCCGCGCGTGCTCTCCGGCCGCCGCCGCGCGCGCCACCGAACGAATCCGCTCCGTCAGCCCGCTTCGGAGGTTGAACGGCGCAGCCAGGATCTTTCGGAACCGCTGGGGCCGCCCGAACCCCGTCAGGTGGTTGAACAGGTCGGCGAGGTCGGCGGTGATGGCCTCGTCGTCGGTGAACAGCCCGAAGTCCTCGTAGAGCCGCGCCGTGACCGCGTTGTAGTTGCCGGTCCCGATATGCGCGTAGCGATGCAGCGAGTCGCCCTCACGGCGCACGACCAGGGTCATCTTGGCGTGGATCTTGAGGTTTGCGAACCCGTACACCACGTGCACCCCTGTCTGCTCCATCGCCCGCGACCACTCGATGTTGCGCCGCTCGTCGAACCGCGCTTTCAGCTCGACCAGGCAGACGGTCTGCTTGCCCTCCTCGGCGGCGTCGATCAGGGCCGGCAGAAGCGCCGAGTCGTCGCTGGTGCGATAGACCGTCGTCTTCATGCCCACGACATCCGGATCCTTGGCCGCCGCGCGGACGAACGACTCGACGGATGTCGCGAAGGAGTCGTACGGCATGTGGACGAGCATGTCGGAGCGGTGCACCTCGGCAAACAGGTCACGGCGCCCGGCCGACGGCGTCAGGCGTGAGCGAGTGACGGGGAGCCACGGCTCGAAGCGGAGGTCGGGGCGGTCGAGATCGGCAATGCGGGACAGGTCTGCGAGATCGAGCATCCCGTCCACCGCATAGATCTGCTCCGAGGACACGCCGAGGCCGTCCTTCAACTGCTGCACCATCGCCTCGCTCATCGCACTCGAGACCTCCACCCGGACGGCGTCGCCGAACCGGCGCCTTCGCAGCTCCGACTCGACAGCCTCCAGCAGGTCGTCTGCCTCGTCGGACACGTCGAAGTCGGCATCGCGTGTGACACGGAAGGCGGCGTGCTCCACGATCTCCATGCCGGGGAACAGCCACGAGAGGAAATGAGCGATCACGTCCTCGAGCGGGATCAGCACCTGGCGGTCGCCCACCGAGATGAACCGCGGCAGCACCTCGGGCACCTTCACGCGCGCGAATCGCTCCTCTCCCCCGTCCGGCTCACGGACGAAGACGCCGAGGCTGAGCGACAGCCCGGAGATGTACGGGAACGGCTGGCCGGGGCCGACCGCGAGTGGTGTCAGCACGGGGTACACCTCGGCGTCGAAGCGCCCCGCAAGCTCGGAGAGCTCATCCTCGCTGCAGCCCTCGATCCCCGTCACGTGGATGCCCTGACGCTCCAGCTCCGGCACGAGCTCGTCGTGCCACAGGCGTGACTGACGCTGCATCAGCTCGAGGGCGCGGGCGCGAATGTCGACGAGCGTCGCCTGCGGTGTACGGCCATCGGCCGATCGGACACCGAGCCCGGCGCCCGCCTGGCGCAGCAGCCCGGCGACGCGGACCATGAAGAACTCGTCCAGGTTCGACGACACAATCGAGCAGAAGCGCACCCGCTCGAGCGGTGGATTGGCCGGATCGGCAGCCAGCTCCAGGACGCGCGCGTTGAAGTCGAGCCACGACCGCTCCCGGTTGATCAGCCGCTCATCGGGAGCCAAACCGGCTTCGGCAACGGTGGAGTCGTCAACGCTCATGAGCCGATCGTAGCGACCAATCATGTGACGATGTGGTGAAAGACTGGTCGCGAACCCGTGTCAGCCCGCCGTTGCGCCTCACAGCCGCGATGGTACGCTCGGCGCATGGATGAGCTCCTGACACGGGTTGCCTCAGCCGATCGGACGCCGGCCGCGGGTTCCGCAGCGGCGGTGACGGCAGAGCTCGCCGCCGCACTCGTGATCAAGGCCGCACGCCGGTCGAGGGACGTCTGGCCAGAGGCTGGAGGCGCGATCGCGCAGGCCTCGGCGCTTGCGCTCCGGCTCCGGGACATCAGCGCGACGTTGGAAGCGTCATATGAGACCGCGATGCAGTCGCTCGCCGAAGGCGACAGCGACCGCATCGCCGCGGCGCTACCGCCGGCCGCGCAGGCGGCTCTGGAGCTCGCCCGCACGTCCTCCGACACCGCCGCGCTGGCGCTCGACACCGCGCGCCACTGCGACCAGACCCATCACGCCGACATGGTGGTCGCAGCGATGCTCGCAGCCGCGTCGGCGAAGGCGTCAGCGCACCTGGTCGAGATCAACCTGCTCAGCCGCTCCGACGACAGCCGCGTGTCCGAGGCGCGCCGCATGGCCGACAGCGCCGGAGAGTTCGCCGTCGCCGTCGCCAGGGAGGACGCCTGGACATGAGCGCCCCGCGCACGACGCCGATGCACGACCTGTCGGACGCGGGCCTCGTAGCACGTTGCCGGGCGGGCGACGACGAAGCCTGGGCAGCGCTGGTGCAACGGTTCTCGCGCTACGTGTATGCCATCTCCCAGCAGGCCTACCGCCTTTCGCCGACCGACGCCGAGGACGTCTTCCAGGACGTCTTCACGCGCACCTACGAGCGCCTCGGAGACCTCCGGGACGACAACGCGATCCGGCCTTGGATCGGACAGCTCACCCGCCGGCTTTGCGTCGACCGGCTCCGTGCCGCGACGCGCGAGTCGATCGAGGAGGAGCCCGCCGACCCGCATGTCGACGAGACGCTCGAGCGGCTCGATGATGCACTGGCGGTGCGGGAGTCGCTGCTGCGCCTGCCGGAGGCGTGCCGGGAGATCCTCGACCGCTTCTTTGCGCGCGACGAGAGCTATGCCACCATCGGGAACGCGCTCGGGCTGCCGGCCGGCACAATCGCCAGCCGCATCTCGCGGTGCCTCGCCAAGCTTCGTGAGCAACTCGAGGGAAGACAACCGGCCTCCGGCCCGTCATGAGCACTGAGATGACCTACGACGAGGAGCACATCGGACGGCTGCTGCGGGCTCTTCCCCCGGCGCCGGAAGCCTGGGTGGAGGCGGCTGTACGGCTGCCCGCAACCCGGCGCGCGATCGACCAGATCGCCGCACTGGCTGCAACCGATGCGACCTTCCGGGCCGAGCTGCTGGCAGATCTGGAAGGCGCCCTCCAGCGGGCGGGCGTTGAGCTCGACCCGGTCCTCGTAGCCCATCTCCGCGATCGTTTGTGACGGACGCCGCCGACAGCGAAGAGCTTCTCCCCGCGTGGAGCCTCACGGCAGACAAGGCGGAACGGCTGACCGTCCCCGGACGCTGGCCGACGCCCATCACCCGGGATTGGGCTTGGGGCGGCTCGATTGGCAGGGGCGTGCGGGTGGCGATTGTCGACAGCGGCGTCGAGGCCGGCCACCCACTGGTGGGCGAGGTGCAGTCGGCGGTGACCATCGCCGACGCCGAGACGGGCGAGGTCGTGACCGACACGGAGGGCGACCTGTGCGGTCACGGCACCGCGTGCGCCGGCATCGTGCGCAGCCTGGCGCCGGATTGCGAGATCCACAGCGTCCGTGTGCTGGGGGCGGGCTACACCGGCAGCGGCCCGGTGCTGCTTGCCGGCTTGCGATGGGCGATCGGGCAGGGCTTCGACGTGATCAACATGAGCCTCTCCACCACCAAGAAGCAGTTCGCCGAGGTGTTGCACGAGCTCGCCGACGAGGCGTACTTCCGACGCAGCCTGATCGTCGCCTCGGCGCACAACATGCCCGTCGAGAGCTTTCCATGGAAGTTCTCGTCGGTGCTGTCGGTGGGAAGCCATGACCGCGCGGGCGGCCACACGTTCTTCTACAACCCGAACCCGCCAGTGGAGTTCTTCGCGCCCGGGCTCGACCTGGACGTCGCCTGGATCGGCGGCGGAACGCTTCGCTGCAGCGGCAACAGCTTCGCGACGCCGCACCTGTCGGGCATCTGCGCGCTGATCCTCGGCAAGCATCCGGAGCTGACGCAGTTCCAGCTGAAGAGCGTGCTGCATTCGACAGCATCGAACGTTGGGGGTGAGGGATGAGCGACGACCGGCTCGCGGCCGCCGTGGCGGCCGGAGTGCTTGCGACCGAGGACGCCCACAAGGAGCTGCTGCGCTCGGTCGCTGAGACCGCGCGTGCCATCTTCGGTGCCAAGGCGGCATCGATCTTCCTGTACGACGAGGACACGGACGAGCTGGTGTTCGCCACCGTTGCGGGATCCGGCGAGGACAACCTGATCGGACGGCGCTTCCCGTCGAGCACCGGCATCGCCGGGTGGGTGCTGGTGACGAGGCAGCCGCTGGTGATCGAGGACGTCTCGGCGGATCCGCGGTTCGCGGCCGATGTCGCCTCGGACACCGGATATGTGCCGAAGGGCATCATGGCCGTGCCGCTGCTGCACGAGGAGCGATCACTGGGCGTGCTCGAGGTGCTCGACCGCCCGGCCCGCGCCGGCTTCACCCTGATGGAGATGGACCTGCTCGGGCTGTTCGCAAACCAGGCGGCGATCGCCCTCGACCTGCTGGCGCGCGCCGGACGGGCACGCGAGGCGCTGCAGGGAGCGGATAGCCGGCTGACCGCCGTGGCGAGGATCGCGGCGGCCCTGGACGGGCTCGAGGGGAAGCGCTCCGAGGCAGCGCAGCGGCTGCTCGAGGGCCTTGCGGACGTCCTCGAGGCAAACAACGGGCGCTGATCTACCGCGTTAAACCGCACGAGGGGCCCGGCAAGACCGGGCCCCTCGTGCGTTGGCGGAAAAATCTTGAAGCTAGATGTGCCTGATGCGATGCGCCTCGACGTCCGGCTCGTCCTTCTCGGTCTCGTCCTTCGGGGCGTCCTCGGTCAGGTGCTTCCGCCTGTGCGCCTCAACGTCGGGCTCTTCGTTCTGCTTGTGCCTCTCGCGGTCCTGGGGATCCATGTGTCCTCCTGAGCAGTCGGGTTCCGCCACGTCGAGTACAAGACGTCGCGGACTGACTGAATCTTCCCACTCCGCATCAAAAACGCAAGAGATCTGAAAAGCTGGCGCGGATGCTCTCCCGAATCCGCGAGTCCGGCCGCGCATTTGGCGCCGCGTTTGCCAACCGGTCACTGCGCCGGCTCGAGCTCGCGTTCGCCGGTTCCGTCATCGGAGACTGGGCCTTCACCATTGCCCTGGCGGTCTACGCCTACGGCCAGGGGGGCGCAGCGGCGGTCGGTCTGGTGGCTCTGGTGCGAAGCCTCGTCGGTGCGGCCGCGGCGCCGTTCGCCTCACTGCTCGCCGACCGGTATCCCCGCAGGGCGGTGATGATCGGATGCGACACGTCATCCGCCATCGGTGTCGCCGGCGCTGCGGCGGTGGCTGCGACAGACGGTCCGGCCCTGCTCGTGTACGCCCTGTCGCTGGCACCGCTCGTCGCGTCGACCGCCTTCCAGCCCGCGCAGACTGCAATGCTGCCGTCGCTGACCCGGACCCCGCAGGAGTTGACGGCCGCGAACGTCGTCACGAGCACCATCGACAGCGCCGGGATGTTCATCGGCCCCGCGCTCGGCGGTGCACTGCTCGCCGGCACGAACGTTGCAACGGTCTTCGCCCTCGATGCCGTGACGTTCCTCTGGTCGGCGGCGCTGGTGCTCGGGATCCGCCCGGACAGGTCGGCGGATGAGGCGATCGAGGCGGATGAAGCGATCGAGGCGGAGCAGGAGGCACCGGAACCGGTTGGGTTCTGGCATGAGCTGACGGCCGGCGTACGCGCGATCGCCGCCGACGTACGGCTCCGAGTGCTGATCGGCCTCTTCGGCGTCCAGACGCTTGTCTCAGGGATGCTGACGGTGCTGATCGTGGTGATGGCGTTCGAGTTGCTCGACATGGGCGAGTCCGGCGTCGGCACGCTCAACGCCGTGATCGGGGTCGGCGGACTGCTGGGCAGCGTCGCCGCGTTCGCCCTCGTGGGACGTGGCCGGCTCGCATCCGACTTCTCGCTCGGACTGCTTGCGTGGGGGGCGCCGATCGCGTTCATCGCGGTGCTGGTCGACCCGGTCGTCGCGGCGGTCATGCTCGCGGTGGTGGGGATCGGCAACACGCTCGTGGACGTTGCCGGGCTGACGCTCCTCCAGCGGGTCGTTCCCGACCAGGTGCTCGGCCGCGTGCTCGGTGCCCTGGAGAGCGTGTTCGTCGCCACCTACGGCCTGGGAGCGGCGCTCGCGCCGGCGCTGATCGACCTGTTCGGCATCCGCGCCACCCTCGTGATCACGGGTTGCATCCTCCCGATCTGCACCGCGCTCGCCTGGCCGCTGCTTCGGCGCATCGACCACGAGGCGGTGGACCCCGAGCGCGTGGAGCTGCTGCGCGGCATCCCGTTCATGGCCCTCCTGCCCGAGCCGACGCTGGAGCGGCTCGCACGGCTGCTCGACCCGGTCTCGGTCGAACCGGGCCAGGTCGTGATCAGGGAGGGCGAGCCGGGCGACCGCTTCTACCTGATCGAGGATGGGGAGCTCGAAGTCGTGACCGGCGGCGCCTCGGTGGCGGATCTCGGGCCGGCGGCGTTCTTCGGCGAGATCGCGCTCGTCCGCGACGTACCCAGGACTGCGACCGTGCGCGCGCGCAGCGCCGCGCGGCTGCTGGCACTCGACCGTGACGAGTTCGTTGCGGCCGTCACCGGGTATGCGCCGAGCGCCGACGCAGCCGATGCAATCGTTCGGCTGCGGCTTGGAGGCATGCGAAGTGCGCTCGGCACGGGCTAGGGTGCGCGGGTGCACGAGCCCGTAACCGTTGCTTGCGTCCAGGCCGAACCGGTGATCCTCGACCGGGAGGCCACGATCGACCGCGTCGCGGAGCTCACTGGCGAAGCCGCTGCAACAGGGGCTCGGCTGGTGCTCTTCCCGGAAGCGTTCGTGCCTTGCTACCCCTCCAATCGCTGGGTGCGGCTGCTTGCCGCCGGCTCCGACCCCGCCGCGCGGGCGACGTTCGCGCGCCTGATGCGCGAGGCCGTGGAGGTGCCCGGCGACGCCTGCGACCGCCTCGGCGCCATAGCGCTCGAGCATGGCGTGTGGCTTGCCACGGGCGTCAACGAGCGCGCCGGCGGGACGCTGTTCAACACGCTGCTCGTGCATGCCCCGGACGGCTCTCTGGCGCTGCACCGCAGGAAGCTGATGCCGACGAACCATGAGCGGCTGGTCTGGGGCCTTGGATCCGGCGAGGGGCTGCAGACGGTATCGACGCCGTTCGGCCGCGTCGGCGGCCTGATCTGCTGGGAGAACTTCATGCCGCTGGCGCGCTTCGCGCTCTACGCGGACGGGCTCGAGATCCTGCTCTCGCCAACGGCCGACACCAGTGACGGCTGGCAGGAGTCGATGCGCCACATCGCTCGTGAGTCGCGTTGCTACGTCATGACCGCATGCGTGCTGCAGCGCGCATCGTCACACCCGCCGGAGGTGCCCCTGGCAGACGGCCCCGACCTGATGGACCGCGGCGGCTCGGCGATTGTCGCGCCTGACGGCACCTATCTCGCCGGCCCGCTGTGGGACGAACCGGGCATCCTCCACGCCGAGCTCGATCCGGACCGGCTGGCCGCTGACCGTCAGCGATTCGACCCCGCCGGCCACTACAACCGCCCGGACGTGTTCAGCTTCGAGGTTCGGCGAAGCTGACGTGCGTCGCGACCGCTCGGACTAATCCCAGCGGAAGTCGGGCTCTGTCTGTGTTTCCATCCAGCTCTGCGCGCCGTCGCGCGAGCCTGCCTCGACAACCGGCATGCTGAGCGTGTCGGGTGGAATCTCGAGGGAAACGGCCGGGTGCTCCCCCGTCTCCTCTTCCTCGCGCCGCGCCTCGTCCTCTGACTTGAACAGCGGATGGTTCTGGAAGGGATCGTCGCCGATGTACTGCTCGAGCGGCATGTCGTCGTCGAGCAGGCTGTTCTTCCTTTTCAGCGCGAGATGGTCCTCGATTACCGATGAGAACAGCGAGCCGTTACTCCCCGTCATGCACACCCTCCGGTCGATGGTCAGTCACACAAACGAGCCGCGGAAGCCTAGCAGTCTGGCCCGGATGCCTCATGTTGTACCCCCTGGCTCGTCGACTTCGACACGATTCTTTCCCGCGCGCTTCGCGCGGTAGAGCGCCGCATCGGCACGTGCCACCAGGTCGAGGTGATCGGCGTTCGTGCGCGGCCCGGAGGCAACGCCGAAGCTGGCCGTGACGCCGTTGATCTGGTCCTCCCCGAACATCACGACTCGAAGGGAGACGGCTTCGCGCAGTCGCTCGGCGAGGTTCTTGGCACCCTCGAGATTCGTCTGGGGCAGCAACACACCAAACTCCTCGCCGCCGTACCTGGCCGCCAGGTCGATCTCACGGATCAGGCCCTCGATCGTCCCCGCCGTGCCGTGGAGCACCGCATCGCCGGCCAGGTGGCCGCGGACGTCGTTCATCTGCTTGAAGTTGTCGATGTCGAGCATGATCAGCGAGAGGGGCGTGCCGAACCGCTGCGCGCGCTCGAACTCGCGCTCAAGCGTGTCGAAGAACTGTCGCCGGTTGGCGAGGCCGGTGAGCGGGTCGGTGATGGCCTGCTGCTCGACCTGTAGGTGCAGGCGCGCATTCTCGATCGCGACGCCGGCCTGGTTGGCGAGGCCGGCGAGCGTCTCGACGTCGTCGCGCAGGAACTCGCCCTCCTCGTGATCCACCACGGTCAGCACACCGAGCAGCTTGTGCTCGCGCTCGATCGGCACGGCGACCATCGGCCGCGGTGAGGACGACACCTGCGGCTCCGTGGTCGTCAGCACCATGCCCTCCATGCCGCTGCCGGCAGAGACCACCATCGGCAGGTCGGCGCGAGAGCCGCGTGCGGTGCCCATCCGCACCTGCTCGGTGGCGTCGCCGCGGTCGGGTGCATAGAGCAGCAGCCGCCCGCCGCGGGCGTTGGTCGCCTGCATTGCAGTCTCGAGGACGGCGGAGAGCAGCGCGCGCATATCGTGTGTCGCGGCCAGTGTCTCGCCGTATCGGGTGAGGGTCGACTTCAGCCGGGCTCGCTCGTTCTCGAGCTCGGACATGCGCTCGGTGAGCTCGCTCGACATCGTGTCGAGAGCGGCTCCCAACTCCTGCAGCTCGTCACCGCCTGAGGGTGGCGGCGTATGGTCGCTGCGCACGAGGCCAAGGGCGCGCTGCGACAGGTCGGTGAGCGCGCGGGAGATCCGATCTGCGGCAAGCAGCGCAAAGACCACCACCAGCCCCGCCAGCAGTGCGAGCGGAATCAGCAGCCGCAACCGCAGCGAGTCGATGCGGTCGGTGATGCGCGCCTTCGGATAGGTCGTCACGATCAGGGCCTCGCCGTCCGGGCCCGCCACCGGGACGGCCTGGGCGCGGACTTCCGTGCCGCCGATGGTCGCATCGGTGGTCGTCCCCGGCTGCAGATCGCTTGCCGGCCCGGTCGGAGCCGCGATGCCGGCGATGGCCCGGCCGTCGACCACGAGCGCCACACCAACGCTCTCGGCGGTGGGAATCGACTCGACCACGCGGGCGAGCAACTGCGTGCCGAGCGGAATCCACACGATCACGCGGCGGTGGCGAATGGGCGGAACCAGCTCGGCCGTCGTCGTCCAGGCCGGCCCCTTTGGGAGCGATCCGAGCAGCACGCCGCGATCGTCCACGAGGGCCACGCGGAATCCTTCGGGAAGCTCGCCCAGGGTGACTGCGCTCCGGTCACGGAGACGGAACGCGCGCGCGACGTCGGGCCGCCCGGCGATCTGGGCAGCGAGCAGGCTGGCAGAGTTGAGCTGCGCGGTGTACGCGGTGGCAGCCCCGGCGGCGCCGGCGGCGAGTTTCGTGTCGACCTGCTCGACCTCGTCGCGAGCGAGCAGCGCCTGCACGATCAGGCCGGCGCCGACCAGCGGAACGAGCGCCAGTCCGACCAGCACGATTGACAGCTTATGGCGGAACCGCACGTTCGGCGCGCCCCTTTTCCCTCGAAGCCTTTGGGCGATTATACGACCAAAAGCGCAAAACGATTAGACCCCGTAGCGCATAGCACAGGCGCTACACCCCTCTTTTGAAGGGGCTATGTCTAGTAGTCGGCAAGGTCGCGCGCCGCATTGAGGATGTCATCCTCGAGCGGCAGATATTCACGCTCCAGCGGGGGCGCGAACGGAATGGGCGTATCGAGGGCGGCAACACGCCTGACGGGGGCATCGAGATGCTCGAATGCGTCCTGCGCGATGATCGCCGCCACCTCGCCGCCGAACCCGCCGGTGAGGTTGTCCTCGTGCACGATCAGCGCCTTCCCGGTCTTACGAACCGAGTCGAGCACGGTGTCGCGATCGAACGGCACCAGAGTACGAAGGTCGACCACCTCCACGGAGACTCCGCCGGCCGCCATCGTTTCGGCCACTGCCAGCGCGAGCTGCACGGTGGACGCGTATGTGACGATGGTCAGATCCGTGCCCTCACGGCGCACAGCCGCCTTGCCGATCGGCACCAACTGCCCACTGGCGGCCCCGGTCTCGACCTCTTCCTTCACGCGCCGGTAGAGAAACTTGTGCTCGCAGAACACGACCGGGTTCGGGTCGCGGATCGCGGATCGGAGCAGGCCATAGGCGTCAGTTGCCGTCGCCGGGCAGACGATCTTGAGGCCGGCATGGTGGTGGAACCACGCCTCGACGTTCTCGGAGTGGTACGGCCCGCCACCGACGCCGCCGCCATTGGGGCAGCGAACGACCATGGGCACCGCCCAGCCGATCCGGTAATGCATCTTGGCAGCGCAGGTCACGAGCTGGTCGAAGGCGCAGGACACGAAGTCGGCGAACTGCATCTCGGCGATCGGCCGCTGCCCGGCCATCGCTGCGCCGACGGCGACTCCGACGATGCCCGATTCGGCCACCGGCGTGTCGATCGACCGCAGCTCGCCGAACCGCTGCTGCAGCTCCTTGGTGGCGCCGAAGGCGCCGCCCTGCATGCCGACGTCCTCACCCAGCACGAAGACGCGGTCGTCGACCTCCATCTCGTCGTGCATCGCGGCCCGGATGGCCTCGAGATACGTCAGCTCAGCCATTGGCATCCTTCGTGTCGAATCCGCCCCACCCGTCCTCGGCGAATACACCCTGGTGCGCCTCACGCGGATCGGCATAGCCGTCGGCCTCGGCTCGCTCGACGGCCTCGGCCACCTCGTCGCGCACTCGCGTGCGGACCGTCTCGAGCCGCTGCTCATCGATCTGGCGTTCGTCGAGGAGCGTCTGCTCGAGCCGCTTCAGCGGATCCTTGTCCGACCACTCGGCTAGCAGCTCCATCGGCATGTAGCTCTCGTACTTGTCGTGCGCGGCATGGCCGGCCATGCGGTACGTCTTGCACTCGACGAATTGCGGCCCGCCACCTCCGCGGGCCGCCTCGACCGCCTCGCGCACCGCCGAGAAGACGGCGAGCACATCGTTGCCGTCCACCTCGACCGCCGGAATGCCATAGCCGAGCGCCTTCTTGTAGAGATCGGTGACCTTGGTCTGCTTCGTGATCGGCGTCGTGTAGGCCCACCGGTTGTTCTCGGCCACGAACACCGCCGGGACCTCGAGCACGGCAGCGATGTTGAGGCCCTCGTGGAAGTCGCCGCGTGACGTCGCGCCATCGCCGAAGGAGGTCACAGCCACACGATCCTCACCGCGCTGCTTATACGCGAGCGCCGCTCCGACCGTCAGCGGGATCATGTCGGCCATGTGCGACACCTGACAGGGGATGTTCCACTCCTCCCCGCCGATGTGGAGGTTGCCATCCTTGCCCCGCGTCGTCGAGCCCGCCTTACCCATGAACTGGGCGAAGATGCGCCATACGGGGACGCCGTGGACGAGATATGACCCGAGGTCGCGGATCCAGGGCGAGAGCCAGTCGCCGTCGCGGCCGTGGCGAAGTGGCATCGCCATGCCGATCGAGATCGCTTCCTGGCCACGGCCGGTGTAGTAGCTCCCCGGCAGCTTGCCCTGGCGATAGAGATTCAGTGCCCGCTCTTCGGTGGCGCGGGTGAGAACCATCCAGTAGTAGAGGTCGAGCGCCTGCTCGTCCGAGACAGCGGGCCTCGGGGCAGGAGGTGGAACAGCGGAAATCTTGCGGGCAGGTGTACTCATCGGCTCCGGGCTCGGGAACACGGGTGTGTCGTGTGCGCGTTATCGGCCGCTGAAGCAGCAGGGCTGAATCGCAACCTGCTGCGGCACCTCGCGGGTTGGCACGCGCCCAACACGACGGGTTCCATTCTAGCGGTGCGACCGGCCTACCTGCGGAACTCAACGCAACCACAACACGGGTGCCCCGCGGCCGTTGCCTGGTCCGCCGCGAAGCAGAGATAGCCTGTCAACCTCAACTCGGAAAGAACCGAGCCGATAGCCACCCCAGATGGCCTGTCCCCCCAGCGAAACGGAGCGGCTCGGTGACCAACCATCGCCTGACCACGGCCCCTGCTGAGCCGCCCCGCCACGTGCGAGCGGAGTGCCTTGCCGCGGCATCGCTGATCGCCGGTCTGGAAGAGCGCGATCTGACGCTTCGGATAGACGCTGACGCTGCCGCGGGCACGGTCCGGGTGGAGGTCGTCGACGCCCACGGGCGCGTGGCGGCCTGCCTTGCGGGCCGGGATGCGCTCGAGCTGCTCTGCGTGCCGCGCGTTCCTCGGTAGGCGTCAGGCGGCGCGGGACAGCGACTCGACGCCGGTGTCGTACGCCTCGATGCGCTCCTTGAGGCGGCGCCGGATCGTCGACAGAAGCTGCGAGACGCGCGACTCCGAGACACCGAGGATCCGTCCGATCTCAGCTCCCTGGAGGCCGTGGACGTAGAGCAGCCGGACGATCTGCTGCTCGCGTTCGTTCAGCGAGGAGACGGCGGCCCGCAGAACGTCGGCGCGCTCCCGCGCCAGGGCCGTCAGCTCCGGGTCGTCGATGCCGGGAGGCGCCTCCACCGTGTCGCCCACCTCGATCGCCGTGGCGTCATCCTCACGACGGGTCGGCGTGTTCAGTGACAGCACGTCGGCACGCGACAGACCGTCGAACGCCTGCCGCAGCTCGTCGACCGACATCTCGAGCTCGCCGGACAGCTCCTGTTCGTTCGGTGTTCGGCCGTGGCGGCTCTGCCACCGCTCGCGGGCGCGCTCGATCGAACGTCCGGAGCGTCGAAGCGAGCGCGGCGCCCAGTCCATCCGGCGAAGCTCGTCGACGATCGCGCCGGACACGCGCGTCCAGGCGTACTGCTCGAAGGTCGCGCCCTTCTCAGGGTCGAAACGGTCGACCGCAGCCATCAGCGCTAGCAGCCCGGACGAGATCAGGTCGTCAACGTCGCAGTGGGCCGGCAACTCGCGCATCTTGCGGTAGGAGAGGTACTTGACCATCGGCGCGTAGCTCAGCACCAAGCGGTCACGCGCGGCCGTGTCCTGGTGATCGTGCCACCGGCGCCACAGTGCTTCCGCGGCGTCGGCGCTCGGACGTGGACCGCTCACAAATGCTGCTTCCATTGGGAACCTCCGGCGCCGCTGGGACGAGCGGTCGCTGGCCGTGGGGAGTGAAACGTCGAAACGGGGTCGACCCGGTTTGCAAACGAGATTGCGATGGAGTCGGGCCAAAGCCCATATCGACCGTTCGCGGTCGCTCTTCGTCACCTGTTCGGGGGATTTCTCATCACTGGGCGCCTGGCTTTCGCCGCCGATCGCGTCCGAGGCCGGTGGCATCATCGCGGTCGATGGCCGAAGACATGGGGCTCGACCTCGATCGGCATCGCGACCTCCGCGGTCGCGATCGCGAGCCGTGGGTCAGACGCGCCGGCATCGCGCTGCTGACACTGATCCCGATCGCCGCACTGCTGAACACGTTCGGCCAGTCGCCCACGGAGGCGGTCGCCACCGGGCCCGGGGTGCGGATGTCGGTGCTCTCTCCGGAAGCGGGGCGGGGCGGCGTGATCTTCCAGGTGCGCGTCACCATCGATCCGTCGAGCGCGATCCAGCAGCCGAGGCTGATCCTCGGTGACGGCTGGCTGGAGGGCCTCACCCTGAACACTGTGGAGCCTTCGCCGAGCGACGAGCAGTGGGGCCCGGACGGGCTCGAGCTCTCGTTTCCGCCGGTCGAGGCGGACGGCCGGCTCGTGGTGTACCTCCAGTACCAGGTCAACCCGACCACGGTCGATCGGCGCACACAGCATCTGGAGCTGCGAGACGGCACGACGCCGCTTGCCCGAATCGACCGGACATTCACGGTGTATCCCTGATGGATCTGGTCTTCCGCACCGTCGCGATCTTCGTCTTCATCCTGGTGATCACGCGGCTGGTCGGCCGGCGTGAGCTGAGCTCCCTGGAGCCGTTCGACCTGATCGTCCTGGTGGTGATCGGCGACCTCGTCCAGCAGGGGGTGACCCAGGACGACTACTCCGTGACCGGCGCCGTGATCGTCGTCTCGACGCTCGCGTTGCTGACCGTGCTCGTGTCGTACCTCAGCTTCCGGGTGCCGCCCATCCGGCCGTTGCTCGATGGCGAGCCGGTGGTCATCGTCGAGGACGGCCGTCCGATCGACCGGAACCTCAGACGCGAGCGGATCACGCACGGCGAGCTCCGGGCCGCCGCGCGGATGCAGGGAATCGCCTCGCTCGGCGACGTGCGGTTCGCCGTGCTCGAGACAAACGGCCAGATCAGCTTCATCAAGCGCGAGAACGGCGGCGGCGCCGCCGGCAGCCAGGCTGCCTAGTCCTTCAGGTACGGCCGGCCCACCGCCGCCGGTGGCCGCGAGCGCCCGATCAGCCCGACCAACGCGATCAGCGCCAGGATGTACGGCAGGGTGGAGAGCAGGTTCGCCGAGATGTCCGCCTCCGATTGCAGACGCTGCGCGAGGCCGTTCGAGAAGCCGAACAGCAGGCAGGCGCCGAACGCGGCGTAGGGGCGCCACTTGCCGAAGATCACAGCAGCGAGCGCAATGAACCCGGCGCCGGCTGTGATGTTCTCGCTGAACGAGCCGACGAACCCGACGGTGATGTACGCCCCGCCGAGCGCGGCCAGCATCCCCGACAGGATGACGGCTGCGTACCGCACTGCGTAGACCGGGATGCCGACCGTGTCGGCTGCCCGCGGATGCTCGCCGACGGCCCGCAGCCGCAGGCCGATCGGGGTGCGGAACAGCGCGAGGTGGGAGACCACCAGCAGCGCCAGCATCACCCAGATCAGCAGGTTCAGCTGGCCGAACACATCTCCGAAGAACGGGATGTCCTCGATCAACGGCAGCTTCACGTCGGGCACACGGGAGAGGTCGGCCGGAGTGCCCTGATCGCCGTAGACATCGCGGTACAGGTACCCGGTCACACCGAGGCCGATGAAGTTGACCGCGGTGCCGCTGACGATTTGGTCGGCCCGCAGGTGGATCGACGCCACGGCGTGGATCGCGGCCAGCACGCCTCCGGCGACCATCGCGACCAGAAGGCCGATCACCCACGACCCGCTGGAGGCGGAGCCCCACACGCCGAAGAAGGCCCCGGTCAACATCATCCCTTCGAGCCCGATGTTCACAACCCCGGAGCGCTCCGAGAAGATGCCGCCCAGCGCGGCGAACGCCAGCGGCGTTGCGAATCGCAGCGTCGCCGCGACCAGCCCGGCGTTGACCACGTTGTCGAGCGCCTCCCGGTCGACCCCTTGCGCCCACAGCGCCGTCAGCGTCCCCACGAGCGCGGTCACGATTGCCCAGACCGCGAGCTTTCGCTCGCCTCCCTCCCGAAGCGACCAGATGCCGGCGGCGATCCCTCCCAGGCCGAGCACCAGCGGCAGGCCCTGCCACGCGATCGAGAACGGCGGCAGCGCCGACCAGAGCGCGAGCAGTCCCAGCCCCACCCCCACGAGGCCGGCCGACCTGGCGGGCCGATCGCGGACGTCGCCGACCAGCACGGTCACAGGTTCACCTTCGGCGCAGCCTCCGGCTCGATCGGCGGACGGCGGCCGAAGCGGCCTCCGCTTCTCCGCCACAGCAGCACGATCAGGAACTCGGCGCCGACGAAGAGGATGATCAGCCCCTGGATGATGGTCGCGAGGTTGCCGGCCAGCTCTGGGGGGAACACGGTCGGATCGAGCTGCCGGGTCGAGGTGCCGACCTGGAGCCCGGCGAAGAGCAGCGCCGCGAACATGATGCCGACGGCGCCGCTTCGGCCCAGCAGCGCAACCGCGATGCCGATGAAGCCAAGCTGCCCGACGTCGAACACGTTGGTCGCGATCGCGAACTGCCAGCCGAGGATGTCCGTCGCTCCGCCCATCCCCGCGAAGGCCCCGGAGATGGCGAGCGCAAGCACCTGGTTGCGCGAGACGTTGATTCCACCGTAGGCAGCGGCGTCGGGGTTGTGGCCCACCGCGCGGACCTCATAGCCAAGGGTGGTGCGGTTGATCAGCACCCAGTACACCACCAGCGCGACCAGCGCCAGGAACACACCGGCGTGCAAGGGCTGGAGGTTGCCCCAGATCGCCGGAAGCTTGCCCGAGTCGACCACCGTATCGGAGCGCGGGATGGACGGCTCAGGGCCCTGCAGCGGCCCGCCCAGCTCGAACAGGTACTTACCGCCGAAGATGGCGATCCAGTTCAGCATGATGGTCGAGATCACCTCGTGCGCGCCGGAGACGGCCTTCATCACACCGGCGAGCCCGCCCCAGATCGCTCCGGCCGCCACGGCGGCCACCATCGCCAGCAACACGTGGGGCAGCTGGCCCATCGACTCGAAGTTGGAGCCGACGTACAGCGCTGCCATCAGCCCGACCCAGTACTGGCCCTGGCCGCCGATGTTGAACATCCCGCAGCGGTACGCGAACGCAACCGCGAGTGCCGTGAACACGAGGGGCGTGAAGATGATCAGCGTCTGCTGGAGGTTGCGGGCCGCAAACAGGCGGTCTTCCTCCGTCGTCCACGGGAACAGATAGTTCAGCCCGGTGCCGTCGAAGATCGCCCGGTAGGCGGTGATCGGGTTGTGTCCCGTCGCGGCGACGACCAGGCCGCCGATCAGGAAGGCCAAGACGGTGGCGGCAACCGGCACGACGATGCCCTGGAACCGCACGGCGATCCGCCAGGCCGTCCTCACACCACCGCCTCCTTCGTGCCGCCCAGCATGGCGACGCCGAGCTCCTCGGCGCTGACGCTCGGCCCGTACTCACCGACGATGACGCCCTCGTAGAGCACGAGGATGCGGTCGGACAGCGCGAGGATCTCGTCGAGCTCGAGCGACACGAGCAGGATCCCCCGCCCGCTGTCTCGCTCCGTGACCAGGCGGCGGTGCACGAACTCGATCGCGCCCACGTCGAGGCCACGAGTCGGTTGCGCCGCGATCAGGAGCGCCGGGTCGCGCGCCACCTCGCGGGCCACGACCACCTTCTGCTGGTTGCCTCCCGAGAGCGCCCCGGCGGGCGTGTCGGGATCGCCGCCGCGAACGTCGTACTCCTCCAGCAAGTCACGTGCGCGGACACGCATCCAGCTGGGGAAGAGCCACCCGAAGCGGGAAAACGGCTCTCGGTTGTAGTCGTGGAGGACAACGTTCTCGGCCAGCGTGAACTCCAGTACGAGACCCCGGCGCTGGCGGTCCTCGGGGATATGGCCGAGCCCCGCGTCGAGCGCACCGCGGGCATCCCGGCCGGTGATGTCGGTGCCCGCGAGGGTGATCCGTCCGCCGCCCGGCTTGCGCAGGCCGGCGATCGCCTCGACGAGCTCGGTCTGCCCGTTGCCGTCCACCCCGGCGATGCCGACGATCTCGCCCGAACGTACCTCGAGCGACAGCCCCTTCACCTTCAGGAGGTCGCGGTCGTCCGTCACCTCGAGCTCGTTCACGGTGAGCAGTGCGGCGCCGGGCTGAGCGGGGGTCTTCTCGATGCGCAGCACAACCTCGCGGCCCACCATCAGCCGGGCGAGCGCCTCCTGCGTCGCCCCGGCCGCCGGCACGGTGTCGACGGTGCGCCCGCGGCGGATGACCGTGATGCGGTCGGCCACCTGTAGCACCTCGCCCAGCTTGTGGGTGATGAAGATGATCGACTTGCCTTCGGCCGTGAGCGACCGGATCACTTCGAACAGCTCCCGAGCCTCCTGCGGTGTCAGCACCGCCGTCGGCTCATCGAGGATCAGGATGTCGGCCCCCCGGTAGAGCGCCTTCAGGATCTCGACGCGCTGCTGCTGGCCGACGGAGATCTCCTCCACTCGGGCGTCGGGGTCGACCACCAGGCCGAACGACCGGGACAGCTCGCGGACACGCCGGCGAGCCTCGTCCATGTCGATGAACGGCCCCTTCCTCGGCTCACGGTCGAGCACGATGTTCTCGGCCACAGTCAGCACCGGGATCAGCATGAAGTGCTGATGCACCATGCCGATGCCATGGGCGATTGCCTGGCGGGGAGAGCGGATGGCGACCGGCTCGCCGTTCAGCAGGATCTCCCCCTCGTCGGGCTGGTAGAGCCCGTAGAGGATGTTCATCAGCGTCGACTTGCCGGCGCCGTTCTCGCCCAGCAGGGCGTGTACCTCCCCCCTGCGGACGTCGAGCGACACGTGATCGTTCGCCACCACGGCGCCGAAGCGTTTGGTGATGCCGCGCAGCTCGCGATGGGGGGCGTCGTCGTTAAAATCACCTGGTGGTGCGGGCGGCGTGTGCCGCCCGCACCTCACACCATCTCACGGCACTGTGTCGTTGACGGCCAACGAACCGTCGATGATCTTCTGCTTCTGTGCCTCGACTTCGTCCAGGACGTCCTGCGGCACCGAGGAGTGCACCTCGCCGATACCGACTCCGTCCTCGGCCAGGCCGAACACGATCACCTGTCCACCCTGGAAGGTGCCATCGACGACCGACTTGATCGTGTTGAACACCGCGACGTCGACGCGCTTGAGCGCGCTGGTCAGGATGTGATCGCCGAGGTAGGCCTGGTCGGCGTCCACGCCGATGCCCCAGACGCTCTTCTCCTTGGCCGCATCAAGGGCGCCGAGGCCGCACTGGCCGGCGACCTGGAACACGACGTCGGAGCCCTGCGCGATCTGCTCGAGGGCGATCTCCTTGCACTTCGCCTGTGCGACGAAGTCCTGCGAGTACCCGTTCAGCAACTTGATGCTGGGATTCGCATCCTTCGCACCCTGCTGGAAGCCCGCGATGTAGTGGTCGACCGGCGGGATCTTCTGACCGCCGACCGTCGAGACCGTCCCTGACTTGGTCATCTTGCCGGCCAGGTACCCGGCCAGATATCCGGCCTCCTGCTCCTTGAAGACGAGGCCGTCGATGTTCGGCACCGGCGGGTCGTACGCGAAGTCGATGATCGCCATCTTGGCATCCGGGAATGCCTCGGCGACCTGCTTGGTCTGGTCGCCCATCAGGAAGCCGACCGAGATCGTGAGGTCGTACTTCTGCGTAACGAGCTGCTCGAGGTTCGGGATGTAATCGGCATCCGACTTCGACTCGAGCACACGGCCTTCGACGCCCAACTGCTGCACGGCGTCCTGCAGACCCTTGTTGGCGAGGAAGTTGAAGCTCCGGTCGTTGAGGCCGCCGATGTCGGTGACGAGACCAACCTTCACCTTCGGAGCGGCGGACGTACCGCCCCCGCCCGTGTCATCACTGCTCCCGCTGGAGCCGCCACACCCTCCCGCTACCGCCAGCGCGGCCAACGCCAGCGCGATCGTGCGCCATCGACTCACGTTGTGAAACCTCCTATCGCCCACTCTTCGGCTGGTGGGATCGAGGCATCGTATAGCTCAGCTTGCCGTGATGCTTCCATGAGTTACACCAGTCAAGACATGCCATAAACAGCCGTAATAAAGCGGCCGTAGTGGACACCGCTCGCGCCTGGGACCCCACCCGAAGCGGCTCGGATAGGCTCCGCCCTCATGAGCGCGAACGAAAGGACACCGGTCACCGTCATCGCCGGCGACGGCATCGGCCCTGAGGTGGTGAACGCGGCCCGACGAGTCGTCGACGCGTCGGGCGCGCCGATCGAGTGGGAGGAGCGCCAGGCCGGCGCCGAGGTCTTCAAGCGCGGCCTGCCGTCCGGTGTGCCACAGGAGACGATCGACTCCATCGCCCGCACGCGCGTGGCGCTGAAAGGCCCGCTGGAGACACCGGTCGGATTCGGCGAGAAGAGCGCCAACGTCACGCTTCGGAAGCTTTTCGAGACGTACGCGAACATCCGGCCCGCTCGCGAGTTCCCCGGCGTGCCGACGCCATACTCGGGCCGCGGGATCGATCTTGTCGTCGTCCGAGAAAACGTCGAAGACCTGTACGCCGGCATCGAGCACATGCAGACGCCCGGCGTCGCCCAGTGCCTCAAGATCATCTCCCGCAAGGGCTGCGAGAAGATCGTGCGCCTGGCCTTCGAGTTCGCGCGTGCCGAGGGACGCACGAGCGTCGCGTGCGCAACCAAATCGAACATCATGAAGCTGACCGAGGGGATGCTCAAGCGCACGTTCGAGGAGATCGCTCCCGAGTACCCAGAGATCGAGGCATGGCACGTCATCGTCGACAACTGCGCGCACCAGCTGGTCAAGCGGCCCGAGCAGTTCGACGTGATCGTGACGACCAACATGAACGGCGACATCCTGTCCGACCTGACGTCGGCGCTGGTGGGCGGTCTCGGGTTCGCGCCTTCGGCCAACCTCGGCAGCGACGTGGCGATCTTCGAGGCAGTGCACGGCTCGGCTCCCAAGTACGCCGGCAAGGACACCATCAACCCGACGGCGATGATCGGCGCCGCCGTGATGATGCTGCGGCACCTGCGCTACTTCGACCAGGCGGCGGCCATCGAGAACGCTCTGCTCGTCACCCTCGAGCAGGGAACGCTGACACGTGATGTCGTCGGCGACGAGAAGGCCGCATCGACCACCGCATTCACCGATGCCATCATCGCGAACCTCGGCAGCACGTCCTCGGCCTGGCCGGCCCGCGAGTACCGGCCGCTCAAGGTGCCGGACCTGCCCCGCGACCCCGTGTTCGTCCGACCGTCGAGCCGCCGTGTGGCGGGGGTCGACATCTTCGTCGAGTTCGACGGCACACCGGAAGAGCTGGGCGGGCGAGTCGAGCGGCTGGTCGAGTCCTCGCCGGTTGAGCTGCGCATCGTCGACAACCGCGGTACCCGGGTCTACCCCCCGACCGGCACGCCGACCGACTGCGTCGATGCCTGGCGTTGCCGGTTCATGGTGCGGGACTCCGCGGGTGAGCTCTCCGACGGCGATCTGCTGACTCTGCTGGCGCGTCTGGCAGAGGACCTCCGCTTCACGCACGTCGAGAAGCTGCACGAGATCGACGGCGCCCCCGGCTTCAGCCGCGCCCAGGGCGAAGACTGAAACGCCCCGTTCATTCAGGTGCCTGGCACCTGAATGAACGCCGCGGCCTCACGGCCGCCTCGTGTGCAAGGCTACGCTGGATGTCGTCGCAGCCTCCAGGACGGCCGCCGGTGTGGGCGGCGCCGCCTCGCAGGCGAGGCTGGGTCCGGCAGCTGGTGAGACTCGTCTCGCTGCTTGCCCTGCTTGCAGCTCTGGGCGGAGCGGCATTTGTCGCCTGGCAGCTTCAGCCCCTCAAGGGCCGCACCGCCCAGGCTGACGTCGGCCGCGGTCCCGCGACGATCGTGAGCACCACGACCGAGCAGCAGGAGCCACCACCGACAACGACAACGACGCCGGAGACCGAGGCGCGGCCGCCCGCCCTTGACACCGAGGGAGCCAGCCGCAAGCGGTTTCGGGGAGTCCGCATGGCCGCGGGCATCGTTATCGACGCACGTACCGGGCGCGTCGTGTGGGCGCTCAACGAGCGGCGGGCGATGCCGATCGCAAGCCTGACGAAGGTGATGACGGCGCTCGAGGCCGTGAGGGGCGGCCGGTATTCCCACGTCGTCACCGTGCCGAAGCGCTGGCTTGGCATCGGCGGCTCGAGCCTGTATATGAGGCCGGGTCAGAAGATCACCGTCCGTAAGCTGCTGACCGGCCTGCTGATGGTGTCGGGCAACGATGCGGCGAACGTCCTTGCCACCATGCGAGCCGGCTCCGTGAAGAGCTTCGTGACGCGAATGAACCAGCGCGCCGAGCAGCTCGGCTTGACGAGCACCACGTTCTCCAACCCCTCAGGGCTGACCGATCGCGGAAACCACTCGACGGCAGCCGACATGGCGGTGATGGTGCGCGAGCTGCTGCGCGATCCGCTGCTGGCTGCGATCGTCCGGACGAAGACCGAGAAGGCTCCGCACAACGTCACATGGGTCAACCACAACAAGCTGCTGTTCCGGTACGACGGCGCCGTCGGCGTCAAGACCGGCTACACCGACCTCTCGGGGCCCTGCCTGGCCGCGGCGGCGCGGCGCAACGGCCGCACGCTGATCGCGATCCTGCTGAATGCCCGCGGGAACGAGTTCGACATGGCAGAGCAGATGCTCGACTGGAGCTTCACGCGCGGCGCGAAGAGCTGACCGCGGCCTCCGCTCAGGCCACCCGCTCAGTCGCCTCATCGACCCCTACGCCGGCCGGTTCGCCGATCAGGCGCGCGACGGCGCGCCCGACGCTGCCGTCGAGCGTCGCCCGGTCGAGGCCCGTGCCGACGTGGCGCGGAGCGGCGACGTCCCCAAAGTGCTCCCGCTCGCGGCGTCCTGCCTCGACCCGGGCGCGGAGGTCGCGATCGAGCCGAAGCGCCGTGCGGAGCTCCTCGAGCGAGACGTGCGCCACATCGGCAGCATGCTCCAGCCGGCCGTCCATCTCCAATCTGCGCCCTGCCGCGTGCGCGACGCGGCGCAGCGCGAACGGCACGAGACGTGACGACCAGATGTGCGCCTCGCGCGCGATGCTGTCTGCCTGGAACCGGCCCTGCTCGACCGCGAAGGCCGCCTGCAGTGAGACGTCGGCCGCGATGCGACCGGCCTCCTCTGCCAGGGAGACGCCATGGTCGAACCGCGCCAGGAGCACGGGATGCACCAGCCGGTCGGGATCGACGGCCTCGAGCCGGCCCCAGATGCGCCGCAGCTCGGGCTCCCAGCTCGTCCTCCAGCGGGCATGCATGTGGGCGCTCGACGACGACAGTCGGTGGTCGGCCATGGATGTCAGCCGCACGGCGACCTCGGGATCGCGGATGACGGGCTCGAGGGCGCCGTACACCCAGCCGTTGAACGTCGCGCGGCGGGGGCGGGCGGGGAGCTCGTAACGACGCTCGAGGGCGGCAAAGCCGGCCTCGTCGATCGCGGTGAGAATGGATGCTTCCATGCGCGCCAGCGGCTCGGGGCCGCGGCGCTCGTCGCGGGTCCAGTGCAGCAGGCTGTCGCCGAAGCTGGCCCAGGCGATGGGAAAGTCGGCCGTCGACAACTCGACGACCGGCTGATTGAACGCGGTGTTCACTGCGGACCTCCAGAAAAGGCCGGAGACGGTGTCATGGCTCCACGATCGCGGACGGCGCACTTCCCCGCCATGGGGATACCCCCTGATCGCCACCCCAAGGTTCCGTCACTTGAGCGGTGCGGGCTCTGCCTTACTTGCTGCACCGAGTGGCAACGCGCGCACCGGAGCCCACACCGCTGGAGGAGACTTCCGATCCTCACGGGGCGTATCCACGCCTCGAGGAGGCCCAGATCGCTCAACTCGAGCAGCATGGGGCGCGCCGCTCGACCGGCCCCGGCGAGGTGCTCTTCCAGCAGGGGGACGATCGATACGACTTCTACGTCGTCCTCGCCGGGAAGGTTGCCAAGGTCGACGGCACCGAAGGTGCGCCCCGCCGGATCGCGGTGCACGGACGCGGCCGTTTCCTCGGTGACATCGGGATGCTGACGGGGCAGCCCGCCTTTCTGACAGCGGTGGTGGAGGAGCCCGGCGAGGTGCTCGTCGTGCCGGTCGACCGCCTGCGCGCTGTCGTCGGCGGAGACCCCGTGCTCGGCGACCTGATCCTGCGAGCGCTCCTGATCCGCCGTTCGGTGTTGATCGGCCTTCAGGCGGGACTTCGAATCGTGGGCTCGAGCTACTCGCCCGATACCCGCCGGCTGCGGGATTTCGCCGCCCGAAACCGTGTGCCGCACAGCCTGATCGACCTCGACCGCGACAGGGCAGCCGAATCGCTCCTCCGCCGGCTCGGCGTCGCTCCCGAGGAAACGCCTGTCGCCATCCTCGGGGGCACGACCGTCCTTCGCAATCCGACCACGGCGGAGCTTGCGAGCCGGCTTGGGTTGCGGCAACCCGACACCGAGGAGCGGGTGCGCGACCTGATCGTCGTCGGCGTCGGGCCCGCAGGCCTCGCCGCGGCGGTCTACGGGGCGTCGGAGGGCCTCGACACGGTTGCCGTCGACGCTATCGCGACCGGTGGGCAGGCAGCGACGTCGTCTCGGATCGAGAACTACCTCGGCTTTCCGTCGGGCATTTCGGGATCGGAGCTCGCCGAGCGCGGCACGGTCCAGGCCGAGAAATTCGGCTCACAGATCAGCGTACCCTCGGAGGCGATCTCGCTTGCGGAGGACCGGGGCAACCACGTCGTGCGGCTGGGCGACGGCAACGCTCTCCATGGCCGCGCCGTCGTCATCGCCACCGGAGCTCGCTACAGGCGGCTGGAGGTTCCGGGGCTTGCGCAGTTCGAGGGAGCGAGCGTTTTCTACGCGGCCACCGACATGGAAGCGATGCTGTGCGGTGGTCAACCGGTGGTGGTGGTCGGCGGAGGCAACTCGGCCGGTCAGGCCGCGCTCTTTCTCGCTTCGTGCTGTCCGCGGGTGCACCTGGTCGTCCTGCACGAAGACCTCGAGCGGGACATGTCCCGCTACCTCGCGAGCCGGATTGTCAGCGAACCGCTCGTCGAGCTACATCTGCACACTCAGGTGGCGGAGCTCTTGGGCGACGCCGCTCTGCGTGAGGTCGTCGTCGAGGAAACACATGACGGATCCCGGCAGACGCTCGATGCCGGCGCGATGTTCGTCTTCGTCGGCATGGCGCCGCACGCGGACTGGCTCGAGGGACAGCTGGCGCTGGACGAGCACGGGTTCATCCTGACGGGGCAGGACGCCGGCGGATGCTCCGAGCACGAGGGGCGAGCCGACATCGAGCGCGATCCGTTCCTCCTCGAGACCAGCCGGCCGGGTGTGTTCGCGGCGGGCGACGTCCGCAGCGGCTCGATCAAGCGCGTCGCCTCAGCCGTCGGAGAGGGCGCGATGGCCGTCCGGTTCGTTCACGAGCACCTCCACGCACGCCACGACACCGAGATTGCATCCGGCCGACGTTGACCGCGATCCGCCGCGACCTATGTGCACCTCTGGACGGAAACGACGACCCCTTCGTGGGCGATCCATTCCTCTCGATGCACATGGATCACTGTCGCAGCAGTCGAAGCGTGAAGCCACACCCCGACGCCCGCGCGTCGAGGCTCACCGCAGCTCCTGCCGCGCGCGTCGCGAGGGGGTCGTCGTGACCAGCTTCTTGATCGAGCAGGTGAACGCCCCCGCATCGAGCCGCGATGCCCGCGTGCTCGACGCCATCCGCAGGCGGACAGCCGACGGGCTGGCGGGTCGCACGGTGTGGCGCGCAGCGGCGCTTCCGGCCGGCCGCGGGTCGGCGCAACGGCTCCGCGACCACATCAGCTGGACGCAAGAGAGCGGTGTCGGCTCGGAGACGCTCGACGTCCCCGCCGGTGCGCCGCTTCGGCGCCTCGCCCAGGGGCTCGAGGAGATGATGACCGGATCCGCCGCCAGACCCGCCCGCCTCGACGCGGAGGACCGGGAGACCTACGCCGACGGCGTGGCCGATGGAGAGGCTGCCGTCGAGGGCCGGGTACGCCCTGATGACGTGGTCGTCCTCCATGACCCGGCGACGGCAACAATTGCCGAAGCGGTGCGCGATCAGGGGGCCCATGCCGTCTGGCAGCTGCGCCTGACGACCGGAAGCCGCGCGGCCATCGCCGAGGCGCTCGCGTTCCTGAGCGGCTACACCAGCCATGTCGACGCCTTCGTGATGACGTACCCCCAACGCCCGCGTCACGGTGTGCAGGTGACGCGAATCGCCGCCGTGATCCCCGCCGGAGGCATCGTCGCCGCCAAGGACGTGGCATTCGACGAGCCCGTCGGCACGGCCGGCCCGCCCGAAACCGTGCCGTCCGGCGACATCGGGCTGAGCAGCCTGCTGGCCTACCTGGTTGAGGCCGACCGTGCCGAATGCGTCGGCGGCACCCTCGGGCCAAGGCCGGTCGTCTCGCCCCACTGAGGATCAGGGCGCAGACGCACCAGCCGGCGCGAGATGCGGCTCGAGCCACTGCTTCAAGCGCTGCGGCGGAACCGCGCCCACCAGCCGGTCCACCTCCTCGCCATCGCGAATCAGAACGAGCAGCGGAATACTCTGGACGCGGTAGCGGTTGGCCACCTCGGGCGCGCCATCGATGTCGAGCTTGACCGCCTTCAGCCGGCCGGCGTAGTCGCGGGCCATCTGCTCGACCGCCGGGGTCACCATCCGGCAGGGCCCGCACCAAGGCGCCCAGAAGTCGACCAGCACCGGCACCGAGGCACGGACCGCTGCGTCGAAGGTCTGCGCGTCGACGTCGACGATCCATGGCAGCGCGGTCTGGCACGACCCGCAGCGCGGGACGCCGTCGGCCACCGCGGCGACCCGGTTCAGCTTCCCGCAGTTCGGGCATCGGATGGTTGCTGTCGTTGCCATGATCTCGTCAACCGGGCCGCCCGCGCGCACGCGGGCAGACGCCGTTACGGGCGGCCCGGTCAGTTGCTCCCACGAAAGTAGGACGAGACGAGGCGGGATCAAGCGGGAGCGCCAAGGGCGTCCCGCAGTTTCCCGAGCGCGCGCTCCTCGATCTGACGGACGCGCTCCACGCTCACGCCGAGATGCTCGCCCACCTCGCGCAGTGTCTGCTCTGGGCCGCCGAGACCGAATCGCGCACACAGGATCACCTGCTCGCGCTCGCTCAGATCCTCGAGGAGTCCGGGCAGCTCGTCCGGCTCGAGCGCCGTGAACACCTCGTCGAAGGCGTCCTGCGCCATCGGGTCGGCGATCTGCTCGCCGATCGTGCCACCGGATGCGTTGTCGTCGGCGCCGCCGATCCGCTCCTCGACGGCGCGCGGCCTGCGGTCGGCGGCGAGAAGGCTCTCGACGTGCGCGGCGCTCAGACCGGTCTCGGCGGCCAGGTCGCTCGGCGCCGCTTCGACGCCGTGCGTCCTCAAGAACGTGTGCTGGGCATCTTTCACACGCGCGAGCTGGCGGACAGCCCGGTCGGACAGCACCACCGGACGTGTCAGCTGGGAGACGAGTTCCTGCATGGCCTGCCGCACCCACCAGTACGCGTATGCCCAGAACGGTGTGTCCATCCGGGCGTCGTAGCGCTCGAGCGCACGCAGGAGCCCGACGACCCCCTCCTGCATCAACTCGCGGCGGTCGACCGCCGGCGACCGGCGATAGATCCGCGCAACACTCCCGATCAGCGGCATGAACGTCTCCACCAGTCGGCCGCACGCTTCGGGGTGCGCCTTCGCCTCGAGCACCAATCCGCGCTCGAACAGCGGGCCTGTCCCCCCGGGCGTCACCGGCCGATCCGCGTAACGGGCGGCACGGTGCAAGGCAGTGGTCTCGAGTCGTGCTGCCGCGCCGGCGGACACGGAAGTCATCACACCCCTTCGATGGACCGCTCACCGCGAGCGCCCGGTCGAAAGCCCAGGGGACCCTGTTCCGTGCCCGCGTCAACTGATCGGCGCCGGCACGGGTTGGTGCCGGAGCCTGCCTTCAGGTCGCGTACACGGCGTCGGTGGGCACCTAAACGCCACCATGTCTCCGCGGGCCGCACGCGGCGGTGACGCGAGTGGGCCGCGACCTCACGAAAGGCTTGAACCTGCTGGACGCTGACTTAGTGGACCTCTGGCGTACGAAGCGAGCACCGGGCACGCCGGACCCCGCGCATGCGGCGGGCCGCGCGCCCGTGAGGAAGGGAGCGGGGAATGCCCAAGGCGGTCGGGATCGATCTAGGCACGACCAACTCGGTCGTGGCAGCAGTGCGGGAGGGTGGCAAGGCGGAGGTGATCCCCAACGCCGAGGGCCAGCGCACGACGCCGTCGGTGGTTGCTTTCACCGAGGATGGCCAGCGGCTGGTGGGCCAGGTCGCGAAGCGCCAGCAGATCTTGAACCCCGAGAACACCATCTACTCGGTCAAGCGGTTCATCGGACGCAAGTTCGACGAGATCACCGAGGAGGCGAAGCTCGTCTCGTTCAAGGTTGTTCGCGGACCGGACGACTCCGTCCGCATCGAGGTGCGCGGCAAGCTGTATTCGCCCGAGGAGATTTCGGCGCTGATCCTGCGCAAGCTCGCGGAAGACGCCGCAAAGGGGCTCGGCGAGCGGGTGACGGAAGCCGTCATCACCGTACCGGCGTACTTCAACGACTCTCAGCGCCAGGCGACCAAGGATGCGGGGAAGATCGCGGGCCTCGAGGTGCTGCGCATCATCAACGAGCCGACCGCAGCCGCACTGGCGTACGGGCTCGACAAGAAGGGGCAGGAGACCGTGCTGGTCTTCGACCTCGGCGGCGGCACATTCGACGTCTCGCTGCTCGACGTCGGCGACGGCGTCGTCGAGGTGCGCTCCACCAGCGGTGACGGGCACCTCGGCGGCGACGACTTCGACAAGCGCATCGTCGACTGGCTCGCCGACCAGTTCAAGAACGACAACGGCATCGACCTGCGCCAGGACCCGCAGGCGCTCCAGCGCCTGTTCGAGGCAGCCGAGCGGGCCAAGATCGACCTTTCGACGACGACGCAGACGCAGATCAACCTGCCGTTCATCACCGCGGACGCGTCGGGGCCGAAACACCTGAACACCACGCTGACGCGCGCGAAGTTCGAGCAGCTCGTGGCCGACCTGATCGAGCGGTGCCGCGGCCCGGTCGAGCAGGCGCTCGCCGACGCGAAGATGACGGCCGACGACATCGACGAGGTGATCCTCGTCGGTGGATCGACGCGCATCCCGGCCGTGCAGGATCTGGTGCGGAAGCTGACCGGCGGCAAGGACCCGAACATGACGGTCAACCCGGACGAGGTCGTGGCGGTCGGCGCCGCGCTTCAGGCGGGTGTGCTGAAGGGCGAGGTCGAGGACGTCGTGCTGCTCGACGTGATCCCGCTCTCGCTCGGCCTGGAGACGATGGGCGGCCTGATGACGAAGGTCATCGAGCGCAATACCACGATCCCGGCCCGCCGCACGGAGATCTTCTCCACCGCCGAGGACAACCAGACAGCGGTCGACATCGTCGTGCTGCAGGGCGAGCGAGAGCTGGCACGCGACAACCGCCAGCTCGCCCGATTCCGTCTGGAGGGCATCCGCCCGGCTCCGCGGGGTGTCCCGCAGATCGAGGTCACGTTCGACGTCGATGCAAACGGGATACTTCACGTCTCGGCGCGCGACGTCGAAACCGGCGTCGAGCAGACGGTGACGATCACCGAGACCACCAACCTCGATCAGAGCGAGGTCGAGCGGATGGTGCGCGAGGCGGAGGAGCACGCTGAAGAGGACCGCCGCCGACGGGAGGAGATCGACGCCCGCAACGAGCTCGACGCCCTCGCCTACCGGGCGGAGCAGCTCATACAGGAGCTGCAGGACCAGCTGCCGGTGCACGAGAAGGCGCGTGCCGAGCAGCTGATCGCCGATGCGCGTCAGGCCATCCAGGACGAAGCCGGGCTCGACCGGGTTCGCCCGCTGATCGCCGACCTCCAGCAGGTCGTCCATGCACTGCCGGCCAGCGCATCGGCCGCAGCCGGCGCGACGGCCGGCGATGGCGGGAACGGCGGCGACGGCGGCGCGCCGGCGCAGGACGAAGAGGTCATCGACGCCGAGTTCACCCGTGAGTGAGACACCACATCAGCAAGCGCGCGAAATGACCAGCGAGGAGGCGGCCGGCACCCAGCCGGCCGCCTCCGAGCGTCCCAACGGAGACGGCGACGGCGACGCACGGACCGCCGAGCTGGAGGCCGACCTGGCCAGGATGGAGGACCGCTACAAGCGTGCTCTCGCCGACCTGGACAACTACCGCAAGCGGTCCGGAACCGAGGCGCAGCGTCGCGTGGACGAGAGCCGCGAGTCCCTGCTGCGCGACTGGCTGGACGCGGTCGACAGCGTCGAGCGGGCCCTCCTGATGCAGCCCGAGGGCCCGGTGCTCGAAGGCCTGCAGTCGGTGCTCGAGCAGATGGAGGCGATTCTCGGCCGTCAGGGCGTCCGGCGCATGGACGCCGTCGGACACCCCTTCGACCCGGAGCGGCACGAGGCCATCGCGGTTCAGGAGGCGGAGGACGTGCCCGACCGCACCGTGATCCAGACCGCACGGTCAGGCTATGCGACCGGCGACCACGTGCTGCGGCCGGCACAGGTCGTCGTCTCGCGCCCGCGCGAGCAGCAGACCTGAGATGCCTCCGGTCGGCTTCCGCGATTACTACGAGACGCTGGGCGTCCCCCGCACCGCGAGCGCCGACGACATCCGTAAGGCCTACCGCAAGCTGGCCCGCGAGTACCACCCGGACGTCAACAGGAGCGAGGGTGCGGAAGACCGCTTCAAGGAGATCTCGGAGGCGCATGAGGTGCTGCGCGACGAAGAGAGCCGCGCGAAGTACGACCGGCTGGGGGCGAACTGGCGGGCGGGCGACGATGTCTCCGGGGCACCGGGGTACGAGGACTACTTCCGGAGGGCGGGAGCCGGCGCCGGCGGTGGCGGCATGGGTGGAGGCGGCGGCTTTGGCGGCTTCGGCGACACACGCGTCGAGTTCGGCGACAGCGCCGACTTCAGCGACTTCTTCGAGAGCTTCTTCGGCGGCGGCGGGGGCCGCGCGGGCCGTGGCCCACGTGGCAGCCGCGGCGGGGGCTTCGACGGCTACACCGCCCGCGGCTCCGACCAGGAGGCGGTGCTCGAGCTGTCGCTGGAGGAGGCAGCCCGGGGTGGTAAGCGCCGGGTCTCGCTGGCGGATGGACGCAGCTTCGAGGTCACGATCCCGCCGGGGGTGCGCGACGGCCAGCGCATCCGGCTGGCGGGAGAGGGCGAGAACGACCGCGGCGGCCCGTCGGGAGACCTGTTCCTACGTGTGCGAGTGCGTCCGCACCCGAAGTTCCGGCTGGAAGGCCGCGACATCTACGTCGACGTGGCTGTCGCCCCGTGGGAGGGAGCATTGGGTGCATCGGTGGAGGTACCCACCCTGGACGGACAGGCCAAGCTGACCGTCCCGCCGGGGTCGTCCTGCGGCCGCAAGCTGCGGCTGCGCGGCCAGGGCATGCCGGGCGGACGCGGCGAGAAGGCCGGTGACCTCTACGCCGTCGTCAAGATCGAGGTCCCCAAGAAGCTGAGCGACCGTGAGCGCGAGCTGTTCGAGCAGCTCGCGCAGGTGTCGGAATTCAACCCGAGGGCGAGGCGCTGATGGCGACGGCGGCCCGCCCGACGAAGACCTTGACGCTGGTCAGGCGCGCGTCGGCCAACGGGGCGCCGCTGATCGAGCTCGAGGTCCTCGCCCGCGAGGCCGGCCTGCATCCGGACCTCGTGCGCCGTTTCGAGCAGCTCGGCCTGGTCGAGGGGACCGGGAACCCACGGCGCTATCGGCGTGACGCCGCCGCCCGCCTGGCCCGAGCGTCGCGGCTACGCCGCGACCTCGCACTGAACTACGCCGGCGCCGTGCTCGCGTGCGAGCTGCTGGCGCGCATCGACGAACTGGAGGAGCGGCTGAGTCGGTACGAGCCGCGAGGCGACCGATCGAGGTGATCACATGGATCCGAACCGGCTGACACAGAAGTCCCAGGAGGCGCTCCACGACGCGCAGACCAAGGCGATCCGCTACGGCCACACGCAGATGGAGCCGGAACACGTCCTGCTCGCCCTGATGGAGCAGCCCGAAGGGCTCGTCCCGCGGCTGCTGGAACTGCTCGACGTCGACGCGAAGTCACTTCACGAGGCGTTCGTGCGCTATCTCGAGAGCCGCCCGAGCGTCAGCGGCTCCGGGGCGAGCGGCGAGGTCTACATCTCGCGGCCGCTGAACCAGATGCTCGATCGCGCCGAGCAGCACGCCCAGCGCCTGAAGGACGAGTACGTCTCGGTCGAGCATCTCCTGCTGGCGATGGCCGAGGAGACGACGACCGCAGCCGGCCGGATCCTGCGCGAGCACAACGTCACCCCGGAGCGCCTGCTCGAGTCCCTGACGGAGGTGCGCGGCAGCCAGCGCGTCACCAGCGCCACACCGGAGTCGTCGTACGAGGCGCTCGAGAAGTACGGCCGCGACCTCGTCGAGGAAGCGCGCAGCGGCCGGCTCGACCCGGTGATCGGGCGCGACGCCGAGATCCGCCGCGTGATCCAGATCCTGTCGCGCAAGACCAAGAACAACCCCGTCCTGATCGGCGACCCGGGAGTCGGCAAGACCGCCATCGTCGAGGGCCTCGCCCAGCGCATCGTGCGCCGCGACGTACCCGAGGGTCTCCGGGACAGAGTCGTGTTCGCCCTCGACATGGGCTCGCTCGTCGCGGGTGCCAAGTACCGGGGCGAGTTCGAGGAGCGACTGAAGGCGGTGCTGCAGGAGGTCAAGGCGGCCGAGGGCCGGATCCTGCTCTTCATCGACGAGCTGCACACGGTGGTTGGCGCCGGCGCAGCCGAGGGCGCCATGGACGCCGGCAACATGCTGAAGCCGATGCTCGCCCGTGGCGAGCTTCGCTGCATCGGCGCCACGACCCTCGACGAGTACCGCCGCCACATCGAGAAGGATGCGGCGCTCGAGCGGCGCTTCCAACCCGTCGTGGTCGACGAGCCGAGCGTCGAGGACACGATCTCGATTCTGCGCGGCCTGCGAGAGCGCTTCGAGATCCACCATGGCGTCAAGATCCAGGATGCCGCACTGGTTGCCGCGGCCACCCTGGCCCACCGCTACATCACCGACCGGTTCCTGCCCGACAAGGCAATCGACCTGGTCGACGAGGCGTGCGCGATCATCCGCACCGAGATCGACTCGATGCCCGAGGAGCTCGACGCGATCACACGCCGGGTGATGCAGCTCGAGATCGAGGAGGCGGCGCTCCAGAAGGAGACCGACCAGGCCAGCCAGCGCCGGCTGGAGGAGCTGCGCAAGGAGCTCAGCGACCTGCGAGCGCAGGCAGACGCGATGACCGCCCAGTGGGAGGCCGAGCGCCATGCGATCAAGCGGCTCCAGGAGCTCCGCGCAGAGCTCGACCAACTGCGCCGCGAGATCGAGGAGGCCGAGCGCAACTACGACCTCAACACCGCAGCCGAGCTGCGCCACGGCAAGCTGCCGGAGCTGGAACGCCGGCTGAAGGCCGAGGAGGAGCGGCTCGGGCAGCGGCAGGGGGTCGGGCGCCTGCTGCGCGAGGAGGTCACGGCTGACGAGATCGCCGAGGTCGTCGCCCGTTGGACGGGAATACCCGTTGCACGCCTGATGGAGGGCGAGCGCGACAAGCTGCTGCGGCTCGACGAGGTGCTGCACGAGCGGGTGATCGGCCAGGACGAGGCCGTGCAGTTGGTGGCCGACGCCGTCGTCAGGGCGCGTGCGGGCATCAAGGACCCGAAGCGGCCCATCGGCTCGTTCATCTTCCTCGGCCCCACCGGCGTCGGCAAGACGGAGCTGTCACGCGCACTGGCGGAGTCGCTCTTCGACTCCGAGGACAACATGGTGCGCCTCGACATGTCGGAGTACCAGGAGCGGCACACCGTCAGCAGGCTGATGGGTGCTCCCCCGGGCTACGTCGGCTACGACGAGGGCGGCCAGCTGACCGAGGCTGTGCGCCGCAAGCCGTACTCGGTGGTGCTGTTCGACGAGATCGAGAAGGCGCACCCTGATGTGTTCAACACGCTGTTGCAGATCCTGGACGACGGCCGGCTGACCGACTCGCAGGGGCGGACGGTCGACTTTCGCAACACCGTGATCATCATGACGTCGAACATCGGGTCGCTCTACCTGCTGGACGGGGTCACCCGTGAAGGGGAGATCGCCCCCGAGGCCCGCGATCGAGTAATGGGCGAGCTCCGCGAGCACTTCCGCCCTGAGTTCCTGAACCGCGTCGACGAGATCGTGTTGTTCAAGCCGCTGACGCTGCAGGAGATCGAGCAGATCGTCGACCTGCAGATCGCTTCGGTGGGCCGGCGCCTGGCCGACCGCCGCATGACGCTCGAGGTCCGCGAGCCGGCGCGGCTCCTGATCGCCCGCGCGGGCTACGACCCCGTCTACGGGGCTCGCCCCCTGCGCCGCTTCATCCAGCGCGAGGTCGAGACACGCATCGCACGCGCCCTGCTCGCGGGCGAGATCGTCGACGGCGCCACCATCATCCTCGACACCGAGGACGACGAGCTGGTGGTGCGCTGGGAGAACCCCGCGGTCGAGGAACCCGAGCGCGAGCCCGCCGGGGTCGGAGCGGCGGCACGCTGAAGCAACCAAGGAGGGCATGAGGAATGCGAACCCGAGCGGGAAGAGAAACGGCTGCCGCACCGAGCACCCAGCGGCGACGGGCGATCGCCTCGTTCACGACGTACCGCGACGCCGAGCGCGCGGTCGACCACCTCGCCGACTCCGGCTTCCCCGTCGAACGGGTGTCGATCGTCGCGCGCGGCCTCGAGTTGGTCGAGCAGGTGACCGGTCGCATGGGATGGGGCCGCGCGGCGCTGAACGGCGCCCTCACAGGCGCCATCGTCGGTGCGTTGATCGGCTGGCTGTTCGGGGTGTTCGACTGGTTCAACCCGGTCGTGTCGGCGTTCTGGCTCGCCGTCGACGGGCTCTGGTTCGGCGCGCTGGTCGGCGCGGGACTCGGGCTGCTGACCTACGCAGCATCGTCCGGTGGGCGGCGTGACTTCACGTCCGTCAGCGGCCTGAAGGCCGACCGGTACGACATCCTGGTTGACGACGAGGTTGCCGACGAGGCCGCCAAACTGCTCTCGACACTGAGCTCGCCATCGATGACGACGCCCTGACCTGCTCGATCGCCGCCGTCTACCGGCCCGAAGGGATCGCCATGGTGACGGTCGAGGGCATCTGCGGCGACGACGACGCCGTGCGCCTGCGCAAGCTGCTCGACGACCTTCTCTCGGAGGAGCTGCCCGCGATCATCGTTGACCTGTCGCGCGTGGAAGTGCTCGGCCCCAACGGCTTCTACGCCGTGCTGGAGGGCCAGCGGGCAGCGGACGAAACCGGCGTGCCCATGGTCGCCGTCGTCGACATGGCGGCCGCCGTGCTGTCGGCCGAATCACCACAGCTGGCCTCGCTGCGCAACTCGATGCAGACCTACCCGTCGCTCGACAAGGCGCTCGCCGGCCTCGCCAAGGGGTGAAAAAAGGGGTCTGGCCCCTTTTTTCAGAGGCCGAGCAGCGCGCGGTCGTACGGATATGTGCAGAGCAACTCGGCGCCCTGGTCGGTGACGAGCACCTGGTCCTCGAGCTTGACGCCGTAGTGCCCGCCGACCTCGCCGACGTAGCACTCGAAGCAGAGCGCCATGCCGGGCTCGATCAGCACGTCGGTCGGATTCGGCGCCTGGCCGCGGTAGTAGATCGTGGGGCTCTCGTCCTCGAGGCCGACGCCGTGCACCATGCATTCGTACTGCTGCGACTGGAACCGCCCCGGCAACTCGGGGCAGGCATTCGCGAACTCGTCGTACGACATGCCCGGTCGTAGCGTCTCCCGCATGGCGACGATCGCCTCGTGCGCCACCCGGTACAGCTCGATCTGCCCGGCGGACGGCCGGTCGCCGCAGAAGAACGTTCGCGACACGTCGATCATGTAGCCCTCGAACCCGTAGGAGTCGGTATCGACGCAGACGAGGTCACCGGGCATCACCATCTTGTCCTGCGCCTCGCTGCCCCACGGATTGGTGTTGCGCCCGGACGAGATCAGGCGCGTGAAGACCCTGTCGCCCTGGTTGCGCAGCAGTGAGTCGGTCATCGTGGCGAGCAGCTCGTACTCACGCACCCCGGGCCGGATGGCGTCTTCGAAGTCGCGCAGCATCGCGTCGCCGATCCCGCCGTTGATCTTCAGAAGCTCGATCTCCTGAGGTGTCTTCACGTCACGCGCCGCCATGGTGATGCCGCTCGAGTCGAGCAAGGCGATGCCCGCATCACGCAGGGCCGTGAAGCCAAAGGTGTCGAGGCGGTCGAGCCCAAGCGGCCCGTCGTCGGCGCCGAGTTCCCGCAGCAGCTGTTGGAGGTCTGCGACCCACTCGCGCGTCACCTCCGCAGCGCGGTGTGGCATGAACTGCCACGTCGCAGCGGGGCGGACGTCGCGCACGAGCTTCCCGGAGATGCCAATCGACGTGTGGCACTCGAACAGCACCGGTTCTCCGCTCGCCGGCACGACGCAGTGGCGGGCGAACGTCTCCGACGCCCAGATATCCATCACGCTGGTCCCGGTGGCGTAGCGGATGTTGGCCGGGTGGAAGAACAGGCATGCCGGCACGCCCCGCTCGCGCATCTTCGACTGGAGCTTCGCGAGGCGCTCCGCCCGCAGAGCGTTGAAGTCGATGTCGGCCCGGTTGGGGACGCGCAGCGACGACACGGGCTCCACCTCAAGCTCCTCACGCAACTCGCTCAAGGCGCGAGCGTACACGGTGCCCATCGCGGCCTGCCGGTACAAGCAACGACCGCAACCGCGCACTTGTACGGCGCATGGCCGCCCCGTTAAGCTGGTAACCGGTGACGTGATGGCGACATCCCCGAACCAGGCGCTCGAGATGGGCCGACGCACTTCGCGGCCACGCTTCGCGGCGCGGCTCCACGAGCTCTACTGGCAGGTGTTCGGCGTCAATGCGGCCGTCCTCGTCACCGCCGTCCTGTTGCTCGCGTTCACCCCTGTCGAGATCCACAGCAGTACGACAAACGGGCAGTTCGCCATTCTGTTCTCCGGCCTGTGCGTGATGCTGTTGGCGAATGCCCTGCTGCTGCGGTTCAGCCTTGCGCCGCTACGGCGGCTGACGCGTTCGATGCGCCAGGTGGATCTGCTGCAACCTGGGCGCCGCCTGGATACGGCGGGAAGCCGCGAGATCGCAGAGGTGATCGAGGTGTTCAACACCACGCTGGGACGGCTCGAGGAGGAGCGCCGCTCGAGCGTCCGGCGCGTGCTCAGCGCCCAGGAGGCGGAGCGGCATCGGGTCGCACAGGAGCTTCACGATCAGCTCGGCCAGGATCTGACGGCAGTGCTGCTCGACATCCAGCTCCTGCGTCGGAACGCAATCCCCGAGAACGCGGAGATCCTCGACGACATGGCGGCGGCGGCCAAGGATGTGCTCGACGAGCTCGGGCGGATCAGCTACGAGCTGCGGCCGGCGGCGCTCGACGATCTCGGCCTGGCCAGCGCCGTGGAGGCGCTCTGCACGGCGACGGCGCGACGCGCCGGCATCGAGATCGAGCACCGGCTGTCGGTTCGGCCTCCGCCGCTCGACCCGGACGTCGAGCTCGCGATCTTCCGGATCATCCAGGAGGCGATCACGAACGCCGTGCGCCACGCCGAGTGCGCCAGGATCGGCATCCACCTCGCAGTGGCCGACTCGCAGGTGCGCCTCGAGATCACCGACGACGGGCATGGCATCGGTCACACACCGACCGGTGGAGGCATCCGAGGCATGCGCGAGCGGGCCGGCATGATCGGCGGCATGCTGACCATCGAGAGCCGCACCCCAAACGGAACGCAGGTGATCATGCGCCTGCCGGGCACATGAGCCGCGCCGCCACGCCGCTCCCCCGCCCCGTGCGGATCGTGCTCGCCGACGACCACGCCGTCGTTCGCCGCGGGCTGCGGCTCGTGCTGGAGTCGGAGCCCGACCTGACGGTGGTCGCCGAGGCCGGCGACGGCCGGACGGCCGTGAAGCTGGCGATGCGCGAACAGGCCGACCTGGCAGTCCTCGACCTTTCGATGCCCGTCATGAGCGGGCTTCAGGCAACGCGCGAGCTGGCCAGGCTGAACTCGCCGACCCGCGTGGTCATCCTTTCGATGCACTCCGACGAGCAGTACCAGTTGGAGGCGAAGCGGGCCGGCGCCGCCGGGTATGTGCTGAAGGCGCAGGGCCGCGGGCGCCTGGTCGAGGCGTGCCGCGCCGCGTACCTCGGGGAGCCCTTCTCCGCGTCCGGAGACGGCGCCAGGGCGGAACGCCACACCACCGAGCGCGAGGCCGAGGCCGAGGGCAGGCACCTCACCCGGCGGGAGCAGCAGGTGCTCGGCATGATCGCCGACGGCCATACCAGCAAGGAGATCGCCGAGGCACTCGTGATCAGTCCCCGGACGGTCGAGCGGCACCGCGAGAACTTGCTGCGAAAGCTCGGGCTGCGAAACCGCGTCGAGCTGGCTCGCTACGCCATCCGGATGCAGCTTCTCGAGCCCTGATCCGGCTCCCAGAGCGGCATGGGTGCTTTCACCCAACCTCTCAGGCGACGCCGAGAAGACGCCTCCACGGCGGTACCGTGGAGCGGCAACTTGAGCTGGGAGGAGCGATGGACACGGTGACGGAGTCGATCGAGGAAGCGCGCCGGCTGCTCGAGCAGGGAAAGCAGCGCAAAGCGTCCGAGATCCTTACGCTGGCGGCGTACGACACTCAGGACACGTCGAAGCTCGCCATCATCAGGTCACTGGCGCTGCAGGGCAAGGAGCGCGAAGGCCGGTTCACGCGGGGGCGGTGGGATGAGGCGATCCGGGTCTCCGAGAAGCGACTCGAGGCCCAACCTCTGGCCTAGACGGCCTCTGCACTCACGCCGTCGGCCGGGGCCGCGGCCAGCCCTGCGGTCCTGGCCGGCGCGTGATCCGCAGACCTATGCCGGGACGAGCACCGGCACGACCGCGCCCGGCGTGACGGCAACCCCGCGGATGCCCTCCTCCACCGGATCTTCGACCACCATCTCGTCGTCGAGGCGGAGCGGCACCCCGGCCGGGAGGCTGAGCGCGATCCGGCTCCCGCGGTGCACCTCGAACCGCGGCGCCTTGGGCGAGTCTCCAGCGAGGCGCGCATCGATGTATGCAAGCAGCGCTCCGCGTGAGCCGGCATCGACCAGCACCGTATCGAACAACCCATCTGCCGGATCGGCCTGCGGGTCGAGCGACAGGCGCGGGCCCGTCTCGGGCACGTTCGTCACCTCGACAGCGAGCACGTCCGCCGAAACGTCACGCCCGTCCACCTCGATCCCGAACGGCTGCACCGGCGCATTTTTCAGGATCTCCTGGAGAAGCTGCAGCCCGAGGCGGACCTTCTCCTGTCCCGCGGGCTCCTCGCGCTCCTGGGCACGAAGCAGCATTTCGGCGAAGATGCCTGCTCCGGTCGATTCGACAAAGGTCTTCTCGACGGGACCGCAGTAACAGATGCCGAGGTCGTAGCGCTTCACCTCCCCACGCTCCCAGGCACTCACCAGCCGGGGAACGTCCGCCTCGTCGTCGATGCGAAGCGCGCGGGCGATGTTGTTCGCCGAGCCGACCGGGATCACGGTGACCGGCGTCGTACGCTCGGCCATGTGCTTGAAGACGACCCGAACGGTGCCGTCGCCGCCTGCGACGACGACCAGGTCGACGCGGCCCGTCAAGTCCTCGCGGAGCGGCTCCTCGGGCGTCATCGACCGGTAGACCTGATGGCCGGCCGACTCGATCGCCTCCTTCAGCCGCGCGGGGCTGTGATTCTCGTCGCCGGCACCCGGGTTGTGCACCAGGATCACCCGCATGGCGTGCCACCTGTTAGCCGAAGCCGGAGCATGGGAAAGGACCGCGGATGCGCATTCTGGTTGCCAACGACGACGGGATCTATAGCCCAGGGATTGCCGCCCTGGCGCGCGCCGCCACCAAGTTCGGCGAGGTGCGCGTGGTGGCGCCGGACGTGGAGCAGTCCTCCGCCGGCCACGCCATCACCGCCGCCCGACCGGTCCGGTACCGCCGCACGCAGATCTTCGACGACATCGATGCCTACCGCGTCAACGGGACGCCGGCCGATTGCGTCGCGCTTGGCTGCCATCTCTGGGATCACGTCGACCTCGTGCTCTCGGGGATCAACCTGGGCTCAAATCTTGGGAACGCTACATGGCATTCCGGTACGCTCGCAGCGGCAAAGCAGGGCGTCCTGCTGGGGCTGCGCGGCATCGCCCTCAGCGCACCCGCAGGCGAGGACGACACGACCAGCTTCTCCGCTCTCGAGCCATGGGTGGAGCGCACGCTCGCCGCACTCGTCGACCTGGAGGAGCCGCGGCTGATCAACGTGAACTTCCCCCGCGAGCCGCACGGCATCCGCTGGACGGCGCAGGCCGCCGACAGGTACAACGGCAAGGTCGTGCCCGACACCGATCCGATGGGCCGCGAGCACTTCTGGTTCACGGTTGTGCCGCTGGAAAAGCCCCGGGAGGGCACGGACCTGTGGGCGGTCGAACAGGGCTACGTCTCGATCACCCCGCTTCGGCTCGACCTCACAGACCACTCGGAGCTACACCGGGTCGTCGAGGCGATGCCGTGGCCCGAATCGACGCCCACAACCTGATAGCTTCTCAAGCGGGGTCCCACGAGAACCGCTTCTGAGAGGAGCAGGTCATGGCTGTCGAGACAGGGCCGAGAACGCGACAGGGGGCGGAGACCGTGTTCGTCGACCGCTTCTGCGATGGAGTCATCGGGCCCAGCAGCGAGATGCTCGGGCCGGTGCGCGATGGAGGTCACATCGTCGCGAACACCGCCCCGGGATGCTGGGGGCCGATGATCACACCCGCGATCAAGGGCGGCCACGAGGTCACCCTGCCGGTCGCGGTCGAGGGAGCCGAGGTCGGCGATGCGGTCGCGATCCATATCCGCGACATCTCCGTGACGTCGCTTGCGACAGCCTCGGGGAACGACCGCCTCATCCAGGGGCGCTTCAACGGCGACCCCTACTGCGCCAAGGTGTGCGCCTCGTGCGGCGCCGTCGACGAGGAGACCGTGGTCGAGGGCATCGGGCCCGACAGCGTTCGCTGTGCGAACTGCGGCGAGCCCGCGTCGCCATTCGCATTCACGAACGGCTACACGATCGCCTTCGACGAGGAGTGGCGCGTCGGCGTGACGGTCGGCAAGCAGCAGGCGGAGGAGTTCGCACACGACGCCGCCGCCTACGCGGCCCTGCCGGAGAACTCCGTGCAGAACCCGATCCTGCTGTTCGCACCGCACGACCTGACGGGCGTGGCGACCCGCCTGCGGCCGTTCATGGGCCAGATTGGCACCACACCGGCCGTCGATCTTCCCGACTCGCACAACGCCGGTGATTTCGGCGCGTTCCTGCTCGGTGCGCCACACGCCCGGGCGGTCACCCCCGAGCAGCTCGAGAGCCGCACCGACGGCCACATGGACATCGACGCGGCGCGAGCGGGCGCGGTGCTGATCGCGCCGGTGAAGGTGCAGGGCGCCGGCGTCTACCTCGGCGACATGCACGCCATGCAGGGCGACGGTGAGATCGCGGGCCACACGTGTGACGTGTCGGGCACGGTGACGCTCCAGGTGCAGGTCATCAAGGGGCTCACGATCGACGGGCCGATACTGCTGCCGAACGCCGAGGATCTGCCGTTCCTCGCCCGGCCGCTGTCTGCGGCAGAGCGCGCACGCGCGATCGAGACGGCTCGCCGCCACGGCGTGAGCGAGATCGAGGACTCCCTCCCGATCTCGGTCGTCGGCACCGGCCCCGACCTGAACAGCGCGGTCGACAACGGGCTCGGCCGCGCGGCGGCGCTGCTCGACATGTCGGTGCCCGAGGTGAAGAACCGCGCCACCATCACCGGCGCGATCGAGATCGGACGCGCGCCGGGCGTGGTGCAGGTGACCTTCCTGGCGCCTGCGGACCGTCTGGCGGCACGGGGACTGGAATCCCTGGCGCGGACGCAGTACGCAGCGGAGAGCTAGAGCGAAACAGGCGGGCGCAGTGGGTGAAAGAACAGGGTCTGACCCCGTTCTTTCACCCGCCGGCTACCGGTACGAGGACGTCCAGCTCCTCGCCGTCGGCCAGCGGGCGCCCGCGTGAGACATACGTTCCGGCCGACACGACCGCGAGACCCCGCGCCGACGACGGGTCGAACCCCGCCTCACGGGCGATCTCGGCGACCAGGTCCTCGACGAGTGCGCCGTCGGCGAGCATCACAGTCCTGCGGCTGCCGAGCCGCTCGGCCATCCGTCCCGAAAGACGAACCGTGACCTGCACTCCGGGCATGGCCGGAGCGTACAGCGCTGCCTGCGCTCAGCGGCGGAACGTGGCGTTGAACGTCCGCGACACCGGTGCGATCACCGTGTGCGTCTGCGCACCGCCGTCCGACCACGCCGAGAAGAGCCACGACCCGCTCCTGGTCTGCGGCGAGGGCGCGGACAGGGTGATCGCGGACTTCGCGATCACCCGCCGCGAGAAGGGCGTGGTCGCGGTGGCGCCGTTCATGGTCAGCTTCAGGTTCGCCGGGGTGGTCGTGAACCGCAGCACCACCGTGCGGGGATCGAGCCGCACGGCGGCCGCCGCCTGAAGCCCGCCGGAGTCGGTCGCCGTGACGCGCAGCTCGAGGTACGACGGGTACTCGTGATCCGGTGCCCGGAACGACCCGGCGGTAAGGCCGTTCCACGACTGGATCACGTGCTCGTGACAGGTCGAAGGACAGTGGTGCATGACGAGCGTCCACCTCAGCCGCGCCCTGGGGAGCGCGCCGTCCTGCGGGTCGGTCGCGTGGGCGCGGAACGCGACCAGGTCGCCGACGGCCCACTTGCGGGTCGCGAGCGGCGCGTCGATCGTGACGCTTGGAGCGGTGTTGTTTGCGGAGATCGTGACGCTCGCGGTGGACGAGGCGGCATGCGAGTCGGTCACCCGCAGCGCCGCGACGTACACCCGCCGCTCGGTGTAGGTGAAGCTCGGGGTCGCAGACGACGAGTCACCAAAGACGCCATCGCCGTTGAGATCCCAGCTGTAGCTCAACGTGTCGCCGGCGTCGGGATCGCTCGAGCGGCGACCGTCAAAGCTGACCGTCAGCGGTGCCACGCCCGAGGTCGGAGTGCCCGTCGCGACGGCGACGGGGGCCCGGTTGCCGGCCGTGTAAGAGATGCGATGGATCGAGCCTCCGCCGATGTCGGCGTAAAAGAGGTCTCCGCCCGGGCCGATCTGCAGGTCGACCGGATTCGCGGCTGCCGAGACGAACGTCACGCGCTTGGCCGGGTCGGGAAGGCCGTTCGTGCCCGCGGGCATCGCCCAGATGCAGCTGCGCGAGTAGTCGGCGAAGAACAGCGCGCCGTCGTAGGCCGCCGGATACGCCCCTCCCCCGTAGAACGCGATGCCGGAGAGCGACGAACTGCCGGTCGGGCACGTCTCTCCGGCGACGACCTTGGCGGTGTGGGCGTAGCTGAAGTACGGCCCTGTGGTGGGCTGCGCCGTGTCCGTGTAGAGCCTCTCGCAGATCGCGAGGTTCAGCCCGTCGAACCCGGGCCGCCGCCCCGAGCCCTCGTAGCAGGGCCACCCGAAGTTGGTGTACGGGGCCGCCGTCGGGTCGGGCAGGCGGTCGATCTCTTCCCACGTGCCCGATCCGACGTCGCCGATCCAGAGGTCGTTCGTGCCGGACCGGAACGTGAACCGGAACGGGTTCCGAAGCCCCTGAGCGACGATCCGCCGGGCGTTCAGGTCGGGGCTCATGAACAGTGGGTTGCCGAGCATCCCCTCGCCGGTGATCGGATCGATGCGCAGGATCGAGCCGGAGAGCCCGACCGGGTCATCCGGTGTCCGCAGGTCCTGGCTGCGCAGCTGGCCGCCCTCTGCGCTCGGGGGGGCAGGCGATGCGCCGGTCGCCGGATCGCCGCACGGGTTCACCGGATTTCCGAACTGCCCGTAGTCGAGCTGGTTGAAGGCCGCCCCATCCCCGCCGCTGACGTACAGCGCGCCGTCGGCGCCGAACTGGAGCGCTCCGACGGAGTGGCTGGGGAACTGCTGGCACCAGTCCCAGAGCATCAGCGCAGGCGGGCCGGCGGCGACGTTGCCGCTGGCCTCGAAGCGCACGAGGCGACCGCTGGCGACACAGCCGTCGGTCGTCGGACCGGGCGGCGTCGGACAGCCGTCGTTCCAGACCGGATGCGTGCCGCCGAGGGCGGCGTCGTAGGTGAAGAGCGCGTACACGTACGGCGTCACCGGGAAGTCGGGGTGAAGCGCGAGGCCCAGCAGGCCGCGATCCCAGTAGTCGTGCACTTGGGGACGGAGGTCGGCGAACTGCGTCGGCGTCGTGTCGGACAGGCTGTCGAAGACAAAGATCTGTCCATCCTTCTGGCCGACGAAGACGCGCCCATCCGACGCGAACCTGACAACGCTCGGCTGCACGAGCCCGGAGAGCACGACCGTGTCCCTGAACCCGGCGGGCAAGGTCGCCGCATTGGCGCGCGGAGCCGTCGCCGCGATGGCCAACGCCGCGACGAGCACGGCAAGGCACCCCACACTGGCAGCCCGCTTCCCCACGGAGCGAGCGTAAGAGCGCGCCGCATCACCGTCAAGCCGCCCGAACGGCTCTAGCGGCGATCCGGGAATCCCGGATTCGAGCCGGCGTCGACCGGGGAAGTGACCTTCCGGTGGCATCTCGCAACAACGCACCCAAGGATCCGGCAGAGGGGCAAGCGAAGCCTGGTCCCCGGTTTCCTCGCCCGCGCGGCCGTATGGGCCCCGTATGGATCGCGGCGGTGATCGGCCTACTGGCGCTGAACTACTGGATCGGCCAGCAGGCGACCGAGGGCCCGTCTCGGGTTCGGATCCCGTACAGCCCCGTCTTCCTGCAAAAGGTGAACGAGGGCAAGGTCGCCGAGATCACGTCCAAGGGCACGACGATCCAGGGAACGTTCACGGCGAAGGAGCGCTACCAGGGCTCCGCCCCCACGAACCGGTTCGAAACCGAGATCCCCGCCTTCGCCGACACCAAGGCGCTGTCTCAGCTGCTCGAGAGCAAACGGGTTGTGGTGAACGCCGTGCCGCTCGACACCGGCACGCCGTGGTGGGAGGGCGTGCTGATCGGGTTTGGGCCCACCCTGCTCCTCTTGGGGCTCCTGTTCCTGCTGATACGCCGGGCCGGGAACATGCAGAACGCCCTCGGCAGCTTCGGGCGCTCGCGGGCGGTGCGCTACCAGCCTGGCGGCGGGAGGGTCACGTTCGCCGACGTCGCCGGGATCGACGAGGCCAAGGCCGAGCTGTCCGAGATCGTCGACTTCCTGCGCAACCCGGAGAAGTACCGGCGCCTCGGCGGCCGCATCCCCCACGGCGTGCTGCTGGCGGGGGCGCCCGGCACCGGCAAGACGCTGCTTGCCCGCGCGGTGGCGGGGGAGGCGAACGTGCCGTTCTTCTCGATGGCGGCGTCCGAGTTCGTGGAGGCCATCGTCGGCGTGGGCGCGTCTCGCGTGCGCGACCTCTTCGAGCAGGCGAAGGCCGCCGCGCCCTCGATCGTGTTCATCGACGAGCTCGACGCGATCGGCCGCTCACGCGCGTCAGGCATCTCCGGCTTTGGAGGAAGCGACGAGCGGGAACAGACCCTGAACCAGATCCTGACCGAGATGGACGGGTTCGACCCGTCGACCAACGTGATCGTGGTCGCAGCGACGAATCGGGTCGACGTCCTGGATGAGGCGCTGACCCGCCCCGGCCGGTTCGACCGCCGTGTGATTGTGCAGCCGCCCGACCGCAACGGCCGCGAGGCGATCCTGAAGGTACACACCCGCCACGTGCCGCTGGCGCCCGACGTCAACCTCGGCCGCATCGCCGCCGCCACGCCGGGAATGGTCGGCGCCGATCTTGCCAACCTCGTCAACGAGGCCGCGCTGCTCGCCGCACGCCGCGGTCACGAGAAGGTCGAGATGGCCGACTTCACCGACGCGATGGAACGCATCGTCCTTGGCGCCGAGCGCAAGGTGATGATGACGGCAGAGGACCGCCGGCGGACCGCGTATCACGAGGCGGGTCACGCCATCGTGGGGATGATGACCGAGGGCGCCGACCCGGTGCGCAAGATCTCGATCATCCCTCGCGGCCTCGCACTCGGCGTGACGTTCTCGGCCCCCGAGGGCGACCGCTACAACTACGAGTACAGGGAGCTCGTGGCCAGGATCAACGTTGCGCTCGGCGGGCGAGCCGCTGAGGAGATCGTGTTCGGGCAGCCGACCACCGGCGCCGAGTCCGACATCCAGCAGCTGACCGAGATCGCCCGCCACATGGTCGGCCGGTGGGGCATGAGCGAGGCCGTCGGACCGCTGGCGGTGATCCCGCGGGACGGAGCCGGGCCGCTCCTCCCGGGCGCGGCGGAGGTGTCGGAGCACACCCAGGAGCTCGTCGACGCGGAGGTGCGGCGGATCGTCGAGAGCGCCCACGTCGAGGTCGTCAGCCTGCTGCGCGCGAACCGCCACCGGCTGGACGCCCTCACACAGGCGCTGCTCGACCGCGAGACGCTCGACGAGGACGAGGCGTACGAGGTCGCCGGCGTCAGCCGCAACGGCCACGGCCGAGCGAACGGCCACCTGAGGGCCGTGGCTCGATCGACGGCCGACGTGCGGCAATCACAGCGATGAGCATCGTCCCAACGCCTGGTCAGGTCACACCCGCCCGGCCGCTGTTACGACGAAAATGCGCCGTCAAAATTGGGAGCGTCCCCACGGGATGAGCCGCGCTCAGAACGCCGCCGCGCGGTCCTCCTTCGACAATCCGCCCCGCACGTAACCGGAACTGCCGGCCGAAAGGAGCTCGCGGGCACCGGCGACCATCGCGCCATAGGCGGCGCTCGCGAGCGCACCGCCCGTGCTGACACGCCGCACACCGAGCTCCCCCAGGTCACCGACGGACGGGCCGGCGGGCAGCGCCAGCACGTTGACCGGCGCGTCCACCGCGTCCACCACTGCGGCGATCTGATCGGCGCCGGCCAGGCCCGGGGCGTAGACCACGTCGGCTCCCGCAGCCCGGTAGGACTGCAGCCTCGCAATCGTGTCCTCGAGATCGGTGCCGCCGTAGAGGTGGCTCTCGGCTCGTGCGGTCAGCACCAGGTCGCCGCGGTGTGCGGCGTCGGCCGCGGCTGCCACCCGCTCGGTCGCCAGACCGATGTCGTCGATCCGTCCGGTGACAGGGTCGTAGTCCTCGATCGAGCACCCCGCGGCGCCGGCCTCCGCGAGCAGTGAAACCGTCTCTGCGACCCCGGCGGGGTCATCGCCGTAGCACCGCTCACTGTCGACCGACAGCGGAACGTCCACCGACGCGGCGAGCGCGCCAACATGGCTGAGCAGCTCGTCGAGCGTCACGGACTGATCCTCCTTGCCAAGGCTCCAGGCGAATCCGGAGCTGGTCGTTGCCAGAGCAGGAAACCCGAGCGAGGCAAGCAGCCGTGCGGATCCGATGTCCCAGGCGTTCGGCATCACGAAGACCTCCTGCCTGGCGTGCAGCTCGCGGAATCGTGGTCGGTGGTCGGCAGCAGGCATGGGCGCTCCCCGGTCGGTCGGTTCCTGTGGTCTTCCTCTGTGCGCTCCCGTAGGATTGCGCCCCCTTGACAGCGGTGCACGAGGAGGTGCATGAGCCGGATCGGAATCGACGTAGGCGGGACGTTCACCGACGCGGTGATCGTCGTCGACGACCGTGTGCACATCGCCAAGGTGAAGTCGACCCCCGAGCGGATCGAGGCCGGCTTCATGGACGGGCTGAGGGAGCTGCTCGAACGCGCGGAGACAACGGCAAACGATGTCGGCTACCTGGCCCACGGCTCGACGGTCGCAACCAACGCGATCATCCAGCGGCGCCTGGCCCGCACCGCGCTGATCACCAACGACGGGTTCAGCGACGTGCTCGCCATCGGCACGCAGATGCGAGCCCGTGTGTACGACCTTTGGACGGCTGAGCCACAGCCCATCGTGCCGCGCGACCTGTGCGTCGGAGTGCGCGGCCGCATCGGCGCCCAGGGAGAGATCGTCGAGGAGCTCGACGAGCAGAGCGTCCGCGATGCCGCCGTGCTGCTGCGCGATCAGGGCGTCGAGGCCGTCGCGGTGATGCTGCTGTTCTCGTTCCTCAACCCGGTGCACGAGCTCCGCATCGGTGAGATCCTTGCGGAGGAGCTCCCCGGTGTCCCCGTCTCGCTGTCATGCCGCGTGGTGCCTGAGTTCCGGGAGTACGTCCGTGCGTCGACGACGGCCCTCAATGCATCGCTCCTGCCGCTGCTCGGCGCCTACATCGGCGCGCTGCGCGACGAGGTCTCCCAGGAGGGCGTCGGGGTGCCGGTGTACCTGATGCAGACCAACGGGGGCGTCACGCCCGCCGACCGCGCGCAGGAGCTGCCCATCGCGTTGGCCGCCTCCGGGCCCGCCGCCGGAGTGATCGGCGGGGCAAGCCTCGCGTCGCTCGTGGGCGAGCATGAGGCCCTCACGTTCGACATGGGCGGCACGACCGCCGACATCGGCCTCGTCATCGACGGCCTGCCGCAGCTCCGCTTCTCGGGCGAGGCCGCCGGGATGCCGATCAACCTGCCGCAGATCGACGTGCTCTGCATCGGAGCCGGGGGCGGGTCGATCGCTCGCGTCGACGAGTTCGGATCGCTCCGCGTCGGCCCGGAGAGCGCCGGGGCCGATCCAGGGCCGGCCGCGTACGGGCACGGCGGGGAGGCCGCCACGGTGACCGATGCACACGCTGTGCTCGGGACGCTCGGTGGCGAGAGCTCGCTGGCCGGGGGCGTCCCGCTCGACCGGGAGCTCGCGCGCCGGGCGGTCGAGCGTGCGGTGGGGGTGCCGCTCGGCCTCGGCGTCGAGGAGGGTGCCTCGGCGATCCTGCGGATCGCGAACGCCAACATGGCCAATGCGCTGCGCGTGATGTCGGTGGCCCGCGGCCACGATCCGCGGCGGTTCGCGCTGGTCGCCATCGGCGGTGCGGGCCCGATGCACGCCTGCTCGCTCGCCGATGAGCTGGGCATCCCCCGGGTCGTCATCCCGCGCTACCCCGGGGTGGCCGCGGCCCTCGGGCTGCTTGCCACCGACGTCCGCCACGACCTCCGGCGAAGCTGGTTTCAGCCGACCGCCGAGGTTGCCGTCGCCGACCTCGATGCGGCATTCGGACGGCTGGAGGACGAGGCGCACGCGCTGCTCGAGACCTCGAGGGGCGCGAGCGACCAGTTCGATCTGTCGTTCGAGCTCGACATGCGCTACCGCGGCCAGGCATACAACCTGACGGTGCCCTTCGCGAACCGGCCCGTGACCGCCGCATCGATCGCCGCCGCCGTGCAGGACTTCGAGCACCAGCACCACCGGCTGTACGACTACACACCGACGGTGACCGAGACGGAGATCGTGACGCTGCGGGTGCGCGCCCTGGCGCGCATCGCCGAGATCGACTGGACCTCTGTGGAGCGAAGCGCGGAGCACACCGACGGCGCGGAACGGCAGATCTGGGACGGCGGCTGGCGCACCTGGCGGGCGACCCGGCGCGACTCCCTGCTCCCGGGCGACACGCTCGCACCCGAGACGATCGTCGAGCAGGAGGACACCACCGTGGTCATCCCTGCCGGCTGGCACGGAACCGTGGGCGCCGCCGGAACCCTCGTCCTGACACGTGAGGGCGCATGATGGCCGTCGCGGCGCTCGATCCCATCACGCAGGAGATCCTGACCAGCGGCTTCCACCACATCGCCGAGGAGATGGCGGTGGTCGAGTACCGCTCCTCGTACTCCCCGATCATCCGCGAGATGCTCGACTTCAACTGCGGGCTGTTCACGGGCGACGGCCGGATGGTGGCGAACTCGGAGCAGATCCCCGCCCAGCTGGGGTTGATGCAGTTCGCGCTGCAGTCGGTGATCGAAAAGTGGGGCGACGACATCTCAGAGGGCGACGCCTTCCTCACCAACCACCCATACATGGGCGGCACACACACGCCCGACCTGCAGGTGTTCACCCCGCTCGTGCGGGACGGCCGGATCGTCGCCTGGGCGGGCTCGATCGCACATCACATCGACATCGGCGGCCGGTTCCCGGGCACCGAGAGCGCGCAGTGCACGGAGCTGTTCCAGGAGGGCTTGATCTTCCCCGCGGTGAAGCTCGTGGAGCGCCGCACGCGCGTGCGCGGGCTCTATGACCTGATCGCCGCGAACGTCCGCGACCCGGCGTCGACGCTGGGAGATCTCGATGCCCAGCTCGCCGCCTGCCGTCGTGGCATGTCGCGCATCGAGGAGCTCGCCGAGGTGCACGGCCTCGACACCGTGCTGGCCGGGATGGAGGCGCTGCTGGCAGGCACGGCCCGGCGGGCCGAGGCCGCCTTCCGCGCGTGGCCGACCCACACCGTCTCCGCCGAGGGGTTCCTGGACGACGAGGGATTCGAAGACACGCCGCCGATCCGCGTTCACGCGACGGTGCACGTCGAGGATGGCGAGCTGGTCGTCGACCTGACCGGGTCGAGCGAGCAGATCGCATCGGGAATGAACGTGCCGATCTCCAGCACGCACGCCGGCACGTACTTCGCCGTGCGCGCCTTCCTGGGACCGGATGTGCCGCAGAACGCCGGCCTGACCAGCCGCGTGCGGGTGATCGCGCCGGAGGGCACGGTGTTCAATCCGCGGTTCCCGGCAGCGCTGAGTGCACGCCACCTTGCCGTGCAGCGGCTGACGGACGTGCTCATCGAAGCGCTGTGCGAGCTCTTGCCCGACCGTGCCGTGGCCGCGAGCCATGTGTCGTTCCCGGCGCTCGTCTTCCAGTCGGTCGATCCGCGGAGCGGCCGGCTGACGCTGCTGGCCGACATCCTCGGCGGCGGAGGCGGTGCGCGCCGGGATGCCCCGGGCGACGACGGCATCGACCCGTACTGCTCAAACTGCGCCATCCTGCCCGCCGAGATCGCCGAGCTCGAGTATCCGTGGCGGATCGAGCGCACGGAGCTGGTCGAGAACTCCGGCGGGACGGGAGCGATGCGCGGCGGGCTCAGCCTGCGGCGCGATTATCGCCTGCTGGCCGACACGTCGGACGGCATGTACTACGTCGAGCAGACGCTCACCGAGTTCGCGGCGAAGGGCCGGCAGGGCGGCGGTCCCGGCGCACCGGGCCGCGTAAGCGTGCGGCGGGCCGGGTCCGAGGAGGACGAGCGGCTGCCCGGCAAGGGTTACATCCACCTGTATCGCGGCGACGTGCTGACACTCGTCGGTGCCGGTGGCGGAGGGTTCGGCCAAGCCGGCTCAGCGGAGTCGCAGGCCGTCAACGACAACGAAAGGGAGAAACGATGAGCGAGACGACGCCAGGGAGCGGCAGGGGCGTAAGCCGCAAGGGGTTCTTGCAGGGGACGGCCGGGGCCGCGGTCGCCGGTCTCGCCGTGGGTGGCGGCGCGGGGTACCTCGTGGGCAACTCCGGGTCCGACTCCTCGTCGGCTCCGAAGACGGGCAGCGGATCGACATCAAAGGGCAAGCTCAAGATCGGCTCGGCGAGCCCCCTCACCGGCCCCTTCGCAGGCGATGGCGAGCAGATGGTGCGCGGCCAGGAGCTGGCGGTCGAGGAGATCAACGCCGCGGGCGGCGTGGCCGGCTACGAGCTCGAACTGGTGAAGCTCGACAGCAAGGCGCAGGAACCGGATGTGATGAAGACGGTCATCCAGAACCTGATCTCACAGAACTGCGCCATGATCCACATGCCGTTCTGTACGTACACGTCGGTCGAGTTCCCGAGCCTCGCGGAGTCCAAGATCCCGACATTCCACGTGAACACGTGGCACGGCAACGTGGACTGGGTCGAGCAGAACGCCGCCACGAACATCTTCCAGGGCGACCCGACCGAGCTGTCGTACGGGAAGGGCATCGTCGACGTGATGGATACCCTGACCGCCGATGGCGCCTGGACGCCGGCCAAGCAGACGGCGTATGTGGTCTCGTCGAACGACCCGTACAGCCTGAACATCGCGAAGAGCTTCGAGTCGACCATCAAGGAGAAGGGCTGGGACGTCGTCGGGTTCGACCAGTTCACCGTGCCGCAGGCCAACTGGGGCGGGGTGCTGGTCAAGATCCGCGATGCCGACCCCGGCGTAATCGTCTTCTCCGACTACGCGCCCGGCGACGAGGCGGCGTTCATCAAGCAGTTCGCCACGAATCCGACCAAGTCGCTCGTCTACCAGCAGTACGCCCCGTCGATCCCCCAGTACCTCGAACTGGCCGGCGACGCGGCAAACGGCGTGATCTGGTCGACCGTGGTCGGCATCCTGCAGAACGACCCTATCGCGCAGCCGTTCATCGACAAGTTCACCGAGAAGTTCGGGTCGGGGCCAGGGTTCTCGAACGCCGGCGACCAGTACGACCTGACGAAGATCTGGGCGCAGGCCGTCGGCTACGTCGGTGACCCGTTCAACTTCGACAAGGTCAACGCCTTCATCAAGGCGACGCCCTACCGCGGCGTGTGCGGTGCGTACACGTTCAACCGCCCAGGGCTCACGTGCATCCCCTACCCCGACGACACGGCGGATCCGTCGATCGGCATGCCGCACCTGACGTTCCAGATCCAGAACGGCCAGCAGGTTGCGATCTCGCCGACGCCGTACACGACGGGATCGTTCGAGCTTCCGACCTGGCTGCAGTGAGCGTTCCCGAACCTGAAATCCGCACGGTGCTCGAGGCGCGAGGCGTCACGAAGCTCTACGGCGGCCTGCGCGCGGTGTCGGACATCTCTTTCGGCGTGTCGCCGGGCGAGGTGCTCGGCATCGCGGGGCCGAACGGCGCAGGGAAGACGACGTTGTTCGACACCATCACGGGTCATACGGTCGCGACGGCCGGCGAGATCAGGCTCGCCGGCGAGCCGATCCACGAGGCCAAGATCCACCAGCGCTGCCGGCTCGGCCTGGCCCGGACGTTTCAGCACCCTGTGGCCGCTGACACCCTCACGGTGCTCGAGAACGCCTACCTGGCGGCGAGCTTCCGCCGCGGCCGCACCGGCCGCGGGCGCTCGGCCGACATCGCAGCCGGGAGGGCGGCGCTCGAACTGGTGGGGCTGGAGGACCGTGCCACGACATCGGCGTCGGTTCTCGACGTCTACGACAAGAAACGGCTGATGATCGCGACGGCCATGGCCACGAATCCCGTCGTGCTGCTGCTGGACGAGCCGTTCGGAGGCCTGAACCCGAGTGAGATCGACGCAACGATCGCGCTGATCCGCCGGATCCGCGACACCGGCGTCGCGATGGTCTGTATCGAGCACGTGATGCGGGCCCTGGTCGCTCTGTCCGACCGGGTGCTCGTGATGCACCACGGCGCGCAGCTGTTCCTCGGCACGCCGCAGGAGATGCTGCGCGACCGCCGCGTGATCGAGGTGTACCTCGGGGCCGGCGGAAAGGCTGCGTCGTGACCGCCACGCTCGAGGTGCGCGGGCTCGTGGCCGGGTACGACCGCACGCCGGTGCTGCGTGGGCTCGACCTCGCTGTCGAGCAGGGAAGCACGGCGGTCGTGATCGGCCCGAACGGCCACGGCAAGACAACACTGCTGCGCGCGATCTCCGGGCTGATCAAGCCGTTCGCCGGCGAGATCTCGCTGGGCGGCGAGCGGGTCGAGGGGAAGCCCGCCGAGGCGATCGCAGGCCGGGGCGTGGTGCACATCATGCAGGGCGACGGGCTCTTCCCCGACATGACGGTCGAGGAGAACCTGCTGATGGGCGCGTTCCTCGGCGGGTCGTGGCGCATCCGCCGCGCCGCGTTGCGACAGGTCTACGGTGACCTCGAGCTGGTGCACGAGAAGCGCGACCAGAAGGCCCGCACGCTGTCGGGCGGCGAGCGGCGCCTGGTGGGGCTGGCCAGGGGGATGATGCGCCCGGCCCGGTTGCTGCTGATCGACGAGCCATCCCTGGGGCTCGCGCCGGTGGCCATCGAGACGGTCTACGGCGCAATCGCGCGGCTGCGCGTGGAGTCGAGCGCGACCATCGTGCTGATCGAGGAGAACTTCACCCACGTCGAGGAGATCGCCGATGTGGTGCACATCCTCGAGGCCGGGACGATCGTTCGCAGCGGCTCCTACGTGGAGCTCTCGAATGACCGCACCGTCGTCGAGACATATCTCGGGTCGATCGCGGGGACGGGCACATGACCGACATCGTCGCCATTCTGGCCAACGGCCTGATCTACGGATCGATCTACGGCCTGGTCGCGATCGGGATGACGCTGATCTACGGCACGATGCGCATCCTCGACATGTCACAGGGATCGATGGTGATGGCCGGCAGCTACGTGGGCTGGTGGGCCCTCGTGTCGCACGGCTTCAACCCGATCGTCGCGCTTCTGCTGGCGTTCGTGATCACGTTCGTGCTCGGCACGCTGACCGAACTGGTCTCCGTGCAGCCGCTGCTGGGCCGAAAGAAACAGGTGGACCTCGAGATGGTCACCTTCATCACCACCTTCGCGGTGGCGATCCTGATCACCAACGTCGCGCTGCAGCACTTCGGGCCGTTCCAGAAGCGCGTGCCGCCGATCATCGACGGCAACCTGGAGCTGTACGCGGGTGTGTCGATCACCTACCACGAGATCGCCATGGCGGTCATCTCCGTGGTGCTGATGGCAGGGCTTGGACTGTGGCTCGCACGCACGCGTTGGGGCCTCGCGATCCGTGCCGTGGCCCAGGATCTCGACGCCGCACGTTCGCTGGGCGTGCCGGCGTTCCGGCTCTATCCACTGACGATGGGCCTGGCCTCGGCGCTGGCCGGGGTGGGTGGGGTCTTCCTCGGCGCCCTCTACTTCGCCTCCCCCACCGCCGGCGACCTACCGCTGCTCCAGGCGTTGATCGTCGTGGTGCTGGGCGGGCTTGGCAGCCTCAGCGGCACGCTCTACGCCGCGTATCTGGTGGGCCTGATGCAGGCGTTCTGCGAGGTGCAGTTCGGCACCACGTGGACGCTGCCGATTCTCTACGGGGCGATTCTGCTGATCCTCGTGTTCCGGCCGTACGGGCTCAGGGGCAGCCCGTCGGAGGCCCGGCTGTGACGGGCGTGCTGGGCGCGATGTCGCCCGGACGCTGGGCCGCCGTCGCGGTCGCGGTGGTGCTCGGCGCGCTGTTTCCGCTGGTGTACGACGACCCGTACTACATGACGATCATCGTCACCGCGGAGATCGTCCTGATCCTGAACATCTCCTGGAACTTCATCCTCGGGATTGCGGGCGTCTGGAACTTCGGCCAACTGGCGATCTACGCGCTCGGCGCCTACGGGTCCGGCTGGCTGATGCTGCACCAGGACTGGCTGCCCCTGCCGCTCGCGATTCTCGGCGGCGGGCTGTTCTCGGCAGTTGTCTCGCTGCTTCTGGCCTTCCCCACGCTGCGTCTGTTCGGCATCTACACGTCGCTGCTCACGTTCTCGTTCGCCCAGGTGGTGCAGTACGCGGCGCTGAACGATCCCCGGGGTCTCACAGGCGGCGCATTCGGCTTTCCGGCCGTGCCCGGGCTCTTCTCGGGCGCCGCGCAGTCGGAGCGGCTGAGGTCGTACTACTGGGTGTGCGCGGCGGTGATCGTGGCGGCCTGCTTCGCAGTGGCGTGGCTTCGCCAGTCGCGGCTCGGGTATGCGCTGCGCTCCGCGCGTGACGCGCCCGCCTACACCGCTGCCCGCGGAGTCGATCTTCGAGCGGCCCGGGTGGCCGCCTTCGGGCTGTCGGGCTTTTTGGCAGGCGTTGCCGGTTCGTTCTACCTGTGCTTCCAGCAGTCGTTCACCACCAGCCAGATGGGGCTGACACCGATGTCGATCGACGTCACGATGCTCGTCATCGGCGGGCTCGGAACCGTCACCGGCCCGCTGATCGGGACCGCTCTCGTGACGGTGATCCAGACCTGGCTGATCGACTATCCGGGCTGGCAGCTGACGATCCTCGGCGCCATCCTGCTCGTGATCGTCGTGTTCGTCCCCGGGGGCATCGTCGGGCTGATCGGCCGCGTCGACCGCCGGATCCGCGCGTGGGTGAGTGAGGACGCCACGCCAGAGGCGATCGTCCCGGACGATCGCGTCAAGCACGGCGTGTAACCGTTGCCGAAAGGCGCCAGCGGGTCTAACGTGGGAGCATGCGCCGAGTCGTTGTCGGGGTAGCTGTCGTCGCCGTGGGGGCGGTCATTGGCGTTGCGTCGATTTTGGACACCGGCCGAACCGTGTCGACCGGGGGCCAGCCGAGACCGGCCCGGCAACTACGCAACCGTCCAGCACGACGTCCCCGCCCAAACCACCGGTCGGCACAACGCGATATGCGCCCGGAGCGTTGGCCTCGGGAACGTTGGTGACGTGCCCCGGGGGGCAGACACTCGCCGTTCCTGAAGATGGCGGTGGTATCTATTCATCCCTTGGCGCGAGCATCGTCAAGGGATCCGAAGGCTGGGTCAAGGTCTGGTGCGCACCCCTCGACTACGTTGAAGGCTAGGCCAGACGGGCGGCTGTCAAACCGAGGCGGGGGGCTGTTCGCTCACCCCAGGGTTGCGCCGCCGTCGATCGGAAGCGCGACGCCGGTGATGTACGCAGCCTCCGCGGACGCGAGGAAGGCGATCGCTCGGGCCACCTCTTCGGCTGTGCCGAGCCGCCCCAGCGGCACCGACTCGCGCACGTAGCGCTCTCCCGCCTCCGGATCGTCCATCAGGCGCAGCATCGGCGTGTCGATCACCCCCGGGCAGACGCAGTTCACCCGGATGCCGTGCGGGGCGAGCTCCACCGCCATCTGGCGCGTCAGCGCGACCACGCCCGCCTTGCTGGCGTTGTAGTGCGCCGTCGGCTCTGACGCATCGGCGACCAGCGCCGCCATGGAGGCGAGGTTGACGATCGCTCCAGGGTTGCCTGCGTCGATCAGCGCACGGGCGGCGGCTCGGCCGGTCAGGAAGACGCCGCGAAGGTTCGTTTCGAGCACCTCATCCCACTCCGTTGCCGGCATGCTGAGGAGGGGCTCGATCCGGTAGATCCCCGCGCTCGCCACGACCAGGTCGGGCGGGCCGCCCAACAGCCGCGTCGCCTCCTGTACGCCGCGGTCGACCGCTCCCTCGTCGCGGACGTCGGCGGCGACGTCGCCCCCGGCGCGGTCGAGGGTGACCACCGTGGCGCCGCGCTCGGCAAGCACCCGGGCCGTCGCGGCGCCGATGCCCGAGACGCCGCCGGTGACCAGCGCCCGCCTGCCGGCGAGAGAGCCCCTCATGGCACCTGCGCAGCGATCTCGTCGCACGTCGCGACCCAGACGTCGTCACGCGCGAGCACCTCGCCGATCAACCGGTCGAGGAAGGCGAGCCGGTGGGGGCGCCCGATCACCTGGGGATGCATGGTGAAGATGCAGCAGCCGCCCAGGGCGATGATGCCCTCCATCTCACCGGTCCAGATCTCGTACACGTCGCTGGTCGTCGAGATCTTGCGCAGCCAGTCTGCGCCGCTGAACCAGAAGTGCGGTGCGTCGTCGAGGATCCACTGGATCGGCAGCTCGACAAGCGCCCCTCCGTCATGCCTGTACGGCCGGATGTCGTCCATGTAGTTCGAGGAATAGGTGAGGCCGTGCTTGCGCAGCAGGTCGAGGGTGACCGGTGAGAACTCCCACGAGGGCGACCGGTAGCCGGTCGGGTCGGCACCGAGGCCCCGCAGCACCTCGAGGGCGCGAACGAGCTCTGCCTCCTCGTCCGCCGGCGACAGGTTCGCAGGCGACGTGTGCGTGTAGCCATGGTGGGCAACCTCGTGGCCGGCGGCGAGGATCTCCCTCACCCGGTCCGGGTACCGCTCCGCCACCCTCCCGGGCACGAAGAACGTCTGGCGAAGCCCGTGGCGCTCGAGCAGCTCGAGGATCAGAGGGACCGCGACCTTCGCGCCGTATGTCCCCTGCGACAGCACCCCGGGCCGGTTGGCGTTCTCGGGGTCGTCGCCGATCCACACCTCCTCCGCATCGAAATCGAACGTGAATGCCACCGCTGCTTTGGCGCCGTTTGGCCAAGTTGTCACTCCGCTCCTCCTTCGAAGGCAATCCGCTCTGAGGTTCGCGCGAGAATACGCCTAGACGACCGGCATGCGGTCGCGGAGCCGCACAGCGCCGGCTTCTGCTCTGCGCGAAGACCTTCCCTGTCACGTCGCACGCGATCCAGGGCAGGCCGATTCGCGCAGCATCGCCTCGGCGCCCGTGACGACGATCATCCAGGGAGCCTACGCCCGCACGCTAGCCCGACGAAGCCGTCTCCTCGTGCGGTGCGCCGACCGGCTTGCTTTCCGGCGAGCCACGCTGCCGAAGGTAGACGGTGAAGATCGCCATGGTTCCGACTGCGAGGAACTCGGACTGCCAGTTCTGAAGCGTGTTGTCCCAGAAATGGGGCTCGTGGATGTAGGTCATCCACCCCACCGTTGGTTCGCCGTGCTCCGTCTGTTCCTGGTTGTACTGAGCCAGGCCCGTGACGAACTGCGCAAACCAGGCGCCGAAAAAGATGGTCGTCATCGCGATGACCAGCGAGTTCTCGTAGATCGTCGTCCGCCATCCGCCGACTCTCGCCCACAACGGTGACTGAGGTTGGGCGTGGCGGCCGACGCGCTGGTCCTTGTCGCTCTCCCGGCCCTCCGTGCCCTCTTCCTTCGATTCGTTCGACCCGCGTTGGACGAGCCAAACGGTGGCCAGGATGTAAAGCGTGAACTGGAGGAACTCCGACTGCCAGTTCTCCATCACCTTCGCGCTGAAATCGGGCGATACGAGATACTCGGCATAGGTTCCCGTGGGCTCGCGGTGCGCGAGCTGCTCGTCGCGGTATGCACGCCAGGACGCCTGGGACTGACCAGCCAGCGTTGCGAGAAACAGCGCAAGGAAGAACACCGAAAGCGAGTTGCTGCGCACCCAGCGCTTCACGCGGTGGCCCCGATCACCACCGCGGCGGCAATGCCCGCGACGATCAGTGCGACGTAGATGGCGAACAGCGCGCGCATGTCCGTTTCGGCCTTACCCGCGCGGCGGCAAGGGATCGGTCTTGTTGATCGTCGACGTGCTCCGGATCCTGCCGTCTCGGCCGTGCACCCGCACCTCGCCGCCACGCGCATTCATGCGTAGCGCTTCGCCGCGCCAACCGCCATCCGGACTCGGCACGACCTCGTACTTCGTCGCCATCTTCGCTCCCTTGATCGGCGTGCGATCCAGGTACCCAGGCGGCACCAGTTTGAACCGGCCCGGGCGCGCGGGGTACGCGGCCCGGGCCAATCGGCGGTCCCCCCGACCGCTACCGTTGTCGGAGCTCCCGTGTGGGCTCCGCCGTGGTCTGCTTGACCGACTCGCCCAGATCCTCGGCGTGCTCGCGCCCGGACTCCTTGGCCGTGTCGATCGCGGCCCGTGTTGTCTCCTGAGCGACCTGCTTGCCATGTTCGACCGCCTCGGATGCAACCTCCGTGACCTGTTCGCGCACCTGCGACGCAACCGGCCCGACCCTCTCCTCCTCGACCCTGGTCTTCGGCAGCAGAGAACCGACGAGGAAGCCAACCGCAACCGAGCCGATGGCAAGACCAAGCGGATTCTCCTGTGCGATTCCGGCGGCTTTCCGGGCCCCATTGCCCGCCTGCGCCGTTGCCTCCCCCGTCGCCTCTGCAGCCGAGCCGGCCGTGCCGGTGACCGAATCGCGGACGTTTGCCAGCTTGCCGACGACGGCGTCCTTCTTGTCCGCAACCGAATCCCGCACCCTGGTCGGCACGTCTGCCTTGTACGAGAGCGCCTCGACAGTCTCCCCCATTCGCTCGCGGGTCTGCTCTATCTCGCGCTCGATCGTGCGTGTGTCTTCGCCCATTCGATGTCCTCCTTCACCGACTCCTTTGCGCGCTCCGGAACCGGTGCGCCCGTCTCCTTCAACTTGTCCCGCCCGCGAAGCGCGAGCACTGCTGCAACGGCCGCGTAGACCGCCGTCGTGATCAGCGCCGCCACCCAGTCCGGCATGAACGTCGCCAGGATCAGGATGATCGTCGCCATCGAACCGCCCACGGCGGCGAGCGCGAACACGCCTGCCCCGCCGAGCATCCCCGCGCCAAGACCGGCTTGCCTGCCCTTCTCGGTCATCTCCGCCTTGGCGAGGGCGATCTCCTGGTGAACGAGTGTCGAGACCTCACGTGAGAGATCCTTGACGAGCTCGCCCACCGATTCGTCCCTCCGGTCGGCCACACCGTTGCGTTCGCGCCAGCTCACGGCAGGTCTCCCTGGCCCGGCCCCGCCGTGACGCCACCGTGCACAGCGAGATCACGGCGCTGGTCGTGCCACCGATCAGCTCCGTCGCCCGTTCGGCCCGCGCTGTACGGGGCGAGGCCCGAACCAGAGTCGTAGCGCCGCTGGCTCGACACCTTCATCGCCCGGGCCAGCAGCACGCCGGCGAGGACACCCGCACCGGCGAGCACCCATGGCCGGCGGCGTGCAAAGTCCTCCGCCTCCGCAAGAAGCCGGTCGCCATCGGCCTCGGTGAGAAACGAGCTCAGCTGCTCGGTTCGATCGGCTGCCTGCTCCGCGAACCGCGCCTGCTGGTCGTTCCCCTCCTGACGCGCCTGCTGTGCGAGCCGGCGCAACGTCTCGGACGTCGACCCGATCTGTTGTCCAAGCTGGGTCGATCGTTGGTCGAGCTGGTCCTCCACCACGCTGCGGCTGCGCTCCACCGCCTCCGTTGCCTGCGTCGACACCACATCTCTGGCCTGTTCGACCTTCTCGGTGACAGCCGCGCCGGCTGACTGCTCTGTCTGCATCCCCATCCCTTTCCTCCTTTGACGAGTGACATGTCTGCCCGCCGCCATGGACGCTGAAACGGGTTCCGCGTCTCCGGAGTCAACATGCCGCCAATACGGAGGCGGGGATACGATCAGGCGATGGACGCTCGCATCATCCGCACGCGCGACCTACCGGAGCACGACACCCGCGAGCGGTGCTTCATCACCGAGTGGCTGAACATGGCGGAAGACCCTCAGCTCTCGATCGCGCGCGCCCGCGTCGAACCGGGTGTCACCACGGAATGGCACCGGCTGCGGGCGGCCGCCGAGCGGTACGTCATCCTCGAGGGCACAGGCACCGTGGAAGTCGGCGATCTGACTCCCGAGGCGGTTTCCCCCGGCGATGTCGTCGTCATTCCGCCCGGTGTCCACCAGCGGATCACGAACTCCGGCTCCCAGCCGCTCGTGTTCCTCGCGATCTGCACGCCGCGGTTTATCCCGGAGGACTATGAGATTGCCGAGGACTGCCTTACTTGATGATCTGGAACACCGCTCCCCACGGATCGGCGACGACTGCGAACCGTCCGACCCCCTCGATGTCACGCGGCTCATTGATCACGCTGCCACCGAGCTCCTGCGCCTTTGCGGCGGCTGCGTCGCAATCCTCCACCTCGAACACCACCGACCAGTTGCTCGGCACGTCGCCCCACTCGGGCCGAATCTCGATCATCCCGGCAACGGGGCGACCGCCGACCTTGAACAGCACGTAGTCACCGCCCGGCATGGGCATCGTGTCGGTCTCGTAGCCGAAGACCTGCTCGTAGAACGGCTGCGCCGCCGCCCTGTCGCGGGTCTGCACCTCGGCCCAGTTGATCGTGCCGGGCTCACCGCGCAGCTGTGCGCCGATGTGGGTGCCCGCCTGCCAGACGCCGAACATGGCGCCGGCCGGATCGGCCGCAAACGTCATCCGCCCCGAGTCGAAGACGTCGAACGGCTCCATGATCACCGTGCCGCCGGCAGCCGAGATCCGCGCTGCGGTGTCATCGACATCGCCGGATGCGAGGTAGACGTTCCAGTGCGGAGGGATGCCCTCCTGCATCGGCGGCGACGCCGCCGCGACGTACTTCCCGTTGCGTGCGAACATGGTGTATCCGCCTGCTTCCGGCTGTGGAGCCTTGTGCGCTTCCCACCCGAACAACTGCGAATAGAACTGCGCAGCCGCGTCCACGTCCGGGATCGTCACATCCGCCCAGGACGGCTCCCCGGTTTCATACGACGTCACCTCTGGCATCTCCGCCCTCCCTCGCTCGGTTGCCGCGCGAAGCCTCTCACACGCGTGTCGGGTATGTAACGACGTCTCGGAGGCGAGAAGGTTGAGCTCGGACGGTCAGCGCGCCAGACCGGCGCCGGCGCCGGCAGCAACACCCCGCTTGAACACGACGTCGGCGTACGCGGCGTCGAGCGCCCCGATCCCGAGGTTCGCGCAGACGATCCGCTCGGCCGTCGCCTCGTCGCCGGCATCGCGCAGGCCAACCAGTCCATCGGGTTGTGCCGGCCACCCACCGAACCGGCCCTGCGTGCGCTGGTCCTGGTACTGGCCGTCGTCATCGACCAGGAACAGGTCCGCCGCCTGGAGCACGCTCGCGTCGATCAGCGAGTCGAAGTCGAGCGGCAGCGCGAGATACCGATCACCGAGCAGCGAGCGGTCGACCACCGGCGTCGGGTTCGAGCGGATCGGTCCGGCCGTGATGACGATGTCGCTGCCCTGCACCGCCTCGCGAGGGTCGGAGTGCGCCACGGTACCTGGGCCGAGAGCCTCGATCCTCTCCGGGTGCGGGTCAAAGGCGTGGATCTCGACATCGGGCTCGAGCGTCCGCAGCAGCTCGGCATGAGAGCGCGCCTGCTCGCCACATCCGAGGATCGACGCGCGGCGCCAGCCGTCCCTCGCCCACTGGCGGATGCAGAGGCCGCTCGCCGCCGCCGTCCTCGCTGCCGTGATCTCGGCCGCATCCATGATCGCAAGCGGTAGGCCGTTTGCGGCATCGCTCAGCACGATCAGGCCGTTCATGAAGTTCAGCCCGCGCGCACGGTTGCCGGCATAGCCGCCGACCCACTTGATCGCCGCGACGTCCTGGTCCTCGAGATGCACCGGTAGTGCTCGGATGACGGAATCCGGCCTTGGGTGAACTCCGGTCTTCGGCGGCAGGTGCACGCGGCCCTCGCGGTGAGCGGTGAACGTCTCGGCGACAACGGCGATCTGCTCGTCGAGCGGTGGCAGCAGGTTCGCGACGTCGGCGCGAGACAGATAGAGGATCTCAGTCGGTGCATTCATAGAGAAAGTAAGTCCTTACTTGACTTTGGCGACGCAGACCCTATCCTCTGCGCCGGTGCAAGGCAAGCAATGGGACGTCATCGTTGTCGGCGCTGGACACAGCGGACTCGTCGCATCCGGGTACCTGGCTCGGGCCGGGCTGCACGTCCTGCTCCTCGACCGCCGGCCGGTGGTCGGTGGGCTCTGCGTCACCGAGGAGCTCTTCCCCGGCTTCCGAGGCAACACCGTTGCGAACTCGGCCCACAACCTGGACCCGCGCGTCGTCGTCGAGCTCGAGCTGGAGCGGCACGGGCTCGAGTTCGCCTATCCCGACCCCTCGGCGTTCATGGCCTTCCAGGACGGACGGGCCTTCGTCTCACACAACGATGCCGGAAAGCGGCAAGCCGAGCTCGAGAAGTTCTCACGCGGCGACGCCGAGCAGTACGCCGGTCTCATCAACTACATCTCGGAGCTTGCTCGTGTGCTCGACGTGTCGTTCTTCGAGCCGCCCCCCACGCTCGCCGAGCTCGCCTCGCGGCTGAAGACTCCCGAGCAGGAGGAGGCCTTCGCGAAGCTGATGTTCGGCAGTATCGCCGACCTCGTCGACGAGTGGCTGGAGTCCGAGGAGCTGAAGACGACCCTGGTGATGACGGCCATCAACACCAACTTCGCCGGGCCGCACACGCCGGGCAGCCCACTGACGCTCCTGCAGCGGCCGCTCTACCACTGGTCCACGGAGGCGGCCGCGGAGGACGGCAAGTTCCAGAGCCGGTTCCACCACCTCGGCGCGAGCCGCTGGGTGCCGCTTGGCGGCATGGGCGCGATCACCCAGGCGTTACAGCGCTCGGCAACAGCCTCCGGCGTGGAGGTGCGCACCGAAGCCGAGGTCGAGCGGGTCCTCGTCAGCGGCGGGAGGGCGACCGGCGTTGTCCTCGCCTCGGGGCAGGAGCTCGCCGCGACTGCCGTGTTGATGAACGTGAACCCGAAGCACGCGCTCCTCAACCTGGTCTCGCCTTCCGACCTCGACCCGTCATTCCGCAGGCGCGTCGAGGGGATCAACATGCGGGGCCAGGCCTTCAAGGCCCACCTCGCGCTCGCCGCGCTTCCGCGGTTTGTCGCGGCAGGCGACGAGGCCGAGAACGAGGCCTTCGCCAAGTGCGGATTCCGGCTCGCGCCGAACGTCGCGGGGATGGACCGGGCGTTTGCCGAAGCCCAGCTCGGCCGCTGGACATCCGAGCATCCAATGATCTGGGGCGCCATACCGTCGGCCCTCGACCCCTCGCTTACGCCCGAAGGACAGCATCTGATGAGCCTGAGCGTCTTCTACGCACCGTACGACCTCGCACCTGGCCTCGACTGGGAGATCGAGCGAGAGCGGCTGGGCCGCCGGGTCGTCGAGGTCGTCGGTCAGTACGTCTCGAACCTCGACAGCATCCTGATCGGCACGCACTTCCTGTCGCCTCGCGACCTCGAGCGTCGCTTCGGGCTTGCCGGCGCCCAGGCCAGCCACGGCGACCTGATGCCGCTCCAGTACTTCGGGCTTCGTCCGCTTGCCGGCTGGTCCGATTACCGAACGCCGGTCGGAGGGCTCTACCTCTGCGGCGTGGGCACCTGGCCCGGGAACTTCGTCTCGGGCATCAGCGGCATCAATGCGTCCAACGCGATCACGTCGGATCTGCAGGATCCGGAGGAGTCGATGCGCCGGCTGGCCGCGCGATTGGAGGCAACGGCGAGTGCCAGTCCGTGACTCCCTGGTAGGCCGTCGCGAGGGAGAGCAACCGGTCGTCCTCGTGCCGGCGGCCGACGAGCTGGACTGACAGCGGAAGCCCGGCATCTGTAAATCCCGCCGGGACGACGATGGCAGGGTGCCCTGTGACGTTGAAGAGCGCGAGGAACGTGCATGACGCCGTCGAGACCGACCGCGTCCCGCGCTCGTCGGTGATCACGCGCCGGCCGGCCGGCGGAGGCGCGAACGGCACGGCCGGCATCAGCAGCACGTCGGCATCGTCGAAGAGGGCGTCGACCCGCGCCGCCAACCGCCCCCGTGCACGCAGCGCTCGTGCGTAATGCATGGAGGGCAGCGCGCGTCCCACCCGCAGCCGCGCTCGCACTGCCGGGTGCACCTCATCGATCCGCGGCTCCACAAGCGGCCAATGGCAGAGCGCCGCCTCGACGCGAGTGATCACCGTCATCCCCGCCAGTCCGGCCTCGAGCTCACGCAGGACAACGGAGGGCCGGACATCGAGCCCGATTTCACCCAGCACGGCGATGACGCCCTCGACGGCCAGTGCGACCTCCGGGGCCACTGGCTCAGCGCTGTCGGGCGCGCGCACCTGCATGCACACGAGCGGAGAGGTCGCCGTACTCGGCTCGGCACCGTCACGGCGGACGGCGGCAAAGACGCGAGACGCATCCGCGGCGGAGCGGGCGACGATCCCGATGTGGTCGAGCGTGAAGCTGAGCGGTATGACGCCCTCCGTGGAGATCGCCCCAGCGGTCGGCTTGAAGCCGGTGACGCCACAGAACGCAGCAGGCTGGCGGACCGATCCAGCAGTGTCCGTGGCGATCGACGCCGTGGCAAGTCCGGCCGCCACGCCCGCCGCCGAGCCGCTCGACGAGCCGCCTGCGGTGACATCCGGATCCCAGGGGTTCTGCGTCAGGCCGAACGCCGGTTGCTGGCCACCGAACGCGAGCTCGTTCATGTGCGCCTTGCCGATCACGACGGCCCCGGCGCGCTCGAGGGACATGACCACCGGGGCGCTCTCGACGGGGACGTTGTCCTCCAACAGCAGCGAGCCGGCGGTCGTGCGCACCGCGGCCGTCGCGATGTTGTCCTTCAGGGAGACGCACATGCCGTGCAACGGCCTCCCGCCGGTCCCCGCGTCGAACGCTTTGGCCGCTCGCAGAGCCTCGTCTGCCGTCACCGTGATGTAGGAGTGAAGCGACGGTTCGATCGCATCGATGCGCGCCAGCGTGGTGCGCACAGCATCGTGGGCGCTCATTCGCTGTCGAACTGCTCGAGGATCCGGATCGCCGATTCCTGCTCGCGCAGCTCGGCGGCGAGGTCGGGATCGTCCCGATCGTCAGGTGCCGACTGAAGTGAGGCGAGCTCCGACCACCGAAAAAGTAAGCACTTACTTGACATTTCTTCGGCGAGGACAATATCCTAGGCAGGTCGCCGTGGCCAGCCCCCTCTCGCACCCTGCCTCTCAGACGGTCGATCCGGCTGAGCTGCCGCCCGCAGGCGAGGTGATGACCTCCGAAGCGCTGAGCCGGCTGAAGGCCTGCCGGCTGTCGTTCATCCAGTCCCTGCTGCGGCGAATGATCCGGGAGCGCTGGCAGATCGAACGAGTGCGCTGGGAGCTCGACGACGAGGGGCGCGGCCTCGCCGTCTACCGGATAGCGGCGCCGGCACACGCCTGGCACCTGATCATCTTTTCCGACCACCTGCTCGAGGACGAGCAGGAAGAGCGGATCGTCGCGACCAGGTGGGACGTGATGGCTGCGCTCGTCGAGGGCGACCTCGCCGACGAGCGGATCGAGGCGCTACGAGCGCAGATTCCGTTCGTGATCGACGGCCGCATGGACCCCGACTGCCTGATGTGGTGTCGAGCCAACCGCTCGCTGCGCGTGTTCGAGCACACGGTGGACCGTCTGAGCGATGGGCTCCAGCCCGACTTCGACTTGGTCGCCGAGGCCGGCTATCTGATGCGCACGCTGGATTTCCGCGCCAACGGGCTGAACGGCTCGCGGCCGCTCCTTGCGCATTCCCGCGAGCATCCGCTGCGCGGCCCGTACTTCGCCCAGATGCTCGGTTCGTTCGTGATCCGCCAGTTCTCCTTCGACCTCGTAGAGGATCTCGCCCGCCGGCGATCGCCAGGAGCGGCAACGCTTCGCGGGGACGTCGCCCGGTACCTCGGTGTCGGCAACTCGAGCGGAGTGGGGATCGTGCTGTTCCTGCTCGCGCAGCCACATCTCCTCAACCGCTGGCTCGAGCTGCGCTTCACCGCCCTCGCGCGGGTCCGGGCTCGCCCGAGCAACGAACAGCCCGGCCGCGACCGCTTCGATGCCTTACTCGAGCGGCGTATCCGATACGCCGAGGAGGACGAGACCGACTACAAGGGCGCATTCACGCCGGGCGCCACGGTGGCGCGAGAGCTCGGCGACGTCGGTGCGCTGCTCGGAGGCGTCGCCGCCACCACCTGGGGTGCAGTGCTCGACCGGGTCGCCGAGACCATCGACCCCGAGGCGCTGCAGGTGCTGCATGCCCTTCTGATCGAAGCCCATCCGGAGCTGACCGACGATCTGGCCGAGCACCTCGTCGTCGAGGAGCTGCCAGGCCGGCCGCCGGCGATGACGGCAGGCGCGATGCTGGAGCTGCTCGAGCGCGAGTTCGGATGGGCGCTGGCCAGCCCCGCCGACGACCCCGACGAGCGCTATTTCTTCTGGTACAAAAGCGAAGAGAACGAGGAGCCGCGCCTGGGCGTGCGCGGGATGGAGTTCGGTGAAGACCTGACGATCGACACCGTCGGCGATGCCCATCGGCTCGCTGCCGCCCTTCGGTCGCTGCCATCGGAGACACCGCTGGCCGAAGTGCTCCTTCGCAACCCCGGCACGCGCCAGATGGCCGAGCGAACCTGGGCCGCAGGTGGCCAGCGCTATCACACGCCCCACCTGAACAGCATTGCGAGGTCGTTCTGGCCGATCGACTCGATCCGCACCGTACTTTCGGGCCTGTACGGCCTCGAGAAGCTCGGTCCGATGTCGGATCTCTGGGTGCGCGCGGTGATGATGCAGGGCGCGCCCACAGCAGTCGAGATCGCGGCCGGCACCTCGGAGGACTGGATGTACCCGGCTCGTCCGCGCGCGTGACCTCGCCGCCGGCCGACGACTGGCTGATCGTCGATGCCCTCGAGCTGAGCCGGTGGGACCGTGAGCTCCTGCTCGAGCTGCGGGAGGGCAACGTCTCGTGCGTCCACGTCACGTGCGCGTTCTGGGAGTCGGCTCGCGACACCCTCTCGCGCCTCGGTCAGATGCTGTCGCTGATCCGCACGAACGCCGATCTCGTCACGCACGTCCGCTCGGTTGCCGACATCGAGAATGCCAGGCGCTCGGGACGCACCGGCATCCTGCTCGGGTTCCAGAACGCCTCGCCCCTCGAGGACGACATCGAGCTCGCCGGTGCCTTTCACGCACTCGGCGTGCGCGTCGTCCAGTTGACCTACAACAACCAGAACCACGTGGGGTCGAGCTGCTACGAGAGCGCCGACGCGGGGCTGTCGCGGTTCGGGCGTCTGGTGATCGGCGAGCTGAACGAGCTCGGAATGGCAATCGATCTCTCGCACGTCGGCGACCGCACGTCGCTGGAGGCAATCGAGCTCTCGCAGGCGCCGGTCGCGATCACGCATGCAAACCCACGCTGGTTCCACGACGTGCCCCGGAACCGGCCGGACGACGTGCTGCGCGCCTGCGCCGCCAGGGGCGGCGTGGTGGGCGTGTGCATCTACCCGCTGGTACTGCCCGAAGGCGCGGGGTGCGATTGGCCGCAGTTCCGCGACATGCTCCTGCGATTGGCCGATCAGATCGGCGTTGAGCACGTGGGGATCGGGACAGATTTCGCGCGCAAGCAGCCGGCGGAGTTTCTCGCCTGGCTGCGAGCCGGTCGGTGGACGCGCCAACCGCAGGACGTCGGCGAGCCGGCCTGGCCGGAATGGCTGCCGACCCCGGCGGCGTTCCCCCAGCTCGCCGGCCGTCTGCTCGACGCGGGCTTCTCAGACAGCGAGGCGCGGGGGATCATGGGCGAGAACTGGCTCCGCTTCTTCCGGACGGTGTTCCAGGAAGAGGGCGCGTGCACGTAGCGCCGCGCGAGGTGATCGCCACGGTCGAGCGCGTGCTCTTTCGGCGGGGCTTCCAGCCTGGCGCCGCACGGCCGGCCGCTGAGCTGGTGCTCGCTTCGCTCGACGAAGGCGTCGACGCACTCGGGTTGCTCTGGGCAGAGCTCGAAGAGCTCGAGCTCGGGCCGCCGGCGGGGGTCTCCGCAAGAGACGACGGCACGATCGAGGTGGACGCAGCGGGCGCGAGCGCGCTCCACGTCGCACCGTCGGTACTCGATCTGTTGGCGGACGCCGACACCATCGTCATCCGGGGCGCCACCAGCGGATCGCTGTTCGGGCTGCTGACGGGCGGTGGACGGGAGCGCGGGATGGCCGTCGACGTGTCGACTGGGCCGGAAGAGACACTGGTGCGCCTGACCGGACGCTGCGAGCCCTCGACACCGATGCTCCGTGCGTCACTGGCCGTCGACCAGTCCGTCTGGTCGCACCTGAACCGCTACGCAAACCACGTCCTCGCGCCGGCGAGCACGGAATCGCGCGCCGACGCGGGCTACTGAACCACCCCACGAGCAGGAGCCGAATGTCCACGACAGCACACCGTCCCACGATCATCAGCCAATCGCCTCAGCAGCCCGGCGACGTGATCGGAACGTGGGCCGACGTCGGACCAGACGGTCTGGACGAGGCGCTGCGCACTGCTCGCAAGGCGTGGCACGACTGGCGCAGCGCGTCGGCCCACGAGCGCTCTCGCGCGCTGGTCGGCGCCGCAGCACGGGTCGACGCAGCCGCGAACGAGCTGACGTCGCTGGTCGTACGGGAGGTCGGAAAGCCAATCGTCGAGGCCACGGGAGAGGTGGCACGCATCGCTGACACGCTCCGCTACTACGCGCAGGTGGCGCTCGACGTCGACGGCGACATGTACCCGGCGAGCGATCCCGCCTCGTGGGTCTTCACCCGACGGCGGCCGCGCGGGGTGGCGGCCGTCATCACGCCCTGGAACTTCCCGCTGGCGCTGCCCATGTGGAAGATCGCTCCGGCGCTCGCGTTCGGCAACGCGGTCGTGTTCAAGCCGTCGCGAAATGGGCTGGCATCGGCGATGCGCCTCGTCGAGGTGCTCGACCTCGGCGACATCCTGCAGGTGGTCTGCCTCGGCTCGGAGGCAGAGCAGCTCCTCCCCGCCCGCGATGACGTCGACATCGTCTCGTTCACCGGCTCGACCGAGGTCGGCCGAGCGGTTGTGACCGCGGCCGCCACGGCGGGATCCGTCTTCCAGGTCGAGATGGGCGGCCACAACGCCGCACTGGTTCTGGTGGACGCCGATATCGACCAGGCGGCAAGCTCGGTGGCCCGCGCTGCGATGGCGTTCGCGGGACAGAAGTGCACGGCCACGAAGCGGGTGATCGTCGTCGGCGACCCGAGCCGGTTCGAGGACGCCCTCGTCGAGCACGTCCGCGCCCTCGCCCTGGGAGATCCGAGTGACACCGCCACCGTCATCGGGCCGGTGATCGACGAGCGAGCTCAACGCGCCGTCCTGGACGCCGCCCAGCAGGGCGTCGCCGAGGGCGGACGGCTCCTGACCGGCGGTCGGAAGACCGAGGGCGACGGCTGGTTCGCGGAACCCGCTGTGCTCGCCGGCCTGCCCGCCGGTGCAACCCTCCTTCGCCGCGAGACCTTCGGCCCGATCTGCGCGGTCGTCTCGGCGCGGGACGACGCGGAGGCGGTCGAGATCGCAAACGAGACGGCCTATGGCATGGTCGCGGCGATCTACTCGCGCGACATCGGGCGGGTGATGTCGGTGGCGCCGCAGCTCGATGTCGGCATCCTGCGGGTAAACGGCCCAACCACGGGGATCGACTTCAACGTGCCGTTTGTCGGTCACAAGGCATCCGGCCAGGGCCTCGGCGAACAGGCCCGTGCCGCCCGCGACCTGTTCACGACCTCGGTCACGTACAACATCTCACCCTCTCCCGTCCCCGAGGCGCAATCGTGAGCGACGTGACGCGAGTGACGGCCAAGGGCGTCCCCACGCCCAAGGGGCCGTACGTCCACGCTGCGATCAGCGGCGACCTGATCGTCGTCGGCGCCCAGATCGGGACAGATCCCCAGAGCGGCGATCTCGTACCGGGCGGCGCCGCGGCGCAGGCTGAGCGGGCATTTCGCAACCTCGAGCAGGTGCTGTCGGCGTGTGGCGCCGGATTCGGCGACGTCATCCGCGTGGGCCTCACCCTGACCGACGCCTCGACACTGCCCGAGATCAACGAGGTGTACGGCCGGTACATCACCGACAGCCCTCGGGCGACGGCGATCGTCAGCGGCCTTCCGCGCAACGCCGCCGTCTCGATCGAGCTGCTCGTGAGGCGACCCGCAACGACTGGAACGCACGACAGGTGACGCGGGCGTACGACTACGTCATCGTCGGTGGCGGCACAGCCGGGTGCATCCTTGCATCGCGGTTGACCGAGGATGCCGAGACGACGGTCTGCGTGATCGAAGCCGGACGCGACCCCGCGGGCGACGAGCGCGTCGCCGACTATCGCGTGTGGGGCTCGCTGGTCGGCGGCGACGACGACTTCTCCTACGCCGTCGAGCCGCAGCAGCGTGGGAACAGCGGGGTCGCCATCTCCGCGGCACGGATCCTCGGCGGCAGCAGCTCGCACAACACGGTGCTCGCGTTTCGCCCTCCCGACGTCGACCTGCGCCGCTGGGAGGCCGCAGGTGCAACCGGCTGGGGCCCTGAGGACTGCAGGCCGTACCTCGAGCGCGTGATCGAGCGGGTTCACATCGCCGAGGTGCCGCACTCCCACCCGCTCCCGCAGGCGTTCATCGGTGCTGCCAGGACGCTTGGCTACGGCCTCGTCGACCTGGGGTCGCCGGACTTCGGCGAGGGCGTGGGCTGGCTGCACATCAACGTGCGCGACGGACGGCGGCAGTCTGCCTCGGTCGCCTACCTGGACGCAGTCGTCCGGGAACGGCCGAACCTGACCATCGTCACCAACACGCTGGTGTCGGCGATCGCGATCGAGGACGGCCGTGCCGTCGGCGTCCGGCTGGCCGGCGGCGAGGTGGCGGCACGCCGCGAGGTGCTTCTCTGCGCCGGTGCGGTGGGAAGCCCCAAGCTGCTGCTCCTCTCCGGCGTCGGACCGGCAGGACATCTGCAGGATGTCGGCATCCCGGTCAGGGCCGACGTGCCGGGGGTCGGCGAGAACCTCCAGGATCACGCCGAGGGGATCGTCGTGTTCGAGGCTCGGAAGCCCATCCCGGAACCGGAGACGCACGGGTGGGACGCCTCGCTCTTCGTGCGTAGCGACCCGGCGCTCGACGCCCCTGACATCCAGATGCACTTCGGGGCCGAGGCCTACGACCTGTTCACACTCGCAGCCGGATATCCCTCACCGGAGCACGCGTTCTCGATCACCCCGAACGTTGCCCGGCCGCAGAGCCGCGGCACCGTGCGCCTTCGTTCGACCGACCCACATGACCCGCCGCGGGTCGATCCGCGCTACCTGAACGACCATGGCGGGGCGGACGCCCGCGCAATGCTGTTCGGGATGCGGCTTGCACGCAAGCTCGCCGGGCAGGAGGCGTTCGCCGAATGGGCCGGCTCGGAGGTCGCCCCCGGGCGGGACGTGACGTCCGACGATGCGCTGCTCGAGTTCCTCCGCGCGACGCACGGGTCGGTGTTCCATCCCGCGGGCACCTGCAAAGCGGGCGGCCCGTCCGATCCGCTGGCGGTGGTCGATCCCAACCTCCGAGTCCGCGGAATCGCATCGCTGCGGGTCGTCGACGCCTCGATCCTGCCGACCCTCGTCGGCGTCAACCCGTGCATCACCTGCATGACGGTCGCCGAGCGCGCGGCCGACCTGATTGCGGGGCCACCGTCATCCCACCAGTAGGAGACACCACATGAGCGACCGCTCTCTGGTCACGCTTGCCCGGCACATCGCAGGTGGCGAACGTTCGTCGCTGGAGGCCGTGGACCACGTCATCTCGAGCATCGAACGACACGAGCCGCAGCTGTCGGCGGTGATCAGGATCGAGGCTGAGCGGGCGCGCGCCGAAGCTGCGGCCCGAGACGCGGAGCGCGCCCGTGGAGAGCTGCGTGGGCCGCTGCACGGCGTCCCCATCGTGGTCAAGGATCTCCAGGAGACCGCCGGGATCGCGACCAGCTACGGCCTTGCCGCCTTGCGCGACAACGTGCCGGCGGATGACTGCATCATGGTCGAGCGCCTCCGCGCCGCTGGAGCGGTCATCGTCGCGAAGTCCAACACACCCGCGCTGGGCGCGCTGGGCGAGACGAAGAATCGGCTCCAAGCGGACTGCCGCAACCCGTGGAACCTCGAGTGCACGCCCGGAGGCTCGAGTGGTGGATCGGCCGCGCTGGTCGCCGCCGGCATCGTGCCGTTCGCGACCGGCACGGACTCGGCCGGCTCGATCACCTCCCCGGCGTCGTTCTGCGGCGTGTTCGGACTGAAGCCGACGCACGGCCGCATCCCCACGTGGCCCTATCCGAAGGACGCGCACCTGCTGGCCGACCCCGGCCCGATCACGCTCTCGGCCGAGGACGCCGCGCTTGTCCTGAACCTGACCGCCGGCGTGGACGCCCGCGATCCGCTGTCTGTGCGCGAGGCGCCGGAGGACTACGTCGCAGCCGCCCGCGGCGCACGCGAGTCGGACGCGCCGCTCGCCGGCCTTCGAATCGCGTACAGCCCTCGATTCGGCCATTTTCCGACCGACCTGGAGGTCGCGGCCGGGGTGGCCGCCTTCGCGGAGTCACTCGCGGAGCTCGGAGCGGAGGTGGAGCAGGACGACCCGCAGGTCGAGCACCCCTTCGACCTGTACATGCCGATCTACATCACCGACATGCTCGCGGGCACCTCCGAGCTCGACGTCGATTGGCGAAGCGAGCTCTACGAGGAGAACTTCGTCGAGTTCGACCGGTTCCCGCCGATCTCGGGAGCCGAATACGTCACGCTGCTCGAGCGGCTGTGGGTGTTCCGCCGCTCGATCGCAGAGTTCCTCTCGACCTACGACCTGATCCTGACGCCGTCGACGGCGTCGACCGCCTTCCCCCTCGGTGATCCGCCCCAGACGCTGGGCGGCGAGCCTGTCAACGGCACGTGGACCTCGTTCATGCCGTTTTCGGTGGCCTACAACCTGGCGGGCCTCCCCACCGCGTCCATGCCTGCAGGGCTGACCAGCGGCGGGCTGCCGATCGGCGCCATGCTGAGCGGCCCGGCGGGCTCGGACGGACTGCTGCTGCGGGTCGCCGCGGCGGCCGAGGTGCACACGAGCTGGCCGACCGCGACGCTCTGAAAGCGCCGTAAACCCGCTTGGTATGCGGGATTCTTGACATTCAGTAAGCACATACATACAATCGCCCGGCTCCTCCCACCGCGAGAAAGGCAAGACCATATGAGCGAGCCACAGCGGCCCATCGACGCGGGCCTCGTGCCCACCCTGACGCGCCAGCGCCTCCTGCAGCGCGCTGCCGTGCTGGGAGTGGCACCTGCATTGATCTCCGTCGCTGCGGCGTGCGGTGGTGGGAGCGGCGGCGCTTCCGCTGGGGGAGGCGCGAGCGCGACGCTGCGTGTCCTGCCCAACGGCGCCCCGACAACGTTCGACCCGGCGCGCTGGACGGTCGCCGTCGACCAGTGGGCGCTGCAGTGCATCTACGAGGGGCTCGTCACCTTCAAGCCCGGCACGAACGAGGTCGCAAACGTCCTTGCCAAGAGCTTCACGCCCTCCGCTGACGGCCTGCGGTACGACTTCGAGCTCAAGCCCGGAATCCAGTTCCAGGGCGGGTATGGCGAGGTGACCGCCGAGGACGTGAAGTTCTCATACGAGCGGATCGCCGGCATCACCGACCCGGACTTCCAGTCGCCGGAGAGCCCCGACTGGGCGTCGCTCCAGGAAGTCGAGGTGACCGGCACGTACACCGGCACGATCGTGCTCAAGGAGTACTTCGCGCCGCTCATGAACTCAGTGCTGCCCGTGTCGAGCGGCTATGTCGTCTCTCAGAAAGCGGCGCTCGAGCGCGGCGACAAGTTCCAGACCCAGCCGATCGGGACCGGCCCATACGAGCTCACCAAGTACGTCCCCGGCCAACTCGCCACGCTGACGAAGTTCGCGGAGTACAGCAAGGCGTCATCGGACGTCGCGCCCGAGCCGGAGTGGAAGCAGATCGACATCGTCCTCTCGGCGACGCAGACGGGCGACGTCGCCCTCTCGGCGGGTGACGTCCAACTCGCGACGCTCCCACTCGACGCTGTCGACCGGATGAGCTCCGGCAAGACGGCGGTCGCCGAGGCCCCGGCCCTGGATTACGTGTGGCTGAACATGAACATGCTGGCGGAGTCGCTCGAGGACATCAACGTGCGCAAAGCGATCCGAAGCGCGATCGACGTCCCTGCCATCCTCCAGGCTGCGTTCAACGACAAATGGCCGCGCGCGAACGCAGCGATCGCGCCGAACATGCCGCTCGGCAACTGGCCCGACGCCCCCGTGTACGACCGCGACATCGATCAGGCCAAGGCCTACATGGCCGACGCGGGCGTCAGCTCGCTCTCCCTGACGCTGACCGTCAACTCGGCCGACCTCGGGGCGGGCGCAATTGCCGAGATCGTCCAGCAGAACCTGAAGGACATCGGCATCGACGTGACGGTGAAGGAGGAGGACAACAGCACCTACTTCACGCTCGGCAAGGTGATGCGCGAGCGTGAGCTGACGCTCGTCCTCTACACCGCGCCGCCCGACCCGGTCTGGGTCACCCAGTGGTTCACCACCGATCAGTTCGACCAGTGGAACTGGATGTACTGGAGCGACGAGCGGTTCGATGCACTGCACCACGACGCGCTGCTCGAGCGCGACAACGAGAAGCGCGCGGAGATGTACGTCGAGATGCAGAAGGTCTGGGACGAGGCCGCCAACGTGGCGTGGCTGGCATGGCCGACGAACTACTTCGGCCATGTGACGACTGTCAAGCCGTCGTTCACACCATGGGGCTGGCCGATCCTCTGGAACGTGCGGTCGGCGTAGCGAGGCAGGGCGGGGGATGGTCGCGTACCTGATCCGAAGGCTGGTTGCGGCCTTCTTCGTCCTGCTGCTCGTCCTCGTGCTGTTGTCACTCGCGGTGCACATCGTGCCCGGGGATCCGGTCCGAGGGATCCTCGGTCCGCGGGCGTCGCAGGAGAGCATCCAGGACGTACGTGACCAGCTCGGGCTGAACGATTCGGTCCCGGTTCAGGTGTGGACGTTCGTCAGCGGCGCGATACAGGGCGATCTCGGCGCAGACTTCGTGACGAAGATCCCGGTCCGGACGTACATTGCCCAGAACCTGCCCGACACGCTGACCCTGGCGCTGGCCTCCCTCGTGCTGACGATCCTGCTGGCGGTGCCCCTCGGCGTCTATTCGGCGACGCACCCGGGCAGCGTGCTCGACCGCATCACCATGGTCGGCTCGGTTGGGCTTCTGACCGTTCCGTCGTATGTGGCCGGCCTGTTGCTGCTCTATTTCTTCGCCGTCAAGCTGCAGTGGTTCTCGTCGATCGGCGCCGGATCGATGAGCAACCCGGTGGACTACGCGAAGCACCTGCTGCTGCCGGCGGTCGCACTTGCCATCAGCTGGGTCGGCTACCTGGCAAGGCTCCTGCGCACGAGCCTCGTCGAGGTGCTCGGCACCAACTACATCCGCACGGCGCGCGCCTATGGGTTGAGCACCTGGCGCATCCACTACGTCCATGCGCTCAAGAACGCGCTGATCCCGACCGTTGCGATCCTCGGTGTCGCCTTCGGCAACCTGATGGGCAGCGCCGTCTTCGTCGAGATCATCTTCGGCCGCCCGGGCCTGGGGTCGATGGTCTACAACGGCATCCTCTCCCGCGACTACCCGGTCGTCCGCGGTGGGGTGCTGACGCTCGCCGCGTTCTTCATCCTTGCGAACCTGCTGGCCGACGTCACGTACCGGCTGCTCGACCCGCGCATCCGGAGGCAGGCTCACTGATGGCGGTCGAGGCCGAAACCGCAAGAGTGGTGGCGACACGGTCGCCGATCCGCCGCATCCGCCACATCCTTGTCGGCCTCGCGTCGACGCCCGGCGGCGCGTTCGGGCTCTTCGTGGTCTCGGTGCTCGCCCTCTGCACCGCGGTCGGCCCTCACCTCACCCCCGCAGACCCCTCCGCACAGGACGTCCCGTCGCGGCTGCAGGGCCCGTCGAGCAGCCATCTGCTCGGCACCGACGCGCTCGGCCGCGACCTGCTGTCGCGCGTCATCGTCGGGACGCGGATCGCCATCGAAGTCGGGGTGCCTGCGATCCTGCTGGCCCTGCTGGTGGGTACGGCCCTGGGCCTGGTCGCGGCGTTCGCCGGCGGCTGGGTGGACTCCGTCGCGATCGTGATCATGGACACCCTGCAGGTGTTCCCCGCCGTCGTGCTTGCGCTCCTCGTCCTGACGTTGCTCGGGCAGTCCCTCGTGAACCTGGTGGTGGTGATCGCCGTCGCATTCATCCCCAACTACGCGCGCGTCTCGCGGGCACTTGTGCTCACCACCAAAGAGGAGGCCTACATCGATGCGGAGCGCTCGCTGGGCGCGAACGCATGGCGGATCGTGGGCCGCCACATCATGCCCAACGTACTTGCGCCGCTGATGATCCTTGTGGCGATGGACATCCCCTTTGCGATCGTCGCGGAGGCGGGGTTGTCGTTCCTCGGCCTCGGCGTCCAGCCGCCCACCCCCTCCTGGGGCGTGATCCTCTCCGACGGGTTCTCGCACGTCCAGGACTCGCCGTGGGACGTCGCGGCGGCGAGCGTCGCCCTCGGCTTCACGACCGTCGGATTCACGCTCTTCGCGGAACGCCTGCGAGCCATCGTCGATCCCAAGACGAGGATGAGGCAATGGCGCGGGATGTGAGCGCCCCGGTGCTCCAGGTGGAGAACCTGGGCGTCGCGTTCAGCCAGGGCAACCTGGGTGTGCAGGTGCTGCACGACTGCTCGCTGACCCTCAATCCCGGTGAGATCGTCGGCGTGGTCGGCGAGTCGGGATGCGGCAAGTCGACGCTCAGCGCGGCGCTGCTGCGCTTGCTCGCGGCGAACGCCGAGATCACGGGTGGGGCCATCCGCCTCGCCGGCCGCGACCTCCTCGAGTTGAGCGAGGAGGAGATGCGCGGCGTACGCGGCAGCGAGATCGCGATGATCTTCCAGGACCCGCTGACGAGCCTGAACCCGAGCCTCACGGTCGGTCGCCAGATGCGCCACGTCGCACAGACACATCGCTCGGCGACGCGGGCGGAACACCGCCAGACCGCGGTGGCCGCACTCTCGGAGGTTGGGATCGCCGATCCCGTCGAGCGGCTGAACGGGTACCCACATGAGTCGTCCGGCGGGATGCGGCAGCGGATGCTGATCGCAACGGCGCTCCAGCTCGAGCCGGCTGTGCTCGTCGCGGACGAAATCACCTCTGCACTCGACGTGACGCTCGAGCGACAGATCCTCGAGCTGCTCCTGAGGCTGCGCGAGCGCCGCGGCACGGCGATTCTGTTCGTCTCGCACGACCTCGGCGTCGTCTCGACCATCTCAGACCGGGTCATCGTCATGTACGCGGGCCGGATCGTCGAGCGGGGCCCGACGGAGGCCGTCTTCTCACGGCCGAGCCATCCCTACACGCGAGCGCTGCTCGACGCTGCGCCCTCCTACCGGCGGCGAAAGCAGCAGCTCGGCCGGATCCCAGGGCAGGTCGCCAGCTTCAGGAACCTGCCGGCCGGCTGCACGTTTGCCGATCGCTGCGCCTTTGCGCGCGAAATCTGCACGGTCGAGGAGCCGCCGCTGCGCGACATCGGCGACACCGCGTCTCGATGTCACTTCGCGGAGGAGGTGCAGGCGGCCGGGGCGCCGGCGGCACCTTCGGCGGTGGAGCTCGGCGTCACGGAACCCGCGCCGGAGCCGGCACCAGCCGGCGACGCGGCGCCGCTGGTGGAGATCACCGGCCTTCGAACGAGCTTCGCAGACCGGCAAACCCTGCTCGGATGGGCGCGGCGGCGACGCCCTGCCAGCGTCCATGCGGTCGACGGTGTCGACCTGCACATCGCCCGCGGAGAGATCCTCGGTCTCGTCGGCGAGTCGGGGTCGGGAAAGACGACGCTCGGGAGGACGATCCTCGGTCTGACACGTGCAAGCGCCGGCACGGTGCGGTTCGACGGCCGCGAGATCTCAGGCGCCCGCCCGGCCGCGCTCCGGCGCTTGCGGTCGGAGCTGCAGATGGTGTTCCAGGACCCCCACGCCAGCCTCAGCCCGCGGATGACCGTGTCCGACCTGGTCGTCGAGCCCTACCGCATCCACCGCATCCCGCCCGGCGACCGGCTGCCCGTTGCCGAGCTGCTGGCGGCGGTGGAGCTGTCCGAGGAGCACGCTGAGAAGTTCCCGCACGAGCTCTCCGGCGGGCAGGCGCGGCGGGTGGGCATTGCCCGCAGCCTCGCGTTGCGACCCCGGTTCATCGTCGCCGACGAGCCCACCGCGGGGCTCGACGTCTCCGCCGCGTCGAGCATCCTCAACCTGATGCGTGACCTGCGCGACCGATTCTCGCTGACCTACCTGCTGATCACGCACAACCTGAACCTGGTCGGGCACCTCGCCGACCGCGTGGCCGTCATGTACCTCGGCCAGATCGTCGAGGTCGGCCCGGCGGAGCAGGTGTTCGAGTCGCCGACGCATCCGTATACGCAGGCGCTCCTCGCCGCGGTGGTCGACCCTGCCGAGCGGACGCGGCCCGAGCGCGGCACCCTGCTCGCCGCCGGGGAGATACCAAGTCCCCGTAATCCGCCGCCTGGCTGCCGTTACCACACCCGCTGTCCGCTCGCCACCGAGCGTTGCGTGCAGGAGACACCGCTGCGAGAAGAAATCGCTCCCGACCTGGTCGTGGCCTGCCACCACTGGCAGAATGCGCTTCAGGTCGTGCGCTGACGGACGCCTGGCAAAGGACGAAGCCTCCATGCCACAGAACACCCGAGAGAAGATGACCAAGGGAACCTCCACGCCGGCGAAGGTGCGGATGACGGCGGTGGAGCGCCGGGCGGCCATCCTGAACGCCGCGATCCACGTCTTCGTCGAGCGCTCGTACGGCGGAGCGACAACCGCCGAGATCGCGAAGGAGGCGGAGTGCAACGAGGCGCTCATCTTCCGCCACTTCGGGTCGAAGTTGGAACTGTTCGTCGCCAGCCTCGAACGGGCAACCGAGCTGATCTGCGAGGAGGCCGAGGAGTCCGCCGGGACGACCGAGAGCGGGCTCGCGCAGCTTCGCGCCCTCGCCTACAGCAAGGCTCGCGACGGCGGCGGCCGCTACCGCGACCTCGGACGACTCCGGTTCGTCGCTGCGGCCGAGGCGCGTGACCCGGTGATTGCCGACGCGCTCTCGAAGCACATGAACGGCCTCCAGGCCTGGACCGCCGGGCGGCTGCGGGCGGCCCAGCAGCTTGGTGAGCTCTCGCCGGATGTCGACCCGGAGCTCGCCGCGTGGGAGTGGTCGGGCGTCATGACGCTGACCAGCCTGCGGGTGATGGCGGGCGACAAGGCGGCGTCGACCGACTTCGAGCGCATGGCGAATGAGCTCATCGACGGTTGGACGTCGCCGCAGGCGGCCGGCCGCCGCGCCCGCTGATCAGGCGGGCGGCGGAGCGCTTGGCGCCCCGCCGCCCATTCGTTTCTCGCTACGCCCTTGTTGTCTCGGCAGGGCGCTCGGTCTCCACCGGAGCCCGCGTTTCACTGCCGTGCGGCGGCTCGATGGTCACATTGGGCAGCGCGCGGTCGAGCCAGCGCGGGATGTACCACGACCGCTCGTGCAGAAGCGTGAGGAACGCAGGCACGAGGGTCATCCGCACGATCAGCGCGTCTGTGAGGATCGCAATCGCAAGCAACAGCCCGAACTCCTTCGGAATCCGGTCGGCGCTGAGGATGAACGCCGCGAAGACCGTTCCCATGATCACAGCCGCCGCGACCACGACGCGGCCGATGGCCGAGATGCCATGCTCGACCGCCTCCGGCGTCAGCAGCCCGTGGACGTGCTCTTCCCGGATGCGGCTCATGATGAAGACCATGTAGTCCATCGAGAGCCCGAACAGGATCGCGAAGGCGATCGGCGGGACGAACGTCTCGATCGGACCGGTCTTGTCGAGGCCGGTGAGCCCGAGGAGATGGCCCTCCTGCACCACCAGCGTCAGCACCCCGAAGCCGACGAACGCCGACAGGATGGTGGTGACCGCCGCCGTCGCCGATACCACGATCGACCGGAAGGCCATCGCCAGCACGATGAAGGTCACTCCGATGATGTAGAGCAGGAACAGCGGCATCCTCTCGATGATCTGATCCGCGATGTCCTTGAATGCCGCCGTCTGTCCTGAGACATACGCCTGGGCGTCGCCGCCCGCCGTCGCCGCCGGCACGACATCGCCGCGCAGGCGATCGACGAGCTGATCCGTCGCCGCGTCCTGCGGAGCCGAATCCGGTGTCACGAAGATGATCCCCACCGTGCCTTCGTCGTTCAGCTGCGGCTCCGCGGCTGAGGCCACACCTGGAAGGTCGCGAACGCCGTCGTAGATCTTCTGCGGCGCCCGGGCGTCACCGTTCACGTCGACGACGATCGGGATCGGTCCGTTGAAGCCTGCCCCGAACCCTTCGGCCAGCAGGTCATACGCCCTACGGCTGGTCTGCTCCTTCGGCTGCGTCCCCTGGTCGGCAGCGCCGAGGCGCACCAGCAGGGACGTCGCAGCGAGCCCCAACACCAGCAGCAGGACGGCCGGGAAGACGAACCGGGCGTTCTTGGTGACGAACCGGCCCCAACGAGCGACGAGCGTCCGCTGGCGAGCTGCCTCGGAGTCGTCGACCTGCGGCAGGAACGGCACCTTCAGCCGGTCGATCTTGTGGCCGAGCAAGCTCAGGACCGCAAGCAGCAGCGAGTTCGCAATCAGAACTGTGGTCAGCACGCCGAGCGCGCTTCCGATGCCGAGCTTTGTCACGAAGTCCAGGCCGATGAAGGCCAGACCGCTCACGGAGATCGCGACCGTCAGGCCGGCGAAGAGCACCGCCCGCCCGGCGGACGCACCTGCCTCCGCCGCGGCGTCCTGCGGTGAGAGCCCGTCATGGAGCAACTGTCTGAAGCGCGTGACGATGAACAGCGAGTAGTCGATGCCGACCCCGAGCCCGATCATCGAGACCAGGATGGGCGTGATGGTGTTGATGTCCATCAGGCCGGCCAGGATGAAGAGCAGGAGGAACGCGGTCAGGAGCGCACTGATCGCAAGTGCGATCGGGATCAGCATCGCCACGAACGTCCGGAAGACGATCAGCAGCACGATGATCGCCGCGAGCAGGCCAAGGATCTCCGACGTCCCCTGCTCGAGCGGCGGGAACTCGGCTTCGCCGTTGTATTCGACCGTCACGCCCACGGGCGCAACGGTTTCCCGGACTGCGTCCTGAACGGCGACGACAGCAGCGCGATCCTTGTCCTCGATCGTCTGATCGAACTGGGCCTCGGCATACGCGATGCGTCCGTTGTCGGAGAAGGTGTTCTCGCTGAACGGATCGCCGACGCTCTCAACGCCGGCCTTGCCGTCCTTGGGCGCGAACTCCGGCGTCTTCAGCTTCGCGATGGCCTCCTCGATCGCCGCCTTGCGCTCAGGGGTGTCGAGCCGTTGGCCGGCCGGCGCTGCGAACACCACGTTCAGCACGCCGCCCTGCTCCGATGCGAACTCGGCCTTGATCAGGTCGGTTGCCTTCTGCGTATCCGACCCAGGGATCTCGAACTCGTCGCGCAGCTGACCGCCGACCGTCGCCACCAGGGCGATCAGCACCACGACGATGCCGACCCAGCCGAAGATGACGCGCCATGGGTGACTCGCGCAGGCTCTCGTCCACCGCGCGAGGCCGCCTGTCGACAAACGTTCGTGAGCTGCGAGCCGCTCTGGCCCAGCCCGTTCCTGGTTGTGCTCGGTCATAAGGATTCTGCCCCTTCGTTGCTTCGCGTTACCACTAGTGACGACCGGAAGCCGCATAGTTCATCGAACTTCATCTTCTCGCGCACGACGAACCGCCACATTGTGGACACCCCTAGGCCAGCCCCCAGGGTTTCGCCGCAGCGTGGGACCGCTACGGCGACGTCGCCAGGCTCTGAGAGTACTGCACGCGGACTCCGGACCTACGCCGCGGCCACCAGCAACTCGACGGTATGTCCCCCCACCACGCCCCGGGCCGTCAGGAGCCCGTTGCCCAGCGCCGGCCACGAGCCGCTGATGCGCAGATGGCCGCGATCGGATGGCCGGCCGGAGAGGAACAGGGTCGCGGCAAGGTGGTTGTCGCTGAAGCGAATCGTGGCGCGCCCGCTCACGGCGAGATCCGACGCAAAGCGGGCGCCGTTCAGCCGCACGCGAGCGGCGGAGGCCGCCCCGTTGATGGAAGCGTGGAACGCCCCGCCACGCAGGCCCACTCCGTCCAGGGCCACATCGGGGAAGACGAAGAAGCGCTTCAGCGCGTCCAGAGCTGTTGCCGCGGCCGCCGTCGTCACCCGCCGGGCACGTACGGATGCGGACCCTCCACCGGCTGTTCCGGCCGGCGCTGCCTCAGCGACCGTGCGCGGGAAGGACGGGGTGACGAGCGTCGGCTGCTCCGGCGTCCTGGCGCAGCGGGTGTCGCCGGCCTTGAGGGTTCTGTAGAAGCGAACGATCATCGACCGCGTGCACTGACCGAAGAAGAGGGAGCCGTTGCCGGCCTCGACGCGAACCGGATAGGTCTTGACCCGTATCTGGGCCCGGCCCACAGTGCTTCTCCAGTCCGTGCACGTTTCGAAGCGCATAGAAGGCGTTGCCATCCCAGCGGATCACGCCGATTTCGATGCGGTTGACGGTGAGGACGGTGACGCTGCGCTCCGCGAAGTCCTCGACGCCCCCGACCTCGATCATCGCGACCCGGCGGCGTGCGGCGCCTACCCCGCGCTGGAAGCGATGATCAGTAGGAGAGCCCCGCGCTCATCGCTTCGCTCCGCCGTCGTAGCCGTACTCGGCCTTGGCCTCGTCCTGCGTGATGAAGCCCTCCACGAGATCCTGCTCGATCAGCGCCCGATCCCGCTCCCGGGGGTCACCGTAGCCGCCGCCTCCCGGGGATTGGCACAGCAGGACGTCGCCGCGCTTCAGCTCCAGGCGGTTCACCTTGAGCATCGTGCGCGCGTCCGGCGTGCCGGGGTTCAGCTCGACCTGGGGGGGCCTGCCGCTCTTGCCGCCCAACAGCCCCCAAGCCGGGGTCTTCGATCGCTCGTACCAGAGGCTCAGCCAGACATCGTCGTCCTCGATCTCGAACTCACGGATCGTCCCGCACCCGCCGCGCCACTTGCCTGCGCCGGAGGAGCCGGTCCGCACGGCGTATCGCCGGATCTTGAGCGGGAACCGCGACTCCACGATCTCGATCGGGAAGTCGTTGATCGCACCGTTGACGCTGTTGATCAGGCAGCTCTCGCCGTCCGAGCCCTGCCACGCACCCCAGCCGCCGACGAGACAGTCGACGTTGACGAACAGGTTGCCGGTGCGGTCGCGGAGACCGGTGATGTAGTTGACCATGGAGTCGCCGTGGCTCGCGGCAGCCGCCTGCTCCGGCATCGCGGGCGCAAGCGCCTTGACGAAGAGGTCGATCAGCAGGCCGAGCGGCGTGAAGTACCACTGGCACGCGGCCGGCTCCTGCGCGGCGAGCAGCGAGCCTTTCCGAACCTTCACATCGAGTGGCAGGAAGGTACCGCCGGTGACCGGACGATCGGGGTTGATCAGCCGCTTGAACGCGACGCGACAAGCCGAAATCGTCTGCGCCTCGCCGCAGTTGATCGCGCCACGTGCTGGGTCGCTCGACTCGCTGAGGTCGACAGTCATCTGATCGCCGGCAACCTCGATCTTCATCCGCACCCAGAACGGGTCGTCCGAGACGCCGTCGTTGTCGAGACAGCCCTCGGCCTCGTAGTGACCGTCGGGGATCGCGAGCACGGCCGCCCGGTCGAGCGCCTCGCTCTGGGCGAAGATCTGCTCACGCGCCGCCTTCACGATCTCGACGCCGTAGCGGTCGAGGATCGACGCCAGCCGGCGCTCACCGGTGCGCGCCACAGCGATCTGCGCATGCAGGTCGCCGACGAGCATCGCCGGGAAGCGGGTGTTGCGCTTGAGGATGTCGACGATGTCCTCGCGCAGCTTCCAGCCCTCCATCACCTTGGTCGGCCCGAGGCGGATGCCTTCCTGGTAGATCTCGGTGGAGTCGGTCGGCGCGGGGAGATCCTTGGCGCCGATGTCGAGCCAGTGGGCGCGAGAAGCCGAGAACCCGGCCAGCTCGTCGTTGTAGTAGATGGGCGCGAAGATCGTCACGTCGCCCAGGTGCGTGCCGGTCATGTACGAGTCGTTCATGACCCACACGTCGCCCGGGGCCCAGATGTCGGCCCCGAACGCATCCTCGGTCAGCTGGATGCAGATCTCGAGGTTGCCGAGGAAGATCGGCAGTCCCGCGGACTGGCCGAGAACGCGCTTCTCCTCGTCGAGCAGGGCGACCGAGCAGTCCTTCGCCTCGTAGATGATCGCGTTGTACGCAGACCGGATCAGCGTCGCGTTCATCTCGTCAGCAGCCGAGATGAAGGCGTTGCGGATGATCTCCGTCGTGATCGGGTCGACCGCGGTGGCAGCGTTCGTGGTCGCCATCAGGCCTTCTCCTCCGCGGTCAGGGTAACGAAACCGAGCTTGTCCACCGACGCCGTCCAGCCTGGCGGCACGACTGTCGTCGCCGTCTCCTCCTCGATGATGGCCGGACCGGCAATCGCCGCCCCGGGCGCCAGTGCGTCGCGCAGCGCGACGGTGACGTCGTACGCCCGGCGGCCGAAGACGACCTCCCGCGAGGCCGGGGCGGCAGCGCTGGCCTTGTCCGCACCGTCCAGTTCCTTGGCGCCGGCCCTCCCGAGGTCACCGTAGGCCGTCGCGCGGAGGCTGACGAACTCGACGGGCGCAGCGGGGTTCGCATGGCCATAGCGCTGGTCGTACACCACGTGGAAGCGTTCGGCCAGCTTCGCCGCGAACTCGGGGTCGTCGACATCGGCGATGTTCATCTCCACCGGCAGTGAATACTCCTGTGCCACGTATCGCAGGTCGACGAGCCAGGTGACCTCGATCTTGTCGTCTGCGACGCCGTCCGCCCGAAGCGAGCTGCGGCCCTGGTCGGCGAGCTCCCCGAGCAGAACCCGGATCTCGTCGCGGTCAATGTCGGCGACCGCTCGGTAGTACGGCGTCGTGTAGTCGTGCCGCAGGCGTGTTCCGAGCATCCCCCACGCGGAGAACGCTCCCGGGAACACCGGGACGATGACCTCTGAGATCTCGAGCTCCTCGGCGAGGAAGGCCGCCTGCATCGGCCCTGCGCCGCCGAAGGCCACGATCGCGAAGTCACTCGGCGCGATTCCCTGCTCGACCGTGATCGTGCGGATCGCCTGGGCCATCTTCGCGTTGATCACGTCGAGGATCCCCTCTGCCAGCTCGAGTGGCTCGAGGTTCAGCTCGGCCGCGAGCCCCGCCATGGCGCTGCGCGCCGCATCCACGTCGAGCTCCATCTTTCCGCCCAGGAAGTACCCCGGGTCGACGCGACCGAGGACGACGTTCGCGTCGGTCACCGTGGGCTGCGTACCGCCGCGTCCGTAGCAGGCCGGCCCCGGCTGGGCGCCCGCGCTTTCGGGGCCTACGCGCAGGCCACCGCCCTCGACGTAGGCGAGCGAGCCGCCGCCCGCGCCGATCGTGTGGATCTTGACGATCGGCATCAGCAGGGGCAGTCCTTCGAGGTTCGTCTCCTGGACCGTCTCGGGCTGTCCGTCGATGATCAGGCTCATGTCGAAGCTTGTGCCGCCCATGTCGACGCAGAGCAGGTTGGGCCGGCCGAGCAGCTCGGCCAGCGCCGCGCCGCCCATCGTTCCACCGGCCGGGCCGGACAGGAGCGTCTGGATCGGCCGCTCACGCGCTGCCTGCGCCGTCAGGATGCCGCCGCTCGACTGCATCACATGCAGCGGGACTCCCAGTCCGCGCTCGCGGAATGAGCCCTCCAGCCGCTCGAGATAGCGCTCGACGGCCGGCGCGATGTAGGCGTTGAGGACGGCCGACGATGTCCGCTCGTACTCGCGCCACTCGCGTGCCGCACGATGCGAGAGCGAGACCGACGCCTCCGGATAGGCCTCCTTGATGATCCGCTCGGCCTCGAGCTCATGTGCCGGCTCGAGGTAGCTGAACAGGAAGGCGACCGCGATCGCGCGGATGCCCTCGTCACGCGCCCGCTCGACGGCTGCCAGCAGGTCGGCTTCGCTCAGCGGCTCGACCTCTTCGCCCCGGTAGTTCAGCCGGCCGGTGATCTCGACGATGTCGCGCCGCGGAACGAGCGGCGTCGGCTTGCGGAAGTGGAGGTCGTAGAGCTTCGTCCGCGCTCCGCGGGCGATGTGGTAGACGTCGCCGGCGCCCTCCGTCGCGAGCAGAAGCACGCGCTCACCGCGTCGCTGGAGGAACGCGTTCAACCCGACGGTCGTACCGTGGACGACGAACGACACGTCGTCCGCCTTCTCGACGAGGAGGTCGAGCCCCTCGAGCACGCCGTCGGTGAGGTCGCCCGGCGTCGTCGACACCTTGCCTGTGACGTACGAGCCGTCGCGCTCGTCGTACGCCACCACATCGGTAAAGGTGCCGCCGATATCCATCGAGACTCGGATGTGGCTCACGTGGCCTCCTGAAAAACTGAGTAGGGTCGCTGTGGGCGGGAGTACAATATTACATTGCACATAGTGGATCCGGTCGAACTAGTGCACCGTCGAGCCAGACGCCCTCGACCGGCACGAGGTGAAACTCATCCGCGGCGATGTCGCCGAGGTCGGCGCCGAGGACGACGAGGTCGGCAGCCTTCCCGGCGGCGATCGACCCTTTCCGGCCCTCCTCGCCGGCCGCGTACGCCGCGTTGAACGTGTAGAGCCGCAGCGCCTGCTCGAGCGTGATGGCCTCGCCCGGCGCGAGTTCCGTCCCGTCCACCGTGCGCCGTGTCATCGCGGTCTGAACGCCGGTGAGGGGGCTGCGGTCGGGCACGACCGGGCTGTCGGAGCTGCCGGCAACCACCGCGCCGGCCGCGAGCAGCGACCGTGCCGGGTACAGACGCTGAGCGCGCTCCGCACCGAGGTTTCGCGCGTAGGTCTCGCCATGGAAGCGTACGAAGGGCGGCTGGAGCACGGCGACGATCCCGGCGCGGGCAACGCGGGCCGGCAGATCGCCGAGCGGCAGGCCACAGTGCTCGATCCGGTGGCGCGGGTCGGGCCGCGGCCACGCGGACTGGGCACGCTCGATGGCGGTGAGAGCCGATTCGATCGCTGCGTCACCGATCGCGTGGATGCTCACCTGCAGCCCGTGGCGGTGGATCTTCGCGACGATGCCCTCGAGCTCCGGCTGTTGCCAGAGGAGGAGGCCGCGATTGCCGGGCTCGTCCTCGTACGGAGACTTCAGTGCCGCGGTCCGCGGTGCGATAGCACCGTCCTGGAGCAGCTTCACCGCGGTCAGTGAGAGACGCTCGCCGCGCTCCTCGCGCGGGAGCGGCACCGCTTCGCCGCTGCGGAGGAAGCCCGCCTGCGCCATCGTGACGCGAATCGGCATGCGACCCTCCCGGTCGAGGCGCCGGTAGATCTCAACCAGGCGCGGCTCTGCCCAGGGCTCCCAGACGCTCGTGACCCCGAGAGCGAGGTTGCCTTGCGCCTCTGCCAGGATGGCCGCCTCGATGTCGTCGTCGGAGGGGAGCGGGATGAGCCTGCGCACAGCCTCCATCGCGTGCTCGTGCAGCACTCCGGTCGGCCGGCCCGCTGCGTCGCGGTCGATGCGCCCGCCTGCGGGGTCCGACGTTGCGGCGTCAATGCCTGCCAGCGCCAGCGCCCGCCCGTTGGTGGCGAGCGCGTGGCCGCACGTGCGAGCGATGGCCACCGGGTTGTCCGGCGCCGCCTCGTCGAGCTCGGCGGCAGTGGGCGGCCGTCCCTCGGCCATGCTCCGCTCCTCCCAGCCGAAGCCTTCGATCCAGTCGCCTGGTGACCGGCCACGGGCGGCGGTGCGGACACGCTCGACCAGCTCGCCGACACTCGACGCTCGTCCGTCGACATGGTGGCGGAGCAGGCCGGCGTCGGCCTGGTGCTGGTGCGCGTCGTAGAAGCCGGGGACGAGCGTGCGGCCGGAGAGGTCGACCACTTCGGTTCGAGGCCCGCGCAGGGCGAGGACATCCGAGGCGGTGCCGACGGCGGAGATCCATCCGTCTGTCACAGCCACGGCCTCCGCTGCCTGCTGCGCCGGGTGCAGCGTCATGATGCGGCCACCAACGAAGACGACATCCGCCGACGGCACGTTGTTCACCGGTGCTTCCGCCGCGGAACGAGCCGTCCGAAGGTGGACCGGGCGATTGCGCCGGCCAGGCGTGGGTTCTCGTGCAGTCGCCGGAGCGAGTACTCGTACCACCGGCTGCCGAAGGGGACGTAGACCCGCAGCCGGTGACCCTCGCGGACCAGCTGCTCCCCAAGCACGTCACGCACGCCGAGCAGCATCTGGAACTCGTACCCGTCGCGACCGATGCCGTGGGCCGCGATGGACGCTTTCGCCCGCTTCACGACCTCCTCGTCGTGCGTCGCGATCGCGACGTAGCAACCGGCCGCAAACAGTGCGTCGACCGTATCGGCGAAGCCGTTCCGGATCTCCTCCTTGCCGGTGTACGCAATCTCCGGTGGCTCGAGATAGACGCCCTTGCACACACGCACGTTCGGCTTCAGCGGGGCGACTGCCGCGACGTCGTCGAGCGTCCGCCGCAGCCGTGCCTGCAGGACGATCCCGACCCGGTCGAGCGCCTGTCCGCGAAGCCACCGGTAGAGGTCGAGCGTCGCGTCGGTCGTGGAAGCGTCCTCCATGTCGATGCGAACGAGGCTCGATCGCTCGTCGGCTGCAAGGACGAGGCCGGCGTGGAGCTCCCGGCAGGCGTCCTCGTCGAGCTTGAGCCCGAGGCCGGTCGGCTTGACGCTCACATTCGAATCGAGGCCTTCGTCCCGAATCGCGTCGAGCAGGCTCCGGTAGGCGTCACTCAGCTCGTGGGCCTCGTCCAGGCTGGACGATTCCTCGCCGAGCACGTCGACGGTCGCCATGCGGGAACGCGCGTTCAATCCGCGCACGGTTGCGAGGGCGTGCTCCAGCGCGGTGCCGGCGATGTACGGGCTCGCCAGGCGCCGCACCACAGGTCGCGGCACGGCGGGGAGGGCGCGGACAACCGCGCGGTCGAAGAGCGTAGGTCCTGCCTGCATCTACATGCCCGAACGGGCGCCGCGGGTCGCCTCGGCATCCACGACCGTGCCGCCCTCGGCGAGCACGACGCCGTAGTCGCGCCGGGCCGCCTCCGCAGAGACGTAGCCGTCGATGACGTCCGACAGCACCCGCTCTGGGTCGCGCTCGAGTGGGGTGCCGTACCCCCCACCGCCGGCGGTGCGAAAGCTCGTCACGTCGCCGTCGCTGAGCGGGTACTCGGTGGTCTTGCGGAACTCGTCGCGCGAGCCGTCTGCGCGATGCACCACGATCGTGTTCGGCGCGCCCGCGTGGCCTCCGAAGAGGCCCCACGGCGGACAGTCGTGCCGGTCGTACCCGGTCAGCAGCGACAAGTCGTCGGTGGTCCGGTAGTCCTTGACGATGCCCAGGCCGCCGCGATGCAACCCGGCGCCCCCGGAATCCTGGCGCAGGCTGTACTGCTCCAGCAGCACCGGATACTTGTACTCGAGCACCTCCACCGGAATCACACGGATGTCGCCGAAGAGCAGCGCGCTCTGGCCGTCGGCGAACGGCGTTGCGCCCCAGCCGCCGCCCTCCGTGTCCGCGAGGATGACGAATGAGTCGTCGCGCGGGCTCTTCCCGGCTGCATGCATGACGCAGCATTTGCCGTAGTCGGCTGCGGTGACCTTGTCCGGCATCGCCGGCGCAAGCGCCTTGCGAATCAGGTCGATCATGAGCTCGCAGGGGATGAAGGCAAGCAGTGTCGGACTGGGCCGCTCGGCGTCGAGCAGGCAGCCGTCGGGGACGATCACCTTCAGGGGCCGGAAGTGGCCGTCGTTCGCGGCCTCGGTGGGCGTTGTCAGCGTCTTGAACGCCAACCGAACCTCGCTCGCGGTGATGAGGCGGTTTGCGTTCAGCGGACCGAGGCACGGGCCATCGGTGCCGGTGAGGTCGAACTCGATCTGATCGCCGCTGACCCGCACGGTGACGCTGATGTGCAGCTGCCGCTCGAGGTCGACACCGTCGTTGTCGAGGAAGCCCTGGGCGCTGTACTCGCCATCCGGGATCGCCCGCACGGCCGCACGAGCCTGAGCCTCTCCTTCCTCCATCATGATGTGGATCGACCGGTTGAAGACGTCGAGCCCGTAGCGCTCGAGCAGGTCGCGGAGGCGGGCGCTGCCCGTATGGCAGGCGGCGATCTGCGCGTTCAGGTCGCCGACCACTGCAATCGGGAGCCGTGAGTTCTCCTTGATGATGCGGATCACGTTCTCGTCGACCTCACCACGGTGGGCGAGCCGGATCGAGCGGAGCAGAAGCCCTTCCTGGTAGACGTTCGTCGCGTCCGTGCTGCCGCCCGCCGACTTGCCGCCCATGTCGTGCCAGTGGGCACGCGCCCCGGCGAACGCGACCACCCGGCCGTCGTGGAAGATCGGCTCGATGACGGTGACGTCGTTGACGTGGAAGCTGCTCGTGTACGGGTCGTTGGTGAGGTAGATGTCGCCGTCTTCCATCGTCCCGATGCCGCCGACGTCGTCGAGGATCGAGTTGATCGCGTTCGGCATGTCGCAGAGGAACTGCGGCAGGCCGGCGGCCTGCGCGAGCGTCTCGGCGCGCTCCGTGAAGAGGCCGACGCTGAAGTCGAGCATCTCGTAGATGATCGGGTTGTACGACGAGCGCATCAGGTCGATCTTCATCTCGTTCGTGACCGAGACGAGCGCGTTCCGGACGATCTCGGCCACGATCGGGATCCGGGCCTCCGTGGTGCTAGCGGCCATCCGCTGACCCCTCCTTCGTGAGCACGAGGTTGCCGTAGTCGTCCACCGTGAGCTCGAAGCCCGGTGGCACGATGGTGGTCGCGCCGTCCTCCTCGACGACCAGAGGCCCGCTGACCGCGATCCCGGCCCCAAGGGCGGTACGGTCGTACACCGGGGTCGAGGCGAAGGCGCCGTTGAAATAGACCTCCCGCTCGCCGCTCGGCGTAGCGTCTGCTCCGGCCGAGACGAGCCTGGCCGCTTCCGGCTTCGGCACCCGTCCGATGGCGGCGACCCGGAAGTTCACAACCTCCACCGGATCCGCAGCGCTGTGGTGTCCGTACTTGCGCTGATACGCCTCGTCGAACAACCGCTTCAGGTCGCGTGGATCGACGTCGGGCCGAACGGACACCGAAAGCGTGTGCTCCTGGCCCTGGTATCGCATGTCGAGCGTGTGGAGGAACGAGGCTGCCTGATCGGGCACGTCCTGGCCGCGGAGCTCCTCGCGCCCCGCCACCTCGAGCTCCTGGAACACCGCCTCGATCGCGCCCGGCTCGAGCTCGGCGGCGCGGTTGACGGACGTCCGCACGACATCGTGCCGCACGTCGGCGGTCAGCATCCCCCACGCCGAGAACATCCCCGGCACCGCCGGCACGACGACTCGCGGGACACCGATCTCCTCGCAGATCGCGGCGGCGTGCATCGGGCCCGCACCACCGTAGGCGACCATCACGAAGTCGCCGGGATCGAGACCCTGTGCGATCGTCAGCTCGCGAATGGCGAGCGCCATCTTGTTGTCGATGACGGCGAGGATGCCCTCGGCGGCTTCCTCGACGCCAAGGCCCAGCGGGCCGGCCACCTTCTCCTGGATCGCCCGTCGGGCCCCCTCGACGTCAAGGGCGATCTCACCGGCGAGCACTCCCTCGGGATCGAGACGGCCCAGCACGACGTTCGCGTCGGTCACCGTGGGCTCTGTGCCGCCGTTGCGGTAGGCCACGGGTCCGGGGCTCGCACCGGCGCTCTCGGGCCCGACGCGGAGACTTCCCGAGCCCTCCACGCGTGCGATCGAGCCGCCGCCGGCGCCGATGGCGCTCACGCGTGCCGACGGCACGAGCAGCGGGTGGCCGGCGAGGCTGGACTGCGTGGTCGTATCGAGCTCTCCGCCGATGATCAGGCTCGCGTCGAAGCTCGTGCCGCCCATGTCGGCGGTGACCACGTTCGCCATCCGCGCCGAACCAGGCGTCCCGTTCCGCCCGGCAACCGCCTGAGCGCCGACGCTACCGCCGACCGGGCCCGAGAGCAGCGAGTGCACCGGGCTCACGATCGCCGCCGACGCGGTCATGATGCCGCCGTTCGACTTCATGATGTGCACCTCCGGCTCCAGGCCGAGGTCGCTCAGCCGGTCGCCGATCTCCGACAGGTAGCGCTGAAAGACAGGGAGCACGTACGCATTCAGGACGGTCGTGCTCGTGCGCTCGTACTCGCGCCATTCGTTCACGACCTCGTGCGAGACGGAGACGAAGGAGGTGCCGAGCGCCTCCTGAACAAGGTCGCCGAGAGCGCGCTCGTTCTCGGGGTTCACATAGGCGTTGATCGTCGCCACGGCGACCGACTCGATGCCGGAGTCGCGGATCTGCTCGACCAGCGCACGAACTTCGTCGGCATCGACGGGGCGCAGGACCTCGCCGAAGCCGTCGACGCGCTCGTCGACCTCGTGCCGGTGCCGGCGCGGCACGAGCGGTTTGGGCCGCTCGTAGAAGAGGTTGTACATCTCCTTCTTCTCCATGCGCGCGATCTCGAGGACGTCGCGAAAGCCCTTGGTCGTGATCAGCGCGACGTCAGCCCCGCGACCCTCGACCACGGCGTTCAGCCCCACGGTCGTCCCGTGCACGAAGAACTCCACGCGCGAGAGGTCGACCTCGAGCCGCTGCAGGCCTCTGACAACCGCTTCGACGGGATTCGCCGGCGTCGTCAGTACCTTGCCGACGCGGAAGCGCCCCGTCTCGGCGTCGAGCACGACGAAGTCCGTGAACGTGCCGCCGATGTCGATGGCCACGCGAGTTGCCCGGGTCACGCTCATCCGCCCACACCTCCGCCGACCGTGCGCAGCTCACGGTCCGCTGTTGAAAACACCTTCGGGGCGCCGGCTGTGACGGCGACGTCGTCCTCGAGTCGCACGCCGAACTCGCCGGGCAGGTAGATGCCCGGCTCGATCGTCACGACCATGCCCGCTTTCAGCTCGACGTCCGTGCCGGGGGCCAGGAACGGCGCCTCGTGCACCTCGACGCCGAGACCGTGGCCCGTGCGGTGGACGAAGTACTTGCCGTACCCCGCCTCGTCGATGACTGTCCGCGCCGCCTTGTCGATGTCGCCCGTGCGTGCGCCGGGCCGAAGCGCCTCGATTGCGGCTCCGTGGGCGCGCCGGACGATGTCGTAGACCTCCTGCTGCTTCGGCGAGGGATCGCCGACGACGAAGCACCGTGTGATGTCTCCCCAGTAGCCGTCCACGATCGCGCCGGAGTCGACCACCATGAGGTCACCGGTCTCGAGCTTGCGTGGGCCTGCCGATGTGTGCGGCTTGGCTCCGTTCGCGCCCGTCGCAATGAGCGGCCGGCCCGAAACCTGGGCTCCGGCGGCGTTGATCAGCCGCACCAGCGTTGCCGAGGCCTCCGACTCGGTCACGCCGGCCGCAAGGTGACTGCCGAGCTCGTCGAACGCGTCGCTGACCGCGCGGGCAGCCGCCTCGAGCTTGGACAGCTCATCGGGGTCCTTCACCGCTCGGAGGTCGGAGAGCATCGCCTCGCCGTGCACGAGCGTGACACCCGGCAGGTCGGCGCGGACGCGGTCGGCCCATCCGACCGGAAAGCTGAGGTCCTCCACGCCGACGGCTCCGGAGCCAAGACCTCGGCGCTTGAGCTCGTCGATGACGAGCGCCAGCGGGTCGTCCCCGTCGCTCCAGGTGCGCATCTCGACGCCGGGAAGCTGCTCGCTCGCAGACTCCTCGTCGAGTGCGGGAACGATCATGGAGAGGCCGCCGTCGGCGGTCACCAGCACGCCCGTCAGGCGCTCGTATGCGTGTGTTGCGAACCCGGAGGTGTAGAAGATGCCCGCGTCGCTCGTCGCGAGAAAGCCGTCGATACCGGCGTTGGTGAGCGCATCTACAAGGCGCGCCTGCCTGCTCATTGCGGTGCCGCCTCTTCGACGCGCCGCGCACCGGGCTGGTCGTCCCGCCCCTCGCCGAACGCTGCTTGCATGACCTCTTCCTCCTGGACTGTTGCGCCATTGAATTCGGCGACGATGCGGCCGTCGCGCATCACAAGTACACGATGCGACAGCCCGAGCACCTCCTCGAGCTCCGAGGAGATCAGCAGAACGCCGAGCCCGTCGGCCGCGAGCTTGGCCAGCAGCTCGTAGATCTGCTGCTTCGCGCCGACGTCGACACCGCGTGTCGGCTCGTCGGCGATCAGCAGGCGCGGCGCCCTGAAGAGCCATTTCGAGAACAGCACCTTCTGCTGGTTGCCTCCCGACAACGAGTCCACCGGAGCATTCAGCGACGAGGCACGCACGTCGAGCCGCTTGGTGATGTCGGCCACCTGGCCGATCTCGTCGCCGGCACGCATCACCCCGCCCTTGCTCAGGACCGCCAGGTGGGGCAGCGTCACGTTCTCGACGATCGAGCGGCGCATCATCAGCCCCTGTTCCTTCCGGGACTCGGGCACCATCGCAACGCCCGCACGGATGGCGTCACGCGGGCGGTTGATCTTTACCGTCTTTCCCTCCACCTTCACCGTGCCGGAGTCGATGGAGTCGGCGCCGAACACGGCGCGCACGAGCTCGGTGCGGCCGCTGCCGATGAGTCCCGCGATGCCGACGATCTCACCCGCTCGAACCTGCAGCGAGACGTCGTTCACGATGCCGCGCCGTGTGATGCCTTCGACCTCGAAGACCGGCGCCCCGGCGGGGTCGGGAAACTTCTTGTCGGGGAACACCAGGTCGAGCGAGCGCCCCAGCATCGATGTGACGAGGCTCCGCGGTGTCTCGTCCGCAGCCGGGCTCGTCTTCACGTGCGAGCCGTCGCGCATGACGGTGACGTCGTCGACCAGCCTCAACACCTCGTCGAGGAAGTGAGAGATGTAGACCACCGTGGTGCCGCGGCCACGGAGCGTGCGCACGACCTCGAACAGCCGCTCGGCCTCGTCGATGGTCAGCGCCGCGGTGACCTCGTCCATGACGATCAGCCGCGCATCCCTCGCGAGCGCACGCATGATCTCCACGCGAATCTGCTGAGAGATCCGGAGCTCGCCGACGCGCTTCTGGGGAGCGATGTCGAATCCCGTGGCATCGACAAGCTGCTCGTAGCGCTGGGCGAGATCCTTGTTGTTGACGACCACGTTGGCGCGGGTGGTCTCGACGCCGAGGAAGACGTTCTCGATCACGCTCCGCGTGGGGACGGTCGCAAGCTCCTGGGTGATGATCGCGATCCCCGCCTGGAGGGCGGCGCGCGGCGAGCGGAGCCGCACCGCACGGCCCTCGATACGGATCTCACCGTCGTCCGGCTGGTGAATGCCGGCAATCATCTTGCCGAGCGTGGACTTCCCGGCCCCGTTCTCGCCGACGAGCCCGCGGATCGAGCCGGCCTCGATGGCGAGCGAGACGCCACGCACGGCGTGCACGCCACCGAAGCGCTTGTGCACCTCGTCGACCTCGACGAACATCGGCCGCGCCTCGGCCTCCACCGGCGAGAGCGACATTTACGCCTTCCGCGGCGAGGTTCGAAAGTGCTGCTGGACGATCGTACGCATCACCGTGACGATGCCCTCCACGCCGTCGACGGGGATGCCGTCATCGGCGTAGACGTTGGGATGGAACGAGCCCCCGTCGAGGCCCCCTGCGTCGACGTTCGCCCGCAGCCCCGCGGTGACAAGGCCTTCCTCGGGGAACAGCTCCGGGCGTTCGCTGAGCACTGCGAGCCCGCCGACGATGGCATACGCCCCGTAGTTCGAGACGGCCGCCGGAAACAGGACCTTCGTCGCCGTGGTCGTGATCACCCCTCCACCACACGGACAGCCGCAGTTGCGCCCCGCCGGGACGAGCTGCTGCGCAACGTTGAACATGGCGCCGAAGCCGATCTCGTTGCCCCCGTCGCCGATGCCGATCGTCGGCCGGCCCTCGCGATTCATCGCCTCGATGAAGTCGTCCGCGTCGAAGCCCTGGTCGAACGGCGCTCCGAAGATGGTGTGCGCCTGCCCCTTGGAGTTCCGCCCCAGCTTCTCCACGGTGACGGCCGCTGCGTAGTCACCGGGCTCGCGCGACTGCTGCACGATGGCGAAGGACCCGCCGATCGCGACGCGGATCGCCTCGACCACGGGGACCATCTCGTCGGGCACCATCACGTCGGCTTCGACGCCGACCTCGTTCAGCGCCTTCGCCAGGAACGCCGACCCGAGCGGCCCGTCGACCTCACCTTTTGGGAGCTTGTCGAACACGATCCCGGTCACGACGGCCACGCGCTTACCGGCGAGGCCCGCGAGGATCGTCGATGTCTCATGCGAGAGCGGCCCGTTCGAGCGTGCGGCCTCGTAGAGCTTCCGGATGATCCCGCGGGGGATGCCCTGCGGGCGCATCTCGATCGTGACCACGCGATCGATGTTCTCGAACGTCTCGAGCTGCGGTGCGTCGGTCAAGTGTTGCTCCTTTTGCAATCGCCGTGGTGCGTCATGTCGACTTCCGCGACCAGGAGTCGATGCCGACAGCGAGCAGGATCACCGCGCCCTGAAAGATCTGGGCGTAGATGGGTTGGACATTCATCAAGTTGAAGCCGTTGCCGATCATCGTCAGCAGCAGCACGCCGAGCACGCTGCGCCAGATCGCGCCTTCGCCGCCAAAGATGCTGACGCCGCCGATGACGATGCCGGCGATGACGGTGAACTCGATCCCGATGCCCGCGTCCGCCTGGCCTGTGGCCACACGCGAGCCGACGAGCACACCCGCAAGCGACGCCGAGAACCCGGAGATCACGAACGTGATCGTGCGAACCATGTTCACACGGATGCCTGAGAGCCTTGCGGCTTCGGGATTGCCACCGCTGGCGTAGATGTAGCGCCCGAGTGTCGTCCGGCTGAGCACGAAGCCCAGAACCAGCGCGAACACGAGCCACGCCCAGATGCCGTACTTGAGCCCCAGCCACTCGCCCCGCCCGAAGTTCGAGTAGCTCGGCTCGGTGACGGTGATGAGAAGACCGCCCGTGAGCACCAGTGCGAGCCCGCGGATCATGATGGCGGAGCCGAGCGTCGCGATGAACGCGTTGATCCTCGCGACGTTCACGAGGAACCCGTTCACGGCACCGAACGCGAGGCCCGAGAGGGCGCCGAAGAGCAGCGCCCACTCGGGGCCGACGTGGCCGACGGAGCGGGCCGCAATCACAGTCGTTATCGCGAATAGCGCGCCGACCGACAGGTCGAAGCCGCCGGCGATGAAGACCAGCGTCCCGCCCGCGGCCATGATGCCGACCGGGGCGGTCTGGTCGAGCATGTTGAGCATGTTGGTCTTGCTCAGGAAGACGTCGCTCGCAAAGGACAGCGTGATGAACAACGCTGCGAAGCTGAGGACGATCCCGTAGTCCCGTACGGACGCGATGCGGAAGCCCCGCGCCGCGCCGGACACGCGGCCGCCGAGCGCCCCGACACCTCTCGGCACGGGGCGCGGCGGTCCGCTTGTCGCGTCGTCAGTCTCTGACATGCGATCCACCGGTCAGCTGGCTCGTACGCCTAGCCGGTCCACTGCGGCTTGAAGGCCGCGGCGTTGTCGGCGGTGAGCTTCGGCTCCTGACCGGTCTCCTCGGTCACGTTGACGCCGACCTCGTTGACCGTCTGGTCCTCGATCGCCTGCAGCGCGATCTCGAGCGCTTCGCGCCCGATGTCGAACGGAAGCGTGACGACCGTGCCGTACCACTTCCCGGACAGCACACCGGCGACTCCGATCTCGCTGCCGCCGAGGCCGATCAGCTTCACCTTGCCCTCGAGGCCGGCATCGGCCACGGCCAGCTCAGCGCCCCGGATCATCTGGTCGCCGCTGCCCGCGATGACGTCGATGCCGCTGTTGGCCTGCAGCATGTTCTGGATCACCTTGCGCGATGGCTCAGGGGTGTACTCCCCGCCGTCCTGATACGAGGCGAGCTTCACGTTCGGCGCGGTGCTGATGCCCTGCTTGAACCCGTCGATCAGAGCCTTCTCGCCCGAGATGCGCGCGAACCCGGCGATATACCCGACCTCGCAGGGGTCGATTCCCTCGCAGGCGTCGACCGCCATCTCGCCCATCCAGATGCCGCGCTGCAACTGCGACGCATCCATCACGGATGCCGCCTGATCTGTGATCTGCGTGTCGATGGTGTCCTGGCGCGGACCGAGCGGGTTGTTGACGGTCACGATCTCGACGCCCTGTGCGATTGCATCCTCGACCACCGGCGCGATGGAGACGGCGTCAAGCGGCAACAGCACGATGCTCTTGAACTTCCCCTGAGCGAGGATGTCCTGGATCATGTTGAACTCTTTTTGCGGATCCTGGCCGGGATCGAAGTGCGTGATCTTCACGTTCTTGCCCTCGGCACCCGCCTTCGCACCGTCGTAGATGGCGGAAGTGAACGTGTTGGCAAGCGGGGAGATGAAGGCAATCTCAATCGTCTCGCCCTGCGCCGAGTCTCCGCCGCCCGTCGCGCCGGCATCGCTGCTGCTGCTGCCACCGCCACAGCCGGTGATGACCAGCAGTGCTGTTACCAGGAGCGCCGGAATTCCGTAGCTCACGAGCCTGCGTTTGTCACGCTTCATGTACCAACCTCGCTCAATTGGGGCCTCGGGGGTTTGAGTGGATAGGTGATATACCACATACTACGCATGGCGTACAACTGAGATCCGTCGTGGCGTCATTCCGTGGAGCCGTACGTCGCGCGCGCTTCTTCGGGAGTGACGAGCCGCTCCGCGAGATCTCGCGCGACGAGCTCCGGGTCGCGCTCCGACGGGTCGCCGAAACCGCCGCCGCCGCCGGTCATCGCGAGCACGATGTCGCCCCGCTTGAGTGGATAGCGGTTGACCTTCAGCATCTGCTTCGCCTCCGGCGTTCCCGGGTTGACCTCGACGACGGGAGGCTGGCCGCCGGCGCCTCCGAAGAGCCCCCACGCGGGGGTCTTCGAGCGCTCGTACCACAGACTCAGCCACGCCTCGTCGGTCTCGACGCGGACCTCGCGGATGGTGCCGAGCCCGCCGCGCCACTTGCCCGCTCCGGACGACCCACCGCGCATCTGGTAGCGCAGCACCCGCAACGGGTGCTGAGACTCAATCACCTCGATCGGGACGTCCTTCACGGAGCCGTTGACGCTGTTGATCAGCGAGCTCTCGCCGTCCGAGCCCTCCCACGCGCCCCAGCCGCCGACGAGCGCGTCGATGTGCACGAACGGGCTCTTGTCGGCCTTGAATCCGGTGATGAAGCTGATCATCGAATCGCCGTGGTGCGCCGCCGCGACGCGGTCGGGCATGACCGGGGCGAGAGCCTTCGCGAACAGGTCGATGAGCAGCCCGAGCGAGCTGAAGTACCACTGGCAGGCAGCCGGCTCCTCGGCGGCGAGCAGCGAGCCCTTCCGCACCTTCACCTGCAGAGGCGCGAACGTGCCGCCGTTCACGGGGTGGTCGGGGTTGACGAGCCGCTTGAACGCGACCCTGCACGCCGAGACGGTCTGCGCTTCGCCGCAGTTGATCGCGCCGCGCGCCATATCGCTCGTCCCGGTCAGGTCGATGATCATCTCCTCGCCCGAGACCTCGATCCCGAGCCGCACCCAGTACAGGTCGTCGGTGATGCCGTCGTTGTCGAGGCACCCTTCGGCCTCGTACACCCCGTCGGGGATGGCGGCCACAGTCGCCCGGTCGAGTGCCTCGCTCTGCGCAAAGATCTGGTCGCGCGCCTGGCGCACGGTCTCGATGCCGTAGCGATCGAGGATCGCCGCGAGGCGCCGCTCTCCGGTGCGCGTCACCGCGATCTGCGCGTGGAGATCGCCGATCGTCAGGTAGGGAAAGCGCGTGTTGCGTGCGATGATGTCGACGATGTCGTCGCGCAGCTTGCGCGCCGCCACGATCTTGGTCGGGCCCAGGCGCAGCCCTTCCTGATAGATCTCGGTCGAGTCAGTGGGCCCGCCGGGGTCCTTGGCACCGACGTCGAGCCAGTGCGCCCGCGACGCCGAAAAACCGGCGAGCTCCTCGTTGTAGAAGATCGGCGCGAACACCGTCACGTCGCCGAGATGCGTCCCGGCGAGGTAGGAGTCGTTGAGAATCCAGACATCGCCCGGCTCCCACACGTCGGGGCCGAACTGCTCTTCCGTCAGGCGGATGCAGATCTCCAGGTTGCCGAGGAAGATCGGCAGGCCGGCCGACTGGCCGAGCACGCGGTACTGCTCGTCGAGGAGGGCGACCGAGCAGTCCTTCGCCTCGTAGATGATCCAGTTGTATGCCGACCGGATCAGGGTCGCGTTCATCTCGTCCGCGGCCGAGACGAACGCGTTGCGGATGATCTCCGTCGTGATCGGGTCGACCTGATTGGTCTGCTGGGCGTTGCTCGACACATGACCTCCAGGCCGCGAGTGAGTAGTGCGTAGCATGTTACATTCCACAAGCGCACCACGGACCCGACAACGCGAAAGGCCAAGTCACAGAGATGCAGGATCTCCCCCAGGCGCTGTCTTCCCCGCGCTTCTCCGACCTTCGCGTCACCCACGGCCTCGTCGTCACGGCCCGCGACGGCACGGAGCTCTGCCTCGACCTGCTCGGCCCCGACGCCGACGGCCCCTTCCCCGTCGTCCTGATCCGCACCCCGTACGACAAGGTCGTGCAGCGCGAACTCGCGCCCGGGACCGCACAGGGCCTGCCCTACGACCACGAGTTCATGCACTCCCTGGTGCAGCGCGGCTACATCCTCGCCATCCAGGACGTCCGCGGACGCTTCAACTCCGACGGCGAATGGCACGCCTACGTGCACGAGCAGGAGGACGGCCACGACACCGTCGAGTGGATCTACGAGCAGCCGTGGTGCAACGGCAGCATCGGCATGGTCGGCCGCTCGTACGTCGGGTTCACGCAGTGGGCCGCCGCCGTGACGAAGCCCCGCGGGCTGAAGGCGATCGTTCCCATCGGGGCGCAGTCCGACCTGTTCGTCTCCGGGTTCCCGATCTACAACGGCGCCTTCGCGCTGCCCATGACCGAGCTGCTCGTGACCATGGGCCGCCGCTCATTCCAGATCCGCGACTTCATGAACAGCGTGCTGAAGACGAACTACGACTACTTCGAGACCCTCCCCATCGCGGACATCCCCGAGGCGATCGGCACCCCGACGCCGCGCTGGTGGACCGAGATGATGAACCACCCGAACCGGGACGCGTACTGGCGGCGCGGCTCGTACGACGAGTCGCTCGACGACGTGCAGGTGCCCGCGCTGAACATCAGCGGCTGGTACGACCTGACGTTCTTCGGCGCCCTGCAGAACTACCGCGAGGTGCGCCGGCGCGGCGCCACCGACGAGGCGCGCGAGGGCCAGCGCCTGGTGATGGGGCCGTGGGGTCACTGGGCCAATGCAAGCGCGGCCGTCGGCCCGGTCGACTTCGGTCCTGGCGCCGTGATCGGCCTCGGCAGCCATGTGATCCGATTCCTCGACCACTGGCTCAAGGGTGAGGGCGAAGGCGTGGGCTCGGACCCACGTGTGCAGATCTTTGTCATGGGTGAGAACGCGTGGCGCACTGCGAAGGACTGGCCGCTCCCGGGAACGCGCTATGAGCGCTTTCATCTCAGCAGTGGCGGCCACGCCAACGGCCACGAGGGCGACGGCCGGCTGTCGACCGACACGCCAGGCGCCGAGTCACCGGACACCTACTGCTACGACCCGCTCGACCCGGTGCGCGCTCCGTTCAACATGCATGCCGGCCCGGTCGACGACCGCGAGATCTCGGGCCGTGCGGACGTCCTCTGCTTCACGAGCGATCCGCTCGAGCAACCCCTCGACGTGATCGGGCCGATCTCCCTCGAGCTGTACGCCGCGTCATCGGCGCGAGACACCGACTGGCACCTCCGTCTGGTCGACGTTCACCCCGACGGCTACGCCCAGTTCCTCACTCATGGCGTTCTGCGAGCGCGGTTCCGGGAGTCGTTCGAGCATCCGAAGCTGCTCGAGCCTGGACAGGTCGAGGCATATGACCTCGATCTCGGCGCCACCGCGAACCGTTTCCTTCCCGGGCACCGCATCCGCCTGGAGGTCATGAGCAGCTGGTTCCCCCGCTACGACCGCAACCTCAACTCGGGCGCGGAGAACCAGTTCCTCGATGCCGAGGTGGTCGTGGCCGAGCAGACGATCTACCACGACGCCGAACGGCCGTCGGCCGTCGTGCTGCCGATCGTCGGCTAAGCGCCGCCAGCGGCGGGCTCCCGGCGAGCTTCGCTTCGGCCCGCCCAGATCCCGCGGGTGTGGCCGATGTGCTCCTGCATCAACGCCTTCACATTCCGCTTGTCGCCGGCAAGCGCGGCGAGCAGGATGCCCCGGTGCTCGGCCGCCGACGACATCAGATCCTCGCGGGCGAGCTCGCGCAGCCCCGGCAGCCGTGAGTGGTCACGGAGCCGTCCGACGAGATCGGCGAGGCGCCGATTCCCCAGCAGCGCAATCAGCCCGACGTGGAACCTCCTGTCCGCCTCGAGAAAGGCCGCCAGATCGCCCGCGCGCGCATGCTCCTCGATCTCATCCGCGATCGCGCCGAACGTCTCCTTCGTCGATTGCGGGAGCGTCGACGCGACGCCCGCGACGCGCTGCATCGCCGGCACTTCGAGCAGCAGCCGGAGCTGGAAGATCTCGTCGAGGTCATCCTCCGTCAACGGGACGACCCGAAAGCCACGGTTGCGAACCGCCTCGACGAGCCCCTCGTTGGCCAGGTCGAGCATCGCCTCGCGGACAGGTGTCGCCGAGACGCCGAGTCGCTGCGCCAGCACCGGCGTCGAGTAGATCTCACCCGCGTCGATCTCGCCCATGATGATGCCGGCGCGGATTACCTGCGCGGCACGTTCGCGGAGGCTTGTGGTCGTCAGCGGCTTCAGGACCATCGGCAGGCCTTTCCCATGTTTTCGCACTGTGAGTTCGTATCCGGCAGGGCCGTGCCCTCCTAGCGGATTTCGAAGATCCGCTCCGTCGAGGTGTAGTCCGACAGGACTTCGCAGCCGTCTTCCGTCACCAGCACCGAGTCCTCCAGGTGATAGCGAGCGTCGTCGGGTTCGATATGAGACGGCTCCACATTCAGGATCATCCCTGGTTCGAGGGGCACTTGGCAACCCTTTGAGAGTTCGAAGCCCTCGTGAATGGCGAGCCCGGTGCTGTGACCCATCGTCCCCCAGGGGTGCACGAGCCCGCGCTTCTCGAACTCGGGCTGCACCACCTGGAACAGGTGCTCGGCCGGAATCCCGGGTTTGACGGCGTCGATCACGACCTGGTGGATCTCCCACAGGTTCTGGTAGATCCGCTCCTGATTTGCGTCGGGCGCTCCGATGACAGCGTTCCGCGACAGGTCGGTCTGGTAGCCCGCGAAGACAGCGCCGAAGTCGACGTGCACGACCTCTCCCTGCCGCATCGGCTCCTCGAGCGACAACGTGTGGACGATGGTGGAGTGCTTCCCGGCGTGAACGTGCGCATGCAGGAGGTTGTCCGCGCCGAAGCGCAGAGCGGCCGACTGCATCGCGGCCGCGAGCTCCTTCTCCGTATCACCGGGCTTGACCAGTGCGAAGCCCGTCGTGATCGCCTTGTCGGTCATGTACGCGGCGGCGCGGAAGAGCTCGATCTCGCCCTCCGTCTTGACGAGCCGCGCGTGCTCGAAGACCGGCCCCGCATCGCACCACGTGACGTCGGGGAAGTTCTCAAGCAGGGCGCGATGGACGTCGATCGGGATGGAGCCGAGCTCGATGCCGATCGTCCCGCGGTCGAGACCGAGGTCGGAGAGCAGCTCCCGCAGGAGCGAGAGCGCCACGTCGGCGCTGTCGCCAAAACGGAAGGAGCGGATGTCCTCGACCCACGAGTACTCGCTCAGGAAGTAGTCGTCGGCCTCGTTGACGACGATCCCCTGACGATCGTCCACCGTCGTGACGGCAAACGCGGAAAGGATGGAGAGCGGCATCCAGGCGCCGGTGGTGTACGTCATGCTCGCTGCCGTCGATGCGATCACCGCGTCGAGGCCTGCGTCGGCGATTCCCGCCCGCAGCCGGCTCCCGTTGAACAGATGCCGTCTGTCCCGACGAGCAAGGTCGAAGAGAGCAGCTCCATCCTTGGTGACTGGGGTCGTCGACATCGGGCCTCCGGGCGTCGGTACTATGGGCTATGTAACATAGCACCTGTGTAGGCGAGCAGATACGGTGACCGACGCCACGCGGAAGGCTCTAGCTGCCCCCGCCAGGGTCGCCACCCGATCCGATACCCCCACTCGAGCCCGGGAACTGGCTGGGAACCGCCCCGATGTCCCCCTGCCTCACAGTCGGCCGCTGGGCGGACGCGTGAAGCGGGCCGCCCCCGTCATTGTGACGCTGAACGTTGGGCGGCACCGGGCGTGGCTGCTCCCGAGGCGTCAGGTGGAGGAGCTGGAGAAGGCGACGAAACATGCCCATGGTGCTTCCTTCCGGTTGAAGGCTTTCAGCGTACCCTGGTTCCGGCCTTCGTCACACTATGCGCACGCCGGCGCTAGACCGCAGCCTGCAGGTTCCCCCCGGATGAGCCGTGTTGCCACGCCTCAACCACAGCTTCGTCCCAGAGCAGGCGACCGCGAAAGTAGCCGGCAGGACCGGGAAAGCCAGGCTGCCGAGTGAGTTCGGAGACCTCTCCGCGTTTGAGCTTCAACTTGCCGGCAAGCTGTTCGATGTCAATCAACCGCGGAGTCATAATTCAAAAAGGCGAGGTGGCCGCCGTGCCCACACGGTAGCAATTCGAACGCCTCGCTCCCCCGAAGCGAGGATACCGAGGGCACAGAGGTTGTCAAGTTTCCAGGGTCGCACCGGTGTGAGGTTGCCCCGTGACGCACACCACTGTCACATCGGCACCCGCAGACACGCGCGAAACCGACTGCGAAGCGGTTGCGCCGATCGGCGTGAAGAGCTTGTGATTTGATATCACGGATGGAGTTCGACTACGTCATTGTCGGCGGTGGCACCGCCGGCTGCGTGATCGCGGCCCGTCTGGCTGCCGCGGATCCCGAGATCTCGGTCTGCCTGGTCGAGGCCGGAGAGGCGTTCGAGCACGACCCGCTGGTGCTCGGATACCACGGCTCCGTGCCGCTGCTCGGCGACCCGAAGTACGACTTCGACTATCCCGTGGCGCCCCAGGAGCGGGGCAACTCACGCATCCGCCAGAGCCGGGCGCGGATGCTGGGCGGCTGCTCCTCGCACAACGACACCGTGGCGTTCCTCCCTCCCGCGCGCGACCTTGCCGAGTGGGAGGCTCGCGGTGCCGTGGGCTGGAACGCACCGGCGGTGCGGCCGTACTACGAGCGTGCCATTGAACAGCTTCACGTTCACCGCGCTCCCGCATCGAGCGCATGCGCACGGGCGGTGCACCAGGCGGCGCTCGACGTCGGCCTCCCCGAGGTCGACGTTCACGCCGACGACTTCACGGAAGGCGCCGGTTGGCTCTACCTGAACGAGCATGACGAGATCCGCCAGTCCACGGCCGTCGCGTACCTCTACCCACTCGACACCCTACCGCCGAACCTGACGCTGCTCACCGAGACGTGGGTCAGCCGCATCGTCCTGGGCGACGACGGGTCGGCGACCGGAGTCGCATCGAGCCGCGGGCAGATCGACTCGCGTCGCGAGGTCGTGCTCTGTGCAGGGTCGATCGACACGCCGAAGCTGCTGATGCTCTCCGGGATCGGCCCAGCCGACGAGCTGCGCCGCGCCGGGATCGAGACCCTCCACGACCTGCCGGGCGTCGGAGAGGAGCTGCAGGATCACCTGGAGATCCCGCTCGTGCTGGAGACGGATCGCGACACCGGGCCAAGCCTCCAGAGCGCCGAAAACGGAGTGTTCTGGGGCACGCGCGAGGGCTACGACGGCTTCGACGTCTACGCGCACATCATCACGCAGCCCTATTACGTGCCGCTCGAGCTGGACGGTCGACGAATCGCCATGCCGTCCCGAGGGTTTTGCATCGTGCCGAATGCGGCCAAGCCGAAGAGCATCGGGTCACTTCGTCTCAACCGGGATGATCCAACGGGCCCGCCGGTGATCGACCCGAGGTATCTGACCGACCCGGCCGGCGAGGACGAGCGGGCGCTGGTCGAAGGGCTGCGGCTCGCACGCCGCATGGTGCGCGAGACCTCGCTCGGCGAGTGGGTCGTCTCGGAGGTCGCGCCCGGCATCGCGATCGATGCCGAGGAGGACATCGTGCGCTACGTCCGGCAGTGCTCGAACACGGTCTACCACCCATGCTGCACGTGCCGCATCGGAGCCGCCGACGATCCAGGCGCGGTTGTCGGGCCCGATCTTCGCGTGCGCGGGATACCCGGCCTGCGAATCGCGGACGCGTCCGTCTTCCCGACGATGCTCTCAGTGAACCTCTGCCTGACCACGGTCATGATCGGCGAGCGGTGCGCCGACCTGATCCTGCATCCGGCGGACTCGAGGGGATCCTGATGTACACGGTCGATCCGACACGCACAGATCTGGTCGACGAGTTCCGTGGCAATCCGTATGGGCCGTACAGCCCAGAGCTCACCCTGCTCGTGAACCGCCTGCGTCTCGGCCCGATGGAAGAGCGCTACATCCTGGTCTGCACCCGGCGCGGCCGCGAGTGGGCGGTCGCCAAAATGCCGACCGTCAGGGGCGCCAGGCTGTCGTTCGTCGAAGGTGCCGTGTTCGACGACTACGCGGCGGCCATATGGGAGGTCTTCCGGCTGCGATGGCAGGCCGTGACCGGCGAGGCACTCGACTCATGAAGGCGATCGTCGGCTATGCGAACGCCTGGAGCGTGGCGCCGAACGACACGCTCGAGGTGAAGGTGAGCACCTACGGCCCCGAGAGCTACCGCGCCGACCTCGTCCGGGTGATCTGCGGCGACGACGATCCCGACCGCGGCATCTACCGTGAAGAGGAGATCCCCGCGCCGTTCAGCGGCGAGTACCGGGGCCGCACCCAGACGATGGCCGCGGGCTCGTACGTCATTGTGCCCGACCACCCGGGGCTGCGCTCGCTGGCGAGCTTCACGGTGCAGGCGTGGGTGTTCCCCACCACGCCCGGCAAGGGAGAACAGGGACTGATCGCACGCTGGGACGCAACGAGGGCTGCAGGGTTCGCCCTGCACATCGATGCGGCAGGCGCATTGGCGCTGCGGCTGGGAGACGGCGCGAAGCTGGCGGACATCTCGACCGGGACGCCGCTCGCGGCGCGGCGCTGGCACCTGGTCGCGGCGAGCTATGACGCCGTGACCGGAGACGTGCACGTGCACCAGGAGTCGATCCCCTCGCCCGTCGAGGCTTCGAGCAGCGGGAGCACGAACGCCACAGCCATGGCCGGGCTCGTAGGCCCGCAGGACATCGCCCTGATGATGGCGGCGCTGCCGGCGGCGGGTGACGGCGTAACGTCGCACTTCAACGGCAAGATCGATCGGCCGCGGCTGACCGCACGCGCGCTCTCACGCACGAAGATCGCCGCCATCGCAGCGGACTCCGCGCTCCGCAAACAGGAGTCCGACCTCGTCGCCGCCTGGGACTTCGCTGCTGACATCGGCACGAGCCGCATCACGGACGCCGGCTTCAACGGCCTGCACGGGCATGCCGTCAACCTCCCCTCACGCGGCGTCAAGGGGTTCAACTGGAGCGGAGCAGAGCAGAGCTGGCGCCACGCGCCGCAGGAGTACGGCGCGATTCACTTTCACGACGACGACCACTACGACGCCGGGTGGGAGACCGACTTCGAGTTCGTCATCCCGGCGAGCCTTCGCAGCGGCGCCTACGCGGTTCGCCTCAGGGCGGGCGACGACGAGTGGTACGTCACGTTCTTCGTGCGCCCCCCGAGCGGCACGGCGACGTCGAAGCTCGCCTTTCTCGCGTCGACGGCCACCTACATGGCGTATGCGAACTACCGCTGGCTGATCCACAACCCCTACTCCGAGGTGTCGGAGAGCTTCTGGGCCACGCTCGACCCCGGCGATGTCTTCCTGCAGGAGCACCCGGAGCTCGGGCTCTCGACGTACGACACCCACTCCGACGGGAGTGGCGTGCGCTACTCCTCGCGCCTGCGGCCCGTACTCAACATGGCGCCGAAGACGCCGCTTTGGAGCTTCAATCCCGACACCCACATCCTCGGCTGGCTCGAGCAGTGCGGGATCGACTACGACGTGATCACCGACGAAGATCTGCATCGCGAGGGCTCAGCGCTGCTCGAGCGGTACGCCGCGGTGCTGACGGGCACCCATCCGGAGTACTACACGACGCCGATGTGGGACGGCTTGCGGACGTACCTCGGCCGCGGCGGCCGGCTCATCTACCTCGGCGGCAACGGCTTCATCTGGCGCTGCGCCTTCTCGGAAGAGCTGCCGGGTGTGCTGGAGCTGCGACGGGCCGAGGACGGCATTCGCTACCGCGACGAGGAGCCGGGCGAGTACGACCTCGAGTTCACGGGCGAGTACGGCGGGCTTTGGCGGCGCCTCGGGACATCGCCCCAGGCCCTGGTCGGCGTCGGCACGGTTGCGGTCGGCTTCGACGTCTCCGGCTGGTACCGGCGCACGGAAGCCAGCTTCGATCCCCGAGTCGCCTTCATCTTCGAGGGCATCGGTGACGACGAGCTGATCGGCGACTTCGGCATTCTCGGCGGCGGAGCGAGCGGATCCGAGATCGACGCGGTCGATCCGATGCTCGGCACGCCGCCCCATACGCTGGTCGTGGCCAGCTCCGAAGGGCACTCGGCCAACACCTATCTCGTGCCCGACGAGACCGGCTTCCACCATTCGGCCATGGACGGCGCCCAAAACCCCACCGTTCGAGCGGACATGACGTTCTTCGAAACGCCGAGCGGCGGCGCTGTGTTCTCGGTCGGCTCGATCGCCTGGGGCGCGTCGCTGCCGCACAACGGCTATGACAACAACGTCGCGCGCGTATCCGAGAATGTCCTGCGACGGTTTCTCGACGAGCAGCCCTTTCGGATGCCCAGCGGCCCTGAGTCAGGCGCCCCGGTCATCCGGGACGCCTGACTCGATGCGCTACTGCGACGAGGTGCGCTCCCGCAGGCGCTCCTCGGCCTCCCGCAGCTCGGGGGTCAGAGCGTCACCGAAATCGTCGGCCTCGAACACCTGCCGGACCTCGATCTCGGACTCGCCACCGGTCGGATTCGGGCACCGCTTGACCCACTCGATCGCTTCCTCTCTCGACTTCGCCTGGATCAGCCAGAAGCCCGCGATCAGCTCCTTCGCCTCGGTGAACGGGCCGTCGATCACAGTCCGCTTGTCGCCGGAGAACTTGACCCGCGCGCCCTTGGAGCTGGGCTGCAGCCCCTCGCCCGCGAGCATCACGCCGGCGTTGACGAGCTCTTCGTTGTACTTGCCCATCGCGGTCAGGAGCTCCTGGCTCGGCATGACGCCCGCCTCGGTATCCTCGTTGGACTTGATCATCACCATGAAACGCATCGCAGCACTCCTTCTGGTCTGGGGATCGGCCGCCGGCTCCGGGACTGTCCGGGGCGGCTGAGCCCGCTCTCTACAACTGCGTCGAACGGGAGACGGCGTAATCGACACGCCGGCGAGCGTTTTCTTCGGGGCACGATACGCATGCGGTGCACCCTCGAATGCACCCCATGAGACCCGTCGACGTTCACAGCGAGATCGTCATCGAGCGACCCGTGAGCGAGGGCCGACGAGGTGGAGCTAAGCGGATTCGAACCGCTGACCTCCTGGGTGCGATCCAGGCGCTCTCCCAACTGAGCTATAGCCCCGCGAGAGGCTGAGTATAGCCGTGGCAGGCGCCGGTCAGACCCCGCCAACGGACGCAGCCAGGAGTGGCTAGGAGCGCAGAACTGCGCCGTCGGACGGGGCGTTTTCGAGCGTCACCCAGCACTTCTCCCAGCCGATGCCGGTCGGCATCGTGGTGTGCGCCTCGACCGTCCCGTCCGGCTTGGTGTTGACGGCAACCAGTGCGGTCGTCGGCACACCGTCACCGGGATCCATCCAGACCTGGTAATACGCGCCCTTCGGTGCCGGGTCGAGTCCCCAGATCTTGACCACAACCTGGCGCGTCGGGCCGTCGGACTTCAGGAAGTCCACGCTTGCTCCCGTGCCGGGCGCGTTTCCGGTCATGCTGATCGTCCTGATGACCGTCGGGTTGTTGCCGCCGACCCCGATCACGAGTGCTGCAGCGGCGCTCGCCACGAGCACTGCGGCAGCGAGGGCGAACCGCCCGAACCGTCCGCGGGGATGAATGGTGCGGGTGTGCATGACGACGGGCGGCCCTCCGAGCGCAGCGTCACGCGCAAGCGCGCGCAGGTGCACGGGCGGCTCCGCCGGGGCTCCGGCGTCGCGCAGCCGATCTTCGATCTCGGTTGGCATCGGATTGTTGGTCATGTCACCGCTCGCTCGTTCGACAGACGCTCGGAGAGCCGGGCAAGCCCGCTCCGCGTCCGTGTCTTCACGGTGCCCAGCGGAAGGCTGAGGTGTTCGGCGACCTCACTCTGTGAGAGACCCATGAAGTATGCAAGCTCGATCACATCACGCTCGCGGTCAGGAAGCGAATCAACCGCGGCATGGACGACGAACGCCTCCAACTCGGAGGATGCGAGCTCGTCCGGCCCGGGGCCCGGATCGGGGCGGTCGGGCGCGTCCCCGACCGCGACCGGGTTGCGTGCACGCAGTGTGTCGGCGGACGCATTGCGGGCGATGGCGAACAGCCAACCGGTGGCGGAGCCCCGCTCGCGTCTGTAGCCGGCAGCCGAACGCCACACCGATGTGAACGCCTCCTGCACCACATCCTCGCTGCGGGCGTGGTCGCCGAGCGCTCGCCGCACGACGGCGTAGACCGCGCGCGCATAGCGCCGGTACAACATCTCGAAGGCCTCACCGTCGCGCCGGTTGGCGACCAGTTCGAGGAGGTCTTCGTCGCTCAGCGACGACACGTCCACTGCGACCAGCGTAACCGGTTTCGGACGCACTGCAAGTAAACCCACCGTTGTCGCCACAGAACTCACTACCAGTCATACGCGACCGCGGTTGCGCTGGTTTTGCCGATGCGAGCGTAGGTGACCGGAGGCGGCGCCGCCAGACGGGCGGGGCCTGCGCCCTCACCCGGTGACGACTGCGCGACGTCGTCCCAGAACGCCACGGAGCGTCGCGGGTGGGCAGCGCCGCCTCAGGTCCGAAAATGCTCCTCTGAGGCCACGTAGGGACCGCTCGTCCGGACGAGCCGGTCGGCGCGGGGAGCCTCGGAGCCGGTGCAGGGGAGCACGTGGACTCACGATGCATCCACCGAGTTCCGCGCGCGTCCCCCGAAAAGGGCAGTCGCTACGGGAAGTCGCTGCCGTGATGCGCGTCGTCGACCGGCATCTGAAGGCCCGCGCCGACGAGGTCACGGATGCTGACGATCCCGACCAGCTGATCGCCGTCGACCACCGGGATATGACGGAACCGCCGCTCGGTCATGATCTGCGCCGCCTCGCTTGGGGAGTGGCCGGGTGGCAGCGTGAACGGGTCGGGCGTCATGTACGACTGCACCCGCCCCTCGCCGGCTGAGACGCCCTCGGCGACGGCGCGCAGCAGGTCACGCTCCGTGAAGATCCCGGCGAGAGCCTGGCCGTCCATCACGACTGCAGCGCCGACGTTGCGGTTTCGCATCTCACGAGCGGCCTCGGCCAGCGTGAGCTGCGCCGAGATGGTGAGAACGTCCTCGCTCGTCATGAAGTCGCGCAGCGTCACTGCCATGCGGTGCCTCCCGGGTCGGACGTCGAGTCGCGCAGCCGCATCTCGAGCAGAAGCTCTGCGTCAAGCGCGTCGGCGATGCGCATCAGGGTATCGAGCTTGGGCGGCCGGCCGCCTCGCTCCAGGCGTGCGATGGCCGACTGCGTCGTGCCGCAGAGGATCGCCAGCTCCTGCTGGCTCATCCCACGCGCCTGCCGGTTCTGGGCCACCATCCGCCCCACGTCGGCGAATCGCTGCTCGTGGTCACGTCCGAGGGCCTCGGCTCGCTTGCGGATTCCATCGCGCATCCGCTCGAGCGTCTGCGCGGTCAGGCGTTGCCGATGGCTGCCGGGATGGCTGGACACGGCTGCAGTGTATCGCCCCGGCGCTATCGCAGCCGTATCCTTCACCGATGAGCAAGCGCCCGGTGGTGGTCAAGATCGGTTCCGGCACGCTCGTGGACGACCGCGGCCGTCCGCGTAGCCGCGTGTTCGGCAACGTCGCCGCCGACGTGGCGTCGCTGGCGACGAGTGGCGTGCCGGTGGTCGTCGTCAGCTCCGGCGCGATCGCGCTTGGGCTGGGAACACTCGGGCGATCGGCTCGCCCGCGGCGGCTACGCGAGCTGCAGGCGGCGTCCGCCGTCGGACAGTCGCTGCTCCTGCAGCGCTGGGAGCGCTCCCTGGCGCGGGGCGGAGTGCGCTGCGCTCAGGTGCTGCTCACGGCCGGTGACGTCCACCGGCGCGTCGGCTACATCAACGCACGTCGAACGCTGGAGACCCTGCTCGACTGGGGCGTCGTCCCGGTGGTGAACGAGAACGACTCGACCGCCACCGACGAGATCACCTTCGGTGACAACGACGCGCTGGCCGCCCAGGTCTCGGTGCTCCTCCATGCCCGTCTGCTGGTGTTGCTGACCGACATCGACGGGCTCTACGACCGCGACCCACTCGACCCGGGGGCACAGCTGATTCCGGAGGTGCACGACCACGGGCTGCTCGAGAGCCTCGACATCGGCCGCGCGGGCAGCACCTGGGGCAGCGGCGGCATGCGGTCGAAGCTCGTCGCCGCGGAGATGGCCAGCGCCGGCGGCGTCCCCGCAGTCATCGCGTCGGGCCGGCGCCCCGGTGCGCTCCGCGACGCCGTTGCGGGAGCACCGGGTGGGACTCGGTTCGGCGCAGATCCGCGCCCGCTCTCGTCGTACAAGCTCTGGATCCGCTACGGCAAGCCCGTGCATGGCCGGCTGCAGGTCGATGCCGGAGCGCGCCGAGCCCTGGTGGATGCCGGCACGAGCCTGCTCGCTGTCGGCCTGACCGGGGTCGAAGGCGGGTTCGCCGCCGGCGATGCGGTGGAGATCTGCCACGACGATCAGCCCTTCGCGGTCGGCATCTCCCGCTACCCGGTCGCGGAGCTGCGCCGGCTTGCCGGAGTCCGCGGTGTGGACGAGGCGGTGCATCGCGATAACCTTGTCTTGTTGTGAGTGCTGTTACGACATCCACGGTGTCCGGCCGCGCCAGGGCGGCAGCGCGGGTTCTCGCGCCGCTCGACACGGCGTCGAAGAACGCGGCACTGGAGGCAATCGCCGGCACGATCCGCGCCCGCTGTGACGAGATCGTCGCCGCGAACCAGCTCGACCTCGATTCCGCGGCGTCGGAGCGCTCCTCCATCCGCGACCGGTTGAAGCTCGACCGCGAGCGCTGCGAGGCGATCGCCGACGCGGTGCTCGATGTCGCGTCGCTCCCCGACCCGGTCGGCACCGTGCTTCGCCGCCGGACGCTGGAGGACGGCCTGGAGCTGACACAGTCGCGCGTCCCGCTGGGCGTCGTGCTGATCGTCTACGAGGCGCGGCCGAACGTCACCGTCGACGCCGCCGTCCTGTGCATCAAGTCCGGCAACGCCTGCATCCTGCGTGGATCGCGGCTTGCCGAGCACACCAACGAGGCCCTGCTGGCAGCGATGCGCGAAGCGCTGGAGACGGCCGGGCTGCCGGTCGACGCGGTGCAGGCCCTCTCGACCAACCGCGAGGAGCTCCAGCAGGTGATCGCCGACCCGCACGCGGCCGACGTCGTCATCCCGCGCGGCGGTGAGGAGCTGAAGAAGATGCTGCTGGAACGCTCCCGGATCCCTGTGCTCGCGGCCGCCGGCGGCAACTGCCACGTCTACGTCGACGCCGCCGCCGACCCCGCAAAAGCTCTCGCCATCGTCGTAAACGCAAAGGTGCACCGGCCGGGGGTCTGCAACGCTGCGGAGACGCTGCTGGTGCACCGCGACCGAGAGGATCTCGTCCCGGAGCTGCGAGCCGCGCTGGAAGCGCAGGGCGTCGAGGTGCTCGACGACGAGGCGGCCTGGGAGACGGAGTTCCTCGACCTGCGGATCGGGCTGCGCGTCGTCGACGACCTCGACCAGGCCCTCGATCACATCGCCCGCTACGGCACCGCCCACTCCGAGGCGATCGTGACCGAGGACGAGGCGGCCGCTGCCCGGTTCACGAAGGAGGTCGACGCCGCCGCCGTGTACGTCAATGCGTCCACGCGCTTCACCGACGGCGGCGTCTACGGCATGGGCGCCGAGATGGGGATCTCGACAAGCCGCCTCCACGCTCGCGGGCCGCTCGGGCTCGAGGAGCTGACCACCACCAAGTATGTCGTCGTCGGAGACGGACATATCCGCCACTGATCCCTTGAGCATCAGACGCCGCTGGGCAAGCCGCCGGCCGAAGCCTGATTGCCTACGCAACCCCTTTGGAGCCTGACACGTCACACGCGACGATGCGCCGCGCCGTGATCACGGGCATGGGAGCCGTCACCCCGGTCGGCAACGATGTCCCGACGACCTGGGCGAACCTCGTCGCCGGGAAGAGCGGTGTCGACGTCATCACGCGCTTCGATGCGAACGACTACCCGGTCAACATCGCTGCCGAGGTGAAGGGCTTCGACGCGACACTGACCATGGGCGGCAAGGAGGTGCGCAAGACCGGCTTCGACGTGCAGTACGGCGTCGCTGCGGCGATGGAGGCTGCGCGCGACTCCGGCTTCGAGGTGACCGACCCCAGCCGGGCAGGCGTGATCATCGGCAGCGCAGTCGGCGGCCTGCCCCAGGTGATCGAGCAGCAGAAGGTGCTGGAGGAGCGCGGGCGGGAGCGGGTATCGCCTCACTGGCTGCCCAACATGCTCGTGGACACGACCACCAGCCATGTCGCGACGCGGCTCGGCATGCGAGGCGCCAACTACGCCGTCGTGTCGGCCTGCGCCAGTGGCACGCATGCGATCGGCGACGCTGCCGAGGTGATCATCCGCGACCAGGCAGACGCGATCCTGGCCGGCGGTGCCGAGTCGGCCATCGTGGAGTTGATCCTGGCCGGCTTCTGCGCCATGCGGGCACTGGCGGATGGTCGCGACGACCCGACGGCGGCGTCACGCCCGTTCGACGCGACTCGCACGGGGTTCGTGATGGCCGAGGGCGCGGCGGTGGTGATGGTGGAGGAGCTCGAGCATGCCCAGCGGCGCGGTGCCCGGATCTACTGCGAGGTCGTCGGATACGGCGCATCGAACGACGCCTACCACGTGGCCACTCCCCACCCCGATTCGGCAGGCGTGATCGAGATGATGCGGGCCGCGCTCGCCCGGTCGGGGATCTCGCCGACCGACATCGACTACATCAACGCGCACGGCACCTCGACGCCCTACAACGACTCTGCCGAGACGAACGCGATCAAGCAGGTGTTCGGCGACCACGCCCATCGGCTGGCGGTGTCGTCGATCAAGTCGATGATCGGGCACATGTTCGGCGCGGCCGGTGCGATCGAGGCGCTTGCAACGGCCCTCTCGATCTACCACGGCGTCATCCCGCCGACCATCAACTACCGCCATCCTGACCCCGAGTGCGACCTGGACTATGTCCCCAACGAGGCCCGCGAGGCGGACATCCGGTTTGCCCTCTCCAACTCCATGGGCCTCGGCGGCCACAACGGCTGCGTGATCTTGAAGCGCTTCGACGGCTGAACGCAGCTGTGCCGAAATGCATGAGCCGACGTCACGGTTCGTGACGGTGCCTGGCACCGGTGCCAGGCACCTTTGTGTGTTTCGGTGTCACCCTAGGCCGGCGCGGCGCGCCTCTGCGGGCGAGCGCGCGTCGACCACGCGGTCGATCAGCCCGTAGGCCACGGCCTGCTCAGCGGTCATGAAGTTGTCGCGCTGGGTGTCCTCGTGGATCCGCTCGACGGTGTGCCCGGTGTCGGCTGCCATCAGCTCCTCGATGCGCCGCTGCAGCGCGAGGATCTCGCGGGCCCGGATCTCCACGTCGGTCGCCTGCCCCTCGAACCCGGACGTGTGGCCCTGGTGGATCATGATCTTCGAGTTGGTGAGGGCGATCCGCTTGCCCTTCGCCCCGCCTGCGAGCAGGATCGCGCCCATCGACATCGCCATCCCGAAGCAGATTGTCTGGATATCCGGCCGGACGTACCGCATCGTGTCGTAGATGGCGAGGCCCGCATACACGTCGCCGCCGGGAGAGTTGATGTAGAGGCTGATGTCCTTGTCCGGGTCGTCTGACTCGAGATGGATCAGCTGGGCGACGATCAGATTCGCCATATCGGCCGTTACCGGGGTGCCGAGGAAGATGATGCGGTCGTTCAGCAGCCGCGAGTAGATGTCGAACGAGCGCTCGCCGCGGGCGGTCTGCTCGATCACCATCGGGATCACCGGTGCCATCGGCCTCCTCCTTCGCTAGAGTGTGCAACCAAGAGGTTGCGCATCGTAGCTGCGAGGCCGTCGAAGCGCAACCATATGGTTGCAGATCTTCGGAGGAGGAGCGATGAGCGACGTCGAGCGTGAGATCACCGTCCCGGTCGATCCCGAGCGAGCGTGGCGGCTGGTCACGGAACCGGAGCACCTCGAGCAGTGGCTCGCGCCCGAGGTCGAGATCGATCCGCGCCCCGGCGGCCCTGTTCGGGTCGTCGAGTCCGACGAGACGGAGCGCCGCGGTGTGGTCGAGGTCGTCGATGCCCCGCGCCGGCTGCGGTTCATCTGGCGTGTCGAGCCCGATGGCGAGCCGACGACGGTGGAGATCACGGTTGCGCCCGATGACGGCGGCTCGCGGATCGAGGTCGTGGAGCAGGAGCTGGAGCGGATCGACGCGGTCGGCACGGTCACGGCGGACTTCGGCGCCCGCCGGGAGCCGCTGCTGCTGGCGGCGTGACCGGTCCCGACGTCGGGGCGACGTTCTCCGCGCTTGCCGATCCCAGCCGCCGGCGCATGCTCGGCCTGCTCGGAGACCGTGGCGGGGCAACGGCGACAGAGCTCGCCCGCGAGCTGCCGATCAGCCGCCAGGCGGTCGCAAAGCACCTGGCGGCGCTCGAAGCCGCAGGCCTGGTGGCGACGCGCCGCCAGGGGCGCGAGCTTCGGTACACCGTCACCCCGCAGCCGCTCGAGGACGCCGTGGCCTGGATCGCCCAGGCCGGCGCCGACTGGGACGAGCGGCTCGCGCGACTCCAGACGTATGTGGACGGTGAGCGCAGCGCGGGCGCCTAGGGCATCGGTATCCTCCGCGCCGATGTCCGCAGTCCGCCAGGCTGAGCCGCTGATCGCACCCGACGAGGCCGAGGCGGCCGGGCTGGACCGGGACCGGCTGGTGCGGATCTACCGCAACATGCTTGCGACCCGCCGCATCGAGGAGCGCGGCAACCTCCTCTTCAAGGGAGGCCGCCTCCCCGGCAGCTACTACACCGGCCGTGGCAACGAGGGCGCGTCCGTTGGGGTTGCCTCTGCAATGGAAGAGCACGACATCGCCTCGCCGCTCCACCGCAACATGGGCGTTCACGTGACGCGCGGAGTCGCGCCGGCGGCCATCTTCTGCCAGTTCATGGGCCGTGACGGCGGGGCGACGCACGGGCGCGACTCGAACCTGCGCACCAACGACTTCTCCCCCGGTCGCGGGCTCCTCGCCGGCGTCAGCCATCTGCCCGCCATGATCCCGGTGATCACGGGCATGGCACTGGCCTTCCAGCTGCGCAAGGAGCCACGCGTCGCAATCGGCTGGTGCGGCGACGGCGCCGCGGCGCGCGGCGACATGCACGAGGCGATGAACCTGGCGGGCGTGCGCGGGCTGCCGATCGTCTACATCATCGACAATAACCAGTACGCCTACTCGACGCCGAACAGGCTCTCTTTCGCCAGCGGCCACCTCGCCGACCGCGGCCCGGCCTACGGCTTCGAGGGCATCGTGGTCGACGGCACCGACGTGCTGACGGTCTACCGCGAGGCGTCACGAGCGATCGAGAAGGCCCGCGGCGGAGGCGGGCCGACCGTGCTGGAGCTGGTCACGCTGCGGATGGAAGGGCACGCCGTCCACGACGACGCCGCCTACGTCCCCCGTGAGCTGATCGAGGAGTTCAGGGCCAAGGATCCCGTCGAGCGATTTCGGGGCTGGCTGCAGACCAACGTCGACATGGGCGCAGCCGAGCACGACGCGATCGAGGCAGAGGTGCGCGAGACGATCGAGGCGGGCGTGGCCGAAGCCGAGGCCAGCCCCATGCCGGATGCGAGCACCGTCCTCCACGGCGTTTACGCAGACGCGTAATCGTCTACGCTAGTCGCATGAGCGAGTTTCCCTTCGGCATGTTCGGCGATCCAGAGGAAATGCAGAAGAACCTGGCGCAGTTCATGGAGCAGGCACAGGCGGGACAGCGGATCGCCTTTGCCGACCAGGCCATCAACCTCGCCGTGGGCATCACCGTCGCGGCCATCGGCCGGCTGGAGCTGAACGGCAGCGCCGATGAGCAGGCCCGGCAGGTGCGCGACGCGATCCGCCTCATCTTCCCCGAGGCCGTCACCCTCGTCAGCGAAGCGCGCCAGGGCCTCGCCTGAAAAAAAGGGGTCTGACCCCTTTTTCACTCCGCGATGCGCCAGGCCGTCTCGATCTCGGCGGTGGTCGAGGCTGAGATGAAACAGTCCCGCTCGGCCTTGTCGGTGAGGCTCTGTGCGAGCTCCACATGCCCGCCGGCGACCCGGGCGTTGACGATCATCGTCACTCGCCGGAACGCGTAGCGGCGATCCTCTTCGCGTCGGGCGAGCTCGCCCGACGTCTGCGCGCGGTAGCTGATCACCTCGACGCCGTTGTGAGCACAGTGCGCCATGAACGACAGCATGGTGCACGACTGGAGCGAGGCGAGGAACAGGTGCTCGGGGCTCCACTGCGCGGGGTCACCGCTGGGGAAGTCCTCCGGTGGCACGACGGTGATGGGCGGGCGGTCGCCCGCGCGCACCACGCTCGTGCGGTCGCCCTGCCACTCGAGCTCCGTGGAGTACGAGAAGACCTTCGATTGCAACGTCATGGGGCAGCTCCGTTTCCCCCGTTCGGGGATGTCGTTGAACCCTCAGGAGGGCCGATATGTCATGTGAGGCGGCAATTCCGGGGTCTTCGGCACGTCATCGGTTTTCTTTCCCGGTGAGTCGTCTCGGTGACAAACCACAGGGAGAACAGATGAATCATCTCGAGACGGATCACGATCTCGAGTCGGGCCAGACGATGGCAGAATACGCGGTCGTCCTGACAGTGATCACAGTCGCTGCAGTGGCGGCCCTGGCGCTGCTCAGCACGAGCGTCACGAACCTCGTGAGCGCCCTCGTGCCACTGATCTAGGCCCAGGCCCGAGCACCGCCCGAACCGCGGGCGGCACAAGTTCATCCCACGACCCGGCATGCCATGCCGGGTCGTGATATTTCCGGGCCAAAAGATCTGCGGCCGCGGCGCTCTCCGCGTCCGTCAAGTGCCCTGGCTCCGCACCGAACGCCTCCAGCAGCCGCTCTTCCCATTCTTCGCCCCCGACATTGGTCACCCGGTCGGGCCGGCTCGGTGAGGGCTGCGGCCGCCCGTGCAGGGGGCCGCCGCGGGGCCCGGCGAGACATACGTTCAGCGCGTCCAGATCGGCCGAAACGAGCAGCGTCCCGTGCACGAGCGACCCACCGGGGCCGCGGTGAGCTGCGATGCCGGTCACCTTCCGCCCGCCGACGCGCACCGTCCGCTCGTCGCGCTCGGCCGGGATGCCGGCCGAGACACACGCTCTCACGATTCCGTCGAGCAACGGGCCGTACATCTCCGGCACGCCGAGCGCAGCCCACGGGTGACCCGGAGGCGCGGCAAGCCCGATGCAGACCGTGCCGGGATCGAGATAGACCGCACCCCCGCCGGTGAAGCGTCGCCAGACGCGGACGTCCCGGCCGGCACAGGCACCGCTGTCGACCTCCCAGTCGGCTCGCTGGAACCTGCCGATCACCACGGCCGGCGAGGTTCGCCAGAGAAGAAGGGTGGGCCACTGGAGCCCGGCGCGAATCAGGGCCTCGTCGTGCGCGAGCGCCTCGGCCGGCTCGAGCACCCCGGCGTCCACCGCCCTGACCGGCGCGCTCAACTGCCGCCGTTGCTGACGCGAATGCCGGCCCGGTGCAGGCGGCGTGAGGCCGAGGGGGGCGCCGAGGATGGCACCTCGACGACCTCGGGAAGGCCGCCCTGGAGCTCGTCGACGCGTGCGGCCAACTCGTCGCGATCGCCGAGCTCCGCACGCTCCGCCTCCGCATCCGCCGCGGCCTTCGCTGCGCGCACCTGCTCGCGGCCGGCGATGTGCTCGATCCGGTCGGCGAACTCCATCAGCGAGAGCGCGTCGCGCCGACCGGCTTCCGGGCGGCTGTCATCGTGGACGGGCGCCGCCGACGGCACGTCGAACGGCGCCTCGAGCGCGATATCCATCAGCTTCTCGCGCTCACCCTCGAGCTGCGCAAGCTGATCTCGCGTACCGACACGCGCCGCCTCCACACGCCTGCGAGCCTCGTCGACCTCTGCCCGGTACTCCGTCGCGTCGGCACCTGACCCCTCAGCGAGGTCGGCCAGTTCCACGGCACGCTGCCATTGCGAGACGAGGGGCCCCTGCGAGACCCACTGCGCCTCCAGCTCTCGTGCGATCGGCTCGATCGCGTTGCGCCGGGCCGCGGCTGCTTCGGCGATCTCCGGAGCGCGGCGCTCGGCGTCCCGTTCGCGGCCGATGCGCTCCTCCAGCTCCTCAGCGCGGCGCAGCCGGTCTCGCGCTTCGACCAGCTCGTCCGCCGTCTCGAGCAGGCGTTCCAGCTCCCGCGATCTCACGTTCGGAGCTTACCCGCCACCGGTGCGACCTGAAGCGCGAGCGCAGGCATGGCGGCCAGCAGCGGCGGGATGCTGAGGAAGCCGGAGAAACCGACGATCACGCCGGCCGGGATGGTCAGCACCGAGCAGATGAAGGCGAGGCGCCGGAACGGGAACGCATCGGCGGCCACCGAGCCCGCGCCGACAATAACCAGCACGAAGCCGGATGCCAGCATGAACTGGAACACCTCCGGCTGGCCGAATGCGAGGGCCGCGGCCGTGGCCACGCCGGCGGCAATCAGGTTCACGGCCCGAAGCGGCGTCATGGCTCCCGGCCGCTGAGCCCGCGGGTGTCGCGGTCGAGCACGCGGCCGCGCTCGTCGACGAACACATACGAGGCGCCTTCGGGAGTCACCTGGACGCGCAAGAGGCCGTAATCGAGCAGCGAGGACTCGGCGCCCGGAGTCGCCAGGGTGAAGTCCTCGTTGCCTGCCCCCTGACCGCTGGTGCCGACTGTGAACTGCAGAACTCCGTCCAGAACCTCCCGCTCGTACCGGTGGAGGTGGCCGGCGAACACCGCAGCGACGCCCGCCTCGCGCAGCACGGGCAGAATCGGATTGCCGGTCCGGACCGGCCGGTGAACCACGACGAAGCGCACTTCGGGCCCCGGTTCCGACAGCGCTTCGCGCGCGAACGGAATGGCGCTCGCATCAGCCTCCAGGCCGAGCAGCACAACCTGCACCGGGCCGTAGCGAACCGTGTAGCGACCCGCCTCCCCGGGAAGCTCCAGCGCATCGGTGATCGCCTGACCGTCCCGCCAGACCATGTCGTGCTCACCCATCGTCGCCCAGATCGGCGCGCCGCGCATGGCGTCGCGGAACGGCTCGAAGATGTTACGGTCGAGCAGTGGGGGAACGGCTGCGATGTAGCTGTTGTCCCCGGCGGTGAGGATGAACTGCGGACGGCCCGCAGCCAGCTCCCGTCCGACGGCGTACTGGTGGTCGTTGCCGGAGCCGTAGTCGCCGATCACGGCGAAATCGATCGGGCCGGAGAGCCGCTCCGGCGCCGTCGTGAACGTCCCGGCGGCGCGCGTCCGTCCGCCGACGTCGGCGCTCCAGCTGTACGGGGTGCCCGGTTGGAGCCCGGTGAACGTGCCGTCCCTCGCCTCGACCGTTGAGCCGTCGGCCGTGACGGCTCGCAAGCGCACAGGCCGGTCGTCGTCGAGGCGCCAGCGAAGGCGAGCCTCGGTCTCCGACAGCCGCGTGAGGTACGGACCGCGGCTGAAGGGGTCGGCGCTCGGCTCGAGCAGGTACGTCTTCCAGTACAGGATCACCGCGATCACGAAGATCGCGAGCAGCGCCGCGAGCATGCTCACGGCAATCAACACACGGCGGAGCCGCCGAACTGTTCCGCCGTCGTGATTCATCCCAAGTAGCCTAGGCGAGTGCCCGAAACCTACGATGTGATCGTTGCCGGCGGCGGCCCCGCCGGCCTTGCCATCGCCGAGCCGCTTGCCAAGCGCGGACTTTCCGTGCTCGTCTGCGAGCGCAACCGTGAGATCGGCGTGCCGGTGCGCACGTCGGGCGGATCGTGGCCCGACGACCTCCGTGCGCTGGGTCTGCCCGATCACCTCTGGCACCCGATCAGCAGGCTCTCTTTCGAGTCGCGAAACGCGCACGCGACGATCGAGTGGGGCGGCCCGGTGGGATGCGCGCTCGACGTCACGGCGACCTGGCGACACCTCGCCGAACGAGCGCGCAACGCTGGGGCGACCGTTGAGACGGGCACGCTGGCACGGCTCGACCGCACGGCGCACCTGACCCTGTGGCGCGACGGCGAGGCGAGGACGGCCCGCTGTAGGCTGGCGGTCGACGCCACGGGCACCACCTCGATCCTGGCCCGCCAGGCGCGCGTGCACAAGGGATTCGGCCGCGTCGGCGTCGGCTACGAGCAGGAGTTGTCCGCGCCGCGGTTTCCGCAGGACGAGGCCATCATCCTCGTCGGCGGCGTCGCGCCGTCCGGCTACGCGTGGGCCTTCCCGCGCGGCGGCACCCGGGTACGGGTGGGCGTCGGCGTGATCCAACCGGACACCGAAGCGAACCCGCGGCGGCTCTACGAGCCGGTGATGCAAAAGCTCGCCGAGCCGTTGGAGGGATCGTCGCTGCTCGAGCTGCACAGCGGGCGCATCCCCAGCGAAGAGGCGCCGCAGCGGCTGACCGGCGACGGCATGCTCGTGCTCGGCGATGCCGGCGGGCACTCGAACCCGCTGCTCGGCGAGGGCATCCGCCACGTGATCGCCGCGGCGAGGCTGGCTGCACCGATCGCCGCGGCCGCGCTGGACCGCCCTGGCGTGGTTCCCGTCGAGCGGCTTCGCCGCTGGGAGCGCACCGGGAGCCGCACCCGCGGCCGCTCGTGGGGATTGGCGATGCGCGCGAACCACTACGTCGCCCGCATGGACGACGACGACTGGGACCGCGCCGTCGACCTCCTCTCCAAGCTGCCGCCCGACGTCGTGACGCCGCTGCTCCGAGGCGATATCGTCTCGGCGCAGATGCTTCGCGCGACCGTGGCACGTGGGCCGTCGACCGCTTGGCGCGTCCTCCGGCCATTCGTGCGCGCGGCCCACTGACCGCCGTCGAACCCGACCGGAGGAGGGGATCGTGCGATCGATCCTGGAGGAGTTTCGTCAGTTCCTGTTTCGCGGCAACATCGTCGACCTGGCCGTTGCGGTGGTCATCGGCGTCGCGTTCACAGCACTCGTCAACGCGCTCGTCGCCGACCTCATCACGCCAATCATCGCGGCGATCTTCGGCCAGCCCGATTTCGGTTCCCTCGACTTCACCATCAATGAGAGCCGCTTCGCCTACGGCGACTTCCTGAACGCGGTGTTCACGTTCGTTTCGATCGCGGCGGCGGTGTTCTTCTTCGTCGTCAAGCCGATGGCCGCGCTGACGGCCCGCCGGGCGGCGCAGCCCGACGCGCCGCCGGCGCGTGAGTGCCCCGAGTGCCTGAGCGTGATCCCGGCCGCCGCGCGGCGTTGCTCTCACTGCGCCGTTGCGGTGTCGCCGCTGGCCTGAGCCGGTGCGGCGCTGATCTACACTCGCCCTGTGGAGGCACGGCAGATCGAGGTCAATGCCATCGCCGTTCGACGGTCGCTGGCACGGTCGTTCACGGGCATCGATCCGGGCGGACACGCCTGGCGCGGCGGAATCGGCACCGGGGACGCCAACGTGGAGGTCGACGTCCGCGTGACGCCCGGGGGCCAGGCGTACGTCGAGGTCGGAGCAGATGTGATGCCGATCGAGCAGGTCGACGAACGGCTCGCCCGGGTGCTGGTGATCGAGAACTCCGAGCTGGTGATCGGCCGCTTCACCCCCGCCGGGTCTCGCGTTCGGGTGGAGCACTCCATCCTCGCCGGCACGACGATGGCCGCCGTCGAGGTCCAGGCGACGGTGTGGACGATCGGATGGGCGGCCTCGGCATTCCGTCCGCGCCTCGAGGCGATGCTTCGCGATGCGACGCCGGTACCCCCGGCCCCGAACACGCCGGCGGCGCTGCGACGCGACGCGGCCGACCACGTCACGATCACGGACCGCCGCGTGAAGCGCTTCCTCGACGAGCACTATGGCGGCTTCGAGCACGACCCGGCATGGGGATACCACGGCGGCTTTGGCAGCGCACGAGTGTTCATCGACGTCCTGCCGGTACTCGAGGAATCGACAGCGGTGCGGCTGTCCTCCCCGGTGCTGTCCGATGTCGAGCTCCCGGCAGACCTTGCCGTCGAGCTGCTGCGGCTCACGGCGGAGCAGCCGTTCGGCCGCTACAGCTATGTGCCCGCCCGCCGCGAGGTGTGGTTCGAGCACGCCATCCTCGGCGACGATCTCGACCGGGTCGAGCTCGAATCCGCCATCGATGTGGTGGCCGCCAACGCGGACGGCCATGACGACGCGCTCGCCGAGCAATTCGGCGGCCGCCGCTACGCCGATCTCTAGGTCGTCCTAGAACGTCTCGAGTGCCCGCACCGTGAGCGTCACCCCGAGGAGGGTGACCATCAGGGCACTTGCGACCGGGATCCACTGAAAGAGCGGGCGGCTCGACGGCACCCTGTCGAGCAGCCGGTGCGCGTGCAGCGCCACCAGACCGACCGCCGTCAGCGTGGCGGCAAGCCCGACGCTGAACGCGACGACGAGGACGAGGCCGAACGCCGTGCGGCCGAGCGCCACCGCGCCGAGTATCACGACCAGCGCCGAAGGACACGGAACGAGCCCTCCGGAGACGCCGAGCGCCAGCAGGCTGCGCGGCGTGATCGCCTCTTGGTGGTGATGATGATGGTGATGGTGTTCGTGGCCGTGGTGGTGATGATCGTGCCCGCGCCGCGCCGCAAGCCTCCGGCGAAGGATCGCGGCGCCGACGCCGACCACCATCACGCCGGCGGTGACCGAGAGCCATGGGTACAACTCCTCCGGCGTGACGACGCTCGATAGCTGGAGCGCGACGACTCCGAGCGCGAACACCCCGGACGTGTGCGTGATCGTGACGATGATTCCGAGTGCCACGGCATGTCGTGACGTGCCGCGTGAGCCGACCAGATACGCCGCCACGAGCGACTTCCCATGTCCCGGCGAGAGCGCATGGACAGCGCCCCAGAACATCGAAATCAGGAGGGCGAGAAGGACGAACCCGATCGTCATCTGCCGGTGCTCGATCAGCGACGTGAAGCCTCCCAGCGACACCGACGTGTCGGTGGCTCCGCTGCCGGACGCGCCGACATCGACGCTCGCCCCGTCGCCGTAGCGCACGTCGAATGAGGCACGGCGGACGTCGAGCGGCGCCGACAGCAGGCTCGATGGGTATCGCCGCAGCATGTCGGACGCGTCGCGGGTCGCAGCGCTGGACTGCGTCAAGACGACCCCTTCACCGGCCCGGATGACGATCTCCTTCCACCCCAAACGGTCTCCGAAGCTGTCGTCCGCGTAGGTCGCCGAGAGGAGACCCTGTTTCGGGAGCGAGGCGGCGAGCGGCAACTCGATCCGCAATGTCCGCAGGCCGCCCTGCCCTTGGCGGAGCGTCGCCGTGCCCCCACTCGAAGGCGTCAGCATGCGCGCGGTGCCGTTGACGGTGAGATGGAGCCGCTGTGCCCAGCCCGGGGCGTGCTCGGAGAGGTAGCGGTCGGCATCCGCCTGGGTCGGCTCCGCGCCGAGCGCCTGGAACGTCGGGATCTCGGCGATGTCGAGGACGAAGGTGACGCGGGCCTCGCCGCGCTGGAGCTCGACCAGGCTGTAGCGGTTGATCGTGAAGTTGCCCAGCGGATGTGCAGCCGCCGTGGACGGAAGGGCGAGAACAAGCGCGAGCGCGGCCAGGGTGAGGGCGGTCAGACGCCTCATCGGGATACCTCCTTCAACAGACGACGGGCTTCCGGCGCACCGAGCAGCGAGAACTGCGGGTTGATGCGCAGGGCACGCGAGAGGTCGGCGCGGGCATCGCCGCGTCGGCCCAGCGCGGCGTTGATGGCACCGCGGTGATAGAGGAACGTGGCGTCACGGGTGCCGAGCCGCAGGGCGCGATTCGCCGCCTCGAGCGCCGCTCGGTACTGCCCTGCTCGAAATAGCGTCCACGCCAGCGCGTCATCGACGGCGACGCTTCGCTGCGTACGCTGCGCCGCCCGCACGAGGCTGACCGCCCGCGTCGCGTCGCCACCGTGATCGGCCTCGAACAGGGCCAGCTCGACGTCCACGTTCACGCCGTTCGCACCGTACAGCCGTTCCTCTGCCCGCACGAGCTCGTAGCCGGCGCGTGCGTCCGCCGTTTGGCCGGCCGCTGTCTGCACATCACCAAGGGCGATTACGTACGCGGGCAAGGGCAGCCGAGCGGTCACCGACCGGTAGAGCCGGATCGCCTCGTCGTGTCGCCCCCGCGCTGCCGCCACCCGCGCGCGCCCCGCGAGCGCGTGCACGAACCCGCGCTGCGCCCGGCCTGCGAGCCGGTACTGCGCCTCGGCGGCGGCGAGGTTGCCCTGCCCCAACTCGAGGTTGCCCAGCGAGAGGTACGCCCAGGCGGTGTTCTCACGCGCGGGCGCACCGGAGGCGATTGCGGCTCGCAGCGCGCGGCGGGCGCCTGTGATGTCGCCGTGCAGCTCCAGGTAATACGAGAGGCGCGAGAACGAGGACAGGTCGGGGTGCAGGTCGAGCATCCGCACGATCGATCGGCGGGCGGCGGCGTAGCGGCCCAACTCGATCTGCGCGTCGACCACGACGCCCAGCGCATAGCCGGACGCCGGGTCGACTGAGAGGGCCCGGCGGCCCAGCGACAGCGCGGTGGGGAAGTCGTGCCGCGACGCCGCGATGGAGCCCAGGCCGCCGAGTGCGATGAAATCGTTGGGGTCGGCGCGAAGCGCCCGACGCAGCAGTTCCTCCGCGATGCCATACCGCGTCGGGTCGCCGTCCTCACGAGCGAGCTGGATCTGCGCAAGCGCGAGCTCGTCGAGCGCGAGTGGATCGGATGGCACGCGAGCGGCGGCCGGCGTGGCAGCCGCCTTCGTGCCGATGCCACGGGCCCCCCGGTTCACGACCGCGACGAGCACGATTGCCGCAATGGCGGCCGTGAACAGGAGGACGAGCGGGATTCTCTTGAGCGTGAGTGGCATCTTGGCAGTCGGTCTCGTGATGGTTGCCGGAGCCCGGGAATGGCTCCCGGGCTCCGGCGTCGGGGGTCAGGGAACGAACATGTGACCGGCGACCTTGGCACCCGAGTGGGCCAGGCCCAGATACGGGAACGTGCTCCGGAAGTTGCGGTCATTGGTGTTCACGCTGTCGCCAACCATGTTCGGTGTGCCGATCAGCGCGCCGGCCACGACCTGGAGCTCGATGTCGGTGACATCGTCTGCAAGCCGCCGGCCGTTCGGGAATCCGTCGGCGTCACCGCCGAGGGCGCCTAGCCGTGACGCCGTTGCCGGATTCGTCGGCGCGGCGTTCAGGTTGAGGCGAAGCGCGTCCGCCGGCGGGCCGCCGGTCACGTTGCCCACAGGAGCCAGGCCCTTCATGAAGGTGGCCAGGATGTCCTGCCGGTTCGTGTCGGGAGCGCCGAGGACGGTCGCCAGGACCGGGTTCAGGAAGTACTTGCTGAACTGCGCATCGGTGCGCGGCGCAACATGGTTCCACCGATCCTTGTCCTTGAGCCCGATCAGGACCTCGTTGGTCAGCGGCATGCCGAGTCGTTCGATCTGCCGCCAGGCACCGTTGCCCTTACCGGTGAGGATGTTCGTGCCGTTCTGCCGTTGGGTGGCCGCCCACACGCTGACGGTGGGATGGCCGGTGCCCTTGACGGACCCGATCGGCACCTGCAGGGCGATTGCCTGCGTGTTGAACCCGCCGAGCGTGTCGAATCCGGGGTTGCGGACGGAGACGCTGTCGCCGATCGCACCCAGGTCGAGGAAGAACGGGTCGTCCGTCTGCCCCGCCCACACCTTGCCGATGCCGGAGCCGAACGTCTTCACGCCGGCGTTCACCAGCGCACCGAAGTTCGGCATCGACGCGGAGCCGACGTTGTTCGGCACCACGCGGGCGTTGTTCACGAGCTGATTCATCGACGGATGAGCGCCCCAGTTGATGCGCCAGGCGTCGTACGTCTGGGAGACGTTCAGCCCTGAATCGTTCAGCGACGTGACCGGGTCGCCGGGGAAGTTGTAGACGAACACGTCACCGTTGCGGACGTGCGTCTGGAAGCGGAACCGGTACGTGATGTCCGGTCGCGCGTCCCCGTTGCGGTCGATGTTGATGTCGTACCGCACGTTGTCGCCGAACCTGTAGTAGTTGGGGGCGTCTCCCGGCTCCTCGAGGGGATAGGCCGTCAGGATGAGGTTCACCTTCGACGGGTCGGCAAAGTCCCGGAACGCGTACAGGTCGTTCAGGTCGGCCTCGGGATCGCCCGTGATCAGCGGCGCCTCTCGGTGGCTCGAGCCGAACGAGGGCGACGCTCCGAGCACGAGCACCGACAGCAGGGCGAACGCCGCCACCATCATGCGTCGTCGCATGAGCAAGTCTCCTTTCGTCGGTCGTTTACGTGACTGAGACCTCTTGCGGGGAGCTATTCGCGGCGGCTGGCGAACCGGTTCGGCTCAGGCCTCTGGTATCGTCCGCGCCGCGATGAGCGCGGGAAAAGCGTCTATGTGGGTGATCTCAGGCGGGATCGTGCTGGCCACGTCGGCGGTGCTGGCCGGCCCCGGTCTGGACGGCATTCCGGCCGGGTGGGTCGGCCTCGTGATCGCCGCGACGTTCGCCGCGGTGTCGTTCGCGCTCGGCTACTACGAGTAGCGTGAAAAAAAGGGGTCTGGCCCCTTTTTTTCAGAGCAGCTCGACCGGGTGAACGATCGGGAGATCGTCGCGGCCGAGGCGCCGCAGCGCTGCCGCAAGCTGGAGGGCGCAGCCGGGGTTGGCGGTGGCCACGACGTCGGGGTCGGCGTCGAGGATCGACCGCGCCTTGCGGTCGCCAAGCTCCCGCGCGGCCTTCGGCTGCAGCAGATTGTACGTACCGGCGGATCCGCAGCACATGCCTGGATCTGAGATCTCGGCCAGCTCCACGCCGGGGATGGCCGCGAGCACTGCGCGTGGCTGCTCGCGCACACCCTGGCCATGCGCCAGATGGCAGGCGTCCTGGTAGACGACACGCACCGGCCTCTCGACCGACGGGGCCGGCCGCAGCTCGGCCAGGATCTCGGTCACATCGCGCACGCGGCTCGAGAACTCGCGCGCCTCGTCGGTGTCGAGCAGCTCGCCGTAGCCCTTCATCGCCGATCCGCAGCCCGCCGCCGTGACGGCGATGCGGTCGTGCCCTGCGAGCGCGGCGATCGTCCGCCGCGCCCGCTCGCGGGCCTGGCACTCACGCCCGCCGTGCAGGTGAAGCGCGCCGCAGCACCCCTGCCCGCCGGGCACGGAAACGTCGCAGCCGGCGGCCGCAAGCGCACGGGCGGCGGCCTGGTTCACACGGCCGAACCAGACCCGCTGGACGCAGCCGGCCAGGAGCGCGACGGACAGTCGCTGATCGCCCATCGCCGGTGTGTGGTGCGGCGGAGCGGCGCGCAGGTCGGCAAATCGCAGGCGCGGTGCCAGCGCGCTTGGCCGGATGCCGAGCGCAAGCGGCACCGACAACGCCCGCAGGAGGCGCGGCCGGGGAGCGACTGCCAGGAGGCCCGCCTCGAGCATCCGTGACCGAAGCCCTCTCGGAGCCTCCTCGAGACGCTGGGCGCGGGCGCGCTCGATCAGGATGTCGTAGCGCACGCCGCTCGGGCAGGCGGGAACGCACGCCAGACAGCCGAGGCAGCGGTCGAGGTGGAGCGCCACGCTGTCGTTCATGGGCACCTCGCCGTCCTCCACCATGGACATCAGCTGGATTCGGCCCCGCGGCGAGTCCATCTCCTCGCCCCATAGGCTGTAGGTCGGGCAGGCCGGGAGGCAGAAGCCGCAGTGCACGCAGGCGTCGAGCAGGTCGCGGGTCGGCGTGCTCACGCGGCGAACCGGGCGATCACGCGCTGTTCGAGCTCGCTCAGCGGTCGCTGCGCTGCGGGGACATCGGCAAAGAGCCAGCCGCGCGCCCAGCGCCCGACGACGACGCTTGCACCCTCGCCGTGCAGCCGCTCGACGGTCGCCGCCCCGTCGGCCGGAAGGCACCGGTGCAGATGCAACCCGCGCTGCCTGCGGCGGTGCTCGTCCCACAGCGGTTCGTCATCCGCAACGACGTCGCCGCCGAGCAGCTCCTGCGCCGCGCGAGCAAGCTCGGCTGCCACGGGGCTTTCGAACCGCACGAGCATCCGGTTGTCCGGCCACTGCACCTCGACACATGCGGGAGCAAACGGCTCCAGCGGCACGGGATCGGCGAGCGCGGTCACCAGCGTGCACGTCGATGCCGGAAGCGGGTGCAGGCGCAGGGTCAGCTCGAGCACCTCTCCGAGCCGGCCCTCCGCGCCGGTGAACAGCTTGGGCAGGTCGTACCCGGCCACGTTCTTGACGACGCGACCGCCTCCGCGCACCTCCTCACCGCCCGGCAGCCGCGCGTGGATCCCCAGCACGAGGTCACGCGGCGTGCCGTAGCGGTGCGCGCGAGGCCCGAACAGTGCCCGGTCGAAGACCTCCCCCACCGTCAGGTCGTCGTCTGCAGGCGGGTCCAGGGCGAGCATCTGACCGCCTTGCGCCAGCACACGCTGAAGCTCCTCCAGGGGCACGGAGGCCGCCACCGTGCACGTCAGATCACCCGCGCGGTGGTCGATCACCATCGCTCGATCACCCCCGCCCGCTCCAACGGATGCTCGCGGTATGGGCCTGGCACCTCGCCGCACAACCGCGGCGTCGGGAACACTTTTCCGGGGTTGCAGCGCCCTGCCGGATCGAATCCGCAACGCAGACGGTGCATCGCATCGAGGTCGGCGTCGCTGAACATCCGAGGCATGTGGCGGGCCTTGTCGAGACCGATCCCGTGCTCTCCGGTGAGGGACCCGCCGGCGTCGATGCAGGCCATCAGGATGTCGGACGCCAGACGTTCGGCAAGCTCCGCCTGGCCTTCGACGGCGGCGTCGTACAGCACCAGCGGATGCAGGTTTCCGTCGCCTGCATGGAAGACGTTGCCCACCCGGAGGCCGTACTGCTCCGACAGCTCCGCGATGCGGCGAAGCGTGTCCGGCAGCTTCGTGCGCGGGACGACCCCGTCCTGGACGTAGTAATCGGGGCTGATGCGCCCCATCGCCGCGAACGCCGCCTTGCGGCCGTGCCAGAACCCGGCCCGCTCGACGTCGTCGGCCGCCCGCCTGACCTCGGTCGCACCAGCCTTCGCGATCAGGCCGACCGTCCTTGCGAGCAGGGCATCCACCTCGATGGCGGGGCCGTCCAGCTCCACCAGCAGCACTGCTCCGGCGTCCAGCGGCAGACCGGCGCCGACGGCAGCCTCGGCCGCCTGGATCGTCAGCTCGTCCATCATCTCGATCGCGGCCGGGATGATGCCCGCGGCGATGATCGCGGAGACCGCCTCACCCGCGTGGTCGGTCGAGTCGAAGGCGGCCAGCAGAGTCTCCACCAGTTCCGGCCGCGGCAGCACGCGAACGGTCACCTCCGTGACAACCCCCAACGTTCCCTCCGAGCCAACCAGGGTGCCGAGCAGGTCGAGCCTGTCGCCCTGCTCCAACCGCACCACCTCGCCGCTTGCGAGCACGACCTCGGCCTCCAGCACGTGATTGGTGGTGAAGCCGTACTTGAGGCAGTGCGCGCCGCCGGAGTTCTCGGCCACGTTGCCGCCGATGGTGCAGACCTGCTGGCTGGAGGGGTCGGGCGCGTAGTAGAGCCCATGCCCCGTGACCGCCCTCGTCACGTCGAGGTTCGTCACGCCTGGCTGCAGGCGCACCCGCCGGTTGGGCACGTCGACGTCGAGGATGCGCTTCATCCGGGAGAGCGCGATCACGATGCCCTCCGCGACCGGCACCGCGCCGCCGGACAGGCCTGTCCCCGCGCCGCGAGCAACAAATGGGATCTCATGCCGCCCGCACACCTCGACGCAGGCCACCACCTCTGCCGTGTTGCCGGGTAGGACGACGGCCTGCGGCACAGCCCGGTAGCCGGTCAGCCCATCGGACTGGTAGGTGCGAAGCGCGGTCGGGTCGGAGATGACCTGCTCAGGCCCGACAGCCGCGCCGAGATCGTCGATCAGGCTCACGGGGGGAGCCTACCGACGGCAGGCTCCCCCCGGCTGTCCCTCGGTCAGGCCGTGATCTTGATGTACGCCCAGCGGGTCTCGCTGCGGACGTTCGCCGTGTCGCCCTTGTACACCGCCTGCATGCGGAACGCCTTTCCCCTGGCGGCAGCGGAGTAGCGGAAGATCACCGCGGCGGCGCTGCGCTTGTTCAGCTTCAGCGCGAGCCGGCCGACCGTGCTCCAGCCCGACGCAGTGCGGCGCTGCGGCACGAACTTGACCGGCTTTCCGGCATGGCTCGGCTTCACAGTGGCCGCGTAGATCGGGCATTGCCGCCCGGAGGCGCATGACGAGTGGTAGTGGAACAGGCGGTAGTTGCCCGACCGGCCGTACGCACCGCTCAGCGCACCGGCCATGAGCAGGGTCACGCCGACCTTCCGCCCGGCCGAGGTGGTCTTGCCATACATCGCGTCCCCCACCCACTCGGCGGTGAAGGTCGTGTTGCGCTTGAGCGCCACCGGAGCGCTGAAGTTGCCTGCGCCATCGACCGTACCCGTGGCGACGAGCGTCCTCGCGCCGCCAGCCGGCTGCCGGTAGATCGAAACGGTCTTCTGGGCCGAAGCCGTGCCGAGATGTGCCGTCACCTTGACGGAGCCGCCGTAGGGGACGGTCGCCTTGCCAGCCGAAACGGTCAGCGAACCGGGCGTCTTGGTCGGGTCGGAGAACACGGTCAACCGCACGCTGTGCGCAAAGTTGACGTCGCCCGAGAGCACGAAGAGCGCGCTTTCGTCCGGCGTGAACCGGACGCCGTCCGGCCAGACCGTGTTGTCGGTCGTGCCGAAGTCGAACTTCCACAACGGCGTCGCGTTGTCGGTGGCGAACACCCAGACGTCCGGCTCGTAGATGCCGTCCTCGCCGACTGCCAGGTGGCCGCCGGCGTCGGTGACGGCAGTCGCGCTCGGATAGGGCGCGGTCGGGAAGATGCCCGACGGGGTGAGGTCGGGAAGCGTGAAACCCTGACCCTGGTACGGGCTCCCGGAGGCGGTGAACAGCTTCGTCCCGTCCGCCGTCGCGGCAAGGCTCTGCAGGTTCGACGCGCCATTCATGTCCATGCTCAACTTCAGCAGCGTGAACCCTCCACCCGACACGTCGTAGACGTACACGTAGCTCGGGCTCTGACCCGACTCACCGACGATCAGCGTGTCGGGCGCTCCCGGGGACGTCGCGAAGATCGGGTAGTAGAAGTTGCCGTGCGTCGCCGTCGTATGAGGAGCATCGACGGTGACGGAGGTCAGCGTCCCCGAACCTGTGGCATTCGAGAACCACAGCCGACCGCCCGCGAGCGCAAGGTCGCACGTCCCGCTCACCGCCGCAGTGATGCTGTCCGTCTTCGTCAGCGTTCCGAGGTCGTAGACGTCGATCAGGCCCCATCCACACCGTGCGACGTACAGCTTCGTACCGTCGACCACCATCCCGCCGCCACCGGCGATGCCCGTGATCGTGGTCACCGTGGCGCCGGTGTAATCCGTGACCAGGATGCTGCTGTTCCCGTAGGCAGAATCGCCCGTGATCAGCACATGCCCGTTTGCAGGGTCGAAAACCATGTCGCCGACGCCTTGCAGCGAGAGCAGGCGCGACGTCTTCGTCGGGACACCTCCGGCCACCGCGAAGGCACTGAAGGTCGGCGGCATGTGCTCTGCCACCGCCACACCTCCGGCCGGCGAAAGCCACGCCGTCGACGCGGCGCTCGGGCTCACCCCGAGCACCAGCGCAAGGACACAGACACTGAGCGCAGACAGCAGACGACGCACGCGGTTCCCCTTCCAGGAAGCTTCGAGCGCCGAGTGCGCCCTTACTCGGAGTGGCAGAACACACGTCTCTTGTCAAGAGACAACGTCAACGGGTGATGCGGAACCCGCGCGAAGGTGCCCGGCTACGACGCCATGCGCTGCATCATCATCTGCAGCAGCCCGCCGGAGCGGAAGATCGTCACGTCGGCGTCGGCATCGAGCCGGGCAAGGGCGCGGAACGTGCGCTCGCCGCCGTTCACCTCGACCTCGACCGAATCGCCGACTCCGAGGTCGATGATGCCGCGAATCGTGAACGTCTCCTCGCCCGTCAGGCCCAGCGTGTCAGCGGACTCGCCGGGGAGGAACTGAAGCGGCACCACGCCGAGCGCCACGAGGTTCGACCGGTGGATCCGCTCGAAGCTCTCCGCGATCACCGCACGCACTCCCAGCAATGCGCTGCCCTTGGCGGCCCAGTCTCGCGAGCTTCCCGACCCGTACTCCTTGCCGGCGATGACAACCAACGGTACGCCGTCGGCCTGGTACTTCATCGACGCGTCGTAGATCGACAACTGCTCGCCGTCCGGGAAGTGGCGAGTGAAGCCGCCCTCGACACCTTCGACGATGCGGTTCTTGAGGCGGATATTCGCGAACGTGCCGCGCACCATCACCTCGTGGTTCCCCCGGCGGGCGCCATAGCTGTTGAACTCGCGCGGTTCGACGCCATGCTCGATCAGCCAACGGCCTGCGGGTGTGGACGACGGAATGGCGCCGGCGGGAGAGATGTGGTCGGTCGTGACCGAGTCGCCGAGCAGCGCCAGCACGCGCGCGTCGACGATGTCGGACAGGTCGGCCGGGCGCTCGAAGAACGTCGCCTCGCGCACGTAGGTGGAGTCGGGATCCCAGGCAAACAGCTCGCCGGCGGGCACGGGCAGCTGCGTCCAGCGGTCGTCACCCTCGAAGATCCGGCCGTACTCGCTTGCGAACAGGTCGGCGCCTGTGCCGATGCGAACCGCTTCCTCGACCTCGGTTGCCGTGGGCCAGATCTCGGCCAGCATCACCGGGTTTCCGTCCGGGTCGGTGCCGACCGGCTCGGTCGTGAGGTCGACGGCGACGCTCCCGGTGAGGGCAAAGGCGACCACCAGCGGTGGCGAGGCGAGGTAATTCGCGCGCACCTGCGGGTGGATGCGGGCCTCGAAGTTGCGGTTGCCGGACAGCACCGCTGCGACCGAAAGCTCGCGGGCTGAGATCTCGGCGGAGACGTCGTCCGGCAGCGGGCCGGAGTTGCCGATGCAGGTGGTGCAGCCGAAACCGACCAGGTTGAAGTGGAGCTGGTCGAGGTACGCCGTCAGCCCCGCGCGCTCCAGGTACCGGGAGACGACGCGCGAGCCGGGGGCGAGGCTGGTCTTGACCCACGGCTTGATCTCCAAGCCCCGCTCGACGGCCTTCTTCGCCAGCAGCCCGGCGGCCACCATCAACGCCGGGTTCGAGGTGTTGGTGCAGCTCGTGATCGCCGCGATCACCACCGACCCGCCACCAAGCTTGCTGCCGTTCTCGCCGATGAGGCCGAACGCATCTTCAAAGCTCCCCTGCACCCGGCCGAGCGGCACGCGGTCCTGCGGCCGGCGCGGGCCGGCCACACTGGGCACGACCGAGCCAAGGTCGAACTCGAGCGTCTCCGAGAACGCCGGCGGCGGCTCTTCGCCCGTGCGGAAGAGCCCCTGCGCCTTCGTGTACTCCTCCACCAACCGGACGTGCTCCGGCTCGCGACCGGTATCGCGGAGGTAGCCGAGCGTCCGCTCGTCCACGGGGAACATCGCGGCGGTCGAGCCGAACTCGGGCGACATGTTGGAGATCGTGGCTCGATCGGCCACGGTCAGCGACGGCACGCCGGGGCCATGGAACTCGACGAACTTCCCCACCACTCCATGCCGCCGCAGCGTCTCGGTGATCGTCAGCACCAGGTCGGTCGCCGTCACGCCGGGAGCAAGCGCGCCCGAAAGGCGCACGCCGATCACGACCGGCGGCGTCAGGTAGAGCGGCTGTCCCAGCATCACCGCCTCTGCCTCGATGCCACCCACGCCCCAGCCGAGCACGCCGAGGGCGTTGATCATGGTGGTGTGCGAGTCGGTGCCGACAAGGCTGTCGGGAAGCGCGACGCCATCGCGCACCTGCACCACGCGGCCCAGGTATTCGAGGTTGACCTGGTGGACGATGCCCATCCCGGGGGGGACGACGCGGAAATTGCGGAAGGCGCCCTGCGCCCAGCGAAGCAAGGCGTAGCGCTCGCCGTTTCGCTCGAACTCGCGCTCGATGTTGCGCTGATACGCGCTGTCGGAACCGAAGGCGTCGACCTGCACTGAATGGTCGATCACGAGGTCGACGGGCACCAGAGGGTCGACCTGCGACGGGTCACCGCCGGAGCGAGCCACGGCGTCGCGCATCGCGGCGAGGTCGACGACGGCCGGAACGCCGGTCAGGTCCTGCATGATCACCCTCGCGGGCATGAACGCCAGATTGGCGTCCTCAGCGCGATCGGGCCACGCGGCGAGGGCCCGTACGTCTTCCTCGCTGACGTGGCCGGCGCCGGCCCGGCGCAGCAGATTTTCGAGCAGCACGCACACCGTATAGGGCAGGCGGAGCGGATCGGTCAGGCGGTCGATCCGATAGACCTCCTCACCCGTATTCAGGGTGTCCCGTGCCGAAAACGGGTCGGGGGTTGCCGCCATGAGCCAAACGGTAGCAAGATACCCCTGGCGTCCCATCCCTTCAGTTCGGGCGCAACCTTGATGAACGGATCACGAGTCTCTCTTCCGCCCAATGCCGGACGTCCCTTTCAGGTGTTCGTGAACGGCGTCCCCAAGCAGGAGGGCGTCGACTTCGAACTGCGCGGGCCGTATCTGGTGTTCGCGGAAGAGCTCATCCCGCCGCGACGGATGACGCTCGGGACCTATGCCCGGCTGATGTTCTGGGGCCGGTACAAGATTGAGCACAGCGTCGACCTGGTCTACCGGCGCGGCGACGACCAGGCCGTCGCGAACGGCCTCGAGATCCTGCCGCCGGACAGCGGCAACCCGGCGCCTCAGGCGACGGGGTAGCCGGCGAACCAGCGGCCGAGAACGGCCAGGATCGTGATCACGATGACGGCGATGATGGTTCCGCCCCTGGAGCGAGGCGACAGGAAGTAGCCGAGCACCGCGATGGCCAGCGCTACAGGCCCGAGGAAGACGGGCTTCGCCCAGAATCCTGCGACGGCGACGGTGACGGCGGCGCCGTTCAGGATCGCGATCGCGTCTTCGCGGAAGGACTGATACTCAGGCGTGTACTCTCGCACCGGCGCTCCTTGATCTGAGGACTGGGAGATTGTACTGATGGCGGCCACACGAGGCACCACCGAGCTCCGCAGGGCCGGCATCGACCACCGGGTGCTGGAGTACGCCTATGAGAGCGGCGGGGCTGTGGCCGAGCGCGCCGCCGAGCAGGTCGGGGTGGCGCCCGAGCGCGTCTTCAAGAGCCTTGTTGCCGGTGCAGGCGACGAGCTCGTGTTCGCGCTCCTGCCTGCGACGGCGGAGCTGTCGCCGAAGAAGCTCGCGTCGGCGGCCGGTTCGAAGGCGGCCCGCATGGCCGATCCGCGGGACGCCGAGCGGGCGACCGGCTACCAGATCGGTGGCATCAGCCCGCTCGGCTCGAAGCGGAGGTTACGCGTGTTCCTCGACGCCTCGGCGTCCGAGCACACCGACATCTGCCTCAACGCAGGCCGGCGGGGGGCGCTGGTGGAGATCAGGACCGACGACCTGGTCAGGCTGACGGGAGCGGTGCTGGCGGATCTGTCGGCGTAGCCACGTCGACCCCGGGCAGGCCGATCGATCTCCGCGCCTCCAGCGCCGCAGCAGCGCGAAACACGCTGACATCGTCGAACGTGCGGCCGGCGATCTGCACAGCGGTGGGCACACCGTCGGGCGAGAGTCCGGACGGCATCGACATCACAGGGCAACGGCTGCAGATGTTGAACGGCAGCGTCATCAGGACGTCGTAGACGTCGTCGTATTCGACGCCGTTCACCACCGGCCCACGCTCCACGTAGTCCTCACCGGCGTCGAGCGCCGGTACCGAGAACCCCGGCGCGAGCAGCAGCCGGTGGCGCGCCAGCACGTCGCCGAGACCGGCATAGATCTCACCCTCCAACTCGAAGCCCGCGAGGTACTCCCCTTCGGGCACGGCGAGGCAATCCTCCGCAAAGCGGATGGCATAGGGCGTCAGGAGATCGCGGTGCTGGGCGAGGATCTCGGCGATCCAGGCGCCGAAGATGGCCGCGAAATGGGCCCGGCCGGCGCGCGTAATGGCGGCGCGGTCCCACCCCAGGTCGACCTCCTCGACGATGGCTCCGGCGTCACGCAGCGCATCCGCGGCGGCGTCGAGGTTTCGGGCGACCGCGTCGTCGACCGGGTAGCCGCCGAGGTCGCGCGACAGTGCGATGCGCCAGCCGTCGATCGGCCCCAGGCGGGCCGGGATGCGCAGTTTGGGGCGCAGTGAGGCGACATCATGCGGGTGCGGCCCGGCGATCACGTTCTCGAACACCGCACAGTCGGCAACGCTGCGGGCCAGGGGGCCTTCGTGGCAGTAGTGGTCGAGGTTGAACGGCGGGGACTCGGGCACGCGCCCGAACGGTGGCTTGAAGCCCACGACGCCGCAGAAGGCGGCCGGGATGCGGATCGACCCGCCGATGTCGGACCCGTTCGCGAGCGCGGCTGTCCCCGCTGCCAGCGCCGCGGCGGAACCGCCCGACGACCCACCGGCCGCGTGAGCGGCGCTCCAGGGATTGCGCGTCACGCCCCACAGCCGGCTGTGGGTGAACGGCGCACACGAGAACTCGGGAGTCGTGGTACGGGCATGAACGATCCCGCCCGCCGCCAGGATCCGCTCCGCCACCGGAGCCGTGTAGGTCGAGACCTCGCCCCGAAACGCGAGCGAGCCGTACTCCAGAGTGCGGCCGGCGACGGGGGTTTCTTCCTTGGTGGCGACCGGAAGCCCCTCGAGCGCGCGCGGCCGCGGCTCCGAGCCCATGTAGCGCGCCTCCGCCCGCCGAGCCCCCTCCAGCGCCTCGTCGAAGTAGGTGGACGCGAACGCGTTGATGTGCGGCTCCACCTGCTCCGCCCGTGCGATCACGGCTTCCATGAGCTCGACCGGCGAGAGCGAGCGATCCTTGAAGCGCCCGAGCGCCTCGACCGCCCCGATGGAATGGAGTTCTTTCACGCGTACCGGTCGCCCGCCAGCTCGACGAGCTTGTCCATGCTGTGCGTCGCCTGGAGGGTGCGGACGGTGCCGGAGCGGGAGCGCATCACGAGCGAGTGGGTGCGGGCGCCGCCACGGACGTAGCGGACTCCGCGGAGGAGATCGCCGTCCGTGACGCCGGTGGCGGCGAAGAACGTGTTGTCGCCGCGGACGAGGTCGTCGAGCGACAGCACCTTGTCGAGGTCGTAGCCCTGCTCGGTGGCGGCGCGGCGCTCCTCGTCGTCGCGCGGCCACAGCTTGCCCTGAAACTGGCCGCCGAGGCACTTGAACGCAGCGGCCGACAGGACGCCCTCGGGCGTCCCGCCGATCCCCCAGAGCAAGTCGATGCCGGTATCGGGGCTGGCGGCCATCAACGCGCCCGATACGTCGCCGTGCGGGATGAAGCGAATCCGCGTGCCCACAGCGCGGATGCGCTTCACCATGTCGGCATGGCGCGGCCGGTCGAGGATCACCACCATCAGGTCGCGGGGTCGCACGCGCTTGCTGCGCGCGACGATCTCAAGCGTCTCCTCGATCGGCGCGTTGAGATCAAGCTCGTCGTCGATCTCCGGGCCGCAGGCCAGCTTCTCCATGTAGACGCATGGCCCGGGGTCGAACATCGTGCCGCGGTCGGAAGCGGCGACCACGGCCAGCGCGTTCGGCTGCCCGTTCGCGCACAGCTCCGTGCCCTCGAGCGGATCGACAGCGACGTCGACGTCCACTCCGGTGCCGGTGCCGATGCGCTCACCGTTGAACAGCATCGGCGCCTCGTCCTTCTCGCCCTCCCCGATCACCACGAACCCGTCCATCTCGACCGTCGCGAGCATGTGACGCATGGCGTCGACAGCCGCCTGGTCAGCCGCGATCTTGTCACCGGCTCCGACCCAGCGAGCTGCCGCGAGCGCTGCGGCCTCGGTGACGCGAACGAGCTCCAGGGCGAGATTACGGTCAGGTGCGTGCGGCATGCAGGGCTCCTCCCGGCGTCGTCTCTGGACGCCGAGAGGATACCCGTGCTGCTCAGGCGTGCGAGGGGATCAGTTCCTCGACAACCTCGTAGGTCGCGTCGAGGCCGATCCGCTCCACGTGAGGCTCCATCGCGTCGACGATCTCCTGCCGGCGGCCCATGCGCTCCTGGCGCATGCGGTCGAGATCATCCGTGCGGATGATGCCGAACGAGATCACCTCGTTCGGGCGTTCGACCGATCGGATGGCGAACACCTCGGTCAGCCCCGGTGGCAGCTCGCTGGGCGCCGCCCCTTCAGCCGCCTGCTGGAACGCGCCTTCCGAGCCCTCCGTGACGAACCGCTGTGTCAGCGGAACCGCCATCTGCTGCCCGGTCGCAGCACCGCCCTCGCGGTGGTAGATGACGTCATAGATTCCGGATGTCATCGTCTCGGCGACATGGGGCTCCATCGCCTCCATGCGCCGCTTCTCGGCCGCGTCGTCCTGCCGGCCGCTCATCACTTCATCCCCGGCCTCGAACAGCCCGAACGCGATGATCTCGTCCGGGTCATCCGGGTTGCGCAGGATATAGGCGCGCTGGACCGCTTCCGGCGGACCATCGCCTTCCCATGCCTTGCGCCACGCGTCGTAGCTTCCCTGGCGAAGTCGCCGCGCGGTGAATGCAATCTTCATCTCGACCCCCTCGTCGCGATTGCATCGATCAACCTACGCCCTCAGGAGGCGCATGGCAAGGCCAGCGATGTGGTCGCGCTGATGCAGCGGCTCCAGCCACCGCATGGGGATCGCCTCGGCCCCGAACTGCGCTCCCGCCAGAGCTCCGGTGACCGCAGCGTTGGTATCGGCGTCACCGCCGAGGTTGGCGGCCGCAACGACGGCGTCCTCGAATGACTCGGCGCTCGAGCAGGCCCAGAAGGCCACGCGCAGCGTGGTGAGGACGAACCCGATCTGACGCTGCACGAGCTCCAGCAGCTCGTCCTTCGACATGTCCGGGGCGTCCATGGCCGCCTGACCTGCGATCGTCGGCAAGGGTTTTGGCTTGCTGCCGTTGAGGTGTGCAGCGAGTGTCCGGTTGAAGAGGACGCATGCGTCACCGGCAAGCGGGTCGTGATGCGTCAGCCCCGCCTCGGCCAGCGAAACCCGCACCAGCTCGCCGGCGTTGTGCCGGTAGCGGATCGCGATCGGCGCGGTGCGCATCAGCGCGCCGTTTCCGGCCGACTTGCCGCCGGAGGCGTCATGCCAGCGTGCCGCCGCCGCCCGCGCGTCGTCCGGCGTACGTGCGCGTGCGAGCGCCTTGCTCACGGTGATCCCGATGTCCTTCGGCCCCGAACGCGCCCACACCAGGTAGCGCGCGAGCAGGTCGTCCTCGTCGTAGTCGCCGCGCTCACCGAGGCTCTCAGCCAGCTCGATGGCCATGGCCGTGTCGTCGGTCCACTCGCCGAGCTCCCAGACAGGCGATGCAACCATGTCGCGAAGCGGGCCGCCGAAGCGCCGCTCGATCTGCTCGGGGTGGCTCCACTCCAGGGCGGCACCGAGGGCGTCGCCCACCGCGAGACCCAGCATCACGCCCCGCGCGCGATCGAACACGCGGTCGTCGTCCCGCCGTCTCAGGAGACGCATGCAGCGCACCAGTATGTCGTCCGCCGAGCCTCCCCCTGAGGGGCACTCTTGACCTGGGTGCCGCAGCGCGGGCACGGGCGTCCGGCCCGGCGGTAGACCCGCCGCGGAAGCCGCCCGCCCTGCTCGACACCTGCGCGCAGCATCGCGGCGGCCGCATCGGCCACAGCCCCAAGCCGCTCATCGTCGATCCTCGATACCAGCGCGAACGGATCGGTCTGCGTCTCCCACAGGACTTCCGACTTGACGATGTTGCCGACACCGGCGATCACACGCTGATCCATGATCGCCTCGCCGATGGGACGGTCGACCAGGCGGATCCGGCGCAGGTACTCGGCGACGTCGAAGTCCTTGAGCGCGTCGGGGCCGAGGGGCAAGCGCAAGAGAGCGGAGCGCAGCTCCCGCACGAGGGTGCCGCGGATGACGGCGTCGCCCGCCGGCGTGCGAAGGACGTGGCGCCCACGGCCGGTGCCGGGTGGATGCAGGCGCACGCTGCCGTTCAGCCCGAGATGAGCGTGGAGCGTGCGGCCGTCGTCGGAGTGGATCAGCAGGTGCTTGCCGCGCGCCTCGACGGCGGCCACCGAGGAGCCGGCAAGCGGCCCTTCGGCGACGAGGTGTCCGACCAGCGGCTGCAGCCGCCTGGATGCCAGCGCGAGCGTGTGCCCCTCAGGCACGCAGCACCACGCGCCGCGGCGCCTGCAGGAACCCGTGGGCCACCAGCAGCCGCTCGGCGTCGGTGCCGATGACGGACTCGCCGTCGATGCGCTCGATTGCAAGACGCTTGACCCGCCCGTCACGGACGAGGGACGTCAGCGCCTCGATGCCCGCCTCCAGCCGCTCGGGATCGATCTGAACGATGCCGCGGCCTCCGCGCTCGACATAGAGCACGAGCCGGCCGCCGGCGATCACGACCCATGCACCCGCCGTGCGAGTCAGTTTGCGGGGAGCCTCGGGCCACGGCAGCGCGGCGCCGTACGGGTTGGCCGGATCGGTTGCGGCCAGCACGACGGTCGGCCCGCCCGCGTCGGGGTCGCGCACGTCGCGCAGCCGCTCGACAGCGGCCGGGAGCGCGAACTGCGCACCGCCGAGTCCCTCGACGAAGTAGCCGCGCTGGCAGAGCCCACCCTCCTCCATCAACCGCAGCTCGCCGTAGACGGCGGAGTATCCCCCGGGAATCCCCTCGGCGAGCGCACTTGCGCGGGTGACCACTCCATGGCGGTCGAGCAAAGCCTCGGACAGCGCGCGGGCGCGATCCCGCTGGGTGGTCGCCGGCTCGATCAAACGGGCGACGAGCGACCAGCGGCCGAGCGATGCCGGCAGCGACGCGGTCGGACGGGCGCGCCGGCGCACGAGCGGCGACGGCACCGTACGTAACGGAATCCGGCCACCCGAGCGCAGCGGATGCCACGCGTCGTTCGTGACAACTCCCGCCCATACCAGCTCCCACAGCGCGGCCAGCACAGCGCGCTCCGGCTCTCCCACCATTTCGACCAGCTCGCGGAAGAACAATGCGCCACGATTCTGCAACGCCTCGTTGACGGAGGCCGTAACGGTGCCTGGCACCGACCCCCCATCGGTGCCAGGCACCGTTGCAGGGTCTGTGGCGGTGGCGTTACCGGGCTGTGACCGGTGCAACAGCGGTGCGTCGTCGCGCAGATAGAGAGCCACCTTGCCCTCGCCGGCGCCGATCCAGACGACCTCGCCGGCGGCGCAGAGGGCGTCGAGCATCGCCGGCTTGTAGCCGGGAATGCGGACCGGGAGGATGTCGCGCTCCCAGCTCGCGACGGGCATCGCGATGCCGCCGAGCTGCGACACGACCTCTCGCAGGCGGGCCTCGCCGCGGCCCATGTCGCGGCCGATGCCTTGCCAGGCGGGGAGGAACCGCGTGAGAGCGTCGGGCTCCACCGGCTCGACCGCCCGGCGCAGCCGAGCCAACGTCCGGCGGCGGACGCGTCGCAGCACGTCGGGCTCGATCCACTCGCGAGAGGTGCCGCCAGGCCGGAACCCGCCCTCGATCAGGGCGCCCTCGGCGGCCAGGTCGCGCAGCACCTGCGACGCATCGACACCAAGCCGCTCACGCAGCTCATCGACGGTGAACGGCCCGTGCCCGCGCGCATGGCGGAGCACCAGGCGGCGAAGGGCGTCGGGCACCGGCTCGGCGAACGCCGCCGGAAGCCCCGGTGGGATCGCGACACCGGCGCCGTCGCGGTAGAGCCCGGCATCTTCGGCTGCGATCAGCCGGCGGCGCCCGGCGAGGCGAATCTCGATCGCCCGGCGGTCGCGCACGAGCTGCTCCGCCGACACCGGCCCTTCGGCAGGAAGGTCGCCGACGCGCCGCAGGAGGTCGTGGAGATCGTCGGCCGACAGCGCACGTCCGCGCCGCTGCAGCTCCGCCTCGACCTCGTCGATCGCCTCGGCGTCGAGCAGCTCGCGAAGGTCGCCCGCCGACAGCAGCTCCGCCAGCAGCGCACGGTCGAGTGTCAGCGCTTGGGCCCGCCGCTCGGCGAGCGGCGTGTCGCCCTCGTACATGTAGGTCGCGATGTAGTCGAAGAGCAGCGACGACGCGAAGGGCGACGGCCGCGCGGACTCGACCTCGACCAGCCGCACCTCGCCGCGCCCGATGGCTGTCAGCAGCCCCCGCAGCGCCGGCAGGTCGAACACGTCGGAGAGCACCTCGCGATAGGTCTCCAGCACGATCGGAAACGAGCCGTACTTGCTTGCGACCTGCTGGAGGTCGTGCGCCTTCAGGCGCTGCTGCCAGAGCGGCGTCCGCTGGCCGGGCCGGCGGCGCGGCAGGAGCAAAGCACGGGCGGCGTTCTCGCGGAAGCGAGCTGCGAAGAGCGGGCTTGACCCGACCTGCTCGATGACAAGATCCTCGACGTCCTCGGCGGCCGGCACGATCAGCTCGGTCGGCGGCGCCGCGTCGGCGTCCGGCAGCCGGATGCTGATGCCGTCGTCGGCCGAGGTGGCCTCGACCTCGATGCCCAGGGAGTCGGTCATCCGCTTCTCGATCGCCATCGCCCAGGGCGCGTGCACGCGGCCGCCGAACGGCGAGAGCACGCAGATGCGCCAGTCGCCGATCTCGTCGCGGAACCGCTCGATCACGATCGTGCGGTCGTCGGGGACGACACCGGTCGCCTCCTTCTGATCATCCAGATACGCGGTCAGGTTGCCGGCGGCGCGGATGTCCAGCTCGCCGAAGCGGCGCAGCCGGGTCGCCTCACCGACGGCACGGCCGAGCTCCGCGGTACGACCCACCCCGTCGCCCTTCCAGAACGGCATCTTCCCCGGCACGCCGGGCGCCGGCGACACCAGCACCCGATCGCGCGTGATCTGCTCGATCCGCCATGATGTTGCGCCGAGCTGGAACACCTCGCCCTGCCGCGCCGCGTACACCATCTCCTCGGCGAGCTCGCCGACGCGGGCACCCGAGTCGGCCAGGAACACGCCGTACAGGCCGCGGTCGGGGATCGTTCCGCCCGACACCACCGCCAGCCGCTGCGCGCCGTCGCGGGCACGCAGCGTGCCGCCCAGCCGGTCCCAGACGACACGGGGGCGGAGCTCCGCGAACTCGTCGGACGGATACCGGCCCGACAGCATCTCGAGCACGCCTTCGAGTTGCACTCGCGAGAGCTCGTCGTAGGGGTACGAGCGACGCACGACCTGGTGCAGCGCCCCCAGCTCCCATTCGTCCATGGCGGTCATCGCCACGATCTGCTGCGCGAGCACGTCGAGCGGCTGCCGGGGCACGCGGGTGTGCTCGATCTCTCCCTCGCGCATGCGGCGTGTGACGACCGCCGTCTCCAACAGGTCGCCCCGCCACTTGGGGAAGAACCGCCCGCGCGACGCCTCGCCGACGCTGTGCCCGGCCCGGCCCACACGCTGCAGGCCGGCGGCGACCGACTTGGGCGACTCGATCTGAACCACCAGGTCGACCGCGCCCATGTCGATGCCGAGCTCGAGCGACGAGGTCGCCACGAGCGCCGGCAGGTCGCCGCGCTTCAGCATGTCCTCGACCTCGAGCCGCTGCTCTCGGGCGATCGACCCGTGATGCGCCCGGGCGACCTCCTCCTCTGCAAGCTCGTTCAGGCGATTTGCAACCCGCTCTGCCGAGCGGCGGTTGTTGACGAAGACGATGGTCGAGCGGTGCTCGCGCACCAGCTCGAGCAGCCGTGGGTAGAGCGCCGGCCAGATCGACGCGCGCGGCTCACCCTCGACCGCCGGAGCGCCGCCCAGCTCGCGCATGTCGTCGACCGGCACGATCACCTCGAGGTCGAGCTCCTTCGCATGGCCGGCGTCGACGATGGTCACCGCTCGGTCGCCGCCCAGGAACCGGGCGACCTCCTCCAGCGGCCGCTGCGTTGCCGACAGACCGACCCGCTGCACCGGCCGCCCGGCCAGCTGCTCCAGCCGCTCGAGCGACAGGGAAAGGTGTGCGCCGCGCTTGGTCGCCGCAACGGCGTGGATCTCGTCGACGATCACGGTCTCGACGGTGCGCAGGATGTCGCGAGCGCCCGAGGTCAGCATCAGGTAGAGCGACTCGGGAGTTGTGATCAGGATGTCAGGCGGCTCGCGGCGCATCGCCGTGCGCTCGCGCTGCGGCGTGTCCCCGCTTCGGACGGCAACGCGCGGTGTCCTCGGGAACGTGATCCCGGCGATCGGCGCCCGCAGGTTGCGCTCGATGTCGTGGTTCAGCGCCTTCAGCGGCGATACGTACAACACCCGCGTCCCCCTGTCCTCGGGGTCGCGAACGAACCCGTCCAGAGCGGACAGGAATGCCGCCAGCGTCTTCCCCGATCCGGTCGGCGCGAGGAGGAGCGTATGGTCGCCGGCAGCGATCGGCGGCCATCCCTTCTCCTGAGCTGGAGTCGGCTCTGGGAAGGCCCCACGGAACCAGTCGGCGACGGCGGGACTGAAACCTGAAAGAGCGTCGCGCGCCACCCTGTAAGAGTAGACAGCTAGCCTGCGCGCCGTGTGGCTCGCCATCAAGTTCATTCACGTGTTGTTGGCGATTTCGTGGGTTGGTATCCAGCTGACGCTGTTCGGGCTGTTCCCGGTTCTCCGCCGCCGCCTCGAGCCTGACGAGTTCCGCGTGGTCGCCCGCGCCGCCGGGCTGCGCCTCGCCGCCGTCGCGGCGGTCGCGCTGCCCGGGCTGCTGATCACCGGCATCGCCCTCGCGCAGCACGACGTGCCGGACGGCGAGAAGGGTTGGGTGACGGCGAAGATCCTGATCTGGGGCGGCGTCGTGGGCCTACTGGCGTTTCATGGAGCCACGGCCGCGCGCAGCCGGCGGGTGTGGGCATCGGGCCTGATGCTGGTGCTCAGCCTGGGCGCAGTGCTCGTGGGCGTGAAGCTGACCGAGGGGTAACGGTGTCGGCGGCCACGAAACGTTTCGCACATGCGTCCATACTGTGGGGTGATGCGTGACATCCGCATGGGACGCGGCGTGTTCCTCGGCGTGGTCGGCGCCGGTGTGGTCGGTGTGCTCGCGGGCGACAAGCTTTCGCGGGCCGCGTCGCCGCTCGGCGCGCTGATCCCCGACAAGCTGGGCAGCTTCGTCCCGTCGGGCTGGCGCATCTATGCCGTGAACCCGCCGTGGCCGACCTTCGACCCGGCGACGTACCGCCTCGAGGTGACCGGTGCCGTGGAGCAGCCGCTGAGCCTCTCCTGGGACGAGGTGCTGGCGCTGCAGGCCGAGCGGCAGACGTCCGACTTTCACTGCGTCACGGGGTGGTCGGTCTACGACGTGCGCTGGGAAGGCCTGCGCCTGCAGCGGCTGTGGGATCTCGCACGTCCGACGAAGGACGCCCGCTTTGCGAACTTCGTCTCGCTCGAGAGCCCGTACGTCGACACGCTGACGTTTCGCCAGACCACGATGCCGGAGGTGATGCTCGCGCACACCATGGACGGCAAGCCGCTCAGCCGCCCGCACGGCGCGCCGATGCGGCTCGTGATCCCGCAGATGTACGGCTACAAGGGCGTCAAATGGCTGAACCGGATCGAACTGGTGCCCGACCCGGAGTACGGCTTCTGGGAGCAGCGCGGCTACGACGTGAACGCCTGGGTTGGCCGGTCGAACGGATACTGAGTACGTCCGCCGGTTCGCGCCGGCCGAGCAGTCGCTGCACTGGCTGCTCGCCGTGTCGTTCGTTGCCATGCTCGCCACGGGCGTGATCCTCTACCTCCCGGCGCTGGCGGAGGTCGCCGCCCAGCGGACGCTGTGGAAGTCGATCCACCTCGGCTCCGCGCTCGCGTTTTGGGTCGGCCTCGGACTGGTCTGGAGCACTGCGCCGCGGGAACTGCGCGCCACCCTGCACGAGATCGACACCTTCGACGAGGACGACCGGCGTTGGCTGGCCTGGTCGGTGGCGCGCCGTGGTGCCGCGCCGCCCCAGGGCCGGTTCAACGCGGGCCAGAAGCTGCACACCGCCCTGCAGGCCGGACTGATGGTCGTCTTCACGCTCAGCGGCGTGCTGATCTACCTCCAGGAGGCAAGCGCGCGCTTCCGCGGCACCAGCGCGATCCTCGTTCACGATGTCGCCATGTATGTTGCGGTACCGCTTGTGCTCGGCCACCTCTTCCTCGCGCTCGTCAACCCGTCGACCCGCCACTCCCTGCGCGGCATGACGATCGGCACCGTGCGCCGGGACTGGGCGCGCAAGCACCATCCCAAGTGGGAGCGTGAGCTCTGAGGGTCGAGGTGCTCGGGTCCTCGGGAGCGTGGCCGATTCCTCGCCTGGGGTGCGACTGCGCCCAGTGCACGAGTGAGGATCCGCGTGACCAGCGCCTGCGCCCGTCGCTCCTGGTCGACCGAACGACGCTCGTCGACGCCGGGCCCGACTGCTACCACCAGCTCCGGCGCGCCGGCGCCGTGCCGTCCGAGGTGCTGCTCACCCACGACCACTACGACCACTCTCTGGGTCTGCACACGCTGGCGAAGCTGGGACGCGTTCCGCTGCACCTCACCAAGGAGTGCGAGCAGGGGCTGCGCCAGATCTTCCCCCGGCTCGACTTCCGCATCCTCCACATGACCCCCGGCGTCAAGGTGGAGCTCGAAGGCGGCGGCGCCGCCCAGCCGTTCGACGTGCCCCACAGCCAGAACAGCCGCACCGTCGCCTTCCGCTTCACGAGTCCGGACGGAGGCACGCTGGTCTACGTCCCGGACATGGTGGCGGAGCCGACGTCGAAGCTCGCCCGCGGCGCCGACGTCGTGATGCTGGACGGCTCCGCCCGCGACAAGCGCCAGGGCGGCCACATGCCGATGACCGAGTCCGTCGAGCTGCTCAAGCGCCTCAAGGCCAAGCGTGTGATCTACACCCACATCGGCCACCGCACCGGCACGCAGGCCGAACTCGAGTCGTGGCTCGACGGGCGCGCCGAGATCGCCTACGACGGCATGGTCATCGACGTGTGACGTTCATTCAGGTGCCTGGCACCTGAATGAACGTCTACGTCAGCGCGGCGCGGCCGGCCTCGAGGTCGAGCAGGTAGCGCTTGCGGTCGGGCCCTCCGCCGTAGCCGCCGAGGGAGCCGCCGGTGCGAAGCACGCGGTGGCAGGGGACGACGATGGCGATCGGGTTCGCGCCCAGTGCTGTGCCGGCGGCACGCACCGCACGCTCGTTTCCCGCAGCCTCTGCGACGTCGCGATAGCTCAGCGTCTCGCCGTACGGGATGCTTGCGGTGCACTCCAGCACCCGGCGACGGAAGTCGCTGGTGGTCAGCGACCAGTCGAGCGGCAGGTCGAAGCCCTGCCTGCGCCCTTCGAAGTACTCGTCGAGCTCACGGCGCGCGTCGTCGAGCTGCGCCGGGGACTCGAGCACCCGCGGGGAGATGCGCGCCGCGAGCTCCTCCAGCACCTCGTCGCTGCCCTCCGGCACGAAGGTCACGCGGGCCAGCCCGCGCGCCGTCGACGCCAGCAGCAGTCGCCCCACAGGCGAGTCGGTCTCGGCATATGCGACGTCGACCAGCCCTTCGGCTTCGGCGCGCCGCACCAGTTCGGTCAGGCGATCATGCACGTGCCCACCCCTTTCGGATCGTTGCCAGCCCGGCCCGCACGTTCTGCCTGGCGGCCGGCTCACTCGTGTCGAGCGCTGCACCGATCTGGGCGTAGTCCATGTCGGCCGCGAAGCGCATGAACACAGCCGCGCGCTGCTTGTCCGGCAACCGCCGGACCGCACGCCACAGCCCCGGCTCCTCCGGGGTACCGTCGTTCTCCGCTGCCCGCTCCGGCACCTCCGCGACCGGCACGGGGCGTCGGGCCCGTGCACGGTGCGTATCGAGCGCCTTGCGGTGGGCGATCGTGAAGAGCCACGCACGCAGGTTCGATGCGTCGCGGAGCTTCGGATACGCCCGCAGTGCCGACAGGAACGTCTCCTGAAAGGCATCCTCGGCGTCGACGGAGCCGACCGATGCGGACAGAAAGCGATAGATGTCGTCCGCGTTGCGTTCGAGCAGCGTCTGAAACGGCGGCAAGTTCACATGGGTTGAACGCGGGCCGCTCACCAGACGTGAGATTTGCCGTCGAGGACCTCGAGCAGCAGGCGAACGTTGGTGGGCACCGCGTCTGCGTAGTCGCGCCGCATTGCCGGAGACGCGGTCACGAGGTCGTACCAGTCCAACAGCCGCGAAAGCGTGCCGAGCCGGTAGGCGTCGTCGTAGACGTCGAGCAACTCACCGCGGCTGTGAAAGGCCGTCCACGGCTCGAGATAAGCGTCCCGCAGCCGGTCGAGGCGCCCGTCGAGCTGCCGGATGCCGAGCTTGTAGGCGAGTCCCCGCAACGGGACGACCGTCGCGAAGAAGGGGTGCGTCACCGATGCGTCTCCCCAGTCGAAGAACAGGTAGCGGCCGTCTCGCACGAAGATCTGGCCGTCGTGGAGGTCGCCATGGTTGACCGACTCGGGGAGCTCCAGCGCTCCCACCCGTGCACACAGGTCGGCCAGTCGCGCCGGCTGGTGCTCCAGTCGTTCGATCTCGTCGCGGGTCAGCGCCTCATCCACCGCAGGCTGAAGCGCGGAGGAGTCGGCGAGAAGACGGTCGAGCCCCTCGATCAGCGCGTCGAGGCCCCGATGCGGCGCACCGGCCGCGAGCAGGTCGTCCCGTGCCGGCGCGGCAGCGATCTGGAGGTCTGCGTGCAGGGGCAGGATCTCCTCCCACCGGTCGAGGCCCGGATCGCCGTCCAGCAGCTCGCGCAATCGCGTGCCGCCGTCGGCCAGCATGATCCAGCTGCGCTCCGCCTCGAATGCGAGCAGCTCGGGGACATGCTCGGGGCAGCGGTCCGCGAGCACGCGCACCACCCCGGCCTCGTGGGCCTGCTCCGAGCCATTCGCCTTGAACCAGACGGCGCCGTCGCCGGTCGGCACCCGCATCACCGTCGACCACGCCCGCACGTGCGGCTGCTCGATCACCCCGGTCCGGGTCAGCCCGAGCCCGTCGAGCTGCCCGTCGATCCACGCGTCTGCGCCGGCACGCCAGTCAGGGTCTATCCACAGCAGGTCTCGATCTGCCATGGGCGGAGGCTAACGGTCGGTCAGGCGGGCTGCAGCTCGGGGGCGAACCGCTGCTCCCACTGCTCGGCGTCGGGGCTGAAGTAGACGAGTCGCGTCTTCTTCCACTCCTTCGTCGAGTAGAGCGTGATCCGCTCGCTGAGGCCCGTCTCGGACGCGATTGCGTCGAGCACGTCCTCGCATTCCTGCCTCGTGCGACCGTGGGTCATCGAGAACAGGTTGTACGGCCAGTCGGGATACGTCGGGCGCTGGTAGCAGTGCGAGACGCCGCGGAACGACGCCATCAGCCGGCCCGTCTCGTCGACGTCGTCGTCCGGCACCTTCCACACGCCCATGCCGTTGTAGACGAAGCCGGCGGAGCGGTGGTAGAGCACCGCCGCGAAGCGCCGCATCTGTCCGGTCTGCTGGAACTCTTCGGCCTTGGCGAGCAACTCCGGCACTGTGAAGCCGGCACGCTGAGCGGGCGCGGCGAACGGCTCGGCCACGGTGCGCAGGTCGCCCTGCAACGCCCGGATGGCTGCGATGTCGTTCTCGCCGAGCGACTCGGGCGGCGGCGCGGGCAGCGTTGGTTCGCGCTTCGCCTTCTTGGCGGCCGGGTCGCGCCCGCCCTGGATATCCAGGTCGACGCCGATCTTGAAGAACCGCAGGGCAGGCAGCGGCCGGATCACGTCGACCTGTGCCATCTCGCCGAGCAGTTCGATCGTCCGGTCGAGACCAAGCTTCGAGTTCGGCGGCACGCCGACCGTGAACCAGATGTTGAACTCGTGCTCGCGCTCGTAGTTATGGGTGACGCCGGGATGGCTGTTGATGATCTCGGCCGCCTCGTCGGCGCGCTCGGGTGACGTGCGCGCCGCCACGAGACTCGACACGTAGCCGAGCCGGCGCGTGTCGAAGATCGCCGAGACCTGGCGGATGATCCGCTCCTGGCGGAGGCGGCTGACCCGGTCCAGCACCTCGTCTTCGCCCATGTCCAGCCGCTCGCCCAGTGCGGCGTAGGGCCGCTCCACGACGGGAAAGTCGTTCTGGATCAGATCGCAGAGTCGTCTGTCGGCGTCATCCATTCCACTGCAAGGATACGCTCGTGCGGTGCGAGGACGCGCCGTTGCACTACTGGTGCCCCTGCTTTCCGTTGCGACCGCATGCGGCGAGAGCACGGCGCACAATCAGGAGTATCTGTACATGCAGAAGTGCGCCGCGTGCCATGGCGTCGCTCCCGGAGCCCTGACTCCGAACCCCAAGGCGGAGAACCTGTTCGACCAGGAGTTGACCCGGGAACAGGTGCGGCGCGCGATCATCGACGGCCGCAAGGGGATGCCGAAAGGCCTGCTCGGCGGCTCCGACGTCGACGAGATCGCGGACTACCTCGCGAAAGGATCTGGATGACCCTGCCCGACACGCTCGACCCCCGAACCGTCCGGGCGGTGGCGATGGATCTCGACCGCACCATCGTGGGCGAGAGCCTCCAGCTGACGCCACGGCTGGTGCAGGCGGTGCGAGCGATCGACGAGGCGGGCATCACGCCGCTCGTCGCCACCGGTCGCATGTTCCGCTCCTCCCGCCCGTTCGCCACCGAGCTCGGGGTGACGGCGCCGCTGATCTGTTACCAGGGGGCGCTGATCGCCGACCCGGTCAGTGGCGAGTGGCTGCAGCACCACCCCATGCCGGTCGAAACGGCGCGAGAGGTGATCGAGGCCATCCGCGCCCGAGGCGAGCACGTGAACGTCTACGTCGACGACGAGCTGTACGTCGATGAGCTCAACCTCTACGCCCTCGAGTACGCGCGACACGCGAAGCTCGAGGCGCACGCCGTCGGCGACGTGGTCGCCTGGCTGGAGGAGCCCACCACCAAGCTGGTGGTCGTCGGTGAGCCCGAGCGACTCGACACGCTGGAGGCGGAGCTGAAGGCCACCTACGACGGCAGGCTCTTCATCGCCAAGTCGCTGCCGTTCTTCCTCGAGGTGGCGCAGCCGGGAGTGTCGAAGGGAAGCGCGCTCGAGTGGGTCGCCGACCACCTCGGGATCGAGACCCGCGACATCGTTGCCTTCGGTGACGGCGCAAACGACATCGAGCTGCTGGAGACCGCCGGCCTCGGCGTCATGATCGAAACCGGGGACGCGGCCCTGGAGCCGGTCGCCGACTGGCGTGTGCCACGCCCGGAGGACGAAGGAGTTGCCGGGTTCCTCGAGGCGCTTTACGCCGAGCGGGCCGCGCCCGCCGGGTAAACTCGTGCGGCCATGATCGACGCCAAGCAGCTCCGCTCGGACACTGACGGGATACGAGCGGCCCTTGCCCGGCGCGGTGCCGGCGAGCTGGTCGAGGACTTCCTGAAGCTCGACGAGGAGCATCGCCGGCTGCTGACCGAGGTCGAGCACGTGCGGGCCGACCGCAATGCCGCCGCAAAGTCGATCGCCGAGGCGAAGCAACGCGGCGACGACACGTCCGTGCCGATCGCCAAGCAGTCGGCCCTGAAAGCGCAGCAGGCCGAGGAGGAGCAGCGGCTGGCCGAGGTGCAGCAGCGGATGGCCGAGGTCATGATGCAGATGCCGAACGTCCCCGACCCGACCGCCGCCGACGGGATGAGCGAGGAGGACGCCGAGACCGTCCGGGTCTACGGCGAGCCTCCCAAGTTCGGGTTCCCGCCCAAGGACCACTTCGATCTGGCCGGCCCCGAGGGTCTCGGCCTGATCGACACCGAATCTGCGGCGCGCGTCTCCGGCAGCCGGTTCCATTACCTTCTCGGCGACCTCGTCAGGCTCGAGTTTGCGCTGATGCAGTGGGGCCTCGACAAGCTCCTTCGCCGCGGATTCACGCCGGTGATCCCACCCGTGCTGGTGCGCGAGGAGGCGATGGTCGGCACCGGGTTCTTCCCGGAGGCGCGCGAGCAGGTGTACGAGATTCCGCGCGACGAGCTGTTCCTGGTCGGCACAGCGGAGGTGCCGCTCGCCTCGTTGCATGCCGGCCGCATGTTCGAGACCGCCGAGCTGCCCCTGCGCTACGTCGGCTTCTCCACGTGCTTTCGACGCGAGGCCGGCGCCGCCGGGCGCGACACGCGCGGCATCTTCCGCGTGCACCAGTTCGACAAGCTCGAGATGTTCGTCTTCTGCCATCCCGAGGCGTCGCAGGAGGAGCACGATGGCATCCTCGCCATCGAAGAGGAGATAGCGCAGGAGCTCGGCTTCCACTACCGCGTCCAGAACATCGCCGTCGGAGACCTCGGCGCCCCCGCGTCGAAGAAGTACGACATCGAGGTGTGGCTCCCCGGCCAGCAGCGCTACCGCGAGCTGACGTCGTGCTCGAACACGACCGATTTCCAAGCTCGGCGCCTCGACGTCCGCTACCGCACCGAGAAGGGCCCGCGTCACGTCCACATGCTGAACGGCACCGCCGCGACGTCCAGCCGGACACTGCTCGCCCTGGTCGAATACGGCCAGCAGGAGGACGGATCGATCCGCCTGCCGGAGGTATTGCAGCCATTCGGCGCCCCTCCCACAATCTCGCGCAGCCTCGTAGACTGAAAAAAAGGGGTCTGGCCCCTTTTTTTCACTATGGCCACAGCGACACAGACACCCCAGCAGCACGGCCCGAGCGAGCACGATCTCCAGGCACTGGCCGAGATCGAGCGGCGCGTGCTGTGGCTGGCGGTGCGCATCGTCGACCACGCGAACCGGGAGCGGCCGCCCGGCGACGCCCTGAAGGTCGGCGGGCATCAGGCGTCGTCGGCGTCGATCGCCACCATCATGACTGCGCTCTGGTTCTGGGACATGCAGGCCGGCGATCGCGTCTCGGTCAAGCCTCATGCGTCCCCGGTGCTGCACGCCATCCAGTACCTGCTGGGCGGGCTCGAGCGACGGCACCTGACAACGCTGCGCGAGTTCGGCGGACTGCAGGCCTATCCCAGCCGGACGAAGGATCCGTTCCCCGTCGACTACTCGACCGGCTCCGTCGGCCTGGGGGCGGCGGCGCCGTTGTTCGGGGCGCTCACCGCACGCTACGTGGAGTCGCACTTCGGTCGCACGCGGTCGGGCCGCTTCATCTCTCTGCTGGGTGACGCCGAGCTCGACGAGGGCAACGTGTGGGAGGCGATCAACGACCCGGCGACCGCAGGCCTCGGCGATGCCGTCTGGATCGTCGACCTGAACCGGCAGTCACTCGACCGGGTCGTGCCGCTGATCCGGGCAGGCGGGCTCGGCCAGGCGTTTCGCTCGGCGGGATGGGATGTGATCGAGCTGAAGTACGGTCGCCGCCTCCGCGAGGCGTTCGCGCGGCGGGGCGGCAAGCTCCTGCGCCGCCGGCTGGACGAGCTGTCAAACCCCGAGTACCAGTCGCTGTTCGCCGCCGACGAGGACACGGTGATGGAAGCTCTCGCCCGGCCGCTCGGGCCAAAGAAGCGCAGGAAGCTGCTCGACCTGCTCGCGGGCTATGAGGGCCAGGTGGCGAGCCTGATCCAGGATCTCGGCGGCCATGACCTCGCCGACCTGACGGCAGCGCTCGCGTCGACCCACCCCCCGCGTGACCGCCCGACGGTGATCTTCGCCTACACGATCAAGGGCTACCGGCTGCCGATCGCCGGCCACCCGCTGAACCACTCCGCCCATCTGACGGCGGAGCAGATCGAGGAGGTGCGAACGGAGCTCGCAAACGGCGACGATTGGGCGCGACTTCGCAGCGGAACGGCCGCAGCAGCCCTGGCCGCCGCGGCACGAGCACGCCTCGGCAGCCAGCCGCCGCCCGAGCCTCGCAGGCCGATCGCCATCGGCCCATCGGCGGAGCGCCCGATCCGCGGCGAGGCAACCCAGGAGGCGTTCGGACGGGCGCTGGTCGAGCTGGCGTCGGAGCCCGGCGTGGCGGAGCGCATCGTCACCACCGCTCCCGACGTCAGCGTCTCCACCAACCTCGGCGGCTGGATCAACAAGTTTGGCGTCTACGCGCCGGAAGACGAGCCCGACTTCACCGCGGGCGAGGCACTGCGCTGGAAGGTCGGCCCCGAGGGCCGCCACATCGAGCTTGGGATCTCCGAGATGAACCTGTTCCTGCTGCTCGGCCAGCTCGGCCTTTCGCACGAGCTGACCGGCGAACTGCTCCTCCCGATCGGCACCGTCTACGACCCGTTCGTCTGCCGAGGCCTGGACGCGCTGATCTACGGGCTTTACAGCGACTCGCGGTTCGTCATCGCCGGGACGCCCTCCGGCATCTCGCTGTCGCGCGAGGGCGGAGCGCATCAATCGACCATCACGCCGTCGATCGGCATCGAGCTTCCGGGAATCACCTACGTCGAGCCGGCCTTCGCCGCGGAGGTCGATTGGCTCCTGCGCGATGGCCTGCGCCGGCTCTCCGAGCCCGACGGCGAGTCGCTCTATCTGCGGCTGTCGACCAAGCCGATCAAGCAGGCGCCGTTCGAGGCGGCCCGCAAGGCGATGGGCGACGATGCCCTGCGCGACGCGGTGCTCGCCGGCGGCTACTGGCTGCACGTCGCCGCCGGCAGCGGGCCAGGCGTCACGATCGCGGCCTGCGGCGCAATGGTTCCCGAGGCGCTCGAGGCCGCCGCGCTGCTCGAGGCCGAGGAGGGCATCGCAGCCTCGGTGCTTGCCGTGACGTCGCCCGACCGGCTCTACCGCGGCTGGCGCTCGGCGCAGATGGCGCCGCTTGCCGATGCGCACGCGCGCCGTCCGAGGTCGCATCTCGAACTGCTGTTCGACGATCAGCCCGAGCCGATCGTAAGCGTCATCGACGGGGCTTCGCACGCGCTCGCGTTCCTCGGCTCGGCGCTCGGCCGAAAGCAGGTGACGCTCGGCGTCGACCGGTTCGGCCAGTCCGGCTCGCTGCCGGACGTCTACGAGGCGTACGATCTCTCGCCTGACGCGATCGCAAGCGCAGCTATCGCCGCTCTTTGCCCGTAGAGTCCGCCTCGATGGAGCCCGAATCCAAACTGGTCGCCACCGGACGTGAGCCGGTGGCCGGCGTCTCTCCGACGCTGGATCGGTCGGTCACGTTCCACAATGTCCCGTTCGCAGCGGAGGGCTCGCCGTACGGCAGGTCGCACTCGGCAGTCGCCGCCGAGGCCGAGCGCCTGCTCGGGGAGCTCGAGAATGCGATTGCCCTGTTGTGTGCGAGCGGTATGACGGCGTGGACGGTGCTCTGCCTTTCGGAACTTGCCCCGGGAAATGCCGTGGCCATCCCGAGCACCGGCTACTACGGGTACGAGACGGTCTCGGAGACGCTATTGGAACGGTGGGGCGTCGAGGTCAGGCGCTACGAGCCCGCCGATTCGAACGGCTTCGCCCGCGCTTCGCAGGGTGCGCGGATCGCCCTGATCGAGACCCCCGCGAACCCGACACTGGCCGTCGTCGACATCGCCGCCGCCGCAGATGTGGCCCACGCGGGCGGAGCGCTCCTGGCATGCGACAACACGGTGGCGACGCCTCTGATCCAGCGCCCGCTCGACCTCGGCGCCGACATCACGCTGCAGAGCGGCACCAAGGCGCTGAATGGGCATTCGGACACGCTCGCCGGCGTCTTCGCGACACGCGACGAGCAGCTGGCCGAGCGGTACCGGCACACCCGGACCGAGATCGGCGGCATCCTCGCACCCGACGGTGCGTGGCTGCTGTTGCGGGGCCTGCGGACGCTCGCCGTGCGGCTGCAGCGACAGTCGGCGACCGCGCTCGAGCTGGCCCGCCGGCTCGATGCCCATGACGCGGTCGTTGCCGTTCATTACCCCGGGCTGGAGAACCATCCCGGGCACGACATCGCCCGCCGGCAGATGCGCGGCGGGTTCGGAGGGCTGCTGGCCTTCGAGACCGCCGATGCGGCGTCCGCGGAGTCGGTTGAGAAGGCCCTGAAGGTGATCCACCCGGCCACGAGCCTGGGGTCGGTCGAGACGCTGATCGAACGCCGCGACCGCATCGAGCCGGCCGGGCGTGTGGCGCCGGGGTTGCTGCGCCTGTCTGCCGGCCTCGAGCACGTCGACGACCTCTGGGACGACCTGTCGCAGGCACTTTCGGGTTTCCAGCCCTGAGCAGGGCTGGAAGTACAGTGAACCCGTGGCAGTACCCCTTCCGACGCCTGACGAGTTCCGGCAGGCTGCAGCGTTCCGTGCCGAAATGCGGACATTTCTGCGGAACAGCGAAGATTCTGCTCGGCGAAACGGTCTGACGCCTCAGCGCTACCTGCTGCTGCTGATGATCAAGGGCGCCGTCGACGGCACCGAGCGCTCGACGGTGACGGATCTGTGCCAGCGGCTGAAGCTCGGGCAGAGCACCGTCACCGAGCTCGTCGGGCGCGCCCACGACGTCGGCCTGATCGAGCGCAGCAGCGACGCGCACGACGGCCGAGTCGCCCACCTCTACCTGACCGTCGAGGGCGAGAACCGCGTCAGCAACGTGGTGATGGAGCTGCGCGGGGACCGCGCCCGCCTCGTCGCGATGTTCGCCGAGCCGCCTCGCCTCTGACGCGAGCGCTCAGCCGGTCAAAGTCCCTTCGCCCAGGGCCCGAGCTGGGCGAACATGACATCGAAGTCGACCATCTCGTCGATGACCACGTCCGCCACCGAAGTCATCCGGCCGATGAACGCCATCCGGCCGGCGCGATGCTGGTCGGCCACCTTGCGGCTCTCCCAGAATGAGATGCCCATCGTCGTTCCCTCACGGGACAGCATCAAGAAGCCCTGGAACCCTTCGATGTCGCGAAGCCACCTCACCATTTCCTCTGCGACGATCGTCGCGTTTTCGAGCGGTTGATCACCAGTTTGCACGCGTGTGACGTTGGCATACATGCGCCCGCGCTCCTTCCTTGTCGCTGCGCCCTGACGGTGTAGACGCCCTGGCCGGGCAGAACTTAGCGCGCTGCTAAGGTCGAGGCTCTCGGCGGGGTGGCGGAGCGGTTGAACGCACTGGTCTTGAAAACCAGCAGCCGGGGTCAACCCGGCTCGAGGGTTCGAATCCCTCCCCCGCCGCCTGGTTAGGCCGAAAAGCGCCCGGTTAGGCGGTAACCGGCGTAGACGAGCCGAAGAGTTTTCAATCCGTGGACGTCCGGATGCGTCCGTAGTGTGCCGCTACGACTGGCTCTTAACTGGCTGTTCCGCAGTCGGACTGGCCCTCAACTGGCCCTTGTCCAAGGAGGTCGGATGGCCGGTCTCGTTGTTTGCCCATCCCCCCGGCCGCGTCCGGTGCAGTGGCTTCTGCCACAAGCCAGAGCTATGGTCGTGAGCGTGGACGAACGACTCCGAATCATCGGCTATGCCCGCGTCTCAACGGAGGATCAGGCGCTCAGAGGCGTTGGACTCGAAGCACAAGCCGAGGCCATCGAGGCCGAGTGCGAGCGTCGAGGTTGGCAGCTTGTCGAAGTAATCGAAGACCGCGGGGTCTCAGGAGCTGCACTGCAGAGGCCGGGCCTCACCAGGGCAATGGAGATCTTGAAGGCGCGACAGGCGGATGCCCTCGTTGTGGCGAAGCTCGATCGGTTGTCCCGCTCGCTGCTGCATTACACGAACCTGATGGAGCCCTCGCGCAAACAGGGCTGGGCGTTGATTGGCCTCGACCTTGGCGTGGACACGACGACGCCGGCGGGTGAGGCGATGGCGTCGGTGATGGCGACGTTCGCGCAGTTCGAGCGGCGGTTGATCGGGCAGCGCACGAAGGAGGCGCTTGCGGTGAAGCGTGCCAACGGCGTGCGGCTTGGGCGTCCGCCTGCCGTTAATCCCACTGCTCGGGAGTGGATCGTGCGACACCGCCAGAACGGCACTCCGTATCAGCGGCTAGCCGACCTCCTGAACGAGTACGACTGGCGGCCCGCACATGGTGGCGCGAGGTGGTACGCGTCGACCGTTCGCTCCGTCTACCTCTCTGCTTCGAAGGCGGCGTGAGGATCATCGCTGACATCGGTGGGCCGTTCGGGCCCACGATGCGTGTCGAAGGCGATGAGTCGGGGTTGGTCTACGAGCATCAGCAGGAGGCGGGCGCTCGCCCGCGGACGGTCTCGATCATGCCGCCCCCGGCCGAGTGGCAGCGGTTCGGGGGCACTCTCGCTGCGATCGGTGTCTGGGACTGGGAGGAGCGGTACGCGGCCTCGTCGGGCACGACTGACGGCACGATGTGGGCAGTCACGTTCGATGATGGTTCGCGCCATCTGCGGAGCAGTGGTTCGAACGCGTATCGAGTGGATTCGACCTATTCTGCGCCGCAGTCGAGGCCCTCGTCGGGCAGCCGTTCAACTAGCGTCGTCCCGCCCGGATTGCCCGCGATCCTCCCGAGCCGCAGGCGAGACTGCGGCGAAAGCCGTGGCCGGTTCGGAGCGCCTGAGCAGGGCTTCTTCCGCTGTTGATCGGAGGTCAAGAAGACCACGCCAGCCGGCGCGGAAAGTTCAGCGCTCGCTCACAAACTCAGCATGACGGTCCAAGCCTCCCCCAAATCGGCTTCCCGCCGAAACAGCCCAGCACCGATCATCCGAAGATGTTCGCTGTCCAAGTCCTCTATGAACTGGTTGGCTGGCGCACGTTCGCCGCCTTTGACTTCCGCGACGGCGATGGAGCAGACGCCCGGCATCCTTTGGGGAGTCCTGCTGCGGGACACTGATGATCGTGACGTGCTTGTCAGCACCGGCGCTCGGGCGGATTGGTCGGCCTCGCAGAGGGGCCGAGTCAGCGGATGACTTGGGGATCGGACTAGATTCGAGTCGCTCGACGGTCCGTGCGGGCGTCTCCAGTGCCGAACAACCGCGGCTTGACCCCTCGACTGTCGGCATATAAACGTTCATGTGTACTGATTATCGGGTAACTGGTGAATGCCGTGCAGCGGCTCCAGCACGGTGGCATGGGGTGCCGGCGCGGCGAGTGGGCCGCCGCTGCCCGCCCTCATGTGGGAGGTCACGACTCCGCCGGGCGAGCTTGGTTGGTTTCGACCAGTCGGCGTGCGAGCTCGGCGACCTTGATGTTGTGGCTCTTGGACGTCCTGACGAGCAGTTCGAACGCCTCGCTTGGAGTGCAGTTGCGTTCCGCTGCGACGAGCAGCTTCGCGTCCTCGATCAAGGGTTCGCGTCCCACCTCGGTGCTCAGGCGCCTTGCCACGGCGAGTGTGATCGGGACGTCGGTTTGGGACTGCCAGGCATCGTCGAGGGCCATGTCGACGGCGAACACGATCAGTCGCGTCGAGTCATCAGGCATGAACCACGTCGTTGGCCGGTGAGAATGGGAGCATCGGCTGAGAATCGCCCGCGTGTCGTTCGATCGCGCACCGTACCATCCGCCGCAGCCGCAGTCGCTAGGTGGAGCAGGGGAAGGTCATCCGAAGCCGGGTTCCGCCTTCGGCGTTGCGGCGCAGACTCAAGGAGGCGACCCCGCGAATCAATCGTAGACCAAGGCCCGGCTTGGCCGAGCCGGCGTCGAAGCCGATGCCAGAATCAGCTACCTCAACGAATAGCTCGACGCCTTCCACCCACGCTGCGAACTCAATGACGCCGGTAGCGGGCGCGGGGTAGGCGTGCCGGACGACGTTGCTGGCAGCCTCCGTCACAGCCAACGCCACGTCGGCCGCACGTGCTTCGTCCGGGCCGCAATGCTGTGTGACGAAGGCCGTGGCCAACGCCCGCAGAGGCGGCAGCGACCCAGGTGACGCCGAGCAACGCTCAGTGATGGGATGAGTAACCATTCACTGCCGGTACCCGCCGCGACGACGCGGAAACGCCGATGGGAGATCGGTGGGCCGGAGCAGCCGACAAGGATTGCGACGGCAACTATCGCCGTTTACACTGGTCGAACAGTCGGCTCAATCCGTCGCCGGCCAAATCCATCCGCAATCCTGGGAACGCATTTGGCCACCACGCCACCGATTCGAGTCGACGTCCACCAAACACGGGGTGGAATGGTCGCGATCGCCTGTCACGGCGAAATCGACCTCTCGACCTGCCCGACACTTCAAGAGGCCATCAGCCGCTCGTTCACACCAGATCTCTTGCTGCTCAGGTTGGATCTGACCGGCGTCACGTTCTTCGACTCGACCGGCGTTCGCTGCCTCGTCGACTGCCAGCGACGCTGCGAAAACGTCGGAGCCAGGCTCGATGTCGTGGCCAGCCCGATCGTCGAGCGAGTCCTCCACCTGGTGGGCCTTCGAGCCATTCTTCAGCAGTCCCCACCGACCGACTCAGGCGCCTAGGCCGGGTAGCTCCCCGGTCGCGACCAGGTACGCCGCGTAAGCGCCGGGTGACAGCTCTGGGAAATGGCTTCGAGACCGCTCGCCGGTGTGGATGCTCATCGGCCACGCGGTCCGGCTCGGCGCGCTGCGCGTACGCGGCGTAGCCGCTGCTCGGCGAGTGCGAGCACCGCGCGGGCTTCGTTCACCAGGCGCTTGGCACGTCGAGCGCGTTCATCAGGCGGCTGCCCCACGGCTCGCGCTTTCCCGCGTAGCCCACCCCTTCAAACGCTGGAGTCCGTCGGCATCCCATCCCCCTCGTCGATGTGGGCACTGCATGCCGGACGTGCCATCTGGAACCCTGCCGCGTACCCGGACGGCGAGTGGCCGTGTGTGGCCCGGAGCGGGTTACCTGTCGCGGCTGTTGACAGGGGTGCGCTAGCGCGATTCTCCTTGCGCTCTGAATCACTGAGCCCCGATGCGAGAAGGGCCTCGACACATAATGGGGGTGGCTTGAGATGCGGAAGATCGTGGTGGCACGGGCGTCGCGGGTGCGCTGGTCGCGTCGACTCGCGCCCGTGGAAGGGGTACCGTCTATGGTGGACCCCCGGATGGTTCCAAGACGATCGGGGGACACGATGCCGAAGCAGAGCAGCGAACGAGACGTTCAGCTGCACGCTCTCGAAGACCACGAGGCTGTCGAGCGCGCCGGCGAAGCGATGTGGAAGGCTGAGGGTGGCGGGTGGTGACCACCCACATCTCACATGGGCGGGATTGTCGAACAAGTCGCGGACGCACTGGCGCAGACGAGCGCGCGTAGCGTTGCAGTCGTTTCGCTCCAGCAGTTGACTGCGGCCTATTTCACAGGTTCATCGAAGGCCGATCTACTAGCCTCGGAAACGTCGGGACACCGGTCGTTCCGACGCGACCTCCAGCTCCGGGGGCGAGGCTAAAGCTGCTGGAGCCGCGCCTAGCCCCCGGAACCCGGGGTCGGCGACCAGTCGCGGCCTGACGCTTTCGGAAAGGCCAAAAGGTTTCTCGAAGGTCTGATCCGGATCTCGTGCTCGAATCGTGGCCGCGGGTCGAACATGGTGGAAAGCTCCCATAGAAGCGCTCCTCGAATCCTCGACCGCCTACGTCAGAGCCCAAACGGGCGTTCACAACCACGATCCGCGACGCCAGGAACTCCGGCACCCGGTCAAGGTGGTTCGTCAGTACCGGCCATGCGCTTGACGACACGGTCGATGCTCACGCCCTCCCGATCTACCTCATCAATGAACAGCCGGCCCCACGCAACACGGTCATCGCGCACCCCCATGATCATCACACCCCGCTCCTCGAGCGTGGAACCGTCTGTCCGGGTGCCTGTCCAATGCACCTCGGCGAAGATGGTGTCACCGTCAACCGCTGTACGCACGACTTCCGAGTGGAAATCCGGAATGCTGGCAAGGAGGGTGGACCAGTTCTTGCGCACCTGGTCGACTCCGCGAAATGCGCGCGATGGAAAGATCGGTTGCTCGCTCAGGTAGTCGTCGTGGAACCATGCGAGCATCGCCTCGAGGTCGTGCGCATTCTGCGCATCCGTCACACCCTCGATCACGGCGCGTGGGTCGCCCACCGACACAGCCTAGACTGTCGCACGTCAGTAATCCCTGAGCTTCTCCGAGCCGATGATGCGGGCGGGCTTGTCCTGGCCGGCTCCCGCCTGTCAGGTGCTCGCCACGAAATTGCGCCTCGGATCTGGAGGGAAGCTTGACAGGCTCGCGCTTGTATGGCCCCAAGCCGCAATCGTGGCCCGCCTGATCGCACTGGTGCAACTGAGCGCGCTGATGCCGATCTACGACTCGCAACTCACCGCGTGCCACCACGTCATACCCGACGTCCAGCAACCAGCGTGACCGACCCAGCAGAGGTGACAGGCTCGAAACGGCGACCTACGGCTTTCGAGACTCCACCAGTTCCCCACAACCATGCGGCACAATGCCAGCCAGCAGGCCCTCGGCGGCGGTGATCCCCGCGGCGCCGAGACCCGGTCGGCGGCTCAGCGGCCGCGGACGGTCAGACTGCGATTGATCGTCAAGCATGCCCCACCCGACCCGACTATCTGCAAATCGGACGACTGCATCAACGCGACGGCCGAACTTCCACACGCCCGATTGGCAGCGCGCTACCCCTCGTGCGGCTTCTCCTCGACTTTGCCTGTGCCACCGCAATGAGGACAGGCGGTTTCCTCGGCTGGCTCGGGAGACTCGATTGCGTCCGACGGGGTCGCCTTCACCCTGCCCGTCCCACCACACATCGTGCAAGCGTCGTTGCCGACGGCTGCAGAGACATCGCCCATTCGGTGATCGTACCCCAAGCGCGAACCAGAACAGGACCAAGGCCGCGACTACCGTCCGCCAGGCCTAGTGTCTTGGCAGGAATCCGGAATGCGCTCCCTCGCCTCGGCGCGTCATACATGCGCCGTGTCCACCGCCGGTACATGCATCGGCGCCTGCCACGGTGTGCTGACAGGGGAGAGCGAGGCGATCCAGCAGAATCGACCCGCATGGCGATCTTGGACGTGTATCACGTCCCTTGGGGTTGTGGCTGCGGGGTGAATCGCTAGCGGAAGTGGGCGTTGCCAACGCCGGGGTGTCCGCTTCGAGGAGCTGCGATCCTCATGCGGCCGGCCGAGGAACCGTCGGGATGCGGGTCAGGCCAGCAGCGTTCGAATCCCGTTCCATACTTCGCTGACGATCTCGGCTGCGGGCTTGGCTTGCGACATGGCTGCGGACTGGCCGGCCCAGACCTGCATGCGCTGCGCATCGCCCGCTTTCTCGGCGGCTGCGCGCAGCGGGGCGGTGAGTGCCCGTTGTACGGGATAGGGCGCGGGTCTTGGTGCGTTGGGCGCCGTCGCGGCACGAACATAGTCGGTCGCGATGCTTCGGCCGGCGCGGCCGCTGAAGACCTGGCTGATCCGCGTCTCCTCCGGTGCCGTGGTGGCCAACTCGTCCGCCCACGCCGGTGACAGCCCGGCTTCGGGGGAACGCAGGAATCCGGTGCCGATCTGGACGGCGCTGGCCCCCAGCAGCAGGGCAGCCGCGCCGCCGCGGGCGTCGGCGATGCCCCCGGTCGCCACCACCGGGATTCCCACCGCGTCGACCACCGCGGGGAGCAAGGAGAACAGCCCGACCATCTGCGCCTCCGCGTTGGCGGCGTCGAAGCAGCCGCGATGCCCGCCGGCCTCCATCCCTTGAGCGACGACAACGTCAGCCCCTGCCTCAGCAGCTGCGCGGGCCTCGGCCACCGTCGAGATGTTGGCGAACCAGACAATCCCGCGAGCCTTGATCGCGGCGACGAACTCCGGTGGGAACAGGCCCATCACGGACGAGACGATCGGGGGCGCCGCTTCCAGAAGCGCCTCGCACTGCGCGCCGAAATCCGGCGGCGTCGCATCTCCGGCTTCGTCCGGTACGGCCGGTCCCCACCGGCCCAGAAAATCGCGCACCCGCGCTTCATGCGCGGCATCGCGCTGCGGCGGTGCCGGCTCGGGAATCCAGAGGTTGAGCTGGAAGGCGCCATTGCTCGCGGTCCGCACCTGCTCGACCCATGCCTTGATCTCAGCCGGCGACAAAAGCAGCGCCCCGCACGATCCGAGGCCGCCTGCATTCGCGACCGCGATCGACAGCGACGGCGCGCTCACACCGGCCATCGGCGCAAGCAGGATCGGCAACCGCAAACCGAAACGGCGGCAAAAGACATCGGCACGTCCGAGAGCAGTCGACATGCACCGCCATGCTTGCGTATTTGACCTCGCGGCGCCAGATTCATCGCTGGTGTCGTGAGCGGTGCTGAATCCACCCCTAGGTCGCTTGGCAAGAGGAAGGGCCTTCGACGACGAGCGAGGCGGTCGAGCCATCCGGGACGCACCTCCCAGGAGAGCCTCTCAGCGCATCGGCTGGCGGCAACACAGCAGCGCCGTCGCCGGAACCCGCCGCCCGGCCGCTATCCGAAGGCGCAGGCCAGCGCACCGGCGACGACCGCGACCGCGCCGAGTGCGATACCGACTTTGGATCGCGCCTCGCCTGCTGCATCGCGAAGTCCGAGACCAACTGCCGCCAGGCCGAACACGAACGGCAGACCCAGCCAAAATGCGACCAACGACACGATGGCAACCACGCCGAGGATCAGGCTCCAATACGCCGGTCGGGTCTCAAGCCGCCCCCACAGCCAGAAGAACACGGCCCCTGCGAGCACGAGCCACACCGCCACAGACACGAGAAAACCGGTCGTGTCGTTGTTGCCCTGGAAGTACGCGAGCGCCAAGAAAACGACGGCGAGCACCGCGCTGACCAAGAAGAGAGTGACTGGGGTGACTGGGTTCTCGCGTCGAGCGGAGTCCATCAGCGGCCTTTCCGTGGGCGGGGCTGCGAATGTACCGCAAAAGGCAGAGACCCCGTAGGGGCCGGGCTGCTTGTCCCGGCCTCTCCGAGGCGCCAACGACAACGCCGTTGGGCCGACCGTAGTCCGAATCGCCGCTACCGATGCGGCATTCAACACGGCCGGCGCGGCACCTGGCAACGCGCCGGCGATTAACTGCTGCTGATCCCACGCCAACGGGCGGACGAGGTCACGGCGAAGGTCACCCACCATCCATGACCACAGCGCGGTATAGCGTGAAGGGGTGCCAACCCTGCGCAGGTTCGATCACGAAGCCGCCTACCAGTTCTGGGCGAACCAGCCCAGCCCCTGCCGCAGCTACATACAGGTCGCGGAGGAGTTCGGCGTCTCGGACGTCGCGATTGGCAAGGCCGCGCGGCGCGAAAAATGGCACCGGCGGGTCCGATCGAAGGACATCGCAGCCGAGCGGAAACTGATGCGTCGCGTCCTCCACGTTCGAATGGAGCAGTTCCGCTCGGCCATGGAGGCCGCCCAGATCCGTGGCCTCCGCGATGGTTCGGATCAGTAGCGGTCAGGTTCGGCGGAACGTTGGCCTCCTGAGATCCGCAGCTGCGTCAACCCGCTTGATCACGCCGTTCGCGGCGCTCCTGGGTTTGCCGGGAGTGGATCCGTCTCCCACCCGTATACAGGAATCGACCGTTTCCTGTATGCCCGCTTGGTCGCCATGGTGCCTCCCTTTCCGCTAGCCACGGTCGGGCACCCCACCCCCACCTGCCTGGTAACCGCGACAGGGTTCAGCCGAACTGCACTTCTGTCAAGCGGGCACGAGGATCCTGAAAGAAGCGTCACAGGTGCGCTGAGGCGCCCTCCTCGGCTCGTTGGCGGGCGTGGTGGCGTCCGGCGGCCGGCCCCTTGGGAGCCTGACCGGCCGCCGGATCCGGCCCCGGGCCGGCTGCTTGACCCGGGGCATGTGCCGACGGTGGGCCTAACCGCCGGCTATCTGGAGATCCTTCGTCACCACGGGTCCCTTGGGCGCGGTGCCAGGTGCCATATGAGCATTGCGAGGAGCGTGGTCAGGGCCGTGGCGCTGGCTGCGACGAGTGCGACGCCCAGGATCCCCGGGCCGTCTCTTTGCGCCCTGGCGAGTGCCCGCTGGACGACCGCGCGCGGCGCCTCGGGGCTGATCACCGCCGGGGGCGTGGCGCTGCCTCCTCGCTTCTTCGTGCCACCTTGCTTCTTGGCGGTCTTCTCGGGCGTCACCGACCGGCTCGGAGCCGCTCCGGTGCACTCGGCTGGTTCGGCTGTCCAGGCAGCGGCCGGCTGTGAGACCGGCACGCTGCTCGAGCCGGTGCGCGTACCGCGCACCTGCCCGGTGTCCTCACGCGGCCTGGGCTTGCAGGTGCAATGCCGCGGCCGCGGGTCGCACGTACGGCCTTGGCCGGGCTGACACGAGCGCGGTGTGCAGCGTTCGCCGCGGTGCCGATTGCACCAGGCGCGACAGTCACGCTTGGCCTGCTCGCGATGGCGAGGCTTGCAGGCGGGCCGGCAGTCGTGCTTGGGCGTGTCCTCGTCGTTGTGGCGGGGCTTGCACCAGGCGCGGTTGCAGTCGTGCTTGGGCGTGTCCTCGTCGGTTTGGCGGGGCTTGCACCAGGCGCGGTTGCAGTCGTGCTTGGGCGCGTCCTCGCCGGTTTGGCGGGGCTTGCACCAAGCGCTGTCGCAGCCATTGCCAGGTACGCCTTCCGGCCGCTCGTGCCGGCACTCGTCGTCGCAGTCGTCCCCGTGCTCGGCCTCACGGTCAGATGCGTCGTCGTCGCGCTTGTCGTCGTCGCTCCCGTGCTGATCCCACGGGTTGGACGCGCTGTGATCCTCCTCTCCGTCGTCCGTCGATGTGCGCGGGCCACGGCCCTCATCCGGACCGCTCTGGTCGTCTGGGTCGTTCTCGTTTTCGGCGTCCGCCGGCGCTGCGGTGGCGTTCCCGCTGTCGTCGGCCGACGGCTCTCCTCGCTCGCCTTCGGCGAGAGGCTTCGTCGGTGGCATGGTTTGTTCAGGTGTTGGCACGGCCGTGTCGTCCCAGGCCGTGGCCGACAGTTGTGCCGGCTGGACGGTTTCGGTGAGCTCTCCGGCTGACGCCGTGGCGTCGTTCGGCGGGCTGGCCGCAAACGCCTTGCCGGTCGGAAGGCCCAACACGAACAGCGTCGCGCCGACCACCAGGCACTTGCGATACATCGATCTACTCCTTGGCTTCGAAGGATCAAACGACCAGGCGCCGGCCCAGAGGCCGACGCGGCAGAACTCCCGCAGGAGTCAGCCGGGGCGTTCGATCGAGCCGAGGATGACAGCCGGTCGGATCAGGACCGGCATCGGAGGCGCACGCCGCAACGCCGCGGCGGCGGCCATCGTGATCCCAGCTGCCAGAATCGCCAGACCAAAGGCGAGGAGCAGCCCGGAGGCCGTCCCTGTGCCGCCTACACCAGGCCAGGCAGGGGATGGGGTGTCAGGAGAAGACGGAAGAGGGCCGGGCACGACCGCGCGCCGGGCGCCCGGCGTCACGGCCGCGGCGGCCGCGGAAGACGCTCGCGTGGCCTCCCACAAGGCGGCAATGCCTGACGAGGCAACGCGCGGCTGCGCAACAGGCGCCGGCTCGGTGCTCGTCGTGGGGGCGGCCGCGCCAGTCGCCTGACCGGCGTCCGGCGGCGTGCCACCGATGGGCGGCAGGCTCGGCGTGTCGATCACCGGCGGGGTGCCGGTGATCGGGGGCAGCTGCGGCGTGTCGATCACCGGCGGGGTGCCAACGATCGGCGGCAGCTGCGGCGTCTCGATCACCGGCGGGGTGCCAACGATCGGCGGCAGCTGCGGCGTGTCGATCACCGGCGGGGTGCCAACGATCGGCGGCAGCTGCGGCGTGTCGATCACCGGCGGCGTCTGGACGTCGGGCGGCAGGATCGCGGTGTCGGGCAGCGGCGGCGTCGCGACGTCGGGCGGCAAAATCGCGGTGTCGGGCAGCGGCGGCGTCTGGACGTCGGGCGGCAGGATCGCGGTGTCGGCCGGCGGGATCGCCCCGCCGCCCGGCACGCCTGTTGCCGTCTGGACGATGGCATCCGTTGCGGCCTCCGTCGTCGCGTCTGCTGCCGCCGTTGCCTGATCTGACGCGGCACCGACGGCCCCGCTGTCGGTGGCGGTCGTCGCCGCGTCCGTCGCTGCGGTGGTCGCGCTGTCGGTCGCGGTCGTCGCCGCGGTGGTCGCTGCGTCCGTCGCTGCGGTGGTCGCTGCGTCTGCCGTGGCCTCTGTCGCGGCCGCCGCTGCGTCAGCCGCCGCGTCTGCCGTGGCCGCCGCTGCGTCAGCCGCCGCTGTATCGGACGACCCCGTTGTCTCCGCTGTCACCGCATCGGTCGCGGCGCCCGCGTCGGCCGGCGGCGCCGCCTCGGCGACCGCCTTGGGTGCCGGCGCATCCGACGTCGCGGCGTCGGCCGTGCTCGCAGCCTCGGTCGCGGCTCCAGCCGCGTCGGTGGCACCACTCGCGCCGGCGCTGGTCGCAGCTGCGTCGACGGCCTGCTCGGCCTCTGTCACGTTTGCCAGCGTCGTCGCCGGGGTGACAAGCATCGCCACGCTGACCGTTACCGGTAGCACTGTGCGACGCAAGCATCGCCGAATGTGAAGCGCCCGTGATGGCATCCAGCGAACGGCTCGGACCGAGGACCCCCCAATCTGAAACCGTTGGGTCTGCCCTACCCGGCCTACCTGGGACGAAACACTCGGACGGTACACCGTAAGCCAGCCCACAATTCAGGGCCGGACCCGGGCAGGCTAGGACGACGAGGGCGGCGGGTCACGGCGCCCCGGGCGCCTCCCTCGGCCAGCACGCGGGCGCGCTCGAGCGCATCCTTGAAGGCGCGGTAGTGCTCGAGCACCATCGCCCCGCCCTACCTACTCCGATTCGGACCGCAGCGTCACCCGCGGCGGCTCGGTGTTCACCGCCCGCTCCGCCAGTTCCGATCGCAACCGCGCCCGACGGCGCCAAACCAAGCACGGCCTGGGGTACCAGGCCGTCCAGTCAGACAAGCGGCATCACCGACCGCGCCGAACGGCGCCGCAACTGCAAGGACTGAAGTTCAGAGTTCAAACCCCCCTGTGGATGGACGTTCGCGTGCCAGTCGAGTGCCAGTCGAGCGAGTGCCAGTCAGCCCCCACAACCCCGGACGTTCGTGGACTTCCACGGACGACAGCCATCCAGCGTGACGCGGGAATATGGTGTCAACCATCCCGCTTTCGGACGCTTCTATGTTGTCAAGGCGACTAGCTGCAGGTCTTTGAGGCGGTTGTAGAAGTGGCGTGCGAGGGCGCGTTTGATGCAGCGTTTGGCTTCCTTGGGCGTCTTGCCGCGGTCGAGCAG
>JAWVEN010000007.1:0-48506 GCA_033856675.1 Gaiellales bacterium | reverse complement strand
CCTTCGTGCTGAGCGTCACGCCGGAGACCGAGGACCTGTCCGAGCTCAAGGAGCTCCTGCGCACGGCGGGCGTCGCGACGGTCGGCGAGCTCGTCCAGCACCGCGAGCGCCCGCATCCGAACCTCTACATGGGCCCGGGCAAGGTCGACGAGCTCAAGCCGCAGCTTGCGAGCGCCGACGCGAACGTCGTCGTCGCCGACGATGAGTTGAGCCCCCGCCAGCAGCGCAACCTCGAGAAGGCGCTCGACATGCCGGTGCTCGACCGGACGGCCGTGATCCTCGACATCTTCGCCGACCACGCGCACACCGCCGAGGGCAAGCTCCAGGTCGAGCTCGCACTGCTGGAATACAACCTGCAACGCATGCGGGGCATGTGGAAGCACCTCGAGCGGCTCGGTGGCGGCATCGGCACCCGCGGTCCCGGTGAGTCGCAGCTCGAGTCCGACCGCCGGATGGCGCGCCGCCGGATCTCGCTGCTCAAGGGACGGCTGCGTGAGGTCGCATCCCGCCGCGACGTGATGCGGCGCGAGCGTGGCCGCAACGAGAGCCCGACGGTCTCCCTGGCCGGGTACACGAACGTGGGCAAGTCGACCCTGCTGAATCGGCTGACGGGAAGCGAAGTGAGCGTCAACAACCGGCTGTTCGAGACGCTCGACCCGACCACGCGATCGTTTCGCGAAGGCGGCCGCTCCTACCTCGTCACCGACACGGTCGGGTTCATCCGCAAGCTCCCGCACGGATTGGTGGAGGCATTCGCGGCGACACTCGAAGAGACCCTTGCCGGCGACCTGGTGCTGCTCGTCGCTGACGCCTCGGTCGACGAGGAGGAGCTCGAGGCGCAGCTGGCCAGCGTGCGCGCGGTGCTGGACGACATCGATGCAAAGGAGATCCCGCAGCTGCTCGTTCTGAACAAGATCGATCTGGTCGACCCGCTCACCCGGCGCCGCCTGAGCAACCGGCGGCCGGATGCCGTGCAGATCAGCGCCCACACGGGTGAGGGCATCGACGAGCTGCAGCGCCGGGTGGCCGAGTTCTTCGCCGACCGGTACGTCGATGTGCGCCTGCTGATGCCGCACGACAGCGGCGCGGAGCTGTCGGCCCTGTACGAGAGCGGCGCGCCGATCACTGCCCGTGAGGACGTTCCCGACGGGGTGCTCGTCACCGCCCGCCTGCCTCGCCGACTGGTGAGCCGATTCGAGGCCTACCGCACCGACGGCCCGTGAGCGTGTCCGTCGAGATCCGGCGGCTGCACCCTGACGCGCGTATCCCCAGCGCACCCTACGAGGACGATGCCGGCCTCGACCTGGCAAGCGTCGAAGAGCTGACGCTGCAGCCGGGAGAGCGCCGGACGGTGGGCACCGGGCTCGCAGTGGCAATCCCGCCGGGGCACGCCGGGTTCGTGCAGCCGCGGTCGGGTCTCGCCGCGCGTCACGGCATCACGGTCGTGAACTCGCCCGGCCTGATCGACGCCGGCTACCGCGGCGAGCTTCGGATCGTCCTGCAGAACACCGATCCGTCGGACGCGTTCGAGATTGCGGTCGGCGACCGGATCGCGCAGCTCGTAATCCTCGCCGTCCCCCGGGTGGAGCTGGTGGAGGTGGAGGAGCTGCCGCAGTCTCAGCGCGCAGCCGAAGGGTTCGGCTCGTCGGCGGTGCGCTCCAAGTGAGCGAGGGGCCACGCGTTCGAGTCGCGGCGCTGATCCGCCGTGGCGACGCGGTGCTGCTCTGTAACCACACCAAGCTGACCCGCTCCTACTGGCTGCTGCCCGGGGGTGGAGTGGAGGAGGGGGAGTCGCTCCACGAGGCGCTGCTGCGCGAGCTCGACGAGGAGTGCGCGCTGACCTCGGTGCGCCTGGACGGCCCGATCGCCCTGGCGGAGACCATCTCGCCGTCGGGCAGCCGCCCCCGCAAGCACGTGATTCACCTGATCTTCGCCGGCGACGTCGCCGACCACCAGTTCGCCGGGATCGGCACCACCGACGCATCGATCCGCGGCCACCGTCTCGTCCAGATTCACGAGCTCCCGACGCTCGACCTGCGGCCGCCGATCCACCGGTTCCTGGAACGCTGGCGGCCCGGCGACCCGTTCGTGCATCTCGGTCAGCTCTGGGCCAGGTGAAGAAAAAGGGCTTACGCTCCTTTTCTTCACCGAATGGCGCCGTACCGCAAATGCGTCACGGTAGGCGAGTCGACCACACGCGTCAGTTCAAGCAACGGAGGGCTCCCGCCCAGCCGGTCGAATAGCCGGACGCCGCCGCCCAGCAGCACCGGTACGACGTGGAGCTCGAGCTCGTCCACCAGCCCGGCCGCCAGGTATTGCTGTGCGGCGTCGGCGCCGCCTCCGATCGACACATCCTTTTCAGCGGCCGCCTCGCGCGCCTGTTCGAGTGCCGACTCGATGCCGTCGGTGACAAAGGTGAAGCTGGTTCCGTTGGCGTACGTCACGGTCTCGCGAGCGTGGTGGGTGAGGATGAACACCGGCTTTCGGAACGGAGGATCGTCGCCCCACCAGCCGTCGCGGTTGGGATCGTCCGCCCACGGCCCCTGCCCGCCGCTGAACATCTTCCTGCCCATCAGAACCGCCCCCGTCGCCTCCAGCGACTCCTGGATCACGGCATCGTCAGGGCCGGTCTCGCCGCCCTCGAGCCCATGGGGATCGCGCCAGCTCGCAAGCCCGAAGATCCATTCATGAAGCTGCTCCCCGCCCTCGCCGAGCGGCACATCGACTGACGCATTCGGGCCGGCGACGTAACCGTCAAGTGACATGGAAATATCGAACCTGAGTCGTGACATGGTGCCTCCCGTTCGTGGGCTCTCACTGTACGACTGCGGATGCCGGAAAAACTCAGCGGGCCGCGATGTGCTCGGCCACGCGGTGGGCCTCCAGCTCCAGGCCGTCATCGAGGGGCTCCAGCGGCTCGGTGCGCCCCTGGCGGGCCAGAGCCTGGCGGATCAGCCAGTCGGCGAGCCACGGATTCTTGGGAAGGAGCGGCCCGTGGACGTACGTGCCGATGACCGTGCCGGCGTGGACGCCTTCGAAGCCGCTCTCGCCGTCGTTGCCGTTGCCGTGCACCACGCGGCCAAGCGGGGCCGTGCCGGGCCCGAGCCGCGTGCGGCCGGCGTGGTTCTCGAAGCCGACCAGCGTGCGGCGGTCACCGGGATCGAGCTCGCATTCCAGGACGACGTTGCCGATCATCCGCCGGGCTCCCGCGACCGTCGTCGCGTCGATCAGCCCGATCCCGGGCATGTCGTCACCCTGATGGCCGCGGTAGCCGTGGCCGAGCAGCTGGTACCCGCCGCACACCGCCAGCACGCCGGCTCCTTCGGCGACCGCCGAGCGCAGCGAGTCGGCATGCCTGAGGAGGTCGGGGGCGATCAGCAGCTGGTCGCGATCCTGGCCGCCGCCGAGGTAGTACAGATCGGCATCCGGAAGGCTCTCACCGGGGCCAACCGACACCACCGACAGCTCGATGCCGCGCCACGCGGTGCGCTGCTCGAGCACGGCGATGTTGCCGCGATCGGCGTAGATGTTCAGGTACTCCGGGTAGAGATGGCAGACGCGGACGGCGCTCACGCAGCCTCCTCCCAAAACGGTTTCACGATGCCGCGCTCGGCGAGGCGGCGCCGCAGGTCGAGCATCGCGGTGTAGGTGGCAAGCAGGTAGACCGGGCCCTCGCCCCGGCGGCCGACCAGGTCGAGGGCATCGGCCGGCCGGGCGACGTCGATGACGGTCGGGTCGACGCCCGCGTACTTCAGTCGCAAGCCCATTTCGGCGGCGCGCGTGCCGGTGACGACGACATGGTCGACTTGCTCGGTCATCAGCTCGAAGTCCACGTCCCAGATCCAGGAAACGTCCCGCCCGTCGGCGATCCGGTCGTTCAGCGCGAGCAGCAGCGTCTTTCGCGCGGGATCCTGGGCCAGCGTCCGGATCACCTCGTTCGTCCCCGCCGGGTTCTTGATCAGCAGCAGCACGGCAGGGCGGCCGGCGAGCTCGACCCGCTCGAACCTGCCGAACGCGGCCGAGAACCGCTCCAGCCCGCTGCGGATGCGCTCCGGCGTCACTCCGGCGGCATGCACGGCCAGCGCGGCCGCGGCCAGCGCGTTGTAGACGTTGTAGAGGCCGGGCATCGGCAGACGCACCTGCTCCTCTCCGAGCGGCGTCTGGAGCCGAAACCGCACGGCGGTGAGTCCCTCGGCCTGGATGTCTCGTGCGACCACGTCGAGCCCGGGCCTGCTATCGCCGCAGCTTGGGCATCGCCAGGCGCCGAGATGCCCGAGGTAGACGGCGTCGTACTGATAGCGCTCACCGCAGCGGACGCACCATTTCGAGTCGGCGGCGTGGGGGAGGGCCGGAAGCCCCGCGGCGGGGTCGTCGATGCCGAACCAGAGCGTGCCCCTGTCTCGGCCGATCGACGCGACGAGCGGATCGTCGGCGTTGCAGACAAGCGTCCTGTCGGCGAGGCCGGCCGCCATTCGGCGCCAGCGCTCGCCGACCAGCTCCAGCTCGCCGTAGCGGTCGAGCTGGTCGCGGAAGAGGTTGCCGAGCACGACGGAGCGCGGGTGCAGCGCGGCTGTCACTCCCGGCAGCGCGGCCTCGTCGACCTCGAACAACCCCATACGTGCCGCCCGGGCATCGAGGAGCGCCGATGCCACCCCTGAGGCGAGGTTTGCCCCCGCCGTGTTGCGGCAGAGCGGAACCTCGGGCTCCAGGATGGCGGCAGCCATCTTCGCGGTCGTCGTCTTGCCGTTCGTCGCGGACACGACGGCGGAGCCCATCGTCAGCCGTGCGCCGAGCCGCTCGATCGCGCGCGGCTCCAGTCCCAGCAACAACTTGCCGGGAAGCGTCGTTCCCCCGCCGCGACCGGTCGCACGGGACAGCGTGGCGGCCGTCCTGGCCAGCTCCGCTTTGAGCCGGAAGAGCACGAGCTAGTCGTGTTCGGCGAGTGCCTGCAACAACTCTTCGTCGATCCCGGCCAGCCGCTCCTGCAGCCGTGCCCACGCGGCCGGCTCGACCTCGTTGTACGAGCCGGTGGCACGGGTGCTGTCGAGGTAGCCCTGCCAGGCCCGGCGCCGCATTCGCTCTGCGGTCTGCATCATCAGGCAGAAGCGCTCATCTACACGTTCGCGGGGATGCGTGGTCACAACGATCTTCATCCTACCGACATATCTCAGGCGAAGAGGCGTTGGGCTCAGGACAAGGAACGAGCGCGCGCTTGCAGGATCTTGCCGGTTTGCTATGCTCGTTGCCCCACGGGCTATTCGGGGCGTCAGTGTCTGCACCATTGCGGTGAAGACAGGGCTTTCGGAGCGAAAGACTAGGGTCATGAGGCGCAAGACGGTGTACCGGGCGATTGAGGGGATCGACCGCAGCCAGCTCGAGGCGTTCCAGGCCGGGATGCGGAAGCGCTACTCGGACGAGCACATCCTTGACGAGCTGCGGGCATGCGCGAAGCGACTTGGCCGGTCGCCCACGATGCGCGAGTTCGAGGCCGATTCGGAGACCACCGTCCATCCACAGACGGTGATCGAGCATTTCAAGTCGTGGAACCGTGCGAAGCGTCTGGCGGGCCTGGTGCCGCGCAGGTTTGCGACGCGCGAGGAGCTGCTGCAGCTGCTGCGCCGGCTCGGCGATGAGCTGGGACGGGTGCCGACGGCGAAGGACATCGAGGCCCGCAAGGGGTCGATGCCGTCGAAGTCGCTGTACTGGCACACGTTCGGATCGCTGAACAATGCCCTCAAGGAAGCCGGATTCGACGTGCCGGTGGGGGAGGAGCGGCTGGAGCGGGCGATCGACCAGGGTGCCGCACTCGCCCTGCGGGCCGGCCGGCTGCCGAAGTTCGCCGACTGGGCGCAGGCGCGGCGGGCGGATCCGACGATGCTGACCGAGTGGCAGGTGTATCGGATGTTCGATGCGCGCCGCGGCGCGTGGTCGACATTCCAGTTCCTGATCCGCAGGCGCTTGCAGAACCAGAACGTCGAAGTCTCGCCCGAAGGCCGCGTCGTCTAGGCGCAGAGCGGGCAGCCGGCGGGCTCGAGCAGCTGCAGGTCGAGCAGCGCCTCGATCACGATGCGCGCCAGCAGTGCCGACTCGCCGGGCAGAAGCTCGGCGGTGAGGACGTCGTCGAACGGGATGCGGCGCATGCCGTAGGAGACGCCGACGCGCGCGATCGCCGGTGCGCCGCGCTCGGCGTCGTCGCCTGAGGAGGCTTCCACCGGCGCCGTGAGCGTGACGGCGGCCGTCCTGCCGTCGAACTCGAACCGGCGGACGTAGAACGGTGGCAACTCGCCGCCGAGGTCGTAATAGCGGTAGCCGTCCTCGGCCGGGTGATCGGGTACGTGCGCATGCGCGCAGCAGCCGGCCAGCCGTTCGGCGTCAGCCGGACGGATGCGCCCGCGGACGCGCCCCAGCAACTCCATCGTCATAGCCACGTTGTCGGCGGGGATGCGTTGCAGCACATCCCCCGTCGGCGTCAACACATACGCGACGATCCGCAACGAAATCCGATTCCACTCAAGAGCGGCCCATCGGCGGCCGATCTAAGGGCACGGGGGCGAAAGGCGTCTCCATGCAACCAAGGACAGCACTTGAGCACTGCGCCAACCGACGACGACACCACCCCCGAAGCCGCTGCAGGGCTCGATTCCCCGGACGCACCCGACGCCGAGGAGATCGACCTCGCCGAGGGCACCGCGCCGGCCGTGGACCTTCTGCACACCTACGTCCGCCAGATCGGGGACGGTGCGTTGCTGACGCATGCCGAAGAGCTTGACCTCGCGCGTCGCAAGGACATGGGTGACGAGCTGGCCAAGGCCCGCCTCGTGGAGTGCAACCTGCGCCTGGTGATCAGCATGGCACGGGCATACTCGTCGTCCGGCGTGCCCCTGCTCGACCTGATCCAAGAGGGCAACATGGGGCTGATGCGGGCCGTCGAGAAGTTCGACTACCGCCGTGGCTACAAGCTGTCCACATACGCCACGTGGTGGATCCGCCAGTCGATGTCGCGCGCGATCGCCGACCAGGGCCGCACCATCCGGTTGCCGCTGCACATCCTCGACGTGATCAAGAAGCTTCACCGTGCGAACCGCAAGCTGACGCAGGCGCTCGGCCGCGATCCGCTTCCCAGCGAGCTTGCCGCAGAGCTCGAGATCTCGGTGGAGCGTGTGATCGAGCTGCGCCGCATGATCGAGGACCCCGTTTCGCTCGAAGCGCCCGTCGGTGACGGCGAGTCACTGTTCGCCGACATGGTGGAGGACGTCCACGCCCGCCGGCCCGAGGATCAGGTCGCCGGAAACGAGCGCACGAAGGAGTTGCTCGAGGCCCTGGAAGGGCTGAACGAGCGCACACGGCGCGTGCTCGAAGCGCGGTTCGGCCTCGGCGATCGCGAGCCCGCGACGCTCGAGCAGGTCGGCACCGAGATCGGCGTCACCCGCGAGCGGGTCCGCCAGATCGAGACGCGGGCGCTGCGCGAGCTGGAGTCGAAGAATCCGGATCTGCGCGACTTCCTGCCCGGCAGGGACTAACCGCCGAAGTCGACATCCTTGGTCTCGACCGTCCCGGCCGTACGCCCCGGCGCGGTCTGGTATGTCCAGTACAGGTTCGTGTGCGCGATGACCTGATCCGGCGGCGGCGCTCCCCATGCCGTCCGGTCGCCGGTCGTATGGGCGTCGCTGACAAGGGTCGCGTCGTACCCTCTGACGAGCGCGCCGTGCAGCGTCGAACGGATGCAGGCATCGGTCTCCGCGCCGACGACGACCAGTCTCCCGGCGCCGAGCCCCGACAGCACGGTCTCGAGGGTGGTGTCCTCGAAGGAATCGCCGTAGGTCTTCTCGACGCGCGCGTCGGCGTCGCCCGGTGTCAGCTCGGGGACGATCCGCCAGTCGTCCGTCCCCGTCGCAAGCTGCTCGTCGGAGTGCTGCACCCACACGACGGGGACCTGCTCCCGCCGTGCCTTCTCGACGAGGCTGCCGACGTTCGCCACCACCGCGTCGCGCTCGTGGGCCCCGTCGACGACGCCGTTCTGCACGTCGACGACGAGGAGCGCGGTGTTCGGCCGGTTCTGGAGTGTGGTCATGATCTCCCCTTGCTGAAGCTGGGCTTCGGTGCCCACCCACAATAGACCGGCCTCGGGGGCTGGACGCCCGCTCGATCCGGCGCTCGGAATCGGTGCCGTGACGACGCGACAACCTGGCAGACTGTTCGGGTGGACTCGGTACGAGCATTCCTTGACGCGACGTCGGCATTCGGCGGCGAGCTGTCGGATGTCGGATTCAAGGCGCTCCTGATCGCGTTGGTCCTGCACTTCGCGAACCTCGTCCTGCGCGCGACCGCCTGGCGCAACATCCTGCAGGCGGCACACCCGCAGGAGCGGATCCGCTGGCGGACGGTGACCGGCGCGTATCTGGCGGGCGTCGGGATCAACAGCATCATCCCCGCGCGCGGCGGCGACGTCATGAAGGTCTACCTGGTGCACCGAAGCGTCCCGGACACGCCGTACACCACCATCACGGCCAGTCTGCTGGCAGAGACGCTGTTCGACATCTTCATCGGCTCGATCCTCCTGATCTGGGCGTTCAGCGCCGGGGCGATCCCGGGGACACCAGACCTCTCGAAGGGGCTGGGAGCGTTCGAGTTCACGTTCTTCGCCGATCACGGCAAGGCGCTCGCGGTGGTGCTCGCAGTCGCACTGATTGCGCTTGCATTCGGATTCACGTGGATCGAGGGGCACGTGAACCGCTTCTGGGACCGCGTCAGCGACGGCCTGGCGATCCTGCACACCCCGAACCTCTACCTGCGCCGCGTGGTCGTCTTCCAGGCGCTCGGATGGGCGTGCCGGGCTGCCGCGATGTTCGCCTTCCTGCAGGCCTTCCACATCCCCGCCGACGTATCCGACGCCGTGCTCGCCCTGGCGGCAGGCAGTATTGCGACACTGATGCCACTGACGCCGGGCGGGATCGGCCCGCAGCAGGCGCTGCTGGTCTACATGTTCAACGGCGTGACCACGCGATCGGCGGTGCTGTCGTTCAGCGTCGGCATGCAGTTCGCAATCACGATCTCCAACGCGATAGTGGCGGCGATCTGCCTGTCGCTGATGCTGCGCCGTTTGCCGTGGAAGCTGCGGCTGCACAAGGGCAAGCCCGATGCCGCGGCCGCGCCGCCGTGAGCCCGGCCGGCCTGCTGCCAGGCCGATTCGGAGCATTTCGGCTCCACGCTCGATAATGCCGGTTATGACAAGTTGAAGATGAACGTGTCCGAATCCCGCTGAGCATCACGCACCGGTAGAGGCCCCCACCCTTTGTGGTGGGTTGCCTCTACTCCGTTCGGGGGACGCAGGATGGCCCGCACAGGGATGCTCGCTGCCTCCCGAGCGCCGATGACCCTTTTGTGGCCGAAACTAAGGCCACGAAACGACGCCGCCCGAGCGGCGATTGAGGGGTCTTTCTCATGCTGCGACGCACCTGCGTCATTCTTGGCGCGTTCTGCGCTGTGGCGGTCATGCCGGCCGTCGCTTCGGCAGCGACGCTGCCACCCGCGGGCATCTACCAGGTCTGGGGTAAGGATGCTTCCGTCACGAAGCCCTACATCAAGGGTGGACAGATCACCGTCGAATGGTCGGCAATCCAGCCGACGCGCTCGACCTTCAACTGGAGCAGCCTCGACTCGAAGCTGGCGTACTTCAACAGCATCGGCAAGGTCGCCACGGTGCAGGTCAACAGCACGACGGCGAAGCCTTCGTGGCTGTTCAAGGCTGTGTCGCGATGCGGCGCCGTCAAGGGTCAGGACGCACCGCAGTACTGGGATCCGAAGTACATGGCGATCCAGTCCGACCTGGTCAACGCACTGGCCGCGCATCTGAAGTCGTCGCCGTACAAGTCGACGGTCGCCCTGGTGCGCGCCTCTCCGAACGCGATCGGCACGGAGCTGACCGATCTTCCCGCCGGCTACACGTGCGTTCCGGCAGCGGGCAACAAGAACTTCGCGGCGAAGTGGTCGAAGGAGATTCGCAACTCGTACTACTACGACGTGATGAACCTCTACCGGCAGGCGCTTCTGCCCGAGATCAACGTCGCCCTGCGCGTGCAGCTGTGGACGCAGTGGCCCGGCCACTCGCCCACCGACTGGCTTGGAGCCGGCGGCGCGTGGATGATGGGCACCGCGTCCGATCCCGATCCCGACCCTGTGCGTGACGCGTTCGACCTGTTCGCGTTCAACAAGGTCAAGAACGGCACCGGCAACGCCTACTGGGAGCAAAAGAACGGCACGAAGCGGCACCTGGTCAGCTGGGAGTACTGGCGCATCCTGATGGAGCTCCACAAGGGCACCCGAGCGATCGCCGTCTACGGCTCCGACCTGGCGATGGCCGACACGAACCCGGAGTTCCGCAAGACGTTCGACTTTGCCAATACGTACGCCGGCTATCAGGCCGACCCCGGCACCTCGCCGGGTGCCTGGGTCGCGCTGCGTCAGGGCAGCGGGCGTCTGCCGGGCAACTACAGCCTGCACATGGCACAGCTGAACGCGGATGCCACATCGGTCGCCGTCAACAGCAACTCCGGGGCATCGCCGATCGGCAACCCGGCGCAGCGGTATGGCCGCCACGCCCGCCAGGTCGTCGGAGGCACCGCGAAGGACGCCATGAGCTTCCAGCTCGATCCGGCGTTCAAGGCCGCCATCGCGACCAGCGAGACGACCCTGAAGGTCTACTACCTGGACGCGGGCAACGCCTCGTTCGAGGTGCGCTGGGGGTCCGACTCGGCGGTCACCGTCGACAAGACGGGCTCCGGCGACTGGCGCGTCCTCGAGATCCCGGTCAGCGGACTCGCCTACACCGGCGCGCTTGCCGGCGGCGCGGACGTCAAGGTGTCGCAGCTCGGCACCGGCAGCACCAACTTCCACATGGTCGAAGTGGCCGTCAACGGCCGCTAGACCACGACGAGAGTCCCGGCCCACGTCAGGGGCCGTGACGCCGCCCCAGGGCGCGTCACGGCCCCTGACCGGTTCTGCCCCCTCCTCCGCCCCACGCAGCCGCAGCACGCGTTTCATGGCGGTTTCGGGGAGACGCGCACAGGGGTGCTTGGGCGGATGAACGGCCCGCCCCAAGCGCGAGCTGCGCGTGTGCGCGGAGTGTGGCGAGCGCGATTCCGGAATACGCGGGTGGATACACCGCCAGGCATGGCGGGCGCCGGCGGTGCTCAAGCGTTCATCCAGGTGCCTGGCACCTGCGTGAACGGCGGGACGACCTCAGCCGGCGAGCGGGTGCGTCGGGCTGCTCGGGTGGAACGGGCCGGTGTAGGACTGCCGCAGGCGGGCGGCGTTGAGGCGGGCGAGGGCCTGGCTGAGCAGGTTGGTGTCGCCGTCCTCCTCGAGCTCGGCGAAGCCGGCCCAGGTACACGAGAGCTCCTCGCCCTCGATCGCGGACAGGGTCTGCTTCACACGCCGGAAGGCGGCGCGGGCCTCGAAGGTGCCGGCACGCGGGAACAGCAGTGCGAACCGCGAAGCGCCCAGGTGACCGACGACATCGCCGTGGCGGACGGCGCCCCGCGCGGCAGCTCCGACGAGGTCGACGACATGCCTGCCGTCGACGCCGGGACAGAGGGCCAATCCCTCCACCTCGAACACCGCAATCGACAGCCGCTTGTCGCGCCAGCGAGCGGCCGAAGCGCACCGCTGCAACTCGTGATCGAAAGCGTGGGCGTCGAGGACGCCCTCAGTCGTGCGGCTCTGCGCTTCGCGCGCCAGCGCGAGGAGCGCGGCAAGCGCCTCCTCGAAGGCCCCATGCAACTCGTCGGACATCTCGTCGTCCCAGCGCAGATTCAGTCGACCGTCTGTCAAAACGCAGTCAACGCCGGTGGCTGAGCTGAGGCCGGCGAGCGCGCCGTCGATGTCATCCGAAGATGCGCCGGGCTGCGACAGCCGGTGGGCGACCCCCGCGAGGGCCTGAAAAAGCTGAGACTCAGTCACTGGGTGTCATATCGGGTCACGATCTCCCCACCTTGAGTCTTTCGGCACGGCCTCACAGCGCCCAATGCTCGGAAACGGCTAGGCCGCGGCGGACCGAAGAACCGGCGCCGGGTTCGGCGACAGGGTTCCGTGCTGCATGGCCTCGAGCGAGAAGTCGGCCAGCACGCCGGTGCGATACGGCTCCGATTCGCGCTCAAGCACCTGTACGAAGGCATCGACCATGTCGGCCTCGAACTGGCTGCCGCGCCCGTTCACGAGCTGCTGGATCGCAACCTCGGGCTGCATGGCCTTGCGGTAAGGACGGTCGGACGTCATGGCGTTGTAGGCGTCCGCCACAGCGATCACCCGTGCAAGCAGCGGGATCTCGTCGCGAGCGAGGCCGTCCGGGTAGCCGGCACCGTCGAATCGCTCGTGGTGGGAGCGGACGATCCCCGCCACCTCGGCGTAGTCCTCCACCTCCACCAGAATCGTTGCGCCGATCTCGGAGTGGCGGCGCATCTCCGCCCACTCCTCGTCGTTCAGGGCGGACGTCTTCTGCAACACCTCGGCGCTCACGCCGATCTTGCCGATGTCGTGCACCAGCCCGGTCAGGTGCACAAGCGTGATTGCGTCCTCGTCCATCTCCATCTCGCGGGCGATGTCGCGTGAGTACACCGCAACCGCAGCCGAGTGGCCGGCCGTGTAGGCATCACGGGCATCCAGGGCGCGCACCATCGCGGCGGCGAAGCTGAGGTTGACGCGCCTCAGCACCCTGTTGACCTCCTCCAGCCGCGTGTTCGTGCTCGTCAGCTCGGTGATCAGCTGGCTCTGCCGCGAGTAGAGGCTGTAGCTCAGATGGGCGGCCAGGAGCGGGATCGCGAAGAACGCGAGCACGATGGCCCCGGCGCCGTCGTATGCATAGGCGTAGAGCGCGGTCAGCGGCGTGTAGAGCGCAATGGTCAGCCCCTCCGCCGCGCGCAGCTGCTCGATCACCTCGCGAGTGGTCATGAAGCCCCGCAGCTTCGCGACGATCAGCAGCGCCGTCATGTCCCAGCTGACGTACAGGATGCCCGCCGCCAGCGTCGCAAACAGATAGTCGAGCAAGGTCGACCGGCCGATTGCCTGCAGAACCAGTTCCGCGCCAACGCCGGCCACCATGCCCTCAATGGTGCGATTCGACGCCCACGTCACATACCGAGCGAGGGGGCCGCTGCGGTCGCCCAGCATGCAGATGAACCCCGCGAGGCCGCCTGCGCCCGGCCCGAACAGCACGCCCGCGAGCACGATCGGGATGAACGACACCGCGAGCTCGAGCTTCGGCGTGAGCGGCATGCTCCGCGCCTCTGCGATAACCGCGACCACCGCGAGGACGGCGAGGACCTCCCACCTCCCCACCCCGTAAAACGCCAACGAAGCCACCAGCCCTCCGGCCGCGATAACGGCTGAGACGACGGTGTAGATGCGAGTTGCGGTCAAGTTATTGGGCATGCGCTAGCAGGAATTGGACAAGACTTGACATCACCCTGTCGAGTGTGTACTCTCTCCCCCAATCGGGGTACGTGAATCTCACTGAAAAGAGGGATCAGATGTCCGTCAAGGGTTGGTAAATCACTTCAGGGTCTTGGCACCGGGCATATCGGCATCGGGCACAGAAGCTTGAGCGCCGGATGCGCCCGGGGAGGACGTTGCTGACAACCGCGCACCTTCTCCCATCCCGAGCCAGAACCGCTCGGTAGCCAAGAAAACGCTCGGACTTGATCGAACGCCCCCAGCATCGCCGGGGGCGTTTGGCGTTTCAGGACACGCGTTTCGTCCTTTTGCGCAAAACGAACCCGACGGGCGCTGGAGCCGCACGCCCGCCGGTCGGGAATAAGCCGGCCGAAGCCGGGACTGTGGGGCGCCAGGCCCGCCCACCGAACCACGGCGGCTCCCACGATTGCCTCAGTATGCGGCGTTCGGGTGCTGCGTTCATCCCCTTTCCGGGTGCCCTCGACGGCGCGTCATCCGGCTCTCAAGGCTCCGCGTTTTCGCGCCGATATCACAGGGTGCGGCATACCGCGCCGCGCGGCCACCGAGGCTGTGCGGGATCCATACCGACATCATCACAAGTCTCGAAAGGGTAGGACAGCCATGAGCGACGCGGACATCGACGGCCACGCCGGAAAACCTGAGGCCGAGAGCGACGAGGGCGGCCGCGGCGGCCTTCGCCGCGCGATGGAGCAGCGCGTCAAGTCGTTGCAGGATGCGGAGGATCGCATCCGCCGCGAGCAGGCTGCACTCCAGGAGCAGGCCAAGGTCGTGTTCGCCGAGCGCGAGGCCCGTCTTGCCCGCCGCGAGCGCGAGCTCGCCAAGCGCGAGGCCGCCCTGGCGGTCAGCGAAGGTATCGCCTCAGGCGCTCCGAGCGCCACGTCGCCTGATCTCGAGGAGCGCGAGCAGGCCATCGGCGCCCGCGAGACTGCACTCGAAGAGCTTCACGCCGACCTCGAGCGCCGCGAGGCCGCAATCGAGGGCGCGCTGGAGGGCGAGCGGCCCGTGAGCGAGGCCGAGCGCCGCCGCGTGGACGAGCTGGAAGCGGCCGTGGCCGACCTCGAGCAGCAGTTGCAGGCAGCCGCGTCCACCGCCGGCAACGGTGACGAGCGGACGTTCGAGGCCCGCGCGGCAGAGGTCGCCGACCGCGAGCACCGCACCAAGAAGGTCGAGAAGGTCCAGAAGCAGAAGGAGCTTCACATCGAGGCCGCGCGGGTCGACCTCGACGCCCGCGAGCGCGGGATCCGCGAGCAGGAGACGGCGCTCAACTCACGCGACGCGGAGCTGGCGGCACGCGAGCAGGCAGCCGCGGAGGCGTTTGCCAATGCCGAGCGCGAGACCGCGGACGGCAAGCGGCGTGAGAGCGATCTCCAGCGGCAGGCCGACGACATGGCCGCAGCCCAGACCGCACTTGCCGAAGCCCAGCAGGCCATCGCCTCGCGTGAGGCGATGATCGAGTCGGCTGAGACGCGGCTGGCGGAGGTTCGCGCCGAGGGCGATCGCAGGTCGGCCGAGGCCGACGAGGTTCTTCGCCAGGTGGAGGAGCGCACCAAGGAGCTTGCCAAGCTGGAGCTCGAGCTTCAGTCCATCGAGCAGCGTGCCACCGAGGTGGCCGAGCTGGAGCGCGCCGTGGCAGAGCGCGAGGCCGCGGTGGCCGGCGCCGACCAGCGCATCGCCGAGGTCGACAACGTCGTCGCCCGCGCCCGCGAGGAGCATGAGCGGCTCGAGCAGTACTGCGAGGACGCGGAGCGTCGTGCCACTGAGGCTGACGCCCGGGTCGCAGGCCTGGACGAGAAGGAGCGCCGCCTCGTCCTCGTCGAGGCGAAGCTCGCCGAGCTCGACGTGCGCCAGACGGCTGTCGAGCAGGCGGAGGAGCACGTCCGCAAGACGCGCACCGAGACCGAGGCGCTCAACCGTGAGGCCGAGCGCGTCAAGAAGTCAGCCGACCGGGCGCTGGCCAGCGCCGAGAAGCATGCGGAGGTGGCCGTCGAGCGTCTGACAGCCGACCTCCGCGAGCGCGAGGCCCACCTCGAGGTTGCCGAGGGCGACATCGAGCGCCGCGAGCAGCGGCTTGACCGGCGGCAGGATGCACTGGACGAGCGCGAGCGGGTGCTCGATGATCGCAACGACGCGATCGAGCTGCAAGAGGTGAAGGTCAAGGACCGGGAGTCGGACGTCGCGCGCGTGACGGGCCGTGCCGACCGCGTGGAGGCCGAGCTCGAAGCCCAGCGCGAGGCGCTGCGGGATGCCGAGGACGCTGTCGCGCGGGAACGGGCGGTGCTTCAGCGCCGGCTGGCCGAGGTCGAGGAGCGGGCCGACGCTCAGCACCGGGCACGCGAGGAGGCGGTTCGCCAGCTCTCCGAACAGGCGGGTGCCGGCAAGAAGGGACTGCTACGCCGCGACGGTGCAAGCGCCAAGGCGGCCGAGGATCTCCACGCGTCGCTGCGGGAGCGCGAGGTCGAGCTCCAGGACCAGGAGCGCCGGCTGAGCGAGCTGTCAAACGCCCTTCAGCGGCGCGAGGCGGACCTCAGCACGATGGCTCGCAAGCTGCAGTCAGGCGCGACCCCGGCCGCTTCGGACAGGGCAAGCGACGAGCCCCGCCCGCGACGCGAGGATCTCGATCAGACACAGAAGCGCCTGCAGTTCTGGAGCCGCTGACCGGCTGAGGGAGCCGCAGCGGGCGGCCAGGAGTCGTCCGAGCTCAGCTCTACATTGGGTGTGTGCCTGGCACGGGCGAGCGAACACACACGCGCGTCATCACCGCGTCGCTCGCGGTGATCCTGTATGCGCTCGCGTGGGTGGCCTCCCCACTCCTCGGCCCCACCGCGGCTGTGCTCGCCGTGACGGCGGGCGCCGCCACCGGGCCGATTGCAGCGGCGGCGGTGGCGCTCGCGTCGCTGGCCCTGCCGATGCCCTGGAGCATCCGGATCGCGCTGGTCGGCGCCGCCGTGGCGAACGGGGCGCTGCACGCCCATCGCGTCCAGCGCAGCCGCGCGCTTGCCGCCCGGTCGTTCACAGACCGGCTGACCGGCCTTCGCAACTACGACTTCTTCGCCGAGGCGATGCGGTCGGAACTGGCCCGGGTGCGCCGCTACGGCGGCTGCGTCACGCTGGTACTGCTCGACCTCGACCGGTTCAAGGCCTACAACGACCGGCACGGGCACCACGCCGGCAACCACCTGCTGAACCTCGTGGGCCAGGCGATCGCACGCGAGAAGCGCGATGCCGACATCGCAGCCCGGTTCGGCGGCGAGGAGTTCGCCGTGCTGGTGCCCGGGCGCACCGGCGACGGCATCGCGGTGGCCGAGCGCATGCGGACCGCGATTGCCGACCTGTCCCCCAGGCCGACCTCGCGCACCGACTTTTCCCCCGGGGTCAGCGCCAGCGCAGGCGTTGCCACCTTTCCGGTCCACGCCCGCGATCCGGCAGAGCTGTTCGAGCTCGCGGACAAGGCGCTCTACGAGGCGAAACGACTCGGGCGTGACCAGATCGTGTGTGCGTCCGAGATCGTCGACCCGCCGCTGAAGCTGGCGAGATCAGGCTAGGGCCCGAGCGAGGACCGCTCGGCGTCGAAGCCCGCCGACCACAGCTCTTCGTGGAACCGCTCGACCGTGAGATCGCGCGCATCCCCGTACGGCCGGTCGATCAGCCGCACCACCGGGTCGTGGTAGAAGGGCACGTCGAGATGGCTCTCCGACACGACGTTCAACGACAGATGCCCGCACGTCGGACACCGCATCGCCACCCCCACCAGCCCCGACTCCGCCGGGCAGAGCAGCTTCAGGCTCGACGGAAACACGGGCTTCAGCTTGTCCTCCAAGCCGCAGAAGAGGCGCCACGGCCAGTTGCCGCGCTGCACCTGTGCCCGGGCCAGATCGACCAACTCGTCGGTCACCGGCTCCGTTCTCCCCGTGACGAGGTTGCGGAACTCCAGGTCGCTTCCTCCGAGCGCCCCGTAGTCGAGGTCGCTGTGGGCCACCAGCCCGACATGGTCGTCCCCACAGTCGCATCGGTACATCACCCGGAAGACCGCCGGATGTGCAGCGCCGGGAAGCCGCTGGAGGCTGCGGAAGCGCGACAGGGCAACGGCGCGGAGCCCACCCTCGGGTCGCTTCGGGCAATGGAAACGGTAGCTCGCTCGTATCGCGTCGTACATAGTGCTTCACCACCTGTATCGGCCGTGCCAGGACGCTGGATTAGACGTCCGTCGCGCGTGGGGCCCTGCCGCTAGAATCGCGTCTCCCGTGAACCAGATTGATCTTCGCAGCAAGATTCGTGACATTCCCGATTTTCCGAAGCCCGGGATCGTGTTCAAGGACATCATGCCCCTTCTCGCGGACGCTGCAGCGTTGGAGGCCACGGTCGACCGACTCGCCCAGTGGGCCGAGCCTCGGAAGGTCGACTACGTCGTCGGCGCGGAGGCGCGTGGCTTCATCCTCGGCTCCGCACTGGCCTACCGGCTGGGATGCGGCTTCGTCGCCGCGCGCAAGCCGGGCAAGCTGCCCTATCTGACGGTCGGCGCCAAGTACGCCCTCGAGTATGGATTCGATGCGCTCGAGATGCATGTCGACGCCGTTCCCCGCGGCGCACGCGTGCTGGTGCACGACGACCTGCTGGCGACGGGCGGCACAGCGCGCGCGAAGATCGAGCTGGTCGAGCAGCTCGGTGCCGAGGTCGTCGGCTTGGCGTTCGTCGTGGAACTCTCGTTCCTGGGCGGCCGCGACCGGCTCTACCCGTACGACGTGCATTCGCTGATCCAGTACGACGCCCCGTGAGGGAGCCGGCTATCGGATCAGCGAGTGCAGGTCACGCACGAGCAGCAGGTGCGCAAGGTCGCTGGTCAGCTCGGCAAGCGCCTCGAGCTCCTCGAGCCCCTCTTCCCGTCGGTCCGGGTTGGACGAACGAAGCGACGGGGCCAGAATCTGCTCCAGCAGGCCCGCTTCCCGACCCACAGCCGAGCGGAACGCCTTCAGGTGGCGGGCGGCGACGCCGTAGCGTGCGAGTCGCTGACAGAGCGTGACGATCTCGACGTCCGTGCGCGTGTAGGGCTTGTCGGCCCGAATGCGCCGGCCCTCGAGCAGCTGGTACTCCTCGAGCTCCTGGATGAAGCGCACGTCAACGTCGGCCTCTGATGCCAGCTCCTGCAGGCTCAGCCGTGGCTCCTGGGCGAGCGCGCGCGCACGGCGGCGCCGGACGCCGGTCGGCCGTGCGGTCCCTTGCGTCAGCACCTCGCGAATGACGGCCAGCGGAAGGAACTCGTCTCGCTGCATGCGCAGGATGGCCCTCAGCCGCTCGACATCCTCGGGGCTGAACAGCCGGTATCCGCCCTGCGTGCGCCGGGGCGTGATCAGCTTCTGATCCTCGAGGAACCGGATCTTCGAGATCGAGATGTCGTCGAACTCCTCGCCCAGCATGCGGCAAACGGCGCCGATGGTGAGGCTGGCGTTGCTGGGCGCGGCGTGTGGCTCGGCTGCCATCAGCGCTCGATGAAGGTCAGACGGTACTTGCCGATCTGCAGCTCGTCACCGTCGGAGAGGCGAGCGTCGTCCACACGCTCGCGGTTGACGTACGTGCCATTCAGGCTGCCCTGGTCGCGGATGTGGAGGCCGTCGGGCTGCCGCTCGAGCACGGCGTGCTCCCGCGACACGGTGACGTCGTCGAGGAAGACGTCGGAGTTGGTGGCGCGGCCGATCGTCGTCAACTGCTCGCCGACCGGGAAATGGTCGCCCGAGCGCCCGCCTCCGAGCCGGATGACAAGCGTTGCACCGCCCTCCACGAGTGCATCCATGACGCCCGTGTCCGCAGCTTCCTCCTGCGGGACGAAGCTCATGGTGGCCTCGCCTTCGGCTACCTGCAGCTCGAGAAGGCTGGCCCCGCAGCGGGCGCAAAATCGCGCGGACTCGCGGTTGTGGTGTCCGCACTCAGGGCAGTACACGGCAGTCCTTAGCCGTCGCCGACGGCGTCGTCGATGTCGGGCGGCGGTCCCTTGTGCGCCAGGATCTCGGTCAGGCGGTCGATGTCGACGGCGAGCGAGTCGTCGCCGCCATGCCGTCGCTTGATCCTGTCCACCAGCTCTGCCCGGAGGATGTCGATCCGTCCGTGCAGCAGACGGCGCCGGTAGGAGATCTCCTCCTCCTCACGGACATGATCATCGATCAGGCGGCGCAGCTCGTTGTCGTCGAGGGTCGAGAAATCGGGCAAGACGTCCATTGGTGTCCTATCGGCGGGTTTGCACGAAGTGTACCGGCCGGCCGAGGATTCCTCAAGTTCTAGTTGAGGGTTTCTACCGGGTCGGCCGAGAGGATCGCGTCGAGCATCGCGCGGTACTTCGCCTCCAGGCGCGCGGAGTCCTGCCGGGTGGCGCCCTCCGCGTAGATGTGGACGACCGGCTCGTCGGGGTCGGGAAGCATCTGCGCCCACCCGTCCTCCTCGAACACCTTGATGCCGTCGGTGTGATCGGTGTCCATCCCCTTGAGCTCCTCGATCAGCCGCCGCATGACCGTCCCCTTCATCGACCAGGGGCATGCAACCTCCCGGTGGATCAAGGTGCTGCGCGGCAGGCCGGCCGTGAGCTCAGACAACGGACGGCCGGCCCGGGCGAGGATCTCGAGCACCTTGCCGGTGGACGCCAGAGCGTCGTAGGCAGCCAGGAAGTCGGGGAAGACGTAGCCGCCTCCGGATGCGCCGGCGAACAGCACCCCGTCCTCGGTGGCCGCCGAGAGAAGCGCGTGGAGTGACGCCTTCGTGCGCGACAGCCGCCCGTCGGAGCCGTTCACGACCTCCTCGACCTGGTGCGTCTCCGTGATCGGCACCAGCAGCGATCCTGTGCCGGCCTGTTGCGAGAGCTCGCGCAGGAGCAGTAGCAACGAGGTCTCCGCGTCGATCGGCCTGCCTTCCTCATCGACCAGCCAGATCCGCTCGGCGGCAACGTCCATCAGGATGCCGACGTCGGCGCCCACCGCACGCACCAGCCGTGACGTCTCGTCGAGGCTCTGCTCGTGCGTCGGCATCAACTGCGGGCCCGGGTCGACGAAGGCGTTGACGGAGATCAGCTCCACGCCGAGCTCCCCGATCATGGCCGGGACGACGAGAGAGGCGGGCGAGTAGGCGAAGTTCAGCACGACGCGGAATCCGCGGCTGCGGATGGTCTCGACGTCCAGCGTCTCCAACAGGTCCTGCGCGTAGCTCTCGGTCGCGCGCGAGGGGTACGACAGCCGGCCGATCTCACCGGCCGAAACGCGCCTGAACTCCTGCCTGGAGTACGCCCGCTCGATCGACTTCAGCGTTGCGTCCGAGACGAGGATGCCGGGCGCCTCGAAGAAGGTGATCTGCAGCAACTCCGGATCGTCCGCCGAGACGTTCACGTGCAGGCCGCCCGCCCGCTCGTCGATCTTCAGCTGGTGCCGGTTGACTGCGGGCATCGACACACGCAGGTCGGACACGTTGATCCCGGTCGACACCAGCCCCGAAAGCATGGCGCGCTTGATCATCCGCGACGCAGGATGCGCATCGCGGCTGGCGACAACCCGCGCTCCGCGCGCAAGCGTGGTGCCATAGGCCATCGCGAGCCGCGTGGCGACGTCCGGCGTGATGTCGACGTTGACCAGCCCGCTGACGTCGTCGCGGCCGAACAGCGTCGTGATGCCGCGCGACTCCCAGATCAGGTTCGAGTTGATGTTCGCACCCGCCTCGATGGTCTTGAACGGGTACACCTTCACGCCGGGGGCGATCACCGACTCCGCGCCGATCGAGCACTCGTCGCCGATCGCCACACCGTCGTTGATGACGGCATGCTCGCGAACGTCGACTCCCTTGCCCAGGATCGCTCCCTCCACCCGCGCACTGCGTCCCAGGTAGGCACCCGAGTCGATCACGCTGCGCACGATGGTGGCGCCGTCCTTGACGACCGTGTTGTTCCCGAGGATCGAGTGCTCCCCGATCCGCGCACCGGGCTCGATCTTCGCGTAGTTGCCGACGTACGCAGGGCCGTCGATCTGCCCCACCTCCGGCAGCTGGACGCCGTCGCCGAGGTACACGTTCTCGCGCAGGCGGATGCCCGGCAGCCGCAGCTTCGCGCGGCCGTCGAGGGCGTCGAAGTTGGCCTGCCGGTACTGGTCGAGATTGCCGATGTCCAGCCAGTAACCCTCGGCGACGTACCCGTAAAGCGGCTTCCCACGCGCGAGCAGGTCGGGGAAGAGCTGCTTCGAGAAGTCGTATGGCTCGCCCTCGGGCACGGCGCGCAGCACCTCCGGCTCCAGCACGTAGACCCCGGTGTTGATCGTGTCCGAGAAGACCTGGCCCCACGACGGCTTCTCCAGGAATCGCTCGATGCGGCCGTCCTCGTCCATGATCACGACGCCGAACTCGAGCGGGTTCTCGACCGACTTCAGAGCGATGGTGGCCGCCGCGCCCCGCGCGCGGTGGCTCTCGATGATGGCGGTCAGGTCGAAGTCGCACAGGGCATCCCCGGAGATGACCAGGAATGTCTCGTCGAGGAGCGCCTCGGCGTTCTTGACGCTGCCCGCGGTGCCGAGGGGCGTCTCTTCGACCGAGTAGTGCAGCGTCACCCCGAGCGACTCGCCATCCCCGAAGTAGCCGCGGATCACCTGCGGCAGGTAGGCGACGGTGACGACGATGTCGTCCATGCCATGACTGCGCAGCAGCTCGATGATGTGCTCCATGCACGGCTTGCCGACGATCGGCACCATCGGCTTGGGCTGATTCGAGGTCAGCGGGCGAAGGCGCGTGCCCTCCCCTCCTGCCATCACGACGGCTTTGATTCGAGGCCTCCCTCCGGGGTGCGGACGTACTGAATACCGGCGATCACCGACATCGCAACACCGAGGACGAACAGCGCCTTCGGCCAGTCGCCGGCGACCAGCATGAGCAGGAACAGCGCGAGCATGATGGCTGCTGTTGCGGTCTTGCCCATCATGTTCACCTGCACGTCGCGCTCGCCGCGGGCGCGGAAGAGGGCAGCCAACACTGCGTCGCGCAGCAGCACAGGCGCTGCCAGCCACCACTCCAGGCGCTCGTGGTAGACGAGCAGGATCAGGGCGATGTTGATCAGCAGCCGGTCGGCCACCGGGTCGGCAATCCGGCCGAACCGCGACTGGACGTGCGCGTGGCGAGCAAGGTAACCGTCGAGGAAGTCCGTGAACGACGCGGCCGCGAACAGCACGGCCGCAGGCGAGCTGGCGGCATCCTCGGCGCGGGCGAGCAACACGGTGAACGGCGCCACGGCCACGAGCCGAGCGGCCGTCAACGCGTTCGGAATCCACTTGATCACCTTGCCGGGCAGTCTACTGGGCGACCGCTATCAGCCGGTGGCATCCCCCGACGGCGGTGCCGAGATGACGCGCCAGCTGTCCCATGTGATCTTCAGGATCACGAGGGTGATGACCAGGCCGATCAGCGGATCTGCCACGCGGAGCCCCAGCCAGACGAGCAGGGCGCTCGCAACGACGCCGAGCGAGACGTAGGCGTCGATCCGGGCGTGGTTCCCGTCGGCGATCAGAGCCGGGCTGTCGAGGCGCCTCCCGCCACGCAAGCGCACTCTCGCCGCGATCTCGTTGCCCACAAAGCCGACCATGCCCGCTGCCGCCAACACGCCGAGATGGGAGAGATCCTGCGGTTCGAGCAGCCGCCGGATCGTCTCGTAGAGTGCGACGCCTGCCGAGACGAGAATCGCGAGCACCACGAACAGCCCTGCGATTCGCTCCGCCCGCGCGCTCCGAAGCCAGAAGGCGATGGCGAGCGGCACGGCCGTGAGGGCGTCGCCGACGTTGTGAATCAGGTCGGCGAGCAGCGCCACCGAGCCCGACACGGTGAACACGACGGCCTGAATCGCCGCCGCCGCACCGAGCACGAGAAGGCTGATGCCCACGGTGCGAACGCCCTCACGCGAGCGCAGGATCGAGCGATCGACCAGGCCGTGGGAATGCCCATGCGCGGGGTGGTCGTGGGCGTGCTCGTGGCCGTGGTCATGGCCGTGGGCGTGAGACACGGGCGCAGGCTACCCGGTTGCACCCGGCCGCACGCGAGCCGCGGCAAGCGGGTGGTGCATGAGCCAGACCGAAGCCATGCCCTGCCACTCGCCGTAGCGGTCGAGCAGCGTCCCTTGGTCGACGCCGAGTTGCTCGCCCAGCCGAACCAGCGCCAGGTCGCCCGTCAGACCTCGCTCATGCCTCCCCAGGCCGTAGACCATCAGCACTCCGGCCGACCACGGGCCGAGGCCCGGTTCCCTGCAGATCCGCCGCTGGGCGATGTCGACGGGATCGTCGGCCAGCCGTTCGAGTCGCAGCCGTCGCGCGGCGCGCTGCAGCACCACGGCGCGCGCCGGCGAAAGGCCGGCTCGCTCGAACCGGGCCGGATGCGTCGCGGCCAACTGCGCGCCGGTCGGCGGCAGCATCAGGCCGTCTTGCGGCCGGCCGTGCTCACGCATGATGCGGCGCTCGATGCGAAGCGCCTCCGACGATCGGATCAGCTGCCCACAGACAGCTCGGATCAGCGCCTGCGCCGGAGAGGCGAGCGCGATCGGCCGCAGCCCGCGCAAACGGCTGCGAAGCGGCTGCAGCAGGGTGTCGGCCGCCGCCAGCCGCAAAAACGGGCCGTGGTCGATCCCCACTCCAAGCAGCTCGGCCAGGCGGTCGTGTGCCTCCGTCGCGGCATCCGCGTCAATCCGCGCGCTCAACTGCCCGTCGTGCCGTTGCCAGACCCGTGCGAAGGCATGGCCGGCGGCGAGCGGGTAGACGAGCTCGAGCACGCCGCCGCGGAAGCGGCGGGCGGCGTCGGGTGGGCCGATCGACAGGCGCAGATCGTACGGCGAGCGCGGAGTGAAGGCGACCTCGGTCACCGGCTGCATGCTACTCACAGCGCCGGTGAAATCGATCGCATGACGCCCCCGACGATTGACAACACAGCGCGCGGGGTACCCGACCCCAATGACACTCGATGATCGACACGAGGTGATACCTGAGGCAGGGGTCGGTGACCGCACGCCGATCGTGGACGAGGAGCCGGCGACGAGGCACAGGCAGCTCGCCACCGTCTTCGGAGGCACGCTGATCGGCTTCGGTGCAGGGGCGGTCGTCGTCCTGCTGATCGACCGGCAGAGCTACACCGGCAGCTCCGACAGCCTCCCGACGTGGCTCTTCGGCCTCCCCGTCCTGCTCGCCATCGCAGGAACGGTGATCGGCTTCGTGCTGGCGGGCATGCGGAACGTCGACGACGTCGACGCCCCGGTGCGGCTGAAGAGGTTCGCCCGACGTAACCAAGCGGCCACCAGCGTCGACGGCCAGCTCCCCGGGTCGGACGTGCCGCCCCGGTACGAGCCCGACAGCACCGACCCGAGGACGAACGTCAGCAGCCACTAGCCGGCACACGTCGCGATGGGGACTTGATCGATCCCAAAAGGCGGCTTATTGGCGGTCCTCGATGAGCGCCCTCCTCAGCGTCACGAGCACGTGGAACGGCCCGCGGTACGTCGTCGTGGCGACCGGCGAGGTGGATCTCTTCACCTGCCCGATCCTGGCTGATGCGCTCCGCGGGTGCCTGGAACGACCGCTGGAAGAGCTCGAGCTGGATCTGTCGAGTGTGTCGTTCGTCGATTCCACCGGCTTCGCCTGTCTCGTCCAGTGGGCGGAGGACTGCCGCGCACGAGGCGGGCATTTGACGGTCCGCCGCCGGGCGAACGTGCAGAGGGCGATAGAGATCATGGGTTGGGAGATCCCCGAGCCGGCGGTTACCGTCCGCGCCTGATTGATGGTCCGCTGAATCCCCAGAACGGGGCGTTCCACTTCACCCCGACCGTGCCCGCCGCGCCCCCTTGGGGTGATCGGCAATGCCCGGGGCGAGCCGATATTGACCCTGGCACTTCGCTCCAGCAGGTCCGTATCGGCCCACTAGACCCCCCCGACAGGGAGTCTCGATATCCCATAGTCCAGCCGCTTCGGCGGGCCAGACGCTACCCATCGTCGTCCTGTTCATGCTCGTCATGCTCCTGATGTGCGGAGCCGTGCTCGACGTGGGCAATGTGTACCGCGTTCGCGTGGCGCTCCAGACGTCCGCCGATGCAGCGGTCGCCGCAGGCGCTTCGGCGCTCCCGGATACCGGCGCGGCCAAAGCTGCTGCGCACATGAAGAGCTCCGAGAACGGCGCCCAGAACACCGTCCCCGGCGTGCCGGGCGTCACCACCACGGTGGTGACCGACTGCTCGTACAGCCCGACCTTCTGCAGGCCCGCCAACACCGTCAAGGTCACCGAGGTCGCCAACGCCCCGACGTTCTTCCTGGCCATGGTCGGCATCGACACCATCAAGATCACAGTGCACGCGACCGCCTGCTCGCCGTGTGGCGGCCTGCCGCTGGATGTCATGATCGTGCTCGACCGCTCGGGCTCGATGAGCGGCCAGAAGCTCCAGTACGCCAAGGACGGCATCAAGGCATTCCTGGGATCCATGGACCCCGCCATCAACAGGGTCGGGCTCGTGGCGTTCCAGCCGAGGACCGGCACCAACAACTGCTCCATACCGTTCACCAACAGCTACAACTCGGCGACGGCCTCGTATCTGTTCGTCCCGTTGTCCGACGACTACGCCACGTCACCCGGGACGCTGAACACGAGCTCACCTATCGTCTCGGCGGTGAACTGCGTCAGAGCCGGCGGCTCGACGGCGTACGCCAACGCACTGGATGCGGCACAGACAGAGCTCAACGCACATGGACGCGAGGGCTGGCAGCAGGTGATGATCCTGCTTTCGGACGGCGCCGCGAACGACGGCCCGAACTATCTGCCCGCGACGTCGCCGTACCGCACCCAGCCCTGCGCGCAGTCGGTCGCCATCGCTGCAGCGGCGAAGTCCCGGGACGTGATCATCTACACCATCGCCTACGACCTGAACGGCGCCGGCGCCCAGGAGTGCTTCATGGCGCCGGGAGCACAGGTCAGCAGCACCATCACCGCAGGCTCCTCGGATACACCGGAAAGCCCCTCGATCACCGCTAACCAGGCGCTCCAGCAGATCGCCAGCCCGGGCAGGTATCACGCGCAGCCCGAGCCGTTGCAGCTGGTCGGCATCTTCGACGAGATCAGTGCCGACATCGCGAGAGGACACAGCCGGCTCACCGACTGACGCGATCGTCACCTGAACCGAGCCGCCGGTATGCCCCGGAAGGGTGATGCGGCAGCTCCCCTAGACGTGGGAGGCCCGGGGACCCCTCCGGGTGATTCGCGCCCTGCCGTTTCTGACGAACACTGAGACTTGTTGCTCTCACTTGAGCACGCTCCGCTCCGTACCCCGCGCACCGGAAGCCCCCAGGGAGTCTCGATGGCAGATCGCAAACGCTCGCTCGCTTCGTCGTCAGGCCAGACGCTTCCAATGGTCATCGCCTTCATGCTCGTGATGCTGCTGATGTGCGGAGCTGTGATCGATCTCGGCAACGCCTATCGCGTCCGCCAGGCACTGCAGGCATCAGCCGATGCCGCCGTCGCCGCAGGCGCAGCGGCGCTGCCCGACACCGCGGCTGCGCAAGCCGCCAGCCATGCGAAGAGCTCCGAGAACGGCGCGCAGAACACGATCCCCGGAGTGCCGAACGTCACCACAAGCGTGACGACGGATTGCTCGTTCAGCCCGAACTTCTGCAATCCGGCGAACACCGTGAAGGTGAGCGAGACCGCCTTCGTTCCCACGCACTTCTTGGGCGTGATCGGGATCAAGACGATCAAGTTGACGGTGAAGGCGGCCGCGTGCTCCCCGTGTGGCGGTCTGCCGCTGGACGTGATGATCGTGCTCGACCGCTCGGGCTCGATGAGCGGCCAGAAGCTCACGAACGCCAAGGACGGGATCAAGGCATTCCTCGGCTCGATGGATCCGGCGATCAACAGCGTCGGACTGGTCGCGTTCCAGCCAAAGTCCGGCAACAGCAACTGCACGACTCCATCGACGAACACGTACAACTCGCAGACCGCCAAGTACCTGTTCGTCCCGCTGTCCAACGACTACGCGTCCTCGCCCGGGAACCTCCTCGCCGCCTCGCCGCTGGTCTCGGCTGTGAACTGCGTCAGGGCCGGCGGCTCGACCGCCTATGCCAACGCACTCGACGCCGCGCAGGCCGAACTCGATGCGAACGGACATCAGGGTTGGCAGCCGGTGATCATCCTGCTGTCGGACGGCGCGGCGAACGACGGCCCAAGCTTCCTTTCGACTACGTCGCCCTACCGTACGCGACCGTGCGGGCAGTCGGTCAACATTGCGGCTGCGTCGAAGGCGAAAAAGGTGCTCATGTACACGATCGCCTACGACATGACCGGCGCCGGCGCCGAGGAGTGCTACATGGCGCCGGGGGCCAAGTACGGCAACAACAAGTTCGCCGGCAACAGCGATGTCTTCGAGTCGCCCCTGATCACGGCCAACCAGGCGCTGCAGCAGATCGCGAGCCCCGGCAACTACTACGCGCAGCCCCAGCCGTCCGCTCTGGTGGGCATCTTCAACGCTATCAGCGCCGACATCGCCCGGGGGCACAGCCGGCTCACCGACTGACCGGAACAGGCGCCTGACCGGCCGCTTTCGGTCGGACTGATGTTGGGGTACCCTATGGAGCTCAGGCTCGAGCAGCGTGGCCGCGGTTCGCCCTTAGGAACTGCCGCGTACCCCGTCGTAGGCCCACCCCTGCGACGGTTGAAGCGGTCAGTAGAACCTCGTGGCCTCGCTCCGTGCCGGGAATTCAGGAGCCTCCCCCGAGCGGGGCCACGAGGGGGATCTCGATGTCGCGATGGATCAGGTCGGCGCCTTGGCGCGCCGTGCGACCTCTTCGCGCACGGCCGGCGCCACCTCGGTGCCGAGCAGCTCGATCGCCCGCATGACTCTGTCGTGCGGAAGGTGCCCGACGCTGATCTGGGCGAGGAATCGGTCGTGGCCGAAGAGCTCGTGCTGGTAGAGGATCTTCTCCACCACCTCCTGCGGGCTGCCGACGGCCAGGGCCCCGCGCGGCGAGCGCAGGGCGTCGAATTGCTCGCGGCTCATCCCCGACCAGCCGCGCTCCCGGCCGATTCGCGTCATCATCGCCGAGTAGGCAGGGAAGAACTCGTCCGCCGCCTGCTGGGACGTGTCGGCGACGTACGTGTGGGAGTTGATGCCGACGGCAAGCTCCGAAGGATCGTGGCCGGACTCACGGCCGGCCTCGCGGTACAGCTCCACCAGCGGAGCGAAACGCGCCGGCTCACCGCCGATGATCGCGACCGCGAGGGGCAGGCCCATCACCCCCGCACGCACGACTGACTGCGGAGTCCCGCCGACGGCGACCCAGATCGGCAGCCGCTCCTGCAGTGGGCGTGGGTAGACGCCGAGATCGTCAATGGGCGGCCGGTGCTTACCCGACCACGACACGCGCTCGCTCTCGCGCAGACGCAGCAGCAGCGCCAGCTTTTCGGCGAACAGCTCATCGTACTCGTCCAAGTCGTAGCCGAACAGCGGAAAGGACTCGATGAAGGAGCCCCGCCCGGCCATGATTTCAGCCCTTCCACCGGACAGCAGATCGACGGTTGCGAAATCCTGGAACACCCGAACCGGATCGTCCGAACTCAGCACCGTCACGGCGCTGCTGAGGCGAATACGGGACGTTTGCACGGCCGCCGCACCGAGAACGACGGCCGGCGACGACACCGCGAAGTCGGGTCGGTGGTGCTCCCCCACGCCGAACACGTCGAGGCCGAGCCGATCGGCGAGCTGGATCTCTTCGAGCAGGTTGCGCATCCGCTGCGCCGCGTCGACGACGCTCCCCGTCTCCGGATCGGGACTCAGCTCCGCGAACGTGTAGATGCCGATTTCCATCGATTGGACCACCCCGAGCCTGCCCAGGGAAGCCGAAACCTAGTCGGAAGTCGCGGCGTGCTCACCGGTGAGGAGCCGGCGCAGGACGCACTCCCCCCGCTGGTTGTGAACAGCCTCGCGGAAACCTGCTGCAACCATCTCGATCTCCGAGACTCACCCGCCGCAGCGCGTCACGCGCACCTGGGACACGGCGCACCCGCTGACAGTCCTGACGAACGCCTGCGCCGCGCGGCGCGCGGCCTCCGCTCGCGTGGGGTAGGAACCGACTCTGACCCATCCGCGCGACGCGACGTACACCTCAGCACAGAAGGCACCACCGGAGCCGGTTTCGGTCACCGCCGAACCGTAGGTGCACCACCGGATGTGGCAGTTCTTGCCAGCACCCGTCAAACCGGTGGCTCTCGGCGTCAGGTCACGACGTGCGTCCGGCGGATCTTCCCGTCGCGGCGGTAGATGCGGACATCTCCCCCGCCCGCCTGCCGGGCGCGCTCCCGTGCTTCGTAGGCGGCGTCCCGCTGTGCCCGGTGTGATGAGATCGGCTTCGCCGTGTCCCTGGCCAACACGTTCCATCCGCCCCCGTCATTGGGCACGACATCGAAGTCCTGCGGCACCGCCAACCCTTCCGTTCAGGCTCATCACATTCCGGACAATCTTGTCTGCGTTGGAAACGCTACCGGAAGGCGCGCGGCGGCGTGCGGCGATGCCGACCTACCTCGGGGAGACCAGCATGAAGAGCGCGGTCAGGAGGCTGAAGGCCATCGCCGCCCAAAGCCACGGCGATGACCACCGGTCGAAGGAGTTCGCGACTCCAGCGATTGCCGAAACGAGGGCGATGCGTGCCATTGATTGCGGCGAGGATCTCCTCGCCCTCGTCCCGTCTTCCCCATCGTCGGCCGACTCGTCGAGGCGGCTTGCTCCTGTACAGGCGTATCAGCTGTGTCCGGCAGGGGCGCTGCCGGCTCGAAAGCTTTGACCCCGAGAGGCCGGGTGCTGCGAAGTGTGGCGCGGATTCGGGTCGTGGGGAGACCCGCCGCGCAACTATGACTCGTGCGGTGCCAATTCTGTGGCATCCCACCACTCGCGGGCCTGGTCGGTCCAAGAGCAAACCTCGACGCGAATCCCGTCGGGATCGAAGGCAAAGAAGGCGTAATAGCCCTCCATGTCGTGCTCTTCTTCAGGCGGGTAGTGAACCCGAGCACCCATGCTGACGCAGCGCTGGTATGCGTCGTCTACCTCGCTGCGGTCCTCAACGGCGAACGCGAGGTGCTCGACTCCGACGTCGTAGTAGCGGTGCTCGCCACCATCTGCCTGTCGGAGCCCGAGGCGGGTCTCGGCTTGGGCCCCGTGGACATGGTTCTGCCCGAAGCCCAGGTAGAAGATGTCCTCCGTCCCCCGATACGACTTGAACCGGGCTTCGACCTTGAGGCCGAGGGGCCCGAGTAGGCCGAGGTAGAACGCGAGGGAAGCCTCGACGTCTGAGACCGCAAGGTCGATGTGGTCGACTCCTCGTATGGCCATCCTGGCCTCCTGCCTGTCTGCTGCCTGATCGGCGTCAGCCTAACGTCCAAAGCGATGCTCTCGGCACGTCGTTTGACCGAACACACGTTCGGGGATACGATGGCTGACCCGATGAGCGTCCCGGACGGATCCAGCGAAAGCCTTGACGGCCCCGCATGGCAGATCGCCCAGCGATGCGAACAGAGCCCCGCCGTAGCGACCGACGACATCCTCTGGTTTCTCGAAGCCTCCGGCTGGGCGCTTGCAACCCGGCCAGATGGCGGGGACTACCTCTGGGCGCACCCCGCGCGCGGATTCCACAGCGTGGAGCGAGTCGAAGCCCTCGCCGACGCCCTCGCTGACTACCGCAGCCGCGCGAACTCCTGGCCCGCTTGGTGCAAACCAGCCTGGCGAGTCTCGAGATAGGCATCCCGCTCACGACTTCGCTCCACCGCTTCAACGTCGAATGAACGGAGAACAGGCCCCCGCGCGGCCATGGTCGGGACACCGCGCGGGGGCTACGTGTTCCCGACATGTTCATCGACCGGCGCGGCGCTGACCTCAAGCGTGCATGTCCGGTTTCTGACTTCGCACAGATTTCCGACAGGGTGAGCCGTTCAGGATGCGCAGAGAGGGGTCGGGCCGCCCGATTCGTACAAACCGAAGCCGCGGCCACGTCCGAGAGGGATGGCCCGACCTCCTGTGCTTCCTGCTCGGGAGGGACGGCTCCAACCTTCCATCCCGGCTCTGAGTAAGACGGCGCGCGAGCCGGAACGGTTTGCGAGCACGCTCACACGGATCGAGCACAATAGGCACGAAAGGCGGTACAGTTTTCGTGTCATTCGGCTCAAGCAGCGGGCCGGCCAACTCATCTGGTCAAATAGGGATTGCCTTGGCCGCTACACCGTTGTTTCAGGTCGACGTCCAGCAGGAGGCCCCAGGCGTGGTCGCGATCCGCTGCAGGGGAGAGCTCGATATGAGCACCTGTGACGAGTTGCGCGAAGCGATCAACTGGTTGTTCACACCCGACCTCTCCACGCTGCGCGTTGACCTGACCGGCCTCACGTTCTTCGACTCCGCCGGCGTGAACTGCCTGCTCGAATGCCACCAGAGCTGCATAGCTCTCAGTGTCGATCTGGAGATCGCCCCCAGCCCAGTAGTGGCGAGGGTGCTCGACCTGGTCGACTTCCGCGAAGCGACCAAGGCGCGAATCTTGCCGCCGGCAACTCCCACCCCGGCCACCACAGCAGACAGCGGGACGGGCCCAGTGGCCGACCAACCCGGCGGCAACCAAGTCCAGGTCCGAGGAGGGTGATGCGAGCTCCTCGGACCTGGGCATGGTTGTCGTACTAGATGACGGCGGTCCGCCAACCGAGCGGAGATAGCCATAGGCTCCTCGCCCGTGCCACCGAGCTGCTCTTACAACAGATCAGAGCTCGGCCGAGCCGGGATGCGTCTGGCGGTCCTCGATCGCTTAACCGGAGCTCGCATCAAATCGCGAATGTGGTCATCGTGGGCGCGCTGCTGGGCGCGCCTTTCACGTCGTAGGTCGAGTACTTCAGGTGACTTGTCGACCGTCTGTTTGGGGGAATCGTTTTCGGCCATCATCCGCGCGGTGGGAACGGATCCTTCTTGGCGATCGTGTCCGACGTGCGTACTTTCCCGTCGCGACCGTGGACGCGTACCTCACCACCACCCGCGTTTCGCGCATAGTCCTTCGCCGCCCGCGCCGCTTCCGGCTGCGTTCGATGATGCGAACTCGCCCGCTTGCCGCCGTCTTTCCGCACATCCCAACCACCGCCCGGATTTGGCACGACCTCGTAGTTCGTTGGCACTCGCTCCCCCTTAATCGTCTCTGTGCTGGTGACGTCGCCATCTCTGCTGGCTCGGACCCGTACGTCACCACCACCGGCGTTCGAGGCGTAGCGTCTCGCATCGACAACCGCCTCCGACAGCGACGGCCGCTTCCGAACCAGTCGACGAGCCGTCCGAATCTCCCAGCCGCCGCCGCGCCCCGGCGTGATGTCGTAGTGTCTCGCCACTGGTCATCCTCCCTTCGAGTCGGTGGGAGGATCCAGCCTCTCGTCGCTGGTCGGGGCTGCCCCTCCCGACTTTCAGCGGCTGACTGCTCAACCGTTGGACGAAACCTCAACTACCCGTTGCCCCAACTGCTTCGCCGGCAAACGCTTGGCCGCAACGAACTCGGCGAGCGAGGCCCGTTTGGCGCACTCGCCCCAACTTTCTCTGACGAGCGCTAGTCGTCGACCGCAAAAGTTTCAGCACACCGCCTCGGTGGGCAACAGCGAATCCGTGCGGAGACGAGAACCAACGGTGCCACCACCCTGCTGGGCCAACGGCGCGTGCGGGGAGGACCACCAAGTCGCTGACGAGGTGAGCGAATGACGGTCTGCTGGTGTGGTGAGCCGTCTGGGGCGGCAAGCGCCGACTGCGACCGCCACCACTGGCTGCAACGGATCGCGTTTCGGCGCGTCCGGAGGAGTCGCTGATGCAGGGCGTGATCCGAACGACGCGGCTTGGCACGGGCGTCTGGGTTATCTGCCTCGCCGGGGAGCACGATCTATCCACGGCAGACGCCCTACGAGAACGCCTCGAAACAGCCACACGAACCGGCACCGGCGTCGTCCTCGATCTGGGCGAAGCGAGCATCATCGACACCTCGATCGTCGAGGTCATCCTCGCGCAACCCTGGACGGGGTTCGCCTTAGTGATCCCAGCTGACGGCGCGATCGCGAAGATGGTGGATCGGCTGATGCTGCACGACGCCCTGGCGATCTATGCCTCAAGGCTGGTGGCCTGCCGCGAGGTGGCACCCAGGCACCGCATGCTACGACCTCGCGCGACCACCCATGCATCGCCACCTCTCGTTCAAGAGGCCACCGCCAGTAGTGCTGGTTCTTCACTTTGACCCAGACACGGCGACCCGGCAGGTACGCCCCGGAGAGCTTCTTGGCCACAACGCCCTCCAAGCCCCGTTCGCAGACTCGCCGCCACAACGCACCGCCATCCTCGTACGACTCCGCCAGGTGCCACGCCTCACCGCCGCCAAGCGCCTCGAGCCTCCGTCGACGCTCAAGGTACGGCAACCGCAGCGTCAAACTCACCCTGGTAGAGCACGTCAAACACAACGAACACCACCGAGAGTCCCCGCTTCCCATGCAGCATCCGATCACATAGGCGGGGAAAGCTCGGAGGACTCCTCGCCACACGCGACCAACTTGCCATCCAACAGGACGGCCTCCGGCAGTTCCTTTAGCTCCGGCACGAGGCTGACCATGTCCCACCCGCGCCGACTTACCACGCGGAGGCTCCCGTTCCGCCCGGCCATCGCTCGGAAGCCGTCCCACTTCACCTCGTCCATATTGCGAGAAAGCCAGTGGCGGGAGTTCTCGTTCTAGGGCGTTCGCGACGATGACCCTACGACCCAGGCGGTGCTGCGATCGTGGTCGTTGTTCCACAGGAGCGAACACGACCTGCGGTAAATCGGCTGTTCGCCTTGTTACACTTACCACTATGTCTGAAGATCGGCGCCCCTCGCCTTTCCCCGCTTGGATTGGGCCAGTGGTTGGATTCGCGGTGCTGGGCGTGGCGATGGTTCTGTTTCTAGCGAGAGGGCTTGAGCGCTACGGCCATTACAGTGGCGGTTATGCGCTCGTCGCGTTTGCTGTTGGCCTGGCCCCCCTTTCCCTTGCGGGCATCGTCCTCGTCAAGCTCGGGCGAGATCGCAGCGGCAAAAACGGTAACGCCACTCTCACGATCGTCGCGCTCATCCTCGTCCTCGTCGGTCTGATCAGTGCCTGGTGGGGCGCCTTTTTGTTCGGAGTTGCTTGACCCGGAGTGTCGAGGGAGTCGCGACCGGACCACTCCAGATCGCATCCCACCACTTCCGCATTGAGCTCGTCGCGCCGGTGGAGCATGATCCTCGCCGGTTCCGCACTCCCCGATTCCGCTGTGACGCCGCGGACATTCCAAGCGCAGCGCGGGCCACGAAACCGCTTCCGCACTACCTCGTGCAGCATCATCTCGTGCTGCGGCCGCCCAGCGCAGTCGTCGGCTCGCCGAGGGCAGCCCACTCCGCCCGTAACCGCTCCGACCTATCCTTCGCGATCCGATACGCCGCGAAAGCCTCCGAATCCGGGTCAAACACCTCGTCAGCCACCCTGCAGGGCCCCCCACGTTTTCCCGCGCTCGTCAGAAGTGAGGTGCAGGCAGGGTTGGTGGCCTTAGGCGCCCTGTTGGGCCTCGCCCCCGGTCGAGTGGGAGCAAGGAACAAGACAACGACGCCAGACGTACCCGCTCCGGAGGGTGCGTCTGACGTCGCTGCGCTCACTATCCATGACAACCGACCCGTCCGCAATAGGACGGCGCGAGACGTACCCACCCACAGCCCGCGGAATATTGCCGTCGAGGCGGGTGTGCGCCCCGACGACAGTCGTCGTGGCACAGGGCCGAGGATGCTCACGTCCTGGCAAGTTCGCGGTCGCGTGCCTGGTCGAGACGGATCCGTGTGTCGAGTCCGATCGCCTGCTGCTCCGCTTCGGCCGGCGGCAGGATGCCGCGCTTGCGAACCGAGCGAGGCGGATGCGCTGACGGTGTTCCTTACGGACGGTCGTGGAGTCGCTCGGACTGTTCCGCAGGGGAAAGGTCGTTCCAGTGTCGGCGTTTGCCTCGTAGCAGTCGCCACAGACGCGGAAACATCATGCGCGGTTTTGTGGGGACGGACATTGACCTCTTGGAGGGTTGAAGCCTTCGTGAGGGCCATTCCCCTACCCAAAGACATGAAACGTGCTGGGCGCCCCGCGCTGGCTTGCTTGCCGCCCGGGTCGGGCGCATGAATCGCAGTCTATCCGGCGCCGCCGCCGCACGAATCGCCGGCGGCCGCTGCAGCTCCCGGACGAATGACGCAATTGCGCGCTTTTTGGAACTTTGCGCGTCATCCTGGTTCACCGGTCTAGAAGCCGCGCGTCGCTGAAAATCGCGACTCCCCTTCCCGGTGACCGTCATAGGGAGTCCAGCCAGGCAAACGCTTCCTGCCGCCGTGACGATGTGACGGGGCTCTCATATCGCAACATCATCGATCCGCCACGGGTCTTCACGAAGGAGTCGCGGTCCGCCGGAAAGTACAGCGTGACCATCCCGGACGGCATCGTTACGGAACGTGCGAACCGCAGATCAGCCGGTCAATCCACAGCCCCCTCATGGATGAGCCCGCGCAGCCGCGGGCGGCGGAGGAGACGGAGGCGCGGGAGGCGTGCCGCCGTCGCCCACCTTGCTCCCGACGAACGCGAGGCATTTGTTGGGTTGTGTGTTGAGGCACCTCGTGACCAGGTCGAGGATCGTGGTGCGCACCCAACCGTCGAGGAAATCGGCGTGCAGGTGCGTCTCGTCCATCTCGCCGGGGAAGCTCCCAAACGTGATGTTCGCCGGAGAGGCGCCGAGGATGTTCGTGTGCACACCCATCCGCAGCATCGGGATCCACTTCTCGCCGAGCGTCGTGGCGCATGACCCGTAGTGGAAGTCGCTCGGCTCGATGCCGTCGCCGTCCCAGCATTGCGGGAAGATCACTCGTGACACGAGGCCGTCCTTCGAGTCGTCGCCGCCCAGCCACTTCTGGCCGGGAGTGGCGCAGTCGTACGGCGCCGTCCTCGCATTTGCAGCGTCGCCGGGCGTGGCGGCGCCACAGCTGTACGACCGGTTCGTCCCGACCAGCTTGAAGCCGCTGGGCGGCCAGACGAGCTGGTAGCGGGCGGGCGCGGCGCCGCGGCCGTAGTACGTGCGGACGTAGTCGGGCAGGTAGGACTCGTCGTCCTTCCAGATGCGTGGTTGCCAGTACCCGGCGTAGTCGTCGGGTGCGGCACACGAGTGCTGCTTGCCCTGCAGTGACTCGAAGGTGGAGAAGGCGTCGGTCGTCGAGTTGCCGAAGAACTCGTGCAGGTGGCTCGCGCCCGGCTGGCCGGGAAAGACGATCGGGTCATCGTTCGCCGAGTGGTATCCGGCCTTGAACGAGGTGAACTGGATCGGCTTGTAGGCACCGTCGCACTGGACGATGAACGACGTACCAGCCTCCGCCGCTGGCGCTGTCAGCAGGGCTGTGGCAATCGCGGCCGCAGGCGCAAGTGCGCGCGCCATGCCCTTCCATGCCGCGGCGATGGTGCGGAGCTTCATGACGGTGCTCCTTCCCCGGAGGTCGTCGGGACGCGAGCGGACCAGGGCGCCGCAAGCCTTCGCTACCGGCCTGGGACCCCGGTTCGCAGACCTGATGAGCGGGACGACTCCATCCTCTCACGAATGGCGAGAAGCTGCGCGCGTCCGCGGGCCGCTTCATCCTCGAGAACACGAACGTCGCAAACAGCCAGATCGCCGGTCACCTTCAGCACCGATCGGCCCGGTTCGATGAGATCCGACCTGGAGCGGGGGCGACAGCCTTCGCCGGGAACACCGGTTCGCGGTACCGCCACGGATCCCCTGCAAACGCGGGCATTCTTGCGTTGAGGAGGGCGTGACGGCGATCTTGCCCAAAGAGCGGCCAGGAGAACGCCAGCAGCGGCCATCCTTGCCCACCTGCTTCGGCTGCCCGTCGCCACCGTGCGGATTGGCAAGTTCCATGTCCCGAATCGCGTTTGGGGGTACTCAGCAGCTCACCGGTTACGAACGACGCCAACTGAGCTTGACTGTGCCGTGAACGCCGGTAGCATGGCGGCGGGCGTAAAGTCGGGTACGTGGTCGTGCCCGCGGTCCGCTCCCCCAACCGTGGAAGTTCGTCGCACATCGCGCCTCTCCCGCCGGAATCGGCTGCTCAGCGTCATCGCAGCAACCGTCACCTTGGGATCGGTCGGAGCCACGGCGGCCGGCGCGTCGGGAAATGTTCTCGCCAACCCGAGCTTCGAGGGTGGAGTATCGGGCTGGGGGAAGACCAATGCTGTGCTCGCGTCGATCACCGGGGCGGTCGATGGCACGATGGCGGCGCGTGCCTCGAGGAGCGGCACCGCTACCAGTTACTCGATCTACCCGTCGCCTGTCGCCGTGTCCTCGACGGTGGCCGGCGTGAGCTACACGGCGACTGCGTGGGTCAGGAGCTCAACCACCGCCGAGAACGTCTGCATCATCCTCCGGGAAAAGACGCCGGCCGGCAGCAACGTCAGCTCCTCGAGTACCTGCGTCAGGACGACGACGACGTGGCAACAGATTCCGCCGGTGTCCTATGTAACGAAGGCAGCCGGCAACTCGCTGAACCTGCTGCTGTCACAAGCCTCTGCCTCCACCGGAGATAGCTTCGACGCAGACGCCGTCAACCTCATGAGCACGGACGCCACGGGGCCGCCGGCGCCGACGCTGACCTCGACACCCCCGAACCCGACGACGGCGACCTCGGCGACGTTCGGCTTCACCGATGCTCAGAGTGGCGTCACATTCGACTGCCGCGTCGACGGCGCCGCGCCGAGCAGCTGCACGAGCCCGACGAGCTATACGGGGTTGGCCCCGACCACCCACACGTTCGCGGTCAGGGCCACCGATCCGGCAAGCGGACTGACGAGCGCGGCGACGCAGTTCACCTGGACCGTGCAGGGAGCCAGCGACGATCCCGTCATCGCCGCCGTCGGCGACATCGCCTGCAGCCCCAACGACCCGAACTTCAATGGCGGCTTGGGCGTTGGAAATGCGTGCCGGCAGGGCCAAGTGGCATCACTGATCTCGAGCGACGCGTCGATCGACAAGGTGCTGGCACTTGGAGACAACCAGTACGACTGTGCGTCCCTTTCGGACTTCCTTGGCGGCTACGATCTCCAGTGGGGCGCGTTCAAGGCAATCACCGCACCCGTTCCGGGCAACCATGAGTACAAATCGACGAACCCGGACGCCTATGGCCAGAGCGTCTGTGGCGCGGGCGCGCAAGGGTACTTTTCCTATTTCGGCGCGAACGCCCACCAGTCCACGAACGGCTATTACTCCTTCGACCTGGGCAGCTGGCACATCATCGCCCTCAACTCGAGCAACGCCTGCAGCCCGGTGGCGTGCGCGGTGGGATCCCCTCAGGAACAGTGGCTGAAGAACGACCTTGCCACGCATGCCAGCGCCTGCACGCTCGCGTACTGGCACGCACCGCGCTTCACGTCGGGCAGTGAGCGCAACAACGCAAAGTACGCCGCATTCTGGCAGGACCTCTACGCGGCCGGCGCCGACGTCGTCCTGAATGGGCACGTGCATTCGTACGAGCGGTTCGTGCCCCAGAACCCGGCCGAGCAGGCCGACCCCATGCGGGGGATCACGGAGTTCGTCGTCGGCACCGGGGGAAAGAGCCACGGCACCTTCATCACGCCTCCTCAGCCAACGAGCGCGGTGCGCAACAACAAGACCTACGGCGTTGTCAAGCTGACTCTTCATCCCAATAGCTTCGACTGGCGGTTTGTTCCCGTGAGCGGCCAGACATTCGCCGACTCCGGTACGAACACTTGTCACTGATATCTCCTCGCCGCCGAGGCGGAGGCCCTCGCCGAGGCCGAGAGGCGACGCGGCAACGATCCGCACGACCCCATGGCCCATCCCGAGAGCATAAGACGCCGAGGGGAGGGGCGTCACAATCGCTGGCCGACCCGCGGCTCGCAGGAGCCTCGGCAGGCAGACTTACGCGGCGGAGGTCAACCTCGGCGGCAAGGCGTTCCAGCGAAAGGAGGTCAGCGGTTCGAATCTGCTTAGCTCCTTTTCCGCTCAACCAAGCTGTGTAGCGTCGGCATGGCTTGCGTCCGTCCGGGGCGTGGCTCAGAGCTCGTCGCGCGGCATCGGCAGCTCGGAGTCGTGCAGATCCAGTTCGAACGATTCAGCCAGCCCGCCGAGCGTTGCGGCTGTGAGACGACGCGTACAGGGAACGCGCGGCCTCGTCACGCGCCGCGTCGTTTGCGCTTGTCCGTCCTCGGATAGTCGGGCGTCGGGAACCCGAATACCGTCAAGACGTCAAGCATGCCGAGGCTTCCATCTTCGAAATGCACGCGGACTGCCCAGAACGCGATTTCGTTCGCATCTGGCGTGTAGGGCACGCCCAGATGCTGATGGCCCTCGACCTCCGTGAAGTGCGGGACCTTGTCGGTGTACGAGTCCGAGTCGTAAACGAACCTGCCTTCCTCGACGAGCAGCCCGCGCGTCCGCGTGCTCCATAGCGGCAGTACCAGCAACGGCTGTCTCACGCTCGACTGCGTGATGACGGGATCGGAGGGGCCGATCCCAGCCGTGGCGCAGCTCTGATCGGCCTCAAGGACAGAGTCGAGCCGCTCGGTGGGACGATCTCGGTCGTCAGCCCGCCCGGCGACGGAACGTCGCTACACGTTCGGCTCCCGATCGCACGAGCGCGTGCGTTCTTTCGGCATCGTCCCAATGGGCGAGCGGTTACAAGCCGAGATCTCCGCGCATCGAGGACGCCGTGCAGGAGTTCGCCAGGCAGGGGAGACCGAGGATGTCCTGCCAGGTGCGCAGCGCGCTGTAGTGGTTGTATGGCCGCGACGACGTGGCGCCGGCCGGAGTCGTGGGGCTGAGGACGACAAACGGCACCCGATTGTCCTGGCGCGGGGCGCCGTCCTCGTCCCAGGTCACGAAGACCGCCGTCGAGCCCGACTGGTACGCCCCCGACCCGGTGATCTTCGGAAGGAACCCTGACAGCCACAGATCGCCCTGCTCCACTTCGCAATCGGAGCGCTGATCGCTGGTCAGAGTGCTCAGCGTGCAGCCGGCTGGATCGCCCGTGAAGGTGTATGTCGGCGACTTCGCCGTCGTGCACGGGTCGTGCATGTCGCTGCAGAGGTTCGGGACCACAAACGTGAAGGCGGCATCGAGCGGAACCGACTGGCCGAGTGGCACGCTGTTGGCGGCGCAGTTGCTCAGCATCGTGAAGTACACGGCGGGGTTATGGCGTGGCGCGTACTTCGTGATGGGATCGCCGGTCTTCTGACAGTTCTTGGTCATGCCTTCAGCCGGTGCCAACCAGGTCGTCTGGTTGAAGATGTTGTCGTGCTCGTCCCGGCACGACGGTCCCGGCAGACAGTTGGTCGTGATCGAGCTCGTCCCGGCCGTCATGTGGATGTAGTTCGGGAGGCTGGGATGATTGATGGCGTGGAAGTCGGTCGCGAGGCCACACCAGCTCGCGATGTTGTTGATGTAGGGCGCATGCGACGAGCCGATCACGCGGGAAAAGTGCATGTTTTCCATCACGATCACCACGACATGCGAGTACGTTGCCGAGGTTTGCGTCCCGCACACGGCCGCCGGTTGAGCGGCGGTCAAGATCGTGAACGCCAGTGACGGATCACTGGTTTTCCCGGCGGCGTCGTATGCCTGTACGGTATAGCTGTAGGGCGTCGATGAGAGCAGCCCGAAATCCGTGAACGATGTCGTCGCCGACGTACCGGCGAGCATCCCATCCCGCAGCACCCGGTAGCCGGTCACGCCGCGGTCGTCGGTCGACGCGTCCCAGCGGAGGCTGACCTGGCTGTCCGTCGCCGTGCCGCTGACGTTTACGGGAATGGTCGGGGAGCCGGAGTCCGGCGCCGGCACGTCGAGGACGAGCGCGTCGACCTCGAACGGCCGGTCGGGCCGACTGTTGGTCTGGTAGACGTTGAGGCCGATGGTGTCTCCGCTGTTGGCGGCAACGAGCGTCACGGCCGGGAAGGGCTCCCAACCAGAGCCGCTCGGCTTCATGCACCCGGACGCGCTCTTGACCGCCGCTCCGCCCGGCCGGAACTCACGCAAGCGTAGGCAGATCTGCACACTCGTCGACGCCGCGTGGTACATCCCAGCCGCCGTGTACGCGGTGCCGGCGGTCGTGCTACCCACCGGTTTGGGGCTCGCGTTCAGGCCCGCGGTTGACGATCCTGCCCTCGGCGTCACGCGCGCCGCGAACGTTCCGTTCACCCCGTCGGTCGCGAGTGCCAGAGTCGCGTTGCTCCGCGCCCAACCGGCCAGGGATCCACTGCCTGAACCCTCAAAGCTCCCATTCGACAGCACATTGGCGGCCAAGACGCCGCCCGTCCAAAGAAGCCAAGCCACGAACGCGGCCGTGGACAACGCTAGCCGAAGCGTACTCGCCCTCAACGGTGACCCGTATGCTGGTCGCCGGCATGTGACATCAATCGAGCCGCCCATCGCTCGTTGCTGCTGGGAGACCCGAGTCTGTCAGAGCCCGCCGGGGATGGCAACCAGTTCGCCGGGACGACGCCCAGCCATCGTAATGCCCGCCAGGAGATGAACCCCCATAAGGGTCTTGAGCGGGGCGGCCGACGTCGACCCGATTGTCGGCGGGGACGGACAGTTCCGAAACGTCCGTGGCCAAGTCATCTTCGGCAACTCGACCGGCCCCACCATCCAGGTCGCGCTCCAACTACAGCCCTAACGACGGTAGGGGGCCATGGCACCATGGGGCCATGGCCCTCATACCCCGCCAGCACCTCATCTTTGACGAGTTTCGAGAAAACGTGGGGGGTATGGCGTGGACGTTGAGGCTGGTTTCGACCCGGATCAGGACGCTCTCGATGCGTGCTGGGCGGCAAAAGAGCGGTCTTGGCGGTTGCGCGCTGAGTGGGAGGGGCTCGGCTCGCCGGCGACCGAGTTGGGCGGCTCGACCGGGAAGGTGTTGACGGAGCATCCGCTGTTGCGGGCGATGCGGCAGGCCGAGGCACATGAAGCTGCCCAGCGCGACGTCGTTCGGCGGAAGTACCGCGGCCCGGATCCGCGCGTGGTGCTTGGTGGGCCGATCAGCTCGCAGCAGGCGCGAGAGCGGGCCGCTCGCACGCGCGGTGAGCCGCCGCGGATCACGCTAGCGAAACGCGACGGGGCGAGCTAGCCCTCGATTTGGGAGACTGTGCGAGGTAACGTCGCTGCTTACTGAGAAGGTGCCTTCGTGGGAAGGTGGGTGCGGGAGCGCGAGCGCGAGATCGTCGCGCTCGCCGTAGTGGGGGCTGCGGCCGCTGTGCTGGTCGTTGGCTCGGCGTCTGACGATCGCCGGAGCCAGCCGACGGCCGCGGGCACCTTGTCGACGCGGCCCAGTCCGCCGGACCCGGCCGCCGGTACCTCGGTGACGGGGCCTGGTCCGCCGGACGTCGATTACGTGATCGACCTGAACACCGGTGAGATGACGACACTGCCAGCGGCGATCATTGAATCGTCCGGGCTTCAGACTGCTCTCCCGAGCGCGCCGCGGTACGCGGTCTCGCCCGATGGCCGCCTGCTCGCCTACGTCACCAACGCAGACGACGGGAGCCTTCAGATCTTCATCGCCGGCATGGACGGCACCCGGGTCACTCAGATGACGCACGATCCGACAGGTGCCGAGTCACCCGCCTGGTCGCCGGATGGCACAAGCATCGCCTACGTGGGGTACGGCAGCGGGGACGTTGGCAACCTGTTCGTGCTTGACGTCGCCACGGGCGCGTCGAGGCAGATCTCCGACAAGGCCGACGACCTGACCCGCGCGAGCCCCCAGTTCACGCCGGACGGCTCGTCGCTTCTGTACACCGGCGGCAACCAGAGTCGTCCGGAGCTGCGGACCGTGCCGGTCGCCGGGGGGAAGTCCACGCTTTTGATCGGCGCCCGCGGGGGGCTGGTGGATTCCGGCAACGGGTCATTGTCGCCCGACGGTTCGCATGTGACCTACCTCGCCAGCGGTTTTCCTGCAGGCAAATCGTTCCATTGCGGGCCGTGCCGGTTTGTGGCCAACGCCGACGGCACCGACAGGCGAGTTATCCCCGGATGCATCGTGAATCCTGCCGGAGCTTGGTCCCCGGACGGAGACCGGATCGTGTGCTCAGAGGAGAACGGCATCATCATCGTCGACCTCGCGACGCGACGCGCCGCGCACGTCGCCAGAGGCAGGGAGGCGATCTGGCTCGACCGGCACACCCTGCTCGTAGAGGCTGCCTGACGCCGGGATCCCCCCACGATTTCTCGGGCCACCGGGTTTTGAGAAGCCCGACAGTCTTGGCTGGTCTCGCGTCAGCTGGACACCGCGTGAAATCGGCGGTTTGCGCGCCGCGATCCGGGCGCGCGTCTCGGCTGGTCTCCGCCGGCCTCCTCCCCACCTGCGAGCGCCATCGACCGTCGTCCCACTCGGTCAGCTTGGCGGCGGGTGCGCGCGGCCGGATACCACCGCCAGCCGATCTCGCGATCCCCGAGCACCATCGCTATCACCGGCGTGGCGCCGACTCGAGCGCCATCGGCGCGTCGAAGCGGGTGTCGTTTAGCTGGTCGGTCGTCGCGACGACCACTTGCATCGCGGCGAGCACGTGCGCAGCCACCTCCTGCTTGCCGGATCCGCCGCGGCTGCGGCTGCGGCTGCTGATCGTCTGTCATCGGTTCTCCCTCTCCCCAGGGTTTTCCTGCGGCGGACCGCACCGCAGACTGCACCCCAGCAGGTGCGATTGCGGGATATGCAGGGAGAATGCGAGTCGGGGCGAGAGGATTTGAACCTCCGACCGCCCGGCCCCCAGCCGGGTGCGCTACCAGGCTGCGCCACGCCCCGAAGGTGATCAGTATACCGGCGAGTATGCGGGAACCATGCGGGCCCGGCGGCCGTCAGAACGCTTGATGTCCGACGCGATCGTCCTGCCCTTCCCCATGGTCAGCCATGCCGCCACGTACGATGGCCACATGCGCCTGGGCGACGCATCCGATGAATGGCTGGCCAAGCGCGCCGCTCACGGCGATGCGCCGGCGTTCGAAGAGCTGGTGGTGCGCTACCAGGATCGGCTCTACACGCTGGCCCTGCGTGTGACGCTCTCCGAGGCGGATGCGCGGGACTGCGTCCAGGAGGGCCTGATCTCGGCATGGCGGGCGCTCGACCGCTTCCGTGGCGACGCGAGGTTCTCGACGTGGATGTACCGGATCGTGCTGCGAAAGGCGTACGACTCGCTCGACAAGCGCAAGCGAACTGCCGAGCCCGTCGAGGAGATCGTGGCAATCTCGACAGACCGGTCGGTCGAGGACCGGCTCGATCTGATGGCAGCGCTATCGGCGCTCGAGCCCGAGTTCCGGGCGGCGGCGGTGGCGTGCGACATCATCGGCATGTCGATGGACGAGGCGGCGGAAGCGCTTGGCGTGCCGCCGGGTACTGTGAAGTCGCGACTGCACCGGGCGCGGGCCCGGCTGGCCGCAGAGCTCGAGGCGAACAGAGCATCATGACGGACGACGAACGACACGACGAGGTGACGCGGCTCCTGCGCGAGCAGGGCTCCGCGCCGGCACCGCCCGGCCTCCGCGACGAGGTCATGCGCCGCGTGCGCCAAGAGCCGCGCGCCGCGGCGCGCCCCGTCCGCCGGTCGGTGCTGACGCTGGTCGCCGCGTCGCTGGTCACGATCGCGCTGGTTGGTGGGATCTCGCGGCTCGGCGGCAGCGGCGTGAGCGGCAGCGACGCCGCCGGAACCTCGGCATCGGGCGCCGCAGCGAAGGAGGCTTTTGATTCGGCGGGCGGCACCTCAGCTCCGCTTACAACGATGGCCGGTCCCTTGACGGTCAAGAACGTTCCGGAGGATGCCCTGACAGCCCTCCTCAATGGGCTCACGGAACGGTCGTACCTCCGCGACCAGAGCACCAACGGAAGCATCATCGACCTCTACGTCGCTGACTCACAGTGGGCGGAGGTCCGGCAGGGCGTGCAGCGCCTTGTGGCGAAGGCCGCCCCCGACGCCCACCGCGTCGAGGTACGGCTCTACCGCTTGCCGGAGTGACCCCCGGGACGTCTTCTACTTGTTCTTGACGATGTCGACGTAGACGCGGTCGACGAGGTCGGGCTTCTTTGCCAAGGCCTCGGAGACTTTGCGGATCCGGTACTCCCGGAAGCTGTCCGCTTTTACGCCCACCGCTTTCGCGATCGACTGGATCACCTTGTTCGCCGGTACCGGACGGTTGCCGTGAACCAGGTGGTTCAGATAGCCGGCCGAGAGGCCGGTCTTCTCCGCCAACGCGCGATAGGAGATGCCCTTCTCGCGCATCCTCGTCTCGAGCGCCTGCCCGAAGGGCCGGCTCCCGCCGTTCGAGGAACTTCTGGTCGCCGCCCGGCTCGCCGCCGATCGGGTGGCCCTTGCAGGTGGTGCTGTTTTCGTGCGCGCCACGTCATGCTCCTTCCCGCAGGATGGCCAGCGTCCGGGCGGGCGCGTCCTGCACTCCGATGGAGATCTGCTCGCGGCCCTTCCGGATCTGGAGGTCAACCGTGCCCTCCGAGACGGTGCGCTTCCCAACGGTGATGCGTACGGGTGCTCCAATCAGTTCGGCATCGGCAAACTTGACCCCCGGGCTGGCGTCGCGGTCGTCGAACAACACCGACACCCCCGACTCGCTCAGCTCCTGGTCAAGCTGCTCCGCCACGGCCCGCTGCTCGGAGTCCGCATCGCCGATCGCCACCAAGTGCACCTGAAACGGCGCGATCGACGCGGGCCAGATCATGCCCTGCTCATCATGGCTCTGCTCCACGGCAGCTGCCATTATGCGTGCGAGCCCAATCCCGTAACTCCCCATCACGATGGGCTGCTCCCTCCCGGATTCGTCCAGATAGGTCGCGTTCATCGGCACCGAATATCTGGTGCCGAGCTTGAATATATTCCCTATCTCGATCACGCGCACGATCCGAAGTGTTCCGTCACACATCGGACAGCCCTCGCCGCTGTTGGCTTCTCTGAGATCGGCCCACTCCGGCTGGTAGTCGCGGCCCGCCTCGACTCCGAGCAGGTGGTAGCCGGTGCGGTTGGCCCCGCCGACGAACTGACCCTCGCGCAGAGCCTCGTCGGCGATGATCCTGATGTCTGTTCCGACAGCGCCGATCGACCCGGGATCGGCGCCGAACGTTGCCTGGATCTCCTCTGGTTGAGCGGGACGGAAGGTGCCGCCGAGCGCCTTGGCCATCTTCAGCTCGTGCATCCGGTGGTCGCCTCGCAGCAGTCCCAGCACCACGTTGCCGTCGTGGACGACGACCATCGCCTTCGCGGTCGCGCGGGGGTCGATGGACAGGTACTCCGCCAGCGCCTCGATGGTCGTCACGCCGGGCGTCTCGACCTCCTTGGGGCTGTCGAGCCGCTCAGGGAACGTCGGGGTGTCCGGCCTCGACCGCGCGAGCTCCACGTTGGCTGCGTAGTCACAGTTCGAGCAGAGGGCGACCTGATCCTCGCCGGACTCGCTGGGCGCCATGAACTCGTGTGCGCCGAGACCGCCCATCATGCCGACGTCGGACTCCACCATCCAGAACTGCAGACCGCATCGCTCGTAGACGCGCTTGTAGACCTCGATGTTGCGCCGGTAGCTCTCCTCCAGCCCGGCCTCGTCGCGGTCGAGGCTGTAGGCGTCCTTCATGATGAACTCGCGGGTGCGGAGGATGCCGCTCTTCGGCCGCGGCTCGTCACGCTCCTTGATCTGGATGTGGTACCAGATCTGTGGCAGCTCCCGGTAGGAGCGGATCTCGTTCGAGGCGTGGTAGGTGACGCACTCCTCGTGCGTCATCGCCAGCGCGTAGTCCTTGCCTGAAGAGTCCTTCAGCTTGTACAGCTGCTCGATCTCCCAGCGGCCGGTGCGCTTCCACAGCTCCGCAGGGTTCAGCACCGGCATCAGCATCTCCTGGCCGATGGTGTCCATCTCCTCGCGGATGATGCGCTCGATGTTCCGCATCACGCGCCAGCCCAGGGGCAGGAACGTGTAGAGGCCGGAACCGACCTGACGGACGAAGCCGCCGCGGACGAGCAGGCGGTGGCTGACGGACTCCGCGTCGGCCGGATCGTCCTTGAGCGTGGGGATCAGGGATCGGGAGGCGCGAACGCCGCTCACGAGGCCGCGGCAGCCGTGGCGCGCGGTTTCCCAGGCGGCAGGTGAATCGGACGGCCAAGCGCCACCAGCGCCGCCTCCTTCACCGCCTCTGCGAGCGTCGGATGGGCCGCGATCGAGTCGGCGATCGTCTCGATGGTCGCCTCGGCCGTGATGCCGATCACGCCCGCGTTGACGAGCTCCGTTGCCTGCGGGCCGACGATGACCAGACCGAGCAGCTCGCCGTAGCGGGTCTCGTGGATGGTCTTCACCCAGCCGGTCTTCTCGGCGTACATCTGCGCGCGGGCGTTCGCCGAGAACGGCATCCTGCCGACGGCGATCTCCTCGTGCTGCTCCCTGGCCTGTGCCTCGGTCAGGCCGACCGCGGCCACCTCCGGATCGGTGTAGATGCACCGCGGGGTGGCCGACTCGTCGACCTCGGCTTCGTGTCCGCAGGCGTTCTCGGCGGCGACCTCACCCTCGCGGAAGGCTGTGTGCGCGAGCTGCCAGCGGCCGGCGACGTCGCCGACGGCATAGATGTGGGGCACGTTCGTTCGCAGGGCGTCGTCGACCGTGATGCCGGCGCGCGGGTCGAAGCTCACACCGGCGTTGTCGAGGCCGAGCCCGTCGACGCTCGGCCCGCGCCCGGTCGCAACCAGGACGAGGTCGGCTTCGACCTGTCCGGCGGTTCCGTCGGACGACTCGAAATGCAGCGTCGCGGCATCGCCGTGCTCCACCTTCGTCGCCTTGGCGCCGAGGTGCATGGTGATGCCGCGCTTCTTGAACGCTCGCTGGAGCTCCTTCGCCGCGTCGGCGTCCTCGGTCGGAATCAGGCTGTCGAGCATCTCGACGATCGTGACCTCGCTGTCGAAGTGCGACAGGATCGATGCGAACTCCACGCCGATCACACCGCCGCCCAGGATGACGATCCGCTTCG
>JAWVEN010000006.1:0-2882 GCA_033856675.1 Gaiellales bacterium | reverse complement strand
TGTTGTCGCGCAGCGTCGTGGTGGGCACGCCCGATGCGAGCGAGACCGTGGATGGGCTCACAGGCGCGTTGTCGCGGACGTGCGTCAGCAGGGCGAGGAGAAAGCCGGGGATGCCGATCGGTCGCAGCTGCTCGTCGACGATCTGGCCGACGTACTGCGCCGTTGTGTTGGCCTTGAGGAAGAGCTGTCTGTTCGTCATCGGACGACAAGATAGAGCTGCTTGCGGATAGTGCGTCGACGCTATAGATTACTGCGTCGACGCACTATTAGGAGTCCCTTGAAGCGTTTTGCACTCACTGTTCCGCTCGCAATGCTGCTGTGTGCCGGCTCCCAGGCAGATGCGCGTCCAGGCGCAGGGCTGGCGGGCTCCTGGATCGGTACCTACACGCTGACTGGGCCCGGCCAGGTGGCGCTCGTCGCGGGCGGCGGTCGTGTGGCCGTTGCCCTCGGCGTTGGCCACGCTGACCTGCAGACCGTGCCGTCGAAGATCGACGGAGCCCACATCCGCTTCCAGTTGCCGGGTCGGCCGGCGCCTCTCGCGTTCGAGGCCCGCCTCACGAATGGAGGCCTCGTCGGGACGGTGAGACAAGGGCCTGCGCACGGCACGTTTCGTGCGCGCCGGGGAAGTGCGCCGGGAATGGTCGCACGCGGTCTGTACGCACGAGCCGCGAGTGTGCAGGCCGTTGTCGACGATCCCTATGGGCCTGCGCGACTTGTCGATCTCCAGTCCGGCGCCGTTCACGGCCTGTACCCCGCCGGGGCGAGCTTTCTGATCGGCTCCGGCTTCGCGACCCGCGACCCCGTCGGCGGCACCGCTCGGTTCGACGCCGCGGGAGCGCACCTCGCAGGGAAGCCCGTGCCGCGTCGGCGCCTGCGTCAGCTCGAGGTGCGGTTTCGGAGCGGCGACGCGATGCTCTCGGGGACGCTCACGTTGCCGCTGGGCACGGGCCGGCACCCGGCCGTCGCGTTCGTGCACGGGTCGGGGCCGACCGAGCGCGCATATCTGCCCGAGCTGCACGCGCTCCTGGTGCGAAACGGGGTTGCAGTCCTCGCGTACGACAAGCGAGGGATCGGCCAGTCGGGTGGCTTCTACCCCGGCGAGTCCCCGACCGACGGCGCAATCGACGTCCTCGCGCGCGATGCGGCTGCAGCAGCCCGGTTCCTTCGATCTCAGCCGGAGATCGATCCCGTCCGCGTGGGGCTTGCCGGCCACAGCCAGGCCGGATGGATCGCGCCGCTGGCCGCCTCACGCGAGCCTGCGATCCGCTTCCTCGTCGTCTTCTCGGGACCTGCCGTGACGGCCGACGAGAACGACCTCTACCAGGATCTCGCAGGTGAGGGCGAGCAACCGGCCGAGCTCACGGACGCCGAGATCGATGCGCAGGTGACCGCGAGAGGCCGCAGTGGCGTCGATCCGATTCCATGGATTCGGCGCCTTCGGATCCCCGCGCTCTGGGTCTACGGCGGCCGGGACCGCCATGTCCCGCCGCGTCTGTCGGAGCGACGCCTCGAGCCGATCGCGCGAGAGCCCGGCCGCGATTTCACCGTCGTCGACTTCCCGAAGGCGAACCACGCGCTCGTCGAGACAACGACCGGCCTGACCGCAGAGATGCTTCGCTCCGACACGTTCGCGCCGGGCATGTTCGCCCGGGTCGGGGACTGGCTGCGAGCGCACCACCTCGCAGGCTGACCTCCCCGCGCAGGCGGCGCTAAGGTGCGTGCGGGGCGGTTAGCTCAGCTGGTAGAGCACCTGCTTTACACGCAGGGGGTCGCAGGTTCGAGCCCTGCACCGCCCATGCACGAGAGTGCTCAGGTCGTTGATAGCTCGTTGCTACCGTTGTCGCGATGTTCGGGGTTCGACTCACCGTCGTCGGAGACGGGATGGAGGCTGCGGCGATCTGTGGTCTGCTGCGGACCGAGGGAATCGCCTGCGACGACCGACGGACCGACATGGGCGCCGGCGCTTGGGAGGCCACGGGGAGTGGCGGGCCGCGCGAGATCCTCGTCGCCCCGGCCGATCTGGAGCGCGCGCGAGAGCTCATCGAAGCCGGCAGCTCGTAGGTTCTGCGTCCGGCGTTCCGCGCGATCGCGTCTGCTTGCCATTTTTCAACCTCAACTCCAGCGGCGGTTACTGCGGGCGGGACGTTTCCACCAGCCATCCATCCCGACCTATTGCTAAGGGCGGTCGATTCACGCGATGCCGGCTCGCTCTGGCACGCGACACGCGAAACGTATCACGGTGACAGAAGTCATGCCAGCCGCCCGCCCTCTTCCTTCGACCACTGCCACAGAGCCTGGTCGAAGGTGCGTCCGTCCACGCCTGACTGCTCGCGCAGCGGCAGCCACGCGCTGACGAACGCCTCCCAGAAGCGGAAGCTGTACGACGACGGCTGCGGCACTCCGAACGCCTGTAACACCCGCTGATCGAGGATCGGGTAGCGCTCCGGGTAGGCGAGATGCAGAAGTACGGAGGCGGTTGCCCACTCGACCCCGTGCAAGGACCGAAGCGCGTTGATGCGCTCGCGCTCGGCGCTCGCCTCGCTCAGTGCAACCCGGGTCGCCGCCTCGACTGCCTGGGCGGTGTTCCTGGCGGCGTGCGACCGGCTTCGCTCCGACTTCCATTTGCACACGGTGATGAACTCAGCGCGTGTGTAGTAGCCGCGGCCGCGGGCGGCCCTGCCCATCGCCAGCACCGCATCGTCGTTGCCGGAGGGGAAGCGGGCCGCGTAGCTCCGTGTCTTCTCGATCGGGAACTGCAGGACCCAGTCCGGCATCGGCAGAACGTATCTGCGCGCGGCTAGGCGGCGGAGGTGCGGAGGTCGTCGGCCAGGACGATCTCCTCGAAGCGAACGTCGCCGGCGACCCGGACGTCGTCGCCTTCG
>JAWVEN010000005.1:0-13554 GCA_033856675.1 Gaiellales bacterium | reverse complement strand
AGCAAGGCAACCGTTCTTCAGCGAGGTGCCTGGCACCTTGGTGAACGGTCTAGCTGACGAGCTTGTTGCGGATCGGGCCGAAGCAGGCGCCGCAGTCGGCGCAGCCGTCCCAGCGGCAGTCGCCGGTTGCGATCTCGGCCTGGCTCTGCCACCACTCGTCGAGCAGGAACTCCTTCGACACGCCGCTCTTGACGTGATCCCACGGCAGCTCGTCCCACTCGCCGAACTCGTGCGTGGCCTCATCGTCCATCGTGGTGCCGCAGGCGGCGAACGCGTCGTGCCAGGCCTGCTCCTGGAACATCTCCGTCCAGGCGTCGAACCGGGCGCCGCTGCGCCACGCCCGCTCGATCACCTCGGCCGTGCGCTCGCCGCCGCGTGACAGAGCGCCCTCGAGCATCGAGGTGCGCAGGTCGTGAAGTGACAGCCGGATTTGGCGTGTCGGCGTCGCGCGGCGCATGTATGCCTGCTTCGCGGCGAGCTGGTCGCGCGGCGCCATCCCCTCCCACTGGAACGGCGTGTGCGGCTTGGGCACGAAGTTCGAGGCGCTCACATGCACCGAGAACTTGCCTCGTCCCACCTTGCGGCCGATATCACGGGCACGGATGCCGACGTCGACGATGCCCTGCACCTCGTCGTGGGTCTCACGCGGCAGCCCGATCATGAAGTACATCTTCAGGCTCGAGTAGCCGGCCTTGAAGGCGGCCTCGATCGCGCTGTCGATCATCTCGTCGGTGATCGTCTTGCAGATGATGTCGCGCATCCGCTGCGTCGCCGCCTCCGGCGCGAGCGTGATCGACGACTGGCGGGCGTTCGCGGCGGCGGTCAGCGCCACGGGGCCGGTGTCGACGCGGTTCGACGGCAGCGACAGGTGCAGATCGGGCCGCGCCTCCTTGATGCCCTCGATCGCAGCGACGACATCGGTGTAGTCGCTCGTCGCCAGGCTGGTCAGCGACAGCTCGTCGTACCCCGTGCAGCCCAGCTGCGCGAGCCCGGCCTCGATCACCTGGTCGGCCGGCCGCTCCCTCACCGGCCGGTACCACGTGCCGGCGTGGCAGAACCGGCAGCCGCGGGTGCAGCCGCGCATCACCTCGACCGAGGCGCGGGAGAAGATCGCCGAGGAGTACGGCACCACCGGTGCGGTCGGATGCGTCTCGATGCCGAACTCGGCGTAGATCGCGCGCTCGACCGGCTGCTTGCCCCGCCCCGGCACCCAAACGTACGGGATCTCGGCCAAAGCGGCGAGGCGCATCGCCCGGTCGCCATTCCGGTCGATGACGTCGAGCACCTGCTCGAACGCCTCCTCCGACTCGCCGAGGAAGAAGGCGTCGAAGAACGGCGCCATCGGAGCCGGGTTTGACGCACTGGGGCCGCCCGCAACCACGATCGGGTCTCCACTCCCCCGCTCCTCGGCCCGGATCGGGATTCCCGCCAGATCGAGCACTTCGAGGACGTTCGAGTAGGTCAGCTCTGCCTGCAGCGTGATGCCGAGCAGGTCGGCTTCCCGGGCCGGCCGCCACGACTCGAGCGTGAACAACGGGATGTCGTCGCGGCGCATCGCATCGGCCATGTCGGGCCACGGGCAGTAGACCCGCTCGGCCGCAAAGCGCTCGCGCCGGTTCACCTGTGCGTACAGGATCTGCAGCGCCTGGTTCGAGATCCCGATCTCATACGCGTCCGGATAACACAGCGCAACGAGGCGCGTCGCCGAGGGCTTTTGCACCTGGTTCGCCTCGCCGCCGATATACCGGGACGGCTTCTGCACGGTCTCGAGGACGGCCTCGATCCGGCGCTCGAGCAAGTCGGTCGCCATCGCGGCGGATCGTACCAGTGCGCTTTTGCCGCTCAAATGCACACCGGCGGGGGCGTGCGCACGTGCGCCCCCGCCGGCGAAAACCCACCCGAGCCGCTAGACCCGGTCGGTAGCCTTGTCCAGGGCTTCCTTGGCCTTGTCGGAAGCGTCGTCGATGCCTTCCTTCACGTTGCCCTTGGCCTGATCGACCTTGCCCTCGCGCTTGAGATCGTCGTTGTCGGTCAGATCGCCAGTAGCTTCCTTGACCCGGCCCTTGGCTTCATCGAAGTTGCCCATGTCGCCTCCATCAGTGGTGTTACCTGACCGTTCCCGTGGGAGGCGACAGGCAAACGGACTAGAGAAACACGAGCCCAATAATCGCCAGCCCGAGCAGGATGCCGACGGTGATCAGGGCTGGGATCGAAAACAGGGCCGACCGGAGGCGGTACCTGCGAGGAGGCGTGGTGCGGATGAGCACAGAATCCATCCCCACCGATTCGACGGGGTCATCCCCGCCCCTGCCCGGTCAGCTGGCGCGGCGCCTTACGAGGCCTTCGACCTCGTGGCGCAGACCCTCGGCAAAGGCGCGCAGGCGCGATGCATCGGCGACGGCACCGTGCTCGAAGTACTCGACCGCCGCCTTTCCGAGCGCCTTCGTCCCGGCATAGGCGATCGCGCTCTGCACCGCCCAGCCCGCGACCGGCACCACGTCGAGCAGCTCGCGCGCCACCATCCTGAATCCGAATCCGGCGCCGAGCACCGACAGCAGCTCGACGGCGCGGGACGGCGAGATCTCCTGCCCATAGCAGGCGGCGATGCGAAGCACGAGGCGCATCTGCACCGCCGTCAGGACGGGCATGTCCGCGCCCGGGACGAAGATCATCAGCGAGTACTTGGCGTTCTTCCTCGCCGCCTCCTCGATCAGCTCGTCGATCACGTACGGCCTGAAGTCGGGCAGCTGGGACGCCAGCCACGGGGCACTGGGCCCCGCTCGCTTCGCCAGCTCGTGCAGCGCGCGATCCACCGGGAAGTGCCCGCGCCGGTAGGGCAGGATGTCGGTCGGCATGATGCCGCGGATCTGGCCGGCCTGATCCACGGCGTCGCTCGGCAGGTTGAGCGCCTCGAGCAGGATCAGCTTCGGCACCTTCGCCCGGCCCATCACCTCGAGATCGCTGCGTGTCTCGCCGTCCAGCCCGTTCAGCACCTCTCCCCCATAGACCGCCACGGAGCCGCGCTTCAAACGGTCGACGTCATCTTTCGTCAGTCGCCGGACTGCGAACAGCTGCACCGCCTGCTCGCCCTCCGGGCCGCGGGCGCCGACCGCGTCGCGCACCCTGTCGAGCGGCTCCTTGCGTCCGCAGAGCAGGATCGGCTTCTTCTCGACAGCGTCGCCGCGCACGTCCCTGACGGCGCCGTAGAGCTGCTTTGCAGTGCTCAGGAGCGGCATCAGGCGTACGCGTACTGTTGCTCTTCGGCCTGGTTCGCGTGGACGTGGATTGCCTGGAGAACGCCGATCGCAAGCAGGTTGGTGATCATGTGCGTGCCGCCGAAGCTCATGAACGGCAAGGGGATGCCGGTGATCGGTGCGATACCGATAGTCATGCCGATGTTGATGAAGATCTGAAACATGAGCATGCTGACGATACCGGCTGCGACGAGGCTCCCGAACGTCGACCGCGAGGTCGTGATCACCCGCAGTCCGCGCCAGATCAACAGGGCATAGAGGGCGAGCAGCCATGACGCACCGATGAACCCTCGCTCCTCTCCGACCACCGAGAAGATGAAGTCGGTCGCATGCTCCGGCAGGTAGTTCAGCCGCGTCTGGGTCGCTCCCTCGATTCCCCGCCCGCTGACGCCGCCATGGCCGATGGCGATCACCGACTGGGAGAGGTGGTAGCCGTCACCCTGCGGGTCGATGCGGTCGGGGTGCAGGAACGAGGTCAGACGATCCTGCTGATACTGCTTCAGCACCGGGATCCCCATGCCGGGCAGGATCGAGAAGATCAGCGCGAGCGCAACGACACCGGCGAGGCCGAGCCACGCGAAGTGCCGCCACGGGGCGCCGAGCACGAACAGGATTCCCAGCGTGACGGACGCGTAGACGAGGGAGGTGCCGAAGTCGGGCTCGGCGAACACGAGCAGCGCCGGCAATGTCATGTACCCGAGGCCGACGAGTGTCAGCCGGTTCGTCGACCAGACGCCGCGGCGCGAGGCCAGTAGCGCAGCGAGCCCCACGATCAGCAGGAGCTTGCCGAGCTCGGACGGCTGGAACTGGAACAGGCCCAGGTTGATCCAGCGAGTGCCGCCGCGCACGCTGACGCCGATCACCAGCACGACAGCGAGCGTGCCGAGGACGAACAGGTAGAGCAGCGGGTGGACGCGGCGCATGAGCCGAGGCGGGATAGCGGCGACGATCAGCATCCCGATCACGCCCACGACCGCGTACGCGAACTGGCGGTCGTAGTAGTAGGTCGGGTTGCCGGGAACGTCGTCGCGGGTTGCGTTGTGGATGACCCAGAGGCCGAACGACGTGATGGCGAGCGTGGTGGCGAGCATCAGGTGGTCGAGGTGGCGAAGGTAGTACCGCATGTCAGTTCGAGACGTCCGTGCCGACGACGTTGGGGTTCTTCTTGTCGGGGTGGAACCACGCTTGGAACACCTTCAGCGCGGCCGGCGCGGCCGAGACGCCGCCGTGCCCGCCGTTCTCGATCAGGGCAACGACGACGATCGCGTTCTTGCCCTTCCCGGCGAAGCCCGCGTACCAGGCATGCGAGACGTTGGGCAGGCGCGTCTCCGCCGTCCCGGTCTTGCCGTAGACGGTCGGGAGGAAGTTCCCGAAGATCGCAGTCGAGGTGCCTTCCGTCTCATGAGCTGCGCGCCAGAGGCCGTCCTTGAGGGCTGCGACGAGCGACGATGACAGATGGAGATCACGCTGTGGCGCCGGCTTGAACTGCTCGGTGACCACGCCCTCGCTGTTCAGCAGCGCCTTGCCGACGTGCGGAGTCGGTAGCTTGCCGCCGTTTGCGATCGCGCTGTAGGCCGTGGCGAGCTGCAGGGGTGAGACACCGAGGTCGCCCTGACCGATCGCCATCTGGATGTCGTACCCCGGATTCCATGCCTGGTCCTGAGCGTCCGAGTACGTTTCCACGCGCCACGCCGCATCGGGCACGAGGCCTGCCGAGGCGTTCGGGAGATCGATCGGTGGTGTTGTTCCAAATCCGAACCGGCGAATCTGCTTCTGGAAGTCGTTGCCGTCGTTACCGCGCTGGTAGAACTCGTGCCCGAGCCGGTAGAAGAACGTGTCGCACGAGATCTCGAGTGCCCTTGGCAGCCCGATCTGCCCGTGGTTCGTCGGCTCCCAGTTGTTGAAGATCTGGCCGCTGGTGTCGTCCGCCAGGCTGAACTGGCCCGAGCAGTCGCGCGTCCCGCCTGGCCCGAGCATGCCCTCGTTCCAGGCCGCCGCAGCGGTGATGGGCTTGAACGTCGACCCCGGCGGGAAGCCGTAGAAGCCCTGGTACGCCTTGTCGACCAGTGGCTTGTCCTCGTTCTTCAGATTCAGCACCCGCTCCTGGCCCTTGTACGGCGGCACCCAGATGGTGGGCGAGTAGGTCGGTGTCGAGGCCATCGCATAGATCTCGCCGGTGTAGGGGTTCATCGCCACCAGCGCACCGTTCCGGGCGCGCCACTGGTCGTCGTTGCGGGCGACCTGCGCGCCGTAGGCGATGGCCTGCTGAGCCGCATCCTGCAGGCGGCTGTCGATCGAGAGCTGCAACGTGGCGCCCGGCTGTGGCGCCGCTGTGAGATACGGCTGGCCCGTCGCGCGACCGGAGGCGTCATAGCTCTGCGTCAGCTCCCCGTCGGTGCCGCGCAGCTGCGGGTCGTACACGTACTCGACGCCGGCCTGGCCGACCATGGCATCGGGACGCAGGCCGTCGAACTTATCGTCCTTCAGATTTATGTCGGTGAGCCGGCTGACATACCCGAGCACGTTCGGCGCGAGGCGGTCGACGGGGTATGACCGCTGATAGGTCTGCATGAAGTGCACGCCGGGAAACAGCGAGCGCCGCTCCATGATGTAGGCCACCTGATCGGGGTTCGCCACCTTGATCGGGATCGCGGCGCCGGCGTTGACGACGAAGCAACGCTCCACCTTGCGAGGATCACACCCGCCGCTCCCATCGGGGTTCACGAGTAGGCGCTTCTCGTACAACCCCCACGCAGAGCGCGGCTGCTCCATGCCGAGCACACGTCCCAGCCGGAACAGGAGCTTGCAGCGAGGCTGGTCCTTCAGGTCGCGGCAGCGCGGCGTTGCGCCCGCCGGCGTCTCGGCGACGATCGTCGCGCAGCGCGCTGCCGTCTTGACCGGGAACGTCGCACAGTCCACCTCCGACGGCAGGCCGGCCGGGTCGACCTGCGCCAGGATCCCCTGCTGGTTCTCGACCAACACCGTCCCGGTGCGATCGACGATCTTGCCGCGCGGCGCCGGCAGAGGCACCTGGCGCACGTCGTTCTGCTGCGCCGCCGTGGCGTACTGGTCGGACTTCAGCACCTGCAGCGCCCACAGGCGGAACACCAGCACGCCGAAAAGGAGCAGCGCGATCACGCCCAGCGCAGCAGCGCGCAGCACCAGCTGGTTCGGATCGGGCTCCGGTTCGGGCCTAGGCGGCGGGGATTGCAGGTACATCGAACCTCGGGATGGACGGCGGGAGCAGCCGCCGCATCAGCGGCAGCAGCAGCAACGCGGCGACGGCCGTCGCGACCAGCGTCGGAATCACCGTGTTGGTGAAGAGATAGCGCACCGGGTAGCTGTCACCCAGTAGAGCGTGCCCGAATGCCAGGCCGAGCTGCACGACCACGGCGCCGGCCATGACGTAGAAAAACTGTGCCGGAGCCTGCGGAACCCCTGACCTGGTGGGTATGACCTCGTCCTTTGGCTCCAGACGCTTGGCCACCCACAGCCCGGCGGCCATGTAGAGCAGCGAGGAGAGGCCGAGCCGCTCCGCCTGCATGGCATCGAGCAGCAAGCCCGCGGCGAACCCGGTGATGACGGCGGCCTCGGGCCCGCGGAACATCGCCACCGCGATCACCAGCACGATCACCAGATCCGGGGCCGCCATGCCTGGGGTGAGCTGCGGCATGCCCGACAGCTGGAACACGCACAGGACGAAGGCGGCCAACGCGATCTTGATCGTGTCGAGGATCACCGGCCGACCTGCAGGACGAGCACGCGGGAGATGTCACCGAAGTCGACGAACGGCGTCACCTGCACGGTCTTGTTCGGCGCCTCGACATCGGACTGGCTGACGCCGGTGACCTGCCCGATGGGGATACCTGCCGGGTAGTACGACGGAAGCGCGTCCGACCCGCCTGAGGTCACGGCGATCTGGTCGATCTCCACCACGGCGTCCTGCCCGATCGAGAGCAGGTTGAGAACGCCGGGGTCGCCCTGTGACGGCACAGCGGTGCCGCGCACGCTGCTGTGCAGGAGCCGGGCCGACACGCCGGCGTCACGAGACAGGATCAGCTCCACCGTGCACGAGTTGGGCGACACGACCTTCACCCGCCCGATCAATCCGACGAACAGGTCGGAGCCGGGCGCCGGGGCGACGACAGGGTCGTTCTCGCGGACGCCGCTCGAGCTTCCGATGTCGAGCGTGACGGTCTGGCTATACGCGTTCTGCGGCTGGCGGATCACCGTGCCGCCGACGAAGTCATATTGCGAGGCGAGCTTCGAGCCGCTGTCGGTGAAGTTCAAAAGCTGGGTCAGCCGGGCGTTGTCGTCTTCGGCTGCCTGTGCGGCCACCACCGCGGCGCCCGTCCGCTCCAGTTGCTCCTTCAGCCGCTCGTTCTCACTGCGCGCGTCGACCAGGCCGCGGCTCCAGTTCCACGCGTCGGCAAACGGCTGGGTGACCCGCGTGGTCGCCTCAGAAAAGGGTGCCGTGATCGACAGCGCACCGCGCTGGATGGCGCCGATCACCCCCTCGCTGCCCTGCCTGAAGGAGAGCGTGAGAAGCGTGAGCGAGGCCGCGAGCAGCAGGCCGATCACGGCCCGCCGCCGAATGACTCGATTCTTGCCTACAAGCATGACTGGCGGGGGTAGGCGATTCTAGCCGATGACCTGTTATGGCCCTGTTAGCGGGCCTTTTGGATCGCCGTCAAGATCCGGTCGCCGATGTGGTCGGTCAGCTGATCTTTCCGGAGGCCGCAAGCACGACCACGACGGCGCCGAGTACCACCCGGTAGACGACGAACAGCATCAGGCTGTGGCGCGCCAGGTACCGGAGCAGAAAGGCGATCGACGCGTAGCCGACGATGAACGCGAGCACCGTGGCGATGGCGGTCGGCACGAACCCTGCTCCCCCTTCGTCGCCGATCTTTCGCAGCTCGAACAGTCCCGAAAGCACCACCGCGGGAACCGACAGCAGGAAGGAGTAGCGGGCTGCCGCCGCGCGGTCGAGGCCGCGGAAAAGACCCGCGCTGATCGTCGCGCCCGAGCGCGACACCCCGGGGACGAGTGCGAGTGCCTGCGCAAATCCGATGAAGATCCCGTCCTTGCGATTGAGGTCTTCGATGCCGCGATCCTGCCGCGCACCGCGGTCTGCGGCCAGCATGATCAGACCGAACACGATCAGCGTCGAGCCGATCAGCTCGAGGTTCCGAGCTCCGCTCTCGATCTGGTTGTGGAAGACGATGCCGAAGATCCCGATCGGGATGGTGCCGAGGATGATGTACCAGCCCAGCCTCGAATCGAGGTCCCCCCTCCGCTCGCGATCGCGTAGCCCGCGCAGCCAGGCCAGGAAGATCCGCAGGATGTCGGCGCGGAAGTAGAGCAGCACCGCAGCCATCGTCCCGAGCTGGATGACGGCGGTAAAGGCGGCGCCGGGGTCTTCCCAGCCGACAAATGCGGGGATGATCCGCAGGTGGCCGGTGCTCGAGATGGGCAAGAACTCCGTGAGGCCCTGCACGATGCCCAGCACGATCGCCTCGAAGGCGCTCAAGAGCCAGTCCGGCCTGTTTGGGTGACGAGCGCCACGGCGGTCAGCAGACTAGCCCGCGCGGGCCCGGCGCAAACTCAGTACGTGTAGCTGCGCCGCCCGTTGCGGCGGCGGCTGGCATACGCCTGGTTGGCGCGGTGGATCGCGTCGAACTCCTCGAGCGAGCGTCCCGACCCAACCGCCACACAGGTCAGCGGTGACTCCGCAAGGTGGACGGGCATCTGCGTCTCGGCCCGCACCCGGTCGGGAAGCCGCTGCAGCAGCGCGCCGCCGCCGGCCAGGACGATGCCTCGGTCCATGATGTCGGACGCCAGCTCCGGCGGGGTCTTGTCGAGCGTCTGCTTCACGGCGTCGATGATCTGGCTGAGCGGCACCTCGAGTGCTTGCCGCACCTCGGAGCTCGACAACACCACCGTCTTCGGCAGGCCGGAGACGAGGTCGCGGCCGCGGATCTCGGCCTCCACCTCCTCGGGCAGCTCATACGCGGAGCCGATCTCGAGCTTGACCTCCTCGGCGGTCTGCGAGCCGATCATCAGCTTGTACTCGCGCTTTACGTGCTCGATGATCGCCTCGTCCAGCTCGTCGCCGCCGACGCGGATCGACTGCGAGACGACGATGCCGCCGAGCGAGATGACGGCCACCTCGGTGGTGCCGCCGCCGACGTCGACGATCATGTTGCCGGTCGGTTCCGAGACGGGAAGCCCGGCTCCGATCGCGGCAGCCATCGGCTCCTCGATCAGGTACGCCTGCCGGGCGCCGGCCGAATAGGTGGCCTCCTCGACGGCGCGTTTCTCCACTCCCGTGACACCTGAGGGGACGCAGACGACCACCCGCGGGTGCGCCCAGCGGTTCTGGTGCACCTTCTGGATGAAGTGCCGCAGCATCTGCTCCGTGACGTCGAAGTCGGCGATGACGCCGTCCTTGAGCGGGCGGATGGCCTGGATGTCGCCCGGTGTCCGGCCGAGCATGCGCTTTGCCTCGATGCCGACCGCGTGGACGTCGCCGGTGCGCTGGTCGATGGCAACGACGGACGGTTCCGAGAGAACGATGCCGCGGCCTCGCACATAGACCAGGGTGTTCGCCGTACCGAGGTCAACCGCCATGTCGCGGCCGCCGAACCCGGTCAGTGAGTTGAGGAATCCGATTGAGGGTCCTTTTGGTTCGCCGGTGCTTAACCGCTGGAAAAAACGGCAAAATGGAGGCAGGCCAGTCTAGCAACCTGGAGCGTGCTGGGCTTCGGCCATGGCCTCCAGCAGCGCCGACACCGGAAGCCCGACGACGTTCGTGTAGTCACCGGCGATCCGTCGCACCAGCGCGGCGCCACGACCCTGGACAGCATACCCGCCGGCTCGGCCCTCCCACTCCCCCGCCTGGGTGTACCAGTCGACGTCGCCGTCCTCGAGTGGCCAGAACTCGACCTCCGTGGAGCACAGCCGCACGTGCTCGACCGCTCCGACGCGCAGGCACAGGCCCGAATGCACGACGTGGGTTCGGCCCGAGAGACGCCGGAGCATGTCCTCGGCCTCGTCGCGGCTCGCCGGCTTGCCGAGGGACATGCCGTCCACGGCGACCGTCGTGTCGACGCCGAGCACGTGCGCGCCTTCCACCGACCGGGCCTTGCCCACCGCGTGCGCCACGACGAGCTCCGCCGGGGTCGCTCCCGAGGGGTCGTGCTCCTCGTAGTGCGGCTCCGAGACGACGAAGTCGATGCCGAGCTGTGTCAATATCGCGCGGCGCTGAGGCGACCGCGAGGCCAGCGTCACAGGCGAGATGCGCGCAATCTCGTCTGCGATCACACCAGATCGGACTCGCTGAAGTAGATCGGGATCTCCCGCTCGGCTGACTCGACCGAGTCCGAGCCGTGCACGGCGTTCTCGCCGATCTCGAGCGCGTAGTCGCCCCGGATGGTGCCGGGCGCCGAGTCGAGCGGGTTCGTGGCACCCATCATCGTGCGCACGGTCGAGACCGCCGCCGGGCCTTCGAGCACCATCGTGACGACCGGCGCCGACGTGATGAACTGCACGAGGTCGGGATAGAACGGCTTACCCTCGTGTTCGGCGTAATGCTGGGCGGCCTGTTCCTGCGTGACGCGGAGCAGCTTCATACCGCGAATCGCGAAGCCGCGTCGCTCGAACCTCGACAGGATCTCGCCGGACAGCCTGCGCGCGTGCGCGTCGGGTTTGATCATCACGAACGTTCGCTCGAGATCGGCCACAGCGAGAACTCCTTGTCGGACTGCGAGAGGGAGGAAGCTTACGCTTCGGTCGTCGTTCTCCCCGTCACCACGTCACGGGTGCGCGGCGGGGACGACGGAGCGCCGGTGACGGCCGTCTCGCAGTACGGGCAAAGGCGCCATTCGGGGTCGAGCGGGCTCTTGCAGCGCCGGCACGCGTTCTTCAGCTTCGTCCCGCAGTGCGGGCATGAGAGGAAGCTCGACTCCGCGGGGTTGCGGCAGTAGGGGCACACATGGTCGGCGCCCAGACGACGCTCCATCGCGCGGATCTCGAGCTCACGCTCACGTACGTCGGACAGGTACTCCGGCGGGCGCAGGAAGAGGTAGATCACGACGCCCAGCGGCCCGAACAGCACTGCCGCCGCGACGCACACTGCAACGATCACCGGATCGTCGATCCGCCGGCGCGCATCCTTTGCCACCCAGAACGCGAGCGCCAGCCACACCGCGATGACGAACAGGGCCGCAACGCGCACCAGGGCCGTGAAGTACCCGGAGTCGAAGAAGTTGCCGACATCCGAGAACGGGCCCGAGTCGGTCGAGGTGGCGTCGGTTGATGTTGCGAAGAGATTCACGCGATTTGTGGGCGCAGTGTACGGGGCCGATCGGTCGGATCGCAACGAAGGTCAGCCATCTGACAACCCCTGGAGATCGTGCAGCAAATAGAGCGATCCGCAGACGACAACGGCGCCCGTCGGCCCGGCGAGCACCCTCGCCGCCTGGAGCGCCTCGTGCGGGTCCTCCGCGACCGGGCCGCCGGCCAGCGATGCCACGGCCTCGGCGGCGAGTGCGCGGTCGTGGGTCGACGCCGTCGCGATGATCGTCGGACAGACCGCGCGCAGCAGCGAGATCATCGACGCGACGTCCTTGTCGGCCAGCGCCGAGAACACCGCAACAGCGGTCCGGTCACCGAGCAGCGCGGGCAGCTCCGCCACCAAGCGCTGCATCCCGGCGGGGTTGTGGGCGCCGTCCCAGATCTCGAGCGGGCTGCGCCCGCGAAGGTCGAGCCGTCCCGGGATACCAAGGTGGGCGATCGGCGCAGGATCGACTGGCCGTCCGAGCGCCGTCTCGACCGCGGCCCTGGCGACAGCACGGTTCTGTTCCTGGAAGGAGCCGCCACAGGTCACCACCTGGGTCGTCGCGGCATGGCTGAGCAGCGGTTCCCACCCCGGCTCGCCCAGAATCACGCGGCCGTCGGGCGGCACCACCGCCAGCTTCTCGCGCGCAATCGCCTCCCGGCTGTGACCCAGCAGCTGTGCATGTTCCAGGGAGATGTTCGTCAGCACCTGCACCGTTGAACGACCCAGCACATTGGTGGCGTCCAACCGCCCACCCAGACCGGCCTCGACCACTGCCCAGTCGACGCCCGCCTCGGCAAAGGCGACGAATGCCGCGGCCGTCAAGGCTTCGAACTGCGTCACCTCCAAGCCGGCATCCATGACCGCCAGCACCGCCGCGTCGTAGGCGCCGGCGTCGATCGGCTCGCCGCCGATTCTGATCCGCTCGCGGAATGTGGTGATGTGCGGGGAAAGATACGCGCCGGTCGAACAGCCCTCGGCCTCCAGCAGCGCCTCGATGTAGCGGACAGTCGACGACTTCCCGTTCGAGCCAACCACGTGGATGGCGTCGAACTCGCGCTCGGGATGCCCGAGGCGCTCCATCAACTCGAGTATCCGCTCGAGCCCGAAGTTCATTCCCATCAGCTCGAGACGCTCGATGTACTCGGTCGCCGCTGTCACCAGGCCAACGGTACACCTACACGGGGTCGGAGCAGCCCCGTAGACAGACTTGACGACTTATGGTGGGGTCGGAAGGGCGCTAGCGCGCGGTCGATGTACCGGCGAGGGTGCAACGCTGAGCCGTTATCGCAACCCCGCGCGGAGAATCTCGAGGATCAGCGTCTATGCGGTGCTTCGGGGCTCGCCCCGATGCATACGGAGTCGCCGACGAGCGGCACCGAGAACGGCGCCGCCGAGAAAGCCGAGGAACTGGAACGCAGCAAGGATCGAGAGAAGCCAGCCTCCCGCATCCTCGTGGGGGGCCGGTCGTGCATGGCCGGCGATGCCGGCCAAGATCGCCAACCCGAGCACTGCCAGCACTGCCGCCACCAGCACGCGAGTCGGGACGAACAGGGCAACGACCAGACCTACGACGAACGACACGCCTCCGAAGAAGACGACGGTCTCCATAGCAAGGAGGTTATCCGTCCCAAGGTCGCTTGATCTCTCGTTTTCCTCGATGAGAGAGCCGGCCGCCGCCGCCCTTTAGGGGAGGCGGCGGTGGCCGGCGGCGGGCCAGTTGGAGGCAGAGGTGGCCACTTGGAGCGCTCCGTGCGGGCGCGCCACTTGGCGCTTCGAGTGGACGCCATTTGGCTGTTGTGACGGGTTTGGCGGGTGCGTGGGAGGCTGGCTAGGGGATGGCCACTTGGCGCTTCGAGTGGACGCCATTTGGGTTTCCCGACACAGTCGTGACAGGTCGTCACCCACGCGTGACGCTTGGCCTGCGAGCCTCTTCCCAGCCATGTTCTCGCTCTACAA
>JAWVEN010000004.1:0-341340 GCA_033856675.1 Gaiellales bacterium | reverse complement strand
CTTTTCCTTTGCCGTATCCGGCAGGACGATGCCGCTGATCGTCGTCTCTTCCTCTTCGAGGACTTGAACGATGACGCGGTCGCCCAGAGGCTTCAGATCCATGCTACCTCCATGCGGTGATCGTGGTCCGACCCATTGGCACTCACACCAGAGGAGTGCCAGAAGCGATGATAGCAGGAGCGAACCAGCCGTCAAGCCGCTTCCTGGCACTCCCTGGGCTCGAGTGCCAGGTTTCGCAGCACCGGCAGCGTGACGATGGCGAGCAGTGTGACCAGGACGTAGGTGACCCGGTCGGACGACGCCTCCGCGATGGCCGCTCCGGCAGCCGGGCCGACCATGAAACCGAAGCCCCAGCAGACGTTCATGGCGCCCAGCACGATGCCGTGAGGCAGGCCCACCTCGTCGGCCCCCGCCGTCGCAAGCGGGAACGCCACGGCGTACTGCCCGCTGATGGCAGGCGTGCCGAGGATGAAGATGAACGCAATGGTGAGCGCATCGTCGGGCACTGCCAGCAGACCTGTGACGAGGGCCATGGCGGCGATCGACACCAGCGCTATCCGGATGCCTCCGAGCCGGTCGTACTTGCGGCTGATCACAAGCTGCGTCACGGCGGTGAACAGGCCGGCGACGCCGAGCACCATGCTGATCGCAAGTGCCGAGTAGCCGTCGTCGCCCAGCCGCAACGGGATCAGGGTCTCGAGCATCCCGGAAACGATCGCCACCAGCACCATCAGCAGTAACGCGGCGGTCAACAGTCGGCCGCGGGCGCCGATGCGGACGGTCTCGAGCAGGCTGACGTGAACAGACTGGCGGCCGCGCGCCTCCGGCGGCAGGGCGGCGACGACGGCCAGCACGGCTGCGACGGCGGCGAGGATCACAAACGGCGCGCGGATCCCCAGCCACCCGCCGAGCGGCCCGGCCGCCAGCGGCCCAAGCAGGGCGCCAAGGCTGCCCGCGGTCATCGCACCCCCCAAAGCACGGCCACGATGCTCCGGCGGCGTGCCCGCCGACAGCCACGCCAGCGCCGCGGTCCAGGAGATCGCCGACGCGATGCCCTGGCCGATGCGAGCCAGTACAAGCACCCAGAACGATCCGGCGAGCGCGTACACCAGCGTGGAAACGGCCATCAGCGCGACGCCTGCAATGGTGATTCGCCGTGCGCCCACCCGGTCGGCGATCTGCCCGGACGGGATCGCGCCGATCAGCACCGCGCCGCTGTAGATGCCGATCACGATGCCCGCCTGCGTCTTCGAGAGATCCAGCACGTCTGCGTAGTCCGGCAGCAGCGGCACGATGGCGAACATCAGCAGCGCATCGAAGAAGACGATGGCGTAGACGACCGGGGCCAGGCGGCGCATCGGCTGAGCGTATCCGAGGGGGTGTGCCCGATCCCGGCCGACCGCCGACTGGGTATGATGGCCGCCGTGGAGGCTCTGAACTTCTACTCGCCGGTCGTTGCGGACCAGCTCAGGCACCGGCGAAAGACAGCCACCATCAGGCTGGGTGACAAGTCAGGCAAGTACCGCAAGGGATTGGTCGTCTGCGTGCTGGCGGGCCAGCGGTTCGGTGTGCGCGACAAGATCTTCGACGCCGTGATCGACAAGGTCGAGGTGAAGCCCCTGCGCGAAGTGTCACCGCGCGAGATCCAGCACGACAACCCCGAGATCCGGCACATCGACGAGTTCGTGCACTTCCTCGGGCAGCTCTACAACCGCGAGGTCACCGAGGACGACACCGTCACGGTGATCCACTTCTCGGAGATCCGCCACACCTCGTAGCGCAATGAAAAAAAGGGGTCTGACCCCTTTTTTTCACCCGTGGTGGTACCAGGCCTTGCGCGTGAGCGCGCGCTGCAGCTCCTTCGCCCCGTTGCCCACGACCGGCGGCCCGTGCGTGACGAGCAGGTGCTCGGGTGCGGCCGCGGCGAGCGGCTCGAGCGTCGGCACGAAGCGGCCGCGATACCAGTCCTCGGTGAAGTCCGTCCACATCCAGACCCGGATCGGCCCATCGCGGCCAGGCACGCCGACGACGACATCGCCGAAGGCCATCGCTCCGTGGGCCTCGATCAGCAGAGGCATCTCCTGTCGCTGTGGTTTGCCGATCGCAAATGCGCGGACGCCGGCAGGTTCCGAGCCGGGTCCAAGTTCCCGGAACGGTGCGGCGTCGCCCAGCCGCTTCGTGCATGCGGCATGGCCCCAGATCTGTGCGCCGTAGCGATCCGCGGCGGCCGCCGAGTTGCGGACGTGGACGGGAATCGTGATCAGGATGACGACGTCTCCACTGACGACACCGTCGAGCTCCTCCCATCCGAGGTCGTTGTCGACCAATGGATCGATCAGGAAGGTGCGTCGGCCGTCGGTAAGCGCAAAGCAGGCCACCTCCGCGCCCCACTTCCCCGGATGCCACTCGGGATGCCGCGCAGACCAGCGATGGATTCCGTCGGCGAGCCTCTCCACCGTCGGGAAGCCTAGCCCCGGATGTGAATCGGGTCAGGCTTCGTCGACGTGGTCGCCGTCGTCCCACACGGCCATCGAGACGGTGACCGTCCCGGCCTTGGACTCCTCGCGGCGAACGGCGCGGCGGGCGCTTCGCAGAGCCGAGCCCGCACGCTCGACCAGCTCGTCGAAGGTATCCGCGTGGGCCGGGCAGGCGGCGATGCCGACGGCGGCCTGCGCCTGATGGCCCTTCGGGGAGCGGACCCGCGCCATCGCACGGAGAATCCGCTCGGCGGCGACGGCGGCATTGCGGCTGTCGGTCTCGGGCATGATCACCCCGAACTCCATCCCGCCGACACGGCAACCGATGTCGAGCGCGCGAACACTTCCACCGATGCACGACCCGAGCTGGCGCAGCGCCTGCTCGGTGTCGGGGCCATCCTCCTCGAGCCCGTCCACCGACGCCAGGGCGAGCGCCACCGGCCGGCCGTAGGTGCGCGACCGCTCGATCTCGCGGGTCAGCGCGTCGACGAAATAGCGGCTGTTCCAGAGCCCGGTTGCGTCATCGCGGCGCTCCAGCATGGCGACCTCGCCACGCAGCATCTCAACATCCCCCTCCAGCCGGGAGGCCCTCCGACGCTCGCGGACGGCGAGCACCAGGGCGGACACGCAAGCGCCCGCGAGGAATGCGAGAAAGGCATAGATCATCAACGGGACCTGTTCACGTTATCGTCGCCAGAAGCGGGACCGTCAACCACCAACTGCCGGGCGGCGCCCTTTTCGGGCTTTCGGCGGATCTCGACACCGAACAACTCAGCGTCGCGCAGCGGGGCACCGCACTCACGGCAGCCGATGCCCATCAGCGACACGATCGGCGCGCCGCAAGCCCGACAAGCGCTGAGCACCTCACCGCCGCAATCGGGACAGGTCGCGGGCAGCGTGCCCTCGCTGCCGCCCATGAAGCGCCGTCCCCACCCGCATCTCAGGCAGAAGCCGCACCGGTCCCCAAGCTCGCGGTTTCGGTCGTAGCCCATCCGGGCCCGATTGTGTCACAGCGCGACGCGGAGGCCCACCGGTGCTCGGCCTCCGGAGGGCCGGGTAGACTACGCAAAAGGATGGCAGTCGCCCGAGAAGCCACGCCGGTCGAGTCCGCCGAGGACGTCAAACAGGCCGACCTCGACAGCGAAGACCTCCTCCAGATCTACCGCAACATGCTGGTGACTCGCGGGATCGAGGAGCGCGGGCACATCCTCTACCGCCAGGGGAAGATTCCCGGGAGTTTCTACACAGGACGCGGCAACGAGGCCGCGGCGGTGGGCGTTGCGACTGCCATGGCGGCCAACGACGTGGGGACGCCGATCCAGCGCGACATGGGCGTTCACGTGACCCGCGGCACTGAGCCGTGGCGCATCTTCGCGCAGTACATGGGGCGCGCCGACGGCCTCGCCGCCGGCAAGGACGGCAACGTCCACATGGCCGACATCCGGCTCGGGCTGATCGCGATGGTCAGCCACCTGCCCGCACTGATGCCGGTTGCGGTCGGGTGCGCGCTCGCGTTCCAGATCCGGCGTGAGCCGCGGGTGGCCGTGGGCTGGTCGGGCGACGGTGCGATGCAGCGCGGCGACGCGCATGAGGCGATGAACCTGGCAGGAGTGCGGAAGCTGCCGGTGGTCTTCATCGTCGACAACAACCAGTACGCCTATTCGACGCCGAGCAGCCTGGAGTATGCCTGCGAGCACCTCGCCGACCGGGCGGCCGCCTACGGCTTCGAGGGCGTGGTCGTCGATGGGTGCGACGTCCTCACCGTGTACCGCGAGGCGCATGCCGCGATCGAGAAGGCGCGCGCCGGCGGCGGCCCGACGCTGCTCGAGCTCGTCACCCTGCGCATGGAGGGCCACGCCGTCCACGACGACGCGTTCTACGTTCCGCGGGAGAAGCTCGAGGAGTGGTCGAAGAAGGACCCGATCGAGCGCTACCGTCGCTGGCTGAAGGAGCAGGGGATCCTCACCGAAGAGCTCGACGACGAGACCGGAGTCATGGTGAAGAGGCTGCTGAACGACGCAATGAAACGGGCCGACGAGAGCCCGGTGCCGGACGGGGCCGAGACGCTGACCGGCGTCTACGCCGAACCGGACGAGCTGGACACACCCCATCACCGCTGAAGAAGGACGAGGAGCCGTGGCGACAAAGACCTACCTACAGGCCATTTCGGACGGCCTACGCGAGGAGATGCGACGCGATCCGAGCGTCTTTCTGATCGGCGAGGACATCGGCGTGTACGGCGGCGCCTTCAAGGTCACCCAGGGCTTCCAGCAGGAGTTCGGCGAGGACCGCGTCATCGACGCGCCGCTGTCGGAGACCGCCATCGTGGGCGGCTGTACCGGTGCCGCCCTGATGGGCATGCGCCCGGTGTGTGAGATGCAGTTCTCCGACTTCGTCTCGTGCGCGTTCGACCATCTCGTCACCGTCGCGGCCAAGCAGCACTACCGCGTCGGCACCCCGGTGCCCATCGTCGTGCGGCTCCCGTCCGGCGGAGGCTTCTCCGGCGGCCCCTTCCACTCGCAGAATCCGGAAGGGTTCTTCGCCCATTGCCCCGGCCTCAAGATCGCCTGCCCCGCGACCCCGGCCGACGCCAAGGGCTTGATCATGCAGGCGATCCGCGATCCGAACCCGGTGCTGTACTTCGAGCACAAGCACCTCTACCGGCGCATCAAGGGCGACGTGCCCGAGGGCGAGTACACGGTCGAGTTCGGGAAGGCGCGACTGCATCAGGAAGGCAGCGACGTTTCGATCATCACCTACGGCGCGATGGTCTACACCGCTGAGGAGGCCGCCAAGGCGGCAGCCGAGAAGGACGGGACGTCGGTGGAGATCCTCGACCTGCGCACGCTGACCCCGTGGGACCGAGAGGCCGTCCTGGCGTCGGTCGAGAAGACCAGCAAAGTGATCGTGCTGCACGAGGACACCCACACGTCCGGCTTCGGCGCGGAGATCGCAGCGACGATCGCCGAGGAGGCGTTCGAGAACCTCGATGCTCCCGTCATGCGCATCACCGCCCCGGACACCCCCGTGCCGTTCTCTCCTCCGCTGGAAAAGGCATTTCTGCCCCAGGTGGAGGATGTTCTGGCCGGAATCGAGAAGCTTTCCGCGTACTGAGTCGAGCTATCTAGGAGCCCCGATCAATCATGGCCACAGGAACCGTTGTCGATGTCGTGATGCCCCAGATGGGCGTCAGTGTGTCCGAGGGCACGATCACCCGCTGGACGAAGCAGGTCGGTGACCGCATCGAGGCAGACGAGATCATCGTCGAGATCTCGACCGACAAGGTCGACACGGAGATCCCGTCGCCCGCGGCGGGCGTCATCCGGGAGATCCTCGCCAACGAGGGCGACACCGTCCCCGTGAACACCCGCATCGCGGTGATTGCGACGGGTGACGGCGCGGCGGCCGCGCCCGCCGACCCCTCGCCGCCCGAGACGTCGGACAACGCCGAGGAGACTCCCGCAACGCCGCAGACGTCTCAGACGATGTCATCGGGCCCCGCGCCGGCACCGGCGGCACCCGCGCCACCGCAGCACGCCTCCAACGGCGGCGGTGGGGACGACGACCAGTCCGGCCGGACGTTCATCTCGCCTGTGGTCGCCCGGATGCTGTCCGAGCACGGGCTCGACGTGAACCAGATCCCGGGTACCGGCCGCGGTGGCCGCGTAACCAAGAAGGACGTGCAGGCGTTCGTGGAATCCGGTGGCGCACAGCAGGCGCAAGCGCCGGCGCAGCCCGCCCAGCAACAGGCGGCCGAGCAGCCCGTCATCCACGACGTCCCACACTTCGCCCCGCCGCAGGAGGAGACCGTCGCCGCGCCGCAGCCGGCCGCACCCGCCGCGCCGGCGCAGCAGCCTGAGCCCGTGCAGGCGGCGCAGCCCGCCCAGCAGCGGACGGCTGCGGGCGGAGGCGAGGAGATCTACCAGTTCAACACCATCCGCAAGGTGATCGCGCGGCACATGCGCCACTCGATCGACACGGCCGCCCACGTGACGACCGTGTTCGAGGTCGACATGACCGGTATCGTCAACCTGCGGCGAAAGTGGAAGCCGGTCTACCAGCAGCGGTACGGGGTGAACCTGACCTACATCCCGTTCATCGCCCGCGCGGCGATCGATGCCATCGGCGACTGGCCGTGGGTGAACGCCGAGGTCCGCGGTGAGAGCGCCGTGATCAAGAAGTACGTCAACCTCGGCATGGCGGTCGCCATCGACGACGCCAAGGGCCTGATGGTGCCGGTCATCCATCATGCGGAGGAGATGAACCTCGTCGGCCTGTCGCGCGCCGTCATCGACCTTGCCGAGCGGGCGCGGACCAAGTCGCTCACGCCCGACGAGATGGCCGGCGGCACCTTCACGATCACGAACCCGGGCGTGTTCGGCGCCCTGCTGGGAACGCCGATCATCCCGGAGGGCCAGGTCGCGATCCTCGACGTCGAGGCGATCGTCAAACGGCCGGTCGTGGTCAGTGACGAGCACGGCAACGACTCGATCGCGATCCGCCACATGATGTTCCTCTGCCTCTCCTACGACCACAGGCTGGTCGACGGGGCGTACGCGGCGCAGTTCCTGGCGCAGCTGAAGCGCAACCTCGAGAGCTGGGACGAGCAGGCGTTCGGCCTGTGAGCGGTGCGTATCTGTACGAGCGCGGCGTCACCGCCTACGGGGCGGCGCTGAAGGAGATGGACGACCTGGCCGCCGCCCGGAACCAGGGCGCGATCCCCGACACCGTGATGCTGCTCGAGCATGAGCCGGTCATCACGCTCGGCTCGCGCGCGGTGCGCGCCGAGGAGCTTCCCCTGAGCGACGAGGAGTACACCGCGCGGGGCATCGAGGTCGTCGAGGTCGGGCGCGGAGGGCGGTCCACGTATCACGGGCCGGGCCAGCTGGTCTGCTATCCGGTGCTCGACCTGAACGACCACGGCAAGGATCTGCACCGTTACGTCGCGGGCCTCGAGCGCTCGGTCGTCGCCACGCTGGAGGCGTACGACATCGAGGGCACCACGAGGGAGGGCGACCATGCCAGCGGGGTGTGGGTCGCCGATCGCAAGATCGCGTCGATCGGCGTGCGGTGCGCGCGACGGGTCACCACTCACGGACTGTCGATCAACGTGAACCTCGACCTCTCGGTGTACGACCTGTTCGATGCCTGCGGGTTGGGTGGTGCGAGCTTCACGTCGATCGCGATCGAGGCCGGCCGTGACGTCACCGTCGAGGATGTCCGCCCGGTGTTCCGCCAGGCACTCTCGGACGCGCTGTCGCTCGAGCTCGACCCGCTGCCGGCGGCGGTCTGATGGCCTTCTCGGAACTCGCGCACCGGCGCCCCGACTGGATCAAGGTGCGGGCGCCGTCGGGCAACACCCGGTTCGCCGAGTTGAAGGGCATCATGCGCGAAGGCGGCCTTCACACGGTCTGCGAAGAGGCGCGCTGCCCGAACATCGGCGAGTGCTGGGGCCGCGGCACGGCGACGTTCCAGATCATGGGCGAGGTCTGCACGAGGGCCTGCCGCTACTGCGCCGTGACCTCGGGACGGCCGGAGGCGGCACCGGAGCCGCTCGAGCCGCTTCGTGTCGCGCGCGCCGTGGAGCGGATGGGCTTGCGCCACGTGGTCGTCACGTCCGTCGACCGCGACGATCTGCCCGACCGCGGGTCGGCGCACTTCGCCGCGACGATACGGGCGATCCGCCGCCGCAACCCGGAGTGCGGTATCGAGGTGCTCGTCCCCGACTTTCTCGGGTTTCGTGAGGAGGCGTTGCGCGTCGTTCTCGAGGCGCGGCCTGACGTGTTCAATCACAACATCGAGACGGCGGAGCGGTTCTACCGGCGCGTCCGCCCGAAGGGCGACTACCGCAAGGCGCTCGATCTGCTCGCACGGGCAAAGACCGTGTGGTCTGAGCTCCACCCCGGCGCGCCGCCGCTGCTGACGAAGAGCGGCATCATCGTCGGCATGGGCGAGACGAACGAGGATGTGCTCGGGGTCATGCGCGACCTCCGCGCGCACGATGTCGATGTGGTGACGATCGGCCAGTACCTCCAGCCGACCGAGCGGCATCTCGAGCTCGACCGCTGGGTGACGCCCGATGACTTCAGGATGTTTCGCGAGGAGGGCGACCGGATGGGGTTCGGCTCGGTGTTCTCGGGGCCGCTGGTGCGCTCGAGCTACCGGGCCGAGGAACAGCGGCTCGCGGCCGACGGGCGATCCAGCGCAGTGGCGCACTGATGACCGACGAGGCGCGCATCGAGCGGACGGAGGCGGGCGACGTCCCGCGTGGCGAGGGCTGGTACGTGGTGAATGCGCGCGACGCGAACTGGATCCATAGCCCCGAGTTGGGGTCGGCCGTGACCTTCGAAGGCGACGCGCGCTTCGAGGAGTACGGGATCAACATCCAGGTGCTCGAGCCGGGGCAGCCGAACTGCATGTATCACGCCGAGGAGGGCCAGGAGGACTTCCTTGTGCTGAGCGGCGAGTGCCTGCTGCTGGTCGAGGGACAGGAGCGGCGCCTGAAGGCGTGGGACTTCTTCCACGCCGCCCCGATGACCGAGCACGTCTTCGTCGGTGCGGGCGACGGGCCCTGCGCGATCCTGATGGTCGGCTCCCGCAAGGACGGCGCCCTCGTCTACCCGGTCTCCGAGCTCGCGCTTCACCACGGCGCCGGCGTCGAGGAGGAGACGAGCTCGGGCCAGGAGGCGTACGCCCGCTATGACGCTCCCACCCAGGGCCCGATGCGCCCTGGGCAGCTGCCCGGCTGACGCCCTTGGCGGGCGCGCTGCGGGCAGAGCACTGCGCCGAGCGTCCTGAAGTCCTCCTCGAGCATCCCGCGCAGCCGCTGGGCGTGCAGCGAAGCGGCGGGATGGTACGTCGCGAAGACGGAGCGTCCGCCTCGGCCCTCAACCCTGCCGCCGTGGACGTCGCCGATGCGATTGCCGGGTGCGAGCGCATGCAGCGCGATCCGCCCCATGGCGACCACGAGAGCCGGCTCGAGCGCCTCCAGCTCGCGGTCGAGCCAGGGCGCCATGTGGGCGATCTCGGCCGCCCTGGGATCCCTGTTGCCCGGCGGTCTCGCCTTGACCACGTTCGTGATGTAGACCTCGTCGCGACGCAGTCCGGCGAGGTCGAGCAGCCGGTCGAGAACCCTCCCGCTTGCGCCGGCGAACGGTCGTCCGGCCTCGTCCTCGTGCCGTCCCGGCGCCTCCGAGACCAGCACGACCCTCGCATCCGCCGGGCCCTCGCCGGGGACGAAGCGGCTGCACGTCATGCACGGCTCGAATCCGCAGAGACGGTGGGAGCGAATCTCGTCGGCGATGCGCCGGAGCTCCTCCGCTGCGGCGCTCACGCTGCGGCGAGGGCCCTGCCGCGCATGCGCTCGCGAAACCGCTCCGCGGCCCGGGGGCCCGCGCCGTCGGCATTGTCGAACATGACGCGCACCTCGGTGGCATCCTCGGCCAGCGCGGCGGCGCGATCGCCAAGGGCATCCAGCTCGTCATCCCCGTCCCACGGGCCCTCTGCTCGCAGGTATGCCAGCGACGGGAGCGTCACCGCGTCGGTGTCTGTGCACACCAGCGCTGCGCCCATGTCCCCGAGCAGGCCGAGCGTCTCGTCACGCCGGTCATCCTCCAGCCAGCCGCCGTGGCTGAACTCGACGGCGACGGGGTGCGGGCGAAGTCCTTCGATGGTCGGGCGGAGCTCGAGCAGCGAGTGCGAGCGCGGCTCGAATGCCGGGGCCAGCGCAAGCACGAACGCGCTCAGCTTGCCCGCGTGGACGAGCGGTTCGACCGACTCCAGCGTTCGCCTGACCACCTCCTGCTCCAGCAGCGGTTCGAGCATCACTCTCCCCTGACGGCTCACCCGGGCGCCGACGCGGAGGTCGGGCGGAAGGTCGCTGACCGGCGCGGCATGCCGCGCGAGCAGCCGCGGGAGCTGCAGACTGAGGCTGAACTCCGGCGGCGTGATGTGCGCCCAGCGGTCGACCTCGTGCGAATCCGGGAAGCCCGCGAAGAAGTCGTCGCCTTCGACGGCAACGAAGTGACGCGCGTACCACGCAAGCCGCTGCGAGGCCGGGAGGCTGCTCGGGTACCACTCATCCGCAAGCCCCGCATCGGCCCAGCTCCGCGTGCCCACGACGATGCCCTCGGCCATGAACGCCAGACTACCCCGCCGCAGGCCGCCGAAACCGCAGTACACCCTGGCGCCACCGCCCGTAGAATGGGCCGCCGTGTCGATGTTCCACATGCTCAGCTGGGGTTCCGCGGAGTTGCCGGCGGTCGTTTGCCTGCACGACGTTCGCGGGCACGCGCGCCGCTTCGAGCGCCTCGCGCGGGTGCTCGAGCCGGGGCGGTTCGTCGTCGCGTACGACCTCCGCGGGCACGGCCGCTCGCTGTGGTCGCCGCCGCACACAGTCGATCAGCACGTCGAGGATCTCGCAACGGTGCTGGCGTCGAACGGCATCGACCAGACCGGCCTGATCGGCGACGGGTTCGGCGCCCGGATCGCCATCGAGTTCGCAGTCAGACACCAGGAGCGAATCAACTCGCTGACGCTGCTCGAGCCTCCGCTCGCCCCGCCACAGGGAATGATGCGCGCAGCGGCCGAGAGCGAGCGCCGTGGGGGCGGATTCGCCGGCCTCGACGAGGCGATCGAGGAGCGCCGGTACACGGACGGACTGCATCACACGCCGCGCGCGCTGCTCGAAGAGGAGATGGCCGAGCACCTGGTCGCCGACGACGACGGGCGCTTCCGTTACCGGTACAGCCGCGACGCGACGGCCACCGCGTACGAGGAGATGGCCGAGCCGGTTGCCAACCTGGGCGCCGTGCTGTGCCCGACGATGCTGGTGAAGGCGGCCGGGCGGTCGTGGCTGACCGACGCCGATGTGGAGCTCGTCACCGACCAGATCAGGCGTGTCCGGATCGAGGAGGTGCCGGGTGGCCGCGTGGTGCTGTGGGATGCGCTGGCCGAGGCGAGCGCCGTGACACGCGACTTCCTGGTCGCGAAGCGCACGACCGCGTAGCGGCGATAGGCTGCCGCGCATGGAAGCCCTCGTCCTCCAGCACATCGCCTGCGAACCACCCGGGGTGTTCGAAGATGTGCTGCTCGAGCGGGGCGCCCGCATCCATCGGGTCGAGCTCGACGAGGGTGAGGCATTGCCCGACTGGCGAGAGTTCGACCTGATCGTCGCAATGGGCGGTCCCATGAGCGTGAACGACGAGGACGAGCTGCCGTGGCTGGTCGACGAGAAGCGCCTGATCCGCGAGGCGGTCAATGCCGGCGTCGGGTTCTGGGGCGCGTGCCTGGGTGTGCAGCTGCTCGCATCGAGCCTGGGAGCACGCGTGTACGCGGGCGATGCACCCGAGGTGGGCGTGCTGCCGGTCACGCTGACCGATGAGGCGCTGGACGACCCGGTAATGGGCTCACTGCCGCCGGAGCTGCTGACGCTGCAGTGGCACGGCGATACGTTCGAGCTGCCCGAAGGGGCCGTGCTCCTGGCCGGCTCGCCTGCCTACCCGAACCAGGCGTTCCGCTACGGGAGAGCGGCGTACGGTGTCCAGTTTCACGTCGAGGTGACGGGTGACATGGCACGCGAGTGGGCGCAGGTGCCGGCGTACGTCGATTCGCTCGACCAGGCGCTCGGCGCCGGCTCCGCCGATGAGCTCTTCGCCGATTTCGATCGCGCCGCAGAGACGATGCAGGGTCACGCACGCACAATGTTCGAACGCTGGGTGGATGTCACAGCAGCAGCCCCCCGATAACCGTTTCTTCACCCTCCGGGCGGCGGGCCAGGATGCGACCGAGTTCTCGCTCTCCGACGACGGCGTGCGGCGGTACATGGAGCTGCGGGACGCCGGCGAGGATCCGGACGAGATCGCCCGGCAGCTGTTCGTGAAGCCGGAGGTCGTGAAGGCGCTGATCCGCGCAGACGATTCCTTCGGCGTCGCACGCCGGATCTCCACCGGCGAGCTGCCGATGTACCCGGCACCCGAGCCTGGGGAGCGCGTGGTCGACGCCCGCAGCGGATCCTCAGCCGTGCCGATCGTGCTGCTCGTGGTGCTGCTGCTCGGCGTGATCGTGTACGCGCTGCTTCGCTGAGCGTGCGCTGATGGCCGCGGCCGCCGGGGCAAGGTGCCCCGGGGCAAGGTGCCTGGCACCCGTGCCTGGCACCGGTGCGACCGATGGTCGCGGCCGGCGTTGCACGTCCGTGACGATTCCGTGCCTCAGGTGCCCAGCTCCACCAGGCCCCACTCGATCAGGCGCCGCTCGGCGTCGCCGTGGCCGAGGCCGTCAGAGCCAGGTGCCTGGCACTGGTGCCTGGCACCTGGTGAGGGGATGTGCCTGGCACCAGTGCCTGGCACCTGGTGAGGGGATGTGCCTGGCACTGGTGCCTGGCACCAAAATGAACCGGGTGCCTGGTACCCGTGCCTGGCACCCCGGTGCCAACCGTGGTCACGGGTGGCGTTGCAAGCCTGTAATGGTTCCGTGGCTCAGGCGCCGAGCTCCACCAGGCGCCGCTCGAGCAGGCGCCGCTCCGCGTCGGTGTTGACGAGGGCAAGGGCGCGGCCGTAGGCATCGCGGGCCTCGTCCCGTCGACCGAGGCGCCGCAGGAGCTCGCCGCGCGTTGAGTGCAGGTAGCGGTAGTCGTCGAGGTCGAGCCGATCGACGATGGCGAGCGCTGCCTCGGGACCCTGCGCCTCGGCGACCGCGACGGCGCGGTTCAGCTCGACGACCGGCGAGTCGGTGAGGCGGGAAAGCTCGCCATAGAGGGCGGCGATCTGGGGCCAGTCGCGCGGCTCGTCGGCATGCAGCGACGCGATCGCCGCCTGCACGACGTAGGGGCCGCGACCGTGGAGGGCGAGGGCCCGGTCGAGCACCTCCCGCCCATCGGCGATCTGCATCGAGTCCCACAGCGAACGGTCCTGGTCGGCCAGCAACACCAGGTCGCCGTCGCGAAACCGCGCCTCGCGGCGAGCGCCGTGCAGCAGCATCAGCGCCAGCAGGCCGTGCACCTCGGGCTCGTCGGGCATCAGCACTGCGAGCGCCCGCCCGAGCCGCAGCGCCTCGGCGGCCAACTCGCCGCGACCGCTGTAGCCCTCGTTGAAGATGAGATAGACGACCGCGAGCACGGCGGCGAGCCGATCCGGCAACAGGTGGTCGGGCGGCACCCGAAACGGGATCCCGGCGGCCGCGATCTTCCGCTTTGCCCGAACCAGCCGCTGGGCCATCGTCGCCTCGGGCACCAGGAAGGCGCGTGCGATCTCGCCAGTTGCGAGGCCGCCGAGCGTCCGCAGGGTGAGCGCGACCTGCGCGTCTGTGGCGAGCGCCGGATGGCAACAGGTGAAGATCAGCTCCAGGCGCTCATCGGGGAATGCCGACTCGTCCATCATGTCCTCCGCAGTCTCCGGCACCTCCAGCAGGCGGGTCTTCGCGGCCAGGGTGCGATCGCGGCGAATGCGATCGATGGCTCGGTTGCGCGCCGTCGTGATCAGCCACGCTCCCGGGTTTTCCGGGGCTCCATCGCGCGGCCAGCGCTCCGCAGCCACCGCGAAGGCCTCCTGCGCGGCTTCCTCGGCGAGCTCGAAATCACCGAGGAAGCCGACCAATGCAGCGACGACACGTCCCCACTGGTCGTGGAAGACCTGCTCGAGGCTCGTTACCACTCCACCACCGGGCGCACCTCGACCGCGCCGCCCATGCGGGCCGCGGGGACGCGCGACGCCAGCTCGATCGCAGAGTCGAGGTCGTCGGCCTCGAAGATGAAATACCCGCCGATGGCCTCCTTGATCTCGGCGAACGGGCCGTCGGTCGTCAGCACCTTGCCGTCCCGCACCTGTACGGTGGTCGCCGTCTCAGGGGGCTGCAGCCCGACGCCGGGGGTGACGCCCGGGGTCTCGTTGATCTCCTTGTACGCGGCGTAGATCGCCTGCTTCTCCTCGTCCGGCAAGCGTTCCCAGTCCTCCGGCGAGAACGGCGTCGGGGTGGCGCCCTGGTGAATCAACATCATGTACTTCATCGTTTCCTCCTTCTGGGGATGATCTCCCATGAGACGAACGGGAAACGACGAAATCGACAGCGGCTGGTCGTTACAGACGCTCGCGGAGAGATTTGGGCGCCACTGTGACGTAGGCGTCCTCGATCACGCCGGCGATGTCGTCCCACGGAAGGCCGCGGTCGAGACGCACACCGAGCCACCCGCGGTGGCCGACGTACGGCGGGACGAAGTACGCGTCAGGGGACTGCTCCACCAGCACCTGCTGCATGCCCGCCTCGGCGGCGCACCAGAGCGCCAGCCTGCCATCGCCGTGATGGTCGTTCAGGAACATGACGAACGTGCGCTTCTCGCGGATGAAGAACGCCGGCTGGCCGTGGCTGGGGCGCTCGCTGGTCTCGGGCAACGACAGGCAGTGCTCGCGGACGCGCTCGAGCTGCGCCTGAGCGAGTCCCGGGTCAGTCACGATTCTGCGCGAGGTTCCCCAGCGCCATGGCGCGGAGATCGAGCGCGCGGTCGAGCGTCTCCTCGTCGACGCCGTGCTCGCGCGCGACCTCGCGCAGCGTCCGCCCGGACGCCGCGGCGTCCTTGACGATGGCCGACGCACGGTCGTAGCCGATATAGGGGTTGAGAGCGGTCGCCATTGCCAGCGTGGCCTCGCCGTGGCGTTCGCACACTTCCCGGTTCGCCTCGATTCCCTCGATGCACTTCTCGGCGAACAGACGGGTCGTCGAGGCAAGCAGGCTGATCGACTGCAACAGGTTCCGCGCGATCAACGGCACCTGGACGTTCAGCTCGAAGTTGCCCTGCATCCCGCCGACGGTGATCGCCGTGTCGTTTCCGATCACCTGGGCCGACACCTGGCAGACCACCTCGGGGATGACCGGGTTCACCTTGCCGGGCATGATCGAGCTGCCCTTCTGGAGCTCCGGCAGAAAGATCTCGCCCAGTCCGGCGCGCGGGCCCGACCCCATCCAGCGCAGGTCGTTGGCGATCTTCGTCAGCGAGACGGCAAGCGTCTTCAGCGCGCCGGAGACCTCGACGGCCGCGTCGCGATTGCCCTGCGCCTCGAACGGATCGGCGGGCGGCAACACGACCAGCCCGGTCTCGTCGCTCAGGCGCCCGCGAACGCGCTCGGCGAACTCGGGGTGCGTGTTCAGGCCGGTGCCCGTCGCCGTCCCGCCGAGCGGGATCTTGCCCAGCCGCTCCAGCGTCGCCTCGATCCGGTTTCGGCCCTCGCGAACCTGAGCGGCGTACCCGGCGAACTCCTGGCCGAGCGTGACCGGCACGGCGTCCATCAGGTGGGTGCGCCCGGCCTTGACCACGTCGGCGAACTCCCCCGCCTTGCGTGCGAGGGCGTCGCCGAGCTCCTCCAGCGCGGGCAGCAGCTCGCTGACGATCAGGTCAACCGCTGCCAGGTGCACCGCCGACGGGAAGACGTCGTTGGACGACTGCCCCATGTTCACGTGGTCGTTTGGGTGGACGCCCTCGCCGGCCAGCGCCGCGATCACCTCGTTGGCGTTCATGTTGGACGACGTCCCCGAACCGGTCTGGAAGACGTCGACCGGGAACTGGTCGTCGTGGCTCCCGGCGGCGACCTCGTCGGCCGCGGCCGCGATGCGCTCTGCGAGCGCGTCGTCGAGCAGCCCGAGCTCGGCATTGACGCGCGCCGCGGCGCCTTTGATCCGGCCCAGCCAGTGGACGACCGCCGCCGGAACCGGTTCGCCCGACACCGGGAAGTTGTTCACTGCCTTGCGGGTCTCCCCGCCCCAAAGCTCCGCCATCCGGGCTGCTCCTTGCGCTCGATTCGATGCCGCACCGGAGCTTACTGGTACGTCCGAACCCGTCCCTACACTCGCAGGAAATGCGCACATCCGCCTCGACCGCGCGCGCCGCTACGGTGGAACGTGCGCCGCCGGTCTCAGCGGCGGCGCCGTCGATTGAGCATGCTCCACCGGGCGCGCACGACGCGCCGCTGATCGAAGCCGGATTCGGCGAGAGCCACCGCCGGTTCGTCGTGTCGGTCCTTGCGGGTGCTGTGGTGTTGATGGCCGCGGTGGCGACATTCGGAGCGCTGATGGACCCGTACGGCGGCATGGGGACGGGCGCGTTTCCGACCGTCGTTCCGCGCGACGCGACGGTCAAGGCCGACCTGATCGAGGGGCTGCGGCGCCCACCCGGCATCGTCGTCCTCGGCTCCTCGCGGTCGCTCAAGATGGACCCCCGCTATCTCCATGAGCGAACAGGGCAGACGGCCTTCAACGCGGGCGTGCGAGCCGGGACGCCGGTCGAGGCATACGCGATGCTGCGGTTGATGGATGACCGGTTCCACGAGGCGCCCAAACGCGTCCTGTGGATGCTCGACGTGGAAGCCTTCCGCAGCGACTACGTCGATGCCGCGCTGCTGAACGACCACCGGATCGCGCGCTACTTCAGCGACGCAGAGTTGATCCGTGCGCGCACGCACGCCGTCTGGCCCCTGCTGTCCTGGGACGGCGCTCGTGACGCGCTGAAGGTTGCGAAGGCAGAGCTGACCGGACCCGCCCCGAGCGCCGACGAGCAGGAGAGCCAGGCTGCCGGCTTCTTCCGCCGTGACGGCTACAAGCGGCTGGGAGAGGCGCGGGACGGCAAGTTCGTCAAACAGAAGTACACCGGCTTCTACGCCGGGAACGCCTACCCGGAGCTGGCCCGGACACCGCTTGCCTACTTCGAGGAGAGCCTGCGGCTGATGAAGGGCTGGAAGACGACGCCGGTGATCGTGATCACGCCGATGTCGCCGAAGCTCCAGCAGCTGCTCGGCCCGCTCGGCTGGAACGACCGCCGTCGCGACGTGGTGCAGGAGCTGAAGCGGCTCAAGACCCGGTACCGGTTCGAGCTGCTCGACCTGTCGTCGGTCGAGACCTGGGGCGGATCGCCGCGGCAGTTCGCAGACGGTGTCCACCTCTTGCCGTCCAACATGCAGCGCCTGACGGATACGGTGTTGGCAAGGTTCCCCCGTGCTTTTCAATAGCCACGAGTTCCTCTTCGCGTTCCTCCCGATCGTCCTTGTGGCCTGGTATGCGCTGCGGCCGCCGACGCTGCGGCTCGGGTTCCTGACCCTCGCGTCGTGGTTCTTCTATGCATGGTGGTCGTGGGCGTTCCTGCCGCTGATGCTCCTTTCGACGACCGTCGACTACATCGCCGGCCGGATGATCGCGGACACGGACGACCGGCACCGCCGCCGCGTGCTCCTTCTGCTCGCGCTCGGCTTCAACCTGGCGATGCTCGCCTACTTCAAGTACGCCGGCTTCTTCCTCGACTCGATGAACGGGATCGGCTCCACGGTCGGCGCCGGTGAGCCATTCCCGGCGCTCGACATCGTGCTGCCGATCGGGATCTCGTTCTACACGTTCAACTCGATGAGCTACACGATCGACATCTTCAGGCGGCAGGTCGAGCCGGCGAAGAACATCGTTCACTACGCCGCCTTCGTCGCCCTGTTCCCGCATCTGATCGCCGGGCCGATCGTCCGCTACTCCACCATCGACCGCCAGCTGCGGTCGCTGGCGCCGCGGCTCTCCGCGCAACTCGCCGCCTCGGGGCTGTTCTTCTTCGCATGCGGCCTCTCGAAGAAGCTGCTGATCGCCGACAACATCGCGCCGACCGTCGACAGCCTGTTCGCCCGCCACGACGAGCTGGGGCTCGTGACGGCATGGGCCGCCGCGGTCGGCTACTCGCTGCAGCTCTACTTCGACTTCTCCGGCTACTCGGACATGGCCGTCGGGCTCGCGTTCCTGCTCGGGTTCCGCTTCCCGCAGAACTTCAACTCGCCGTACAAGTCGGTCAACATCTCCGACTTCTGGCGCCGCTGGCACATGTCGCTGTCGTTCTGGTTGCGGGACTACCTGTTCATTCCGCTCGGCGGCTCACGAGAGGGACGCTGGCGGACGCTCCGAAACCTCGGGATCACGATGTTCCTGGGCGGGCTGTGGCATGGCGCCGCGTGGACGTTCGTGGTCTGGGGCCTCCTGCACGGCCTGTTCCTGATCGTCCACAACATCGCCAAGCAGATCGGCCTGACGCCGCCCAGCGTCGCCGTCAACCGCGCGATCACCTTCGCCTGCGTGGTCGGCGCCTTCGTGGTCTTCCGGGCGCCCGACATGGGCGTCGCAGTCGACGTGCTGGGCGCGATGGTCGGGCTGCAGGGGATGGACAGCCTCTCGATGATCAACACCGAGGTGGGATTGACGTTCTCCGCCCTGCTCGCCGCCGCGCTCGTGTTCGTGAACGTCGCCCCGAACACCTGGGAGGTCGAGATCAGGCCGCGTCCGGCATACGGCCTCGCTCTGGGCCTGGCGATGGGAGCCGCGATCCTCCAGATCGCCGCTCCCAGCCCGTTCCTGTACTTCCAGTTCTAGGCCTGTTCACCGAGGTGCCTGGCACCTCGGTGAACGGGGAGCTCCGCCGCCAACTGCTGGAACCAGCGCAGCTTCTCGGTGTACGGCACGGCAGCATTCGCGGGTGAGGTCGACGGCAGCACGAATAGCGGCACGCCGTCGAGCTGTCGCTCCTGCCGACCAAGCTCGGCCGCGCGCTCGTTGAATGCCCCCGAGTAGGCCTGCTTGCCGACGAAGGCCAGCACGCCGGGGCGCTGTTCGCGTGCGATGGCTCCGAGCCGCTCCTGGGCGTCGGCGAAGTCGGTACGGCGAAGCTCCCCGCTCCCGCGGGTCACACGCCGCGCGGCGTTCGTGATGCCGAGGCCATGGTCGACCAGCGAGAGCTGCTGCGATGGATCGAGCAGCTCGGGCGTCAGCCCGGAGTCGGCCAGCAGGCGCCAGAAGTCGTTGCGCGGATTCGCGAAGTGATGCCCGGCCTCGGCCGAGCGGATGCCAGGGTTGATCCCGACGAAGACGCAGCGCAGATCAGGCGCCACAACGTCGGGAAGGGTCTGGTGCGTCACTCCGTGGAGTACTTGGGCTGAGCCTTCTCTCCGCGGATCCGGGCCACAGCGTGGTTCGCGGCAAGCGCCGCCTCGGAGAAGCCGACCGTGATCAGCGTGATCTTGCCGTCGTAGCCGGCGACGTCGCCGGCGGCATAGATGCCGGGCAGATTGGTCTCCATCGAGGGATTGACCTTGATCTGCCGCTTGTTCTCGAACTCGAGGCCCCATTCCGCGATCGGCCCCAGATGGGAGATGAAGCCGAGCAGCGTCACGCAGGCATCGATCTCGATCCGCTCGAACTCGCCCGTCTCGGTGTTCTCGACCGTGATGCCCTCGAGGGTGCCATTGCCGTCGGCGCCCCGCACCTCGTGGGGCGTCAGGATCCGCACGAGACCTTCCGACTCCAGCCTCCGCACCTCGTTCACCGACGACTCGAGGCCGCGGAACCGGTCGCGGCGGTGGATCAGCGTGATCGGGAGCTCAGCAGTGTCCTGGAGGTTCATCGCCCAGTCGAGCGCGGAGTCGCCGCCACCGACCAGCGCGACGCGCTTTCCGGCGAAGGATGCCTTCTCCTTGACGTAGTAGTGCAGACCGCGCCCCTCGAACTGGTCCAGCTCGGGAAGACCCAGCGTGCGCGGATTGAAGGCCCCGTGGCCGGCGGTGATGATCATCGTCCGCGTCAGGAGCGTCTCGCCCGACGCGGTGTGCAGCGCAAGCGTCTCGTCGTCGCGATGCTCGACGCGCTCGATCACGGTACCGAGCCGGATATCGGGCTCGTACTGCATCGCCTGGTCGGTGAGCTGGTCGATCAGTGCCTGGCCGTTGATCTTGGGGAAGCCGGCGACGTCGAAGATGTGCTTCTCGGGATAGACGGCCGAAACCTGGCCGCCGAGCTGCTCGAGCGACTCGACGATGCGGATGGAGGCGTCACGGTGCCCGCCGTAGTAGGCGGCGGCCAGACCTGTGGGGCCTCCTCCGATGATGGTGATGTCGATGATCTGCTCGGCGCTCAATGTCTGAGGACCTCCGTGCGGTTCGAGAGTTTGGATCCAAACCCTACCGAGTCATCGGCACCCCGCGCGTCAGTGAGAGCAGCCGCAGCCCGTGCCACAGCCGTCGGCCGCAGCGGGGACGTCCGGCTCGACCTCGTCCTTGGCCTGGAAGGAACTGCCACAGCCACATGCAGCCACGACGTTGGGGTTCTCGATCTGGAACCCGGCGCCCGTCAGGCCGTCGATGTAGTCGACGCTCGACCCGGACAGGTACGGAAGGCTGAACCGGTCGACGATCACGCGGACACCGTGGTACTCGAAGGTCTCGTCGTTCTCGTCGGGCGACCCGTCGAAGCCAAGCGCGTACTGGAAGCCGGAGCAGCCCCCACCCTCGACGGCGACGCGCAGCGCGGACAGTGCCGGGTCGTTCTCGGCCGCCATCAACTGCTTGACCTTCTCCGCCGCGCGCTCGGTGATCGTGACCATCATGCTTCTCATACCTCCGGAAGGGCCGGGCCAAAACCGCCCGTCGTTTACATATCGTAGCGAAGCGGCCGGAGCATGAGCAGTCCCGCTTCGAGGGGTCGAAATCGGCCTACTTTGTGACACCCGATACCCCGCTGGTTACAGGGATTCCGGGCGGTTTCGGGCTGAGATCGTCACACGCATTGGCACGGTGCTATAGTCGCCGACTGGAGTGTTGGGGCAATGGGCAGCCGTGCTCGTCTTCGCGATGATCGCGCTCGCGATCCCGCTGTCGCTTCTCCTCGCCACGTTCGCACTCGCCACCCGCTCCAATCGCCAGGCCGGCGACAAGCGGATCCCGTTCGAGTCGGGCGTCTCATCGGGCACGTTCAGGGCGCACCGGTTCACGATCTCCTACTACCTCACGGCGATGCTGTTCATCGTGTTCGACATCGAGATCGTCTTCCTGTATCCGCTCGCCATCCAACTCCATGAGTTGGCGCTGTTCGGGCTGGCCGAGATGGTCGTGTTCGTCGTCCTACTGGTTGTGGCATACGTGTATGTCTGGAGGAAGGGCGCGCTCGAATGGCGGTGACCCCGGTCAACATCTCCCGCGCCGTCCGCGCGGGCGACCTGGAGCAGTACGTGATGCTGACGACGGTCGAGAAGGCGATGGCATGGTCGTCGTCCAACTCGGTGTGGCCGGCCGGGTTCGGTCTCGCCTGTTGCGCGATCGAGATGATGTCGCTGCCCTCGCCGCGGTACGACATTGCGCGCTTCGGTTCTGAGGTCTTCCGGTCGTCCCCCCGCCAGGCCGATCTGATGATCGTCTCGGGCCGTGTGTCCCACAAGATGGTGCCGGCCGTCCGCCAGGTGTACGACCAGATGCTGTTGCCCAAGTGGGTGATGGCGATGGGCGCGTGCTCGAGCTCGGGCGGCATGTTCGCCAACTACGCGATCCTCCAGGGCGTCGACAAGGTCGTTCCGGTCGACGTGCACGTCCCCGGCTGCCCCCCGCGGCCGGAAGCCGTGATCGACGGGCTGATCCTGATCCAGAAGAAGATCCGCGCAGGGATCCCGCCCGCGTACGACCTGGAGAAGTCCAAGGCATGACCGCCGAGGAGCTGTCCGCCGCCGTCGAAACCGCCGCGCCCGGCGCGGTCGTGTCGCACGAGGACGCGCTCGACATGCCGACGCTGACCGTGCGCCCCGAGCAGCTGGTGGAGGTCTGCGAGGCCCTTCGCGACCAGCACGGCAAGAACTTTCTCTCCGCCGTGACCGCCGTTGACTATCTCGGCTACGGCGAGGACGTGGCCGGGTACTTCGGCACCGAGCGAGGCCGTGACCTGAACGCCACCGGCAGCTGGGGCTCCCCGGAAACCGCGCCGCCTCCTCCCACCCGCTTCTCGGTGAAGTACCACATGGCCCACATCGGAACGGGCCCGATCGACCGCCTGCGGGTGCAGGTGTTCGTCGAGGACGGCGAGGAGGTGCCTTCGGTCGTCTCGGTGTGGCCGACCGCCGACTGGCACGAGCGCGAGCAGTACGACCTGATGGGGATCGTCTTCGCCGGCCACCCGAACCTCCAGCGCCTGATCATGCCGTCCGACTGGGACGGGCACCCATTGCGCAAGGACTATCCGATCGGCGGCGAGCCGGTGCAGTTCACGGACGCGAAATGACCTCGATCGACGAAACCACGAGCGCGCCCTCCAAGGCGCCGGTCGCGCCGCTCTGGCAGCCGGTCACCATCCCGCCCGGGGCACCGAGCAAGATCGACCCACCGGTCGGCGAGGACCTGATCACCGTCAACTTCGGGCCCAACCACCCGTCCACGCACGGCGTGCTGCGGCTGATCGTCACCCTCGACGGCGAGGTGGTCGTCGGCCTCGACGCCGACATCGGCTACGTCCACACCGGCTTCGAGAAGAACTTCGAGCAGAAGAGCTACTGGAAGGGCATCACCTACGCGCCGCGGATGGACTACCTCGGCTTCTTCGCCAACGAGCTGGCATTCGTCGGCGCTGTCGAACAGCTGATCGAGATCGAGGTGCCGGAGCGGGCCCAGTGGATCCGGACGCTGTTCGCCGAGCTGAATCGCATTCACAGCCACCTGATCTTCCTCGGCACGAGCGGCGTCGAGCTGGGCGCCATTTCACTGTTCTTCTACTGCCTGCGCGACCGCGACCGGGTGCTCGACCTGTTCGAGATGGTCACCGGCGTTCGCATGCACGACCGCTATCCGCAGTTCGGCGGCGTCGCCGACGACGTGCCGAAGGGCTTCTACGCCGAGGCGAAGCGGTTCTGCGCCGACATGGTGCGCAACATCGACGAGTACCTCGACCTCGTCGCCGACAACCCGGTGTGGCGCGACCGCTATCGCGGCATCGGCGTGATCGACGCCGACACCGCCATCGCGATGGGCCTGTCGGGCCCCAACCTGCGCGCATCGGGCGTGCCGTACGACCTGCGCCGAGTCGAGCCCTACCTGGTCTACGACAAGCTCGACTTCGACGTCATCGTCGGCGAGCGGGGCGACTGTTGGGACCGGCTGATGTGCCGCACCAAGGAGATGTACGAGTCGATCAAGATCATCGAGCAGTGCCTCGAGAACATGCCGTCCGGCCCGATCATCGCCGACGATCGCAAGCACGTGCTGCCGCCCCGCCACGAGCTGCACACCTCGATGGAGTCGCTGATCCACCACTTCAAGCTGGTGACCGAGGGGTTCCGCGTGAAGCCGGCGCAGATCTACTACCCCATCGAGTCGCCGCGCGGTGAGTTCGGCTGCTACCTCGTTTCCGACGGGAGCCCCAAGCCGTGGCGGGTCCACTTCCGGGCTCCCAGCTTCGTCAGCCTCCAGGTGACCGCAATGATGTCGGTAAATCGCTACATCGCCGACATGATCGTGGTCGTCGGCTCGCTCGACGGTGTGATGGGCGAGGCGGACCGATGACCGACGAGTTCAACCGGCAGACGATCGAGGGAGCGCGGCAGACGCGGCCGCCGATGCCCGATCCGCTGCCGCCCGACGACGACCCACGGCCGCTCTACGACCGGATCCAGGACGTGATTGCGCTCTACCCGGAGCGGAAATCGGCCGTGATGCCCGCGCTCCGGCTGGCGCAGGACCAGCACGGCTGGCTCTCGGAGGAGGCCTTCGACGAGGTGGCCGAGGCGATCGGGTTCACACCGGCCTACTGCAAGGCGGTGGCCTCGTTCTACGACATGTACCGGCTGCGCCCCGCCGGCCGTCACGAGGTCTGCGTCTGCACCAACATCTCATGCGCTCTGGTCGGCGCGGCCGAGACGCTCCGGACATTCGAGCGCGAGCTCGGCATCAAGGCCGGGGAGACGACGGAGGACGGCATGTTCACCCTCCGCGCGGTCGAGTGCTACGGCGGCTGCGGCTGGGCGCCCGTGGTATCGGTGAACGAGATCTACCGCGAGCCCGTGCCGGCCGAGGAAGTACCCGGGCTGATCGCCGAGCTACGGGCTCAGGGGGAGAGCGCGTGACCGACAGGATCCTGCTCGACTTCGAGGGCGATCTGCGCTCGATCGACGACTACGAGCGCGCCGGCGGCTACGAGCAGCTGAAGCGTGCGCTCGCGCTTCCTCCGGAGGAGGTCATCGCCACGGTCGACAAGTCCGGATTGCGCGGGCGCGGCGGCGCCGGCTTCCCGACCGGCCGCAAAGCGTCGTTCCTTCCGAAGGACCGCAAGCCCGCGTACCTCTGCGTCAACGCCGACGAGTCCGAGCCGGGGACGTTCAAGGACCGCGAGCTCATGCTGCGCAACCCGCATGCGCTGATCGAAGGCGTGCTGATCATGAGCCACGGCATCGAGGCGACCTCGGCCTTCATCTACATCCGCGGTGAGTACCGGACCGAGTTCGAGGTGCTGAAGGTGGCCCTCGAGGAGGCGCACGCCCGCGGGTACGTCGGCCGCAACGTGCTGGGGTCGGGGTTCAACGCGACGGTCGTCCTGCACCGCGGCGCCGGCGCCTACATCTGCGGCGAGGAGACGGCGCTGCTGTCGTCGCTCGAAGGCGAGCGTGGACAGCCGCGCAGCAAGCCCCCGTTCCCGGCCGTCGCGGGCCTCTACGCCGCGCCGACGCTGGTGAACAACGTCGAGACGCTCGCGACCGTGCCGTTCATCTTCAAGCTCGGCCCCGAGACGTACGCGTCCATCGGCACGGAGCGTTCGAAGGGCACGCGCGTGTTCTCACTCTCTGGCAACGTCAAGCGCCCCGGAAACTACGAGCTGCCGCTGACGGCCACGCTGCGCGACCTGATCGAGGGGCACGGCGGAGGGACGCCGGACGGCCGCACGATCAAGGCCATCATCCCGGGCGGCTCGTCGACGCCGCTCCTCATGCCCGACCAGATCGACACCCACATCGACTACGAGTCGATCGCCGCGGCCGGCTCGATGGCCGGCTCGGGCGCCGTGGTCGTGATCGATGACCGCACCTGCATGGTGCAGCTGGCGCTGCGCGTCTCCGAGTTCTACAAGCACGAGAGCTGCGGCAAGTGCACGCCGTGCCGCGAGGGGACGCTGTGGGGCACTGAAATCATCCGCCGACTCGAGATGGGCGAAGCACGCCAGGGCGAGCTGGACCTGCTGCTGAACGTCTGCGACCGCATCCTCGGCAAGTGCCTCTGCCCGCTCGGAGACGCGATGGCGATGCCGGTGGCGAGCTATGTGACCCACTTCCGCGAGGAGTTCCAGCGCCACATCGACGAGGGCGGCTGCCCGTTCAAGCACCAGTCGCCGATCACGAGCCTCTACCACGACCTGGAGCCGGTGACATGAGCCAGTTCCGCGAGGCGTACCTGCGCGCACGCCGCCGGGTGGAAGACGGGGAGGACCCGGAGCTCGTTGTTCCGGAGGTGCTGGCGCTGGCCGAGGCGCAGGAGGAGATCGCGATGGTCGAGGCGCTGTACGAGCCTGCGGCCGCCGGCGAACCGGATGAGGAGCTCGCCTGATGGCCACGGTCGAGACGGACACCGTCACGCTGACCATCGACGGCCGCGAGGTGACGGTCGCCAAGGGCCTGTCGCTGGTCGAGGCGGCCGCCGAGGGCGGCATCGAGGTGCCGGTGTTCTGCTACGAGCCCCGCATCGGGCCCGCGATCGGCGCCTGCCGGATGTGCCTGTGCGAGATCGATGGCATGCCCAAGCTGCAGACCGCGTGCACGACGCCCGCCGCCGACGGCATGGTCGTCATGTCGCGCTCCGACCGCGCCCGCGAAGGACAGGACGCGGTGCTCGAGTTCCTGCTCCTGAACCACCCGCTCGACTGCCCGGTCTGCGACAAGGGCGGCGAGTGCCCGCTGCAGGACCTGACGTTCCGCTACGGCCCGGGCAACACCCGCATGACGCTGCCGAAGCGCACCAACGACAAGCCGGTGCCGGTGTCGCCGCTGATCAAGCTCGACCGCGAGCGGTGCATCCTCTGTTACCGCTGCACGCGCTTTTCGGAGAGCGTGTCCGGCGACCTGCAGCTGGTGACCGAGAACCGCGGCGCGGGGTCGATCATCACGACATTCGAGGGGCGCCCGTACGACGGTGAGTTCTCCGGCAACGTGACCGAGTTGTGCCCCGTGGGCGCGCTGACGTCGAGTCCCTATCGCTTCCGCGGCCGGCCATGGGAGATCCAGAACGTGCCGACCGTGTGCGGGCTCTGCCCGGTCGGCTGCAACACCTACGGGACGCACCGCGAGGGCAGCGTCGCGCGCGTGCTCTCCCGCAACCATCCCCAGGTCGACGAGGGCTGGCTGTGCGACAAGGGCCGCTACTCCTATCCCAGCCTGTCGGCCGAGGGTCGCCTGACGACGGCGCTGATTCGCGGTGGCCGCGGCCTCGAGGCCGTGGCGCCGGCGACGGTGCTCGATCACATCGCGGACCGGCTCCGTGCCACGGTCGAGCGGTTCGGTCCGGGCTCGGTTGCGATCCTCGCGTCGGGCGATCAGACCAGCGAAGAGGCGTACCTCTGGTCACGCATCCAGGCTGAGGCGCTGGGCGGCGGGCCCTCGGCCTCCGGTCCTGAGAGCGGCGCCGGGTGGGATGCGCTCGCGCCCTATGCCGGATCGATCGCAGACCTCGACGACGCCGACACGATCGTCGTGGCCGGGGCGACGGACATCGTGCACCGCGCTCCCATCCTCGAGCTACGGATCCGCCGCGCCGCGGAGCGGGGCGCACAGGTTGCGACCGTCGGCGCCGGCGCCACGCGGCTGGAGACGCTGCGCCGCGCCCGGCATGTGTCAGCCGTGCCGGGCACGACGCACGCGGTGCTGCTGCAGGCGTTGTCAAAGGGCGGAGAGCTGGCCGGCGCCGTGACCGACAAGAGCGTGCTGATCTGGAACGGCCGTATGAGCAAGCCGGTGGGGGCCGTGCTCGCACACCTCGCGCACAGCACCGGCGCCCGCGTGCTGCAGACGCCACAGGCTGCGAACGAGCTCGGGTGCCACGCCGCCGGGCTCGGCACCGCAACGGCCGAGCAGGTGCTCGCAGCCGTCGACGACGGCAGGGTTCGCTCGGTCGTGTTGCTGGGTGCCGATCCGGTGGGCGAGTGGCCCGGTGGCGAGCGCTGGCGCGCGATGATGGAGCGGGCGTTCTTCGCGCTGCACATCACGCCGTTCCAGGGCGCGTCTTCCGGCTGGGCGACCACGGTCGTGCCGGCGACGATGCCGCTCGAGAAGGACGGCACGTTCACGAACCTCGAGGGACGCGTGCAGCGGCTTCGCCCGACGGTCCCACCGCGTGACGGCGTGCTTGACGGCCTCGTCCTTGCAGCGGAGCTTGGCCGCCGTCTGGGCGTCGAGCTCTCCGAGGACCCGCCCGCCGTGTTCGAGGAGATGGCCACATCGCGCCCCGCGTTCGCCGGCATCCGCTGGGCAGAGATCGGCGAAAAGGGCGTCCGCATCTCGGAGCGCCCCCGGCCGGCCGAGGCGCCGACCGTGCCGAACGTGCCGGTCACCGAGCCGGGCCGGACGGTGGCCGTCGGCTACCGGCAGCTGATGTCGGGCCAGGCCGTCGACCACGCGCCGGTGCTCCACTTCCAGCGCCGGATCGGCATCGAGATCGCGCACGACGACGCGCAGCGGCTGGGTGTTGCGACCGGCGACCGGGTAGAGGTCACGTGGGACGGCGGCAGCGCGGCAGGCCCCGCGGTGGTACAGCGGCGGCTGCGAAACGGCGTCGTCCGCTTCGCCGCCGACGTGCCCTATGTCGGTCCTTGCAAGGTGCGCGCCGCCGACCCGGAGACGGCCGGTGCCTGACGGCTTCATCCTCACGGCCGTCAAGTCGTTCATGCTCGTGAACATGGTGATGGGGATGTTCGCGGTGATGACCTGGGCCGAGCGCCGACTGATCGGCCGCTTCCAGGTGAGGCTTGGCCCCAACCGCGTGGGCCCGATGGGGCTCCTGCAGCCGATCGCCGACCTCGGCAAGCTGATCCAGAAGGAGAGCCTGATCCCGATCGGGTCGAGCCCGATCCTGTACCTGATGGCGCCGGTGATCTCGCTGTTCGCGTCGCTCGCCGTGTTCTCGGTGATCCCGTTCGGCGGCGAGGCGACCATCCCCGGCACCGACTGGCGGATCTACCTCTACGTGGCGCAGCCGAACGTCGCCCTGCTGCTCGTCTTCGCGCTCGGCTCGCTCAGCTTCTACGGCTTCCTGGTCGGCGGCTGGGCCTCCAGCTCCAAGTACTCGCTGTACGGCTCCATGCGCGCGGTGTCGCAGCTGGTGTCGTACGAGGTCTCCCTGGCGCTGGCCGTGATCGGCGTGGTGATGATGAGCCAGACGCTCTCGCTCACCGGCATCGTCGAAGCCCAGATGCGCGACGGCGTCTGGTACATCGTCCCGCAGTTCGTCGGCTTCGTCGTCTACCTGCTGGCGTCGACCGCCGAGGTGAGCCGGATCCCGTTCGACCTCCCCGAGGCCGAAGGCGAGCTGGTCGGCGGCTACCACACCGAGTACGGCGGCATGCGCTGGGCCATGTTCCAGAACGCCGAGTACGTGGCGCTGATCGCGTTCTCCGCGCTGGCATCCATTTTGTTCCTGGGCGGCTACGACGGGCCGGTGCTGCCCGGCCCTGTCTGGATGCTGCTGAAGATGTTCGTGTTCCTCTTCCTGTCGATCTGGATCCGCTCGACGCTTCCGCGCGTGCGGTACGACCGGCTGATGACGTTCGGCTGGAAGATCCTGCTCCCGGTGGCGACGCTGAACCTGCTCGCCACCTCCGCCGTGGTGGCTTGGAGGGCGTAATGGCTGTTGTCGACTCACTCAAGGGCTTCGGAGTCACCTTCCGGCACCTGTTCCGCAAGCCGGTGACGCAGCAGTTCCCGGAATTCAAGCGGCCGGTGTATCCGCGATTCCGCGGCAGGCATCGCCTCCACCGGCACGAGAACGGCCTCGAGAAGTGCGTCGGCTGCTCCCTGTGCGCCGCCGCGTGCCCGGCCGACTGCATCCGCGTCGTCGCGGGTGAGAACACCAACGAGGAGCGCTACTCGCCGGGCGAGCGCTACGCGCGCATCTACGAGATCAACATGAGCCGCTGCATCTTCTGCGGCTACTGCCAGCTTGCGTGCCCGTTCGACGCCATCACGCTGGGCAACGACTACGAGCTCGCCGAGTTGTCGCGCGACGCAATGGTCTACACCAAGGACATGCTGCTGGCGCCGCACCCGGAGCCGCGGCGCACACCGGTCGCACCGATGGATCCGTACGGCATCCCGGCGCAGGCCACCGAGGAGGCTGCCCCGTGACCTACGACATCGCGTTCGTGGTCGCAGGCGGCCTCGCCATCGCGTCGGCTCTGGGGGTCGTCCTTTCGGGCAACCCGTTCTACTCGGCGCTGTCCCTGCTCATGAACCTGGTGTCCCTGGCCACGCTCTACCTGCTGCTGCAGGCCGACTTCCTGGCCGCTGCGCAGGTGCTGGTGTACGCCGGAGCCGTGATGATCATGTTCCTGTTCGTGATCGCCTACCTCGGCGGTCGCGCCGACGAGCCGACACGCGACGTGCCGCTCTGGCAGCTCGGCGCCGCCGTCGTCGCCGGGGGCGCGATCGTGATCGAGGTGATCGTGGCGATAGCGGCCCACTCGTTCGGCGGCGGGGCGTCGGTGAGCGACCAGTTCGGCGCCCCGGAGAATGTGGCGAACGTGTTCTTCTCGCGCTACCTGCTGGCGTTCGAGGCCACGTCGATCCTGCTCCTGATCGCCGCCGTCGGCGGCGTGGTGCTGGGATCGCGCAAGGCCGCGGCGCGCGTCGATGAGCCGGAGACCTTCCCCGAGCGGCGGGTGCGCGAGCACGAGCTCGAGCTGCAGGCCGCCGTGATGGCCGCCGAGACGGCATTCCCGGTCAGGCACGTGTCCACTGACGAGCCGGACGGTGACCGCTGATGCGGATCGGCGTCGAGTACTTCATCGGTCTCTCCGCGATCCTCTTCGGAATCGGCATGTTCGGCGTGTTCACCCGCCGCAGCCCGCTGATCCTGCTCCTGTCGGTCGAGCTGATGCTGAACTCCTGCAACCTTGCGCTGATCGCCTTCTCGCGCTTCCACGGCGAGCAGTCGGGACAGATCTTCGCCCTCGTCGTGATGGGCATCGCGGCCTCCGAGGTCGTGATCGGACTTGGCCTCGTGGTCGCCGTCGCACGCCGCAAGGCTGACCTCGACGTCGACCGCATGACCGCCCTGCGTAACTGATGAGCGTCCGCTGATGGAAACCCTCGCCTGGCTCTGCCTCTTTCTGCCTCTCGCGGGAGTGGCGACGCTGGCCGTGCTCTACCGCACGCTGTCCCGGGAGGCCGCAGCATGGACCGGCACCGCATTCGCGTTCGCGTCGTTCGTCTGCGGCGCCGCGGTCTTCTTCGGCATCCTCGGCGAGGGCGAATCGAAGCGCGAGCACATCTACACGCTCTACACGTGGGCCATATCGCCCTCCTTCCAGGTGCCGCTGGCGATCCAGATCGACCAGTTGTCGGTCGTCGAGATGCTGGTCGTCTCAGGCGTCGGCGCGCTGATCGTCATGTACTCGATCGGCTACATGCACGGCGATCCGAAGGAGCGCCGCTTCTTCGCGTACATGAACATGTTCCTGTTCTCGATGCTCCTGCTCGTGATGGCGGGCAACTTCGTCCTGCTGCTGGCGGGCTGGGGCCTGGTCGGCCTCTCGTCGTACCTGCTGATCGGCTACTGGCACGAGCGCAGAGAGCCGGTCGAAGCCGCCAAGAAGGCGTTCGTGATGAACGCGATCGGCGACGTCGGGATCGCCATCGCCATCTTCTTCATGGTCCGAGATCTGGGGACGACCGACTTCACTGCGGTGTTCGACCAGGCCGGCGACACCTGGGGCACCGGGTCGGCCACCTCCAACTGGGTCGCGGCGCTGCTCCTGGTCGGCGCGATCGCCAAGTCGGCGCAGATACCGCTCCACACCTGGCTTCCCGACGCCATGGAGGGCCCGACCCCGGTCAGCGCGCTGATCCACGCGGCGACGATGGTCACCGCCGGCGTCTACCTGGTCGCGCGCACGCACGTCCTGTTCGAGAACGCACCCGACGTCCAGGCGATGGTGGCGCTGATCGGCGTCGCCACGCTGCTGATGGCGGGGGTGATCGCGCTCGTGCAGACCGACATCAAGCGGATCATCGCCTACTCGACCATGAGCCAGATTGGCTACATGTTCGCCGCCGCCGGCATCGGCGCGTACTCGGCGGGCATGTACCACCTGCTCACGCACGCGTTCTTCAAGGCGCTGCTCTTCCTCGGTGCCGGCATCGTCATCCACGCGCTCGCCAATGAGCAGGACGTCCGCCGCATGGGCGGCCTGCGCGACGCGCTCCCGCGCACCGCGATCCTGATGTGGATCGGCAGCATCGCCCTGATCGGCTTCTGGCCCCTCTCCAAGGACGCACTCCTCGCCGCCGCCCTGCACAAGGGCGGGACGATGGGCATGGTCGTCTGGATCGGCGGTCTGGCGGGCGCGCTCCTGACCGGCATCTACGCCACGCGGCTGATGCGGCTGGTGTTCTACGGGCCGCGGTCGGAGTTCGCGCAGCAGAACCTGCACAAGGGACACGGCGAGGCGCCCTGGACGATGTTCTGGCCGGTGGCCGCGCTGGGAGCAGGCACGATCCTGTCGGGATTCATCGGCGCGGGGTTCGGCATCGCCCACCAGTTCCCCGACTTCCTGGCCGAGGCGGCGCCGACCATCGAGCCCACCGTGGGTGAGGACGCGCTCACCACGGCGATCGCCTGGGGTCTCGGCGGCCTCGGCGCGCTCTTCGCGTGGCGGCTCTACGAACGACCGGAGCGGGTCGCCGCGCTGCGGCAGCGCTTCGGGCCGCTCGCCGGGTACGCCGAGGCGAAGTTCTACTGGGACGAGCTGTACGAGAAGATCGCGTACCGCCCGGTGGTCTGGACCGCGACGGCATTGGACTGGTTCGTCGAGCGCTGGATCGTCGGCGGCTCGATGTTCGTGGCCCGGGTCTCCGTCGACGCGGTGGCGCGCGTCGTCGTGACCGCGCAGTCCGGTGTCGTGCGCCAGTACGCGACCGTGCTCGCCGCGGGAGCAGCCGTGCTCGCCGTGTACTTCCTCGGGAAGGCGAGCCTGTGACGGTCACCCTCATCGTGCTGCCGATCGTCGCGATGCTGCTGGTCGGCTTCCTGCCGCTCCCGCGGCGGCGGACGGAGGAGCTCGCAGTGGCGGCCGCGCTTGCCGAGACAGTGTTCGCCGCGGTTGCGGTCGTGCAGTTCGACATCGGCGCCGGCGCGCAGTTCGTCACCGACGAGACCTGGATCTCCGGCTTTGTCGGCGACGCGGACGTGCGCTTCCACGTGGCGATGGGAGGCCTTTCGCTCTTCATGGTCGCGCTGACGGCGATCGGCGTGCTGGCCGCGATCTGGACAGCGGTGCTGGCGGGACGCGACCGCGCGCGCGTCTACCTGGCGCTGATGTTCGGGCTCGAAGCGGGCCTGATCGTCCTGTTCACTGCGCGCGACCTGGTGCTGTTCTACGTCGGCTGGGAAGCGATGATGGTCGCGCTGTTCGTCCTGATGGGCGTCTGGGGCGGGTCGCACCGGCGGGTCGCGACGCTGCAGTTCATCATCTACTCGCTGATCGGCTCGCTGCTGATGCTGGTCGCGATCGCCTGGCTTGGAGTGGTCGGCGGCTCGTTCGACCTGGCGACGCTCGCCGCGCAGGGGCGCGATTCGCTCTGGCTCTTCCTGGCGTTCTGCGCGGCGTTCTGCATCAAGGCGCCGATGTTCCCGCTCCACGGCTGGCTGCCCGCGGCCTATCGCGAGAGCACGCCGGAGGTGACGGCCCTGCTTTCGGGCGTGGTGTCGAAGGCGGGGGCGTACGGGCTGATCACGTTCGCCGTCCCGCTCTTCCCCGACACGGCGTATGAGTGGCGGTGGTACTTCATCGGCCTTGCGCTGGCGGGGCTCTTCTACGCCTCCCTGATCGCCTTCCGCCAGCCGGACGCCCGCGGCGTGGTCGCGTACTCCAGCGTCGGGCAGATGAACCTGATCGTGATCGGCATCTTCGCCCTCGGCCCGGGCGGTGTCTTCTCGGACAACGGATACACCGGCGCCGTGTTCCAGATGGTCAACCACGGGGTCGTGTCACTCGCGGCGTTCCTGCTGATCGGGCTCGTGGAGCTTCGCTGCGGCACCGATGTGTTCCGCCTTCTGGGCGGGCTCGCCAATCGCCGGCCTGCGCTCTCGACGATCCTCCTGATCGCGGCGCTGTTCGCACTGGCGGTGCCGGGGTCGAGCGTCTTCGTGTCGGAGATGTACATCCTGATCGGCGCGTTCCAGTTCGAGGCATGGGTGGGTGCCGTGGCGTCGTTCGCCATCGTGCTCGCCGCGATGTACATGCTGCGGTGGTACTCCGCGCTTGCGCATGAAGAGGACGGCGAGCGCGTCAGCGAGGCAACGCCCGACCTTCGCCCCGCGGAGCTTGCGGTCGCAGTACCGCTGGTGCTGATCCTGCTCGCCATGTCGGCCTGGCCGTTCGGCGTGATGGAGCGCCTCGGATGATCCTGGCAGCCACCACGATTCCGGTCTCCTGGTCGGCCGTCGCGCCCGAAGTGGTGCTGATCTCGTGTGCATGCGTCCTGCTCAGCGTCGCGATCTTCCTGCCCGAGCGCCTCGCCGGGCCGTTCTCGGCGATCGTCGCCGGCGGCGGGTTCCTGGGCGCGATGGTCGCGCCCATCGTCCAGTGGGACGACCCGGCCCGCCATGCCTTCGACGGGACGCTTCGGATCGACGCCTTCGGAAACGGCGGACGTCTGCTGATCTTCGGCGCCGGGCTGCTGGCGGTGCTGGTCGCCTGGGGCATGCCGCACCTGCGAGACCGCACCGTCGAATACCACGCTCTGCTGCTCGCGGCCGGCGCCGGCATGTCGCTGCTCTGCGTTTCGAACAGCCTGGTGATCCTATTCATCGCACTCGAGCTGTTCTCGATCGCGCTGTACGCGCTGGTCGCGATCGAGAGCGACCGCATCCCCGGCCTGGAGGGTGCGCTCAAGTACCTCATCGTCGGATCGATCGGCGCCGCGTTTCTGCTGTACGGGTCGGCGCTCGTCTACGGCGCCTCTGGCCAGTTCGAGTTCGACCGGATCGCCGGGTCGATCAGCAGCGGGCCGATCGGCTCCGACGACGCCGTGCTGCTGCTCGGCATCGCACTGATCCTCGTCGGGCTGGGGTTCAAGGCGAACAGCGCGCCGTTCCACATGTGGACGCCGGACGCCTACGAGGGCGCGCCGACTCCCGTGACGGCCTTCATGGCGGCGGCGACCAAGACGGTCGCACTGGTGGTGCTGTTCCGGGTGTTGGTGACGGCCTTCCCGGCGGAGTCCGACGTGTGGCACACCGCCATCGGCGGGCTCGCGATCGCCTCATTCGTCGTCGGCAACCTGGCGGCATTGCGGCAGACGAATGTGAAGCGGATGCTGGCCTACTCGACCGTCGGCCACACCGGCTTCCTGTTCACGGCGGTCGCCGCATCCAGCTCCGATCTCGCAGGCCGGGCGCTGCTCTATTACCTGGCGGTGTACGCGCTGATGAACATCGGCGCCTTCGCCCTGGTGCTCGTGCGCGAGGCGGAGATCGGCCGCCCGGTCGAGATCGCCGACTTCGCCGGGTATGGCTTCCGCCGCCCGCTGCTCGGGATCGCGATGGTCGTCTTCATGCTCTCGCTGGCGGGCTTCCCGCCCACCGGCGGCTTTGTCGGCAAGCTCTCGATCTGGAGCGCCGCGGTCGATGGTGACCAGACGTACCTGGCCGTGGCCGGCGTGGTCGCGACGGTCGTGGCGCTGGCGTACTACCTGCGGATCCCGTTCGCGCTCTACGACCGAGACGCGGCGCCCGATGGCGCGGCCAGGACTTCCCTGCTGGCCGTCCCATCGGCTACGGTCTTGGCGACAGCGATCGCTGTCGTCCTGCTCGGCATCATTCCGGGGCCGCTGCTCGATCTGGCGGAGACGGCGAGCAGGTCGTTGACCGGCGGATAGGGAGCGCAGGATGAAGCGACGGTTGGTGCTGGCGTTGGCCTTGGCGAGCGCGGCGGTGGCACTGATGCCGTCCCCCGCCCAGGCACGGACACTCTCCCGCGGCGATTGCGGGTCCGACGTGTTCGCGTTGCAGGTGCGACTGGCCAACCGTAGCTACCTGCCGCAGAAGTACCGTCCCGGCTGCTTCGACGCACGCACCGAGCAGGCGGTGATGGCGTTCGAGGGATGGGCGAACTTCACCCGCAACGGCGTCTTCGGCAGGACGGAGGCCGCCCGGCTCCCGAACTCGGTCACGCCGATCCCCATCACCGGCGACAGGAAGTTCCGGCACATCGAAATCAACAAGAGCAAGCAGATCATGATCGTGGTCGGCAAGGATGGGGTCGTGAAGCGCACCTACCACGTGTCGACGGGCGCCTCCGCGACGCGCACGCCGAGCGGGAAGTTCAGGATCTACTCCAAGTCGAAGATGTCCTGGTCGACGCTGTTCCACGTGTGGCTGCCCTATGCCCAGTACGTGGTCGGTGGGATCGCGATCCACGGGTTCTCAAGCGTGCCTGCCTACCCCGCATCCCATGGCTGTATCCGGATGCCGATGAACGAGGCGCCGGGCCTCTACTCGTGGACCGAGGTCGGCACGGCCGTCTGGCTTTACACGTAGGCGGACGGCTCAGCGCGAGAGGTGCTGGCGAACCGGCCCGAGCCGGCGGCGGAGACCGCTGAAGTCCACCCCGAGGCGGTGGTGCGCAAGGTCGGCGGCGAGGCCGGCGACCACACAGCCGAGCGCGGCGAACGGCAACAGGCCGGCACCCCCAGGTGCGCTGGGGTCGAGAACGGCCGGGAACCGCACGGCGGCGTCGGCGATGACGAGCGCAGCGCCGAGCCCGATCGCGAGCACCGAGATGGTGCGTGGGATGTCCGGGCGCTCGGCCGCGTCGATATAGGCCAGGAAGGCGGCGAACAGCAGCACGGCCGCTGCCAGCGCGGTCAGATAGAAGGCAAGCAGGTTGTTCGGGGTCAGCGTCCCGGCGGCGGCTGCAAGCAGCGCGCCGGCGAGCGCGGCACGGGGAGTCGAAATCGAAGCCATGCGTTCCAGTTCGACCGGGTGGCGGCCGCTCCTCCCCCCGACTAGGTTCTCCTCGGCATCGGAAGCGAGTGAGAGGACGGCAAATGGGTCTCGGAAGCAACGTCAGGCTGACATGGGTCGGTCACGCAACGTGGATCTTGGAGACGCCGGGTGGAAAGCGGGTGTTGATCGACCCGTGGGTCACCGGCAACCCGGTGGTGCCGGAGGGGCTGCAGGACCCAGGGCCGGCAGACGTCTTCCTGCTCACGCATGGGCACTCGGACCACATCGGCGACGTGGCGGCGCTGGCGGAGCGGCACTCGCCGGCCGCGGTCGTGGCAATGCTCGAAGTCGGCACCTACCTCGAGGGCAAGGGCGTCGCGAACGTGATCGGGTTCAACAAGGGCGGCACGGTCGAAGTCGAAGGCATCAAGTTCACGATGGTGCCGGCCGGCCATTCCTCGTCCATCGAGGACGACGGGCAGATCGTGTACCTCGGCGAGTCGATCGGGTATGTCATCACGCTCGAGAACGGCTACCGGATCTACCACGCCGGCGACACCTGCGTGTTCGGGGACATGGCGCTGATCGGTCGCCTGTACAAGCCCGACGCAGCCATCCTCCCGATCGGCGACTTCTACACGATGGGGCCGTTCGAGGCGGCCGAGGCGATTCGCCTGATCGGTGTGAAGAAGGTCATTCCGACGCACTACGGGACGTTCGGCGCCCTCACCGGCACCCCCGACCAGCTCCGCGAGGAGGCGTCCGACATCGACGGCCTCGAGGTGCTGGACGTGCAGCCCGGCGGAACGGTGGAATGACGTTCTCGCTGGTCGCGTGCGACCTCGACGCCCGGCAGTGGGGCGTCGCCGTGGCATCCAAGTTCCCGTCGGTGGGGGCGGTCGTGCCATGGGCGAAAGGCGACGTCGGGGCCGTTGCGACGCAGAGCTACGCGAACCTGATGTACGGCCCGCAGGGCCTCGAGCTGTTGTCGTCGGGCCTGGGCGCGCAGGAGGTGCTCGACCGGTTGACGACCGGTGATCCGGAGCGGGAGACGCGCCAGGCCGGCATCGTCGACGCGCGCGGCGGCAGCGCGACCTTCACCGGATCCGAGTGCCTCGACTGGGCGGGCGGCCGCACCGGGCAGGGGTTCGCGGCGCAGGGCAACATCCTCACGGGGTCCGACGTGGTGGACGCCCTGGCCGACACCTTCACGTCAACGGGCGGACCTCTCATCGAGCGCCTGCTCGCCTCGTTGCTCGCCGCCGACCGCGCCGGCGGTGACCGCCGCGGCCGCCAATCGGCCTGCATCGTCGTGCGCGAGGTCGGGGGCGGCTACGGAGGCAACAACGACGTTCTCCTCGACCTCCGTGTCGACGACCATCTCGACCCGGTGCCGGAGGTCGGCCGCCTCTACGACATCCACCGGCGGCTGTTCGGAACCACCCCGAAGGAGGAGTTCCTGCCGCTCGAGGGCGACCTCGGAGACGAGGTCGGCCGGCTGGTCGCCGCCCGCGGCTTCACCGCGCTGGCGGATTGGGCCTCCGTCGAGAACCTCGAGGAACGGCTCGACCCGGACGGACGGAGCATCGATCCCGTGGTGCTGGGGGTGCTCCGCGGGGGGTGAACGAAAGGGGTCTGACCCCTTTCGTTCACCGTAGCCCGTGGTCTAGTCCTCGCGGTGGATCGAGGTCAGGGTGAGGCGGCCGCCGATGCGCCGGCCCTCGGCCTCGACGCGCATGCCGACGTTGATGCCCGCCATGGTGGGCCTCGCGCGGCGGTGGAAGGTGACGGTGCGAGCACCGTTCTTGACCGTCACGGACGACGCGCTCTTCTTCGTCACGTTGCCCTTGATCCGCACCTCGCCCGCCGAGCGGACGGCAGCGGCGCCGTCGTCCGAGCCGGACTGCGCGCTGGCGATCCCGGTCGGGATTGCCAGCGCTGCGATTGCGACCAGAAGGATGGCAATCTTGGTTTTCATGTTCGCTACTCCTCTGTGGGATGCTGCTGTGCCTGCAGGCTGCCAGCGCCGACGGCTTGGCCGCAAGAGGACTTTGGTCCTACGACGTGCCGCCTCACAACAGAGAAACCACGGGCGTCATCCCGCCGTAGGGCGGGCCCACGCGGGGTCAGAGAACGGCGAGGCGCTTGCTGATGCGCTCGGCGCCGCTGCGCGGCCGAAGCACGCCCGGAACGGCGCCGGCCAGCTCCCGGATGGCCACGGCCGATGCGGCGTCGGGGCTCGACAGCACGAGCGGCGTGCCGCCGTCAGAAGCGACGCGGAGCGGCTCGTCGAGCGGCACCTGCGCCAGCAACGGGACGCCGAGCTCGGATGCCAGCGCCTGCCCCCCGCCCTCGCCGAAGGGCCGCGTGATCTCGCCGCAGCAGGAGCAGACCAGATGGCTCATGTTCTCGACCACGCCCGCGACACGCATCCCGGTCTTCGACGCAACGTCGGCCGCCCGCATGGCGACCTTCTGCGCTGCGGGCTGGGGCGTGGTCACAATCAGGAGGTCAGGCTGGGGCAGCAGCTGGCCAAGCGAGATGGTGATGTCACCGGTTCCCGGCGGCATGTCGACGACCAGATAGTCGAGCTCTCCCCAGTGCACGTCGGACAGGAACTGCTCGAGCGCCCGGTGCAGCATCGGCCCGCGCCACGGGATGGCCCCATCCCCCTCGACGAAGAAGCCGATCGACATGATCTTCAGGTCGTGGTTGACCGGCGGGATGATCATCTGGTCGACCGCAACGGGACGTTGCGAGATACCGAGCATTCGCGGAATCGAGTAGCCGTAGATGTCGGCGTCGACGACGCCCACCTCGGCGCCGGTCTGCGCCAGCGCGGCGGCCAGGTTGGCCGTCAGGGTGGATTTGCCGACACCGCCCTTTCCGGAGGCGACGGCGATCACCTTGGTGCCTGGATCGATCGTCACGCTGCGCTGCTCGGCAGGCGGCTTGCCGCCGGAGAGGCGCTGCCGCAGGGCGGCACGCTCGTCCGGAGTCATGACGTCGAACGTGAGGCCGACGGTTTCGACGCCGTCGAGCGCTCCGACGTGCTTCTGCACCTGCTGCTCCAGATTCGCCCGCATCGGGCAGCCGGCCACCGTCAGGGCGAGGGTGACCTCTACGTGCGCACCGTCGATGACGACGCCGCGCACCATTTCGAGCTCCACCACGCTGCGGCGGATCTCCGGGTCGATGACGGCGACGAGCGCCTTGCGGACGTCGGATTCGGCTGGCATACGGCTCAATGGTAGTCCACGGCCTATGAGCCGTAGACCAGGTCTGCGAGCCGGCCGGCCATGACCTCGTCGCGGGCGCCGACGACCCGGGTGCGGCTCTCCAGGTCGAGCGGCAGACCGGGGTCGTCGTACAGCAGCACATGGCCGCCGGCCTCGCGCACGATCAGCGCGGCGGCGGCGAGATCGACGGAGCGTGAGCGCTTCAGGGACACGACGCCATCCAGCCGCCCGTCGCCGAGCTGGCACAGCGCGAGTGCCAGAGCGCCGAGCACGCGGAGCCTGCCGACGTGGCCGTCGAGCCGCTCGGCGGCATCGGCAATCAGGCGCGCAGTGGTCGCCTCGAGGTCGATCACACCCAGCCGCTCCTTCGGTCGCACCCCGCCCAGCGGACGGTCGTTGACCGAAGCGCCCTGCCCGGCGGTCGCAACCCACTCGTCGCCGCTGCCGAGGTCGAGCACGTAGCCGAACTGCACGTCGCCGATCGTCGGGCCGTTGGCAAACGCGATCGACAGGCAGTAGAACGGCAGCCCGCGCTTGGCGTTCAGCGAGCCGTCGATCGGGTCGACCACCACCACCCACGGGCTCGACTCATCCCCGTACCGGCGCTCGCCGAGCTCCTCGGAAACGAGCCGGAACGAGATGCCGCGCTGGGTCAGGGCCTGCAGGCGGGACACGACCGCCTCCTCCGCCCGGCGGTCGATCATCGTGGTGTCGTCACCGCCTTCCCCCTGCCCCACCACCGGCTCACGATGGTCGCGCGTCGGGAGGTCGACCAGCACTGCGCGCACGTCGGTTGCGACCGCTCGGCAGAACTCAAGCCACGCGTCGGGGTTCAATCTTCCAGCGGGTTCAGGAGGAAGCCCGAATAGAGCTTCGGGAAGAAGTAGGTCGACTTCTGCGGCATCAAGCGCCCGGCCGCAGTGACCGCCTGCACCTGCTCGACCGTCGGCGCCCGCAGCAGGAAGGCGCTGCCGGCGTCGCCGGTGTCGACCATCCGCGTCGCACGGTCGAGGCCGCGCACGTAGCGGATCTGATCGCTGGTCAGGAACTGCTCACCGGTCAATCCGAGCAGTGGCGCGAGCACCAGCGCCTCGAGCACCGCCGCGTCGAGTGACCGCACCGCCCTCGGCACGGCAGGCATGGCAAGCATGACTGCGCTCGGATCCTTCACGCGCGCGAGCACCGGCTTGCGTTCGGAGCCGCGCCAGAGCGCAAACGCCGCCGTGCCGGGCGGAATCCGGTTGAGCTCCGCCTCAACGTCGGCGGCCGATGTCCCGATCGGCATCTCCTGGAGCGCGAAGGCGGCCAGGAACCGCGAGTCGACCTCACGCTGCGACATCACGACTCGGTGGGTCGGGTAGATCGCAAGGCCCTCGCCATGAAGGTTCGCGAGGTACATCAGCACGAAGTCGTACGGACGGTCGCCGTCGGGGTCGCCCTCCCGCTCACGCTGCTCGTCGCGATAGGCGAGGGCCGTCTCATACCGGTGGTGACCGTCGGCGATCAGGATCTCCCGCTCCGCCAGGGCGTCCTGCGCAGCCGCGATCGCCGCCGGGTCGGAAACGCGCCAGAACCGATGAACGGTGCCGTCCGGATCGGTCACCTCCATCTCCGGCTCAGCATCGCCCGCGCCCGCGAGCGCGGCGCGTGCGCCACCCTCCGGGTCGCTGTAGAGGCCGAAGATGGGCGACAGGTTCGTGTGCGTCGCGCGGAGCACTTCGAGGCGCCCCTGCTTCGCCGTGGCGTGGGTGCGCTCGTGCGGCCGCACCCGGCCCTCGTCGTACGGTGACAGCCGCACCGCGGCAAAGAACCCGGAGCGTGACCGGTCGACACCGTCGGGGCCCGTGAAGAGCTGCTCGTGCCACCACAGTGCGGGCTCCTCGTCGCGCTCGAGCACGCCCTCGCGGCGCCAGTGGTGCAGCAGCTGCGCCGCCTGGCTCGCCGACTCCGGGAGCTCGAGCTGCACCACCGCATACGGGCTGCGGCGCGCCAGCTCGGCGCGCTCCGCATCGCCGATGACGTCATATGGAGGACTGACAACGTCGCCGAGAACGACTTGCGAGGTGTCGTACCGGAGCGCCCTCAGCGGCTCCAGCACAGTTCGAGTGGAGGCCTGAGCCATCGCCGCGCAGTCTAATAGACTGCCCTCCAATGGCCGGCGGTACCTACGTCTCCGAGCTCGAGCAGGGATCGCTGGTCGAGGCGACATTCGCCGTCCAGCGCAAGCGGCAGCGCCGAACCCGAAACGGCGATCCATTTCTCTCCCTCGAGCTGGCCGACCGCACGGGCCGCGTCACCGGAGTCGTCTGGAACGACGTGAACGTGCTCGCAGGTCGCTTCGACGAGGGCGACACGGTGCGCGTGCTGGGAAAGGTCGAGAGCTACGACGGCCGCCCGCAGATCGAGATTCGGGACGTCAAGCGGCTCGAGCAGGGTGACGCCCTCGAGCTCGTCCCCGGCGCACGCCGCGACGCCGAGATGCTCGACGGCATGATCGAGTTTCTGGCGGCCGAGATCCACCACCCGGGCCTGTCAGCGCTCGTTGCCAGGTTCATCGGCGACGACGCCTTCCGTGCGCGGCTGCGAACGGCTCCCGCCTCCGAGACCCACCACGCCTACGCCGGCGGGCTGCTGGAGCACACCGTCGCGGTCGCGTCGCTGTGCCGCGAGGCCGCCCAGCTCCACCCGCGCCTGAACGGCGACCTGCTGCTCGCCGCGGCGCTGCTGCACGATGCCGGCCGCACCGAGACGTTCCGGCCCGGTGTGACGATCAGTGTCTCCGAGGAGGGCCGCCTGATCGGGCACGTGCTCGCGGGCGTGCGGATGATCGACGCAGCTGCGCGCATGGTCGGACTCGACGACGACGTGCTGCTGGGGGTGTTGAACGCGGTGGCAGGCCACCATGGGCCACTCGAGGGACGGCGCTTGGAGACCCCCGAGGCGATCTGCCTGCACCACGCCAACATGCTCGACGCGCGGGTCGGCGAGAGCCTCTAGCGCAGCCCGAGCAGCCGGCGCAGCCGCTGCAGCCACGAGAGCCGCTCGTCCGTGCCCTGCACCGAATCGTCTGCGACGTGCTCGACCGAGTGGTGGATGTCAGTGCGGAACCGGTCGTTCAGACTGGCGGGGTCGCCCTGGACCCGGACGCTTTCGACCTCACGGTGCTCCGGGAGGCGCTCCAGCTCCGCCCGCGACAGGCTCACATGAACCTCGCCGGGCACGATCGACACGATGTGCTCGTAGGAGAGGAATCGGTCGCCGGCCGAGCGGATGTCGATCTCGAAGCCCCCGAAGATGTCCTCGTCCCGGTCGCCGACTCCCTGCTCCACCTTGCCCGCCTCGGTGCCATCGGAAGCAATGACCGCCCAGCCATCCTCGACCTCGGTCCACGCGATCTGAAATCCCTGCGGCTGCTCTGGTGTGTCCTGGCTCATGTGCGAAACCCTACCAAGATCGAGCCCCGCCACCGCCTCGTCGCTAGCATCGGCTCCGTGCTGGAGTACTACGACAGACGGGCCAAGGAGTACGACGAGTGGTACCTCGGAGCCGGGCTGTTCGCCGATCGGGACCGGCCCGGCTGGGACAAGGAGCGCGATCGCCTCTGCCGGCGGCTCGGAGAGCTCTCACCGGCACGAACGCTCGACGTCGCCTGTGGTACGGGGTTCCTCACCCGCCACCTCCCAGGCGAAGTGACGGGGCTCGACCAGAGCGGGCGGATGCTCACCATCGCGCGTGAACGCGTGCCCAGGGGCAGGTTCGTGCAGGGCGACGCCCTGGGCCTGCCGTTCGCCGATGGGTCATTCGAGAGGGTCGTCACCAGCCACTTCTACGGGCACCTACGCGAGGAGGAGCGGAGGCGCTTCCTCGCGGAGGCGGCGCGCGTCGCGGGTGAGGTGGTGGTGGTCGACTCCCACGAGCGGCCGGATCACGCCACGGAGGAGGAGCAGGAGCGCGTGCTGAACGACGGCTCGCGGCACACCGTCTACAAGCGCTACTTCACCGGCGAGCGGCTCGCTGGCGAACTGGGCGGCGCCGACGTGCTGCTGGACGGCGACTGGTTCGTCGTGGTCAAAACCACGCTGTAGCCGGCTTGCAGAAGTTCCAGCTTCTTCGGGAACCAAATCGCCGAAACCGTTGTCGAACGGGGCATGAAAACCCCACATTTCATCGTTGCCTCCGCTCTCATGCTCGGCTTGACGGCCTGCGGGTCGGCCGCCTCGGCGGGAGAGACAACGGAGCCGCCTGCGCCGGCCGGCGTGGTGCTGACCGAGCGCGGCCAGGAGCCCTGCTGCTACATCGAGGGCTTCGTACGATTCGTGCGCATCAAGCACGACGGAGAGGTGATCTTCAAGGGCCGCTGGAAGCCCGACTCGGTCTTCAAGCGCAGTCTGCCGGCGGGCACCTACCGGATCATCCGCGAGCTGCGGCCGTGCGAGGGCAACTGCGGCTACCTCGACCCGGTCAGCGAGCGCTGCGGCATCACGGTCACCGTCAAGCCCGGCGAACGGCTCAAGCTCGTCGCGCTGCCCAAGACCCTCGGCACCTGCAAGATCACACGTTGAACCGAACGTTCAGGACGTCGCCGTCCTGAACGACATAGTCACGCCCTTCGACCCGCATCGCGCCGGCGCGCTTCGCCTCGGTCTCGCCGCCGGCCTCCACGAGCCGATCCCACTCGATGACCTCCGCGCGGATGAACCCGCGCGCGAGGTCCGTGTGGATCCTGCCCGCCGCCTCCTGCGCATTCTGGCCGCTGCGGATCGTCCAGGCCCGTGTCTCCTTGGGGCCTGAGGTGAAGAACGGGATCAGGTCGAGAGCGGCGTAGGAGGCGAGGCTGATCCGGTCGAGCGCCGGCTGCTCGATACCGAGGTCGTCCAGGAATGCCTGACGGTCGCCCGCGTCGAGCTCTGCGATCTCCGCCTCGAGCTTCGCGTTCAGGGCGATCGTCTCGATGCCGCGCTGCGCTCCGAACTGCCGCAGACGCTCGACGTCTTCCTCGTTCCCCGATTCGTCGACGTTGGCGATGTAGAGCGCGGGCTTGGCGGTCAGCAGGTCGAGCGCCTCCGGCACCGCGAGCCCCAGGGATCGCGCGGGCTTCCCTTCCTCCAGGCCCGCGGCGAGCTGATCGAGCACCTCCTGCTCGGCGATGGCCCCCTTGTCGGAAGCCTTGACCGACTTCGCGACCCGCTCGCGGCGACGCTCGACGGCGGCCAGGTCGGCGAAGATCAGCTCGAGCTCGACGGTCTCGGCATCGTCCAGCGGATCGACTTTCCCAGAGGCATGCGCCACCTGGTCGTCCTGAAAGCACCGCACCACGAGCAGCACGGCGTCGGTGGTGCGCATGTGCGCGAGCAGCTCGCCACCGAGGCCCTCGCCACGCTTCGCGCCGCGGACGAGGCGCGTAAGGTCGACCGCCTCGAGCGTCGCCGGGACGACCTTCTGCGAGTCCGATATCTCGGCAAGAGCGCCAAGCCGTGGATCGCGCACCTCGGCGATGCCCTGGCTCGCGTCCTGCGAGACCGACGTGCCGCACAGGCAGCGAAGCGTCGTCGTGACGCCGGACCAGGGCAGACCGAGCATCCCCAGAACCGCCATCAGGCCGACCTCACAACCAGCATGCCCGTGGCCGTTCCCAGCGCCGCGCCAACCGCAACGTCGCTCACGTGATGCGCGCCGACGTAGAGGCGCGAGAGGCACATCGCCGCCGCCAGCGCCCCCCAACGCGGCGCGAGCGAGGGCCGCGCATCGGATAGCACGACGGCAGCAGCCGCCGACATCGCCGCGTGGCTCGACGGAAACGAGGACGACCGCGGGTGCCTCGTCATCGCACCCGCCTCGCTCGGCCGGTCACGACGCACGGCGAGCTTCACGCCGTAGTTCACTGCCAGCGTGCCCCAGACCGCCGCCGCAGTCCGCAGCGGGCGGGGATTGAGCAGCCCGACGGCCACCCAGCCGATGCCGTAGCTGCCCGCCGTGGTGTACGCGACCACCGCCCGGTCGAACGGCGTGGATTCCCGGCTCAGAAGCCGACCCGGCCGACATGTGCCTCTCGCCGCACGTAACACACCTTCGACACGTCCACGTGATACGTCGTGTCCTCGGCGGTGAAGGAAACCCTGCCGCCGGCGCCCGAGAGTGCGGCCTCGAGCTTCGCCCACTCGGTCTCGGGCATCTTGGCGCTGATGATCAGCCCGCCTTCGAACCCGATCTCAACCCGTGACTCTTCAGCCATTGCTCGCTCCGTTCTCGACAGGTTGCACCAACTCCACCAGCACGCCGCTCACGCTGTCCGGATGGATGAAGGCGACGCGTAGGCCGAACAGGCCGACCCGCGGCACCTCGTCGATCAGCTCCGCGCCGGCCGATGCGGCCTCCGCGAGCGCCTGCTCGATATCCGCAACCTGGAACGCGACATGATGCATCCCCGGGCCGCGCTTGACGATGAACCGCCCGACCGGCGTGTCGTCGGCAAGCGGCCGCAATAGCTCGACCCGATCGGCTCCGACCAGCATGGTCGCGGCCTCGACACCCTGCTCGGGCACCGTTTCCCGGTGCTCGAGCGAGCTGCCGAACAGCCGCTCGTACGTGGCAATCGCCTCGTCGAGGTCCACCACGGCATGCCCGATATGATGGATGTCCAGCGCACGCACTGGGCAGGATCCTAGTGTGTGCGCCCAATAGGGCGACATGCCACCGGGGGTGGAACGATGGGGTTTCTGGACAAGCTGAAGCAGCAGGCGACCGAGGTCGCAAGCACGGTCGTCGAGAAGACGCAGGAGACAGCGAAGACCGGCCAGCTGCAGATGCATCTGCGCACGCTGAAGACCGAGGAGAAGGAGGCGCTCGCCGACCTCGGCGCCGGGCTGATGGCGCTGGGCGACGTACCGCCGTCGCTCTCCGACCAGGCCGCCCGTGTGCGTGAGGTACGCGAGAAGATCGCCGCCAAGCAGGCCGAGATGGCCGACGTCAAGGAGGGTGACGACGGGGCGGAGCCGGCCGCCTCCAGCGGCGATACGGTCGAAAGCGATGCGGTCGAGGTGACCGAGCCGGGCACAGCGGCGTCGGGGCCGGAGACACCGGCATCGAAGCCCGAAGGCGGCCCTACCGCCTGAGCGTGGATCCGGGGGATCAGGCGCCTGGCGCCTGGTCTCCCGAGTCGGTGCGTAGCACAGGCTCCCGTACATGGCCGTTCTCCGACGGCTCCAGCGGAAGCATGACGCCGATCTGCCCCGAAGCGTTCGACTCTGGCTCGAGGCCCTCGAGCAGGATCTCGATCTCCTCCCGCTCGAGCGTCTCCTTCTCGAGCAGCGCATCGGCAAGGGCGTCGAGGTGGCGGCGATGCCGGGCAACGAGTAGCAGCGCGTCGCCGTACGCGCGCTCGGTGATCTCGCGCTGCTCCTGGTCACGGAGCCGCTTCGTCTCCTCCGACAGCGCGTAGTTGTCGGCGCGCATCTGATGCGACGTCGTGGTGCTGCCCATGCCCCACTCGAACACCATCGAGCGGGCGATGGCCGTCGCGTGCTCGAGGTCGCTCGCGGCCCCGTTCGTGATCCTCCCGAACACGACCTGCTCTGCGGCTCGGCCGCCGAGCGTGACCTTCAGCCAGTCCTCGAGCTCATCCGTGGAGAGCAGGAACCGATCCTCTTCGGGGAGGCTCATCATCAGCCCCAGCGAGCGGCCACGAGGGACGATCGTCACCTTGTGGATGTCGTCGGCGGTCAGCCGGGCGACAAGCGCATGGCCCGCCTCGTGGTAGGCGATCACCCGCTTCTCCTTCTCGGTGATCAGCTTGCGCTGCTGCAGGCCGGCGACGACACGATCGACGGCGGCGCTGAAGTCGGCGTTGGTGAGCTCCGTCTGCTCGGCCCGGCCGGCACGGATCGCAGCCTCGTTGCAGATGTTCGCGAGGTCGGCCCCGGTCAGACCGGCGGTCTGCCGCGCCACCTGGCGCAGATCCACGTCCGGCCCCAGCGGCTTGTGCCGCGTGTGCACACGCAGGATCTCATCGCGGCCCGTCAGGTCGGGCGTCGACACCAGGATCTGGCGGTCGAACCGGCCCGGGCGCAGGAGGGCGGGGTCGAGGTCCTCCAGCCTATTCGAGGCTCCCATGATGACCAACCGCTCGCTCTCCTCGAACCCGTCCAGCTCGACGAGCAGCTGGTTCAGCGTCTGGTCGTGCTCCCGGTTCTGGCCGCCGCCACTCCTCGCCGTCCCGACAGCATCGAGCTCGTCGATGAAGATGATGGCCGGCTGGTTGTTGCGTGCTTCCTTGAACAGCCGCCGGATCCGCGCGGATCCGAGGCCGACGAACATCTCGACGAACGACGACGCGCTCTGGAAATAGAAGTTCGCGCCCGACTCCGTGGCGATCGCCTTCGCCATCAGCGTCTTTCCCGTCCCCGGCGGCCCGTACAGCAGCACGCCCTTGGGGACACGCGCGCCGAGCTTCTCGAACCGGGCCGGATCGTTCAGAAACTCCACGATCTCCTTCAGCTCGTCGCGCGCCTCGTCAGCGCCGGCGACGTCGTCCCAGCGCACCGGCTGGGCGCTGGACGGCTGAATCTTCGCCGGCCTGGTGTTCGGCATTGCCCGCCACATCTTGTACGCGAAGAACACCAGCAGGCCGAAGCAGACCGGCAGGAAGAGCACCAGAACCCAGCTGAACAGCCACAAGAAGAACCCCTGCAGGAAGTCGACCACGTCATACAAGAGTAGGGTGTTATTACACGAACTGCAAACTCAGCGGATCACGCGGGAAGCCGCTCGGCGCCTTCGAGCCGGAGCACTTCGTCCAGCGCGACCTCCGCCACCTCGAGCTCATCGGCGGTTGGCTCACGCGTCGCCGCGACTCGCTGAAGCTCGTAGCCGGGCCGGCGCATCAGGCGCGACAGCTTGTGGTCGGCGTGCCGCGTCATCCAGCCGAACACCTCGGTCGCGACACCGACAGCAGCGATGCCCGCGAGCACCCGCGCGGGCCCTCGCCGGTGTGCGGGCAGCCGGTGCACGAGCACGTTGCCCGCCACCGTGGCGGCCAGCATCGGCCCCACCATGTGCGACCCGCAGCGGTCGTGCTCCTTGGCGGCATCCACAGCCGCGGCGTGCTGCTCATAGCCGCCGATCGCCTTGTGCTCGGCACCGTGATACCCCGCCACCTGCGAGCCGCGCAGCGACGCCAGCGCAGGAAGCAGCGACAGGCCCGCGCCGAGCAGTTCGGCGGAGAGCGGGCTGATCCGGCTGCGGCGCAGCACCTGCCCGATCGCAATCGTCGCCGCCAGCGCACCGGCCGTGCCGGCACCCTCCACCGGCAGGCGCGCCTCCGGCAGCCGCCGGCGGACGATCGGCAGCAGGTAGCCGATTTCGGCGACACGCGCCACGCCGCGGAGACCGGGGACCCGCAGCAGTCGCTCCGGCAGCTCCGGCTTGCGGCCCGATGCGATCCGCACTTCTCCGTCGGGGGTGCGAACCGCAGCCGCCCAATGGTGGAGGCTCTGGACGAGGATGCCGTTTCGCAGCGCCATGCCGCCCAGCCGGATCGTGTCCTCAGTCATGCCGCGAGTATAGGCTTCGCCCATCAGCGACCTGTTCAAAGATGCCGCGAGCAGCCGTCTCGGCCGCCAGGCGCCGCTGCCGCAGCGCGTCCGCCCCCAGGTGCTGGATGAGTTCGCCGGACAGCGCGACCTCCTCGGGGAGGGCAGTGCCCTGCGCCGCGCGATCGCAGAGGACCGGGTGGCGTCGATGATCTTCTTCGGACCTCCGGGTACCGGCAAGACGACGCTGGCCCGCATCGTCGCCCACACCACGCGCGCCCATTTCGAGGAACTGTCGGCGGTGCAGGTGGGGATCAGCGACGTCCGGCGCGTGATCGGCGAGGCGGAGCACCGGCTCGGCGCGAGCGGCCAGAAGACGATCCTGTTCCTGGACGAGATCCACCGGTTCAACAAGGCGCAGCAGGACGCCCTGCTCCCGGCGGTGGAGTCGGGGCTGGTGACGCTGATCGGGGCCACCACAGAGAACCCGTACTTCGAGGTCAACTCGGCGCTCCTCTCACGGTGCCAGCTCTTCGAGCTCGTGCCGCTCACGCGTGACGAGCTGGCCGGCATCGTTCGCCGTGGCGAGCAGGAGATCGGTGCGGTCGTCGACGAGGACGTTCGCGACGAGATCGTGACAGCGGCGGGAGGCGACGCCAGAAACGCCCTCAACATCCTCGACGCCGCGAACGCCGCCGGCGGTGGCGGGCAGGTCACGCCCGAGCACGTGCGCGACGCCGCCCGCAAGCGCCCGCTGCTGTACGACAAAGGCGGCGACCACCACTACGACGTCACCTCGGCGTTCATCAAGAGCATGCGCGGGTCCGACGCCGACGCCGCGATCTACTACCTGGCGGTGATGATCGCGGGCGGCGAGGATCCCAAGTTCATCGCGCGCCGGCTGATCATCTTCGCCAGCGAGGACGTCGGGAACGCAGACCCCCAGGCGCTGCCGGTCGCCGTGGCGGCGTCACGCGCCGTGGAGTTCGTGGGACTGCCGGAATGCCGGATCAACCTCGCGCAGGCGGTCACCTACCTGGCGCGCGCCCCCAAGTCGAACGCGTCGTACATGGCGATCCAGCGCGCACTCAAGGACGTGCAGCAGCAGGGCACGCTGCGGCCGCCGAAGCCGATCCGCGACGCCGGCTACCAGGGCGCCGCGAAGCTCGGCCATGGGCAGGGCTACAAGTATCCGCACGACTACCCGAACGCCGAGGTCGAGCAGCAGTATCTGCCCGACGAGCTGGCCGGCACGAAGTACTACGAGCCGGACGAGTGAACCACAGTGGTCTGACCCCTTTGGTTCATTGGCGGAGCACGGAGCACGCTGCGGCGAACGCTGCCGGCTGCTCCATCGCGGAGAGGTGCCCCGCGTCGGGGATCTCGATGGCCTGAGCTCCCGGGATCCGTGCGGCGAGCGCACGCATCGTTCCCGGCGGCGAGATCGCGTCCTGCGCGCCGAAGACGACGATCACAGGCACGGCGATCGACGGCAGCACCGTCTCTGCGTCGGGCCGGTCGCGCAACGACTCGAGCATCCCGACGACGCGCGCGGCCGGCTGCGCCGTGGCGATCGAGCGCGCGCGGGCGACCACCGCGGGGTCCGGCTCCTCGCGAAACAGGCTCGCGGCCATGGCGTCGAAGTTCGCCTCCACGCCCTCCCGGCGGACGCGCTCCAGGGCCGTCTCGCGGGCCGGAAGCTGTTCCGCCGGGCTTGCGAGGGCATTGGTGTCGGCAAGTACGAGCCCGGCCACCGCCTGCGGATGGCGGCGGACAAGCTCGAGCGCCGCGTAGCCACCCATCGAGATGCCGCACACCACCTGAGGGTGCTCGATCCGGGCAGCCACCAGATCGCTCCAGTCAGCGAGCGACCCGGTGCCCGGGTGGTCGACCGGTTCACCCGCGAGGCCTTCCCACATCGAGCCGTCCAGTGGGAACGCGTGCAGGAGGATCATCGTCGCCTCAGATGATGCGGGAGCCGAGGGCTGAGAGCATCAGCTCGACCGCCAGGGCGCCGGTGGCGTTGCGCTCGTCGAGCACAGGGTTCACCTCGACGACCTCCAGCGACGAGACGGCACCGCTCGTGGCCAGCATCTCCATCGCGAGGTGCGCCTCGCGATAGGTGATGCCGCCGCGCACAGGCGTGCCCACGCCGGGCGCCTGATCTGGGTCGAGCACGTCCATGTCGAACGACACGTGCATGAACGGCGCACCCGATGCGATGGCGATCGCCTCCTCCATCACGTTGCGCATGCCGTGCCGGTCGACGTCCTCGATGGTGAACACCTTCACGCCCACCTCACGGAGGCGCTTCCGCTCGCCCAGATCGACGCTGCGAACGCCGACCAGGACCGTGTGCTCCGCCACCACCATCGGCAGGGGCCAGGCGGAGCTCTCGAACCTCGGGTCGTTGGCGAGGCCCAGCGCCACCGCGAGCGGCATGCCGTGCACGTTTCCGCTGGGCGAGGTGTTCGGCGAGTTGATGTCGGCATGGGCATCCAGCCACACAACCCCGCCCGGTCCACCGTGCGCACGGGCAAGCCCGCCCAGCGTGCCGATGGCGATCGAGTGGTCACCGCCAAGCACGAGCGGCAGATCGCCTTCCAGGACACTGGCCGCCACGTGGTCGGCAAGCTCTTCACAGGTGCGCTTGATGGCGCTCCAGTAGCGCGCGGAAGGATCGCCCTGGTCGAGCGCTTCGACCATGCCCGTCCGCACGTTGCCGTGGTCATGGACGGTCAGGCCGAGCGCCTCGATCCGCTCGCCGAGCAGCGCGTAGCGGATGGCCGACGGCCCCATGTCGACCCCGCGGCGGCCGGAGCCAAGATCGAGTGCGGCGCCGATCACCCCGACGGCACGTGTATCGCCCGAAACGGAGTTCACGCGCGAGAGATTACAGACAGTGGGGCAGTCAGTACGGCCGATCGCGTCCCAGCGCGACTGCGACCGTGTCCGGCCAAGTGGGGGCAAACCCATCGAGCCGCAGCTTGTCGAGGATCGCCACGAAATCTGCGTAGCAGTAGACCTCGGGCACCTGCGTGAAGTGGCGGGACGGATCCGGGGACGAGCAGCTCCACGAGCGGCGCCGGACAAGGTCGGTGAAATCGCCCTCGACCAGCCGGTAGGGCTCGAGCACGAACCAGCCACCCGACGGCGTCGCCTCGGCGTGGGCGATCGCCTCGGAGGGGAGTGTGTAGTCGCGGCGGTGGGTCAAGCCGTCGCGGGCGCATGGGGCAGCCGCATTTCTGCAGCGCCCGCCGGTGAGATCGAACGAGAGATATGTCCACGGGCTCGCCGGGACGAACCCTGGTGCCTTGAGATGCTCGCGGTTGAACGAGATCACCGGCTCATAGTCGGCCGTGCCATCTGCCATACGGCGGCCGATCTCGTCCTGGCGCTCTGCATCCGTGCCCGCGAACGGCAGCCCGGTGCCGGCGTCGAGCCAATCCAGCGGGCGGTTGCCGGGATAGCTCATCTCGGCCGAGGCCGTCCCCAGGAAGCCCCGGCTCCGGAACTCCATGAGAGACGCCGCGATATCCGCCCGGATCTGCACGTCGGTCATGCCGTCTCCGGTCGCTGCTGTGCCGTCGTAGACCGATCCCGACGCACCGGCAGGATCGCGGTTGCCGGCTGTCACCAGGTGGACGAGCGCGCGGGAGTTCCCAGCCGACAGCGGCGCGGCGAGCCTGCGCAGGTCGGCCCAGTTGGCGTACTGCAGGCTGCCGTGGCAGAACCGCGCCGGCGGCGCTCGGGTGTTGCCGCCGTCGACGAGGAAGGTATTCGCCGTCGCTGTCAGCGGAATGCTGCTCCAGGCGCCGTATCGCTTGGCCAGTCGCCCTCGAACGTCGAAGATCGTCAGGGCCTTTCCAGCGGTTCCTGTGCGAAGCACCCGGCAGGCCGGCCCTCGCTCGGCGATCAGCGACCGGCCGAACTGGATGGTGAGGTTCCGCGGCTGGTCGGCTGCGGCGGCGTCCTGCGGCCGCGGCTCGGCGCCGGTCCAGGAGAACAACGCACAGCCCGTGGCGACGACGACAAGCGTGCGGGAGATTCCGCGGCCCAACAGATGCATCCGTGCCAGCGTAAACGACCACGCCGCCGGCGTCTGCCCCTAAAGGGTCATGGGAAATGGCCGATAAGGCATCTGACCCCCGTCGACGCAAATCGCACGACGTCGCGACCCGTTCTTTAGGAGGCTTTTCAACATGGTCGATTTGGCGAGCATTCGCAACGCTTCGTTCTCGCTCACACCCACCGGGTACAACCCGGAGGAGGTCGACCGCTTCCTGAGCGATCTGGCCGACAACGCGGACGCCGTCGATCTCGGCGAGGTTCGCAACGCATCGTTTTCGCTGACGCCGACCGGCTACAACCCGGAGGAGGTCGACGCCTTCCTGACGGCGATCGCCGACGGCATCGAGTCGCCCGCGCAGCAGCCCGCGCCCGAGCCGCAGGAGCAGCCGGAGCCGCAGGCAGTCCAGGAGTCGGAGGAGGCGCCGACAGAGCCCGAGCAGCACGAAGAGCCGCAGGCCGAGCAGTACGAGGAGGCTCCCCCCGCCGAGCAGCAGCAGCCCGAAGCGACCGAGGCCGTCGAGGCTGAGGCGTTCGAGCCCGTCGCCGAGGCAGAGCCGGCACAGTCGGTCGAGGTCGAGGTCGAGGTCGAGGTCGAGGCGGTTGCGGCCGACGAGCCCGTCGGCGACGCCCCGGTGGCCGCGCTGCCGCAGGTGGTCGTGGTCGAGCGGCAGTTCGGTGAGCTGGGCACGCTCGCCGACAACGTGGAGCGCGCGATCTCCGGCCTGCAGTCATTCGTCGAGGGAGAGCTGCGCAATGTCCGCGAGGCCAGCGCACTCGAGTTCGGCGACGTTCACGCCGAGCGCCACCGCCTGATCGAGGAGGCCGCAGAATCCGGCCGCCAGCACATCGAGTCGACCAACCAGCATGCGGAGCGCATTCTCGAGAAGGCCCGCCGTGACGGCGACCGGCTGCGACAGACGGTCGAGGCCGAGCTGCGCGCGGAGCGCGAGCGCTTCGAGCAGGCACTGGCCGACCGCGACGCGCAGGCACAGGCCCGCGTGGCCGAGATCCTGAGCGACGCCGAGCAGCGCCGCCGCGAGGCCGACGAGCTGGTGGCGAGCGCCGCCCAGGCACAGGCTCACATGCTCGCGTCCTTCGAGCAGGCCAAGTCCGCACTGATCGTGGCTGCGGAGCGCTCGAGCCTGTCAGGTCCGCAGGTCCAGATCGTTCAGTCGCCCTTCGGGGAGGCGAATGAGCTCGACGCAGAAGATGCCGCAGCTTGATGCGGCGATCGAGCCGTTCAGCCTGATCCCGGCAGACGTCGGTGGCCAGGTGCGGCTGGACCAGCTGGTGACAGCTGGTCCAGCCGTGCTGGCACTCGTCGACGGAGGAACGGCTGACGACTCACGCGTGGCGATGCTGCGCGAGCTGGGCCACCGCATGCGCGACATGCCGGCCCGGCTGATCGTCGTTTCGGCGGGCGAGTCGCCGGTGGGCCGCCAGCTGGCTGCGTGCCGCGCGGCAGAATGGATGACCGATCCCACGGGAGAGGCAGCCAGAGTCTTCGGCGTCGTCGAGACCCGGAAGCTCCGGCGCGACCGTCGCCGCGATGCGATGTTCATCGTCGACACCGACCTCGTGCTACGGCTCGCGTTTGTGGCGCAGGAGCCCGACCAGTGGATCCCGGCGTCGTTCGTCTCGTCCAGGCTCGAACGGTTGGGCGTTGTCGCCAAGCCTCCGCCGCGCAACGTGGTCGAGCACGGCGTGCCCGGCGAAGCGGAGCTCGACGCGCTCGTGCGGGCCGTGGGCAAGCACCTTGGGCTGGCCCTCAACGAGCAGACCCAGCTGGCGACGGCGAGCCGGTTTCGCGACCTTGGAATGACGGTCGTCCCCGACGAGATCATCACCAAGGAAGGCTCGCTGACCGACGAGGAGTGGGACATCGTCCGCAAGCACCCCGAGCGCTCGGCGGACATGCTCGGCCCCAGCCCGCTGTTCGAGCACGTCCGGGCGATCGTCCGCGCGAGCCACGAGCACCTCGACGGCAGCGGGTACCCGAATGGCCTCCATGGCGAGGACATCCCGCTCGGAGCACGGATCCTGCTGGCATGCGAGGCGTACCTTGCGATGGTGTTCGGCCGCGGCTACCACGATTCCGACCGCACGACCGAGCCGCTCGAAGAGCTGCGTGCCGAGACCGGCAGCCGGTATGACCCCACCGTCGTCGACGCACTCGCAGCCGTCCTCGCGAAGCACGCCGGCACGCCGGAGATCGGCGACATCGCCGCCTGACGGCCGGGCACGGCCGTTTCCCGAACCGGTCGCCGGGGAACACTCCCGGTATGGATACGACTACCTGGATCATCCTTGTGATCGTGGCGATCGTCGTGGTGCTGGCAGTGGCAGGGTTTGCCGGCAGCCGGATGCGCGAACGCCGGATGGAAGAGCGGCGCACACAGGCAGCCTCGTTCCGCGAGGAGGCCGATACGCGGGAGCGCGAGGCGGAGCGGGCGCGGCTTCAAGCCGACGAACAGACGGCTGCTGCGGAGCGAGCGCGTGCCGAAGCCGAGGAGAAGGCTCGCCTGGCTTCTGCGCAGGAGGAGGCCGCCGCCACCAGGCGCGAGCGTGCTGACGAGATCGATCCCGACGGCCCGGTCGACGAACGGGTCGACGAGGAACGCCGCTAGGGTGAGAGCGTCGTTTTTGATCGCAGCGCACTGACCGAAACCCGGTTCGTCGACCTCCACAGCCACGTCGTGCCATCGGGGGATGACGGCGTGCGGAGCGAGGCCGAGGGACTCGAGCTCGCCCGTGAAGCCGCCGGGAGAGGGACGTCCGTGCTCTACGGCACCCCGCACCTCACAGACGTTTTCTCCCTGACGCCGAAGCGGCGCCGAGAGGTGGAGCACCACTGGCGCTCAATGGCAGGCCCGGCGGCCGATGCCGGCATCGACCTGCAGCTCGGCTGGGAGCTCGGCCCCCATGACGAGCTCCTGGAGCACGATCCGGCGGAGCTGCGCTTGGGTGACCTCGAGGCATGCCTGCTGGAGCTGCCACTGCCCCACATACGCCATCGCGACCTCGATCTGACGATGCGCTGCATCGAACACGTCGAGCAGGCCGGCATGTGCGTCGTCATCGCACACCCGGAGCGCTGCGACATCGTCCACCGGCGGCCGCAGGAGCTGGATGGGCTGGTCGAGCGCGGCTGCCTGCTGCAGGTAAATGCCACCAGCCTGCTCGGCTACCACGGCGCGGAGTGTGAGCGCCTCGGGTGGGAGCTGCTCAAGGACGGCAGATGCAGCTTCGTGGCGTCGGACGGGCACCGCGCGGCGCGCCCGCCGTTCCTCGACGACGCGTTCGCGCAGGCCGTCGAGGTCGTGGGTGAGCAAGAGGCGCGGCGCGTGTTCGAGGGCGAAGCGGCGAAGCAGATCCCAACGCGGCGATGTTTCGGTGCGTCGAGCCGTGCCTAGCAGGCGCGAGGAGCGGCGCGCAGGGAGATCGAATCGGCAGACGGCGTCGTGCGACCTGGAGCGGTGATCGGCTAGCCCGCTTCGGCGGTGCGACCCAGTGTTCCCGGGTCGTGCAGCTTGTGTGCGAGGCGCCTGAAGGGCCCGTCCACCGCGAGCAGGTCGCGCTCGGTGCCACGCTGGACGATGTTGCCGCGCTCCACGACCAGGATCTCGTCAGCGCGGCGGACGGTGGCCAGCCGGTGGGCGATGATGACCGACGTGCGGCCGCGCAGCAGCCGATCGAGCGCGCGCTCGATCAGCACCTCGGTGGGACGGTCGATGTTCGACGTCGCCTCGTCGAGGATCAGGATCCGCGGATCTGCGAGCAGGGCGCGCGCGATGGAGATCAGCTGCCGCTCCCCTGCCGACAGGCCGGCGCCGCCCTCGCGCACCTCGTGCTCCAGTCCGCCGTGCAGGCGCGAGACGAGCCGGTCGACGCCGATGGCGGCGGCCGTGTCACGCACCTCCTCGTCGGTGGCATCCGGACGGGCGAACCGAATGTTGTCGGCGATGGTGCCCGAGAACAGGAACGGGTCCTGCAGCACGACGCCGAGCTGGCGCCGGTAGCTGCGCAGCTCCACCTCGCGCAGATCGATGCCGTCCACCCGCACCGATCCCGTGCGAGGGTCGTAGAACCGTGCGATCAGCTTGGCAAGCGTCGACTTGCCGCCCCCGGACTGCCCGACCAGCGCGATGCAGCCGCCGGGAGGGACGTGAAAATCGACGCCGTGCAGCACGTCGGTCTCGCCGTAGGCGAACGTGACGGCACCGACGTCGAGCGCACCGTCGATCCGTTCCATCTTCTTCGCGCCGGGACGGTCGGTGATGTCCGGCTCGGCATCGAGCACCGCCGTGATCTTGACCATCGCCGCGGCAGCCGATTGCAGCTGCCCGTAGACGTCGGACAGCTCCTGGAGCGGCTGGAACGCCAGCTGCAGCAGGTAGACAGCGGTGATCAGCGTGCCGATCGTGAGCGAGTCGTTCGCCAGGAGCTGCGTGCCAACCACCAGCACGGCCAGCGTCGACACGATGCCGAGCAGCTCGATGGTCGGAAAGAACACCGAGAACAGCTTCTGCGCGTACACGTTGGACGTGCGGTTCTCGGCATTCAGCTCGTCGAACTGGTGCTGGAACGCGCGCTCGCGATTGAAGGCCTGGATCACGGCCATACCCGACACCGACTCCGCTACGTGCGCCGTCACCGCGGCGATGCGGTTACGGACGTCCAGCTGCGCGACCGCAGAGTTGCGCTGGAACCAGCGGGTCAGCACCAGGGTCGGCGGCAGGATGACGAGCGCCACGAGGCCGAGGCGCCAGTCGACGAGGAACAGGGCGATCACCGTCGTGGGCAGCAGGACGACGTTTGCCACCAGCGTCGGCAGGCTCTGGGAGAGCGCATCCGACAGCGCATCGACGTCGCTGGTCAGCCGGGCGATGATCCAACCCGCGCGCTGCTCCGAGAAGTAGCGCAGCGACAGTGCCGTCAGATGGTCGAAGAGGTCTCGCCGCAGTCCGAGCACGATTCCCTGGCCGATCCCCGCGAGCCCGCGAATCAGCACCGCCTGGCTCAGCCAGCCGACGGCGTTCACAGCCAGGTAGAGCACGACGACGACGGTCAGCATGTGCTCGTCCCGCTTGCCGATGCCGTCGTCGATGGCGGCGCGGACGAGCAGCCAGCCACCGGCCTGCGCCGCGGCGCCGACAGTCGCGATCAGCGTCAGGAGGCCGATCAGCATCCAGCGCCCCTCGACGTAGCGGGCGAGGCGGCTGAGCCCCGTGCGGTGCTTACGCTGCAACGATCTCGTCCCCGAACAGGGCCGCGAACGCGCCGCCGCGCTGCAGCAGCTCCACGGGCCGGCCGTCCTCGACGATGCGACCGTCCTCGATCACCACGGCGCGGTCGGCCAGCTCGAGGGTGGACAGGCGCTGCGTTGCGACGACAGCCGTTCGCCCGGCGAGGGCGGGCCGCAGCCGCTCCACCAGGTCTCGCTCGGTGTGCGTGTCCACCGCCGAGAGCGGGTCGTCGAGCACGATCACCCGGGCGCGTGTGATCAGCGCCCGCGCGAGGGCGACGCGCTGCCGCTGTCCGCCGGACAGGTTCACCCCGCGCTCGCCGATCAGCGTGTCGTAGCCGTTTGGCAGGTCGTCGACGAACTCCTCGACACCCGCGGCGTCGCACGCCGCCAGAACCTCGTCCCATTCGGCATCGGGCCTGCCGGCGAGCAGGTTCTCGCGCAGCGTGATCGAGAACAGGATCGGGCGCTGCGTGATCACGGCGACCGCCGAGCGCAGCTCGGCCAGCGGCACGTCGCGAACATCGATGCCGCTCATGCGCACGGCACCGGCCGTCGGGTCGTAGAACCTCGTCAGCAGATTCAGGAGCGTGCTCTTCCCCGAACCGGTCAGTCCGCAGACTGCAACGATCTCGCCAGGCTTCACCTCGAGCTCGACTCCGCGGAGCACCTCCTCCTCATCGGGGTAGGCAAAGTGCACGTCGTCGAACCTGAGACCGAGGCCGCCATCGGGCAGGGCCTTCGGCTGCTCGGGCTCCGGAAGGCGTTCGATCCCCTCCAGCCAGGCGAATGTGCGGCCCGCCGACGCCACCGCGCGCTGCGCCAGGTTGAGGATCCATCCCAGCGCCTCGAGTGGCCATGCGAGCTGGAGCAGCACGGTGTTGAAGAGCACGAACTGACCGATCGTCAGATCGCCGTTGATCACGTCGCGCCCGCCGAAGAACACGACCACGGCGATCGACACGCTGGGCAGAAAGAAGAGACCCGGCAAGTGCTGCGCCTCGACGTTGGCCTGACGGACGACGACGTCGCGCACCGCCTCCGCCTTGCCGCCGAACCGGTTGCGGACGTCGTCCTCCCGCCCGAAGGCCTGCACCATCTCGATGCCGACGACCGCCTCGTCGGCGGCCTCGGTGACGTCGCCCTTCTTCGCCTGCACCTGGCGCGAGATCGGCATCACCAGGTGGGCGAAGCGCCAGGCAAGGAAGCCGATCAGCGGCATGGCGACTGCCGTGTAGAGGGCAAGCTGGGCGTCGACGATGGCGAGCACGATGGCGCCGCCGACGATCATCATCGCGCTCTGCACGCCCTGCACGACGCCCCAGCCGATGAAGTACCGAATCGGGAACAGGTCATTCGTCGCGCGCGACACCACCTGACCGGTCGGGTGGCGGTCGTAGAACGCGCGCGGGAAGCCGAGGTAGCCCTCGTAGAGCAGCTCCCGCATCCGCGCCTCCAGGCGGACGCCGATTCGAGCGGTGGCGTAGCGGCGGGTGAAGTTGATGCCGAAGCGGATCACCGCGAGCAAGAAGATCGCGGCCACGTACGGCCACAGGTCGCTCAGCTTGCCTGGCACCACAGCGTTGTCGATCGCCCGCTGGGTGAGGATCGGTATCGCAAGCGAAAGCGTCGTGTAGCCGAGCGCACACGCCATCCCGAGCAGGACCAGGCTCCGCTCGCCCCACCAGAGTGGGATCAGCCGGCGCACGGTTGGCCAGAGTGCGTAGTCCTCAGGGTCGACGTTCTGCATGAGCGCAGCCCACCGCGGCGGACGGGGTCCGCCTCGCAAGGGGCACCACTCAGGCTACCCGTGCCGCCTACACCGTTGCGTCGCTTGCCACGAGCAACCACCAGGCGAATTTGTAATTTCTGTTGCAACGTTGGAAGATCAGCCTGACCGAGCCCGTCGAGTGAAGGCACGCCCTTAGTCGGGGGGCGCTCGAGGAAGGGAGCAGTATGGCCACGACGCCGTACGGTGTCAGGCTCGCAGAGTCGGCACCATCCGAGATGGGGGACCGCACCGTAACGGCGGTGCTGTCCCGAACGGAGATCGAGCAAGCTGCTCGTTCTGACCAAGCCGAGCTGATGCTCGACATCCACCGGGGCGAGGGGCCCGACGTCCAGGCCCACACGCTGTCGGTGGTGTGGACGCGCGAGGAGCTGGAGAGGCTGCTCGATGCGGATTCGAATGACGAGCTGACGCTCTCGTTCGACCGCGAACAGCTCGAGCAGGCTCTGGACATCGACGCTGATGTGGAGGCGCATGGCCTTCGTCAGAAAGCGCTGATCTTCACCGTGCTCGTCGGCACGGCGGCTGTGGCCCCCACAATGGCGCAGGCGATGCCCGACAGCGGAGGCGCAGGCACTGCAGCGGTATCGCAGCCTGCACCGGCAGTGCTCGTGGGCGGCGCCGTGAGCGCGGACATCGTCTCGGCGGCGCAGGTCGCTCCGGCGGTGCTCACCGGCGGCGCAACCGCAGCAGCGGATCAGGCCGTCGCCTCCGGGCCCGGCATGGTCGCACCGGCCGTCCTCACGGGCGGAGCGACTGCGGCAGCCGACCAGGCTGTCGCCTCGACCACCGCACCGGCCGTCCTCACCGGCGGCGCAACCGCAGCAGCCGACCAGGCCGTCGCCTCCGGGCCCGGCATGATCGCACCGGCCGTCCTCACGGGCGGAGCGACTGCGGCAGCCGACCAGGCCGTTGGATCAGGGCCCGGCGACATCGCACCGGCCGTCCTTACCGGCGGGGCGGTCTCCGCAGCGCAGCAGTCGGCAGCGGCTGCTCAACCTCCGGCCGTCGTCACCGGCGGGGCGCTCCCCCAGGGAGCAACAGCTCCGGCGACGCAGCCGATCGCCACGTCCACCCCGGGTTCGAGTGGAATCGACCCGACCGATGCACTCCTGATCGGCGGCGGGGCAGCACTCGCCATCGCAGCCGCAGGATTCGCAGCGACCAGGCGCCCGGACGCACCGCGTCCGGCATAAAGCCGGCTCCACTGCACGTACCCGCGACACCCGTCGCGGGTACGTGCAGCGCGTTTAACCGGGCTGAACCTGCCTTAGCCTCGACTCCTCAGGGTTAGACTGACCGCCGACAGGGCGAGCTCACCCGCCGCCGGCAGCGACGACGGAGGCCAGCTTGGAAGACGAACTGCTGCTCGTCACAGGCGGCCTTTTGTTCCTCGCGGTCGGCGCTGCCTGGGCAGCCAGCCGGATCAGCGTCCCCACCCTCGTCGCGTTTCTCGGACTCGGCATGCTGCTCGGATCGGACGGGGTGGGCGGCATCGAGTTCTCCGACGCGGGACTCGCCCGGGAGATCGGGGTCATCTGTCTCGTCGCGATCCTGTTCGAGGGCGGCCTGACGACGCGCATCTCCGACACCCGCCCGGTGGCCGTGCCGGCGGTACTGCTGGGAACTGTGGGCGTGGTGGTCACAGCGGTCGTGATCGGGGCGGCGGCTCGTGTGCTCTTCGACCTGTCATGGTCGGAGGGGCTGCTGCTCGGAGCCGTGGTCGGGTCGACCGACGCCGCTGCGGTGTTCGCGACACTCCGCCAAACCGGCGTGCGGCCGCGGCTGGGAGCAGCGCTGGAGGCCGAGTCGGGCATCAACGATCCGATGGCCGTGGCGTTGACGCTCGGCCTCATCTCATGGGTGTCCGAGCCCGACTACGGGGCTTGGGACATGGCGCTGCTGCTGGTTCAGCAGCTCGGTATCGGCCTCGTGTTCGGCGTCGTAATCGGCGTTGCCGCGGCATGGGCGTTCGCGCGCCTGCCTGAGCGGCTCGCGCCGTTCGCGCCCATCTTCTCGCTCGCGTGCGCTGCGGTCGGCTTCGGTGCGGCGGCGATCGTCGGCGGCAGCGGGTTCCTTGCGGTCTATCTCGTCGGTGTCCTGTTCGGCAACGCAACGAGCCCTCACAGAGGGACGGTCGCGTCATTTCACGAGGGCATCGCGTTCCTGTCGCAGATCGTCCTCTTCATCGTGCTCGGGCTGCTCGTGTTCCCCAGCGACCTCATCGGCGTGATCGTTTCCGGCGTGATTCTGGCAGCCGTGCTGACGCTGGTGGCACGTCCGCTCGCAGTCGCGATCTCGACCCTCGGGTTCTCGTTCTCGATGCAGGAACGTGCCCTGCTGAGCTGGGCAGGCCTGCGAGGCGCGGTCCCGATCGTCCTCGCCACCTTTCCGCTCTCCGAAGGCCTGGTCGAGAGCGAGACGATCTTCAACGCGGTCTTCTTCGTGGTGCTCGTCTCCGTGCTGCTCCAGGGAACGACGCTGTCATGGGTGGCCGAGCGGCTCGGCCTGGCCGAGGACCGGCCGCTGCACCACAACGCTCCGATCGACCCCCACGTGATGCGCAGCATGGGAAGCGACGCGCTGGAGTACGTCGTCCAGGAAGACGACGACGTTGCCGGCACGCCCGTGCGCGAGCTTCGGCTCCCCGAGGGGGCGCTGGTGGCCGTCATCATCCGCGGCGACGAGGCCATCCCGCCGCGCGGCAGCACCGTCATCCAGCCCGGCGACCGCCTGTACATCATCGCCCGCGGAGAGGTCCAGCAGGAAGTGATGGAGCGGCTTGCGGCGTGGGGCGCGGAGCCGAAGCAGCAGGAGTAGCTTCATGAAAAAAAGGGCACCGATATACTTGACACACCCATGGTGACGTAGTAGACTCACCCGTATGAAGTCGAAGAAACTCCCCGAAACGCTCCTGGAAGCCGTCCGGTACTTCTCCGACTTGGACGTTTGCACCGAGTACTTCGCATCGATCCGCTGGCAGCACGGCCCTATGTGCCCGCGCTGCGGATCGCTCGATCACTCCTACCTCCAGACGCGTCGAATCTGGAAGTGCAAGGCCTGCAAGCGGCAGTACAGCGTCAAGCTCGGCACGATCTTCGAGGACTCCGCGCTCGGCCTGGACAAGTGGCTTCCCGCCGTGTGGCTCGCCGCGAACTCCAAGAACGGCATCTCGTCGCACGAACTTGGGCGGGCACTCGGCACCACTCAGAAGTCCGCGTGGTTCATGCTTCACCGGGTCCGCCTTGCCATGCAGACCGGGAGCTTCGAGAAGCTGGACGGAGCGGTAGAGGTCGATGAGACGTTCATCGGTGGCCGCGCCCGCAACATGCACGCCGACGTTCGCGCCCGCAAGATCAAGGGCCGTGGACAAACTGGCAAGACGGTCGTGATGGGCGTCCGCCAGCGCGACGGAGAGATGCGGGCACAGGTTGTGCCAGATCGGGCCAAGCCCACCTTGGAGTCGACCGTGCGACAGCACGTCGCTCCGGGCACCCGCGTTTACACCGATGAGTACAAGGGCTACACCGGGCTTGCCGGCGATTTCCAGCATGAGACTATCGATCACGCCGAGAAGTACGTCTCCCAGAACGCACACGTGAACGGCGTCGAGAACTTCTGGGCGCTGCTCAAGCGCGGCTTGCACGGCACCTACGTCGGTGTCGAGCCGTTCCACCTGTTCCGGTATCTGGACGAGCGGCTGTTCACCTACAACCTTCGAGAACTGGACGACTACGGACGCTTCGAGGCCGTTCTGCGAGCCGTCACAGGTCGCCGTCTGACGTACCTCGAACTCACTGGCCACGCATAGCCAAACCACGCCACGCCAAATTCCTGGATTCCCTCCACGCCATCTGGTAAGCTCTTTGGCGTGGTCACGGTGCATCACCTGCAGCGGGAAGTCGACTCGGTAAGGTCGGCGTTTCTCGCACGCCTCGACCCCGAGACGAGGTTCATGTTCGACTACTTGACCACCATGACCAAGCTTCTCGATCGGCACAGGGATCAGCTTCGCCAGGTCGACATCGTGACGGTCGATTCCGGCGGTGGATTGTCCGCCTGGGAGGTCAAGACCTCGGTCGACTACAACAACGGTCGCGGGACCCGCAGGGGTAGCACCCGCCAGCAGATCGCATCCCTCATGGCCGATGGAGAAGTCCACCGCGTCACCAACCTTGCACAATCCATGGGCAAGTCGGTGACCGCCACGTCCGCTGCTCTGCGCTCGATGCGCGATCTCGGCATGGTCGACTACCTTGGCAAGAAGAGGGGCTACCGGCTTACGCCCAAAGGGGCGAACCAGGTTCCGGCCCATGAACCGGGAGAGCTTGTCTCGCTCCTCGGGCCGGGAACACGGGAGTGACGCGGCGGCTGGTTCGCCGCCGCGTCGCTCCGCCACAACACCCGTTAAGGGTACCAGCCGCCTAATTCGGCGTCCACTCGCGGTTTCCTGCGGCTCTAGCCGCCGTTCCGCTTCTCGTCCAGCTCCTTCTTCGGAACCGAGACGAGCCTCTTGAGCAATGCCTCGAAGCGGTCGAACTCGGGATTCTCCGGGTCGTCCGGCCCAGACCCGTTTGACGGCTCGCTCTCGGTCTGCCGCTGATCGGCCGTTTCGCGCTTCACCGGCGCCTCCTTCATGGCTGGCAGTACGCGCCCGGATCATAGCCGCCGCCCGGGTGCGTCAAGTATATCGGTGCCCAAAAAAAGGGGTCTGACCCCTTTTTTTCACTTGCGGCCGAGAGCGACAGCGGCGGGGTCCATGCCGTAGCACGCTAGCGGCCGATGGCTGACTTTATCCGCTCCCACAGCGAAGGGCTCGGTGGTGCCGGGGGAGGCGTGGTTGGAGACTGACTTGCGAGTCGATCCCTTCGCTCCGCTTCCGTTTCGGACCGGTCTGACTCAGTGCGGTCATCGTGTTCCATGCCCGACTCCTTTCGGGTGCGATCCCATGAGAAGCAGCGAGCATACGCCTTCAGGGTCGGCGCACGGGCAGGCGCGGCTTTCAAACCAGCTCGATCTCCAGCGGCCCGGGCTCCCCTCGGTTGATCGGCACCAGATCCTGCGGACAGGCCGACAGCACCACGACCACGTCCACCTCCGCCTCGAAGGTGACCGAGTCGCCCGCCTTTGTCTGCGCCGGCTCCCAGCCGAGCGTTCCGTCGGGGCGCACCGGGATGTTCATGAACAGGTTGATCGGCTGGGGCACCTCGACGTCGCCGTGGCCATGTTCGGCCATCGCCGCCCGCAGGTTCTCCTGGCACGACGCGTGCCAGCCCTCGACACCGAGCCCTTCGTACCGGGACGGGTCGCAGGCGGCGCAGAGCAGGTCGTGGATGCCAGGTGAATCGTCTGCCACCAGGCGCAGAATCGGGCGCCGGCGATTGGTCACGAACGACTCGCCGACGACAGGGAAGAGGCGGCTGTTATGCGCGCGGGTGTGCTCGGCGCTGGCGTACTCCGAGACGTCGTCGGCGCAGAAGGCAAACAGGTCGCCCACCTGTCCGCCCTCGGGATCGATCACCCGGAACCGTGAGCCGGCCGGCACGCGAACGCCCCGGCCCTCGCGGGCCGGGACGCGGATGCGCACGGTGCTCATCGGTGCGAGTCGGCGTAGGCCGCCAGCGTGTCGACGATCACCTGGCACGCGGCGATCGCCGACTGCCCGTTGTCGTACGCGGGAGCGATCTCGGTCACGTCCATCGCGACCAGGTCGGTGCGGCCGATCACGGCCACCATGGCGAGTGCCTCACGCGAGGTCAGGCCGCCCATCGTCGGCACGCACGTGCCGGGCGCGACGGAGCTGTCGAGGCTGTCGACGTCGAACGAGAAGTACACCCCGTCCGTCCCGGCGGAGGCGATCTCTGCCGCTTTCTCGGCGACGGCCCGGGCGCCCATGCGGTCGACGTCGGACACATGGAACACCGTCACGCCCGCCTCCCGCACGTAGGCGTACTCGCTCTTCGGGTTCATCGCCCCGTGCGCCCCGATGATCACGCACGCGGCCGGGTCGAACGAGTCGAGCTCCATCGCCCGGGTGATCGGGCAGCAGTGGTTGATGGTCTCGCCGCCGACGTGCGGCGCCGTGTCGAGGTGCGTGTCGATCAGGATCAGCCCATACCGGCCGGGCGCGTGCCGGTCGACGGCCATCGACCCGCCGATGGTCGTGATGTGCTCGCCGCCGCACAGCAGCGGCATGGCCCCGGCTCGAAGCGCCTCACCCATCGCCTCGGCCACGAGGTCGACCGTCTTTGGCGCATTGGCGGGGATCACCGCAACGTCACCGATGTCGACCAGGCCGAGCGCCTCGAACAGGTCGATGTCGTACTCGCCGTGATATGACAGCAGATGGCTTGACCAGTCCCGCACCGCCCGCGGCCCGAGCTGTGCGCCGGGACGGGCGATCGTGGTGGAGTCGAACGGCATACCGACGAACGCCACCCTGGCACCCGCCTGGCGGATCGCATCCGCCGTCGGATCGACGAGCGGCGCGCCGAGGAAGGTCGCGATACCGCCCACAAGGACGGAGTGCCACCCCTGACGGGTCTGCTGTGCAGCGATCGAGCTCATCGCGTCTCCTCTCTCATTCCGGCGGGATCTCGGCGAATGCCTTCTCCAGCGGCACGCCGGAGCGTCGACTGGCGAACGTCGCCAGCAAGTACACCACGATGGCTGACGGGATGATCAGCGCCATCACCCAGCGAAGCGTGGTGCCCCACGAGTCGTAGCCCTGGATCGGATCGGTCCAGAACCAGTACTGACAGAACAGGAGGCACGCGGTCGAGAGCGCGCCGAGCAGCGTGATGTTCGGGATGCCAAAGGTGGAGCCGTTGTACGGCGATGAACGCCACAGCTCACGCCGCCGGTACGGGAACACCATCGCCGCGATGGAGCAGAGCACGAACGACCAGATCCACGCCCAGATCCCGTTCAGCGTGTTGAAGATGCCGTCCACGTACAGATACAGACAGATCTCCGACAGGATCCACGTCACGACGATCGCCACGACCGGCGTGTGGAACCGCTCGTTCACATGCGCGAGCTGCCGCGGCAGGAGCCCGTCGAAGGCCCAGGCCAGGAACGCCCGCGTCGCGGCCAGGAAGTTGATCGGCAACCAGACGTACGTCCAGAACACGAACCCGACGCCCAGCAGAACGACCAGCCATCCCTGATCGCGGACCATCGACGCGATCAGCTCGTTGTACGTGGGGATCGACGAGATCCCGAGCACACCCGGCACGTCCGCCGGCAGCGGATACCCGAGCTGTCCCAGGAACGTCGTACCCGCGGCGTGACCGAGGCCGACGAGCAGCAGCAGCATCAGCACGGTGACGAAGACGACCGAGCCGGGCATGGCCAGGAACTGGCTACGGCGGGCATTTCGCATCTCGCCGCCGATAAAGCTCGACGTGATCGCATAGAGCGTGATGAAGAGCGGCCAGACCATCGCGTACAGCGTCTGCTTGAGGTCGAATCCCGCCTGCTGGAGGTTCTCCGAGTACTTCGAGAGACTCCCGGTCGCGTTGTCCACGCCGCCGATGCCGCTGATATACCCGTTGAACGACTGCTGCGTCTCGGAGTGCCCCTTCACCGCCAGGATGGCGATGCCGACCACGACTCCGAGAAACGCGATCGCAAAGGTCGTGTTCTGAATGCGGAAGTACAGGCGCGTCCCGATCGAAAAGACAATGGCGAAGAAGATCAGCAGCAGCGACCCGGCGACGAACACCCACCACTTGCGCGTGAAATCCTCGCCGTAGCCGACCAGGGTCGGGCTGTCGAACACGTAGCCCAGCTCCCGGCACAGGCCGGAGAGCCCGTACTGCGCGAGATACGCCGCCGGGATACCGCTGTAGGTGATCAGCCAGACGACCCAGTTCCAGGACGCGAGGAAGCCGAGAAACGGGTGAAGCGTGCGTCCGATGTAGACGTAGTCGCCGCCGGAGCGGGGCATGGCAGCCGCGAAGTAGGCGTAGACGGCCGCCATCGGCAGGGCCAGAAGCCCGGCCAGGATCGTCGCGGTCACCATGCTGCCTCCGACGTACAGCGCGGGGACGAGCAGCACGACGAAGGCGACGCCGATGCCGATGTTCTGGTTGTTCGTGTTGTAGATGAAGACGTCCGCGGTGGATGCCTCGCGTCGCAGGCCCGTCGCTTTGCGGGTGAACACCTGGGTGCCGCCGTCGGGCGGGGATTCGGCCGACATGGCAGTACGCTCCTTCCCTATCCGGTGACCAGCTGGCAGGCTTTGACGGCGTCGCCGCGCAGCTCCACGACCGCCCCGTCGATGACGCCCTCGGAGTAGGCGCTCCCGGGGTTCACGCAGGTGGTACGGCCGATCTTGGCGATCGCCTTGGACTCGTGGATGTGCCCGTGCAGCGAGAGCACGGGCTGGACGCGCTCGATCAGCTGCCGGACGGCACTGGAGCCAACCGAGACGATTCGCGGTTCGCCGCCGTCCAGCACGACGCGCAGATCCTCGGTCAGCTGCGGGGCGCGGTCGAGCGACGTACGGGCGGGCGGGCAGTGGAGGTTGAACACCGTCGGGACGCCGGGAGTCAGATCCTCGGCGAGGCTCTCAAGGCGCTCCAGCAGGCGGTCCTCGGCCTCCTCGCGCGGGCTGTCCCATGGCGTGGGGTTCGTCCACGAGCACGACAGCATCTGGACGTCGTCGAACGCGACCACCTTGTTGTCGGGATTGACGACGTAGGTCGACTCGAGCGCCTCGTCGACCGTGAACTCGTCGTCGTTTCCCGGCATGACGAAGCAGCGGATGCCGGTGCCCGCGAGCCGCTCCTCGGCGAGAGTTACCCACCGCCGCACCTCGTCCACCATCAGCCGGGTGAACACCGAGTCGCGGTATGCGGTGTCGGACTCGAGCCGCTCGTATTCGGCGCGATCGCACCGGTAGGGATAGAAGCCGTTGAAGCGGATCCGCTTCTCGAGGTCCTCCAGCTCGGCGCCGGCCACGATCTCGTCGCGGCCGAGGACTCGCGCCCGGTGCCGGCCGTCGCTCATCTCGACCACCGGCACCATCACCTTACCGGTGATGTCGCCGCCCATCACCAGCGTGTCGACCTCGTAGAACTTGGCGGCATTCAGGAACTTGCGCCAGCACTTCTCCGAGCCATGGACGTCGCCGGCGTAGTAGATCCTCACGCCGGCCGCCCCGTTTCGACCGCCGCCGAGGAGCGCGCGACCGCGTGCAGCGCGATGGCCTCCCACGCAACGGTGGCACCGAGCAGGGCCGTGGGCTGCCCCGGGCTGTCGTAGGACGGCGCCACCTCGACGACATCCGCACCGACCAGCCGGATGCCCGTCAGCGCCCGGACGAACTCGAGCGCCTCGCCCGAGCTCGGCCCGCCAACCTCGGGCGTTCCCGTCCCGGGCGCAAACGCGGGGTCGCAGAAGTCGACGTCGAACGACAGGAAGGCGGGCCGATCGCCGACACGGGAACGCACCAGATCGCCGTACGCGGCCGGCCCGAGCTCCCGCAGCTCACGCGTCGAGAGCACGGTGAAGCCCATCTCCCGCGCGTCCTCGATGTCGCTCGCGCCGTAGAGCGACCCGCGCATGCCGGCCTGTACGGATGCGGCCGGGTCGATCACGCCCTCCTCGAAGGCGCGGCGGAAGGTGGTGCCGTGGAAGTACCGCTGGCCGAAGTACTCGTGCCAGGTGTCGCCGTGCGCGTCGAGGTGCACGAGGGCGAGTGGCCCGTACCTGGCGGAGACCGCCCGCAGCTCGGCAAGTGTGATCGAGTGATCGCCGCCAAGCCCGATCGTGAACACGCCCGCGGCCACGAACGGCGCGAGCCCTTCCTCGATCAGCCGGTAGGTGGCCTCGGTGTCGCCGGGCGCAACGGCCACGTCGCCCGCATCCACCGCGGAGACGTGCTCGAACAGGTCGACGCGGTGCTCGGGGTGGTATTGCCGCAACAGCATCGAGGCCGCCCTGATCCCCTCGGGGCCGAAGCGCGCGCCGCTGCGGAAGCTGGTTGCCGTGTCGAACGGCAGGCCCACCACCGCGACGTCGACGCCCTCGGTGCCGGCGACGTGCGGAAGCCGCATGAACGTGCGCAGGCCGGAGAACCGGGGGCTGACGAAGGCATCCGCAGGGCGATAGCCGGTCACAGCGTCGTCCCGCCGTTCGGCGACAGCACCTGGCCCGTCAGCGACCCGGCGCTGTCGGAGGCCAGGTAGGCGACGGCCATCGCGACCTCACGCGCCTCACCGATCCGGCCAAGTGGCGTCGCTGCCGCATACCGCCGCTTGATCTCGTCCAGCGTGACGCGTGCGTCGGCTGCGTCGACCTCGAGCTGCGGCGTATCGATCACACCGGGCGCGATGGCGTTGGCGGTGATCCCGCTCGGGCCGAGCTCCCGCGCCAGCGCCTTGGTCATCGAGATCATGCCCGCCTTTGAGGCGCAGTAGGCCGTCGCGCCTGGCCACCCCGTCTGCCCCCACTCGGAGCTGATCGCAACGATGCGGCCCCAGCCCGCCTCCGCCATGGGGGGCGCGCACGCGCGCGCGCAGTTGAAGTAGCCGCCGAGGTTCGTGTCGACAACCTTCCAGAAGTCGGCCTCCGACACGCGCTCGATGGCGCCCATGATCATCGCGGCTGCGTTCGACACCAGCAGCGACACGGCGCCGAGCTCCGCCGTAATCCGCTCGACCATGGCGTTGACCGCCGCCGGATCGCCGACGTCGGCAGCGAAACCATGACCGCGCACGTCCTGGCCTGGCAGGTGGTTTCGCGCCACGCGCCAGCCGCGCTCCTCCAGCAGGTCAGCCGTTGCGAGGCCGATGCCGGTGGCCGCACCGGTGACGAGCGCGACCCTCATATGACCGTTCCGGCGTTGGGCGACACGACCTGTCCGGTGAAGAACGACCCCTCGGCGGTGCCGAGAAAGGCAACCGCCTCGCCGATCTCGGCGGGCGTCGAGAGCCGGCGCACCGGCAGGGTCTGCAGGTACTCCTCGCCGCGCCACAGGTCTGTCAGAAGCGGCGTGTCGGTCGGGCCCGGGGCAACAGAGTTGACCCGTACGTGCGGCGCGAGCTCCAGGGCGAGCGCCCGCGTGAGGCCGATGATCGCGCCCTTCGCAGCGCAGTAGTGCGCCATGACGTCTGAGCCCGTCAGGGCCAGCTCCGACGAGACGTTCACGATCGACCCCACGCCGCGGTCGCGCATCCGTGGTCCCAGCAGGCGGCAGGTGTTGTATGTGCCGCCCAGGTGGACGCCGAGCATCCTGTGCCAATCGGCGTCGGTGATCTCCTCCAACCCGATCTCCTGCGCGTAGCCGGCGCAGTTGACGAGGATGCCGACAGGGCCGACCTCGGCTTCGACCCGGTCGACCAGCAAGCGCACCGCGCGAGCGTCGGACACGTCGGCCGGTGCGGAGTACCCGGGCACCGCGTCGCCGGGGAGGTGATTGCGCGCCACCGTGTATCCGCGCCGTTCGAGCGCGTCGGCCGCGGCACCGCCGATACCGCCCGCTGCTCCGGTAACCAGTGCAACCGGCCGTTCATTCAACCGGGATCTCCGCGAACCGCTTGTCGACGTCGACACCGCGCCGGGCATTCAGGTATTTGGCGACGAGGTAGACGATGAGCCCGGAGAGGAAGATGCCGACGTTGTATGCAACGCCCCACCAGTACCGAGAGCCGTCGTCCAGGTTGCGCAATCCCGCGTACGGGTCTTTCCAGAAGATCACGAGCGCAGCGACGCAGGCGGCGAACGACAGGACGCCGACGATGCTCATCACCGGGATGCCCCCGACGCGCCAGCGCACCGGCGAGGACTCGAACACCTCGGGCAGCCGGTAGGGGAACGCAACGGCCGCCAGGGACACGACGGTGAACCCGAGTATGAAGCCGAAGATCCCCGTCAGCGTGGCGAAGATGTGGGTGTAGACGTAGAGGTAGAGGAACACGATCGACCCCAGGGCCACAGCCCAGATCGCGACGACCGGTGCGTGGGTGCGATCACTGACGTGGGCGAACTGGCGTGGCATCAGCCCGTCGAGCGCGTAGGCCACGAGGTTGCGCGAGGCGTTCAGCATCTGGCCCGGCAGCCAGGTGTAGCTCCAGAACACGAAGCCGCCCAGGATCAGCACCGCGACCCAGGTCTGGCCACTCGCCAGAGCTGCGATCTCGCTGTAGAGCGGCGTCGACGAGTACCCGAGGCTCGCACCGGCGTCGGTGCCGACCGCGAACCAGAACTCGAAGCCGAGCGACTGGAGCGCCGCCCAGGTCAGCAGCATCAGCACGGCCGTCGCGATGATCGCCGCCAGCGGCATCGACCAGAGCTGCACCTTCGACGCCCGCTTCACCTCGCCGCCGATGTATGCAGACGACTGGTTGAACACGAGCTCCAGGTAGAGCCACGTCATCGGCAGGATGGTGAAGCGCAGATCGAACGGCGCCTCGGGTGCGGCACTCGCCATCACCTTGTCGGCGCTGCCCGACCCGAACGTGCTGTTGATGGCGCTCAGCACGTCGCCTCGCCCCTCCAGCAGGAACACGACGATGGTGATCAGGATGCTCAGCATCGCGAGGAGAAACAGCGAGTTCTGGATGCGGAAGTAGAGGTGCAGGCTGCGCGAGAACACGGCCGCCAGGGCGACGATCAGGATCGCGCCGCAGATCACGGTGCCGCGGTTGCCGACCAGCGTGTTCCCCCAGTCGACGAGAGTGCCCGAGCCGGACATCTCACCGACCGTGCGCAGGAACGGCCCGATGCCGTACCGCGCGAAGAACGCCGACGGCACGCCGCCGTAGATGAACCACCAGACGGTGTTGTTGAACGACGACATCATCCCGAGCGCGGGATGCAGCGTTCGCGACACGTACACGTAGTCGCCGCCCGAGCGCGGCATCGCCGCCGCGAACATTGCGAACACGAGCGAGACCGGGATGACGAGGGCAAACGCGACCAGCTCCGTCAGGTACACGTTCACGCCCGGGTAAAACGGGATGATGACCAGGAAGACGAACGCGGCCATCAGGCCGATCGAGATGAAGTTCAGGTTGTAGACCAGGACGTCCCACCAGCCCGCCTCCCGTACCAGGCCGGTTGCCTTGCGCTCGAACGCCCGCGGGGCCTCGCCCTCAGCGATTGACATATACGTCCTCCTCGATGATGCAGACAGGCACCGGCCGTGCGTCGTCCGGGGCGATCGTGGAGTGTGTGTGGTCGGCGATCTCCCTGAGGGCGCCGGACCACAGATCGCCCCGGGCGCCCGCGTGCTCTGCCAGTCGCTCGAGCGTGGCGACGCGCGACGCACGGCCGGAAAGGAACGGATGAGAGGTGTGGACGAAGAGGCCGCCATCGTCGGCGAGCGCGTCGAGCTCCGACGTCCACAGGTCGAGCACCTTCGACGGCGACTCGATGACGCTGCCGATGTTGGGCTCCGGCAGAAAGGCGTACTGCTCCCAGTCGTCGAGCATCCAGTGGACGGGCAGCTCGGCGAGCGTGCCCCGCTCGGTTGCCAGCAGGTACGGCCGGTCGTCGTCCATCATGCTGGAGTCGAAGCGGAAGCCGTACTCCACCAGCAGGCCAGGGGTGCGGTCGTTCAGCTCCCACCACGGCGCCCGGAATCCGGCCGGGGCGTGCCCGAGGATTCGCTCCAGGCTTTCCAGTGCGCGCTCGATCTCCCGCCGCTCCCCGGCCTCGTCGAGTTGATGCAGCGGGACGTGTGAGTACCCGTGGTGGCCGATCTCGTGGCCGGCCTCCGCAACCGCCTCCACGGTGTGCGGGTAGCGGTCGGCCGTCAGCCCGGGGATGAAGAACGTCGCCTTCAGCCCCTGCCGCTCCAGCATCCGCAGGATTCGCGGCACTCCGACCTTTGGGCCGTACGCCTGGTGGCTCATGGTCGTCAGCCTGCGGGCGTAGGCCGGATCGACGGCGAGGATCGCCGATTCGGCGTCGACATCGAACGTGAGTGCGAAACCGGCCCGAGTCCCCTTGGGCCACGCGAAGCCGCTCATGGCGGAGAGTCTGCGCCTTTGCAGCAGGCGCTACAACCGTAGGACGCTGCAACGTTCTATGGTCCGCGTTGGAGGATCATCCAATGCCGATGACCGTACGGGATCTGATCGAAGACCCTGCGCTCGGGCTCGAGCTGCTCGTCGAGCGCGAGATCGATCGCAGGGTGCGCTGGGTGCACACGACGGAGCTCGCCGATCCCTCGCTCTACCTCCAGGGCGGCGAGGTGATCCTGACGACGGGCGTCTGGATCGACGCCGGTACGAAGCCGGCCGAGTTCGTTCGCCCGCTCGCAGCCGCGGGGGTCGCAGCTCTCGGCTACGGCATCCCGCGACCGGACGCCACCGTCCCGCCGGGCCTCGTCGCCGCCTGTAAGCGGCGGCGCCTGACGTTCTTCACGGTGCCGTACGAGCTGCCGTTCATCGCGATCGCGGAGGCGTTCGTCGAGCGCCTCGCAACCGACCGCGAGGAGGCGCTGCAGCGAACGGTGCGCCGGCATGCCGCACTCGTGCGCGCGGCCGAGCACGGCGCGGGGCTGGATGGGATCCTGGCCGTCCTCGCGCGCTCCCGCGGTATGCAAAGCTGGGTGGTCGGCCGTGACCGGCACGTCCTCGCCCGGCGCGGCGCCGAGCCGACTGCCGGCGACATCGAAGCCGTCGGCACGGAGGCTGCGCGCCTCCAGCCGGAATACCCGGTCAGCGTCGGCGACTGGCTGGTGTTTCCCGTGGTGGCGGTGGGCCGCACCGAGGCCCACCTGGTCGTCGCGGCCGGCGACGAGCCGCTCTCGGTCGAGGACCGCGCTGCGATCGACCAGACCCTGCCCTTCCTGGGCCTCGAGCTGGCGCGCAGGCGTGCGTTGCGCGAGAGCGAGCGGCGGTTCGCCGCCGAGCTGATCGACCTGGTGAGCGCAGGGCCGCCGCAGCTTCCCGCTGCAGCGGCGCGGCTGGAGGCGTTCGGCGTCGACCCCGATGCGCCGGTGGTCGGACTGGTCTGCGAGGGCGCGCCGCTCGACGAGGCGGTCGACGCGGTCGAGGACGCGCTGATGAGTTGCGGCGCGACCGGCGTGGTGGCGTCCAAGGGCATGGAGGTCGTGGCCATCGCCCGCTGGGACGGCGGCGACGAGGGCCTCGCCGATCTCGCTCGAAGCGTCGCCGAGGCGCTTGGCGGCAACGCCGCCGTGGGAGTCGGCGGCGTCGTACCCTCGGCGCAGTCGCTGCGGACGAGCCTGGTCGAGGCGCGCCACGCCTGCCGGTTCGCGCGGCTTCGCCGCCAGGGTCTCGCGTACGCCGTCCACGGCGAGGTCGGGTCTCACACGCTGCTGCTGGCGATGCAGGACGAAGAAGTCCTCGCAGCCTTCCGCCGGGCCCTCCTGCAGCCGCTCGAGGAGCACGATGCGCGTCGCCACACGCAGCTCATCGACACGCTCGACGCCTTCCTCAGCTCAGGCGGTCAGTGGCAGGCCACCGCCGACCGGCTGCACGTGCACGTCAACACGCTTCGCCACAGGCTCGCACGGGTCGAGCGGCTTACTGGCCGCTCGTTGTCGTCGATGGAGGACCGGGTGGATTTCTTCATCGCGCTGCGAGCCGGTTCGTAACCGTCCCGGAGACATGCTCCACGGCTTCAGCGCTGCCTCTCCTCGAGGCGCCGCACTCGGGTTACCAGCTCCTTATCGCCGATCCGCTCGGCGAACGCCGCGAAGGTGGCTGTGGCGCCCGCGAAGCGGAGCGCCTCCACGTCGTCGAACAGCGGCGCGCCGGTGCGCAGCGTTGCCAGGTCCTTGAACAGCAACGCCAGCTCTGGGCCCCCCTTGATCGTGCCCGTCGGGAAGTCCTCGATCGCCCCATGCCTCCGGATGAGGGCGGCGGCGGTCTTGGCACCGACGCCGGGGATGCCGGGATACCCGTCCGCTGAGTCGCCGACGAGGGCCAGGTAGTCGGGAATGCGTGACGGCGGTACGCCGAACTTCGCGTACACGCCGTCGGCATCCCTGATCTGGCCGCTCTTGCGGTCGACCTGCACCACACGCTCGCCGACGACGCACTGCGCGAGGTCCTTGTCCGGCGTCCAGATGCAGACCTTGTGCACCGGTTCGTCCTGAGCCGCCAGGTGTGCGGCGGACGCCAGCGCGTCGTCGGCCTCGAGCTCGACCATCGGCCAGACGGCGACGCCCATCGCTGCGAGCCCTTCCTCGAGCGGGAGGAACTGCGCCCGCAGCGCCGGCTCGATACCCGCGCCGGTCTTGTAGCCCGGCCAGAGGTCGTTGCGGAACGACTCGATGACGTGGTCTGTCGCCACACCGATATGGGTGGCTCCGCCTTCGAACATCTGCACGACCGTCCGCAGGACGCCGCGCACCGCACCGAACGGCGGGTCGGTCCCGCGCGCGCGCCGAGCACCGTAGAAGTGGCGAAACAACTCGTAGGTGCCGTCGATCAGGTGGACGTCGACCACACTCGGCTGAATACCAGATCCCGCGTTTCTCGTCAGTCGCCGTCGAACGACGGCATCCGCGAGTCCGGCCCTCTGACCGACCGCCAGATGGCCTCGTTCAGAGTCTCCTCGTCGGCGCCGTCGGGGATCGAGAAGTTCTGGGCAGCCGACTCGGCACCAAGTGGAGCGTCCGGCGGGTTGACCGGATAGCCCGGCGCGCCGAACGGGATCACCGCCGGCTGGATGGTCCGATACGGCGCGTAGTCGGGTATCCCGAAGAACGGCGCCCACATCCTCGTTGCCCGTTGGTCGAAGATGCTCATCGGCGAGAGCCCGAGCAGATCCTCGATCGTGGCCAGCATCGCGGCGGTGTCGTAATGGGTGGAGTCGACCCGGGCATGCTGCGTGAACGGGCTGATCACGAGCGCCGTGGAACGATGCGGGTCGACGTGATCGGGGCCGTCCTGGGCGTCGTCCTCGAGCACGAAGATCGCGGTGCTCTTCCAGAAGCCGCTGCGTGACACCGCCTCGACGAGCTTGCCGACGGCAAGATCGTTGTCGGCCACATACGACGCGGGGGTCGCGGTGCCGGGTGCGGTGCCCTGGGTGTGGTCGTTGGGGAAGTAGACGATCTGGAGCTGGGGCATCTTCCCTCGCCGCTCGAACCGCACGAACTCCCGGTGCCATTCCTTGAACCGGATCGCGTGGTCGGAGCACTCCATGTTCCAGCCGGGGAAGCGGGGAGCGACATGGTTTCCGAAGCGCTTCTGCAGGCGTGTCAGGCTCGAGAAGTTGCGCTTCGGGTGGCAGTTGGGGTTGTAGAGCGGCGTCCCCTCCCCGTAGTCGCGGAACGAGACGTTGTGGTCGTACGCGTTGTCCCACAGGTAGCCCACCGTCGCGGCGGCAGCCGTGCGGGGCACCGAGGGATCCGATGCGAGGGGCTCCGTCGGGAACTGCTGCCTCAGGGGCACGAACTCGGAGTCGTAGTTTCGATAGTAAGCCCATGCGTAGTCGAACGGCCACGTCTTGTCGACGTAGTCGGTCGCCGTCGCCTGGGTCGACCACGGATGGCCGTCCTGTGACACCTCGGCGTCGACGTAGAAGTTGTCGAACAGGACGAACCGCTGGGCGAGCTCGCGCTGGTTCGGCGCCGACTCGTCGTGGAACAACGTCAGCGACGGGTCGCCGTTTCCCCGCGGCAGGTCGCCGAACATCTGGTCGTAGGTGCGGTTCTCCTTGATGATGTAGATCACGTGCTCGATCTGACGCAGGTGCTCAGGGCGCGGAGCCGGGCGCAGGTCGACGTGGTTGTTGCGACGCACCCGGTCCGTCCAGCGCTCCAGCCGGTTCGCAAGGTCTCGCGGGCCCTCCGGCACGTCGACCACCTGAACGGTGCCCTTGATCATCGTGCCGAGATACTGGTTCTCGAAGTAGCCGGGGAGGTACTCGATTCCGGTTCCGCAGCCGAGCGCGAGCAGCGGCGACATCGGCCCGCAGGGGTTCGGCTCCGCGCCGAAGCCGTTCGTGTTGACAATGACGATGCGACGGCCATCGGGGGTCACGGCCACATCCGCCGGGTACCACCCGGTGGGGATGAACCCGAGCACCCGCCGGCTCGAGACATCCACGACAGCGACGGCGTTCTCACCGGCGAGAGCGACGTAGAGCCTGCGCCCGTCCGGGCTGACGGCAAGACCCTCCGGCATCGATCCCTTGGGCGAGCCGGGAACGAGAGCGACGTCGATCGTGGCAACCAGGACGTCACGCGTCGCGTCGAGAACCGACACCGTATCGCTGCTCGCGTTCGCGACGTAGATCTCGTCGGAGACAGGGTTGCGGACGATCGCCGTCGGATGGTCGGCCTGGAGCGGGTTCCCCGGCGGCGACAACACGATGGTCTTCTTCACGCGCTCCCGCGCCGTGTCGATCACGGCCACCGACCGTCCGGTCCAGTTCGTCACGTACGCCTTCGTGGCGTCGGCGTTGAAGGTGACGCCGAACGGGTCGAGCGGTCGGCCCAGGTCGATCCGCGCCGTGACCTTGTTCCGGCGAGGGTCGATCACGATGACGAAGTGGCCCGGCGGGTCCGCGTACGGCCCAGTGCTGAACGGCTCGCCCCCCATGTTGTCGGCGACGTACAGCCGCCGGCCCCTCGGCGTCTCGCCGAGCGCCATGCCGGTCGGGAAATGGCCGGCGCGGATTCGTCCGCGAGGCACGAGCGCGCCGGTTGCGGTCACGTTGTACGAGTGCACCACGCCCTGGCCGCCGCCCGACGCCCACGCCCGCCGGCCGTTGGGGGAGAACGCAAGCCCATAGAACACGGAGCGGCCAAGATGACCGTTGTACACCTGCACGCCGGTTCGCTCGCCGCTCGCGATGTCGAACATCTCGACCGTCTCGTTCTGCACCGCCTGCCCGCTCGAGGTCACCAGCGCATGCCGCCCGTCGGGCGAGACGCGTACCGCCCACGGCCCTCCGAGGCTTGCTCCGTCCGGGATCGGCAACACCCTCCCGGCCGGGGTGATGCCCCACCCCGACGGCGTGACCGGGGGCGCTGCGGCGGCGACGGGTGAAGCCCCGCAGGGAAGCGCGCCGAGACATGCGGCGATGATCGCCAGGCCGGCCCTCTTCACAGGTTCCATCCCTCCCGGTAGAACGTGTGAAGTGACTATTACGGCATGAGCGACAAGAGTCAAACGGCTCCACAAGTCAGGCCTGCGCCAAAGGTTTTTTCACAGCCCTGACAACTACTCTGGGCGAGTCGGGGCTTGCCGCCTCATGGAGCCCACCCGGGGCGGCAAGGCCCGCGACCTTCTCCGACGCCTCAGGCGGTCGCTCTGCGCAGCGGGTCCGCACGCGCCAGGTAGTGCGACGCCCCGACACTGCGATAGAAGGCGGCTGCCTGCTCGGCATGCCGGGCGGCCTCCACGGCGTTTCCGTGGCGACCGAACTGCTCGGCCGCGAGGAGATGAGCGGCGGCTTCGAGCGGCCGACAGCCGATGGCGCGGTACAGCGTGGCCGCATCGCCGTGCCGCTGGTCCAGCGTCGCGATGATGGCCTCGCGCCACGCGGAGAACGACGGGATCCGTTCGGTCACAGGTCGCAGCACGTCGCGCTCGTCGTCGCCCTGGAACACCGCGGCGAGCTCGGCGAGGACGGATGCGGTGGAGACTCCCGAGTTGAGCTCCCTGGAGAACGCCCTCAGCTGTTCCAGGACGGCCGGGCGCCCGTCATGGCGACGGAGCACCACAAGCAGCATCCCGGTGCCGGCGATGCGGAACTCGATGTTCTGCCCCTCGATTCCGAATTCGATCGCCCTCTGGGCGTCGTTCTTCGCGGTTCCGAGATCGTCACGCGCGATGCAGATCCACCCCCGCACCGTGCGAGCCACACCGTCGATGATCCGGTACGGATCGTCGATCAACGGCTCCAGCCTGCGGATGGCCCCGTCCCAGTCGCCCTGGTTGTACTGCAGGAAGGCACGAGCCACTGCGGCGAACTTGACGAAATACGCTTCCGAGAACCGATCCGTCCATTGGTCGACCTCAGCAAGCACTGCCTCGATCTTGTCGATCTGGCCAAGGGCGATGTACTGCTCGGCAAGGTTGTTGTAGGCGACGGCGGTGCGCGGATGGGCGACCTGCGCCAGGAGCCGCGGCGACTCCTCGCTGTCCTTGATCCCCTCGGGATCGCCGAGCGCCGCCCGGAGAAGCCCGCGCATGTTCAGCAGCAGGCCCCGCCCGGCGAGGTCGCCGGCTTGGTCCGCCCTGGCGATCGCCTCGTTCGCCAGGTCCAGCGCGGCCGCCAATCGCTCCGTCTGGAAGTACCGGAAGACCAGAGCGTAGGGGATCAGGCTCGAGACGGGCCGGTACGGGATGCGGCCGGTGAACGCGAGGCCCTCCTTGTAGTGCCGCTCGCCGCGCTCCCCGTCGCCGATCACGTCCTCGGCCCAGGAGCCGAGCAGATACGAGCACAATGCCGCGCCTTCCCATGACCCGGCAGCGACGTTCGCCTCCCGAGCAGCCAGAAGCAGATGCTCATCGGGCTCGCCCGCGCTGTGCCGGGCGCGCACGAGTGAGAGCAAGAGGTCCGGTCGGCGCGAATCGCTGTCTGCCATGAGATCGAGCGCCGCGTGGAAATGCCGCACGGCGCTCGCATAGGCGCTCACTGCGTCTGCCTGACGCCCGGCCTCGATCAGGGCCCCGGTCGCCGCCGATGCGAGCTCGTCGGTTGGCTCTCCGGCCTGGCGGCGGAGCTCGAGCGCCGCGAGATAGTGGTAGGCGAACAACTCAGCCTTGTCATCGCGCTGCCCCGACAACCCTTCGATCCATCTCGCCGCGGCCTCGTGCTTTGCGGCCCGATCCATACGGCGAATCTGCGAGTAGGCGACCTCGTGCGTCAGCGAGTGCGCGAAGCTGAACTCGATCTGGCCGGCGACGCTCGATCGCCGGGAGCGGAGCAGCAGCTGCTTGCGCTCCAGGCCATGCAACAGCTCTTCGAGCTCCCATACGGCGCGCCCTTCGATCGCGGCCACTGCGCCGAGCCATGCTGTCCGGCCGACCACTGACGCATCGTGCACGAGCGCCTTCTCCTCGGCCGAGAGCGTGTCCAGCCGAGCAGCGATGATCCCCTGGACCGATTCGGGCAGGCCATGCGCCTCGCCGGTCAGCGTCCATCCGTGACCGCCGCGGACGAGCAGTCCACGGTCCTTCAGCATCCGGACGTACTCCTGCGCGTACAGCGGGTTGCCCTCCGCGCGGTCGAGCAGCGCCTGCTGGGTCTCGGCAGGGAGCAATGCCTGGTCGAGCAGCTCACCGACGAGGCGTCCCGTGTCTTCCGCCGAAAGCGGGTTGAGACCGATCGTGTGGGCATTGATCTTTCCCCCACCCCATGCCGGACGGCGCTCCAGCAGCTCCGGGCGGGACGTGCAGACGATCAGGAGTGGGACGGCACCGGCACGGTCGGCGAGCAGATCGATGAAGTCCAGCAGCGCATCGTCCGCCCAGTGGATGTCCTCGAAGACGAGCACGGTCGGCCCGTCCTCGGCCAGCGCCTCGAGGAACCTCCGCCAAGCGGCGAACGCCTCGACACGGCCATCGCCCCCGCCGTCACGCTCGCCCTCCAGGCCGACGAGGGGTCGCAGCCACCGGATGATCCAGTCCCGGTCGACATCGGAGATCACGACCGCGCCGACGGCTCGCGCAAGCTTCTCCTCAGCGTCTGCAGCTGGGTCGGAGTCGAGGATGCCGGCCTCGGACTTGACGATCTCCCCAAGCGCCCAGAAGGCCACACCCTCCCCGTACGGCAGGGACCGGCCCTGTCGCCAGCGGATCAGCTCGGGCACGTTGTCCACGACACCGGCAAGCTCCTGCACCAGCCGCGTCTTCCCGATACCCGGCGCACCGGTGAGCGTGACGAGCTCGGTTGCCGGCTGAGTCCGGGAGCGTTCCAGAGCAGCCGTGAGCAGCCCGAGCTCGGCGTGGCGTCCCACGAGCGGCAGATCCTCGATGCGAGTTTGCTCAGGCAAGATCGATCGCGTTTCGACCACCCGCCAGGCCTTCACCGGCGCTGACTTGCCCTTGGCAACGACCGCCTCCGCGGATTCGAACACGATCGCCCGGTCCGTTGCCCGGTACGTGAACTCGTCCACGAGCACACCGTCGGCTGGAGCCGCAGACTCCAGCCGCGCCGCGGTGTTCACCACGTCGCCGGTGGCATCGAGCTCGCCTCCGGAACCGAACGAGACGAGGACCTCGCCCGTCGTCACCCCGAGGCGGACGTGGAGACGGCGTGCGGGCTCGTCGGCAGCAGCGGAGGCCTGTACCCCGCTGCGGATGGCGAGAGCGGCGCGGACGGCCCGTTCGGGATCGTCTTCGTGGGCAACGGGAGCGCCGAAGATGGCCATCAGGCCATCGCCCGTGAACTTGCAGACGACGCCGCCGAACCGCTCGACGTCTCGTCGCAGCCGATCGTGGTACGGCGCGAGGAAGGCGTCGACGTCCTCGATGTCCAGCGCCTCCGAACGGCTGGTGAATCCCACCAGATCGGCGAACAGCACCGACACGACGCGCCGCTCCCTCCGCTCCGCGGCATGAGCTCCGAGCGGGGTGCCGCACATCATGCACAGGCGCGCACGGTCGGGATTCTGTTCACCGCAGCGAGGGCAGGCCGCCATCCCGACGATCATACGGCGGAAAGCCGGAGGCTCAAGCAGTACGCCGGCTTCGCCGGCGCCCTCCCCACCTTGCTCAGCGTCTCCGTGGGGTCCTGGGCGCGGCAAAGCTCGATCGATCGCTGCAACGTTGCGGTTCGGCTGACGAAAGGCGCGTGACATACTCGATGTGTGGGCGGGTTTCACAGCTCCTTAGGCGAATCTCGCCGGTCTGACGCCGACGACGTCGAGGCTCGGGCCGACCGAATGGTCGAACGGCTGGACACGCTGTTCGAGATCGGGCGCGCAGCCGGTACGAACCGGGCCGGCCTCGGCGAGGGAGAGCAGCGGGCCTTCGAGCTCGTTCGCGGCTGGATGGAGGATGCGAACCTCGATGTGACTTCCGACCCGGCCGGCAACCTGTTCGGTCGTGCACGGGGGTCCGACCCAGCGCTGCCTGAGGTCTGGAGCGGCTCACACCTGGACACGCCACCCGACGGCGGCCGGTTCGACGGGGCGCTGGGAGTGCTGGCTGCGCTGGATGCTGCGGTGGCCATTGCGTCCAGCGGTGGCGCGCAGCGCTCCGTTGCTGTGGTTGCCTTCCGCCTCGAGGAGGGATGCCGCTTCGGGCGCGGACTGTTCGGCAGCCGAGCCGTGTGCGGCATGCTCGAAGCCGATGAGGCCGACCTACGGGATGCCGACGGCATCTCCCTCGGCGAGGCGTTCAGCGAGCTCGGCCTGGGCGAGCTGCCGGAGCGCGGCTGGCTTGACCTGCCCCCGTTCGCCTACGTGGAAACGCACATCGAGCAGGGCCCGACGCTCGCCGCAGCCGGCGCGCCGCTCGGGGTGGTGACGTCGATCGCCGGGATGGCGGGCATCGAGGTGACATTTCGCGGGCGCCGGGGTCACGCCGGCACAGTTGCCATGGCGCTGCGAGCAGACGCCGTCGGCGCCGCCGCGCGATTCGTCGAACGGGCGCACGACGTCGCCCGCTCGATCCCCGGGGCGGTGACCACGATCGGGAGAATGACGGTGTCCCCGGGGGCGACGAACACGATCCCCGACCTTGTGGAGCTGTTCGCCGACATGCGAGCACCCGACGCCGAGCGGCTCGATTCCCTCAGCGCGGGAGTCGTTTCAGCCGCACGCGCAGCCGCTGCCGACCTGAACTGCCAGGTCGAGGTGGCGGACAGGTGGCGGTACGAGCCCGTGCCAATGAGCGAACGTCCAAAGGCCGCGCTGCATCGCTGGATCGCAGAGCTGGGGATCGACGCGGTCGAGCTGCCGTCAGGCGCCGGCCATGACGCGGCGATCCTGGGCATGGCGGGCGTGCCCTCGGCGATGCTCTTCGTGCGAAGCGATGCCGGTGGCGTCAGCCACGCGCCCGAGGAGCTGACCGGCCGGGAAGCGATCGCGGCATGTGTCCGAGTGCTCGAGCCCGCGCTCCGGGAGCTGGCCGAGGCGTGACCGACTGGGAACGGCTCGCCCGCCCTTCGCTGCGAGGGCTGCAGCGCTACGACCCCGGCCCCACTCGCGACGCCCTCAGACAGCGGCACGGGCTCTCCGAGCTGGAGCCGCTGAACTGGAACGAGGACCTGTTCGGCCCGCCGTCCTACGTGCTCGAGGCCGCGACCGCAGAGCTGCGCAACGCCCAGTTCTACCCGGAGCGCGCGTATGCGGACTTCCGGGAGCGCCTCGCCGAGTCGCTGGGCGTTCCACCGGCATGCGTCGTGCCCGCGCACGGTGCGCAGGCGCTGATCGGCAACCTCGCCACGGCGTTCATCGAGCCCGGAACCCCGGTGGTCATCCCGCAGCTGACCTATGGGCTGTACGCCCAGGTGTCCGCCGCCGCCGGGGCTTCGGTGACGCGCGTTCCTCCGTCCGGCCTGCACATCGACCTCGATGCCGTGGCGGGGGCGGCCCGCACGAACCGCGCGCGGCTGGTGTGGCTATGTGACCCGAACAATCCGACCGGGTCGCTGATTGCCCCCGAAGCGTGGTCGTCGTTCCTCGAGCGACTGCCCGAGGACTGCATCGTCATCGCCGACGAGGCGTACATCGACTTCGCCGAGCCGGCACGCCGCGCCCCCCGGCAGGCGGACGTCATGGAAGACCGCCCGGTGATCGTCGTGCGGTCGTTCTCGAAGATCTTCGGCCTCGCCGGATTGCGCCTCGGGTACGCGATCGTTGCTCCGGAGGTCGCTCGCCTGCTGGACATCGTGCAGGAGCCGTTCAACGTCAACCGCGTCGCCCTTGCGGCCGGCCGGGCAGCGCTCTCCCATCCCGAGTTCGTGGCGGCGCGGCGAGCGGAGGTGGCGGCGGCGCGCGCCGTGCTCCAGGACGAGCTCGCGAGCGTGGGCATCGCCTGCCACCCGTCCGACACGAACTTTGTCCTGGTCGAGCTCGGCGTGGACGACCGACCGGTCTGCGACGCGCTCGTCCTCGCCGGAATGCTGGTGCGCGGCGGACACGAGTTCGGCCTGCCGGGATTCGCGCGCGTGACTGTCGCGCCGGAGCCCGTGATGCGGCGGGCAGCCGGCGCGATTGCGGCTGCCATCGCCGACTGAATCAGTATGCCATGATACGGTATACCAATGCTTGTCGCCGACCGGATCGCCGAGCTGCTGCGCCGGGAGGGCGCCGAGTTCGTCGTCGGGTTTCCTGAGAACAGACTGATCGATGCGGCTTCAACAGCCGGGCTTCGGCCGATCATCACCCGTACCGAGCGCGTCGCTGTGAACATCGCGGACGGCTTCGCGCGGACGACCGGCGGCGACGGTGTCGCGCCCTGCGTGACGCAGTACGGCCCGGGGGCCGAGTCTGCCTTCGGCGCCGTCGCGCAGGCCTACGGAGATCGCAGCCCCATCCTGTTCATCCCCACCGAGCACGCCGTGCCGGACCAGGACTCTCCGCCGTTCTTCCGCAGCGAGCAGAGCTACGCACGGATCACCAGCTGGTCTGCCACGCTCAACAGCGCCGAGCGCGGCCCGGAGGTATTCCGCCGCGCACTCAACGCCCTTCGCAGCGTTCGCAACGGCCCGGTCATGGTCGCCGTTGCCAACGACGTCATGAACGGCGACGCCGGTGATGCGGACTGGACGATGTCCTCCTCCCTGCCGCGACGCTCGCAGGCCGCGCCCGAGGACGTGAACGAGACGGTGCGCATCCTTGCGGCGGCCGAAAACCCTGTGATCCTTGCGGGGCAGGGCGTGCTGTATGCGGATGCCTGCTCCGAGCTGCTCCAGCTGGCGGAGCTCACGAACACACCTGTGGCGACAACGCTGAACGGCAAGAGCGCCTTCCCCGAGAACCATGCGCTGGCGCTCGGCACGGCCGCCCGCAGCCGGCCCGCCACGGTCGACCGCTTCTTCGAACGCGCAGACGTCATCCTCGGCATTGGCACCAGCTTCACCCGCTCGCTCTACATCACCCCGCTGCCCGGCGCGGCAACGCTTGGGCAGATCGTGAACGACCCGCGCGACCTTGCCGGTGGCTACGACGTCGCGTTCGGCTGCGTCGGGGACGCCAAGCTTGTACTCCGTCAGTTGCTCGAGGCGTTCGAGGGCGTGGACTGCGGGGAACGCGAATCTGTTCGAGGCGAGGTCGCCTCCGTGCGGGATGCGTTCCTGGCGCAATGGCAGCCGCGGCTCACCTCCGATGCCGGCCCGCTCAGCCCCTATCGCATCGTGTCGGAGCTGATGCAGGTCGCCGATCGGACACGCACCGTCGTCACGCACGACGCGGGCCACCCACGCGACCAGATCGTCCCGTTCTATGAGACCGTCGTTCCCCACGGATACCTGGGGTGGGGCAAGTCCACCCAACTCGGCACCGGGCTCGGCCTGACGATGGGCGCAAAGCTCGCCCGACCCGATTGGCTGGCCGTCAACATCATGGGAGACGCCGCATTCGGCATGGTGGGAATGGACTTCGAGACCGCCGTGCGCGCTCGCATCCCGATCCTGACGATCGTCATGAACAACGGCCTGATGGGCGGGTACGGCGAGTGGATGCCCGACGCGGTCAACCGCCACCGGTCGAACCGTCTCGGCGGCGACTATGCGGCCATCGCGCGTGCGCTGGGAGGACACGCCGAGCACGTGCGCGAGGCCGCTGACCTTCGGGCCGCGCTCGAACGTTGCGCCGCGAGCGTCCGCTCAGGCGAGGCGACGCTGCTCGAAGTGATGACCCACGAGGAGCACTCGCTGCCGCTCGGTCAGTCGGAGGGCGCTTGATCCTTCCACGTCGCCTGCACGTGGCCGAGGTGATCTCGCATCGCCTGCTGCGCGGCCTCAGGGTCATGCGCGGCGATGCCGTCGCGGATCTTCCGGTGCATCTCGACCACCAGCCCCCGCTCCGCGGGCCCGCGCGAGAGGTTGCGACGGCGCACCTCGACCAGCATCTCGCCGATCGAGTCGTGAAGCACCAGGAAAAGCTCGTTGTGGGTGGCCGCCGCGACAGCGCGGTGGAACTCGATGTCGAGCCGGACGCTCGACTCGAGGTCGGAGGATTCCTTGGAGAACCGCTCGTGGGTCTCATCGATTCCTTCGAGATCTGCGGGAGTGGCGCGCTCGGCGGCAAGCCCGGCGGCCGCGACCTCGAGGACACGGCGTACCTCGTCGACCTTCGAGTAGTCGACCATGCTGCCATGCACGAAGTGGCGCATCGACTCGCGCACGGTGCTCTCGTCGACGGCAACGATCCGCACACCGCTGCCGCTGCGCACATCGAGCAGACCCTTCCCTTTGAGCGCCCTCACCGCCTCGCGGATCACGGTTCGCGAGACGCCGAACTGCTTGCCCAGCTCGCGTTCGGGCGGCAGCATGTCGCCCGGCTTCAGGTCGCTGGACGCAATCATCTCCAGGATGGCCTGCGTCACCTTGTCCGACAGCCTGGCTTCTCGTTCGATGGGGCGAAACGCCGACGCGTTTTCCCTGTTGCTGCCAGTTTCGATGCACCTAACCTACCACGACGACCCGCGCGCCAAGCGGTGTCGTAGACTGGCCGCGATGGAATCCCTCAGCGCCTCAGCCACCCTCCGTTGGAACGGCTTTCACGGCAGCATCGAAGGCGGATCAGGTGCTCTTTCCGTGGCGACGGCCACCCAGACCGAGCTCGGCGGGCCCGGGGGTGAGTCGAACCCCGAGGAGCTGTTCTCGGCCGCATTGGCAAACTGCTTCACCTCGACGCTGACGGGCATGGCGCGGGCGCGCGGGATCCCGCTCGGCGAGATCGAGACCAGCGTCTCGACGCAGCTCCGGTGGGGCGACGGCTCGAGCCACCATCTCTCGGAGGCCGCGCTGCACACCCGCGTCGAAACGCCCGCACCGATCGAGCAGGTGCGGGCGCTGATCGACGAAGCGCAGGCTCATTGTCCGGTGTGCCAGGCCATCGCGGACCGCGTCACCCTGAGCGTCTCCGCCGACGTCGTGGCCGCCGGGTAACCGTTGCCGGAGCGACCCGACCTGATCCCCGCGGCCGTCCGCGAGCGAGACCTCGCCGGCTACGGCCCGACGCCTCCCAGCTTCGAATGGCCCGATGACGCCCGGGTGGTCGTGAACCTCGTGCTGGTCTACGAGGAGGGCTCCGAGTACTCGGTCATGTGGGGCGACAACCGCAATGACGGCTGGGGCGAGTACGCCGACCCAGGGGTGAAGCCCCCTCAGCGCGACCCCGGCACCGAGTCGCATTACGAGTACGGCAGCCGCGCAGGCGTATGGCGACTGGCGCGGATCTTCGACGACGCCGGCGTGCCCGTGACGGTGTCGGGCGCCGCGGTTGCGCTGGAGCTGAACCCCGCCGTCGCGGAGTGGATGCGCGAGCACGACCACGACCTGCTGGGCCACGGCTGGCGCTGGACCGAGGCTTGGACGTACAGCCGCGAGGAGGAGAAGGCATCGATCGCGCGCGCAATCGAGAGCTTCGAGCGCGTGCTCGGCAGCCGTCCGCTTGGCTGGAGCTCGCGCAGCTGGCCGAGCGAGAACACCCGCGAGCTGCTGCTCGAGCTGGGAGGCTTTCTGTACCACTCGGAGGGCTATGCGGACGACGTGCCGTATTACGAGCCGGTCGGCGGCACCCCGATGCTGGTCGTGCCCTACTCGAAGACGTATAACGACGCCCGATTCCTGATGAACCCGGGGTTCGCCAGCCCCCGCGACTTTCTCGACACGATCGTCATGGGGCTGGACGAGCTGGTGCGCGAGAGCGAGACGCGGCGGACGATGATGACAGTCGCAGTGCACGCCCGCTGGAGCGGCCAGGCCGCGCGGGCAGCCGCGCTGCGTACGTTCATCGAACATGCACAGCGCCAGCCCGGTGTGCGTTTCATGCGCCGGTGCGACATCGCCCGGTGGTGGCTGGACACCTACCCGCCCTCGTGAGCGTGTCACAGCGATGAGATGCGTCGTCTATCGCGGTGCCGGCGGCCGTGACGTCGTGGCCGTCGAGGAGCGCCCCGACCCGGTGCCGTCGAAGTTCGAGGTGCTGATCGCGCCCCGGTTTGCGGGCGTCAACCCGGCCGATGTCCTGCAGCGGGAGGGGCGCCATCCCGTGCCGCCCGGTTCGCCGGTCGACATCCCAGGGCTCGAGGTTGCGGGAACGGTTGTCGCGACCGGCGACGCCGTGACGCGTTTCAACGTCGGCGACCGGGCGTTCGGCCTGGTCGGCGGCGGCGGCCTGGCCGACCGCGTGGTCGCATCGGAGGGAGACCTGCTGGCGGTCCCCGAGACACTGGACGACCTCGCGGCGGCCGCGGTGCCCCAGGCGTTCATCACCGCATTCGATGCGCTCACGCAGGCGGGTCTGGCATCGGGCGACACGCTCCTGGTCAACGGCGCCAGCGGCGGCGTCGGAACCGCCGCGGTGCAGATCGCGCGCGCCCTCGGCGCCCGCGTCGTCGCGAACGTCCGGTCGGTGGAGCTGTGTCCACGGGTCGCCGAGCTCGGAGCGGTGGCCGTCGGCGCCGACGAGGCGTTCGAACGGGTCGCCGCGCTGGGCGGCGCGGATGTCGTCCTGGAACTCGTCGGCGCGACGCACATGAGCCGGAACGTCGAAGCGCTCGCCCGCGGCGGGCGGTTGGTTGTCGTCGGCGCCAAGCCTGGCGACGAGGCAACCGTGGTTCTGCGTGACCTGATGAGCCGCCGGGCGCACCTGATCGGCACCACGCTTCGCACCCGGCCACCCCACGAGAAGGCGAGCCTGGTGAACGAGTTCGGAAAGTGCGTGGTGCCCTTCCTGGCCGACGGAACGGTCACTCCGCTCGTCCACTGCGTGTTTCCGCTGGCGGAGGCCGCCGACGCGCTCGACTATGTGCGGGAGCCCGGAAAGCTTGGCAAGGTGCTGCTCGAGATGCCGGGTGGAGAGTGACCGCTGCGCTCAAGCGCATCGACCACGTCGGAATCGTCGTGGCCGACCTCGACGCGCACGTCGCGCAACTCGAGGCGCTTGGCCTCTCCTTCGGGAAGTCGAACGAGAACGACGAGAGCTTCGCCGTGTACTACCCGTGTGGCGATGCCAGCGTCGAACTGATCGACGTCCGTGACCAGGAGGCCCGCGAGCGCCGGCTGCCGCCCGGCGAGCCGGCCAGGATTGAGCACATCGCCTTCGAGGTCGACGACCTCGAGGCCGTTCGCAGCGAGCTCGAGAGCCGGGGCGTGGTGGTGTCCTGGCCGCCGTTCCCGTCGGGCACCGCCGAGATGATCTGGACAATGGCGGAGACCAGCGGCGGCGTCCAGTACCAGTTCCTCCGGCGTCCGGACAGCGAGAGCCGCGAACGATGAGAGTCGGCCTCGTCGGCGCCGGTGCGATAGCCCGGAAGCACGTCGAGGCACTGACAACGCGGAACCGACCTATCCCGCCGTCCAGCCTCCGTCCAGGGTGACAACGCTGCCCGTCATCGAACCTGCCTCGTCGGACATGATGAAGGCGATCGTCGCGGCGATCTCCTCCGGCCGCCCCTGTCTGCCTATGAGGTTTCGGCCCTGCGTGCGTGCCCGCTCGCGGGCCGTCAACTCCGGCGTCGCGGAAGTGCCCCACATCATCGGCGTGTCCACCGGACCGGGGCACACGCAGTTGACGCGGATGCCCTCGCCCGTGTGGTCGATCGCCATCGCCCGGGTGAGCCCGATCAGCCCCGCCTTGGAGGCGCAGTACGCAGGACTCGCGAGACACCCGACCAGCGCGAACTGCGACCCCACGTTGACGATCACCCCGCCGCCGGCCGCCCGCAGGTGGGGGATCGCACAGCGCGAGACATTGAACGCGCCGGTCAGGTTGACTGCCAGCACGCGCGCCCACGCATCCGGCGCGGTCTCGGTCACGTCTCCCGTGAAGTCGCCGATGCCCGCGACATTCGCGACGCCGTCCAGCCCCGCCAGGCTCTCGGCCGCGGAGCCCACGGCCCTCTCCACCGCGGCAAGGTCGCTGATGTCGGCTGTGACGGCGGTGGCGCGCCCGCCTTTGCGCTCGACCTCGGCCACGGTCTCGGCCAGCCCGTCAGCGTTCACGTCGACACACGCGACCACCGCGCCGTCCCGCGCAAGGCGCAGCACGGTCGCCCTCCCGATACCCGAAGCGGCGCCTGTGACCAGCACTCTTCCCGGCACGGCGTCAGCCGCCTGCGGAGGCCAGGAAGCTTCGCAGCTCCTCGGCGCTCGCCGGGTCGATGGTCGGCGGCCGCGGAACCCCATAGCGGCCGAGGGCCTCAGTCAGCCCATCTCGGTGCCCGACGACCGCGAGCCGGTATCCGTGCCGCGCGAACTCCTCGGCCTGCTCGGCCGCCTGGTCGAGCAACGGGCCGGCAACGCCGTCGGGATACTCCGCAGCCGGAAGCTGGATGGCGCCCCAGTCCTCCTGCTGGAGGACCGCGAGCGCGTCGAGCCCGCCGTCCTGCGGATTCAGCAGTTCCCCGGTGACCAGCGCCACGCGGAATCCGCGAAGATCGCCCTCCACCTACCCGGCCTCCATCAGCTTCACCAGGGCGGCGCGCTCATCGGCTGGGTCGTGGCCGGGAAGCTGGTGGGTGATCCCGATCGCACGCGGGGCAGTCACGCCCCGCTGACCGAGCTCGGCGGTCAGCTCTTCGAGGAAGATGCCGCTCCCGGGCGACAGCTCATCGCTGCCGTCCGGCCAGGTCGGGCGTCCTCCCCGCTCGGGATCGGAGCTCGTCACGTGCACACCCATCGACGGGCTGCCGTCGATGCCGACCAGGATCACGTCGTCACCCCTGGCAACATGAACCTCGATCGCACCTGCGACGGCAGCGGCGAGGCGCCGACAGTGCCGGCGGAAGGCCGAGGTGTCGAGCTGCTCCTTGACGGCCCAGAAGCGGTTGAGGCCAGTGAACGCGAGCTCCGGGCACGGCATCTGCTCGATCCGCCATCCGCGGGCGCGCAACTCGTCGACCAATGGCGAGTAGATGCCAGGGCAGCGAGCGCCGCCGTCCGTCTTGGAGTTCTGGTTGAGCAGACAGTGGGCGACGAACGCAACGCTTGGCATCGAGTGAGTATACGAAGCCGAAGGGAGATCATATGAGTCAGCGAAGCGCCGTCGTCACGGGCGCGTCCTCGGGAATCGGGCGAGCGGTTTCGATCCGGCTTGCCGCCGATGGATTCGACGTGGTGCTCGCCGACATCCGGCGCGATCCGCTCACCGGCGGAGAGCCGACGGAGGACGTCATCCGCGGCCAGGGCGGGAGCGCCGTGCACATCGGGGCCGACGTCTCCGACCCTGACGATTGCCAGGGGCTGGTGGATACGGCCGTTGAGCGCACGGGTGCTCTGGACGTCCTCGTCAACAACGCCGTCCTGGCGGGCGCACACTCGAAGTCGCTGCTGGAGACGACGGAGGAGGACTGGGACGCAATGATGGCGGTGAACCTCCGCGGTCCGTACCTCCTCAGCCGCGCGGCCGTCGTGCAGATGTTGCGCCAGCCGCTGGTGGGCGACGCCCGCGGGAGGATCATCAACATCACATCGCAGCACGGTATGGTCGGCGCCCCGGGGCACTTCACCTACAGCGTCGGCAAGGGAGGGCTGATCCAGATGACCCGCCAGATCGCCGTCGACTACGGGCGTGACGGCATCCTGTCCAACGCGGTCGCGCCGGGAAAGATCGTGACCGGCACCGCGGGTGACCTGAGCGCAGATGAGGCGGGCTTTGCCTACGTGCAGTCGCGGACACCGTTTTCACGGCTGGGGCGCCCTGAAGACGTCGCAAGCGCCGTCGCCTTCCTCGCCTCGGACGCGAGCTACGTGAGCGGGACCAATCTCATGGTCGACGGCGGCTGGATGGCCTACTGAGATGGAGGGCCATGGCGGTCAGAACGCCATCCACCCCCCGTCGACGAGCAAGTTCGTGCCGCTGACATACGTGCAGTCATCCGACGCCAGGAACACGGCGGCGGCGGCGACGTCGTCGGGGCGGCCGAGGCGAGAGAACGGCGTGCGGGCATGCGAGTAGGCCAGCACCTCCGGTGAGTCCGGTTCGTCGACAGGCCGGGTGAGGATCTTCCCGGGGGCGATGGCGTTCACGATGATCCCCCGGGCACCGAAATCCACCGCAACCTGCCGGGTGAGGTTCACGACACCGCCCTTGGCGGCGCAGTAGGCGATGTGCCCGGGTGTGCCGACCATTCCGTGCTGGGACGACAGGTTGATGATGCGCCCGCGCGCCTCGGCCACCGGCTCCTGGGACAGCATCTGCTGCACCGCGCGCTTGCAGCAGAGGAACACTCCGCGCAGGCCGACTGCCATGATCGTGTCCCAGTCCTGTTCCTCGGTCTCGAGCAGCCCTTTCGAGTACGGGCCTGCGACGATCGCGTTGTTCACCATCACGTCGAGGCGTCCGCGCAGCTGCACCGCGGTACCGACGAGCCGTTCGATGTCGTCCCATCGCGATGCGTCCGCATGGACGAAGATCGCGTTGCCACCCTGTTCGGCGATCAGCTCAACGGTCGGGCGGCCGCCCTCGCGCGGGTCTTCGCGCACGTCGCCGACCACCACGTGGGCCCCCTCGGCGGCGAACGCCAGCGCCATGGCGCGGCCCAGGCCTGACGCCGCGCCGGTGACGACGATGGCCTTGCCATCCAGGCGGCCGCTCAGCTGAGCAGTCCCTTGGCGAGACCACCGTCGATCAGCAGCGTGATGCCGTTGATGTACGACGCACGAGTCGAGCACAGGAATGCGACCGCATCGCCGATCTCCTTCGGGTCGCCGAACCGCCGGGCCGGGATTGCGGCCTGGTCGTGCCGGCGGGCCCCCTCGGGATCGTCGCCTCCGGCGTAGAGGTTCTTCATCCGCTCGGTGTCGATGTACCCGGGAGCGATCGAGTTGACGGTGATCCCGTTTGGCCCCTCGTCCTGCGACAGGGTCTTGGCCCAGCCGATCACACCCGGACGGTAGGTGTTGGACAGCAGCAGCCCCTCGTTCGGCTCTTTCACGGCGGACGAGGTGATGTTGACGATGCGCCCGCGCCCGCTCTCGCGCAGGGCCGGCAACGCCAGCCGCGTCAGCCGCAGCGTGGACATCAGCGTCAGCTCCCACGCTGCTCGCCACTGCTCGTCGTCGAACTCCTCGAATCCTCCGGCCGGGGGTCCACCGGTGTTGTTGATGACGATGTCCAGCCGGCCGAAGCGCTCCAGCGTCCTGTCCACGACCGACTGCAACGCGGCAGGATCGGAGGCGTCGCCCGCAACGGCAAGGCCGGCTGCTCCCTGGCCGAGCGCCTCGATCTCGGCGACCGCCTCGTCCAGCAGCTCCTGCCTCCGCGCGAACAGGGCGACGTGGCAGCCCTCGTCCGCGAGCGCCATCGCGCACGCCCTCCCCATGCCCGACGACGCACCGCCGACAATCGCGACACAGCCCTGGAGATCCAGATTCATTCGAGTCCCCGGCTCACCGCACCATTATGATCGGACTCCGTCGTCGGCGAAGGGGAACTGCGTGTTCAAGCTCGGATTGATCAATCCAAACACAGACCCGGTGCACACCGCCGCGATGGGAGATGTCGCCATCGCAACGCTCCCGCCGGGCTGTGAGGTAACGGCAGTGTCCCCCCAGCGCGGGCCGTCGTCGATCGAGAGCGACGCAGACTCAGTGGTCGCCGCCGCCGAGGTCGTCACGCTGATTCGCACGCTGCCCGCGCAGGACGCCTACCTGATCGCCTGCTTCGGCGACCCGGGGCTCGATGCGGCGCGTGAGCTCACGGATGCGCCCGTGGTCGGCATCGGCGAGGCCGCCTACCAGGCGGCGAGCATGGTCGCCAGGCGGTTTGCGATCGTGACGACGCTGCCTCGCAGCATCCCGGCCCTCGAGGATGCGCTCGACCGCCAGGGGATTCGCGGGCGCTGTGCCGGGATCGCGGCGCTCGATATCCCGGTGGCCGAGCAGGGCAGCCACAATCCCGACACCACCGATGCGATCATCGAGACCGGCCGCCGGCTCGTCGACGAGCAGCGCGCCGAGGCTCTGGTGTTCGCCTGCGGGGGCATGTCGGACGTTGCGGCCGCCGTCCGTGAGGCGCTCGGAGTGCCAGTGTCCGACGGCGTCTCGTACGGCTCGATGGTTGCGTTCTCGCTGTGGAGCTGCGGGCTTCGCACCAGCAAGACGGGCGCGTACGGGTGGCCGGAGTCGATCGCCTACGTCGGCATGCCCGGCCACGGAGGCTGACCTGCGATGGGCACGGTCTGCTATCTGGCCCACTGCCTGCTCAACGCCAACGCGAAGGTCGATGAGGGAGCCCGCTCGGCGGGCGTGTCCGTTCCCGTTGTCTCGCTGCTTCGCGAGCGCGGCTGTACGCTTCGGCAGATGCCGTGCCCGGAGCTCGCCTTCGGCGGACTCCGACGCTTCTGGGCGGTACGGGAGCAGTACGACACCCGCGCCTATCGGGCGCACTGCCTCAAGCTCGCGGATCCGCTCGCAGCGCAGATCCGCGCCGACCTGGCGGCGGGCGACCGGGTCATCATCATCGGCATCGACGGCAGCCCCAGCATGGGCGTCGAGCTGACCGCATCCAGCGACGAGTGGGGCGGCCGGCCCGACAAGCCGCGCGACGAGGACTACCCCGTGACGCCGGGACCCGGAATCTTCATCGAGATGCTGGTCGGCCTGCTCGACCTCGAGCGGCCACATGTTCGGATCGTCGGGATCGGCCAGGATCTGTTCGACTACGACGAGAGGCGAGAGCTCGCGAAGTTGGGGCAGGAGCTCCCGCCCGCTCCCGGAGCCAAGCATGCGGGGTGATGCCCGCTCCCAGCGGGTTGCCATCGTGCCCGACAATGTAGTGAACGGCCCTCCGGGCGGTGTCGACCACCTCGCTGCGCTGGAGGAGGCTGGGTGGGGCGTGATCGCGCTTTGCCCACCCGGGCTCGTGCCGGAGGCGAGGGAGATGTGGCTCGATGCGATCGTCGAGCAGGTGATCACGTTTCTCGACGACGACTACGAGGTCGCGCTTGCGGCCGGCGACGATCCGGAGACAGAGCAGTTCATCCGGGCACTTGCCGCCACCGGGCGAACCGTCCAGCTGCAACTTGCATTGCAGTAGGCATGAACCCCCGAACGAGGGATCTATGGCGTACGCGGTTCCGCCGAAACTGCGCCCATGGCTCTCCCCGATCGAGGGGCGAGGGAACGTGGCCAGACCCTCGTACTCATCACCGTATTCATGATGTCGCTGCTCGGCGCGGCAGCGCTTGCGGTGGACGTCGGCCGGTTCTACCTCACCAAGCGGGCCGTCCAGGCTGCGGCGGATGCATCGGCGCTTGCGGGCGCATCGCAGCTGTCGGTAAGCCAGTCGGCAGCCACAACAGCGGCGAACGCCATGTACGCCAAGAACGGCAAGGTGAGTGACGGTGTCTCTGTGTCGATCGCGACCAAGAACACCGCCTCCGACTCCGTCAAGGTGACCGCCACGCGGGCGACGCCGGGCTACTTCGCAAAGGCGTTCGGCATCGCCAGCGCCAACATCCAGGCCACGGCAACCGCGACCATCGGCTCCTACACCGCCTATTCCAGCACCACCAACGTGATGCCCTGGGGCGTCATGCAGGCGACGTACGTGCCGGGCACGTCCTACACGATCTACGGCGACAGCAGCTCGTCCAACAACGGCGCGCTTTCGATCGCCGTCCATTCCGGTTCCAGCTGCGCCGGCGCGAACGGCGCGAACGACTACCGAAACACCATCAACGGCGGGCTGAACGCCTGTCCGATCTCCGTCAACCAGCTCGTGGATACCAAGCCCGGCAACAACACGGGCCCAACGGCGCAGGGGCTGAACGCGCGCATCTCCCCATGGAAGGCGTTCAACCAGATCGTGCAGCTGAACGCCAACGGGCAGTACACGGTGCTCGACGCCTCCAGCAAACAGCTCGTCCTGATCCCCGTCGTGCTGAACACCAACGGCTCAACCACGTGGCCCAACGGCTCCTCTCAAGTCAAGGTGGTCGGATTCGCGTGGTTCGTGATCACCGGCTGCGGCAGCCCTTCGGTGCAGGGCAGCTGCAAGAACAGCGACGGCAAATACGTCAACGGCACCTTCGTCGGTCTGAGTGACGCCGACTCAGCCGCAACGATCGGCGCATGGTCGCCGTCCTCGGGCACGGCCACCAGCGTCTCCCTGACCTCCTAGCGGTCGATCGGCGCGGATCGCGCCGTCGGCATCGCGGGTAAGACTTTCGTAATTGTCCGCCCTGCCTCTGGCGGAAACGCCGTGGCGCAAGCACGATATCCCTATGAATGCAGGCAGGTCGGGCCGCGAACCCAGGCAGGATGACGCGGCGCTTCGACTCGACGAGCAGTACATCGCCCTCCGCGGCGTGCTGCACCGCTATCTCCGCTCCATGGTGGGCGGCGCAGCGGACGACGTCGCGTCGCAGGTCTGGACGGAGGCAACCGCAGGCTTCGAGCGCTTTTCCGGCGACGCGGAGGCGTTCCGCCGATGGCTGTTCACGATCGCACGCCGGCGGGTAATCGACCATCGCCGGCGCTGGTGGCAACGGCGCGTGGTGCTTCGAGGAACTCCCCCGGAACAGTGGGCCGAAAGTGCCGCTGAGCCGGCGACCGGCGATCTCGGTGCGGCCCTTGCGCTGATCGGCCGCCTCCCGAGGTCGCACGCCGAGATCGTGCTGCTGCGCGTGATAGCGGGCTTCAGTGCGGCAGATGTCGCCCAGATCACGGGGCGCAGCCCCGAGTCGGTGCGGGTGATGCAGCACCGCGCGCTCAGCACGCTGGCATCGATCTTGGCGGCGGAGGTTAACGATGCGTAGGCCCCGTGCGATTTGGAGAGTGATGCCGAGCATCAGTCTCGATAGCGACACCGCCGACCGCATGCTCGGTGGCGACGTCCGCCCCTCGGACGCGCCCCCGGGCTACGAGCGGCTGTGCGAGCTGTTCGATGCACTGCGCGACACCTCGGGACAGCTCGACGGTTTCGGCATCGCCCCAGCTCAGCGCACGCCGACGCGACCGAGATCCATCGGGCTCGCGCGCGGGATGCGCCGATCGACGGTCGCCTTCGCCGTGGCCCTCGGTCTGACGGGTGGGGCTGCCTTTGCAGCCGGCCTGCCTCAGACTGCGTCGCGCACAGCGTCGGATGTCCTCGACAAGCTGGGAGTCAGCGTCCCGGGATGGGACAGGCAATCCGCGCCGCTGGAGAATGGCACGACGAGCACCTCCCCAGCCGGCAAGGAGCGCGAACCGTCCCGGACGACCATTCCGAAGGGCGAGAAGAAGGGCGCCAAAGGCTCCCCCGCGGCGAGCGACGGCAAGAGCAAGACCGGCAAGAGCACGGCGGGTGAGAATCCGGGACGCGGGTTCGGCCGCGGCGGCCGGCATGGAGGCAACCCGCCAGGGCACGCCGACAAGCGCGGTCGCGGACATGGCACGGCCGGGCAACCGGGAGTCCGCAATCACGGTCAGTCCGCCGAGCACGGAAATGGCCCGAAAGGCAAGGTCAATCCGGCCGGCGGCAACAAACACGCAAATCCAGGTGGAGGCACGAACCGACCACCTGCTCACAAGAACTACAAGGAGAACTGATGCGGAAGAGTGTGGTGGCTGCGCTCACAGCAGTCGTTCTGGTAGCCCTGGGTGCAACCTCAGCACTCGCGGCTTCACAGCTGATGGCGAGCGGCGGTGGGAAGACCCACGACGGCGCCAGCTTCGGCTTCAACGCAAAGGACAACGAGAAGGGCAGCTTCAACTACGTCGGCGTGACGGAGTTCGGGATCACGGTGGGCGGGAAGGCAATCCCCGTCGGGTCCAAGTTCCACGGGCATTGCAAGAACTACACCCGCGTGAACTTCATCAGCAACGTCGAGGTGCGCCTGTTCGCAGGGTGCCGCGGGATGTTCTTCGTTGACGGCGGCCCGCCGATCCGCGGAAAGGTGTTCATCCAGGCTCACGTGATCGACAACGGCGAGCCCGGGAAGAAGGATCGCGCGTGCATCGCGTGGGGCCTGAACCCGTCGCCGGGCCAGAGCAAGCCCGGTCTGTTCGTGTTCGATTGCGGCAAGACGGACCACGGCAACATTCAGGTGAAAACCGTCTAACGGAGCAACGCTCCACCGGCCGGCCCGTGCGTGCCCTATGCGCGAGCCGGCCGGTGCCGTGCGTCGTGACAACGCATCAACACAGGGGGAGATATGAGAAAGACACTCGCGTTGCTGGCCGTCGTGGTCAGCACGTTTGCGGTTGTGGCACCGGCCGGGGCGATCACCGACGGCAAGCTCGACGGTGAGGGGCATCCGTACGTCGGCCTGATGGTGGCGCAGGATGCAGAGGGGAATCCGCTCTGGCGATGCAGCGGGACGCTGCTCTCGTCGAAGCTGTTCCTGACCGCCGGACACTGCACCGAGGCCCCGGCGGCTCACGTCGAGATCTGGTTCCAGTCGGATGTCCAGTCCGGCATCCCGGGGAACGGCTATCCGAACACGGGGCAGGTCGGCGGCACGCCGTTCACCCACCCGGGTTACAACCCGGACGCGTTCTTCGTTCGCGATCTCGGCGTTGTCGTCCTCGACGAGGCCATGGTAAAGCGCCAGTACGGAGTGTTGCCGGGGCTGAACGTGATCGAAACGATGAAGCCCGGGCCGAGGAGCCCCTTCACGGCGGTCGGATATGGCCTCCAGAAGTCGTTCCCGGACGCCGCTTCGTGGAAGAACAACTCGCAGCGCGTCCGGATGGTGGCCACCCCGCACCTGCTGCAGAAGAACACCGGGTTGACGGGCGACTACTCGATCCTGCTGTCGAATAACGCGAACACCGGCGGCACCTGCTTCGGCGACTCGGGCGGACCGAACTTCATCGGTAGCTCCCGCGTCGTCGGCGGCGTCACGTCGTTCGGCATGAACAGCACGTGCGCCGGCACCGGCGGCGTGTTCCGCGTCGACCGCAGCTGGAGCCTCAACTGGCTCCACGACTCGTTCGGGGCCTACCTGCCCTGATCGATCCGAGCCTCGCGGAGCCGGGCGCCGGAAGGTCACGGCTCCGCGGGGACCGGGAGCACGAGCTTCAGCTGCTACGGGCACGGCGGGGCACGATCACTGGGGCGGTGATCATCACGGACGCGGTGTTCCGATCTTCGTGCCCAGTCACCGGCCGGCCGGCCGCGAACTATCCGCTGGTGATGTACGTGACCGATGGGATCGCCAGCGCCATGGCACAGGCGAAGGCCGCCGCCGGGGACCGCAACGTGATGGTGCACGGCGCGTACACGACGCAACGGGCGCTCGAGGCCGGTGTGCTGGACGAGTTGGAAATCCACCAGATCCCGGTGCTGTTCGGTCGTGGCCGTCGGCTGTTCGACATCTTGCCGTCGAGCGTCGAGCTGGACATCGTTCGAGTGATCGACACCCCGCAGGCCACGCACATCCACTACCGCGTCCGTCGCTGAGCCGGTATTTCACGCGATGGCGAGGGGCAGAGTCGAACTGCCGACACCGCGATTTTCAGTCGCGTGCTCTACCAACTGAGCTACCTCGCCGCGGCGCTCAGTCTACCGCGCCCCAAGGGCCTCTCATGCCGCACGAGGAAGCGGCCTCCGGGACGGTGCTACCGCTCCTCGAAGGCCGCTTACGTGATCCTCATCCCACCACGTCATAGGGGCTGCGTCAAGGGGGGCTGGCGCTCTTCCTGCTCGGGATGCGGGTCGAAGTCGATTCGCATCCGATCGCCGATCGCCGCATCGAGGAGCGTCGCCGCGCTGCCGCGATTGATGGCGAGCGACATCCACCATTCCGAGTCCTCGTACAGGACGATCTCGCCATTTTGGACATCGGCGAATGTGAGGGCACAGGTGGCGTAGTAGCGGTCGTCGCCCCGCTGAACCTCGACCAGACGACCGTTGTGGAACAGGTCGCCGAGGTCGCTCAGCGACACCGAGAGCTGCAGGTTGCCGAAGCGATCGACGTGCTGCACGGTCGACTCCAGCAGTGAGCCCTCACGAGTGAAGCCAGGCTCGCGGGCTCGCTGCAGCGACTCGAGCGCCACCTCGGGCCCCAGGTCGGAAGGAGGGACCCCGGCCGCCAGGTGTGCGCTTGCGGGCGCGAACACGTCACGACCGTGGAACGTCCGCGAGATCTCGGGAAGCATGTGGGCGCGACTGGTGATCGCGAACGCCGTTTCGATGCCGCCGCAGCGCTCAGCGGCCGGCACCAACAGGCCATTGTCCGGCCCGACGAACATGCGCCCGTCACCACTCTGCAGGCACAGGGCACGGCGCTCCGACCCGACACCGGGGTCGACGACGGCAAGGTGAACACCAACCGGCAGGAACTCGATCGACGCCGCAAGCACGCGGGCGCCATGGGCGACGGACTGGGGCTCGATCCCATGAGAAAGATGGATCACCTCGGCTTCGGGCGAGATCCGCAGGATGACCGCATGGCAGATCCCGACGAACGGATCCTCTTGCCCGAAGTCGGACAGGAACGTCACAACCGGCCGGGTCACGCGAGCGGTCTGGGCCATGCGGTCACTCTAGCTCTGACGCAGCGTCGAGCACTGCGGCCACGAGGCCGTCGACATCATGCGGATCGGCCTCGCGCAGTGGCGTGATCCCGCGCTCACGGAGCGTCCCCGTGGTCACCGGCCCGATCGAGATGGCGCGAATCGACGAGAGGTCATGCCCGTTCAAGGCGTCGAGCACGTTCGTCACGGTGGACGACGAGCTGAACGTGATCAGGTCGGCATCGAGTACCCGCTCCGTGTCGACCGGCTCGGCGGTCGTGCGGTAGAGGTGCAGCATGTCGACGTCGGCGCCGCGTTCGCGCAATCCGTCGGGAAGCACCGTGCGAGCGCCCTCCGCCGTGGCGACGAGGATGCGCTGCCCGGTGACGTCGCCGAGCGCGTCCAGCAGGGCCTCCGACACAGCCTGGCCGGGAACGACATCTGCCACGATGCCATGCTCGGCAAGCGCGGCGGCCGTCGCGCGGCCCACCGCCGCAACCGTGACGCCGTGCAGCGCACGAACGTCAGCCGGAAGCAGACGCTCCACGCCGTTCGCGCTCGTGAGGCAGACGACGTCGTAGGCCGCAAGGTCAGGCGCGTCGAATGCAAGCGGCTCGATGCCGATCGCGGGCGCCTCTATCACCTCCGCTCCCAGCTCCGACAGGCGCGACGCGAGGCCGCTGGCCTGCGGCCGCGCGCGAGTCACGACCACACGCCGGCCGAACAGCGGCCGGCGCTCGAACCACCCAAGACGGTCGTGGAGCGCGGCCACCTCGCCGACCAGCGTGATCGCCGGCGGACGCACCCCCTCCGCCGCCCGGGCGATGCTGTGCAGCGGCGCCGTGACCGTCCGCTGGTTCGGGCGCGTGCCACTGGCGATCACAGCCGCCGGCGTATCAGGCGCCTTGCCGTGCTCGATCAGGCGGGCGGCGTTGCGCTCAAGCCCCCCGACGCCCATCAGGAACACCAGCGTTCCCGGGGTGCGTGCGAGCAGCGCCCAGTCGATGTCGCTCTCCTCCTTTGCGGGATCCTCGTGCCCCGTCACGAGGGTGACCTGCGCGGCCATCCCGCGTTGCGTGACGGGAATACCTGCGTACGCCGGCACCGCGTAGGCCGACGAGATGCCGGGCACCACCTCCCAGAGGATGCCCGCCTCCGCGAGTGCGAGCGCTTCCTCACCGCCACGCCCGAAGATGAACGGATCACCGCCCTTCAGCCGCACGACGGTCTTGCAGCGGCGTCCCAGCTCCACCAACAGCTTGCAGATCTCGTCCTGGCTGAGCGCGTGACGCTTGGGCTCCTTGCCGGCATAGATGCGTTCCGCGTCGGGGTTCGCCATGGCGACGATGCGCGGATCGGCGAGACGGTCGTAGACGAGCGCGTCACAACGCTCCAGCAGTTCGCGTCCGCGCAGCGTGAGAAGGCCCGGATCACCCGGGCCGGCTCCCACCAGGTACACCGTCATCGCGCGACCCAGGTCCGGAGCCGCAGCTGGGACCCATCGTGCCAGGCGTGTGCCGCGACCGGCACCGTGCAGCCACCACCGAGCTCCGCCACAGCCGCCCGCTCGGCCTCGACCTCCTCGCGCGACGGTCGATGGTCGAGCGCGCGCACCAGCTCCTCCTCTCCGGCGCGCACCTGCAGTGCGAGAGCGCCCTGACCCGCCTCTGGTACGAAGCGGTCGGGGTCGAACCGGAAGGCGATTCGCTCCTCCAGGCCCAGGCGCAACAATCCCGCGGTGGCGAGCACGATCACGTCCGCCTCCCCCTCGTCGAGCTTGCGAAGCCGAGTGTCGACGTTGCCGCGCAGCGGGACGACCGTCAGCTCAGGCCGAAGCTCCGCCAGCAGCCCCGTGCGTCGAGCCGACGAGGTGCCCACCCGCGCACCGTCGGGAATCGCGTCGAGCGACGAGAACGGCCCACAGCAGGCGTCGCGCGGGTCCTCCCGCGCGGGGATGGCGCCGATCACCAGCTCCGGCGGCATGTCGCCCGTGAGGTCCTTCGCGCTGTGCACTGCGACGTCGATCCGGTTGTCCAGCAGGGCGCGCTCGATCTCCGCGGTGAAGACGCCGCGGCCGTCCCCGATGTCCTCGAACCGGCGGTCGCGCTGGCGGTCGCCGGAGGTCTCGATCACCACGATCTCGCAGTCGGGCAGGACACTCGCCGCCCACCGTGCCTGTGCCATCGCGAGCGCGCTCCCGCGCGTACCCAGACGGATCATGAGGCGGCGCGGCGAAGGCCGAAGAGCTCGGTCACCGCAGCCACGTGGTCGGCGTCGCCGTTCTCGGCGGCGAGCTCCTTCAGCCGGACAGTGGGCCGGTGAAGCAATTTGTTCAGCATGGTGCGGGTGAGCTGGTCGAGCCGCTCGCGATCGGCGTCGGACAGCGATTCCCACCGCCCGTCCATCCGCTCCAGCTCCGAGACCCGGATCTGCTCGGCGAACGCCCGCAGCTCGGTGATCGCCGGGACGACCTCGAGTGCGGCGAGCCAGCTGCGGAACTCCGTGGCCTGCTCGTTGACGATGCGGCGGGCGTCGACGGCCTCTTCCTCGCGCAGGCCAATGTTGCGGCGAACGGTCTCCTCCAGGTCGTCGACGTTGACGAGGGTGACACCGTCGATGTTCGCCGCCTCTGGGTCGATGTCGCGCGGGACCGCCAGGTCGACCATCACCCGCGGCCCTGGCGGCACGTCACCCGCCTCGATCACGTGGCCGTCCGACAGCGTCGAGCACACGATCACACGTGCGGCGGCGACCGCCTGCGCAATGCGGTCGAACGGCGCCACAGTGCCGTCGAAGCGCTCGGCCAGGAGCCGCGCGCGCTCGGGGCTGCGGTTGGCGACCGCGATCCGCACGTCGCCGCGGGAGGCGAGGTTCTGGGCGACCAGTTCGGCCACCTTCCCGGCACCGACGATCAGGACGGTCACGCCGTCGAGCGACCCCAGCTGCTCCCTCACGAGCTCCGCGGCCACCGATGCGATCGATGCGTTGGCCTCGCCGATCGCCGTCTCATGGCGCACGCGCTTGCCGGCCTCGATCGCCTCGTGGAAGAGCCGATTGGAGACGGTGCCCGTTGACCCCCGCTCCAGCGCATGGGTGTAGGCAGCGCGGATCTGGGCGAGGATCTGGGCCTCTCCCGGCACCAGCGAGTCGAGCCCACCGGCAACAGCGAACAGGTGTTCGGCGGCGTCTCCCTCCTTGTGGACGTACAGGAGCGGCTCGACCTCCTCCTCGCTGCGCGACGCGTAGGTGGCGAGTCGCCGCAGGGCAGCCGCCCGCATCTGCTCCGGATCCGAGCCCACCATGTAGAGCTCGCAGCGGTTGCAGGTGGAAAGCCCGACAGCCTCGATCACCGCGGGCTCGGCGATCAGCGCCTCGACCAGCCGCTCCCCGTGCGCCTGCGAGGCAAGCTGCTCCCGCACGCCGATCGGGGCGTGCCGGTGGTTGGTGCCGACGAGCAGCAGGTGGACGGCGTCAGCCATCGCCACGTGCCGGTTCGAGCAGCGAAGCGATCTCGTCGAGCTGGCGCTCCAGGCGTGAGAACTTCGCGTTCAGGATGGCAAGGTAGGCGACGGTGACGACCCAGGCCAGGCCGTAGACCGCCGCGACGTACTTGACGTGGGTCTCGTCGATCACGCGCGCGCCTCCACCAGCCTGCGGATCTGCCGCAGCCGCTCGTCGATGCGCTTGCCGCGCAGCTCCACCAGATACATCGTCACGGCCAGCGAGATCATCGCTGCGGTGGCCATCAGAAAGGTCAGGAACATGCTGGTGTCCATGTTCGCACCGCGCGAGTCGAACGTGATCGGGTGGATCAGGTCGTTCGCGACTCGGACGCCCATGACCGAGAGCGGGATCAAGCCGACGCCGAGCAGTGCGTAGACGGCCGAGTACGTGGCGCGCTTCTCTCCTGCATCGACAGAGAATCGCAGCATGAAGTAGGCGCAGTAGAACAAAAAGATGATCAGGAACGTGGTCAACTGCGTGTCACTCCATACCCACCAGTGGCCCCATGAGATCTTCGCCCAGATGGACCCGGTGACGAGGGTCAGCGAGCCGAAGATGACGCCCAGATGCATTGGGACGTAGCTCTTGAGGTCGAGCGAGATGTCTCGCTTCCACAGGTAGCGCGCGGCGTTGACCGCGCCCCAGGCGAACAGGACGTACGTGGTGATCGCGATGGGGACGTGGAAGTAGAAGATTCGCTGCGAGAAGCCCTGATCGACGTCCGTGGGGACGTAGAAAAAAATCATCCCGAGCGCCGCCGTCATCAGCAGACCTGCCGCGGTTGCGACCAGCGTCGCCCAATCGGGGCGGGCTCTCCGGGAGCCGTTCACCAAGAGTCTCAATCCTCCACGACGTACTCGAAGAGCGCCCAGCCCAAGAACCCGAAAATCGTATCATAGAGAGCCAGAAACCCGAGCCCCTGAAGGGTGTCAAAACCGCTTGTTTGTGCGGAAATCGTGTCGACGGTGACACGCACGGCGACTGTCACAAGCGGCACGGCGAACGGCAGGAACAGCACCGGCAGGAGGACTTCTCTGGCTTGGACGTGCGAGGTGATGCCGGCAAGCAGCGACCCGAGCATGGCGATGCCCATGTCGGCCAGGAGCAGCGCCGCCGCGAGCACGACCATCGACGGCGATCGCCCCTCCTGGAGAAAGAACAGCCAGAACAGCGGCAGTGCCGCCACCTGGCTGACGACCAGGAAGATCAGGGTGGCGGTCGCACGCGCCGCCCAGATGGCCGCGCGGTCTACGGGGGAGGCGAGCAGGCCGTCCCAGATGCCGTGTTCCCGCTCACCCGCGAACGAGCGCACCAGCGCCAGCATCGCGGTGAAGATCGCGGCCACCCAGAGAAGCCCCGTCGCCGCCTTGGTGCCGCCCGTCAACGTCTCGCCGCCCAACCCGAAGCGGATCAGGATCAGTGACCCGAGGACGAATGCGAGCATCGCCGGAACGACCTCCATGCCTCGCATCTCGGCCAGCAGGTCCTTGCGGACGAGTGCGCGGTACGCCCTCACGCGGCCGCCCTGCCCTGCTCCATCCGCACCGCGCCTGTCGCAAGGCCGTCGAACCACTCCGGCTCGTGCGTCGCGATCACGGCCGCACCCTCACGGCCGGCCAGCAGTGCTCGCAGCACGTCGCGGCCCTCCGCGTCCAGGCCCGCAGTCGGCTCATCGAGCAGGAGCAGCGACGGCCCATGCAGCCACGCCCTGGCCAGCGCGAGACGTTGCCGCATCCCCCGGGAGAGCTCCGCGGTGCGGTCACCGGCACGCCGCTCGAGGCCGACCAGTTGTAGGGCCTCCGCGACCCGGCTGCCGTTGACATCGTGGAGCGCGGCGTACAGCTCGAGGTTTTCCTGCGCCGTGAGCGCCGGGTAGACGAGCGGCTCGTGACCGACGTAGCCGACGGTCGGCCGCACGGCCTGTGCCTCTCGCGGCAGCTCGTGGCCCCAGACCGCCGCCGTTCCGCCGTTCGGCCGCAACACCGTTGCGAGCACGCGCAGAAGCGTCGTCTTGCCGGCGCCGTTGCCGCCGGTGACCAGGAGCGTCTCACCGGCGCCGACCCGAAGGTCGAGGCCATCCAGCGCGCGGCGCTCGCCGAACAGCCGGACAAGCCCTTCGCACACGACCGCGTCGGCGGCCGCGGATTCCTCAGGTGAGCGCATCGGCCAGCACCCCGGCCAGGAACACCATCGAGATGACGCCGTTCAGGGTGAAGAACGCCACGTTGACGCGGGAAAGGTCGTCGGCGTGGACGATCGAGTTCTCGTAGCCGAGCAGGGCGGCAACCACAGCCAGGCCCGCGTAGTAGAACGGCCCCACCCCGAGCGACACACCGACCACGATCAGCAGCGAGATGGCAAGCAGGTGCGCCACTCGCGTCACCATCAGCGCCGGCGCGATCCCGAACCGTGACGGCAGCGAGTGAAGACCTTCGCGCCGGTCGAACTCGACGTCGGCGGTCGCATAGATGATGTCGAAGCCGCCGATCCAGAGAGCCACCGCCAACCAGAGCAGGAACGGCTCGATCGACACGTCGCCGGTGATGGCGAGCCAGGCGCCCAGCGGCGCCATCCCGGTTGAGAGGCCGAGCACCAGATGGCAGAGCCACGTGAAGCGCTTGGTGTATGGGTAGAGGACGAACGCAGCGACCGGGATCGGCCACAGCCAGCGCACGATCGGGTCGAGCTGCCAGACCGCGATCAGGAAGACCAGCAGCGATGCGACGCAGAAAAGGAGGACGTGCGAGCGGGAGAGCAGCCCGGAGGGGATCTCGCGTACGGCAGTCCGCGGGTTGCGAGCATCGATCTCGGCGTCGATCAGCCGGTTCAGCGCCATGGCGAGGCTCCGGGCGCCGACCATCGCGAGCGTCACCCACGCCAGGGTCGCTGCGCTCGGCACCTCCCCGGCGGCGAGAATCGCGCCGACGAAGGCGAAGGGCAGCGCGAACACGGTGTGCTCGAACTTGACCAGCGAGACGAACCGGCGCGCGTACACAGCGGTCGTGGTCACGCGGGGTGCTCTGTGGGGCGGCTCGTCAGGAGCGACACGCCGTGGCCGAGGGCATCGGCGATGGCGTCGAAGCACTCGGCGCACGCCCGCGGGCTGCCGGGGAAGTTGACGATCAAGCTTGCACCGGCGATGCCGCTCGCGCCGCGCGACAGCAGCCCGTGAGGAGATGCCCGGCGCGAGACCTCGCGCATCGCCTCGTCCAGGCCGGGGGTGGGGCGCTCGACCACCTCGGCCGTCGCCTCCGGCGTCACGTCACGCGGGGCGAACCCGGTGCCACCGGTGGTCAGGACGAGGTCGGCCCGCCCGACGAGGTCGCGCAGGGCGGCGGCAATGGCACCTCGCTCGTCCGCGACGACCCGACGCTCGACGATTTCGAACCCGGCGTCCCGCGCGCGATCGGCCAGCACCGCCCCACTTGCGTCCTCACGATGGCCGGACGCGACACCGTCGGACACCGTCAGGACCGCCGCGGTCACGGCTCCCTCCGCCAGTGGCCCGACTTGCCGCCTTCCTTCTCGAGCAGCCGCGCACCGGTGATCTCGATCGTAGGATCAAGGCCCTTGGTCATGTCGTACACCGTCAGCGCCGCCGCCAGCGCGGCGGTGAGCGCCTCCATCTCCACGCCGGTCTGCGCGGTCGTCTCGGCCGACGCGGTGATGACCACGCCCTCGGGTACGAGCTCCGGTGTGACGTCGACGCGGCTGAGCGGCAGCGGATGGCAGAGCGGGATGATGTCCGGGGTGCGCTTCGCGGCCATGATGCCCGCAATCCGCGCCACAGCCATCACGTCGCCCTTGGGCAGCGTCCCCGCCTCGATCCGCTCACGCACCTCGGTGGGCATCAGGACGCGCGCCTCGGCGACCGCCCGCCGGCGGGTGACCGGCTTGTCGCCGACGTCGATCATGCGGATCTCGGACACGCGGGGAGTCTAATCCGGGCCGGCTTCGAGCTCGCCGGGCTGTTCACGTAGGTGCCAGGCACCCGAGTGAACAGCGGCGAGGATCTCGATGCGGTTGCCGAATGGATCGTCGACTAGAACCCGTCGCCGTCGAGCGCCTCGTCCCAACGGAGCGAATGGGGCTTGCGCAGCTCAGCGAGGCCGAGCACGTCGCCGTAGAACAGCCGCGCCTCCGGCTCACAGCCGGGAGGACCAGTAAGCAGGACGTGGTCGATGCCGTCGATCACGCGCTGACCGGCCGCAGCGCCGTCAGATCGGCGAGCTGGCAGTCGAGCCAACGGACGATGTCATGCTCGCGCACGTGCCGGCGGATGCCTTCGATCCGCTGGCGGCGCTCCTCGGCCGGCATCGTCAGCGCCTGGTACATCGTGTCCGCCTGCGCCTGGATGTCGAACGGATTGACGACCAGCGCCCACGGCGCAAGCTCCTCGTACGCCCCGGCATTCTCGGACAGGATCAGCACGCCGTCTCGCTCGTTGACGAGCGGAGCCTCCTTCGCGACCAGGTTCATGCCGTCGAAGATCGCGTTCACCAACAGCACGTCGTAGTGCTTGTAGGCCGCGACCGCGCCATGGAAGTTGTCGGCGATGCGCAGGTCGATGGGCGTCCACATCCCGGTCATGTACCACCGGTCGTTGACCTCTCGCGCGGCGCGCTGGATGGCGCCCACGTACTCGGCGTACTCGGGGATGTCGGGCCGCGACGGATCCGCGAGCGCCAGCATCGTCACCCTGCCGCGCCACTCGGGATGCTGCGACAGGAACAGGTCGAACGCGCGGAAGCCCCGAACGATGTTCTTCGACGGGTCGGTGCGGTCGACGCGCAGGATCACCTTCTCGGGCCGAGCCGTCAGCACGGCTTCCTCCTGCGACGTGACCTCGTCGCTCGTCGACAGCCGGTCGAACTCGTCGGCGTCAACCGAGATCGGGTAGGCCCGCACACGCACCTGGCGGCCCTGGAAATGCACCGTGTGGTTGGCGAAGTCGACCTCGCCGTCGGTCAGCTCGTCGCAGCAGTGCAGGAATGCTCGGACGTAGCGGTCGGTGTGCAGGCCAACGATGTCGCAATGCAGCAGCGACTCGTGGATCGCGGTGCGGATGTCCTCCGGCAGGACGCGCCAGTAGTCCGGCATCGCCCAGGGAATGTGGGTGAAATGCTGGATCAACGCGTCGGGGAGGCGACGTCGCACGGCCCCCGGCACCATGAAGAGCTGATAGTCGTGAATCATCACGATCGGCGTCTGGTCGGTCGCGGCGATCTCGTCGGCCACCGCCTCGGCGAAGCGCTCGTTCACCGGCCGGTACCCCGCCTCCCACGCCAGGCGGATGTTGCGGTCGACATCGGGCTCCAGAGAGAGGCCCCACAGGTAGTGGGCGATGAACCACAGCGTCGGGTTCGCGAAGACGTTGTAGTAGCGGTCGTACTCCTCGCGGTCGTGGGAGACCAGCCGGAGCCGCAGCGTCCCGTCGGTGTACGGGCCTTCGGCCGCCACCTCCGCGTCGTCGTCGGACAGGGCGCTCGCGACCCAGCTCACCTCCCGCTGCCCGGCGAGCGACGACAGCGCCGTCACCAGGCCGCCGCCGCCGCGCTTTGCAGTCCGCGAGCCGTCCGGCTCGGCGCTGAACCGGATGGGTCCCCGGTTCGAAACGATCAGCAGCCGGTGGTCGACCATCCCGCCTAGGGTAGACCACGGCTGCCGACCGACGACGCGTCGCAGTGCGATCGAGCTCAGGGCCGTGCGGTGATGGAGCTGACGACCTCTCGGTCGGGGAACACGTTCCAGGCCTGCTCCGCCAGCGGCGAGTCCGAGCGCAGCCGCCGCTCGGCAAGTGCCTTGTACGTGTTCGGGTCGAACAGGAACTGGTCGCTGAGGTCCCCCCAGTAGTCGGAAGGGAAGGCCACGATGATGCCGTGCCGGCCGAGAGGATCGGTCGCCTCTCCGGCCACCTCGGCACCGGGGATGCGCTGCGCCACCTGCAGGGCTGCCGCCCGCAACTCGGACGACGCCGTGGGGTCGCGCAGGATGTCCTTCACCCGGACGAACATCTCAACCTTCTGCGGCACGCCGGTCTTGGCGGTTTCGTCGGGAGCCGACTCGTCGGCAAGGACGTTGTAGAGGGCGTCGGCGCTGGTCGGGTAGTTCTTCCAGGCGTTGTCCGTCGTTTCGGTGAAGTCGTCGGCGCGCTCGTTGATGGCCGGACGGCCGGCGTCGATCCACTTCTGCCTGTCCTGCGGCGTGCGGAACTGCCAATCGTCGGTCACCGTCGAACGGCGCCAGTTGTCCTTCCCCCACCACTCTTCCGACGTCGTCGTGACGAGGAGCTCATAGCCGGCGTCCGCGTCTGCATAGCCGGTGATGTTCGTCTGGGCGCTCTTGCTGTAGAGGTACTGGCTGTCCTTCAGATCCCAGAGGTCCGGTTGCTTGGCTGCAAACGCCGCCGCACCGTCCAGGATCTCCGCGGCACGGGCGTCGCGCCCGCCGCTGCCGCCGGGCAAGCCGATGCTCGCCGCAGCCATGAAGACGATGGCCGCGATTGCAACCGGCGCCAGCAGCCAACGGCGGGAAACGCGCAGGCGGCGCGGTGCGGTGCGACGCAGGACAGTTGTGACCTCGTCCTCGGTGGGCTGCAGGGTGCGGTACTCGTCGAACAACTGCATCATCTCGTGCCTCCTCGAGCTCGGGCCGGTGCGAAGTCGGCGAGCGCTGCGCTTTGACGCAGAAGCTCCCGCCCCCGCGAGAGCAGGGATGCCGCCGTGCCCGGGCGGCAGCCGAGCGCCTCGGCCACTTCCTCCTCCGACAGATCGTGGACGTAGCGCAGCGCCAGTGCGATTCGCTGGCGCTGCGGCAGGTCGGCCAGCGCCCGCCGCATGGCGGTGCGCTCAGCGACCTGCTCGACCCCTGCGTGCTCCACGACCGGTTCGAGGCCTTCGGCCATTGGCTCCTCGACGGTGCCCCGCCGGCGCCTGCTGCGAATGGCCCGCATGGTCATCCTCACCGTGATCCGGTGCACCCATGCATCGAACCGCTCCGGGTCGTTCAGCCGTCCGACGCCGCGAAGCGCCTCGACAGCCACGTCTTGCGCGATGTCGGCCGCCTGCTCACGGCTCCCCGTAACCGCAGCCGCCGTCCGTAATGCGATCGTCAGCGTGCGGCGGGCAAGCCAGTCCGAGGCCGTGCGCTCACCAGCGCGGTGGCGACGGATGACATCGGCGAAATCCACGTCCATGCCCGTCTAGTGTCTCGCGCCCCGCAGATCCTTGCGACACGGGCCACCGGCCACCCGCGCTCTTGGTGCCTGACACCGGTGTCTGGCAACCACACCTGGCACCGGTGCCTGGCACCGTGGTGCCAAGCGTAGTCACGAACGCTGTTACATCAATGCATGAGCTTGAGCACAGACGAGGTGTTGAGATGCAGCACCTCGGCGAGCTCGTGCACGCTCAAACCATCTCTGTGGTGCGCCTCGTAGACATGCCGCCTGATCGCATCGCGCAGCGCCTCGCCGGCTGGAGGGGAGTCTTCGTCGTACATCTGTCGCAGCCGCGATTGGGCCGCAGCGGGAGATGGGCCCACGAGCTCCCATAAACGCTTCGCGTCCAAGTAGGGCGGGCATCGCTTGTCGCCCATGGCGGCTCCGGCGCTCGACCACGGCCACTCACCAGCCGATCGGCACAGCCCCGCCTTCACGGGGTTTCGGCCGACGTAGCCGATCGCGGCCAGCAGCCGCTCCTCGTGCTTTAGGTCATCCGCCCAGTACCGCGACTCGAACAGGTGGCCGGCACAGGCGTGCCGTTCGTTGAACCTCTTGGCGTACGTCGAGTTGAGCCTGTGCATGACAGCAGCCAGGTCGCCATCGGGCACCTCGACGATCAGGTGGTAGTGGTTCCCCATCAGACAGTACGAGAGCAGCCGCCACTGACCGTCTTCCGCGATGCAGTGCAGCACATCGAGGAAGTCCAGACGATCCGCATCAACGACGTACACGTCCTGCTTCCGGATTCCGCGTGTGGCGACGTGGCAGATCATGCCGGGGTACTGAACTCGAGGCGGCCTGGGCATGGGAATCACGCTACCGCCAGCGTTGTCACATCGGTGTGCGGTTTCGAAACGACGGTGTGCCAAGGTGCCTGGCATACGTGCCTGACACCGGTGCCAGGCACCTCAGTCGCTCGGCGCCAGGCACACGAGGTGCTTGGCATACGTGCCTGACACCGGTGCCAGGCACCTCAGTCGCTCGGCGCCAGGCACACGTGCCTGGCACTGGTGTCAGGCACCTGGTCGTAGGGCGTGGGCTGAGCGCGCGGCTCGGCGGTCTACGCGGCGGCTTTGTGCAGGTCGAGCTCGACCTGCTCGCCGTCGAGATGGTGCATCAGCGCGAGCCAGTCGCGCACCAGCCGCGGCGTCAGGAAGCGGCGGCGGACGTGCTCCTTGCCGCGCCTTGCCATCTCACGGGCGGCAACGGGATCGGCGAGGATCTGCAGCGCGCGCTGCGCTGCCTCCTCGGACGACGACACGAGATGGCCGGTGACCTGGTCCTCGATCTGCGTGACGATGCCGCCCACCTTGCCGCCGATCACGGGTCGCGCCTTCCAGAGCGCCTCGGCGACGGTGAGGCCGAACCCTTCCTTGATCGACTTCTGCAGGGTTGCGGCGGCGTGCACCTGGAACGCGTTCACCTCGACCGCGCCGACGTTGTTCAGGTTCGAGAGGATGTGAATGTCCTCGTCGTCGCCCGCGGCCTCGACCGTCTGGTTGTAGTACTCCCAGCCCTCCGGATCGTCGTGCGCCATCGACCCGACCAGCGCAAGCTGGAGCCCGGGGTGCTGCTCCTTCACCGCACGGTACGTGTCGATCACACCGAGCGGATCCTTCCAGGGGTCGAACCGCGACACCTGTAGCAGCATCGGGCGCGCCGGGTCGATACCGAACTGCTCCACGATGTACGCCGCGTCCTCCGGGGCCAGCGCCATGTTCTTCGGGGCCAGCGGGTCGATGGCGGGAGGCCAGATCACGGCCTGCGCCAGTTCGGAGCCGCGTGGCACGTACTCGTGCATGTGGAAGATCGCCGCGTCGTACTGCGAGATCGACGGCACCAGGAAGTCCATCACCTCCGCGTTGGGCGTCGACAGATCGATGTGCGCGCGCCAGACCCACTTGGGCCTCGTCGTCTGAACCATGCCTCGCATGAACGCGGGCTGCGGGTCGTGCACGACGATCATGTCCCACTCGTCGGCGTCGGTCAGCGCCTCGGCGTTCATCCGGTTGTACCGGCGGAAGATGTCCTTCTGCTCGGCGGTCAGCCCCTGGGGGTTGCCCTGGAGCGCATTGTGGATCGTCTTCGTGACATCGAAGAACTCGTCGCGGCCCTGTATCACGCGCCATTCGGTCTCGATGCCGGCGTCGTTCAGCAGCGGGATCAGCGTGTATTGGATCTCCGCCACCCCACCCCCGAACGCTGTCGCAGAGAGATGCAGCATCCGCTTTCCGCGCAGCGGCTCGGCGAGCGTGCGGATCTCCTCGGCGAGGGAACGGCCGACGATGGATGCGTAGTCCGCAAGGTTCTTGTGGCCGACGTTCACTCGTTGCATGCGCTGCGCACCCTAGCAAGTGAGGTCGGCCGGATCTGACGGCTCCAAAACGCGCTCAGAGCGGACGCTCACCGAGCGTCACCGAAACCGTGCGCCGAGCCTTGCCGTGCACCACGTCGAGCCGCACAACCTCGCCGGCGCTGCGGTCGGCCAGCATGCGGACGAACTCGTCCGACGTCCGCACGGCGCGGCCGTTCACAGCGACGATCACATCGCCGTCCGGGCGGAGGGTCGAGTCCTGAAATTGCGCGGTGCTGGAGCCGGCCTCGAGGCCCGCCTGGTCGCCCGGCCCGCCCGAGGTGACCTCCTCGACGAGGGCGCCGCGATCGACGGTCAGATGGAACTGGTCGGCGATCGCCGGAGTGACCGTCCCCAGCCGCACGCCAAGCCAGCCATAGGACACCCGGCCGTTCTCGACCAGCTGGTTCATCGACCGCTTGGCCAGATCGATCGGCACTGCGAACCCGACCCCCTCGCCACCGCCGCCGGTCGTCCTGATCTGGGCATTGATGCCGATCACCTCGCCATCGGCGTTGAAGAGCGGTCCGCCCGAGTTGCCGTGGTTGATCGCAGCGTCGGTCTGGATGGCGCCCGGGATGCCGAATCCGGTGCCACTGGAAAGCGAGCGGTTGACCGCAGAGACGACGCCGACCGAAAGCGATCCCGCCTCGAAGAAGGGGCTGCCAATCGCGGCAACCGGCTGGCCGACCGCGACACGGTCGGAGTCGCCCAGAGGCAGCGGAGTGAGAGACACCGACGTGTCGGAGACCCGCAGCACGGCAACGTCGGCGAACAGGTCATAGCCGACCACCTCCGCGTCGACCTGCTGCTGGTCGGGGAACCTGACGTAGACCGCGTCGGCCTCCTTCACGTCCTCGGGCTGCACGCCGTCCTCCGCCGAGTTGGTCACGACGTGCGCGTTGGTCAGGATCAAGCCGTCATCCGAGACCACGAACCCGCTCCCACCGGCCTCATTTCCGCCGAACACCGCCGAGACGGTGACGACCCCAGCTATCCGCGCGCGGTAGATCTCGCCCGGGTCGAACTCACCGGGCTTGGGCGAGCCGTCGGTGACGTCGATCGTGGCCGGCTGGCGAATCTGGCGGACAACGGTGCTCGAACTGGAGTCGAACGTGCCGGACCACGCCGCAATGCCCACCGTTGCCAGGGCCGCGGCCACTCCTGCCACGAACCCGGCGATCGCTGCCGTGACTCCTGATGAACGCACGGCTGAAGGTTAGCCATCGGGCTCGATCGGCAGCGTGAGCGAGAACCGCGTCCACTCGCCGTCCGGTGAGAGCTCGAGCCTGCCCTGCATGCGTTCCGCCAACTGCCGAGCGATCGCCAGGCCGAGACCGCTCCCGGAAGCCGTCGTCGTCTCGCCGCGGTAGAACCGCTCGAACAGGTGCACGGCGGTCTCGTCGTCGATGCCGGGGCCGTTGTCGCTGACGTCGAGGCGCACGATGCCGTCCTCGGCGACCACCGCCACCCGCACCTGCGAGCCACTGGGGGTGTGCCTGATCGCGTTGTCGAGCAGGGCGCGGCCGATCTGCTGAACGCGCTGCTCATCTGCGACGGCATGCGGCAGCTCGGTGGGCGAACGAACCAGCGTGATGCGGCTGCCGCGGCCGGCTGCCAGAGCACGGAACTCGCGCACCAGCCCGCGCGCGGTCACGGCAAGGTCAACCGGCTCCGTCGCCACGTCCACGGCGCCGGCGTCGAGCCTCGACAGGTCGAGCAGATCGGTGGCGAGCTTCGTCAGCCGGCTGACCTGGTCGCGCATTTCGCGAAGGAACCCTGCCCGAGTCGGCTCGTCGAGGTCCTCGTCGCCGAGCAGCTCGAGGAAGCCCGCCAGTGAGAACAGAGGCGTGCGCAACTCGTGCGAGGCATTGGCGACGAAGTCCTTCCGCACCCTGTCGGCCTGACCGAGACGCGTCTGCATCAGGTCGAACGCGCGCGACAGCCGACCGAGCTCGTCGGGGGAGTTGTCGCCAATGGGGACATTGAACTCGCCCAGCGAGATACGGTCGGCTGCCCGCTCGAGCCGGCCCAGCCGGTGAGTCACGGCATAGGCAGCGGCCCAGCCGACGAGCGCCGCCACGAACAGCGCAAGGGATGTGGCGATCAGAATCCGGCGCTCCACGACGTCGGCGACCTGGTCGATGTCGCCCAGTTGCTGGGCGAGGACGATCACGCCTCCTTGAACCGGGAACGCCACGATGATGTTGCGGCCATTCCGTCCGCGGACGAGCTCGCCCTTGGAGACGGCCTGCCGCACCACCGGGTCGCTCGGCCGCACGGGCAGCGACTCGCTGGACGTGGTCTCGATCGCCACGTCACCGTCGAGCCGGAACACCCCGACGCGAGCGTTGGCCAGGCGGGAGATGCGGTTCACCCGCCTCAGCGTCTGGCTCCCGAACCGGCCCTCGCGGACAGCCCTCAGCAACTCTGCGTCCCTGTTCTGCTCCTGCCTGGCGATCGCCTCCAGGCGGTCGAACCGCTTCGCGATCAGGTTGTCGCGCAGCGTCGGTACGACGTAGAGGAAGACGACGCCCATCGCCGCCGCGACCACCGCCGCCATGACGGCCACCAGTCGTAGCCGCAGCGACCTCATCGGTCAGCCGTCGCCGTCGCGGAACCGGTACCCGGCGCCGCGCACGGTCAGGATCAGCGCCGGCTCGCCGGGGTCGCGCTCGAGCTTCTCGCGCAGGTGGCGAATGTGCACGTCGATCGTGCGCGGCTCGCGGTACGCGGAGCCTCCCCACACTGCCTCGAGCAGTGCATGGCGGCTGTAGACCCTGCCCGGGTGCGTCGCCAGCGTCCGCAGAACCTCGAACTCGACGTACGTCAGCTGCACCGGATCGCCGTCGACCGTGACCGCGCGCTTGGCCGGGTCGATGGCGAGGTCGTCGACCGCGATCGTGCCGTCGCCGATTGCCGAGCGCTCCGCGAGCAGGGTTGCCCGGCGGAGCATGGCGCGGATGCGGCTGCGGAACTCCCGGATCGAGAACGGCTTGGTGATGTAGTCGTCGGCGCCCAGCTCGAGACCGAGCACCTTGTCGACCTCGTCGTCACGCGCCGTCAGCATGATGATCGGCACCGCAGAGGTCGTACGAAGGCGCCGGCAGACCTCGAGGCCGTCCAGCTTCGGCAGCATCACGTCGAGCACCACCAGGTCGATCGGCATCTCCGAGAAGCGCGCCAGCGCCTCCTCGCCGTCTCGTGCCTGCACGACCCGATATCCCTCCCGCTCGAGGGGATAGGTGAGGAGCTTCTGGATCGACTCCTCGTCGTCGACGAGCATGATGGTCGCGTCACCAGACACGCCACACATCGTAGTTGCCCGCGGTGTCGAAGCGGCTGCGGCGGCCCCTCCGTGCTATAAGGCGCCGTGCCGCGCCCGCGCGCCCAACAACGCAGGCCGCTTGTCTCGTGGCCGCTCTACCGCCTTCTGGCGGTGCTCGCGCTGATCCCCACGCTGATTGCGGCGCTTGCCGTCCGGGAGCCCGCACTGCCTCCGCCGCCACCTCGGCCATTGGACTTCGACGGCAGTGCAGCGGCGACCATCGCAGCTTCGCTGCTGGGCCTTCCGGGTGCGCGCGGCCCGGGAGAAGCAGGCGACTTCGCGGCGGCGACGTTCGTCCAGAACCGGCTCCTCAAGGCGGGATACACGATCTCCGTCCAGGACTTCGCCTCCGACCTGCCCGAGCAGGCGAACGTCCCGATGAAGAACGTCATCGGCTATCTGCCGGGCCGTCAGCGAGACGTCATCGCAATCATCGCGCATCGCGACGGCAGGGGAACCGGCGCCGACGACAACGCGTCGGCGAGCGGCGTCATGCTCGAACTGGCGCGCACGCTGAAGCCGCTCGCCCACGAGCGGGGACTGGTGTTCGTGTCGACGGACGGCGGCACGACCGGCGGTCAGGGGGCGGCGGAGTTCGCGTCGGAGTCAGAGTTCGCCCCCCGAGTCGCGGCGGCCATCGTGCTGGACTCGGTCGCGGCCGCCGAGGGGACGCCACTGCGGATCGTGATCAGGCCGGAGCGGGTCGCCCGGGGCACGTCACCCACGCTGTACCGGACAGCTCGCAGCGTGATCACCCGGCTGACAAGCAAGGAGCCGATCGTGCCCGGCCTGCTCGACCAGTTGTCGGGGCTGGCCGTGCCCTATGCGCTCGCCGAGCAGGGCCCGCTGCTGGCGCGCGGCGTGCCGGCGTTGACGCTCACGGCAGGGCCCCCGCCCGACCTCGACGCCGACTTCACGAGCTATCGCTCCGCGCAGCTGGGCGAGGTGGGCACAGTGGTCGCCAACCTCGTCGTCCAGCTCGACGGCGCGGGCGAGATCGAGCCGGGCGGGCGACCCGCGATCTTCTTCGGCTCCCGCACGATGCGGGGATGGCTGGCACAGCTTGCCGTGGTGGCGCTGCTCGCGCCGGCGCTGGCCTGCATCCTCGACCTTGCGGCACGGTGCCGGCGGCGGCAGATCCCCGTCGCCCCGGGCGTGAAGGCACTGGCCTGGCGATGCGCGGCGTGGGGCACGGGATTGGTCGGGCTGTGGATGCTGCCGCTGTTACCTGGCGACCTCGCGTCGGGTGTTGCCGTCGCTCCGCGGGCCGACTCCATCGGGCTCACCTGGAGCGGCGCGCTGCTCGCCGTCGGCGCGGGCCTGCTGATGTGGCGGTTCGTGGTGCGCCAGCGCCTGGTGCGCGGCGCGCATGTGTCCGGAGCCGACCGAACCGGGGGGCTCGTGGCGGCCCTGCTCGGTCTCGTCTTCGCCTCGACGCTGCTGATCGCCTTCAACCCGTTCACGCTGATCCTGCTTCTCCCGGCAGCGCACCTGTGGCTGCTGATGCCGATTGCCGCCCGCTTCGGCAGACGGCACATGTTCGTGCTCTGGCTGCTCGGCTTCGTGGCGGCAATCGCGCTCGTGATCGAGTACTCCGTGCGGTTCCACCTGGGGTTGTCGACGCCGCGTGCGCTGCTTGCAATGACGGCCAGCGGCTACCTGTCGCCGCTGATCAGCGTCTGTCTGACGATCGCCGCTGCGTCCGCCGCGCAGCTCTTTGCGCTGATCGTAGGACGCTACGCGCCAGCGCACGACCCGGTCCGCGGCTATAACTGAGACGATGGGCACGAGTTCCCTCGACGAGCGGACGCAGGGTGAGGACGCCGGCGCCGGCGCACCGCCCCCTCGAAGAAGCCGCCGGCTGCGCCGCGTTGCGAACGGTCTGATGGCGCTTGGAGTCGGTGTGCTGATCTGGGGCGGCGTGACGATGTGGTCGGGCGACCCGGTCACGTGGGTCTGGGCGCACTGGGAGCAGCGTGGGCTGACCACCGAGTTCCACAAGGTCGAGAAGCGCTACACGGAGCGGCCCACTCCCGTCGACGACACCGCCGCGCTGGCCGCTCTCCGCCGCGCGGCACGCGACTTCGCCGGCCGTGACGCGAGCGGGCATGCCTTCGGCCGCATCACGATCGGCCGGATCGGGATCTCCAGCATCGTGGTCGTCCAAGGCACCTCGTCCGCGGTCCTCAAGAAGGGCCCAGGTCATTACCCGAACACGCCCTTCCCCGGCCTCGGCGGCACGGTCGGCATCGCCGGGCACCGCACCACCTTCGGCGCGTGGTTCCGCCACATCGACGATATCCGCGACGGCGACTCCATCCGCGTCCAGATGCCATATGGGACGTTCCAGTACCGCGTGGAGCGGCACGAGATCGTCGACGACCAGGACTGGAGCATCATCAAGGCGCAGGGCTACGAGCGGCTGATGCTCTCGGCGTGCCACCCCCTCTACAACGCCTCGCAGCGCTTCGTCATCTTCGCACGTGCCGTGTCCGTAACGCCCGCGGGCAAGGACAGCCGCACCATCAAGCTCTGACCCCCGTCGTGAAAGCCGGAAGGCGACGGTGGTGGCGAGCGTCTGGGTGACGATCCCGATGGCGTCGGTCAGGATCAGCGGGACGCTGTGCGTCGCGATCCCGTAGAGCAGCCACACGGCGTACCCCGATGCCGAAAGCGCGAGGTACGACACGCTGACGCCCGCGGAGGATCCGGAGCGGCGCATCGATCTGATCTGAAGGAGCGGGCCGGCGGCGCCCAGGATGCCCCAGGCAGACGCCGCCAGCGCAAGAGTGGCGGTAAGTGTCATGAGTTCGAAGCGTGGCCGCGCAGCGCCCCCGCGCAGAGCGGCCCGTTGCACCCGTCGTCGGCAGCAGAGCCGCCGGAGATGACAGCTCCGAGGTTGTCTTAACCGGAATCACACACGGCCGTTCACTCAGGTGCCAGGCACCTGCGTGAACAGCATCAGAGCGGCAGGTACTCGACCACCTCGCCGGCCTCCGCCACGCCGTCGCCGGCAGCGACCAGCGCGGCGGCGCCGGCGGTGGCCGCATGGACGATCAGATGCGAGTCCTGGGCGTCGTCCGGGTGCAGCTCCATGCCGTCGGCCGTCGGAACGAGGCGGCTTCGCACCGCATGGTCACGGTTCTTCAGACGCTGCACGGGCGCCGCCAGGCGTGCCACCGGGCGGGGACGCCGCGGCACGCCGCACATCGCATCCAGCGCCTCGCGCACGAACAGCTCGAAGCAGACGAGGCTCGATACGGGGTTTCCCGGCAGCCCGAAGACCAGAGCACCGGTGGGTGCGACGCCGAACCACAGTGGCTTCCCCGGCTTGTGTGCGACCTTCCAGAACACCTCGCGCACCTCAAGCTGCTCGAGGACGGGTTTGACGTGGTCGTGCGGGCCGACCGAGACGCCACCCGACGAGACCACGACGTCCGCGGACTGGATGGCGGTGCGAAACGCGCGCTCGGTTTCGCCGAAGTCGTCGATCACCGTCTCCGATCCGGTCAACTCGGCACCGGCGCGCGCGGCGAGTGCTGCCGTGGCCGTCCCATTCGACTCGTAGATCTGCCCCGGCTCGAGAGCCTCTCCCGGCTGGACAAGCTCGCTGCCGGTGGCAATGACCGCAACTCGCGGCCGGTCGACCACAACCACAGTACCGATACCGGTCGCGGCGATCGCTGCGACCACGGCGGGGGTCAGCACTGCGCCCGCGGGAGCGACCAGTTGCCCGGCCGCGACGTCACCGCCGGCCGGACGGATGAACGCTCCGGAGCGAGGCGGGGCGGCAACCAGGCCGTCACGCTCCTCGGCATCCTCGATCGGCACGATGGCGTCCGCGCCAAGCGGCACCGGCCCACCCGTCGCGATCCCGGCTGCCGTGCCCGGCTCGAGAACCAACGGCGGGTCGCCCGCGGCAATCCGGAACCTCACCGGCACAGGCCCGTCGCCAAGATCCGCGGCCCGCACGGCGTATCCGTCCATCGCTGAGGTGGCAAACGGCGGCAGGTCGACGGCTGCCATCACCGGCTTTGCGAGCACCCGGCCAACGGCGCCGGCGAGCGGCTGCTCGGAGGCGGCCAGCGCAGGTGAGTTGGCGCGGATCAGGTCGAGGGCATCGGCGACCGACAGCATGTGCCGATCCTACGTCGCCGCCGGCTTCGTGCTAGTCACCGCCGCCACCACCACCACCACCACCACCGCCGCCACCACCACCACCGCCGCCGCCACCGCCACCGCCACCGCCGCCACCGCCGCCACCGCCGCTACCACCACCGGGCGCGGTGCTGCCGCCGCCATTCGACTTGTCGCCCGGCTTCTTGTCGGTCGTCTTCGGGCCGCAGTCGACGGTGCAGGGGATGTAGGTCGGGAACTGCGAGTCGAACGGAATCCACGATACGGGGCGCTTCGGCAGCGGCCACGAGTACACGGGAGGGAACTTCTTGGCCTGCAGCTGGAATGACCGCTCCATGAACAGCCGCCACATCGTCGCGGGGAGGTCGCCGCCATACGGAGCGTGGCCGTTCAGGTTCGTCAGCGTCACCTCGCGCTTGCGGTCGCCCATCCACACACAGGCGGCGAGGTTGGGGGTGTAACCGCAGAACCAGGCGTCCTTGTAGTCGTTGGTGGTGCCGGTCTTGCCGGACTGGACACGGCCGTCCGCGAACTGTGCGGTCCCGGCCGCGGTTCCGCAGCAGATCGGGCCCTCGAGGACGCGGTTCGCCTCGTACGCGACGCCGTCGGCGATCACCCTCCGGCCATGGTTGCGAAACGCCTTGAGCGTCTTGCCCTCCGAGCTGTTCACCTTGCTGATGAACTGCGGGTCATGGCGCACGCCGTTGTTGGCAAGCGTCGCATACGCCGTCGTCATCCAGAGCGGCGACACGGGGCTGACGCCGAGCGTGATCGACGGGACCGGGGCCAGCTCGACCGATCGCGGAATCCCCAGGCGGTGCGCCATGTTGACGATGTTCTCCGCCCCGAGGTCGATGGCGAGCCGCGCGAACACCGTGTTGTCGGAGTGCGTCGTGGCGTCGGTGAGCGACCGCGGCGCATTCAGCATCTCGCTGTCCGACGCCGTGTCGACCGACCACGGGTTGTTCGGCCCGATCGCCGTGTTCGGGAAGAGGTACTCGAGGTGCGCCGACAGCTCCATGGTCGTGTCCGGGTTGTACCCGGCCGCGATGGCCGCCGTCAGCGTGAACATCTTGAACGTCGATCCGGTCTGCCGGTAGGCCTCGGCCGGGATGTTGTACTGCGCGTTCTTGCTGTAGGGGACAGACGCGTCCATCGCCAGCACCTCTCCGGTGCGCGGGTCGATCGCCACCATGGCCGCCGCAGGGGCACCCTCCCAGTTCATCGTGTCGGTCAGCACCCGGTGCATCGCATCCTGCAGCTCCGGATCGAGCGTCGTGTGGATCTGAAGCCCGCCCAGGCGAACCGTGTTCGTCCCCCACTGCGGGTCGGACTCCATCAGCTGTCGCACCCACGCGACGAAGTACCCGTTGTCGGGGGCGGTACGGTCGAGGTAGCCACCGCGCTTGATTCCCAGCGGGCGGTCGACCAGCTCTTCGTACTGCAGCTGGGTGAGGGCGCCCGTGTCGCGCATGGCCAACAGCACCTCGTTGCGGCGGGACTTCGCGCCCGCCCTGTTCGCGATGGGGTTGAGAAGGATCGGATTCTGCGGCAGCCCGGCGAGAAGCGCCGCCTCCGCGATCTTCAGGGAGGAACAGTGCTTGGCGAAGTACCGCAACGCCGCGGCCTCGCAGCCGTACGTGACGGCCCCGTACGGCACGATGTTCAGATACTCGGTCAGCACCCTGTCCTTCGACCACTCCTGCGACATCTGAATCGCCAGATACGCCTCGCGGAGCTTGCGGCTGAACGTCTCCTCGTTGGAGAGGTAGAGGTTGCGGACGAGCTGCTGCTCGATGGTCGAGGCGCCCTGTTGGATCGATCCCGCCTGCAGGTTGTCGACGGCCGCACGGAAAATGCCCTGGTAGTCCACGCCCTTGTGGTCGAAGAACCGCCTGTCCTCGATCGCAACGGTGGCCGCCTTCAGCCACGGCGAGATCTTGTCGCTCGCGACCGGGGTGCGGTTCTCGGTCGACGAGATGGTCTCGACCAGGTTCCCCTCGCGATCGTAGATCCTCGAGTTGATGCCCGGCGGGTTGGCCTGCAGGTTGTCCAGGCTGACGCCCGAGAGCGTGTCCTGCACGTAGATGGCGCCGGCAACGGCCCCGCCCGCGAGGAGCGCAAAGAAGCCCAGGACGAGCGTGAGGCCGAAACCGGTGAGCAGCGAACGGCGGCTGGAGCGGCGCTCACGGCCGCGGCGGCGCCGCCGCTTGTGCGCCACGTGAGCGAGGACCTCGTCATATGACGGCCGGCGATCGCGCGGGCTCACTTGACCACCGCGCTTGTCTCGTCGAACAGCCCCTCGGCCGCCAGCCGCCCGAGCGCGCGCTCGCGCAGCCAAGCCGCGGTCTGCGCAGCCTGCGCCGGGTCGGGCGTCCACACGCCGACGGAGTAGACCGCGTGGGTCTCTGTCAGGTCGGTGACCGTGACTCCGGGGTCGGGCCGGTCACCTGACCGCCCTGGCGCAGCGGGGACGAGCTCGGCCAGCACCTCCCGGACGCGGGCCGGATCGACATGCAGCGGCAAGGTGACCTTTGCCTGGGCCAGGCTCGACTGGTCGATCAGCGTGTGGTTCGTGACGCGCGAGTTGGCCAGCTCCTCGTTGGGGATCAGCACCCTGCGGTTGTCCGCGGTGCGCAGCCGCGTGTATGCGAGGCCGATGTCTTCGACCTGGCCATCCACATCGCTGATCTGAACGCGGTCGCCGAGGCGAACCGGTTGGTTGACGGCAATCATGATTCCTGCAACGAAGTTTGCCAGGGTGGAGCGCGCCGCGAAGCCGACCGCAAGCCCGATCACAGCCGACGACGCGAACACCGTCTTGGCGTAATCCTGGGTCGAAGGGATGTTGAACAGCACGGCGCCGATGCCCAGCACGAGCACGACAGCCGACACGACCCGGCGCAGAAGGCGGTATCGCGTCTCGAGGACGACCCTGTCTGCGACAGGCATCCGATCGGTCCAATGCCGGCCGTAGCGGACCAGCAGGCGATCGACACCCCACAGCACGACCATCACGCTGATGGCGATTGCAAACGTCGGCCAGTTATCACTGAGCCACTCGCGCGTCGTAGATCACCACCCCAGAGGCAAAGTCGATCAGCCCGACGGTACGGCTGTGCACGTCAGGCATCACCTGTCCCGTCACTCTCCACACTAGTCGTGAGTTCGTCGCCAGGTCGCGGCTCCCCTGCTCGGTGCGCACACGCACGCGGCTGTCCGGCAGCCACAGAAGATCGACCCGCGAAGGCCGCACGCGACCGTCATCGAACGCTTCCAGCGCGATCCGGCGTGCCGCCTCCGGGGAGCCCGCGCGCGCCGACGGGCGGTCCGTCGCCACCTCGATCAGGAACTTCCACCCCTCGAGCGGGTGCGAGACGAAGTCGACGTTGCCGTTCGGCGCCGTTGCACGGCGCGCGAGCTCGGCCGGCAGGTAAATCGCGATCCCGGCCAGCACAACCGCGATGAACGCGCGGAACAACCAGCTGCGGCGCTGCACAGCACGAACAGTACAATCGCCCGCGATGCTGCCCCGACTCGTGGCTCTGATCGCACTCGCGGCGGTGCTCGCCGGATGCGGCTTCAAGGAAGAGCCGATCGGGCCGCTGCCGCTGTTCCCACAGACGGCGCGCGACTCGCTTGGGCGCGAGGTGCGCATCGACGTCGCCCCCCAGCGGATCGTGTCGCTCGACCCGGGCATGACGGCCACCGTCTTCACGCTCGGCGCCGGAAAGCTGGTCAAGGGGCGAAGCGGCAGAGAGACCTACCCAAAGGGGGCCCTGAAGCCCCTGGTGATGATCACTCCCCAGGGAGAGCCGGACATCAAGGCGCTGCGGCGAGCCAAGCCCGACCTGATCCTCGCCCCGGCAAGCCTCGTGCCGACCAAGGACGATGCGAACCGGCTCGCGCTGCGGGTCGGTGCCAACGTCTATGTCGTGCGCGCGGACAGTGTCGAGGGCGTGAGGGAGGACATTCTCGAGCTGGGATTGATGACCGGCCGGGCGGAGCGCTCGCGCGAGGTGGTGGCGGGAATCGACGCCGAGCTGACGCGGGTGCGAGACGCCGTGGCCGGGTTGCCGAAGGTGCCGACCTTCGTGGATGCCGGATTCCGCTACACGATCGGACCGGACGATCTGCCCGCGGATCTGCTGCGGCTCGCCGGTGGCGTGAACGTCGCAGCCGACGCGCGTAGGGGCACGCAGCTCACCGTCGCCGATCTGCGCACCGCAGCGCCGGAGGCGTGGATATCGATCAAGGGCCAGGGATTGACGCCGGAGGAGCTGAAGTCGAACCCCGGACTGAAGAATCTGCCGGCCGTGCAGAGCGGCACCATCAGCGAGATCGACCGTGCGACGCTGTTTGACGACGGTCCCCGGGTGGCACACAGCCTTGTGCTGGTCGCCACCGCGATTCACCGCGACCTCCAGCTGTAGCCTCCCGCACGACCATGCCGCGCTACGACGCCGTCCTGCTCGACGCCTACGGCACCTTGATTGAGCTGGACAGGCCCTTCGAGCGCCTGCGCTCGGCCGTCGCAAAGCGGCTGGGCGAGGAGATCTCGCCGCAGGACGCGCGGCGCGCCTTCACAGCCGAGATCTCGCACTACGTCGCCAACTGCCACCGCGCCCGGGACGCGGCGACGCTCCGCGAGGTGCGCCTCGAATGCGCCGGGATCGTGCTCGAGGAGCTCGGGCTTGGGTACCCGGCGCAGGATGCGCTTGTGGTGCTCGCCGACGCCCTGCGGTTCCGCCCCTTCGACGACGTGGAGCCCGCACTGGCGGCCATCAGGGAGCGCGGCCTCGCGACGGCGGTCGTCTCGAACTGGGACTGCTCGCTGCCCGAGGCGCTCGACCACGTGGGCCTCCGCTTCGACGCCGTCGTCGACTCCGCCACAGCGGGTACGCCGAAGCCGGACCCGGCCATGTTCCGGCTGGCCGTACAGAGGCTCGGGGTCGACCCCGCACGAGTGCTCCACGTCGGCGACAGGGACGACACCGACGGCGAGGGAGCGCGGGCAGCCGGCTTGGATGTGGTCATCGTCGACCGCAGCGAGAGCCCAGCGCCGGGCACGATCGCTTCCCTGACCGACCTTCCGGGCATCCTCGACGAATGAGCACGAGCCCGCAGCCCCATCGTGTGAGCCCGTGGTGGCTGCTCCCGCCGGTGTCGCTGATCGCGCTCAACGTGGCCTCTGCCTCGTCGGCGCCGGAGCGGAAGAACGGCATCTACGACGCCGACCTGATCGCGGTGGCTGCGGTCTCGGCGCTCCTTCTCGGCGGCTACGCGGTTCTGGCAGCGTGGCTCTCGCGCGCCGACCCCGCCGACATCCTGGCCCTGCGCCCGCCACGCCAATCCCTGCGACGTGTGGCGATGCTGGTGGCCGGAGCGGTCGCGGTGATCGTGGTGGCGGCCCTCGTGCTGGAGCCGTTCCTCCACGCCGAACGGGAGCAGGGGATCACGCCCGAGAGGATGCCTCACGGCAACGAGTGGGTGACCCTCGCGCTGGCGCTCGTCATCCTCGGGCTGCTGACACCGCTGTGTGAGGAGCTGCTGTTCCGGGGGCTCATCTTCGCCGCGCTGGGCCGTTTCGCCGTCCTCGGCAGCGCCGTGCTGTTCGCCCTGGCACATGGCATACCGGAGCTGATCCCCCCAGTGCTCGTCGCCGGCCTCGTGCTGGGGGAGCTCCGCAGGCGCACCGGATCGGTGTGGCCTGGAGTGGTTGCACATGCGGTGGTGAACACGGGCAGCATCCTGGTGTCGCTGCTTACTGCCGCGGCCGGCGGGTAAACTCGCCGCCGATGGACTTCGCGAACGACCCCACCGTCGCCGACTACCGTGCGCGCATCAGCGCGATCGACGAGGAGCTCCTCGAGGCGATCAACCGCCGCGCCACGCTGGTTTCGGAGCTCCATGCGCACAAACGATCCAACGACTATCCTCTTCGTGACCACGGGCGCGAGGAGGCCCTGTTGGCAGCGCTGACACAGCGCAATCCGGGACCGCTGTCCGACCATCGCCTGGAGGAGCTGTTCCGGCTGGTGCTCGCAATCTGCACCACCGAGGCCGCAACAGCGGCCGGCGACGCCGCCTCCTAGGCGCTCACGAGACAATCAAGGGTGGGGATACCCGTACCAACGGGGGAAGGTAGCCCACTCGCGCGGTGCGGGGTGCTCGCGGCACGATCCGCACACGAAAGCTTCCGAAGGAGTGAGCGTGGAGGACATGACAACCAACGGCGCGGTTGTCGTCGCGAGCGATGTAACCCGGCGGTACGGCCAGGGCGACACCGCTGTCGACGCGCTGCGAGGCGTTTCCGTAGAGATCCCGAGAGGCCAGTTCACGGCAGTCATGGGGCCGTCCGGCTCCGGCAAGTCGACGCTGATGCACATCCTGGCAGGGCTTGACCGGCCCACCAAGGGCAGCGTGACCATCGAGGGCAACGACATCACGCGGATGGGCGACCAGCAGCTGACGCTGCTTCGGCGCGACCACATCGGCTTCATCTTCCAGTTCTTCAACCTGCTGCCGATGCTGACGGCCGAGGAGAACATCATGCTCCCGCTGCGCATCGCGGGACGCACACCCGCAAAGGGCTGGGTCGACGAGGTCATCAGCCGGGTCGGCCTTGCCGACAGGCGCCGCCACCGGCCGGCCGAGCTGTCCGGCGGCCAGCAGCAGAGGGTGGCGATCGCCCGCGGCCTTGTGACCCGGCCGACGGTGATGTTCGCCGACGAGCCGACCGGAAACCTCGACTCGCAGACCGGCGAGGAGATCCTCGTGCTGCTGCGCGAGACGGTGGATAACTACGGCCAGACGACCGTGATGGTGACGCATGACGCCCGCGCCGCGGCGATGGCAGACCGGATCCTGTTCCTGGCAGACGGGCTGATCGTCCGCGACCAGGGCCGCTCGAGCGCAGGTGATGTGCTGAGCGCCATGTCGGAGGTCTCAGGACAGTGACCCTTGTCGCCATCCGCGGTCTCTTCGGCCGCAAGCTGCGGACCGTGCTGACGATGATCTCGATCATCCTCGGCACCGCCATGATCTCGGGGACGTTCGTGCTCCGGGATCAGATCAACAGTGGATTCTCGGACAACTTCAGCACCGGGCTCGAGGGCACCGACATCGTGCTCTCGAAGAACACCGCGTTCACCTCCGACTCGGCGCAGCCGGGCCCGATGCCGGACTCCGTCATCGACGAGGCGAAGGCCGTGCCCGGCGTCGGCAAGGTCGAGGGGCAGGTACAGGCGATCGGGGCACTCGTCGTCGACGGCGACTACGCCGGGTCGAGCGGTGGAGCGCCCAGCTTCGTGTTCTCCTGGGTCTCCGAGCCCTTCAGCCCGAATACGATGCTGAGCGGCCACGAGCCGCAGGCATCCGGCGAGGTTGCCATCAACAAGAAGCTCGCCGACGACGAGAACCTGAAGGTCGGCGACAAGGTGCAGCTCGCCACCTCGAACGGCACCGTGCCGGTGACGCTGGTCGGCATCTTCAACTACGGCGACGTCTCGTCGCTCGCGGGCGCGACCATCGTCACGACGACGTTCGAGGACGCTCAGCGGCTCTACGACCGCGAAGGCCAGACCTCGACCGTCTACGTCGACGCCGCGTCGGGAACCAGCGTCGAGGAGCTCAAGAAGAACCTGCAGGAGGCGCTGCCGAACGAGGTCAAGGTCGAGACGGCCGCCGAGGCGGCGCAGAGCCAGACCGATCAGGTCGCGGGCAGCATCGACAGCTTCCTGACGCCGCTACTGCTGGCGTTCGCCGGAGCTGCGGTGTTCGTCGGCGGGTTCATCATCTTCAACACGTTCTCGATCACCGTCTCGCAGCGCATCCGCGAGTTCGCCATGCTCCGCACGATCGGTGCGAGCAGCCGGCAGGTGCTGCGGTCGGTGTTGCTCGAGGCGCTCCTGATCGGCGTGGTTTCGTCGATCATCGGCGTCCTTGCGGGCATCGGATTCGCCCAGCTGCTGACGGCCATCTTCGGCGCCATCGGCTTCGAGATCCCGAGCACCAGCATCCCGTTCACGCCCCTGACAGTCGGCCTGCCACTGCTCGTCGGTACCTCAGTCGCGCTCGCCGCGGCACTGGGCCCGGCGTTCAGGGCAACGCGGGTGCCGCCGATCGCGGCGCTGCGTGAAGGGGCCGAGCTGCCACCGTCCGCGCTGGCACGTCACGCCACGCCGGTTGCAGCCGTGATGGTGCTGGTAGGGCTCGGCGGCATCGTCGACGGCGTCTGGCGCAAGGGGGCCGTCATCCAGGCGGTCACCGGCCTCAGCGACACCGCCGGCCTGCTGATCAGCCTTGCGGCAGGAGCAATGCTCTGCTTCCTTGCCGTGGCCGTCCTCGCAAAGCACGTCGTGCGGCCTCTGGCCCGCGGCATCGGCTGGCCGCTGGAATGGATCGTGCTGGGACTGCAGTACGTCGGCCACGGCGTCCGCTGGATTCCCGGCGTCCGCCCGGTCGGCAACGCGGTCTCGCGGCTGCCACGATGGCTGCTGATCATCTCGCTCATCGTCCTCGAGGTCGCCGGCATCGTGCTGATCTTCGCGGCGACCCCGTTCTTCATCCTGTGGGTGATCCTCTTCCCGCTGTTCAGCCTGCCGCTGCTCGAGTGGCCGCCGGAGCGGCCGTCCAAGCAGACCGGCCGGCTGGCTCGAGAGAACACCGTCCGCAGCCCGTCGCGCACAGCGGTGACGGCGTCTGCCCTGATGATCGGCCTTGCCCTGGTCGTGTTCATGGCCGTGTTCGTGAACGGGTTCAAGGACTCGTTCCTCGGCTCGCTCGACAAGTCGATCACTGGCGACCTGATCGTCCAGAACGACGACTTCGCCACGATCCCCGCCGCCGCGGTTACGGCGGCCGGGCAGGCCCAGGGCGTTGACGTCGCAACCGGCCTCGCCTTCTCGGAGGTCAGGATCGGAAACGGCGGGCGCGACTTCGTGAACGGTGTCGATCCCGAGACGATCACACGGGTCTACACCTTCAACTGGCAGGAGGGCGGCTCGGACAACCTGGCACTGAACCTCGGCCGGAACGACGCCCTGGTCGAGGAGCAGTTCGCGAAGTCTCACGACCTCCAGAAGGGCGACACCTTCGCCATCACCTCCGTCGACAACAATCGCGTCGAGCTGACGGTCACAGGCCAGTACAAGGACCCGACGCTGATGGCCGGGTTCACGGTGTCGAACCTCACGTTCGACACATTCTCCGATACCGCCGACCCAGGCGTCATCCTGGTCGGGCTCGACGACGGCATCTCGCCCGAGCAGGGCAAGGCGTCGGTCGGGCAGGCCCTGGAGGGCTTCCCGGTGGCGAACGTACGGACGAACGACGAGTACAAGAAGTTCACCGAGGATCAGGTGAACGGCTTCCTCGGCTTCCTGTACGTGCTGCTCGGAATGGCCGTCGTGATCTCGCTGTTCGGCATCGTCAACACGCTCGCACTGTCGGTATTCGAACGGACGCGCGAGATCGGCATGCTGCGGGCCGTGGGGATGACTCGGCGCCAGCTGCGGCGAGTGGTGCGCTACGAGAGCGTGATCACCGCGGTGATCGGCGGGATTCTGGGCATCGTCGTCGGCCTCGCCTTCGGCTGGATCCTGTCGAAGGGCCTCGAGGACCAGGGCATCGTGTTCTCGATCCCCTACGGCCTGCTCATCGCAGTCGTGGGCGCGGCGATCATCGCCGGAATCCTGGCAGCCATCCTGCCGGCTCGGCGTGCCTCGCGCCTGAACGTGCTCGAAGCCCTGCAATACGAGTAAGCCGGCGATGGGGCCGGGGCCCGCGAGAGCGGGCCCCGGCCCCTCGTCACACCTCCTCGGGCGCGGCGGCCTCGAGATCGACCGGCGCTGCCTCGGCCGCAGAGAACTGCGGCTCCTTGCGCGGTCGGACGAACACGGACGTGCCCGCCTCGAAGCCGAGCCTGTCGGCCTCGTCGCGGGTCAGCTGGGCGGTGAGCGCACTGCCATCCTCGAGCCGCAGCAGCACCCGCACCTCGAAGCCGAGGTGGACGAGCCGCTCCACCACGGCCGGCTGGGTCGTCCCATTGGGCGTGTAGAGGATCTCGAGGTCGTGCGGGCGCACCAGCGCGCCATCGATGTGGCTGACCGGCCCGACGAAGCTCATCACGAAGCTGTTCACGGGATGCTCGTACAGCTCCCGCGGTGGGCCCTCCTGCTCGATCTTGCCCTCGTGCATGACGACGACCGAGTCGGCGACCTCCATGGCCTCCTCCTGATCGTGCGTCACGATCACCGTGGTCACGTGCACCTCGTCGTGCAGGCGCCGCAGCCACTCGCGCAGGTCCTTGCGGACACGGGCGTCGAGCGCACCGAACGGCTCGTCCAGCAGCAGCACCTCCGGCTCTACAGCGAGCGCCCGGGCGAGAGCCATGCGCTGGCGCTGGCCGCCGGAGAGCTGGGAGGGATACCGGTTGCCGAGGCCGTCCAGGTGGACGAGTTCGATCAACTCCGCGACACGCCGCTTGATCTCGGCCTTCGGCCGCTTGCGGATCTCCAAGCCGAACGCGATGTTCTTGGCCACCGTCATGTGCTTGAAGGCTGCGTAGTGCTGGAACACGAAGCCGATGCCGCGGTTGTAGGCCGGCAGGCTGGTCACATCGCGGCCGCCGAGACGGACGCTGCCCGAGTCCGGCCGCTCGAGCCCCGCGATCACGCGGAGCAGGGTCGACTTGCCGCTGCCGCTCGGGCCGAGCAGCGCGGTCAGGGATCCGTCGGCGATCTCCAGCGAGACGTCGTCGAGTGCGACGAAGTCTCCGAAGCGTTTGGTCACGTTCATGGCGTGGATCGCCATCAGGTCTTCTCCCTCCCGGGCTTCAAGAAGCTCATCAATAGAACGGTCACGAGCGCGATCGCGGCAAGCAGCACCGCGGCGCTGTACGCGCCCTGCTTGTCGAAGCCCTCGTACCACCGCCGCACGAGCAGCGGCATGGTCTCGGTTTCGCCGATCACCTTGCCGGAGACGACGGCGACCGCGCCGTATTCGCCGATGGCGCGCGCCGTCGTGAGGATGACTCCGTAGATCACGCCCCAGCGGATTGCCGGGAGCGTCACGCGGCGAAACGTCGACCAGGCGCCCGCGCCCAGTGTCGCTGCGGCCTCTTCCTGCTCGGTGCCGATCTCGCGCAGCACCGGCATCACCTCGCGAGCCACGAACGGCAGGGACACGAAGATCGTCGCCAGAACAATGCCGGGGAACGAGAAGATGACCTGGAGCCCCGCCTGCGACAGGTCGTCTCCAAACCAGCCGAACTGGCCGTACGCGAGGATCAGGCAGAGCCCGACCACGACCGGCGAGAGCGCAAACGGCAGCGCGAGGATCGAGTTGATCAGCGCTCGGCCGGGGAACTCGTGGCGCACGAGCATGATCGCGATGATGATCCCGAACACGGTATTGAGGGGCACCGTGATCGCCGCCACCTCGAGGGTCAGCTTGAGCGCGTTCAACATGTCGGGGTCGGTGACCGACGTCCAGAATGGGCCCCAGCCATCCTCGAACGCCTTCCGGACGATCATCCCCACGGGGATGAGCAGCAGGACCAGCATGTAGCCGAGGGCGATGAATCGCAGCGAGTACTTAGCCAGCATGCTTGGCCCCCCAGCGCTGGATCCCCGCGATGACGAGCAGGATGAACAGTGCGATGCCGAGCATCACGACCGAAAGCGCAGTGGCCCCCCCGGGGTTGTCGCTCTCGATCCGCCCGAAGATCAGCACCGAGGTGACCTGCGTCTCGAACGGGATGTTGCCGGAGATCAGCACCACCGAACCGAACTCGCCGATCGCCTTGGCGAGAGCAAGCCCGCCTCCCGAGAGGATCGCCGGGATCAAGTTCGGCAGCACGATGCGCCGAAACGAGGTGAACTGGCGGGCGCCGAGCGACGCGGCGGCCTCCTCCATCTCACGGTCGAGCTCGAGCAGCACCGGCTGCACGCTTCGCACGACGAACGGCAGGGTCTCGAACATCAGTGCGAGCACGATGCCGGCGCGGGTGAATGCCACGTCGATACCGAGCGGCGAATCTGTGCCGTAGAGCAGCAGCAGGACGACGCCGACGACGATCGTCGGCAGCGCGAACGGCAGGTCGACCAGGGTGTTCATGACGTTCTGGCCGACAAAGCGGTCACGAACCAGCACCCACGCGACAACCGTCCCAAAAAACGCATTGAGGAGGACGACGATCAGCGACACGGCGACGGTCAGCTTCAGCGCCGACCACGCGTCGGGAGCGCTGATCGCATCCCAGAACTGGTCCCAGCCGCCACCCTGCGCCTTCCACGTCAGCGCAGCAAGCGGGATCAGGACGACCAGGCTGAGATAGAGGACAGCAACTCCCGCCGCCAGCCCGGGGAGGCTGACGGCGGGAGCGAAGCGCCTCGGCGCCGAAGGGGCGCTAGCCGCTGGTTGAGACACCAATGGACTTCTCCACCAACGCCATGATGCCGGTCGTGTCGTCGAAGAACTTGTCCTTGACGTCAGACCATCCACCGAGATCGTCGATCGTGAAGAGGCTGGCGGGCTGCGGGAAGTCGTACTTCCCTGTCACGCCCTCCACCACCGGCCGGTAGCCGTCGTCGGCGAAGACCTTCTGCGCCTCAGGGGTGTAGAGGAAGTCGAGCCACGCCTGGGCCTGCGCTGGGTTCTTCGTCTTCGACCCGATCGCCGCAACGGTCTCGATCAGGATCGTCTGGTCGGGCACCCGATGCTCGACAGGCTCACCCTTCGCCTCGGCGAGGATCGCCTCGTTCTCATACGAGAGGAGGACGTCGCCGCGGCCACCGGTGAAGGTCGCGAGCGCGTCGCGAGCGCTCGAGTCCTGCACCTTGACGTGCTTGTAGAGCTCGTACAGGTACTGCACCGCCTGCTCCTCCGTCTTGCCCTGCTCGAGCTGGGCGCCGTATGCCGCCATCACGTTCCAGCGGGCACCGCCGGAGGTGAACGGGTTGGCGATCACAACCTCGACGTCGGACTTCAGGAGGTCGTCCCAGGTGGTGATGTTCTTCGGGTTGCCCTCACGAACGATGAAGGAGGTGACCGAGTTGACGAGCTTGCCCTTGTACTGACCCGTGTTCCAGCCGGCGTCCACCATGCCGGCGTCGACGACGCGCTTCATGTCGGTTTCCAGGGCGAAGTGCACGAAATCGGCTGACTGGCCGGCCTCGACCGCCCGGCTCTGGTCGCCTGACGCGCCGTACGACTCGCTGAAGTCGACGTTCGTGCCCGCGTCGGTCGCCTGGAATGCAGAGAACAGCTGGGCGTAGGCCTCCGCCGGCGTCGAATAGGCGACAAGGTCGAGCTTGGCTTTCCCTCCGCCGCCGGTGCCGTCACCACTGCCGCTCGAACCGCCGCAACCTGCCGCTAGCAGGGGCAGCGCAACCACGAGCAACAGGGCCGAAAGTTGTATTCTCTTCAACTTTCCCCCTTTGTCTATTGACTTTGTGGACTAAATCACCGTACCCTTGGTCTTGTCACTCGTCAAGCCACAACCGACAAAGGCAAAATGACACACCTTCCCGAGGGCACTATCGGCGCGAACTTGCGCCACCTGGTTGGAATGCACGACCTGCTGCAGCGCGAACTGGCCGAGTACCTGGGGCTCTCCCCTCAGGGGCTGTGGAACATCCTCAACGGCCGGTCTGACCCGCGATCGCGGACAGTGCGTAACTGCGCTGCCGCCTTCGGCATCAGCGTCGAAGATCTGTTTGCGCCCATTGGCGACTGCCTGCGCGCGGCGGCGAAGACGTACGAACTGGCGCCGGTCCGAGCGGTCGTGGCTGCGCGGAGCGCCGAAGCGCTCAGCGAACCAGCGTCTCGATAAGCCCGACCGCTGCGCACACGAGCACGGTCGTGACGACTCCGACCCGGAAACGCCAGACCGCGACGAACGCGGCCACGGCGGTGGCGGCCAGGATCCACTCGACGTCGCCGTCGTCGAGCAACGCGTGCTCGGCCACGAAGACGGCCAGCCCGCCGATCACTCCGACAACGGCAATGGTGATGCCGTTGAGGGCATTCGCGAACGAGCCGGCCGTGCGGATGCGGTCGATGATCGGCGCCCCGTTGATGATGAACACGAACGACGGGACGAAGGTCGCAAGCGTTGCGACGGTGGCGCCAAGGAGGCCCCAGGCGAGGCCGCCCTCGATGTTGTAGCCGGCGAGAAACCCGACGAACGTGTTGACCATGATCAGCGGGCCAGGGGTCGACTCCCCCAGTGCGAGCCCGGCGATCATGTCCTTGGAGGACAGCCAGTGGTAGTGGTTCACCGCCTGGTCGGCGACGTAGGGCAGGACGGCATATGCACCGCCGAAGGTGACGAGTGCCGCGAGCGTGAAGAAGCCCGCCAGGTCTCCGATCAGCCCACCTGCCAGCACGAGAGCGATGACCGGAAGGATCCAGACGACCAGCGCCACGGCGAATCGCCGGAGCAGCCGGATATCGACCGCGGCGGGCGGCTGATCGATCGCGTCGCTTTCCCCATGGGCCGATGGGCGACCCAGCAGTTGCGGGTTGAACCGGCCGGCGAGGTACCCGATCGCCGCCGCGAACACGAGGACGACAGGGAATGGGACACCCGCGACGATCATGCCGAACGCTGCCGCCGCCATCACGAGCCCGGCGGGGGTGTGGATCACACGGCCGCCGACCCGGATCACCGCGGCGAGCACGAGCGCCACGACAGCGGCGCCCAATCCCCGTACGACGCCGTCGACAACGGTGACATCGCCGTATTCCACGTAGACCCCGCTCATCACGCAGAGCAGGACGAACGACGGCAGGACGAACAAGCCGCCCGATGTGATCGCCCCCCGGACGCCGTGAAGCGAGTACCCGATGTAGGAGGCGAGCTGCTGCGCCTCAGGGCCGGGCAGCGCCATGCAGAAGTTCAGGGCGTGGAGAAAGCGCCGCTCCGAGATCCACTTGCGACGCTCGACCAGCTCGTCGTGCATGATCGCGATCTGGCCTGCCGGCCCGCCGAAGCTGATGCAGCCGAGCTTGAGCCAGAACCAGAACGCCTCGCGCTCGGTCGGTTTGACCGGAGCGGCCTGGTGCTCCCCGGGAGCACCTGACGTTCGCGGAGGCTGCGCCATCAACACCTATCCTTGGAGGCAGTCGACAAGTCCGGAGAGGGGCAGCACCGCTTGGAATACACGTTCGAGCAATGGGTGAATCAGGTCATGCATGCGCATCCGCTGCTGGGCAGTGTGGCCACCGAGTTCACATCGTACGGTGTGGCGCTTTTCGGCGTGATGGCGGTCGGTCTCTGGCTGCTCTCCGCGCCCGGCGAGACAACATGGAAGCGGGCATGTGCCGCCGGACTCTCCGCCGCAGCCGTGGGCCTGGCCGTCAACCAGGTGATCTCACACGTCTGGGAACGCGCCCGCCCGTACGAAGCGCACCACAGCATCATCCCGCTGGTCACGCCTTCGGCCGATCCGTCATTCCCGAGCGATCACGCCACCGCGGCGTTCGCGATCGCCTTCGGCATCTTCTTCGTCTCGCGCCGAGCAGGGTGGCTGTTCCTGGGCTTCGCCGTGCTGGTCGGTGCATCTCGTGTCCTGACCGGAATGCACCATCCAACCGACGTGGCGGCCAGTTTTGTCGTGTCGTTCGCCGCCGGCTACTTCACCGCGCGCGTGGCGATGCGTCCGGTGCTGGAGCCTCTGATCTCGTTCGTCGGACGGTTCACCGACTGGGCGCTCACCCGTCTCGCGGCGCTGACCGCGGTTCGGCGCACCATTCTCCGGCCACGTGTTCGGGCCTGGGCCGTGGGCCTCGTGTGCATGGTGATTCTCGTTCGCATTGTCGCCGGTGAGTGGGGACACGTCCTCGACGAGATGCCTCTGGCCGCCATCGGCGCATGGATCGTGGTCGCGGTTCTGGCTGTCCGCCTCAGCGCCGTTCGGTTCTGGCCGGCGAACTCGGCCACCTGACGGCAAAAATGGGCGCAACAGGGCTCGAACCTGTGACCTTCCGCGCGTGAGGCGGACGCTCTCCCAGCTGAGCTATGCGCCCTGGGGTACGCCCGCAGCATACAGCGGAAGCGGCGTGTGACGCCCCCGGCAAGGGGCGCCACACGCTGTGCCTCCGATCGCCTATTCGACCGTATAGAGCGCCTGCATTCCGGCGATGATGTGGTCGTTCACGTGGCAGTGGTATAGCCATGTGCCGCTCGCATCAGGCGTCATGTCGGCAACCAGCATGCTCATCGGCAGCAGGTCTGCGACGTCGGTGCGCATCCCGTTGATCGTCACGGTGTTGCCGTGCCAGTGCGGAGTGTGCAGGTCGACCTCTGTCCCCTGGGCCATCACGTACCAGCGAACCCGGTCGCCGTTGGCAGCCCGAAGCCCTGGCAGGTTCCCGTACACGTAGCCGTTGACGGAGTGCATCAGGTTGCTCTCGATGAAGCCCTCGTCCTCCGGGTTGACCGAGCCCGGATTGCCGGCGAAGCGGTTGATGTTGGCATCCAGATAGGGGCTGGCGTTCTCGTCGAACACGGTGAACATCGTCACCAGCTCGCGGTCGACGTCCTTCGGCGATCCGTCTGCCCTCGCCATGCCCTTGGCGGTCACGATGATCGGGCCGATCAGCCCGGCATTCGTGTCGGCCGGCTCGTCGACATGCGAGTGGTACATCCACACCACCGAGCTGCCGTCCATCGGTCCCGGGCCCGCTCGCTCCGGCACCTTCCAGGTATACGTGTGGCTGCGGCCCGGAAGCACGATGTCGTCCCGCTTGTCGGCTCCGCCGGTGCCATCCGCATATGGGGCCCCTTCGGAGTCCTTCTCGTAGAAGACGCCATGAGGATGCACCGATGCGGGGATGCGCAGGGTGTTCTTGAACACGAACTTGATGGTGTCCCCGACCTCCGCATGGACGACCGGCCCCAGCACTCCGAGGTGACGCCAAGCCGCAGGACGTGCCTTCTGCTGGGTGAACGTCGCGTCCGTGAACTCGCGGTAGACCGCCTTGATGTACGTCTTGCCGATGCGGTCCGGGCCGCGCTGCACGAAGACGTTCGCCGTCTCGTCAAAGGCCTCGCCGGTGACGAGGTTTTTCCCGCTCGGCGCGTAGTCCCATGGCACCTCGACCGCTGCGACGTAGTACGTCCGCGTCTTGCCCGGGCTCGTGTCGGCCTCCGCGGCCTGCGGCGCCGGCGACCGGAGCGCAGTGGAGGTGATCACTGCCAGTCCGGCTGCGGCGGCGACCACGAGGTACACGGCGTTGCGCGAACGCCGCCATTTGATCCGTTGCTTCATGTGTTCCCTTTCGCGCTCAGGCTGCCACCGCCGGGGCGGCGCTCGAATTACCCCCTTCAGGGATCGCAACCTTCGCCACGAACCAGCGTCGCAGGAGCACCTTTGGAAGACCTTCCGGGCGCTATGGGAAACGGAGAGGGCGGGATTCGAACCCGCGAAGCAGGGGCTAACCCCACTTACGCGATTTCCAGTCGCGCTCCTTAAGCCAACTCGGACACCTCTCCTGGAGCAGGCAGTATTGCAGCGGTTCCAGCGCACTTGCCGACAGGCACCTGGGCCGTTGTAGTATGGGCCTTCGGCCAGGGCACCAACGAGAGGAGTCGCATGTCTGACGAGCGCACGGAGATCCTACGCAGAGTCCCGCTCTTCGACGGGCTCTCCGACAAGGAGCTCACGGCTGTTGCGAACGCCGTCAAGGAGCGCCGTTATGACACTGGTGACACCGTCGTGGGCGAGGGCGAGGGCGGCGTAGGCTTTTTCGTCATCGCCGACGGCACGTGCCGCGTCGAGGTGCACGGCGACCGGCGGGCCACGCTCGGCCCGGGCAACTCGTTTGGCGAGGTCGCACTGCTCGACGAGGGTGGCAAGCGCACCGCCTCGGTGATCGCCGAGTCGCCCGTGCGGGTGCTCGGCCTGACCTCCTGGCAGTTCACGCCGCTGCTCGAGCAGCACCCCGCGATCGCCGTGAAAATCGCACGCATGCTGGCCCGCCGTCTGCGCGAGGCCGAAGAGCGGGCGGCAGCAAGCTGATACCCTTTACGGTGACCGTGCTAAGCGGGGAGCTAGCGGTTCCCTGTACCGGCAATCCGCTCTAGCCGGGCCGAATTCCCGTCCTGAGGGATGGCGTGCTCGGAAACAGGGTCTGTGCGTTCGGTGTTGATCGCCAGGTCCCACGCAACGGAGGCTTGCGAACCGCGTCAGGTCCGGAAGGAAGCAGCGCTAAGCATCGTCAGCCGGGTGCCGTGGGTCAGCCTGGCAGGAGCCTGCGTCGCAGACACCGTCCGGGTGCGCTGTCTCGAAGGCGGGTGCACGGTCGTGAGTTCTCATGGTGGGCCCGGGTGATCCCGGGCCCACCATGACCGGCCGGTAGACTGCAGGGGGTGTCAGCCCTCTACCGCACACACCGGCCGAAGGACTTCGGCCAGGTCGTCGGCCAGCAGCATGTCGTGCGCACCCTGCAAAATGCAGTCGAGCTTGACCGTGTCGCACACGCCTACCTCTTCTCGGGCCCGCGTGGAACCGGCAAGACGTCGATGGCCAAGATCCTGGCCAAGTCGCTCAACTGCGTCAAAGGCCCAACGGTTACGCCGTGCCTGGAGTGCGAGTCGTGCCGGTCGATTCACGACGCCACCGCCGTCGACGTGATCGAGATGGATGCCGCGAGCCACCGTGGCATCGACGACATCCGCGAGATCCGCGACCGTGTCGCGCTGCGGCCGGCGTCGGGCCCGAAGAAGGTGTACATCGTCGACGAGGCGCACATGCTGACGAAGGAGGCCTCGAACGCTGTCCTGAAGACGCTCGAGGAGCCGCCTGACCATGTCGTCTTCATCCTGTGCACCACCGAGGCGCAGTCGATGCTGCCTACGATCCGCAGCCGTTGCCAGCGGTTCGCCTTTCAGCGGCCGGGACTGGGAGACATCGGCACCGTGTTGCGCCGGATTTGCGAGGCGGAGACGATCGAGGCCGACGACGCCGCACTGAGCCTGGTGGCGCGGGCGGGCGCCGGCAGCTTTCGGGATGCGGTCACCATGCTCGACCAGCTGGCGACAGCATGCGATAGCCGCATCGGCGCCGACGACGTCCGAACGCTGCTCGGAACGGTCGACGAACAGTCGCTGTTCCGCACGCTCGATCTGGTCGGCGAGGGTGACGCTGCCGGCGTGCTGCTTCTGGTCGACCAGCTGTCCGAGGACGGTACCGACCTGTCCGGCTTCATCAGCGGGCTGCTCGGCCACCTGCGCGGACTGTTCCTGGCTCAGCAGCTCGGCCATCCCACGGCCGACACGTCGCTGTCGGAGGAGGAGCAGGCCCGGCTCGCCGAGCAGGCCGAGAAGGTGACGCCGCAGGCCGTCGTGCGCCTGATCGACACGCTTCGTGACGTGGTCACAGAGGTTCGCGAGGGCGCCGATCCCCGGCTGCCGCTCGAGCTCGCGTTGGTCAAGGTCTGCCGGCCGCAGGCACAGCTCTCGATGGAGGCACTGGAGCAGCGCGTGGAGCGGCTGGAGCGCTCCGGCCCGCCGGCGTCCGCGCCGCCTGCACCCGCGGCTCCCGCGGCGCCGGCCGCATTCACACCGCCCGCCGACGCACAGCGGGAAGCGGCGCCCGCGCCACCAGCCCCTGCCGCGGAGGAACCGCCCGCAGTGGATGCGCCGGCCGAGCCTTCCGGGCCCGAGCCTGCAACAGCCGCGCCCCCGGCCCCACCCCCGCCGGTGGAGCCTGAGGCGCTGACGCTCGACCGTATCGAGCAGCGTTGGCAGGACGCCGTGGTGCCCGAGATTGCGCGCCGTTCGGCGCCGCTCCACGCGCTCGTCGCTCCGGCGCGCCCGGTGTCCTACGCCAACGGCCAGGTCGTGCTCGGCCTGCCGTCGTCGAAGGCGTTCGCCAAGCCGATGGTCGAGGCGCCGCAGAACCTGGCACTGGTGACCGAGGTGGTCGGGCAGGCGCTCGGCCAGTCGACCTCGGTGCGGTTCGTGCTGCTCGACGACGAGCCGGCCGCCGAGACCGCGGCGACACCTGAGCCGGAGCAGGTGTCCGAAGACGAGTTCCTTTCCCGGATCACCGAGGAGTTCGATGCCCGAGTTGTGGACAGCTAAGGAGGCGCTGTGTCGAAGATCGACCCGAACAAGATGATGGCTCAGCTTGGAAAGATGCAGGAGCAGATGGAGGCCGCGCAGGAGCAGCTGAAGACGGCGTACGTCGAGCACAGCGCGGGCGGCGGGGCCGTCACGGTGAAGGTCTCGGGCTCGCTCGAGATCGCCGAGATCACCATCAAGCCCGAGGCGGTCGACCCGGAGGACGTCGAGCTTCTGCAGGACATGCTGGTCTCCGCTGTGAACGGCGCTATCGCCGCGGCGCAGGAGATGCAGCAGCAGAAGATGATGGGCCAGCTCGGAGGACTCGGCGGGCTCGGCCTGCCCGGCATGTAACGGGTGTACTCACCCTCCGTCGAGAACCTGATCACGCAGCTCGCGCGCCTGCCCGGCATCGGCCGGCGCACGGCGCAGCGGCTTGCGTTCTTCATCCTCAAATCGACACCCGACCAGGCACTGGCGCTGGCCGACGCGATCCGTGAGGTCAAGGAGCGAATCGGGTTCTGCCAGGAGTGCTTCAACCTCGCGGAGGGGCCGCTCTGCGGGATCTGCCAGGACGCGCGCCGCGACCGGACGCTGATCTGCGTGGTCGAGGATCCCTCCGACGTGGTCGCAATCGAGCGGACGCACGAGTACCGCGGCGTGTACCACGTGCTGGGCGGCGCGCTGTCGCCGATCGACGGCGTCGACCCGGAGCATCTGCGGATCGACGAGCTGCTGCGGCGCGTCGAGGCAAACGGCGTCGCCGAGGTGGTGCTAGCGACCAACCCGACGATGACCGGCGAGGCCACCGCCGTCTACATCGCCGACCGGCTTCGCGGCAGCGCCCGCGTCACGCGCCCCGCCAGCGGCCTGCCCGTCGGCGGCGACCTCGAGTACGCCGACGAGGTCACCCTCGGCCGGGCCTTCGCCGGCCGCCGCGACATGTAGCCCGTTCACGCAGGTGCCAGGCACCTGCATGAACACGCGTGATTCGTCACTAGAGTCCGGCCGATGCACCGCTACTCGGACGAGACGGAGCGCCTCGCCCAGGCCGTGATGCGCGTTGCGCTCGACCGGCTGCGCATGGACGCCCCGCTCGACGGGCCGCGCTCGAAGGACGAGCTCGAGGCGAAGGCGGGCCAGACGATCTCGGCCGGCGGGATGGGCGGGGAGGAGGCCCTGCGGATCTGGACCGACATCCTCGCGCCCGCCACGATGTCGGTCGACCACCCTCGCTACCTCGCCTTCATCCCCGGCGCACCGACGGAGGTCTCGACGCTGTTCGATCTCGTCGTGGGCGCCTCGTCGCTGTACGGCGGCAGTTGGCTGGAGAGCTCGGGCGCGGTCTACGCCGAGAACCAGGCGCTGGGCTGGGTCGCCGGGCTGGCCGGCCTGCCGGAGGGCGCCGGCGGCTGCTTTGCACAGGGCGGCACGGTCGGAAATCTGTCGGCCCTCGTGGCGGCACGGCACACCATGCTGGAGCGCCGTGGGGGCGAGCGCCCGCGCCGCTGGCAGGTCGCGATCACCGCCGAGACCCACAGCTCCGTGGTGTACGACCTCGAGCGGGTGATGGATGTCGACGCGGTCAACGTGCCGGCCGACGAGCGTGGCCGGATGACCGGGAAGAGCCTCGAGCAGGCGCTGGTGGGGGCGGATACGGACGGGCTGTTCGCGGTCGTCGCCACAGCGGGCACGACGAACACCGGCGTCGTCGACGATCTGGCCGGCATCGCCGAGGTGTGCAGGCGACGGGGCATCTGGATGCACGTCGACGGCGCCTACGGCGCTGCCGCCCTCGCTGCCCCGTCGGCACGACATCTGTTCGCCGGCATCGAGCATGCCGACAGCTTCATCGTCGACCCGCACAAGTGGCTGTTCGGGCCGTTCGACTGCTGCGCGCTGCTCTATCGCGACCCGGAGCTCGCTCGCCGCGCCCACACACAGCACGCGGGCTATCTCGACGTCGTCACGTCCGATGAGGTCTGGAACCCGTCCGACTACGCCGTCCACCTCTCCCGCCGGGCCCGCGGCCTGCCGTTTTGGTTCTCGCTGGCCGTGCACGGCACCGACGCCTACCGGGACGCCCTCGAGACGACGCTGCGGGTGGCCCGCGAGAGCGCCGAGGAGATCCGCCGCCGTCCGTACGTCGAGCTGCTGCTCGAGCCCGACCTCTCAGTGCTGATCTTTCGCCGCATCGGCTGGGACCCTGCGGACTACCACAGCTGGAGCAGGCGCCTCTTGGCAGAGGGCTATGCCTTCGTGACGCCGACCACGCACAACGGCGAGACCTGCACCCGGATCGCCATCGTGAACCCCCGCACCACGGTGTCCGACATCGTCGGGATCCTCGCAACCATGGCGTAACGGTCGATCAGAGGCCGCAGTTACACTGATCGGATGGAAGCAGCACCACAGGCGGGCCTCGAGCAACGCGTCGTCGTGATGAAGTTCGGGGGGACGTCGGTCGCCGATCCGGCCAAGATCCGCAACGTCGCGCAGCGGCTGGTCGCGGCGGCTGACAACGGACGCCCGGTGGTGGGAGTGGTGTCGGCGATGGGCCAGTCGACCAATCAACTGGTCGAGCTCGCCCGGGAGGTCTCGAGCCGGCCGCACCCGCGCGAGATGGACATGCTGCTCTCCACCGGCGAGCGGATCTCCGCCGCGCTCTGCGCGATGGCGATCGAGGATCTCGGCCGCCGAGCCATCTCGCTCACCGGCTCGCAGGCCGGCATCGTCACCGACACGGTGCACACCAAGGCGAAGATCGTCGAGATCCGGCCACACCGCATAGAGGAAGCGCTTTTACGCGGTGACATCGTGCTCGTTGCCGGGTTCCAGGGGGTCTCCACCACCTTCGACGTGACGACGCTCGGCCGCGGCGCTTCCGACCTCACCGCGGTCGCGCTGGCAGGCGCGCTCGGCGGCGACTGCGAGATCTACAGCGACGTCGACGGTGTGTTCACAGCCGACCCCCGTATCGTCCCCACCGCCCGCAAGCTGCCTCGCGTCTCCCCCATGGAGATGCTCGAGATGGCCGGCTCCGGCGCCCGCGTCCTACAGCTGCGGTCGGTCGAGTTTGCCCGAAACCACAACGTGCCGATCCACGTGCGCTCAACGTTCACGAACACTGAGGGCACCTGGATCCGAGAGGACCCGAGCATGGAAGACCCGATCATCTCCGGCATCACCCACACCACTGACGAGACCTACGTCACGCTGACCGACGTGCCGGACAAGCCCGGCACCGCTGCGGGAATCTTCAACGCTGTCGCCGCAGCGCACATCAACGTGGACACCATCATCCAGAACGCGGTCACGCACGGTGACGCGGACATCACGTTCTCGATCCCCACGGACGAGCTTCCGCTGATGACCGACACGATCGAGCATCTCTGCCGTGATCTGGGGCTGCACTGGCGGGTCGACCAGGACGCCGGCAAGGTCAGCCTGATCGGCGCCGGGATGAAGAGCAACCCGGGCGTCGCGGCGAGGATGTTCCAGACGCTCGCCGAGCACGGCATCAACGTGCGCATGATCGCCACCTCCCCGATCAAGGTCTCCTGCGTGATCGCCCGCGAGAAGGTGCCCGAGGCCGTCGCTGCGCTGCACGACGCCTTCGAGGCCGAGCTCGAGCTCGCCCAAAGGGGGGCGGCACATGCCTAGCGGCTACCGCGTTGCCGTCGTCGGCGCCACCGGCGCCGTCGGGCCCGAGGTGCTCGGGATCCTTGCCGAGCGTGGCTTCCCCGCCGATGAGGTCGTGCCCTTCGCGTCGGCCCGCTCGGCCGGCACCCGAGTGCGGTTCGACGGTCGCGAGCTCGAAGTCCGCGAGCTGACGGCCGATGCGCTGGAGGGTTTCGACCTCGCCCTGTTCTCGGCCGGGGGCAGCACGTCGAAGCGGTTCGCTCCCGAAGCTGTGGCCCGGGGGTGCGTAGTGGTCGACAAGTCGAGCGCCTTCCGCATGGACCCGCAGGTGCCGCTGGTCGTCCCCGAGGTCAACGGGCGCGCCGCGGCGGCACACCGGGGCATCATCGCGAATCCGAACTGCTCGACGATCCAGCTCGTGATGGCGCTGAAGCCGCTCCACGACAGGGCCCACATCCGCCATCTCACCATCGCCACCTACCAGGCGGTCTCAGGCACCGGCACCAAGGCCGTCGAGGAGCTGCGCGACCAGAATGCCGCGCTGGTCGGCGGAGATGACGCCCGGTCATCCGTGTACCCTCACCAGATCGCGAACAACGCGCTCCCGCAGTGCGACGTGTTCGAGGGGGACGAGACGACCGAGGAGACCAAGCTGGTGCGCGAGACGCACAAGATCCTGGAGGACGACACGATCGGTATCACCGCCACGTGCGTGCGGGTACCGGTCGAGCGATCGCACTCCGAGGCAGTCTGGGTCGAGACCGAGGAGGAGCTTACGCCGGAAGAGGCGCGGCGGCTCCTTTCAGAGGCTCCGGGCATCCGGGTCGTGGACGATCCTTCCACGTCGACCTACCCGATGGCCCTCGACGCTGCGGGACGAGACGACGTGCTGGTGGGCCGCATCCGCCGCGACGCGTCCCGCCGCAACGGCCTGGCACTCTGGATCGTCGCCGACAACCTCCGCAAGGGCGCCGCACTGAACGGCGTCCAGATCGCCGAACTGCTCCACGAGCAGCGGCTCATCCGTGTCCCCGAGCAGGAGCGGGTGGCTTGAGCCACGCGCCACGGGGGCGCCTATGCCCCGTCTGCATGCAGCGCACGACTCAGGGCAGGTGTGCCGTCCACGGCCCCTGGCGGGCGCATCAGCTCCTCACGCTCCGCGACCGGCGCCGGGCGGAGCGTGAGACGTGGAATCCGTTCGAGCCCTCGACGCACGCCTGCCCGCGATGTCTCGGCGACGTAGCCGAGAGCCGCGGTGGCTTCGAGTGCGTGGCACACGGGCACGGCGACCAGCCGCACGGCCCCTACCGCGTCCACGAGCTGCTGGCGCCCACGGCGCAGCGCGAGTCGGCCGCCGTCCGGCGACGTCATGCGCGCCGCGTGCAGAGCCGCCGCGACCCCATGCGCTGGTCGCTGCAACTGCCCGACCCGGCACGCAGCGCTCGCGTTGTCGCATCCGCAAGCGTGATCGCAGCCACGCTTGCCTTCCTGGTCCGCTAACAGCCTCTCTCAGGCAGCTTCGAGCGTGATCTTGCCGAGAAGTTCGCCTCTCGGCGTGTCGCCGCCGTTGCCCGGCTCGAGCGTCACCGCGATCTCATCGCCCGGCTGTGCCGGGCGGGTCAGGTCGACCTCACCGCTGCCGTCCTTGAATGTCCCCGCCGGCAGCGGCTTGCCGTTGCGGATCACCCACGCCTCATAGGTCTTTCCCTCCGACGCCGGCGGCAGGTTCGCGAACAGCGTGACGTCGCCGTCGCTGTACCGCACGACGCTGCCCACATCCGCGATCCGGCCAACGGCCGTCACGTCGCGGCCGGAGAGCTGATCGCGCAGCGAGATGTTCCAGGCGAGCAACGCGAGCACCGCAAGGGCCAGTGCCGGAGCGGCGACCGTCGCGAACCGCGGCCACCAAGCCCACCGGCTGCGACGTGCGGTAGCAGGGGCGGGGGCGGACGCAGTTGAGACGACCGGTTCGACCGATCCCAGGATCCTCGCGCGCAGATCCTCAGGCGGTTCAGCAGCAGGCGCCGCGTATGCGAGTGCACTGGCCACAGCCTCCATCTGCTGCAGCTCCACGCGGCACCGCTCGCACTCGGCGAGGTGCTCCTCGACGACCCGCTGGTCGTCGGGATCCAGGGCCCTCAGTGCGTGGGCGGCAATCAGCTCGTCGACGTGTTCCACTCGTGCTCCGGATTGAGGCCGCGCTCGGCTAGTGCGTCGCGGAGGGCGTTCATGGCTGCAAAGGTACGGCTCTTCACTGTTCCGATCGGGACTGCCAGTCGCTCTGCAAGCTCAGACTGCGTGTACCCCGCAAAGTAGGCGAGCTCGAGCACCTCGCGATGCGGGTCGGGGAGCTCGCGCAGCGCGGAGCGTACCTGCTCACGGGCGACCCCCAGCCATGCCTGCTCATCGACCGGCAACGCCGAATCGGCGCCGGCGAGCCCTTCTTCGATCTGCTCTGTCCGCCGTCGCTGCTCGCGGCGCACCATGTCGACAGCTTTGTGGTGGGTCACCGTCAGGATCCAGGTCGAGGGCTGGCCACGCGACGAGTCGAACCTCGCCGCCTGGTTCCAGATGGTCAGAAAGGCTTCCTGGACGACGTCGCTCGCCAGATCGCGGTCGCGGACGATGCGCACCGCAAGCCCGTACGCCGCCGCGCCGTACAGGTCGTACAGCTGGGCGAACGCGTCTCGGTCTCCGCGGGCGACCAGCGCCAACAGTCCATGATCGGACAAATGTTCCGTCTTCGGGTCCTTTTGCTTCCTACGATCGAACATTCGGTTGAACGTGGATCCCGGTTCAGCGGACTTCGGCTGGTGAGGCGCTGACGACAGCAAGGCGCGCTCGCAGGCGGGCCAGCCGGCTCTCCTCCGGAACTGTCTCGATCGCTCGAAGGTCGAGCCGTGCCAACTCGATCCTCCCAGCATTTCGCTGCGGATGGAAGCCCAGATCGCGAAGGAAGTCGGCGGGGAAGATGGTGCGGTGGGTGAGGAACCGCGAGGTGAACTCCTCGTCGGGCGGATACCGGTATCCGAACGCCTCCAGCGCCGGCAGGCCGCGATCGCGGCATTCGCCGATCGCCGCGAGGAACAGGCTCTGAAGCACCCACGGGTTCTGCGCGTCCGTCAGATACGCACATGTGACGAGCACCGCGTCGGGGTCGGGCGGGCCGGCGGGGAGATGCCGGGCTCGCGGGAACCGGTCGGCAGGGCCGTACTGGATCTGCCCGATGACGCGATCGTCCTCGACGTACAGCTTGCCCCACGGCCCGAACTCGTCCTCAGTGTCCTGTGTCCAGCGATCGCGATCGGCGGGCCGGTGGCCCGGTCGGGTCTGCCACCAGACGCACGCACGGCACGGTACGGGCGCGCCCTGAGACGTGACCCGTGTCAGGTGCTCGACGCCGGTCATGCCGGACCGGCGACGTCGTCGACCACGACCAGCACCGAGGACGGTGAGAGGTCGATCATGGAGAGCAGGTATTCCCGCACGTGCGCCACGACGTCCGCCGCAACGCGCGGGATGCTGGCTCCCCAGACGACGACCAGATGCAGCTCGAGGCCCACGCCATCGTCGTCCGACGTCACCCGCACGCCCTTGGGGGCCCGCTCCGGGTCGAGTCCACCAGCCCCGGTGCCGGCAACGCCGTGCACGCCCTCCACCTCGATGGCGGCCGCCGCTGCGTAGGCGGCGATCACAGCGTGTGAGATATGGGCGCTGGCGGCGGCCGAAAGGACCGACTCGACCGGCGCATCGGACGATGGCTCGGCCATCCACCGAGTATACGGTGGGCGCGGTGACGCTTGACAGATGTCGAAGTGATGTCATAATGACGTCATGAAGATGACACCACACATCGACGCCCTCCAAGCCGACCTCGCCGCCACCGCGGGCGTCGGCGACGAGACAGCGATGCGGGTGGCAGAGCAACTCGGCCGCGCGCTCGAGCCTGCCATGCGCCTTCGCCTGCTCGACATCCTGTCCGAGGCGGCGCTCGAGCTGAACGAGCAGCTTCCCCAGGGACAGGTCGACCTGCGCGTGGCCGGACTCGACGCCACGCTCACCTACGCGGAGAGCGTCGGTACTGCACCAGCGCCGCCGACGGAGGATGAGCAGGCGGCGCGGATCACGCTGCGGCTGCCCGAAACCATGAAGTCCCGCGCCGAACTGGCCGCCGCGGCTGAGGGGATCTCGTTGAACACGTGGCTCGTGAAGACGACCGCACGGGCGCTCGACCAAGGCCGTGGACGCCCCGGCAAGCGCCTGACCGGCTTCGCAAAGGGCTGAGAGGAGAACCTGCCATGACGACAACTCACAACACCCCCGACTCCGTGACGCTGCGGCTGCGGCTGCCCTCGGGAAGGATCGAGATCACCACCTGGGACAAGCCGCACACGGACGTCGACGTCCAGCCACTTCGCGATGACGATGCCGCCCGCCGCTACGCGGCCGACGTACGGCACGAACTGCGCCGAAGAGGATCTGGACACGAACTGGTTCTCGAGGCGCGTGGGAACCGTGGGCTGTTCAGCTTCCGGGACACCCCGCTCAGCTTCACGATTCGCGCACCCCATGGCGCCCACATCGACGCCGACACGGCGTCGGCCGACATCGCTGCCCGCGGGCGCTTCGGCGGCGTCGAGATCCAGACTGCGTCGGGCGATGTCATCGCCGAGACGATCGACGGCGACGCTACCGTGCGTTCGGCAAACGGCGTCGTCGAGCTGGGCGACGTGTCAGGGCCGGCGAAGGTCAACGCGGTGGCGGGTGACGTGCGCATCGGCTCGGTCGGCGGGGACGCCGCCATATCACTGGTTTCCGGCGACCTCGAGCTCGGGCCCGCAGACGCCAACGTCACCGTGAAGACCGTGGCCGGCGACGTCGACTTGGCGTCCGTCCAGCGCGGCAGCGTGCGAGCGCAGTCGGTGTCGGGCGACATCACGATCCGCGTAGCCCGTGGCGCCAGCGTGTGGATGGATATCGGATCGCTGAGCGGCGAAACGGTGTCGGAGCTCGACTCCATCGACGAGCCTTCGCAGAGTGGCGACGTGGCAGTCGAGATCAAAGCGAGCTCCACCAGCGGCGACGTCCGGCTGGCACGCGCGGCCGAGCGAACCCCTCTGTGAAAAAAAGGGGTCTGGCCCCTTTTTTTCACACCGCCGCGAGGCGGAGCAGCGAGACCTCGGGCCTTGCGAGGAAGCGGAACGGCACCAGGGTCGTCCCCAGGCCGCGCGAGACCACCAGCGTGGTGTCGCCCACGCGGTGCGTCCCCTCCAGGTAGCGCCACTGCGTGTGTGACAGCCGCACCTTGCCGCCCGGGTGCGGTAGGCAGATCTGGCCGCCGTGCAGATGGCCGGCCAGGACGAGCGAGCACGCCCCGGCCGGCAGGGCGTCGACGGCTTCCGGGAAATGCACGAGCAGGATGCGCAGCGACGCGTCGGCCGTGAACAACAGCTCCGGCCGCGCATGGCCGTTCGTCCAAGAGTCGGGCTCCACCCCGGCGACCTCGATCAGCTCGTCGCCTACCTCTACCGTCACGCTGCGGTCGCGGAGCACCTGGAGCGGCGCATCGCCCCAGCTCTCGGGGACGAAGCCCCGCGAAAACGGGTCACGTGTGGAGCCCGTGTCGTGGTTGCCCAGTGCGCCGTACATGCCCAGCGGCGGGTCGAGGCGCGCAAGCTGCTCGACGACGGCCGACTCCGCCCGCCGGTGCGTGATGATGTCGCCGGTGATCACCACCATGTCGGGCTGCTCCTGCACCCCGAACGCCACCGCCTTGCGCATGGCGCGAAGGTTCAGCGACGGGCTGCCCGCGTGAAAGTCGGACAGGTGCAGGATCGACAGGCCATCGAGCGCAGGCGGCAACCCAACGACCGGCACATCGAGGCGCCGCTGCTCGACCCACTGCGATTCGAACAGACCCCATGCGGCAAGCGCACCCGCACCACCTGCGAGCGCCGCCAAGGCGCGTCTACTCTGCGCCACGCACGCTGTCGAGCTCGTCCCTGAGCTTGCGCCTGGCGGCGGCGATCCGCTCGCGCAGCATCTCGACCCGCTCGGCGTCTGCCGAATGCCCGTTCCCGCTGGCCGCGACGTGGCGCCTACGGCTCATCAGCTCCCGGACTGCCGCAGCACCGGCCGCGGCCACGAGGGCGATCCCGATCAATCGACGCATCGAGGGCAGTGTACCCGCCGCCCGCTCAGCCGCAGGCCGACCAAAGCCCCCGTCCGTCGAGCGCGGCCCTGCGCTCGAGCGCAGCCAGCTCGGCGGCGTGAAGCGTGTTCGGCACCATCGAGAGCGTGCGGGCATACCCCTCCGCGACCAGCCGCGCGTTCACAAACAGAGCCGGACGGCCCGGCCGCTCGACGTAGACGTATGCGAGCCAGCGGTCGTACCGGTCGCGCAGCTCGCGGTCGTACGCCAGACGCACCGGCGCTCCCTCGAGCAGCCGCTTTGCATAGCGCGACGCCTGCGGCCCGAAGCACTCGACGGGACGCTGTGGGTGCACGGTCTCAGGTGTGTCGATCCCGAGCAGCCTCACGTCCAGGGTGCGATCGCCCGCCCGCACGAGGATCGTGTCGCCGTCGATCACCCCGGTGACCACGCCTTGGCGTGGCGGCGGGCCGTCGGCCCTCCAGGCATGCAGCCCGAGGGCGATCAGGCCGATAAGGAGCGGAATGGCGAGCAGTCGGCGGCGCACTCGACGACCGTACGGCCTCCCACTGTCACGGCGTGCTCACGAACCGTGCCGAGGCCGTCAGGATCGCGCGCGGCGAACGAGCGGATACCGGCCGTCGGTCTTCTCGAGCAGCCCGTCGCCGATCATGGCGTCGACCGTCGCCAACACTTCCGACTCGGTCAGGTGCACCAACGCGCCGTAGGTTGGCAGCTTGTGGTGCCCCGCCGCCTGGAGCGCGCGGCTGCGGCCGCCCCGCAGGATCTGCGAGAGCCTGGTACGGCCGACCGCCCCACGCGTCTCGTCGACCGCAGCGAGCACGGCCGTCCGCTCGTCCTCAGCCAGCGCGGTGCGCTCGCCGTGCGCATCACAGCACTCCTCGTCGGGCCGCGGTTTTGGGCTGTCGCCGAAATAGCCGAGCAGCACCGCCCTCCGGCAGTTGTCGCCGGACGCATAGCTGTCGATTGCGCGCAGACGGTCCCAGCGCTGGTTCTCGTGCCGCTTCATCGCCACCATCGCCGCCGCCTGATGGGGCCGGCTGAGCTCGGGGGCCGCGAGACGGCCGGCAACGCTTCCGCCTCGGGCCGGGAAGAGCTCGACCGCCCCGGCTCGCTCGAGGATCGCGACGGCCACACGCGGCTCGTCGGCAGGTATCTGGCCCTCGGCGACCGAGAACACGCCCGCGGGCGACGCAGCGGACGCCAGTGAGCGATGCACCCGCTGCAGGGCTGCCGCATCGAGCCGCGCTCGTTCGATGAAGAAGGCGATCAGGCCCTTGTCGGCGGCGGCATAGAGCATGGTGCAGCGGGCCGGGAGGCCGTCACGCCCGGCGCGGCCGGCCTGCTGGTAGTACTCCTCGGGCGAAGCCGGCAGCGTCCAATGCACAACCGAGCGCACGTCGGCCTTGTCGATCCCCATGCCGAACGCCGTCGTGGCGGTGACCACCTCGAGCTCGCCGGCCAGGAACTCCTGCAGCGTCCGCGTGCGCTGGTCGGATGGCAGCCCTGCGTGGTAAGGCGCCGCCCCGATGCCGCCGCCGAGCAAGTGTGCCGCCACCTCTTCGCAGGTGCGGCGGCGGCCGCAGTACACCACGGCCGGCAGCCGGCTGCGCTCACGCAGCGCGGCCAGCAGCATGCGTTGCTTGCCCTCCTGCCCGGCGGCCCGGATGACCTCGAAGAAGAGGTTCGGGCGGTCGAACCCGGTGCGCGCCATGACCGGATCCCGCAGCCCCAGCGCGCGAACGACGTCGCGGGCCACTTTCGGCGTTGCGGTCGCCGTGAGCGCCATCGTCGGCGGCGATCCAAGCCGCTCACGAACGTCGGACAGCCGCAGGTAGTCCGGCCGGAAATCGTGCCCCCACTCGGAGAGGCAATGCGCCTCGTCGATGGCAAGCCTGGTGACACCGGGCTCGGCGATCGCCTCCAGGAAGCGCTTGCTGGCAAACCGCTCGGGAGCGACGTAGACGAGGCGGGTGTCGCCAGAGCTGACGCGCCTCAGCGCCGCCGAGACCTCTTCGGCGCTCATCGACGACGCGATCATCTCCACGCCGTCGATGCCTCGTGCCCGCAGCGCCGACGACTGGTCTTGCATCAGCGCGATCAGCGGCGAGACGACGAGCGTCAGCCCGTCCTCGATCAGAGCGGGAAGCTGGTAGCAGAGCGACTTCCCCGACCCCGTGGGCATGATCGCGAGCACGTCGCGGCCGGACAGGGTCGCCTCGATGGCGTCCTGCTGCCCGGGCCGAAACCCGGGGAACCCAAAGAGCCGGCCGAGGTCGGCGGAGAGATCATGCATCACCATGCCCACACGCGGATTGTCTCAGCCGCCGCGGATGCCCGTTCATTCAGGTGCCTGGCACCTGAATGAACGGGCGTCACGCCGCGGCGCGCTCATGGCCCGGCGCAACGGCGGACTCAGGTTTGCGCCGCAGCCAGCGGCAGGCGATCACGCCGATCAGGCCGAGGACGGCGGCGGCGAGGTAGGTGTGTCGCGCGGCGCTGATCACGGCGGGCACGTGGGCACCCTCACGCTCGGACAGCCGCATGGCCTGGTCGGACATCGACGCCACGAACACGATGCCCGCAACGGCCGTGCCGAGCCCCGCCCCGATCTGCCGGGCGAGCGGGATCGACGACGTCGAGCGGCCCTCGTACCCCTCCACCCCGTCGCGGAGGACGACCGAGAACATCGCCGGGCTGGCAATCCCCATCCCCAGACCGGAGAACGCGTACGCGATGATCGGCACCGCCGCCCAGTCGGACGGGATCGCCATGGCGAGCGTCGAGACGAACACGATGGTGCTGCCGATCAGGATCTGGTCGGTCGGGGAAATGTCGAACCGGGCCGAGGTCATCGACCCGGTTGTCCAGCCGAGCGTCGTCAGCACCAGCGCGAGGGCGACGATGCCGACCGGCTCGCCGTAGCCGACCTGGAGCTGCAGCGGCAGGTACACCTCCGCGCCGAGGAACGCCGCCCCCGCCGCGAGCGCCACCACGTTGACGGCGATCGAGACCCTGCGGTGCGTGAACACGGGTACCGACGTGCGGCGCTCGTGCCACAGGAACAACAGGGCCGGCGGCACTGCCGCTGCGGCGAACAGGAGATCCCGCGCTGAGAGCAGGAGGAACAGCACCGAAAGCGCGAGCAGCGTCGGGCCGACGATGTTCAGCGGCGCGTCCACCACCGGGCGTCGCTGCACATGCGAGCGAAGTGCCATCCGGGCAGCCCACGCGACCGCCGCGATCAACGGCAGGTTGATCCAGAACACCCAGCGCCAGCCCACCGAACCGGTCAGGGCCGCGCCGAGCGCGGGGCCGATCATCGCCGATACGCCCCACATCGCAGCGTTGATCCCGAACGCCCGCGGCCGCAGCGCGTCGGGGATGTAGAGCGCGAAAAACCCGAGCGGCACGGCGAACATGAAGCCGGCGCCAAGCCCGAGAATCGCCCTCGACAGCGCCACCACCGGCATCGACTCGGCCAGGCCGCCGAGCACGTTGGCGGCTGCGAACAGCACGCACGCGATGGCAAAGCTGCGAGCCGTGCCCCAGCGGTCGATCACCGCGCCCGCGAGTGGCAAGGTGATCACGATCGTCACCGTCGTGGCCCCGATGGCGAGTGAGATCAGGTCGACGCCGCCGATCTCCTGCGCAGCCGTCGGCAGCGCAGTGATCACCATCAACGCATCGAGCGATCCGAGGAACGTCGCACCGAGGGCAGCGGCCATCAGCGACCGGTACGGCGACCGGAAGAGTGCGGCGTAACTCGGTGTCATCGCGTCGCTAAGACGCGTACATCCGATCAGTGACCGGATAGGGCCGCACGAGGTGCCGCTTGAACTGCAGCTCGTCGTAGGTCAGCCCGGCGGCCGCACCGACCAGCTGTGCGAGGTGGAAGATCGGCAGCTGGAAGTCCATGTCGGCCTCGCGCGATGCCTTGCCCTGCCACGCGTCGAGCGACAGATGGCACAGGGGGCACGGAGTGACCATCGCATCCGCGCCGGCCTCCTTGGCCTCCGCGAGCGGCTGGATCAGTTCGCCCAGCGCAACTTCCTCGCGGGCCAGCACGATCGGGAACCCGCAGCACTTGATCTTCGAGGGGTAGTCGACCGGTGTGGCGCCACATGCCTCGATGATCCGCTCCAGCGACTGCGGCCGGTCGGGGTCCTCGAAGCCGAGCAGCTTGCTCGGCCGGAGGATCTGACAGCCGTAGAAGGGTGCGATCTTGACGCCGACCAGCGGCTTCTCCGCGATCTGCTTGAGCTTCTCGTACCCATCGCCCTCGGCGATCTCCCACAGGAGATGGCGAACCTCGACGCCGCCGTTGTACGACGCTGCGCCGACCTCCTTGAGGTTCCGGTTGACGCGTTCGAGCAGCTCCGGGTCGGCCTTCAGCTTGATGTCTGCCTGGCGCAGGTTGAGCGTGCAGACGTTGCAGATCGTGAGCAGCGTGTCCTGGCCGAGCTGCTCCGCCTGCCCGAGGATGCGGGCATTCAGGTGCAGGTAGTACTCCGGCCGCGCCTCGTGAACGTCGCCCGCACCGCAGCATGTGAAGCCCGGGATGTCGACGAGGGCAAAGCCGAGCTTCTCGGCGATCGCGCGCGTCGAGGAGTCCAGCTCCTTCTGCGAGAGGCTGGCGAGACAGCCGGGGTAATAGGCGTAACTGCTCTTCACGTGGGTCCTTTGCTCGTCGCTACGACTCGTCGGGTGGTCGGCGCGGTCCTGCCTTTTCCTTCTCCAGCTCCTGCTTCTCGTCCTTCGCGAGGAGCTTGTGCAGCTTCCGGACCTCGTCCAGCTTCTTCGCCTTGTGGGGCTTCAGCGGATTCGGCACCTTGCCGGCGCGAACCATCTTCAACGCGAAGGGGATCTCCTTGATCGCGTTGATGGCGCCGATCGTCTCGGGGACGAGGTTCGTCTCGAGCAGGTAGCCGGTCTGGTGCGTCGACTTGACGAACACGTGGGCGTGCCGCGCGCCGGGGTCGCTGAGCATGCCCTCCTGGTAGATCCGCGCTCCGACCTTGGCGATGGCGTCCCGCGGGTCGACCCCCTTCGGGCAGCGCTCCTGGCAGAAGTAGCAGCGCGTGCAGTCCCAGACGCCGTTCTTGCGGTTGTAAAGCTCGAGTCGCTCCTTGCCGCCGCGGTCACGCACGTCGTAGACGAAGCGGGCCGCCTTGGCCAGCGCCGCCGGGCCGAGGAAGTCCGGGTCGGCCTCCATCGAGTTGCACTCCGAGACGCAGCATCCGCACTGGATGCACAGCGCCTCCTTCATGATCCTGTCGAGCTCCTCCTGCTGGACGCGCCATTCCTTCCTCGGCGGGTCGAGGTCGCCGTCGTCGAGGTACGGCTTGACCGCCCGGAACTTCTCCCAGAACGGCCCCATGTCGACGACCAGGTCCTTCATCACCGGCAGGTTCCCCATCGGCGAGATCACGGGAACCTCACCGGCGTCGACCACGGGCTTCATCGGCACCTTGCAGGCCAGCACGGCCGCTCCGTCCATCCGCATTCCGCACGAGCCGCAGACAGCCATCCGGCACGACTTGCGATAGGTCAGCGACCCGTCGACCTCGTCCTTGATCACGTCGAGCACGTCGAGCAGGGTCGAGGTCTCCGGCGCGTCGACGGTGTAGGAGTCGAGCCGCCGCTCCGTCGTCTCCGGGTTGTACCGCTGGATCTTGAGGGTGACTTCCACTCGGCTCCTAATACGTTCGAACTGCGGGTTCGTACTTCGTGATCCTGACCGGCCTGAAGTCGAGGCTGACCTCGCCGTCGTCGTGGTGCGCGATCGTGTGCTTGAGCCAGTTCTCGTCGTCGCGCTCGGGGAAGTCGAGCCGGCTGTGCGCGCCGCGGCTCTCCTCACGGGCGAGCGCTCCGGTGACCAGGCAGTCGGCCATCTCGAGCATCGCCGAGAGCTCGATCGCCTGAATCAGGTCGGTGTTGAACGACCCGGCCTTGTCCTGCACCACGACGCCGCGCGCATACCGCTCGCGCAGCCCGGTGACGTCGTGCTTGGCGGTTGAGAGGCCAAACGCCGTGCGAAAGATGCCGGCGTTGTCGTACATGGTGTCGGCCAGCTCGCGGCGGAGCACGGCGGGCCGCTCTCCCTGCGTGACGTCGAGCATCCGCTTGATGCGCCGCTCGGTCACCCGCTCGGCCGACGGTGAGAAGACCCCGCCGAGCCCGTCCATCCGCACGTCCTGGGCCGCGGCGGCCCCGGAGCGCCGGCCGAACACGACGGTCTCCAGCAGGGAATTGCCCCCGAGCCGGTTCGCGCCGTGCACCGAGACACACGCGCACTCGCCGGCGGCGTAGAGGCCGGGCAGCACCGTGTGGCCCCACTCGTTCGTATCGATCCCGCCCATGTGGTAATGGGATCCGGGCCGTACCGGGATCGGCTCCTCGATCGGATCGACGCCGGCGTAGTCCATCGCCAGCTCGCGGGAGCCGTGCAGGCGCTCGTTGATCCGCTTCGCGCCGAGGTGCGTCAGGTCGAGCAGGACGCAGCCATCCACCCCGCGCCCCGCATCGATCTCGGTCTGCTCTGCGCGCGACACGACATCGCGCGACGCGAGCTCACCGGCGTTCGGCGCGTAGTTGAACATGAACCGCTCGCCCTGGGCGTTGCGCAGGTATCCACCTTCGCCGCGGCAGCCCTCGGTGATCAGCACACCGTTGGCCTTCAGCGTCGTCGGGTGGAACTGCATGAACTCCATGTCCTTCAGCGGCACGCCCGCTCGCCAGGCCATCGACATGCCGTCGCCGGTGCAGGCGTACGCGTTCGTGGTGCCGCGATAGATGCGCCCCAGACCGCCGGTTGCCATGATCACGGCCCGAGCCTCGACGCCTTGGACGCCGCCGCGCACGAGATCCCATGCGGTCAGCCCGACGCAGCGCTCACCGTCGGTGACGAGATCGAGCGCGAACCATTCCTCGTAGACGGTCACGCCGCTCTTGACCAGCTGCTCGTAGAGCACGTGCAGCAGGACGTGGCCGGTGATGTCGGCCGCGTAGCAGGTGCGCGGCGCGCCGCCCGCCCCGAACGGCCGCTGCGCGATCCGCCCGTCCTCCATGCGCGAGAAGATCGCGCCCATGTGCTCGAGCTCATAGATGTCGCCGACGCCCTCTTCGCACATGATCTCGACGGCGTCCTGGTCGGCCAGATAGTCCGAGCCCTTGACGGTGAAGAAGGCGTGCTGCTCGGGGCTGTCCTCGCCGGCGTTGCCAAGCGCGGCGTTGATCCCGCCCTCCGCCGCGCCGGAGTGGCTGCGCGTCGGGTGGAGCTTCGAGACCACGGCGACGTCCACCCCGTACCGGGATGCCTCGATGGCGGCGCGCATACCGGCCAGCCCAGCACCGACCACCACCACGTCGTGTCGCACCATCCAAGCCTCCGGATCCGAGGGGTTCGCTCGCCAGCAGACTACCAACCGCCCCGCCTGGCTGCGCAGTCAGGGGGTGGCCAGGAGACACCCCGCAACTGGTGTTACAAACCTGTCACAAGCCAATCGGAACGACACTGATTCGGGTATCCTAGAAACGCCGCGCGCCTCGGAGCGCGCGTCCATTCACGGGAGGATCCCTTGGCGAAGATGGCCTTTGCACTGCCCGCAGCGTTGCGGGTGCTTCGGAACCTGTCGCAGGACGAGCTGCTCACGCGCTCTCTGGCGATGCCGACAGCACGCCGGACGAGCTACGGCGCACCAAACCTGCAGACCGAGGTTCTGGCGCGCTCGAAGGGCAGCACGTTCATCGTGGCGGACGACCCGCGATCGTATCCGCACCAGGCCATCGACCGTGACGAGTGGGAGCGGGTCTCCGCCCTGCAGGATGCGTACATCGCCGAGCAGGAGATGATCGTGGTCGACGGGTACATCGGCGACGATCCCGAGCACCGTGTCCCCGCGCGGCTCTTCATCGAGGCCGCCAACGCCAACATCGCAGGCATGCAGGACGTCCTGTACTTCCACGACGGCGAGGACGAGGACTTCGAGCCCGAGCTGGTCGTGATCTACACGCCGAACCTCGGGGTGGTCGACTATCCGGATGACCGGCTGATCGCCGTCAACCTCGATCTCTACGTGACGCGCGTCTTCAACTCCGACTACTTCGGCGAGTCGAAGAAGGGCGGGCTCCGCATGTGGAACCACCTCGTGCACGAGCGAGGCGGCCTCGCGCTGCACGCGGGATGCAAGGTGATCCCGACGGGTCGCGGGCCGCGCACCGGCCTGATCGTCGGCCTCTCCGGCACGGGCAAGACCACAACCACGTTCACGCGGCAAAACGAATCGCTGCCGGTGCAGGACGACTTCGTCGCCTGGTGGCCAGACGGCTCGATCTCGGCCACCGAGGCCGGCTGCTTCGCAAAGACGTTCGCGCTCGACCCTGAAAACGAGCCGACGATCTACAGCGCGGTCACCAAGCCGAGCGCGTATCTCGAGAACGTCAGCCAGGATGAGAGCGGCCGGGTCGACTTCTTCGACGAGAGCTACACCAAGAACGGCCGCGCGGTCTTCTCGTTCGCGACGATCGAGGCCGCCGACGCCTCGTCGATCGAGCATGCGGACTTCCTGCTCATCCTGAACCGCAACGAGAACGTGATCCCGGCCGTGGCAAAACTCGAGGGACCCCGCGCCGCGGCGTTCTTCATGCTGGGCGAGACGACGGGAACCGCCGCCGGCGGCAAGGACGAGGAGGGCAAGTTCCTGCGCGTCCCCGGCACGAACCCGTTCTTCCCGATGAACCATGACCACCAGGGCAATCGTTTCCTGGAGCTGCTGCAGCAGAACCCGATCGAGGTCTACCTCCTGAACACCGGACGCGTGGGCGGCAAGGAGTCCCAGACAGGGTCGAAGAAGGTGCTGATCCCGCACTCCTCCGCCATCGTGAAGGCGATCGCCGAGGGGACGATCGAGTGGGAGCAGGATCCCGACTTCGCCTACCTCGTCGCTGCGCAGGTGCCCGGCATCGGCGCGGACGACATCGACATCCTGCAGCCGCGCCGGCTGTACGAGGCGACCGGTCGAGCGGAGGAGTACCAGCAGCGGGTCGACCGGTTGAAGCAGGAGCGGGCCGAGTTCCTGGCCCAGTATCCGAGCCTGTCGACCGAGATTGTGAACTCGGTCCGGTAGATCACCAGTTGGTCTGAGTCGTGACGATCCGGGAGCCGATCTGCGGCGGGCTCGTGTGCCTCGCGCCATTGTCCATCGAGTCGGTCCCCGACTGGGTGCGATGGATGACCGACGCGGACACCACGCGCTACCTCTACGCGCCCGGCGACGAGCCGCCCGACCTGCATACGTCCGCTTCGCTGCTCGACTGGGGCCGGCGGATCCTGGCCGATCCCGCCCGGATCGTCTTCGCGCTTACCCTGCCCGGAAGCGACCACGCCATCGGCGACGCGCGCCTCGGGCCGATCGTCGGTCGCCAGGCGAAGTTCTCCATCATGATCGGCGAGCCGGAGCACCGAGGACATGGCCTCGGCACCGAGGCGACGCGGATGGTGTGCGAGTTCGGCTTCGAGAAGCTCGGGCTGCGGGAGATCAAGCTTCAGGTCGACCCGCGCAACCGGGCGGCCGTGCGTGCGTACCTGTCTGCCGGCTTCGAGCAGCGTCGGGGCGCCGAGATGCGGCTGAGCGAGGCTCGCTGGGCCGAGCTTCACAACGCGGCTCTCGCTCAATAGACTGATCGACTCACACGTCCATCGGAGGTGGAGCCGTGAGCAGCACCGCACCGCGTGACCCGATCGTCCGAGCGCTTGGTCTGGCCAACTCAGGCGATGGCCACATGGCAAAGAGTTGGGGCGACGTCCTCGCCACCATCCCGTTGTTCGCGGGCGTTCCACCCCGCCATCTCCGCAAGATCGCGGGTGTGGCGACGGCCAAGCGCTTCGCACCGTACACGGCCATGGTCAAGCAGGGAGACCCCGGCGACGCCTTCTACGTGATCCTGGACGGCTCAGCCACCGTCCGCCGGACCGGCAAGCGTAACGTGACGCTCCGCCAGGGCGACTTCTTCGGCGAGCTCGCACTCCTCGACTCGTCGCCACGGTCGGCGACCGTCGAGGCGAACGACGACGTCCTCGCGATGAGACTCGGGCGAGCTGCGTTCCAAAAGACGCTCGAAAAAGAGCCGAAGGTGGCGCTTGCGATGTTGCGAACTTTGGCAACCAGACTGCGGGCGGGGCAGGACGAAGTCACGCACTAGGGCTGGATGCGCTTGACTTTCCCCCGCTTAAACGGTTAGATCGGGCGGCTCTCGACGGTTAGCCGTACGGCCCTAAAGGGGGCAGGCCGACGGCGTCGTGCAGGTTGCATCCCTTCGCGGCCCCCTGCGTCAATAAGGAGTCAAGCTGATGCTGGCAGCACCAAACCATTCGGTGAGCCGAGTTTGGCTTCGCCTGGCGTTCGTACTCGCGCTGACGGTCGGCGCGCTCGCGGTGTTCACGGGGACGGCGAGGGCTGACGCGATCGATCCGATCACGTGCGGACCGGGTTTGCTGCCCCGAAATGACGACGAGTCTTCTTTGACTTCAATCCCTCTCGGGTTCGCAAGCCCGATTAATTTCTACGGGACAAGCTATAGCTCGGTATTCATCAACAACAATGGGAACGTCACCTTCAACGCGGCCGTGTCCGACTACACGCCAGGGTCGCTGCTCGCAGCGGGGAGGCCGATGATCGCCCCGTTCTGGGCGGACGTCGACACGCGCCCGGCCAATGGGGGAACCGTCACGTACGGATCGACAACCCACAACGGCCGCCCGGCCTTTTGCGTCCTCTGGGACAACGTCGGTTACTACAATAACCAAACCGACAAGCTCAACTCGTTCCAACTGCTGATCGTTCAGCGCTCGGACATCTCGGCCGGCGACTTCGACATTGTGTTTAACTATGACAAGGTGGAGTGGGACACAGGCCAACTCAGCGGCCTAAACAGCGCGCATGCCGGCTATACGAATGGGACGGTTGCAGAAGAGCTTCTCGGCTCAGGAGTGCCAGGAGCGTTCCTCGTCGGTGGCCCCAATGCCCTGGTCTCGGGATCGAGACCGGCTGGATCGACGGCGGGCCGCTACGTCTTCGACATCCGCAGGCCCTCACCGCCAACGAACCTCGTGGCGACACCGAGCGACGGGGCAGTCGGCCTGACTTGGACCGCGCCGGTACCGAACGGCTCGGGCCCAATCGCACGCTACGACCTGACGTACACGCCGACAGGCGGGGAGCCGACCACGGTTCCGATTTCCGCAGCCGCTACCTCCACGCTGGTCGACGGCCTTGCCAACGGGACGCCGTACTCATTCAGCCTCGTGGCCGTGGGAACAAATGGACAGGAAAGCACGGCTGCGACGACGACAGCTACGCCGGCCATGGTCGTTCCGAACGCACCGACGAACGTCCAGGCAACGGCCTCAACCGCGTCCGCGGCCCTCACCTGGACTGCCTCCACATTCCCAGAGGGGGCGCCGGTCACCCATTACACAGCCACGTGTACAAGTGGGACAGGCAGCACGGGAACGGCGTCGACCGCTCCCCTCGCCCGGACAAATGTCACCGTCACCGGACTGACGAACGGCGCCACGTACACCTGCACCGTTGTCGCGCATAACACCTTCGGCGCCAGCGCGCCGTCGGCGCCATCGAACTCATTCATCCCCACGGCGAACCAGTCCGCCGCGGTGATCCAGCCGAATCAGACGACGACGCTCACCACGAACAACGCCCAAGAGCCGAACGCCAACACCACGACGACGTCCAGGTTCAACCTGCCACCGACCAACAACCCCAACATCGTTGGCAGACCTGCGGAGATCGACACATTCGATCCAAACGTGACGCCCACGACGGTCTGTGCACCGCCGGAGACCTGCTTCGGCAGGGTCACCCACTACAACATTCCTACCGGATATGGCGCGGGCACAACCGGCGCGATCAAGGTGACGCTGGTCTACGACAGGACCGTCGTGCCCTTCGTGCGGTTGCTGACCCTTCGGTGGTGGGAGATCCGGACGGAGGGCGATTCGCCGAACGGGACCGTCAAGGCGGCGACCAGTAAACGGATCCCGCTGTGCAGGCTTGGCCGTTACAACGGCACAACCTGCGTGATCATCTGGACGGTGCTGCCGTTCGCCCGCACGGTGGACGGCGTCAAGGCCGGGCCGTTCGACCTCGTCGCTCAGTTCTGGTTCAAGACGACTGACGACCCGTTCGTGAAGGGCCATTGATCGTGAAGATGTGCGTCGCGACCTCGTCTCGCCCGACCGCGGCGACCGCCTGAACGACGCCCAGGCCATGCAGTAGGACGTCGCGCTCGGCCTCGATCTCCGAGCGCGACGTCCCGTGCTCGATCTGGTCCACCGCCGTGGTGGCGTGCAGGGCGAGTGCGACCCCATAGGTGAAATTGCGCTCGCGTGCCAGCGCAAGGCTGGTGTCGAAGGCTCCGCGCGCATCGCCGGTTCGGCCAAGGGACAACAGCGAGTATCCGCGCACGCGGTGGAGCGCCGGCGCATGAGCCGCCGCGCCCTCACCCGGGTCGAGGCTGTCGAGCAGCGCCTCAACCGCGCCGAGCACCTCCATGGCCTCTCCGCGAAGCAAGTGGCACTCGAGCAACTTGGCCTCGATGTCCATCACAACCGTCCGGAACCCTGTCCGCACGAAGCAGTCGCGAGCATCCGATAGCAGCGCGATGCCCTCGTCGTGCGCTCCGCGATACCCCTTGATGCGCCCGAGGTGAGCGTTCGAGAAAGCCTCCGAGGTCACGTCACCCGCTGCCTGGAACACGGGAAGCGCCTCGAGGAACAGCGCTTCTGCTTCGTCGAACCGGCCTTGGTCGGCCCGGATCTCGCCGATGTTCAACGTTCCGAGGGCGGCGAAGACGAGGTCGCCACCGCGCAGCTCCGCGTCGCGTCCGCGCTCATACGAGGCGACAGCGTCGTCCCACCGTCCGTGCCAGTACGCGACGGCGCCCATCTGCATGTGCACCATCGCCTGGCCCTTCAGGTCGTTGAGCTCCTCGTAGATCGCGAGGGCGAGCGGGTAGTGAACCGCCTCGTCGAACCGCCCCATCTCGACGTACGCCCAGTCGAGCATCGTGTAGGCACGCGCCAGCGATCGCCGGTGGCCGCCCGCCCGGGCCGCCTCCACAGCCACAAGCGCCGAGCGAACCGCTGCTTTCGTGCGGCCGAGCGACTGCAGCATCACGACCCGCTCAACCTGCGCCTCCACGCGCACAGGATGCGTCGACCCTGCCTTGGCTCGGTCAAGGAGACTCTGGGCGCGCGCGGTCAGCCGTAGAGCATCCGAGTGCCGCCCGAGCTGCGCGGGGATGTAGACGTGCTTCACCAGCAACCGAGCCTGCTCGACCGGCTCGGATCGCAGCAGCTGTCGCGCTCGCTTGTATGCATCGGCTGCATCGGGATACTTCCCGGCCTTGCGGCGTGCATCGCCGAGCAGTTCGAAGACGTTCGCAAGATCCTTGTCGCTGACGCCGTCGGCTCTTCGCGCGCTCGCGGCCGCCCGCTCAAAGAACACCGCCGCATCGACGTTCGCGTACTTCTCGAACGCCCGCTCTCCCGCCACGACGGAGTATCGCCACGCGTCCTGCGGCCGATCGGCGAGGAAGAAGTGGAACGACAGCAGCTCGGCATCGTCTTCATGCCTCGACGAGTCGCGGCGAACGGCCTCGCCCACTCGGGCGTGAGCCTCCCTGCGCGTTCGGTACGGAAGACCTTCGTATGACGCGTCCCGGATCAACGCGTGCCGGAATCGCCACAGCCCGTCGCCGGCGGGCCCGACGAAGTCGCCGAGGCGCTCCAGCACCGTGGCGTCGTACGCCAAGCCGAGCGCCGCCTCCAGCAGCCGGCTGTCGACCAGTGTGCCGAGGACGGCCGCATACCGGAGCAGCCGGCGATCTGCCGCCGGAAGCCGGTCGATCTGTGCGACGAGCAGCTGGTCGAGCGACTCGGGCAGCGCGTCGACTCCCCCGGCGCCCTCCGCCGAACGGGCAAGCTCTCTGAGGAACAGCGGATTGCCCCCGGCGCGACGCAGCAGCTCCGCGATGTCGTGCGGAGAGAACCGGCTGCTGAGCTCCTCTGCGCGCAACAACTCGACGGCCGCGGACTCCGAGAGCGGCTCCAGCGCAAGCCGGACGACCCGGTCACCGTCCTCGGGGATGAAACCCGCGCCGACGCCGCGCCTGGAAAGGCAGATGAGCCAACGGCGATCGCGGATCATCGACGCGATGCGAGTCAGGAGGTCGCTCGATGCGTCGTCCATCCAGTGAACGTCCTCGAGCAGCAACACCGTGCCGGATGGGAGGGCGGCGAACAGCAACTCGGCCGCCGCGGCCTCGAGCCGCGGCTTTCGAAACTCCGGGTCGAGGTTCCGCGTATCGGCAGTCTCCGGCATGTCCAGGTCGAGCGCGACGCCGACCAGCGGCAGCAACGGCTCCAGATGCGGGGCACAGGTCCGGCAGGTCTGAACGAGCGCACCGACTGCCGCGGCGTTGCCGTCGGCGGAGTCGACGCCCAGGTGGCGGAACATGGCCTTGACTGCCCGGTACGGAGTTGACGCGCCGTAGCTGTCGCATGCGACCCTGACGACCTTCCACTGCAAGGCTGTCCCCATCATGTGGATTTCCGCCATCAGCCTGCTTTTCCCGATGCCGGGCTCGCCGACGACGTCGACGAGTGCCCCCTGCCCCAGCGCCGCGCATTCGAGCGCGGTTGTCACCGCGTCAAGCTCGAGCTCACGGCCGATGAGGGGGGACGAGTCCGTCTCGGCAAGCGCCGAATCCTCGAGCCTCCTCGCGGGCCGCTCGACGATGTCAGCCGCTACCGGCTCGGTCTTGCCCTTGACGGCAAAGGGCGGCAGCGGAGTGAGCGCGAACCGCGAACGCGCGCGCCCGGTGACGGATTCGGTGGCGAGCACCTGCCCTTCCTCGGCTTTGGCCATCACACGGGCTGCGAGGTTCACGGCGTCGCCCATGACCGTATAGGTGCGCCGGTAGTGCGGCCCCACGTGCCCCGCGAACACGTGGCCGCGATTGACACCGATCCGGACGGGCAGCCTGCGCGACCCTTCGCCGATCGTGACCACGGCCCGCAACATTCGTTCCTCGTCGTCGCCGTGGGCAACCGGTGTGCCGCCCACGAGGATGACCTTGCCACCGTCGCGGTCGATATCCGACCCGAGGAACGTCACACCGAGGTCGTCGGTGGCACCCTGGATGTCTGATACCAGCTCCGCCAGCGCCTCGGCGACCGCCCCCAGGCCCTCCGCCTCGAGCAGCTCGTCGGTGCCCTCGTAGTGGATGAAGCCGATCGTGACGTTGCGATGCTCCGAATCGTCGACGCCTGACGCAACCTGCTCGCGGATGGGAGCCGGAAGGCAGTATTCGAGCAACGGGATCGCGACCTCGTCGATGACCACGGGGCTTCGCATCTCGTACGGCGAGCGTCGAAGCAGCCGTCCCGGGCCGCAGGGCTCCCCGAGGAGGCTTGGCGGCAGAGCCGACGCGGTGGCAGGGCTGACAACGATCTGACCGGCGGAGGCGGCGTTCTCCATCGTCACCGTGGTCGTCGCCGCCGGCCCGGTGACGATCAGCTCCCGGTGCGAGCCGCCGACCAGGAAGAACTGGAATCTGCCGCTGTGAACACCAGCCGACATGCGGATCGAAACACGCCCGGCGCTTGTCTCGAGGCGGCCGACATCACGAAGGGCGCGCCGCATCCCGACCGCCGCCCGGCATGCGCGCGGCTCGTGCCCGTCTCCTTCGAAGAAGAGCAACAGGGCGTCACCGCCGAACTTGATCAGGGTGCCCCCGTGCTCGTAGGCGACCTGAAGAACACCGGCGAAGCAGTGGCCGAGAGCGTCGGTCAGCTCTTCGGCACCGATCCGCCCCCGCTTGGCCAAGCGTTCGGACAGCGCCGTGAAGCCGGCCACGTCGACGAACACCATCGATCCATCGATCTCGCGCGCACCGATGTGCGGCTCCTCGGTGAGCCACGAGAGAACCAGCCGGGGTACGTACGCCCGGAACGGATTCGCGCTGGATGGCACGACGGCCAATGTCCACTCCCCGCTGGACGGTTCGGGCGAGTGTACAGGTGGGTTGCGCCGCAGGGAACCCCGCGGGGATACCTAGGCCGCCGCTGGTGCCTTGCGCTGCTCAATTGGCTCGTAGGGCCGCAGAGGCGGGCCCACGTACTCGGAGCTCGGCCGGATCAGGCGGTTGTCGCCGTGCTGCTCGATCACGTGCGCGGCCCAACCGACCACGCGGCTCATCGCGAAGATCGGGGTGAAGAGCCCGGTCTCGATGCCAAGGTAGTGGTAGGTCGACGCGGAGTAGAAGTCGACGTTCGGGTAGAGGCCCTTCTCGTCGAGGACGGCCTTCTCGATCTGCTCGCTCATCGTGTACCAGTGCGGCTCATCCGACCGCTCGGAGAGGTCCTTCGAGAAGCGTTTGAGGATGACTGCCCTGGGGTCGTACGTCTTGTACACCCGATGACCGAACCCCATGATCCGCTGTCTCTCCGCCAGGCGCCTGTGGATCTCCTCCCCGACGTCGCGGTCGCTGCCGATGTCGGCGAGGAGCCGCATCACCTGCTCGTTGGCGCCGCCATGCAGCGGCCCCTTGAGCGCGCCGATCGCGCCGGTGATGGCCGAGTGCATGTCCGACAGCGTCGACGCGATCACTCGCGCGGTGAAGGTCGACGCGTTCATCTCATGGTCGGCGTGCAGGATCAGTGCGACATCGAACGTCCGCGCGGCGGCGGCGTCCGGCTGCTCGCCCGACAACATCCACAGGAAGTTCGCTGCGTGGCCGAGTGCGGGGTCGGGATCGATCGGATCGAGCCCGCGGCGGCGCCGATCGTAGCGGGCCACCATCGTAGGCATACGCGCGATCAGGCGCGTCGCCTTGCGGAAGTTGGCCTCCTCCTCGTTCGAGTCCTTGTCGGGGTCGTCGAACGAGTCGGCCGAGACGGCGGTGCGCAGCATTTCCATCGGCGCGGCGTGACTTGCGAGCATGTCGATCACCCGCGCCGTCTCCTCGGACAGCGTCCGCGCATCGGCCAGCTTCCCGGCAAACGCGTCCAGCTCGGGTACGGTCGGCAGCCTTCCGCGGAGGATCAGAAAGGCGACTTCCTCGTAGCTCGAGTGCTCGGCGAGCTCGTTGACGTCGTAGCCGCCATAGATCAGGACGCCCTTCTGGCCGTCGATCGAACACAGCCGGCTGCGTGCGACGACGATCCCTTCGAGTCCTCCCTTGTCCGCCATTCCCGGGCCTCCCAGTCCCTTGAACTTCGACGGGATCGTAGCCGTTCGTGCGACAATCGCCCGTCGAAAAGCGGGAACCCAAGCGTCCTTTCGAAGGGAACACCTTTATGAGTCGGGTCAAGATCACGGTGGTCGGTGCAGGCAACGTCGGCGCAACCACGGCGCAACGCCTGGCCGAGCGCAACTACGCCGATGTGGTTCTGGTCGACATCGTCGAGGGGCTGCCGCAGGGCAAGGCGCTCGACCTGAACGAGACCGGTCCGGTCGTCGGCTACGAGCCGACCGTGGTCGGAACGAACGGCTACGACGAGACCGCCGGCTCAGACATCTGCATCATCACCTCCGGCATCGCGCGCAAGCCGGGGATGAGCCGCGACGATCTGCTGACGACCAACCAGAAGATCGTCGGCGACGTGACGCGAAACCTCGTGTCGCGCTCGCCGGAGACGATCCTGATCGTGGTCACGAACCCACTCGATGCGATGTGCCAGGTGGCCTTCAAGGAGGCCGGCCTTCCGCGCGAGCGCGTGATCGGCATGGCGGGCGTGCTCGACTCGGCCCGCTTCCGCACGTTCCTGGCCTGGGAGCTGGGCGTCTCGGTGCGCGACGTGACGGGATTCGTGCTCGGCGGGCACGGCGACATGATGGTGCCCGTCACGTCCTACACGAACGTGGCCGGGATCCCGATCACCGATCTGATCCCCGCCGGCCGGCTCGACGAGATCGTGCAGCGCACACGCGACGGCGGCGCCGAGGTCGTGAAGCTCCTGAAGTCGGGCTCCGCCTACTACGCCCCGTCGGCCTCGGTGGCCGAGATGGTCGACTCGATGGTGCTCGACCAGCACCGCGTGCTGCCATGCGCGGCGTACCTCACCGGAGAGTTCGGGCTCGACGGCATCTTCATGGGCGTGCCCTGCAAGCTCGGCGCCTCCGGTCTGGAGGAGATCATCAAGATCACGCTCACCGACGACGAGCAGGCTCAGCTCGAGCGGTCGGCCGCTGCGGTGCGGGAACTGGTCGAGGTGATGGGCATCTCGTGAAAAAAAGGGGTCTGGCCCCTTTTTTTCATCGGCGGCGTAACGCCAGCAGCGACAACATCTCGAAGCAGGCGCTCGCGGCGACCCAGGCGGTGATGTTCGCCGGCTGGTCGTAGACGGGGGCCACCTCGACGCAGTCGAAGGCGCGGAAGTCGATGCCGGTCAGAGCTCGCACGTACGCGAGTGCCTGGCCGCTCGACGGGCCACCGACCTCGGGTGTGCCGGTCGCGGGCGCGAACGCGGGGTCGACGAAGTCGATGTCGAACGAGAGGAAAGCCGGGCGGTCGCCCACGCGTTGCCGCACACGCTCGCCGTAGCTTTCGGGAGAGAGCGTCTCGAGCTCATCCCAGTAGATCGCGTCATACCCGAGCTCGCGGGGGGCGTCGACATCGGAGGGGCCGTAGAGCGTGCCGCGCATGCCGGCCTGCACGGAGGCGTGCGGATCGACGATCCCCTCCTCCACCGCCCGTTTGAAGACCGTGCCGTGGAAGTAGCGCGCGCCGTAGTAGGCGTCCCAGACATCCGCGTGCGCGTCGAGGTGGACGAGTGCCAGTGGGCCGTGCACCGCCGCCGCGGCCCGCAGCTCCGCCAGCACCATCGAATGATCCCCGCCCAGGCAGAGCGGGACAACGCCCGCGCGATGCACCGGCTCGAGGAAGCCCTGGATGCGCTCGAGCGTCCGCTCGTGGTACCCGGGCACGGTCGGCGCGTCGCCATGGTCGATCAGCGACAGGTGATCGGTCACGTCGACCTGCAGCAGCGGGTTGTACGGGCGAAGCAGCACCGACGCGCTGCGGATCCCCTCCGGCCCGAACCGCGCGCCCGACTTGAACGACACTGCGTCATCCGTCGGCACGCCGATCACCGCGACGTCGACGTCGTCGAGGTTCTCGACGAACGGGAGGCGCATGAACGTGCGCGGGCCGCTGAAGCGGGGAGACTGCGACGAATCGGCAGGGCCGTAGCGCATCGGTGGTTATCGTACCGGCCTTGGATCTCGGCCTTGAGGGAACTGCGGCAATCGTCGGCGGAGCGTCGTCCGGCATGGGCTTCGCGATCTCGAAGGCGCTCGCGGCGGAGGGCTGCGACGTCACGATGATCGCCCGCACACCCGAGAAGCTCGAGCGTGCGGCGAAGGACGTGCCCCGCTCGATTGCCATTCCCGGCGACGTCCGCGACCTCGCGCTGCTCGAGCGAGCGGTCTCGGAGACGATGTCGGCTCGCGGACGGCTCGACATCGTCGTCAACAACGCGGGAGGGCCGCCGACCGGCACGTTCGACACGACCGAGGACGAGGCCTGGGCGGACGCATTCGAGCTGTCGCTCCGATCGACGGTACGCCTCACCAAGCTGGCGCTGCCCCATCTGCGCGCCAGCGGGCGCGGCCGCGTCGTCAACATCACGTCGTGGTCGGTGCGTGAGCCGATCCCCAACCTGCTGCTGAGCAACTCGATCCGCCCTGGCGTGGTCGGCTGGGCGAAGACGATCTCGCACGAGCTCGGCCCCGACGGCATCACCGTGAACACCATTGCGCCGGGCAAGATCGACACCGAGCGTGCCCGAGAGCTCTGGAAGCACAAGCCCGACCCGGACGCCGCCCGCGAGGCCGATCTCGCCTCGATCCCGGCCCGCCGGATGGGCTCCCCCGACGAGGTGGCTGCCGTCGTCACCTTCCTCTGCTCGGTTCCCGCCGCCTACGTCTCCGGGGCAGTGATCCCGATCGACGGTGGCGGCATGCGCGGAATCTGGTAGCAATCCACGGCTCGTACACTGCTGGAGATGGAAACCTGCTACCGGCATCCCGGCCGCGAGACCGGCCTGTCGTGCTCCAACTGCGGACGCTCGATCTGTACGGACTGCATCACGCAGACGCCAGTCGGCCTGCGCTGCCCAGAGTGCGCCGGCCGCACCCGCGTTCGCATGCCCGGATTCATGATGGGGAACGACCCGCGCCTGACATATCTGCTCATCGCGCTCAACGTGGCTCTCTTTCTGGCGACGAACAAGATCGGCGCGAGTGGAGGAGGTGGTGGGCTCTTCGGCACCGGCGGGCAGCTGAACAGCCTGGGCCGCGACATGGCGCTGTCGGGCCACTTCATCGAGCAGGGTGAGTACTACCGTCTGGTCACGTCGGCCTTCATCCACTACGGCCTGCTCCATCTCGCCTTCAACATGTACGGCCTCTACCTGCTCGGTGGAGCGCTGGAGCGGTACGTCGGCACGTGGCGCTTCGGCGCCATCTACCTGTTGTCGGCACTGGCGGGAAGCTTCGGCGCCCTGCTGCTCTCTCCGAACGCGCTGACCGCTGGCGCATCCGGCGCAATCTTCGGGTTGATGGGTGCCCTCCTCGTGCTCGAGCGGCAGCGGGGCGTCGCGCTGCTCGGTGGCTCGATCGGCGGCCTGCTCTTGGTCAACCTGATCTTCACGTTCGCCTACGCCGGCTCGATCTCGGTCGGCGGCCACCTCGGCGGGCTGGCCGGTGGCATCCTCGCCGGGCTGGTGTTGTCGGGCTTCGGGCGAGGGCACCTCGCCTATAGCCGCGCGACACCGGTGACCGTGGCCGGGCTGCTGATCCTGGGCATGCTCCTCGTCGGGGGCTCCGTCGTGGTGGCGGGATCGTGAGGCCGTTGCGCCGACCGCGCTGGCCCGTCGTCCTCGCGGTCAGCTTCGCGTTCGCCGGGGCGGGTGTGACCTACGGCTGGGAGACCGACTCCGGGTACTTCGCGTTCCTTCCGGACAAGGCGAATCCCGCCGACAAGGTCGTCCACGTGCCGGGAGGCAAGCCGCCCCCCGACGACTCGCATTTCTACTTCGTCGACGTGAGCCTGCTCCACGCCAACGTGATCCAGAAGCTCTGGGCCGAGCACCTCGTGGAGGGCGCAGACCTGGTGCCGGAGGACCGCATCCTTGCGCCCGGCGAAAGCGAGAAGGAGCGGTTCAAGCAGGACCTGGGCGCAATGGTGAACTCGCAGCAGGTCGCCCAGGTGGTCGCCGAACGAGCGCTCGGAAAGCCGGTTGAGATCCTGCGTCTCGGCGCTCAGATCGCCGGTGTCCAGGAGGGGTTCCCGGCCGACAAGGCCGGCATCCCGCCGGGCGATGTCGTCACACAGGCCAACGGGCGCCCGATCAAGTCGGCATCGGATCTGATCGATGTGCTCTCGCGGCTGAAGGTGGGCGACCGCGTGCAACTGGTGCTCCAGCGCTCGGGAACCAAGACCCTGCGCATGGCCGCGAGCCCTGATGACCCCACGAAGCCGATCATCGGGGTCTCGGTCGCCGATGCCGTGAAGGTGGGAAAGATCCCGGTCAAGGTGAAGTTCTCCACGGGGAGCATCGGCGGCCCGTCGGCGGGGCTCGCCTTCGCGCTAGAGATCTACGACGCGCTCAGCGGCCGCCAACTCCTCCACGGTCACAGGATCGCGGTCACCGGGACGCTTGACCTGGAAGGCGGGGTAGGCGCAATCGGCGGCGTGAAGCAGAAGACGATCGGGGCGATCGACGCCGGCGCCGACGTGTTCCTCGTGCCCGCCGGCGACAACCTGCGTGACGCGAAAGCAGAGTCCGATGGTCGGATCGATGTGATTGGAGTGACAAGTTTCCAACAAGCGCTCACCGTCATCCGAGGCCTTCCGCCGCGGTGACGATTTGGTGAAAACCCTTCTCCCGCAAACAGCGCATTTTCTAAGATGACAACGCTGGAACGCGATGGGGATCGTCGCCTACACTGCTCCTCGCGTCCCCCCGTCCCCCCCGTCCCAGAGGTACCTAAACAGTGGCACAGAAGGCACGCTGCGTCAGCTGCGACGATTGCTATTTCCGTAAAACGAGCCTCTGCGCGCTCGACCTCGCCGAGCCCTGCCCCACCTTCCGGCCGGCGATGAAGGGGCAGATGGTACCGCCGAAGCAGCCGCAGCTGGTCGAGGCCCAGACCCAGTTCATTCCCGCTTGGCTGGGGGCGTCGAACCGGGTCGCCACCGGCGTCGCATGACCGGTTCTCAGATCAGACGCCGGCGGGCGAAAGCCGCTCGCTGAGCAGCGAGCCGAGCCGAGCCAGCCCCTCACTGATCTGCTCAGCCGCCACCGCGCTGAAGGCCAGCCGGACGGATGAGCGGCCGCCGCCGCCGGCGCAGAAGTCGGCGCCCTTGATGTACGGGACACCGCGCTCGGTCGCTACGGCGAGCAACTCGCCGGCGTCGAGATCGCCGGGCAAGTCGACCCAGTAGAAGTAGCCGCCCTGGGGTGTCGTCCACCGCGAGCCTTCCGGGAAGTACTCGGTGAGCGCTGCCTCCATCGCGTCGCGGCGGCGGCGCAGCACCTCGGTCGCACGAGCCACATTCGGCTCGAACTTGCCCGCCCGGCAGTACGCGTGAAGCGTTGCTTCGGCGAAGGTGTTCGGTGCGATGTAGGTGTTCTCGGTCAGCGTGGTAAGCGGGTCGGCCAGCCGCTCGGGGAGCACCATGTAGCCGGTGCGAATGCCGGGCGCGACGGTCTTGGTGAATGACGACGAGTAGATGACGTTGTCGCCGCCGTCGAACTCGTGGAGGGTCGCCAGAGGCTCACCCTCGAATCGCAGCAGGCCGTAGGGGTCGTCTTCCATCAGCAGCACCCCGTGCTCGCGCGCCAGCGCGACCACGCGCTCGCGACCCTCGGCGGGAAGTGACACGCCGGCAGGGTTCTGGAAGGTGGGGATGACGTACAGCAGCCTGATGTCCTCGCGCTGCTTCAGCGTCTGCTCGAGCCGGTCGACGTCGATGCCCTCTGGCGTCAGCGGCACCGGCGCGATGTCGGCGCCATAGGTGCGCAGCGAGATCAGCGTGCGGTCATAGGTCGGATCCTCGACGGCTGCCACACCACCGGAGCCGAGAAAGAGGTGCTGCGCCAGGAAGGCCACACCCTGAAGGGAGCCATTCGTCAGGAGCACGCGATTGGGCTCGACACCATGGCGACCGGCGATCCACTCGCGCAGCGGTGCATAGCCGCCCGGGCCGTAGCCGAGCGCGCGAGCGCCGTCGTCGCGGAGCGCCTGCACCGCGGCCTGCTCCAGGTCGTCGATCGGCAGCATGTCGGCCGATGGAACGCCGCGCGTGAAAGGGATGCTGAGCACGGGCGGGATGGTACAGCGGAGCGCAGCTGTGGGTATGTCAGGTCGGCCGCGTTGCGCGCAGAAGGAGGGCAAAGAGGACCGCCCCAAGCGCCGTGAGGCCAAGGCCGACGATCGTCACCTTGCGCTGTTCGAAGAACGGCGGGCCGAGTGCTCCGCAGTCATCCGGCCGGCGAGGGCTGGAGACGGAGCGGAAGTTCCGCCGCCTAACCCTGAGGCAACTTCTTCGCACCGCGCTTCGTGACGGGATTCGACGGCGGCGGCACCATGGGCCCGATGTCGCCGTCCGGCGCCTCGTCGAGGTCCACGATGACTGGCGCGTGATCGCTCGGCCCGGGGCCCTTGCGTGCGTGGCGGTCGACCCATGCCGCCTGCACACGTTCGGCCACCGGGCTGCTGGCAAGGATCAGGTCGATGCGCATACCGAGGTCCTGGTGAAACATCCCGGCCCGGTAGTCCCAGTAGGTGAAGACGCGCTCGGTCGGCCATCGGTCGCGCACGACATCGCGCAACCCGAGCGCCTGGAGGTTCGCCAGAGCCTCCCGCTCGGGCTGCGTGACGTGGGTCTGGCCGATGTACGCGTCGGCATCGAACACGTCGGCGTCGGTCGGGGCGATGTTCACGTCGCCACAGACGATCGCGGCATCCTGCCCTGCGGCGACCACATCCCTGAGCGCGGCGAGCCAGGCGAGCTTGTACTCGTAGTGATCGGAGCCGGGCACGCGCCCGTTCGGCACGTACACCGAGTGCACCCGGACGCCGGCGCACGTGGCGGCGACGGCACGGGCCTCCGGATGCGGGAACCCGGGAGCCTCCGCGAGCCCCATCACCACGTCGTCGAGGCCGACGCGCGAAAGGATGGCCACCCCGTTCCACGCAGCCTCGCCGTGAGCCGCGACCTCGTACCCGCGTTTCGCAAGCTCGTCGCCGAGCAGCTCCGCGAGCGCGTCGTCCGCGAGCTTGGTCTCCTGCAGGCAGAGGACGTCCGGCTGCCGCTCGTCCAGCCAGGGCAGGAGCCGCGGCATGCGCTGCTTCAGCGAGTTGACGTTCCAGGTGGCGATGCGCACCGGCAACACGGTACCGCCTCAGCGCGAGGCGGTGATCATCTCGGCGGCGATCTGGGCCGCCTCCGTCGGGCTCGAGCCGACCCGGATCCCGTGCGACTCGAGCGCTTCCTTCTTGCCCTGCGCGGTGCCCGACGAGCCGGAGATGATGGCGCCGGCATGCCCCATGGTCTTGCCCGGCGGCGCCTGGAATCCCGCGATGTAGGCGACGACCGGCGTCGACATCTGCTCGTCGATGAATGCGCCGGCCTTCTCCTCCTCGTCGCCGCCGATCTCGCCGACCATCACCACGAGGTCGGTCTGCGGATCGGCCTCGAACCGCTCGAGCATGTCGATGAAGGAGCTGCCGACGATGGGGTCGCCGCCGATGCCGACGATGGTCGAGTTGCCGAGGCCGAGGTCGGCGAGCTCCTTGCCGATCTGGTAGGTCAGCGTGCCGGAGCGCGAGACGAGCCCGACCCTGCCCTCGGCGAACACCTGCGCCGGGATGATGCCGACGTTGGCGACGCCCGGGGAGAGAGCGCCGGGGCAGTTGGGCCCAAGCAGCGTCACACCGCGCGGGCGGATGTAGTTGTAGATCCGCAGCATCTCGTGCGCCGGAATGCCCTCGGTGATGCAGACGACGGTGTCGACGCCGGCGTCGACCGCCTCGTAGATCGCATCGGAGGCGAACCGCGGCGGCACGAAGACCATCGCAGTGTTCGCGCCCGCCTCGGTCACCGCCTCGGCGACCGTGTCGTACACCGGGACGCCGTCGACGTCCTGACCGCCCTTGCCGGGGGTCACCCCGGCGACCACCTGGGTGCCGTAGTCGCGGTTGCGGAGGGCGTGGAAGCTGCCCTCCCGGCCGGTGATGCCCTGGACGACGAGCCGCGTCTCTTCTGTGACCAGGATCGCCATCAGGCCGCCGCCGCCAGTTCGACCACACGCGCCGCCGCACCCAGCATGGTCGCCTCGACGTGCACGTTCTCCGGCGCCGCCTCGGCAAGGATCCGGCGGCCCTCCACGTCGTTCGTCCCGTCCAGTCGCACGACGATCGGCACCTGCACCTCCAGCTGTTCGAGCGCGGTGAGGATGCCCTGAGCGACCTCGTCGCATCGCGTGATGCCTCCGAACACGTTGAAGAGGACGCCGCGTACCTTCTCGTCGGAGAGCAGCACCTCCATCGCCGTGACGATCTCGTCGGCCTGTGCACCGCCGCCGACATCGAGGAAGTTCGCCGGCCGCCCTCCCGCCAGCGCCACCACGTCGAGCGTCGACATGACAAGGCCGGCGCCGTTGCCCAGGATGCCGATGTCGCCGTCGAGCTTCACGTAGTTGATGCCGCGCTCGCGGGCCATACGCTCCTGCGGGTCGGCAGCCTCGACGTCGCGCATCTCGGCCACGTCGGGGTGGCGGAAGAGCGCGTTGTCGTCGACCGTGTACTTGGAGTCAAGCGCGCGAACGGTCCCGTCCGGCGTCACGATCAGCGGGTTGATCTCGACCAGCATCGCGTCGGTCTCGACGAAGGCGCGGTACGACCGCTCCATGATGTTTGCCACCTGCTTCTGCTCCTCGGCGGGAATCCCAGCCTTGAACATCAGCGCACGGGCGTGGAACGGCAGGAAGCCGGTCAACGGATCGACGTGCAGCCGCGCGAGGCGGTCGGGCGACTCGGTGGCGACCTGCTCGATGTCGACCCCACCCTCCGTCGTCAGCATCAGCAACGGCTTCTTTGCGCCGCGATCGAAAGTGATCGAGAAGTAGTACTCACGGGCGATGTCGGAGGCCCTCTCGATCCAGACCCGCCGCACGACGTGCCCGCGGATGTCCATGCCGAGGATCGCGGTGGCCTCCCGCTCGGCGTCGTCGGGCGTTTCGGCCAGCTTGATGCCGCCTGCCTTTCCGCGACCACCCACGAGCACCTGCGCCTTGACGACCACATGACCGCCGAGCTGCTCCGCGGCGGCTCTCGCCTCTGTCGGCGTCGTTGCAAGTGCGCCATCCGACACCGGAATGCCGAAGCGTGCGAACAACTGCTTGCCCTGGTACTCGTAGAGATCCACGCGCCCCCCGAAATTCGCCAACTGACCTGCCGAGGCGGCAGTTTATCGGTCGATGCCGGCGGCTGAGCGGTATGGTCCGCCCTTACAATGTCCTAACATAATCTCGCATCTTTCTTGACAAGCCGCGTAGACAATCGCCCTCGGACGCTGCGATCGAACGTGCCCACACCTCGCAGCTACCTGCCTCCTCCGACGGCCCGCTCTGCGGGTCGTCGGTCTTTTACGGCCCGGTGTTTTTTGAGGTGCCAGGCACCTGGCTGAACGTTCATCGCCGGGCTGGGTGTTCAGGCTGCGAAGCCGGCGGCCACGATCGCTTCACGGATGCGGGCCAGGTCGACCTTGGCGGGGTCGAACGTCACCTCGACCTCGTCGGCGATGTGCTCCGGAACGGCCGCTTGCACGCCGTCAAGCCGCAGCAGCACCTCGCGCACGCGTTGCTCGCAGCCGCCGCAGCTCATGCCGCGGACGGAAATCGCAAGCGTCTCCATCGACCCGCCTACTGCTGCTTCTTGAGCTGCTCGACCAGGTCGACGGCGGCGACCTTCGCGACGTAGGCTGCGACGTCGTTTGCGTCCTTGCCCGTGACGAGGTTCGCCGGCATCGGTGGCTCGGAGTCCTCGAACCCGGCCTGGATCTGCTCACGCACGAGCGCCTCGAAGGAGCTGTCGTCGAACCCGTTCATCCGCGGCTGCAGATACGCGTAATCGAGGTTCGGCCCGATGACGCCCTTCGCGCCCGCGTCGGCCAGCGTGTGGCAGGCGCCGCACTTCTGCTGGAACAACGTCTTACCATTCCCGAGGTCGGCCGCGTCGGGGCCGACGACGCCGGTCTTCGCGCCGCAGCCGGACAGGACAAGAGCCCCTGCCGCCGCGAGCGCCACCGTGAGAATCGGGATTCGGCGTGCCACGGCCGCGAAGCCTACCAACTGCCGTCCCGGTTTCGCGTGGGGTAGGCGCCGCGCCATGTGATGGCCTCGGCGGCCTTCTCGGCCCCCAGCTTCAGCGCCTCAGGAAGCGGCCGGCCGGACGCAAGGCCGAACAGCACGCCGGCGACGAAGGTGTCTCCGGCGCCGTAGGTGTCGACCACCGGCCCGGGCGGGTCCACCGCGACGTAGCCGGTGCCTCCATCAGAGCCGTTCGTGACGATGACGTGGTCCGGTTGAACGGACAGCCGGGAGAGATCCACCTGCTCTCCGGGGTCACGGCCGCTCCCCACCAGCGCGTCGACTCGGACGCCGCTCTCGACGAGAGCGTCGAACCGCCGCGCCGTCACCACCACCACCGGGGCGCGCCGAGCGAGCTGCAGGGTGCGTGGATCCTGGCCGGTGAAGTAGACGCCGTCGACGTGCTCCAGCTCGTCCCACGGAAGAGGGTCATCGGCCGTCGGCTGAAGGTTGTCGCCGACGACGCAGATCGTCCGCTCACCCTGCGGGTCGCGCATCACGAGGGCCTTCGTGTGGGGCACGTCGCGCTGCGCGGCGTGGACCGTCACGCCGAGCTCCTCCAACCGCTCGGTGACAGGGACGTCGGTGCCGACGGCTGTGAAGAACTGCACCTCGGCGCCGAAGCGGGCAAGCGCGGCCGCTGTCACGGCCCCGCCGCCCGCCGGCTCCTCGAGCGGGTTCTTCAAATGGACGATCTCGCCCGCGCTGGGGATGAACGGCGCGTCGGTGTGGGTCACCCACTCGACGTGACCGATCACCGCCAGCCGCAGCGTCCTGTCACCGTCAGGGGACGTAGACGACCTTGCCCTGGACCTTCAGATCTTCCATCAGCTGCTGGCCCTTGCCGACGTCCGAGAGCGGCAGCACCTGGTCGATGACCGGCTTGATGTCGCCGCGCTCCACCGCCTTCAGCGCTGCCGACAACTCAGCCTTGTTGGACAGGTGCGAGCCGAGCAGGTTCTGCTGCTTGTTCCAGAGGAAGCGCAGGTCGGTGACAGCGTTGAAGCCGGTCGACGCACCGCACACCACCAGCCGGCCGCCCCATCGCAAGGACGCCATCGACGTCGGCCACGTCTCCTCGCCGGAGTGCTCGAACACGACGTCGGCGCCGGCCTTGCCCGTGATCCGCTTGACCTCCGCGACGACGTCCTGGCTCTTGCGGTCGATGACGTCGGTGGCGCCCAGCTCCTCGGCCTTGGCGATCTTCTCGGCGCCCCCCACGACCGGGATCGGGTTCGCTCCATACATCCGGCAGATCTGGATGGCCATGGTGCCGAGGCCGCCCACCCCGCCCCAGATCAGCACGTGCTCGCCGGGCTGGACCTTCGCGCGGGTGACGAGCATCCGCCACGCGGTCTCGAGCACGAGCGGCATCGACGCCGCCTCCTCGAAGGTCAGGTTCGACGGCTTCGGCAGCACGTTCACCGCGGGCATCGTCACGTATTCGGAGTGGCCGCCGTCGTTGGGGCCGCTCTGAAAGCCCCAGATCCGGAACTGCCGGCAGAAGAACTCCTGACCCGTGACGCACATGTCACACGTGCGGCAGGAGAGCCCGGGGTGGACGACCACCTCGTCGCCCTCCTTCACCGTCGAGGAGCCGAAGCCCTGGCCGGAGACCTCCGAGCCGACGGCCTTGACGACGCCGGCCACATCGGAACCGGACACGTGGGGGAAGATCACCTTCATCCCCGGCATGCCGCGACGCGCCCAGATGTCGTTGAAGTTCGCGCCCGCCGCCTTGACCTCGATCAGCACCTCATAGGGCTTCGGCTCCGGCTCCGGGATGTCCGTGTACTGCAGGACCTCGGGCCCGCCGTGCTCCTCGAATACCACTGCTTTCATGCGGTCAGCGCCTTTCCAAGCTCGTCGAAGTTGTTCACGTAGCGGCGGACGTCTTCCTCGCTGTGCTGCACCGACAACGTCCAGTTCTCGGACTTGCCCCACGGCGCCATGAAGACGCCGCGGTTCAGCTGCGCCAGCCAGTTGACGTACCCGAGCTCGGTGGACACCTCGAGGAACTCACGGTAGTTGCGCACCCGCTCGGCCCTGTAGGTGACTGCGCCACGGGCCGAGATCACGGTCGTGTATCCGGCGATGCCATACCGCTCCAGAACGCTCTCGCAGCCCTCGCGCAGGATCTCGGACAAGCGGTCGAACTCGGTGTAGGCGTCGTGCGTGAGGATCTCCGTCAGCGTGGCGAGCATCGACACCATCGTCAGCGGATTGCCGTTGAAGGTGCCGACCTGGTCGATCTTGCCCTCGGTGATCCAGGACATGACCTCCTCGGTACCGCCGATCGCGCCGCATGGCAGCCCGCCGCCGACCGACTTCGCGAGGCAGATCAGGTCCGGCGTGACACCGAACCGCTCCACGGCACCCCCGTAGGCGATGGTCGCGCCGGTCTTGACCTCGTCGAACGCGAGCAACGCCCCATGCTTGTGCAGCAGGTCTTTGACGCCCTGCAGGTAGCCCGGCTCGGGCAGCACGATGCCCGCATTCATCATCGCCGGCTCCACGATCATGCCGGCGACCTTGCCCTTGAAGCGCTCGAGCGTTCGCTCGAGCGCGTCGAGGTCGTTGAACGGGACGACCTTCGTCAGGTTGACGTAGTCGGCGGGGAGGCCGAGGGTCTGCGGATACGACCACGGCTCCTCGTACGGGCCGATCGCATCCGCCGGCGGAGCCACCGACACCATCAATGCATCGTGGTGCCCGTGGTATGACCCCTCGATCTTCAGCAGCACATCGCGGCCCGTGATCGCCCGCATCAGCCGGACCGAGTCCAGCGTGGCCTCGGTGCCCGAGTTGCCGAACCGCCACAGCGGCAGGCCGAAGCGCTCGCGGAGGTGCTCCGCGACCGCCACCCCGTCCTCGGTGGGCTGCGCGAAGTGCGTGCCCTTGCGAACGCGCTCGGAGACCACTTCGGCGATGCGCGGGTGCGCATGACCGACCGCCATGGCGCCGTAGCCGTTGTGGAAGTCGACGTACTCGTTGCCATCGACGTCGACCACCTTCGAGCCGTGGCCGTCGGCGAGGTAGATCGGGTGCGGATCGGTGGCCTGCCAGCTCGACGCCACGCCGCCGGCGAGCGACTTGCGGGCTCGCTCGGTCATCTTGCGCGATCCGGGATGCCGCTCGTTGAACTCGGCCTCCTCGGTCTCGATCACCTTCGCCAGCTTGGTCGGGTCGATTGTCTGCGTATTCACTGCCATTACTTCACTCCTCCCAGTACCTCGCCATAGCGGTTGTCCCGCCAGGCGAGCGCGGCCTTGAGGCCTTGCGATCGGACGATGTCCATGAACTCCCGCTGCTCGGGCATGTCCGCGGCATTCAGCATCGAAGACAGGTCGAGGTTCATATTGACAGCTTCACGGAGCCCCATCGCCTCGTAAGCCCGAACGAGTGCGATCTTCGTCAGGCGCAGGACGGGGAGCGGCGTCGGTGCGATCTTCTTGACCAGGCTGTCCACCTCGGCCTCGACCTGGCCGTCAGGCACGACGCGATTCACCATTCCCGCCCGCTCGGCGGCTACGGCGTCAATCATGTCGCCTGTGAACAGCAACTCGTTGGTCTTCTTCTGGCCGAGGATGAACGGCATCAGCAGGGTGACGGGCCCAGAGCCGTAGCGGATCTCGGGCTCGCCGAAGCGGCCGCTCTCACCCGTGACGATCATGTCGCAGGCCATCGCCAGCTCACAGCCGCCCGCCAGGCAGTACCCGCGGACGGCGGCGATCGTCGGCTTCGGGAGCGACCACACGCGCATGGTGGCGTCGATGTCGGTCGCCAGCACGTCGTGCCACTCGTGCGCCGGGATGTCCGAGTGGGCTGCCTCGGCGGACAGGTCGTAGCCGGCCGAGAACGCCCGCTCGCCGGCCCCCGTCAGCACCACAACCTTGACCTCGTCGTCGGCCAGCGCTCGGTCGAGCGATGCGTGCAGACCTTCGAGAACGGCGCCGTTCAGCGCATTCATCTTCTCGGGCCGGTTGATGGTGATCCATGCGGCGGGGCCGCGGTTTTCGTAGAGAACAACGTCGCTCATCGCGCTCCTTCGGGCTCGAGGACGATCAGGGAGTCGAGCGCCACGGCACGCTCGGGGGAGACAAGCAGGGGATTGACATCGATCTCGGAGATCTCGGGGTGCTCGGCGGCCAGCCGCGACACCGCGACGATCGCGTCGACCAGGCTCTCGGGAATCCGGCCGTTCAGCAACCGCACGAGCGCCGGCAGCGATTCCACCAGCTCACGTGCGCCGCGCTCGTCGAGCGGGGCAAGACTTGCCGACACCAGGTCGAGCGCCTCTGCGAGCGCGCCGCCCACGCCGACCACCACCGTCGCGCCGTAGTCGCTGTCGCGGACCATGCCCACCAGCACCTCGACGCCGCCGGACACCTGCTCGGCGACGATCACCCGGCCGCCCATCCGCTCGGCCGCCTGGCGCACCGCGCCGGCGTCGGTGAGGTTCAGGGCCACACCGCCGACCCGCGCCTTGTGGGCGACATTGTCGATCTTGACCACGACCGGGTAGCCGATCTGCTCCGCGGCGGCGGCAGCCTCGTCGGCCGACGCACACCGCTCGGCACGCACGTACGGCACGCCGTACTCCGCTGCGATGCGAGCCGAGTCGAGCTCGGGCAGCGCACCCTCGCCCGCCAGTCGGTCGGCCGGCTCGACGTCGCGCGGCGGCGGCACGCGACGCTCATGGTGCAGCCGGGCGGCGAGCGCGCGAAGGCCGGGCAGGCTTCCCTTCAGCAGCGGGATGTCGTGCTCGCGCGCCCATCGCATGTCCTCAACGGGCGGGCAGGCCGAGGTCACGCCGATCACCGCAGGGAAGATGTCGGTTCCCTCGATCGCCTTGCGCAGATCCTCGGCGATCGTGGCGGCCAGCTCCCGCTCCGTGCCGACCAGGTGGTTGGAATGGTCGATCGCAGAGATGAGGACGTCGAACTCGCCCGACTGCGCCATCAGCTCGAACATCCGCGGGAACACGACGCGGTCGTCGTCGATCGCCCAGCAGTCCGCCGGGTTGCCGACATGCGTGAAGTTGGGGAACTCCGCGGTCATCCTGTCGCGCAGCTCCTGCGAGAAGAGCTCCAGCGGGATGCCGGCCTGCTCCGCCTTGTCGGCGAAGTACTCGCCCTCGCCGCCGGAGTTGGTGACGACGCCGATCCGCTTGCCGCGAGGGGGCTTGCGCCGGGAGAACGCCTCCAGGTGCTCCAGCCACACGGTGAAGTCGTCGCTGCGGATGGCGTTGTAGTAGCGCAGCATGGCCGAGAACGACCGGTCGGAGCCGACCAGCGCGCCGGTGTGTGCAAGCGCCGCCTGGGCGCCCATCTCGGAAGTGCCGACCTTGAGCACGATCGCCGGCTTGTCTGCCTCCGCGAGCCTGCGCAGCGCCTCCTCGAACGCGGCCGGCCGCCTGACACCCTCCAGGAAGAGTCCCACGACACGGGTCTCCGGGTCGTCTGCGAGGTAGCCCATGATGTCGGCGACGTCGGTCACCGTCTCGTTGCCGGCAGAGACGACGGTGCGGAACCCGACGCGGGGGCCGAGCGAGACCAGGATCTCGCCGATCGATCCCGAGTGGACGAGTGTGGCCACCGGACCGGGTGCGAAGTTCTCGGTCAGGGTGCCGATCCACGGCGACGGCTGTCCCGGCGTCGCGACCCCCATGCAGTTGGGCCCGATCATCGCAATGCCGGCCTCGGCCACCTTCGCGCCGACGCGCCGGCTGATCGGCGGGCCATCGTGCCCCGCCTCGTTGCCGAGCCCCGGCGTGATGATGGCGCGGACACCCGGCACCGACAGCACGTCGTCGATCGCCGCCTCGATACGGCCATGGCCGACGCCCATGACGACCATTTCGGGAACCTCGGGCAGGTCGGCCATGGACGGGTAGCAGGTGATGCCGCAGGCCTCGGTCTTGGTCGGATTGATCCCGAAGAAGGGCACGCCGGGCACGGACATGTTCTCCGCGATTCGTACCGATGTGCGCTGAGAAAGGCCGTAGATCGCAACGGAGCGCGGGCGGAATACCCCGTCCAAGTCGGTGCGGAGCAGCGGGGTCTCGACAGCTGTCATGCGGTCTCCTGGCCGGAAACACGGCCGATCGGCGAGGGCGGAGGAGAGAGTTTACGCAATTCGTGTTGACTCTGCAGTTTCGTGCGAATATCGTAACGGACTACGCGATGCTTGACACACTCGATCAGAACATCGTTGCAGCCCTTGTGCAGGACGGGCGCCGCCCGTTCGTGCGCATCGCGGCGGAGCTCGGCGTGTCCGAGGCCTCGGTACGGCAGCGCGTCGCGCGTCTGACGGCGGATGGCGTCATGCACATCATGGCCGTCACCAACCCGCTCAAACTGGGCTACGACGTGGTCTGCATGCTCGGCCTGAACGTGGAGAAGGGCGAGCTCGAAGCGGCGGGAACGGCGCTCGGCGAGTTCCCCGAGGTCACGTACCTCGTGGCTTGCACCGGCCGTTACGACTACCTCGTCGAGGTCACCTGCCGAGACAACCGGCACCTGCTGGACTTCATGGGTGAGCAGCTCGGGAAGGTGCCGGGGGTCCGCTACAGCGAGTCGTTCGGGTACCTCGCCGTGCTGAAGGAGAGCTACCGCACCTCCGCCTGACCTCACCGGCCGGCGTCCTCGACGAAGAACGGGCCGGAGGGCCCACTCGAGAAGAACCGTGAGGTGACCGTCTTCTTCCGCGTGTAGAACTCGACGGCGTCGGCGCCATGTGCATGCAGGTCGCCGAAGAAGCTGCCCTTCCATCCGGAGAACGGGAAGAAGGCAACCGGCGCGGCGACGCCGATGTTGACGCCGATCATGCCAACCTCGACGTCATGGCGATAACGCCGGACCGCGGCTCCGGACTCGGTGAAGATCGACGTGCCGTTGCCGTAGCGGCTGCCGTTCACGATCTCGATCGCATCGTCCAGCGAGTCGGCGTGAATGACCGCCAGCACGGGCCCGAACACCTCTTCCTGCGCGATCTCCATATCGGGTGTGACGCCGTCGAGGATCGTCGGACCGACGAAGGCACCGCCGCCATCGGTCGGGGAACGCCGCCCGTCGACGAGCAGCGCGGCTCCTGCCGCAACGCCCTGGTCGATCCAGCCGCTGATGCGGTCGCGGGCGGCCGGCGAGATTACGGGGCCCACGTCGGTGCTCGGCTCCATGCCATCGCCGACCATGAGCTCCCGGGTACGCGGTACGAGCTCGTCCAGCAGCGGCCTGCGGGCGTCGCCCACCGCGATCACGACCGATCCGGCCATGCAGCGCTGCCCGGCCGCTCCGAAGGCGCTGCCGATGATGTTCCGCACGGTCTTGTCGATCACGGCGTCGGGCATCACGACCATGAAGTTCTTCGCGCCGCCGAGCGCCTGCACCCGCTTGCCGTTTGCCGCTGCGCGCTCGTACACATGCTTGGCCACCTTGGCCGAGCCGACGAAGGAGACCGCGTCGATGCCGGGATGGTCGAGGATGCCATTGACCACGTCGGCTGAGCCGTTGACGAGGTTGACCACTCCCTCCGGCAGGCCGCCATGCTCGTGGATCAGCCCGAACACGAGCTCCTGTGTGAGCGGCACCTGCTCCGACGGCTTGAGGATGAACGTGTTGCCGCAGGCGATCGCGAACGGCAGGAACCAGAATGGCACCATCGCCGGGAAGTTGAACGGCGCGATCGCGGCGCAGACGCCGACCGGCTGGCGGAACGTCTCGCAGTCCACCGCCGTGGCGACGTTCTCGAGCACGCGTCCCTGCATCGTCTGCGGCACAGCGCTGGCCGCCTCGATCATCTCGATTGCACGTCCGACCTCGGCACGGGCGTCGGCCCCTGTCTTTCCCATCTCCCGCGTGACCGACTGGGCGATCTCGTCCTGGTGGGCCTCCATCACCTGACGGAACCCGAACAGCCAGCGGGCGCGCTCGATCGTCGAGCGGCTGCGCCACGCCGGGAATGCCTCGCGCGCCGCACGCACGGCGGCATCGACGTCCTGTGCCGTCGAAAGCGGCACGCGGGCCAGCACCTCGCCGGTGGCCGGGTTCGTGACGTCGAGCTGCTCGGTGGCCGCGGATGGCACCCACCGCCCGCCGATGTAGTTGCCGAGCAGGCGGGTGTCGGTTTCTGTGGTCGTCACTGGAGGTGCCTCCTCGGGGGTGATCTGACCGTAGTATCGCGGGCGTGAGCAATCTCATCGACACAGGCTGGGCGGCATGGCTGCCGTTCGAGCTGCTCGAGGTCTACGAGGCTCGCTCCGGCGGATCCGCGGCTCGCCGCGACGTCCGCCGGCGCCTGGAGCGAGGGCCGGGCGACGCCGACCGCGAGCGCTGGGAGCGGTTCCGGCTGGTCTGCCCGTCACGCATCGACATTCCGCAGAGCGCCGAGGGGCTCACCACCGAGGATGCCGAGCGGCTGCTCGCAGACCTCGGGCTGCTCTCCGGCCCGCCGGAGTCGGTCGAGCTCGTGCTCACCCTCGATCACGACGACGTGCTGGAGCTGGAGCAGCTGCGCTCGGCACGCGACCTCGGCGACTTGGGCGCGGCTCCTGACGACATGCCCTCACTCGGCCCGGCGTTCGGCGGCGGCAACGTGGGTCGGAACGACCCCTGCACGTGCGGTTCGGGCAAGAAGTACAAGCGCTGCCACGGCAGATGAAAGAACGGGGTCTGACCCTTTCTTTCACCCTTCGAACAGACCGCTTACGGGTTCCAAACCGCGGTCCAACACGTGGACGGCATGCTTCCCCCGGCACCAAGGCGTTTTTCGTTTTGACACGAATTAGGGGCGGTGCCACGGCACCGCCCCTAATCCAATCAGGCGAGCCGCAGCAGCTCTTGGCCGCTCGAAACGAGGTCGCCGGCTCCCACCGATACCTGGTCGACGGTGCCGGCGTGGTGCGCGACGATCTCGTTCTCCATCTTCATCGCCTCCACCACGACAAGCACCTGGCCCGCTTCGACGCCGTCGCCCTCGTCGACTGAGACCTTCAAGACGGTGCCCTGCATGGGGCTGCGGATCACGTCCTGGCCGCCGCCGTGGCGCGCCGAGCGCTCGGCGAGCTGTGAGCGGCGCGCACGCAGCCGTGTGCGGCCCGGGTGCTCCGGCATGACGACGGTCACCTCGAACCTGCGGCCGTCCACCTCGGTGACGAGCGTCCGCGCCTCGTCCTGCGCCGCTGCGTCCGGCATGGCTCCGTCGGCCGGCACCGCCCCGTCGGCGCTCGCCACGTGGCGGGCATAGCCGCCCCCCTCGACGAACTCCCGCAGGGTGCCGCCCGCGGCGAACTCGGGGTGCTCCATGATCGCCTTGTGGATCGGGATCAGCGACTTGACGCCGCCGATCTCGAACTCCGACAGTGCGCGCAGCATGCGGCGCCGGGCCAGGTCCCGATCGGCATCCCACACCACCAGCTTGGCGATCATCGGGTCGTACAGCTCGGAGATGGTAGAGCCCTCGACCACGCCGGAGTCGACGCGAACCCCCGGGCCGGACGGCTCCCGGTAGCGCGTGATGCGCCCAGGCGTCGGCACGAAGTCGCGCATGGGGTCCTCGGCGTTGATCCGGCACTGGATCGAGTGACCGCGCAGCTCGACGCCGTCCTGGGAGAAGCCGAGCGGCTCGCCGGCCGCGATCCGCAACTGCTCGCGGACGAGGTCGATGCCCGTCACCATCTCCGTCACCGTGTGCTCGACCTGCAGCCGCGTGTTCATCTCGAGGAAGTAGTAGGTGCCGTCGCGGTCGAGCAGGCCCTCGACCGTGCCGGCGTTGACGTAGCCGACGGCACGGGCAGCCTCGACGCCGATCCGGCCGATCCGCTCGCGCAGCTCCGGCGACACCGCCGGTGACGGCGTCTCCTCCACGATCTTCTGGTGACGGCGCTGGATCGAGCAGTCGCGCTCGCCGAGATGCACGACAGCCCCGTGCGAATCGGCCATCACCTGCACCTCGATGTGGCGAGGATCGTCGAGGTAGCGCTCCAGGAAGACGGTGTCGTCTGCGAAATAGGCCTTGCCCTGGCGTCGCGCCGCCTCGTATCCGCGCCGCAACTCATCCTCGTTGTGCGCGACCTCGATGCCCTTCCCGCCGCCGCCCGCAGACGCCTTGACCGCGACGGGGTATCCGATCTCGGCGGCGGCCCGCACGGCGTCCTCCACCGTTTCGACCGGGTCGACCGTGCCGGGGATGACGGGCACGCCGGCTGCCTCCATTGCCCGGCGCGCGCTGACCTTGGAGCCCATCGCCTCGATGGCCTCCGGCGGCGGGCCGACGAACACGAGGCCGGCGGCGGCGCAGGCACGCGCGAAGTCGGCGTTCTCGGCCAGGAACCCGAACCCGGGATGGATGGCCTCCGCGCCGGCCCGTTTGGCGGTGCGGATGATCGACTCCGACTGCAGGTAGCTCTGCGCCGGCGAGGGGCCGCCGATCAGGTAGGCGTCGTCGGCGTAGGAGACGAACGGTGCGTCACGGTCAGCCTCGGAGTAGACCGCGACCGACGCGATCCCCATCTCCCGCAGGGTGCGAAAGATGCGGATCGCGATTTCGCCTCGGTTGGCGACCAGCACCTTGCGGAACATCGGCGGATTCTACGAGGGCAAGCAGCCCAATGGCGCGAACGACCGCTTCGCGCTCCGCGGGCGACGGCTCCGGGTGCACCTCGATCCGCCCCTCGCCGCTCACAGCGGGATGTTGCCGTGCTTGCGCGGAATGTCCACCGCGGTCTTCGTCCGCGTCGCTTCGAGCGCCGTGATCAGCACCGGACGGGTGCGGCGCGGTGCGATGACGTCGTCGACGTACCCGCGCTCCGCGGCCGTGAACGGGTTGGCAAATCGCTCGCGGTACTCCTCGACGAGCTCCGCGCGCCGCGCCTCCGGATCCTCGGCTGCCTCGAGCTCCTTGCGGAAGACGATGTTGACGGCGCCGTCAGACCCCATCACGGCCACCTCGGCCGTCGGCCACGCGACGTTGAAGTCGGCGCCGACGTGCTTTGACCCCATCACGTCATAGGCGCCGCCGTAGGCCTTCCGCACGATCACCGTCAGCTTCGGCACTGTGGCTTCGCAGTAGGCATAGAGCAGCTTGGCGCCGTGGCGGATGATCCCACCCCACTCCTGGTCGGTGCCGGGGAGGAAGCCGGGCACGTCGACGAAGGTGATGACCGGGATGTTGAATGCGTCGCAGGTGCGCACGAAGCGCCCGGCCTTGATCGAGCTGTTGATGTCGAGCACGCCGGCGAGCGAACGCGGCTGGTTGGCGACGATGCCCACCGAATAGCCGCCCAGGCGCGCAAAGCCGCAGATGATGTTCTCCGCCCAGGCTGCGTGGATCTCGAAGAACTCGCCCTCGTCGACCACACGCCGGATCACGTCGTGCATGTCGTAGGGCTTCGTCGACTCGTCCGGGACGATGGCGTCGAGCTCAGGATCCTCGCGCTCGGGCGGGTCGGAGGGCGGCTCCCACGCGGGCTGCTCGCCGTTCCACTGAGGCAGGAACGACAGCAGGTAGCGGCAATCCTCGATCAGGGCGCGGTCGTCGGGGGCGGTCACGTGTGCCACACCCGATCGGGACGCGTGCGTCCGCGCGCCGCCGAGCTCTTCGAAGCTGACCTCCTCGCCCGTCACCGTCTTCACCACCTCCGGCCCGGTGATGAACATGTGCGACGTGCCCTCGACCATCATCACGAAGTCGGTCATCGCCGGCGAGTAGACGGCGCCACCCGCGCAGGGGCCCATGATCAGCGAGATCTGCGGGATCACACCAGAGGCCTGGACGTTGCGGTAGAAGATGTCGGCGTACCCGGCGAGCGACACGACGCCCTCCTGGATCCGCGCGCCGCCGGAGTCGTTGATGCCGATGACCGGGCACCGGTACTGGAGGGCCATGTCCATCACCTTCACGATCTTCTCGGCGAAGGCCTCGCCCAGCGAGCCGCCGAAGACCGTGAAGTCCTGCGAGAAGACGAAGACGCGACGGCCCTCGATGGTGCCATGCCCCGTCACGACACCGTCGCCGTAGGGGCGGTTCTCCATCATGTTGAAGTTCGGGCTGCGGTGCTGCACGAACTGGCCGAGCTCGACGAACGAGCCCGGGTCGAGCAGCAGCTCGATTCGCTCGCGGGCCAGCAGCTTGCCTCGTTCGCGCTGCCGCTCCTCCGCGGCCGGCGACCCCGAGTGGAGCGCCTGCTCGCGGAGCCGCTCGAGCTCCTCGAGGCGCTCGCGTGTGGTGTGGCCCGCCATCGAGGCGAGAGCCTACCAAGGGGGTGGCATGGCTAGGCTTGCAAGATCGCCCCCCACCCTGGCAAACCGGGCTCGACTCGACGCCCGCGGAAGGCAGGCGGCAGTCGCAGCGACGCCGAACGGCGACGGCTTGCCAAAGCACATCGCATGCGGCGATCGCCGTCGCAGATCGACGCTGACATGCCCGTCGTGTGGTGCGACGGCGGTTCGCAGGGCAACCCCGGGCCGGCGGCAATCGGCTTCGTTCTCGAGGCGGATGGAGAGACGCTGGCGCAGGGGGCCGGCCGAATCGGCACCGCCACGGCGGCCATGGCCGAGTACCGTGCCGTGTTCGCCGGGCTGAGTTGCGCTCTGAGCCTGCGCATCACGTCGATCGAGGTGCGCAGCGACTCGCGCCTCCTGGTGGCCCAGATGCAGGGGGACGCACCGGTTCGCAGCGCCCGGATCGTGCCGCTCGCCGACGAGACGAGGGCGCTCACCGCACGGTTTGGGCGTCTCCGCTATCGCTGGATACCCGAGGCCGAGAACGGCAGGGCACACGGGCTCGTGGAGGAGGCGCTGCAGCGCTCATGAACGTTCGAGGCGTGGACCCTCGCGACATCGAAGTCGAAACACCCGTTCCGATCTACCGCGTCTACTTTTGGAACGAGGAGCGCACTCGGTCGGACGAGTACGAGCTCACCGAAGCCCGGAATGTCGGTGAGGTCATCGACTGGGCCGAAGCGCGTGCTGCCGGGCGCCGGTACGACTTGATGGTCGTCGACCGCCAGGCCGCCTGGTACCTGATCCGGTCAGACGAGCCGTAACGCGGCTACGAGCCGGGCACGCCGTGGATGATGCCGTTGCCCTGGAGCGCCGCCCAGATCCCTCCGGTGCGGTCGGGCACGAGGTCGAAGACCTGGAGCGCGGCCGCTCGATACCCGTCGTCGGCGACGTCCTCCCAGCTCGACCCGCCGTCGGTGGAGGCCCACAGCGCCGGAGCGCGGCCGGGCGTCGCCTGCTCGGCGACGTAGACGGTGCCGCTCGCATGGTCGAACCCCACAGGCCCCGCCCAGGGCAGCGTCAGCCGTGGCGTGATCCCGGCCCCGACCGTGCCGCTGTTGGCACCGTCGAGCCGGTAGATCGACCCGCCGGTCGACACCCACAGCTGTGTTCCCGTCGCATTGGCAGCGATGTAGCCCTTGAGATCGCCGGCAGACGGCTTCGCCCAGATCTTGGTCCATTTCAGGCCGTAGTCCGTCGAGCGCCAGATGCCGGTCTTGTGGTCGTAGAGGTAGATCGTCCCGGTGCCCGTCGGCCAGATCAGTTGAATCGGCTTTGCCGGGTTGCGCACCGCCATGGCGGGCGTCGTCACCTTCTTCCACGCCGTGCCCACCTTCCGCCAGATGCCCCCGGCGTCGACGGCGGCGATCACCACGCGGTTTGCGCCCTGCCGCCCGACGGCGATCGCAAGGGCACGCTTGCCGGCAACCGGAAGCTTCTCGTCGACCCAACTCGAGTTCACGGACGGGGTGGAAGACGACAGCACCCGCCCCTTCGTGTTGCTGTCGCGGTGCCCGGTGGTGACGTAGACACGTGACGGCCCCGACGCGGAGTCGACGGCGACGTCGAACGCCGTGGGACCGGCGCCCGCGATCGCTGCGGCGCTGACCGTGTCGAGGCCATTGGATGACCCGACGTAGCCCCAGTCGGTCGCAGCGATGTGCACCAGCCGCGGGTTTGCCGGGTCGACGGCCATGGTCTGGGCGATCGACACACCCATGCGGCCGACCATCGGATACCAGGTGCCACCGTCGTCGCGTGAGCCCCACAAACCGGAGCGTCCGGCCACGAACACTTCAGGAGATTCGCAGAGGCTCGACGGCGCGAATGCGATCTGGGCGGGCGCGTACATCGGTCCGCCGAGCAGAAAACCAGTGCGCGACGCCAGCCACCAGGGATGGCCCGCCGGACCACCGACGGTTGTCTTCACCGCGGCCGGAGCAGCTGTCAACGAACCCCAGGTCGTCCCGCCATCGGACGAGCGGACGACATCGTCGGCCCCCGGGCCAAGCGCACCGGCAAGAACGGTGGTCGACGCGGTGCAGTCCTGCCGGGCGACGATCGACGTCCAGTTCGCTCCGGCGGCGAGCCCGGTACCGACATGCTGCCACGTGCCGCCTCCGTCGTCGGAGCGGAACAGGCCCGCCGTACCGGCGGCAGCGAAGATCGTCGAACCGACCATCGACAGCTCCTCGATCACGCGAGGGCTGGAGCCGAGCGGCGTGACCGTGAGGCCTGCGACGGAGTCGTCGATCCGAAATGCTCCCTGGCCGTAGCTCCCCACGTACAGCACTCCGAAGTTCAAGGAGTCGGCGGCGAGGGTGCGCAAGTGCACACCGGCGAGGCCGAGCGTCGTCCAGCTGACACCGTCGTCGTCCGACCGCATCAGGCCACTCTTGAACGTCGCCGCATACAGCCTCCCGCCAACCTCGACCAGCAGATTGCCGGTCGAGCGTGGATGCTCGGCCGGCATCCCCGCGGTCTTGGCGTTACCGCCCGCGAACATTGGCGTCGTCGACCGCACCGTCCACGACCGGCCGCCGTCGTTCGACACCAATAGGCCGCCGGAGTTGCCCGCATCGCCAACGGCGGCGTAGACCTTTCCCTGCGTCGTAGGAGAGAACAGGATCGACGCCACGGCGAGCTGCTGACGCACCGACAGGCCGGCGTTCGAGCTGCGCCACGTGACGCCGCCATCCGTCGAGCGCTGGAACCCCGCGACATCGCCACCGGACAAAACGACGTCGCTGTCGAACGGGTCGACGGCGACGACGTTCTGGAATCCACCGCCCTCCAGGCCCGTGCCGCCGAACTGCAAGGTTGCGGACGCAGGCACCGAGGGCACCAACGCGGCTGCGACCAGGACCGCGAGGGACAGCAGCATGCGAATCCGAAGCACGACTGGCACGAAGGTACCACCAGTTCTGCCTCACGGGAAGAGGCGGCGTCGTTGTGTGATCTCGCTTCTGTCTACGAGGCCGTGAAGATCTCCGCTTCGTAGGGACCGAGGTTCGCAGACGTGGCCGCTGTCCCACCAGACCGCACGTACGCTCCGCCGAGCGACACCGTCACCGGCGCGCCGGTCGGGTTCACAACCACCTTCCCGTTCGTGAAGGCACGTTCGTAGACACCCGTACTCACTGTGTACGGCCCGGTCGGTGAGCCGATCGGCAGGTCGTACAGCGGGTCGCCGAGCGTGGCCGGATCGGTCGGGTTCGCCGTGAAGTAGAAGTACGAGCTGCCGTTGTTCCCAAGCAGGAACGTCGCCAGGGCGAACTTGCGGGCATTCGCCTTCTGGGCGACGCTGCCGGCGGTCCACGTCTTGGTGATCGTGAGCGCGAGGCCGCCCACCGAGTGGGCATGACTCAGCATGTCGACCTCCTGCTGCCAGGCCGAGGCCTTCTGGTGCCAGCTGAGCGGCGCACCAGCCGGCCGCACCCAGGCCTCCGCCGTCGCACCGGTCGCCCCGTTCAGCAACAGGCTCGCGGGACCGTCGGCGTTGAAGTACCGCGGGCCACTGCCGAGGCCGTTGCCGAGCACCGGCTTGCCAGTGGACGCTGCGACCTTGGCGGCAAGCGCCGCTGTGGTCGTCAGCCAGTCCCGCTTCGTCCAGACCTTCCCGGTCGCAGGATTGATCGGAAGCCCCGTCCCGTAGCCCGGAAACAGCGGGCCAGTGCCGAGCATGTCGAGAAAGCACCCGTCGAACGGGCTCCCGAGCAGCAGCTTCGCGCACTCGCCCTGGACATAGGTGACCCACCCCGGGCTGGCCGGGTTGGCCAGCACGTTGCCGTAGCCACGCGACCGGATGATCGCGCCGCGGGCATCGTGTGACAGAAGCGCGTCCGGCAGCGTGCCGACGAGCCGCTTGTAAAGATAGGTGCCGTTCAAATACACGAACAGCTTCATGGACGGGTTCGCCGCCCGCATGGCGTTGCCGTAGCCGCCCAGCTGCCGCGGATTGGCGGTGATGAGGTCGAACCTCTTCGCCGCGTCCTCGGCCTGCGCCTGGCTCCTGAAGGTGTGCGGAGCGGTGTGCATAGGCGCCCACAGATGAACACCGGCCGAGCTGTCCACGAACCCGGCCCCCGCCGCGCTCGTGACGGTTCCGCTGCCATTCGCTGTGCCGACCGCGACCAAGGTCGCGATGATGCAAGCAGCGGCAATGAATAGCCGTTTCACGTTGTCCCCCCGTGTGTTGCGGGGGAGGCACACCCAGCGGTGCCGCCATCCCCCTTGACCCAGGGCTTCTGTATCGGCGGCGGAGCTTTCGGCGTTAGACCACCGATGCGCAGTTTTACCGTTTCCTTACAGCACGACCATGACGCGAAACGGGCAGAGAACCGGGGCGCCGGCCGTACCCGACCGGCGCCCCGTAGGCTCTTGGCCTCTAGGCGTTTGTGAAGGCGTAGACGTGACGGGAGTTGTCACTCACGTAGAGCCTCCCGTCCGGCCCGAACGCCAGATAGTGCGGGCCATCCCACTTGCCACCCGGGACGCCGCCACCGCCGGTCACGCCCTCGCAAATCGTCATGCCGGCGTTGAAGCGCACGACCCGCTTGTTGCCGAGGTCGGCCGCATAGATCCACGTGTGGGCGTTGTTCCACTCGAGATCCAGCGTCGCCCCCAGCCGGCGGCTGCCACACATGGGCTTGTATGTGGAATGACCGCCGGTTGACGGGTTCCAGACCGAGATGCGTCCGCTGGCCTCGCCGACGAAGATCCTTGTGTCGGCGACCGCAATGCCACGCGGGGAGATCATCTCCTTGTCTCCGGAGCCGCAGCTGCCGAAGCGCTGCAGGAGCGCGCTCGGGTTGTCCTCGATGCTCCTCGCCGCCAACAGCTTTGCCTTGTCGAAGATCTGCAGCCTGCAATTGGCGATGTCGGTCGTGTAGACCTTTCCGCCGACCACCGCGAGCCCTTGCACGCCACCCTTGAACTGGCCGGGGGCAGAGCCCTGCGAGCCGAACCGGTGGATGAAGCCGCCGGCCGCGCTCCACACGAGCACCGCGTTGTTGTTGTCGCCGATCCAGACGTTGCCGTCGGCGAAGATCAGCTCGCGCGGATAGCCGAAGCCCTTCGAGTTGAGCCCGGCCGGCTCACGGGAGCCGAACTTCGCCATCCACGCCGGGCACTGGTCCTTGTTGGGGCACGCCGAGGCGGTGTCGAACTTCTGCACCCGCTGCTCGAACGTGTCGACCACGAACAGGTCACCCGCGGGCGAGACGCCGACGCCGTTGTTGCGGTTGTAACCGCCGTTCGGAGGTGGCTGAGCCCCTTCCGACCAGCCCAGCGGCTGGCCGTCCTTGTTGAACTTCCAGACCCGGTAGCCCCAGGTGTCGCCGATGTAGACGTTGCCCTTGTTGTCAACCGCGGGGAAGCGAACCGAGTCGAATGGCTGACCGCCGCCGCCCGCTCCGCCGGTGCTGCCCCAGCTGCGGATGAAGGCGCCGCCCGTGCTGAACTGGTAGACCTTGTTCTTGATCGCGCTGACGACGTAGATCCGCTTGCTGCGCGGGTCGACGTCGAGCCCGCGCGGATCGTTCATGTCGTCCACGCGCGCGAACTTGCTCCGGAACGTGCCATTGGAGTTGAAGACGTAGATGGAACGAGTCGCGTGCTCGACGACGTAGATGTGGCCGTTGCCGTCGCCGGCGATGCCGCGTGGGATCGGCGTGCCGGCGCCGCTGCCCGACCAGTTGAACGAGCTGACGAACTTGCCGCCGTGCCCGAAGACGTACACCGCCCTGCAGCGGGGGTCGGACACGTAGAGCCTGCCGGTCTTGGGCGAGACCCACATGTGCGTCGGGATCGTCATCTTGCCGCCACCGCACCCGACCGCGTACTTCCCGCCCGGGTGATCCGCGTCCCTGCCGCCGCCGCCCGCGCCGATCGTCTGCAGCCACTTGCCGTTGTGCGTGAACTGCACGATCCGCGAGCTGCCCTGATCGGCGACCCAATACGACGCCTCGCCGGCCGAGTTCCTGTCGCGCAGGTCGGTCTCGACGTCGTAGGGCGCCGTGATGCCGCCGAGTGAGCCTCCGGGACGCGTATGCGAGACGATCCTCTGGAACGCGCCGGCCGCCGAGTACCGTTTGACCCGGTAGTTCCAGTAGTCGCCGACCAGCACAGTGTTGTCCGTCGGGTCGAAGTCCATGCCGTAGGCGTAGAGCCCCGCCGGTCCGTTGAAGCCGTACGTCTTCTGGTAGTTCGCGGCAGCGCCCGCTGCCGACGGAACCGCCGCCAGAGCGGCGATGGCCAGCAACGCCGCAACCGTGAGTCGCCTACGTGCGCCGCGAACGAGCATCACTCGTTGCATTTCGTGCCCCCTTGATCGCCTGTCCCCCGGGCAAGCCAAACTCTGCCGAAGCCCCCGGTTTCGACGACGCAATCCTACGCCGATTTCCATGTTCTGCAACCATTCGGCGGATGAAAACCGAGACCGGACGTGAGTCGCGCGCCCGGTGGATCGCAATGCGATTGCGGCGCCACTGGGACTGGGGCAGACGGCAGGGCTTCCGCCGCCTGATCGAAGAGGATCAACTGAACCCGCTGGAGCGTGGAGCACTCTCACTGCGCAAGTGGAAGTGGCGCCGGCAGCACGACGTGGCGCCGAAAGCGGCGCCGGTGTACGTCGTCGGGGTGCAGCGGTCGGGCACGAACATGCTCGTCCGCGGGCTCGAGCGCAGCCCGGAGTTCGAGGTGCGCAACGAGAACGACAACGACGCATTCGAGCGGTTCCAACTGCGGCCCGACCCGCTGATCCGCAACCTGATCACGCACAGCGGCCACCGCTACGTCCTGTTCAAGCCGCTCTGCGACTCACACCGCGTCGACGAGATCCTCGACAACCTGGGGACACCCAGTCCCGGCCGCGCGATCTGGGCGTACCGCTCGGTCGACGGCCGGGTGCGGTCGGCCCTGGCGAAGTTCGGGTCGAACAACCTCGACGTGCTGAGCGAGATCGCCTCGGGACGCGGCGACCATCGCTGGCAGGCCCGTGGGCTGTCGGCGGAGAACCGTGCACTCGTGGAGAGCTTCGACTATTCGGCCATGACGCCGGAGACGGCGGCCGCACTGTTCTGGTACATCCGCAACTCGCTCTACTTCGAGCGCGGCCTGAACACACGCGAGGATGTCGCGCTGGCGTCATATGACCGGTTCCTGAGCGATCCTGAGGGCTCGATGCAGGCGCTTTGCCGTTTCCTCGACTTTCCGTACCATCCCGAGCTCTCCGCGCACATCGAGCAGCGGCCGCCGGCACGACGCGAGCCGCTCGAGATCGACCCGTCGGTGCGGCGCCTCTGCGACGACCTGAGCAGGCGGCTGGACGAGCAACTCGGTGTCTGAAGAGCACGAAGCGACGCAGGAAACCGCAAAGCTCGCACGCCGCTCGGCGGTGAACTTCGTCGGGCTGGCCGCTGCCAATGCGCTGCAGTTCGGCCTCGTCCTCCTGATCGCGACCTGGCTCACGCCCGCGGATGCGGGCGTGTTCTTCGAGGGGTTCGCGGCGGTACGGCTGCTGTCGGTGCTCGCCGTCCTTGGGCTCGACATCACCGCCATCCGCTACGTCGCCGTTCACCGCGCGCGAGGCGAGATGGACCAGGCGCGGGCGGCCGTCGTCGTGTCCCTGCTCCTTGCCGGTGTGCTGTCCATCGCGATCACCGCGGTCGTCTTCATCCTCGCGCCTCAGGTCTCCGCCTCCTTCGGTGAGGCGCACCTCGAGACGGTGCTGAAGATCATGGCGCTGTCGCTTCCGGCGGTGGTGCTGCAGATGGTGCTGATCGGCGCGACCCGCGGCACAGGGCGAATGCGGGCGTTCGTCGTCGTCGACCAGGTTGCCGACGGCGTGCTGCGTGTGGCCCTCGTCGCCGTCGCGATGGCGCTCGGCACCGGTCTCGACGGCACCGCGACCGCCTTCACCGTCGCCTCGTACCTGACCACGGCTGCTGCCGCGGTGGCCGCGAGACCGGTGATCGGCCGCCTGCGTGAGGCGGTCACAGTCGACATCCCCGAGCTGGTGCGATTCAGCGCGAATCAGTGGGGCGCGTCGATCGCCGGCGTCGGGTTGCTCTGGGCGGGCACCCTGCTGCTGGGCTACTGGCGGCCGCCGGACGACGTGGCGGTGTACTCCATCGCCACCAGGACCGTGCTCCTGGGGATGATGTTCATCCTCCCGATCGGCATCGCATTCCAGCCGCAGATCGGACGGCTCTACGCCCGCTCCGACAACGCCGGGCTGCGGCGCATGTACTCCTTCGCGACGAAGTGGTCGACGCTGGTCGGCTGCCCTGCGCTGATCTTCATCGCGCTTTATGCGACACCGGTGCTGCACCTGTTCTACGACGACTCGTACGCGCGCGGCGCCTGGCCGCTGGCGCTGCTGGCCATCGGCCAGACCGTGAGCGCCGCCACGGGGCCGTGCGGCCATGTCGTGACGATGATCGGTCGCTCGGATCTCGTGCTTCAGAACAGCCTGGCCGCGCTGGTGCTGAATCTGACCCTCAGCCTGGCGCTGATCGAGCCGTTCGGCCTGGTAGGCGCGGGCCTCGCGTGGGGCATCTCGATCATTGCGTGGAACGCCATCCGGGTGTGGCAGGTCTGGCGGGTGCTCGAGATGCATCCGTTTGGCGACTGGACGCCTCGCGTGCTCGGCGCGCTCGCGGCCTTCATCGTCGCGGCATCCGGGCTGCGACTGCTGCTCGACGGTATGCCTGCGCCGGTCGCCCTGCTGGTAGGGGCGACCGGCGCGACGATCGTCTACGCCGCCGCGCTGATTGCTGCGGGGGCGTTCGACGAAGACGACCGGTTCCTGCCCAGGCCGGTCGCCCGGCTTGCCCGCGTCCCCGGCGGGCGGCCTACCTCGTAAGAATCACTCCCTCGTGCGCTCCCAGGGTGACGCTGGTGACGGACCTGCCGGCCGGCGTGACGTAGGTGCCTCCAAGGGAGACGGTCTCGGACGCGGTGCCCGGGTTCACTGCGACCATCCCGCTTGCGAACGGACGAACCCAGGCGCTGCCCTGCTGGGTCCGCGCGCCGGTCGGCGCGCCGATCGCGGGTGGGCTGGCGTTCCACGACGTCATCGCGTCCTGACTCTTCGACGCCATGAACATGAAGTACGACTTGGGCCCCTTCGCCAGCATGAAGGAGGCCAGCGTGAAGTCGTTCCACTGGTTCAGCTGCGCAGCCGTGCCGCCCGTCCACATCTTCGTCATGCAGAGCGCCATGCGGCCCTTGGCGTCGACATCGTCGAGCGCCTTCAACTGGTTCGTCCAGTCGGTCATCGACGGCCAAGCAGTGACGCGGTCGGTGGCGTCGCGGAAGCAGCCCTCGAACACACCGCCCTGAGCGACACTCGCCAGCACGTGGGTGTTCTTCACGTACGGCGTGCCGCTGTTGTAGCCGTTCAGGAGTACCGGGATGCTGACAGCCGCATCGACCGCTTCGGCCAGCCCGGTGGTGGCCGCCAGCCACTCGGTGAGGGTGAACGGCCGCTTGGTGGCGGGATTCACCGGGACACCCGGGAAGCCGTAGAACGCCATCGACCCCATGGCATCCATGTATACGGCGGTCCAGCCCCCGGCCTGCTGTGCTTTTGCGTACTCGGCCTGCCACTGCCGCACCGCGGGCAGCGATGGATTGATCAGGTAGCCGCCCCACGAGCTCTTCATCAGGTTGCCGCTCTGGTTTCGCAGCAGCCAGTCGGGATGGTTCTTCTGGACCCACGCGAAGTCGCCCTTCACCGTGGTGCCCTTGTGATACTCGGCAACCGTGATGCCCGGGTTCGCAGCTTTCAGGTCTTTCAGGAACGTGCCGTAGCGCGGCACGCCGATGATGACGTCGTGTCGTTTGGCGACGGCCTGGGCCCTTGCCGCCGTGGTGACGACCGTGGCGCTGCCGTCGAACAGCCAGGTCGGAATGCCCCTGTCGGTCGTCGTCGCGGCGGAGCCGGACGAGGCACCGAGGAGCACTATGGCGAACACCGTGCTCAAGACGGCAAGGACGGTCAACGTGGGACGAGCGTGACGTGTCACTGGCAAACCCCTCCTGGATTCGGGGTGGGACGTGGGTGTTCGCCGGCACGAACATTGGCCGCCACTTGTTCGGAGCCTGTTAGCCAGCGGCCAGCGAACTGTTCGAAATTGCGACAGAAACCGCTAAGAGCGGAATCTGTCGGCTTGGGACGGCGGGCACTCTGCCTTGTGACCCTTAGAACGAAGTTCGGGAAACCTTTCGCTCAACGCGGGCATGGAAGCCAGAATCGGACATGCCGCGGAGGCCACGTGGAGGCCACGTGGAGGCCTCGCGCGGGCGCCCGAAGGTGAAATCCACGTTCGGGCGAACATCGCACCAGTGTTCGGTGACCACATCGCCAGCCGCTCCCATCCGCAGCGCCTCGTCAGCAGCGAAGCGAGCGACCTGTCGCGCAGCTGCTTCGGGTTCTCGGCGCTCGCGTCGTTCGACCTGCGCTTCACCCGGGACGGCGCAAGCCGCGACGTGATCGAGGTCGTCGAGCTGCGCGGCGGCGCACCGGTGCATGCCGAGCCGCACCTGCTCCAATGGCCGGAGCAGACCGGGGTCGCCGGCAAGCTCTACGGCGGCAAGGTGATCTTCGACTTCTTCGCCGAGGGTCTCGGGTGGTACCGGATCGCGCCGTTCGATCGCACCATCGAGGTGCCGCGGGACGCTGATCCGATCGCTCGGGAGGTGCACCTCTGGGGCGTCCCTGCGATGCTCGCGTTCACCCGCCTGGGCGACCTGTCACTGCACGCAGCCGCGGTGGCCGACGGCGACCGCGCGGTGATCCTGGCCGCGCCGGGAGGGTTCGGCAAGACGGCGCTCACGCTGGCGATGCACGAGGCGGGCTGCCGTGTGCTGACGCAGGACATCACCCGGATCCGGTTCGAGGACGAGGTCGTCGTGCTCCCCGGCCCGGCGGTGGTGCGCCGGCCGGCGGCAGACACCGGCGCCGTCCCGCGCGGGATGCGCCTCGTCGGCCGGCACGGGCAGCACGCCTACCTCGAGATCGACGAGCACACCCGAGGCGACGCCGGCCCGGTGCGGGTCGCGGCGATCGTCCTGCTGCGCGAGGGCCGCGACGCCGTGCGGGCGTGGCCGGCAGGCCCCGCGCTGCGCGACATCTGGCCCCTCACCTTCCGGATCCCCGGAGGCGCTGACGACCTCCGCACGTTCGAGCAGCTCGGCGAGCTGGCCGAACGCGTGCCGGTTTACGACCTCGAGCGGCCGATGGGCCTGGATGCGCTGCCGCGCGTGGCGGCGCAGGTGCGTGCGCTGTGCGGCAGGCCCCCGTACGGGCCGCCAGGGCGCAGCGTCAGCCCGTCACCGTGAACACGTACACGCGGCGCGCGTTGTCGCTGACGTACATGGTGTTCGCGCCCGCGAACTCGACGTAGTTCGAGCCCAGCATCTGAAACTGCGACGGCATGTCGGCGCTCGTGGCCACAACCTGGCAGACGCCGGTCGACGGGTTCCATCGCACGATTCGCGCGTTCTTGACGTCACCGATGTAGATCCACGTCTTTGCGGGATCCCACGTCAGGCCCCACGGCTGCGCAAGGGCCTTGCCGCCGCAGGTCGGCTTGATCGTGGTGGCGGTGTCGGTGGCGAGGTTCCACCTCGAGATCCGGCTGGTGCCGGTTTCGGCGACGTAGACGACGTTGTTCGGTTCGTCGACCGCGATGCCGCGCGGGGCGGACATCTGGTTGACTCCGGTGCCGCATGCTCCGAGGTTCTCCAGCGGAGTGAGGCCGCTGGTTGCCGACAGGAGCGCCGTCTTGTCGAAGATCTGCAACCGGCAGCCGGCCACATCGGTCGCGTACACCCGGTTGCCCTCGACATGGATACCCTGGACGCCGCCCTTGAACTGGCCGGCCGCCCCGCCCTGCGCGCCATAACGGTGCACGAAGCTTCCATCCGGGTTGAACGCCAGCACGGCGTTGTTGTTGTCGCCGACCCAGACCATCCCTTCGCCGAACGTCAGCGCCCTGGGATAGCCGAGGCCCTTCGAGTTCGGGTTCGCGGGCTCTCGCGAGCCCCACTGGAGGACGAAGCCTGGGCAGTTCAGATCGGAGTCACAGGACTGTGACGTATCGAACTTCTGCACCCTCTGCTCGAAGGTATCGATCACGAACAGCGAGTTGTCGGCCGGGTTGATCGCGATGCCGTTCTGCTGGTTGAAGCCACCAGGCGGCGGAGGCTGAGGGCCGGTGGCCCATGGCATCGCGGTCGCGCCTGCGCACGACGCTTGCGCTGTCGTGGCATTCGCCACCGTGCAGCTGGGGTTGGCAGCGACATCTCCGGGGGAGAACTTCTCGACCCCGTAGCCGTACGGCGTGCCGGTGCACGAGGCATCGCAGCCCCACGTCTCGCCGACGTACACGTTCCCGGCCCCATCGACGGTGGGGAAGCGGATCGAGTCGAACGGCTGGTGGTTGTTGGCGAAGTTCGTGCCGTCGTTGTTGCGCCACTCGTTCACGAACCGGCCGACGACGCTCCCCGCACCCGTCCCGGCGGCCACCTGGGCCGGGTCGTATGAGAACTGGTAGACGCGGTTCCAGAATGCCCCGACCGTATAGACGAAGTTCCGGACCGGATCGACGTCGAGGCCGCGGACGTCGTTCATATCGCTCTGCGCGGCGATCGAGCCCTTGATCTTGCGGGTCACCGGGTCGAAGAAGAAGATCCGCCGGCTGTTGAACTCGGTGACGATGATGTTCCCGGCCGCGTCCTGCGCAAGACCGCGCGGGATGGGTTGTCCGACGCCCGATCCGGTCCAGTCGAGCTGCCCCTGGAACCCGCCCTGGTGGTCGAAGATGTACACGGCGCGGCAACGCGGATCGGACACGTAGATCAGGTGCGAGGGCCGAACCGTGTCGACCACGATGTGCGTGGGAATCTGCATGGCACCCGCTCCGCAGCCCATCGCGTAGCTCTTGCCGGGATGCGCGGCGTCGGTGCCGGTGGGCTCGCCCGTGTTCGACTTGCCGATGGTCTGCAGCCACGCGCCGTTGTGGCTGAACTGCACGATGCGCGAGCTGCCCTGGTCGGCAACCCACAGCGACGCCTTTGCGCCCGCGTCGAGATCGGTCGGGTCGGCTTCGACGTCATATGGCGCGCTGATGCCACCGCGCATGCCGCCGAGGGCATGTTGGGACACCACTCCAACTTTGACGCCGGCGGTCGTGTAGCGCCAGACGCGGTAGTTCCAGTAGTCGCCGACCAAAATCGTGTTGTCGGTGGGATCCCAGTCCATGCCATACGCGTAGAGGCCCGCGCTGCCGCTGAAGCCGATCGCCTTCTGGAACGTCACAAGCCCGCTGCCCGTCTGCGCCTGACCCGGGAACGTGACGTTCAGGGTGTACGCCGATGTCCCGGTGACAGCCTTGACACCGACCTTGTAGACGCCGGTCGCCGTCGCCGCGAATGTGAACGTCTTCGGCTTCGCCGCGCCGGCGACGGACTTCACCTGGACGCCGGCTGGGTCGGTCAGGAACAGCGAAAGGTTCGCGGTCGGCGTTGCCCAGTCGAGCGTCGCCGTGATCGTGCCCGCCTCGGTCACCGTGATCGGGTGGTTCTTGAACTTGACCCCCGTGGACGACACCGACCCGGTGAACTGGGTCGTCACCGGCGCGGTGAGCGCGCTGGGCACGCCGATCAGAGAGGCCACGAGCACGGCGAGCAGCACCGCCGGCCGGCGCAACGAGTATCCGAGCCGGTGATGAAGACGGCGATTGCGAATCAACTGCTCTCCCAACGTTCTCAAAAGTGGCAACGATCGCGACAGGGCGCGGCGCCCCCGCGGCGCATCCATCGAGTGTACGAGCCGACCTGCGTTCGCGCTATGGTCAATTTGCCGATTTGTCAGCGTGTTTTACGGCGGGTAATCGCTTCGTACACGCCCTCGACCTCTTCGGCGACATCGGCCCACGTCGGCCAACTGAGGCGGCCGGTCGTCGTCGGTGGGGCGGGCCAGGGCAGCCGCTCGATCGCCTGGCGCAGGCCTTCCCCGTCGCCTGGCGGAACGAGCGTGATGCGCCCGTCCTCGACGGCCCCGTCGGTCTCGTGCACCGCCGGGATGTCGCTCGCGATCACCGGCATGCCGTACCAGAGCATCTCGAGCAGCGAGAGCGGGAGCCCCTCCTGCCGCGAGGGCATCACGTAGGCGGCGGCGTTGGAGCGCAGCTCGTCGAGCGCATCCCCGCTCTGGAAGTCGAGGAACACGATCCGCGGGTCGGCGCCCGCAAGGCGTCGCAGATAGGCCACGTGGTCGTCGGAATGGCTGGCGCCGCCGACGATCGCCAGCCGGTGCTCCGTGGAGCTCGCACGCACGGCTTCGATCAGGACGTCGCACCCCTTCTCGGGGACGAGCCGCGCCAGGAAGAGCAGGTAGCGCCCGGGCTCGAGCCCGAACCGCTCGAGCGTCTCACCGGCAGGGCGCACGGTGAGCGGGTCGTTCCCGTTGGGCACGTAGGCGGCGTCGCGGCCATAGGTGTCCTTCAGATGCCGCTCCAGGTAGTGCGCGACCGAGATGACGCCATCCGCATAGCGGCAGGCGGTTCGCTCACCGGCCCGCAACATGCGGCGCGCGAAGGGCGACCACTTGTCCTTGTTGTAGTCCTGGTCGTGAACGGTGGCGCAGACCGCGGAGCGCCGCCCGAGCTTGGCAAAGGGAATCGCCAGGCAGGGACCGACGCCGTGGAAGTGGATGACGTCGTAGCCCCGCAGCCCGGACTCGAGCGAGCAGATGGACGAATGCGTGATCGCCTCGAGGTGTTTGGCCGGGATGGACGGGCGCCGCGTCAGCGTGACGCCGTCGGCAGGAGCCATCGGCTGCCCGTAATGGCCGCGCGTGAAGACCGTCACCTTGTGCCCACGCTCGGCCAGCCGGTCTGCGAGCAGGCCGACATGCCGCTCGATGCCGCCGAAGCGAGTGACGTTGGTCTTCTGTCCCACCATCGCAATCCTCATGCAGCTCTCCGGAGCTCCCGTGCCAGGCCGTAGGCCTCGACCACCGCCGCGTAGTGGGCAGGAGCGTCGAAGCGCTCCTCGACCCGCGCCCGTGCCGACCGGCCCATGTTCGCCACGAGGTCGTCATCGCCCGAAAGGCGCGTCATCGCCTCGCCGAGCGCCACCGGGTCGTCGTAGGGGACGAGCAGCCCGTCGACGCCGTCGCGCACGATCTCAGGGATGCCGCCAACGCGGCTGCCGGCGACAGGCTTGCCCCACGCCATCGCCTCGATCACGGCCAGCGGGGCGTTGTCGTGGCAACGTGACGGCATCACGACCGCCCGGGCCGCCCGCACGGTTTCGGCGAGCTCGTTGCCCTGCCGGAATCCGAGCAGCTCGACCGGGGCGCCCGTCTCGGCGATCAGCCGCTCCAGCTCCGCGCGCTGCGGCCCCTCGCCGGCGATCTGTGCCGGCACTCCCGACAATGCCGACGCGCGCACGAGCACGTCGAGACCCTTCTCACGGGATAGCCGTCCGAGATACAGGATCTTCTCCCCTGGCTCGTACTGCGGCTCGTACACCGCAGCCGTCACGCAGTTGGGAATGACCCGGATCCGCTCCGCGGGGTAGCCGCCCTTGACCAGGCGATCGCGTGCGAAGACGCTCGGCGTGATGAAGATGTCGATGCCGTTCCGGTAGAGGCCGAACTTCTTGTGCGTCCAGGTCTCACCGGCGACCAGCAGGCTCCCCACCAGCGAGCCACGGTTGCACCGGTGCTTAACGGCGGGCGAGAACCCGTTGCCGACGCACCGCTCGCAGATCTCGCCGTGGGATTGGAGGGTGTAGACCGGGCACACCAGCTTGAAGTCGTGCACGGTCATCACGACCGGGACGTTGCGCTTGCGCAGCGACGACAGGATGGACGGCGACAGCTGATGGTAGATGTTGTGGAGGTGCGCCAGGTCGGCGGGCCGCTCGGCGAGCAGGTCGCGCATCTTGCGCCGCGCCTCCAGCGAGTAGACGGTTCGGCCGGCCATGCCGAGACGCCGAAACCCCTTGGGCGGATCCTCGAAGTCGACCTCCGAGACGAAATGCCTGTCGGTCTCGGACGGCAGGTTCCGCGGGTGGTGCATGGCGAAGTAGTCGACGTGCGACCCATGCTGCTCGAGGAGCGCGGCGAGGCGCAGCATGTACAGCTCCGCTCCGCCTCGGGCGTAGTGGAACTTGTTGATCATGAGGATGCGTTCGGGCGCGCCTGTCATCACGGCTTCAGGCAAGGTCGATGCGGCCCGCGGCGTGGACGATGGCGGCCAGTGTCCAGAAGGTCCCGGCAACCGCGACCTGGGTCATCAGATTCGAGTCGAGCGTCATGACGATGTACCCCGATGCGGCGGCGAGCCCGCCAAGCGCAACGGCCGCGACCACCGGGTCGCGGGAGCGGACAGCCCGCCGGAACGAGCGCCGGCAGGCAACCCACATGCTGACCAGCAGCCACAGGAACGCCGCGAGGCCTGGGATCCCGGTCTCGACGACCGCCCTGACGATGTCACTGTGCACATTCGCCCGCTTGGGCCCTTCCTCGATGATCGACTTGAATCCCTTGCCGAGCACCGGATTGTGCTGCACTTTCGGCAGGTTGTCGCGCCACAGGTCGAAGCGTGCGCGGAGCGAGTTGCCGGGGCCGTACTGGGTGCGCTCTGCGCCGAGGTCGCTGAATCGGTGAACCGTGCTCGGGAACGCCATGGCGATCACGATCAGGAGCAGCGGCCCGGCGAGGAGCAGCGAGCGGTAGCGCACCGCCGCGACCACCGCCAGGCCGACCACGAAGCCGAGCCAGCCGTTCCGCGTGTAGGAGCCGACCAGCGCGACCAGCACCAGCGGTGAGGCAACGATCACGACCCATCGGGCCTGGAGCTCGCGGCACAACAACAGCGGCACCAGGAAGGCGGCCATGAAGCCGAGGAAGATGCCGAACGGATCGGGATGCAGAAACGTCCCGGTGGCCCGGCCGATCTCGCCGATCACCGTCGACCCGCCGTGGGCGAACTGCCACAACGCGACCGCGGTCGGCAACGCGGCCGAGAGGATCACGGCCGCCACCATCCGCGCCACGCCGCGGCGGTCGCGGATCACCGTGTACGCCGTCAGGTACAGCACCATCACAGAGACAAGGCGCATCACCTCTGTCGCCGCACCCCCTGCCGATGGCGCTACTGCCACACCGGCCAGCGCGATCAGGACGAAGAGGATGTAGGGCCGCGTCGACGGCGCTCCTCGTGCCTCCGACCATCGCTCGATCACGTACGCGCCGCCCACCGGGATGAACATCAGCGCCATCAGCGACGCGGGGTTGAGATCGACGCTGCTGACGCTCGTCAGATGGCGGTCGGCCCAGAGGTCGAGACTCGGCCGCGCGATCACGATCAGCGCCACACCGAGCATCGGGCGAATCGCGAACACGATCCCGAACGTCGCGCCGGCCGCGGCCGCGAAGAACAAGGGAGCATCCCGCTGTACCACCCCGAACGTCATGGCCGTGATGGCAACCACGATGGCGGCGAGCCAGGTCAGGTCACCGCCGGGCACGGTCCCCAGGCGGACCGGACGCAGTGCTCGCAGGTCGGCCCGTGCGACATGAACGCTCATCGCTACTCCAGGTACCCGAGCGAGCGAAGCGACTCCTCGAGGGTCGCCTCCTCCTCGGCGGTCAGCGCCGGCTGCTCCTGCTGTGCGCCGGCGGCAGGTGTTGACGCCTCGCCCTCACGCACGGCGACGGCGTCGGCCAGCGCGTCGCGCATCACCGCGCCGTCGGCGTCGGACGGCACCGCGATGCCGAGCAGGGCGCGAAGTGTCGGAGCCACGTCGAGGATGCCACGCCGCCCGAGGTCGACCCCCTCGCGAACTCCGCGCCCGGCGACCGCGAAGATGCCTTCCATCGCGTGCACGCCGGAGTACTCCTGGAGGATCGAATCGGGCACCGGCTCGAAGATCTGCCCGAGCCCGCCCTGGCCCTTGTACGCCGAGTCGAAGAGCGCGACGACGTCGGGCGCCTCAGCGAGGTAGTCACCGCTGTAGAGCTCCTCGCGCCGTTTCGCCCACATGCACACGGACTGCCCGTCCGGATTTCGCAGGGCGGTGAGAGCGTCGATGATGCGGTCGCGCACCTGCTCGTACTCCTCGCCAGGCTCGACGCACCCGAGCTCCTGTCGCCCGCGGAGATTGACCGCGATGCCCTCGGCAGGCGCGTACAGCGGGATCCGGTAGGCCTGCGTGCGCGACCAGTCGACCTGGCTCGCGCCTGAGGCCACTGCGGCGATGCGGTCGCGCGCCCTGCCCGGCAGACCGCCGATGATCCGGCGAAGGACTCGCCGAACGGCCGGGAACCGGCGCAGCGCACCGCTCATGCGCTGCCCGGTGGACGGCCCGCCGGTGGCGGCCAGCAGTCCCGCGCCGGCCAGCACGGCATCCGTGCGCGCAAACGTCCTCGGGTGCGGGCCGAACCCGTGGTCTGAGACCACGGCTACGACACCGTCTTCGCCCATAATGGTTCTCGCCTCGCCGACGAGCCCATCGATCTGCCGGTACATGTCGAGCAGCCGCTCCCGCAGCGGGTGGCCGGTGTCCTCGAGGTACTTCCACAGGCGGTGCTGCGCGAAGTCGGTGCTCTGGAAGACGACGACCACGACGTCGTGCTCGTCCTCTTCGAGCCAGCGGAGCACGATCTCCCGCTGCTGCTCGACAAGGCGTGTGCAGCGCTCGGCCACCTCCTCGTCGGAGAGGCCGGCGATCTGGCCGGCAAACTCGAGCAGGGGCGGCAGGTCGTCGCCCAGTTCGGCGGGATGGCTGTGATTGCGCGCGTAATCGGGCAGCGGGAAGCCCGCGACCATCCGCCCTTCCACGGGCCACACCGGATATGTCATGGGGACGGACAGCACGGCGACTCGACCCGCCTGCGGATCGTCGAAGAAGGCGTTGCCCGCCCAGCGCCGGGAGTTGACGAACTCGCGACCGTCCTCGAAGGCGGCCGAATGGCCCGCTCCCCAGAGGCGCGAATACTTCTCAATCCCGAGCGTTCGGAAGTCGTACATGCCGTGGCGGCCGGGGTTCCAGCCCGTCATCATCGATGGCCACGCTGCGGCGGTTATCGGCGGCACCGTCGATTCGAGCTCCGCCGCGGCGCCGCTGCGGCGAAGCTCGGCGATGTTCGGAAGGTTGGCGTCCGGGAGCCCGATGACCGACTCCGTGCCGCCATCGAGCCCCACCACGAGCAAACGCGTCATGACCGCAGCGGAACCTCGACCGTGGACGGCACGCGCTGGCTGAACTCGGCCGGCGCCGCGGCCGTCGTGGGAACCGAGGAGCCCCGGTCGGAACGGTCGAAGCAGACGTGCAACGGGCGCTTCGCGACACGCTGGATCAGCGCGACTGCGGAGCCGAGCGGATTCCACCGGGTGCGGCCCTGGTGAACCGTCAGAAGCACAATGTCGGAGCAGGCGATCAACGGAAGCGCCTCGGGGTCCTCGAGCACCGCCGGGCAGTCGACGACGATCACAGCAGCGATCTCGCGCGCCTCGCGCATAATCCGCTCCACTCTGGGCGCCGAGAACAGCGTCTCGGGAGGCGCGGTGCTGTCGCCCTCCGGCAGCCAGGCGAGATTCTCCTCGAGCCGGATCGGCCGCAGCGACTTCTCGCTGCCGTCGAGCAGCCGTGAGAGGCCTGGCTCGCTCCGCGCCCCGCGGCCGCGAAGATCGGCGCTGACGAGCAGCGTGGGCGTGCCGACGCCCGAGAATGCACGGGCGAGCTCGAGCGAGAGCACGCTCTTGCCCTCCGACCGCGTCGGCCTTGTCACAGCGATCACAGCCAGCCTGGTGCCGACCCCGCCGAGCTCGAGCTCGGAGCGAAGCAGCTGCACCGACGCCGGATCGAGCTCGGCATCGACGTCGACCAGCGGCACACCGGTGATCTCGATGTCGTCCGGCCTGCGGACGAAGCGGTCCATCCGGCCGAACATGAGCGCCAGGAGCGCCCCGCCTGCGAGGCCCGCGAGCAAACCGCCCGCTGCGGCCAACGGCCCTGGCGGGAGGTTCGACTTCTCCTTCGCCGTCGCCGGCGGCTTCGGGTTGTAGGAGAAGTTGCCCGGCACGGTGTCCAGGGCGTTCGTCAACGCCGAGATCGAGCCGGCGAGAGCCGCCCCGGGCGTCGTTCCGGCGGGCGGAGTTTCCCGGGTCAGGGCGTCCCTGATCTCATTGGTGAGATTGGTGACCCTGTCGTCGATCAACGCTGTTGCATAGGCGCCCAGAATCTCGCCGGCGCGCTTCTCATCCGACGCGCCTTTGTAGCGCAGCTGCACCCGTGCACCCGAAAACGACGTCATCGTCAGGTCGTCGAGGAGCGCCGCGGCAGACGGATTCCCGCCGAGCTCCTTCGACGCGGCCTGCGCAATGGGAGCCGAGAGGATGTCCTGCTGGATCCAGTCCGTCGCGGTTCGGCGCTCGACGGACTCGAGCACGGTGAGGCCCGAGTTGTTCGTCGAGAGCTTCAGGTCATTGATCGTCAGCACCGTCGTCGCGTCGTACTTGTCCTTCTGCGTCCCCACGATGCCGAACGCGAGCGCCGCGACCCCCACTCCACAAAGAAGCACGAACCACCATCGCTGGAAGATGAGCCGCAGCGAGCGGCGGAAGGTCAGTTCAGGCTTCACGTCGTACCCACACTCCTCGGTGCCATGTCGGGACGGAGCCCGCGCCCTGCCCGAGCAAGAGCCCTAGGCCAGTGTACCGGCGGCCATTTGGGTGGCAAGTCCCATAATCAACCAATGTCAAAGAAATATCGAGCATCCTGCACTCTGGGCAAACGGGCTAGGCTCCACTCCATGACCGTTTCCGCCCGCCTTGACGCCCACCCGAACGGGGGGTACGGTCGATAGTGCGAGGCAGGGGAAAGGGGAGGGCACTGGCTGTGAATGAACAGAGGCGAGATGATCGCCGAACAGCCGTCGACGAGGGCGAAGCGTACACCCCCGTCGAGACGAACGGCGACGTCGAGACCACTGTAGAGATCACGCCTGTCGAACCGGCCGGCCCGCCGTTCACGCGGCACGCCCGGCGCACGCTTGTTCGCCGTGCGCTGATCGTGTCCGACGTCGTCGGCCTGGCCGCGACGTTCGCGCTCGTGCACTGGGTGGTCGGCACGTCGGCCACCGGCTTCACGACCGCCAAGGAACTCGTCCTCTTCCTGATCTCGGTGCCGTGCTGGATGGCGCTCGCCGGGCTGTACGGGCTCTATGAGGGCGACCGGTTGCGTGCTGACAACACGACACTTGACGATTTCTGGCCGCTCTTCCATGCAGTCACCGTTGGCGTCTGGGTCACCTTCGTCGCGTTCCGTCTCACCGACATCGTCAAAGCGAGCGAGCGCCGGCTGATTATTTTCTGGGCTGCAGCCGTGATTTTGCTGCCCGTCGTGCGAGGCATCACACGCGTGTTCATCCGCAGCCGATTGTCGTTCCGGCAGCGGACCCTGATCGTGGGAGCGGGGCTGGTCGGTCAGGAGATCGCGCGGAAGCTGCGGCGCAACCCGGGCTATGGGCTCGAGGTTGTCGGCTTCGTCGACGCCGACCCGCTTCCGCTCCACCACGAGCTCGGAGACCTGCCGGTGCTGGGCTCGACGGAGCAGCTGCCCGAAATCATCAAACGCGAGTCGATCGAACACGTCATGCTCGCCTTCACCGGAGACGGCCACGACGCCGGGCTCGACGTGGTGCGGACGTGCAACGACCTCGACGTGCAGCTCGACATCGTTCCGCGTCTGTTCGAGGTCGTGGGTAGCCGGGCGCAGTTCTACTCACTGCTCGGGACGCCGCTGCTGGGGCTGACGCCGCCGGTGCTCTCCGTGAGCCACCGGATCGCAAAGCGATCGATCGACATCGCCGGTGCGATGCTCGGCCTTGCGCTCCTGTCGCCGCTCTTCCTTGCATGCGCGATCGCGATCAAGCTGAACAGCAAGGGCCCGGTGCTCTTCCGGCAGACTCGCATCGGCCGTGGCCAGCAGCCGTTCACGATTCTCAAGTTCCGCACGATGGGTGAGGACGCAGAGGCGCGGAAGGCCGACCTGGCGCACCTGAACGCCCATCTCGCCGACGACCCGCGCATGTTCAAGATCCCCGACGACCCGCGTGTCACCTCGGTCGGCCGCGTGCTCCGCAAGTATTCGATCGACGAGCTGCCGCAGCTCTGGAACGTGCTACGAGGCCAGATGAGCCTCGTCGGCCCACGGCCGCTGATCCCCCACGAGCACCAGTACGTCGCTGACTGGGGACTTCGCCGCCTCGACCTGACTCCCGGGTTGACGGGTCTTTGGCAGGTGTTCGGGCGCAGCGAGATCCCGTTCTCGGAGATGCTGGTGCTCGACTACCTCTACGTCACGAACTGGACTCTCTGGGGCGACATCAAGCTGGTCGCCCGCACCATCCCCGCGCTGATGGGCAAGACGCGCGGTGCGGCCTAGCGTTCAGCGGCAGCTGAGATCAGCTCGCGCAGCTGAATCCCTGCAGAGTTGAGCCGGCCGTCCGGGCCGAGCAGCGAGAGGCGCTCGCGCCGGTCGAGACTCCACCGGGCCCATCCGGCGCCGACAGACTCGAACAGCGCCACCATCTGGCGCTGGTAGACGTCGGCCCCGACGGTGTCGGCGAACACGCCCCACTCACCGACGATCATGGGCACGCCCCACCCCTTCGCGGCCCCGACCGCCGGCTCGAGGTGCGCCCCCTGGGCGAACGCCGTGCCTTCGTAGTCGCCGCCCTGCAGCGTCGTGCGGCCGCGCTCGCCGGTTCCGGCGTAGTAGTCGTGGAAGTCGAAGGCCAGACCGCCGGGACGTCCCAGCGGCGAGAGGTCGACCTTCCGCAGGTCGACACGAGGCGGCACCATGAAGAACACCGTGCGCACCGGGTCGACGCGGAGGATCGCTTCGCGGATCTGGCCCTGCCAGCGGAGCACGCGCTTCGCGACCCACGGCTTCCGCGGCATCACACCGGTCGGGGGCTCGTTCAGGATCTCGTAGCCGAGCACGTTCGGTGACTCCAGATACCGCTCGGCGAGCATGGCCGCAAACCCGGAGTAGAGCTCGATCCCGCGGGCATCGCCGTAGAAGCGCGCCTGCGCCAGCTTGCGCCCTTCGTCGGTTGGCTGGAACCGGCGACCGGTATAGAACCAGCCTGGGATCCCGTTCGCGCGGCCGCCCGACTGGAGGTGGGAGAAGTAGGGCGACCATCCGTACTGGTGAAGATCGAGCAGCACCTGGATGTCGTACTGCCGGCAGTAGTCGACCAGCTGGTCGAGCGCCTCGAGCCTGCTCTCATCCCATGTCCTGACGCCGCCCACCGGGGCCGCCGGCTCGAACTGGTCCCAGGGAACGGTCACGCGGATCAGGTTGGCGCCCATCTCATGGGCACGCTCGTAGACCGCCGGCTCGAGCGAATGCACGTTGACGCCGCGGAGCTGCACAGTGCGTCCGTCCTTGTCGACGAACCGGGCGCCATCCACGATCACCTGCGGCATCTCGTCGGGGTTCTCGGTGGTTGTCGGGACCGGCGGCTGGGACGCTCGTGGAGGGTCGGCGGAGCCGCCGTCGCACGCGGCGACGGCCAGGCACAGCGCCGCCGAAGCGGCCATCACACCCAGACGGCCCACACCTGAAGGGTAGACTGCGCCGCCTCGGTCAGTAGTGATCGAAGCTGGGCGGCGGCACCTCGTCCCGCAGCTCCAGCGGGAGGTTCGGTGCCAGTTGCGACACCCGGCGCTCGGCCTGCGCGGCCTCGAGGCGGTGTCCGTCGCGCGCCGCCGCGATGGTAAGCACCTGCCACGCCACCCAGAAGCCCGGCTCGGCACCGGCCGCACGTCTCGCAGCGGCGAGCGCACCGGCGGTGTCGCCGTTGCGAAGCCGCGCGCGGGCCAGGGCGAGATGCGGTCGTCCGGAGAGGCGGTCCAGCCACTGCGCGCGGCGCACGTCCGTCACAGCCTCGTCCATCGGTTCACGGTAGGAGCGCTCCAGGTAGCGCTCGGCCAGAGCTGCAGGGAGCACCAGGACGACCGCGGCCAGCAGCGCAGCGACCCCGGCCGGCGCTGAGAGCCACAGCGGGCGCCGGCGCCGCGCCGTCCCTGGGAGCATCCCCACGGCGACCGCCGAGAGAAGGATGGCGGGGAGGGCAACGGAGGCGATCTGCCAGATCCAGTCCACCTGCCCGTGGACGGCGAAGTAGACCAGCGATCCGGCGATCCCCGCCGCGAGCAGCTGATCCGGGCGCGGGGCACCCGATCTGCGCACCCGGATGCACGCCGCCAGCGGCAGGCCGAGCACGAGCAGGAACAACGCCAGGCCGGGGAGGCCGAGCGTCGACATCTCCTCGAGCATCTGGCTGTGTGCCTGGTAGGGAAACAGGAACGGCTGTCCGATGCGGACGTTCAGGGCTCCGAAGTTGCCCGCGCCGACGCCCTTTGCGGGATCGGCTCGGAATCCCCGCACGGCAACCTTCCACAGGTCATAGCGGCCGGTGTCGAGCGATCCGAAACGGCTTCCCGCCGTCCCCTTGGCCGGCGACTGCCCCGCCTCGCCGCCGACCCGGTCGACCGTCCTCTGCAGCGAGTGGCGGGCCCACGCGATGGGATTTCCGTCGGTCGCCGCAAGCGCCACAGTGCCACCGCCGACGAACACGACGAGAGTGACTGCGACCGCGCCACCCGCGACGAGTCGCCGGCCGGCCTCGCCCAGCTCGACCACCTCGTCGAGGAGCACCTGCCCGAGGCCGACGACGGCGGAGATCACGGCGATGCGCACGATGGCACCGCCGACGACATCCGCGTTCGCGGCCGCAAGCCCCGACGAGAACGCCAGGTTCAGGTCGGACCAGAGCGCCAGCGCCGGAACCATTGCCCCGAGTGCAATCACGGCGCTCCGGATCGGGGTTGGACAGAGCGCGAAGAAGACCGGCGCCGACAGTGCCAGCGCCCAGACCGAGGCCCGGGCCTCCGTGGGGACGACCGTCGCGAAGACCAGGCCGGCGCCGAACGCGGCCAATGGCCGGAGCGCTCTTGGCACCGTACGGTCGGACGCAAGCGCGACCAACGGCCAGAACCCGAGCACCACCGCCGCCGCCAGGCCGCCGCCGTACCCGATGTTCCCCACCAGTCGCCCGTCGGCGAAGAGCGAGGCCGCGTTCGGGGAAGACCAGAGCTTCGCGGCAACCACCAGAGCCGGCACAGCCGTGCCGAAGGCGACGCCCGCCACCAGCAGCCGCCGCCACGACTGACCCGTCAGCGCGACCAGCCCAAGCGTCGCCGCGGCCGCGTAGAAGAAGTACCGGCCGGCCTCCACAAGCGCGCTCTGCGGCCATTGAGCCCAGCTCACCGAGAGCAGGCTCCAGGCGCCGAGCCCGACCAGCGCGAGAGGGAGCAGGCGCTGGACGCCTGTCAGGGTCGACCAGGGCTGGGCGACGATCGCCACGCCGGCCGCGATCAGTGTGATAACGCCCCAGATCCCCCACTGATCGACCGTGTAGCCCCCACCGTTGCCTGCCAGGCGAATCGCTGCCAGCACGGGGACAAGCGCGAGCAGAAGCCCGGGCAGGCCGCCGACCGTCATCGAGCGCCGGGGCCGCTTCGGACGGGGCGGTATCACCCGGAGACGGTGTAGCCGTGAGCGCGGAGCTGCTGCTCCAGTGCCCGTTCGAGCAGTTCGACGTCGGGCTCCGACAACTCGTCGCGGTAGGCGTCCTTGCGTCCCGGACTGATCTCGAGTGCCGAGAACAGGCGCTCGAAGTCGTCGGTCCAGTGCAACCCGAGGTGATCGAGCAACCGGCCGATCTCGTCCCGGGGCCGGGTGACGACGTCCTCGTATCGCACCTCGAGCCAGCTCGAGTCGGGCACAGCCGCGCGGGTGTCGTCGAACGCATCCATGAGGAGCTTCCACTCAAGGCCGGCAAGCACTGCGAACGACCGCCCCGACTCATGCCAAAGCGCATTGTCGGCCTCGGCCAGCGGCCCGAACTTCCACGCCTCCGGGCCGCCGAACCCGGCCCACCACGGCTGCTGCAGCAGCGAGCTGGCAACGGCGCGGCCGTCGCGCACGACGTGGACGAGCCGGGCATCGGGGAAGACGGCGTGCAGCAGGCGCGCGCGCGGCCAGCCGGTGAACTTGTGGAGGAAGAGATCGCGCCCCTGCGCCTCCGCGCGGTCGTCGAAGAACCGGCGCAGCCGAGCGGACAGCCACGCCGACGCGTCCTCGGCGACCAGGTCGCGGACCGGCGCCGACAGCATCGGCGACACGTGGCGGTCGAGCAGCCTGTAGCCCTCCGACGGCGTCATCGCGACGCTTCGGACGGCCGCGCCGATCTGGCTGTGCGGCCGCCCGCCGCGGCGGCCGCCCTGCTTTTGCAGCTCTGCCGGAAGCGACCGGTAGATCCGGTTGTTGAGGCGACCTTTGCGGTTCAGACCGGCGAAGCGGTCGTCGACGTTGGCGATGAACCCGACGTCCGGGTGCATTGCGACGACCTGGCCGACGATCGTGGAGCCGCAACGGCCGGTACCGAGCATGAAGGCGAGTCGGGACGGCATTGCGCGCAAAGGTTACCTACAGGGTTCACGGTCGCGCACGCAGCGCGTCGTACGTGCCCCACCGCTCGCGCAGCACCGTACAGACCTCGCCCACCGTTGCCTCGACGCGCAGCGCCTCGCGCATCGACGGGAGCAGGTTCTCTTCGCCCTCCGCGGCGCGGGCGACAGCGGCCAGTGCGGACTCGACGGCGGCGGTGTCCCGGCGGGCGCGGACGGCCTGCGTGCGCTCGATCTGCCGCCGCTCGATCTCGGGGTCGAGCCGGTGCAGCTCGATCGGCTCGCCGCCTTCCTCGGTCCAGCGGTTGACGCCGACGATCACCTGCTCGCCCGACTGCACCCGGGAGTGGTGATCGAACGCCGCCTGCTCGATCTGATCCTGCACCCATCCGGACTCCACGGCCTCCACCGCTCCGCCCATCCCGTCGATCTCGGCGATCATCTCCCGGGCGCGATCGGCCAGCTCCGTCGTCAGGCGCTCGATGTAGTAGCTGCCCGCCAGCGGGTCGGCCGTGTCGGTCGCGCCGGCCTCCGTGGCGAGGATCTGCTGCGTCCGCAGAGCGATGGTGGCGCTGCGCTCGGTGGGCAGCGCCAGCGCTTCGTCGAATGCGTTCGTATGCAGGCTCTGCCCGCTGCCACACGCTGCGGCAAACGCCTGGATGGCGACCCGGACGATGTTGTTCTCGGGCTGCTGGGCGGTCAGCGTCGATCCACCGGTCTGGGCGTGGAACCGGAGCATCAGGCTGCGCTCGTCGGCGGCGCCGAACCGCTCGCGCATCATCTCTGCCCAGAGGATCCTGGCGGCGCGGAACTTCGCGACCTCCTGGAAGAAGTCGTTGTGGGCATTGAAGAAGAACGACAGGCGGCGGGCGAACGAATCGACCTCGAGGCCGGCGTCGACCGCAGCGGCAACGTACGCCAGGCCATTGGCCAGCGTGAATGCGAGCTCCTGGGCAGCCGTCGAGCCCGCCTCCCGGATGTGGTACCCGGAGATCGAGATCGTGTTCCAGCGGGGCAGCCGCTCGGTGCAATAGCGGAACGTGTCGACGGTCAGCCGCATGCTCGGCCGAGCCGGGAAGATGTAGTTGCCCCGGGCGATGTACTCCTTGAGGATGTCGTTCTGCACCGTGCCCGAGAGCTGCTCGGGCGCCACGCCCTGCTCCTCCGCCACCAGCTCGTACAGCAACAGCAGCAGCGAGGCGGGAGCGTTGATCGTCATCGAGGTGGAGACGTCCCCCAACGGGATGCCCTGCAGCAGCGTGCGCATGTCCTCCAGCGAGTCGATGGCGACGCCGGTACGGCCCACCTCCCCTGTGGCAAGTGGGGCGTCGGAGTCGAGGCCGAGCTGCGTCGGCAGGTCGAACGCCACCGAAAGACCCGTCTGCCCGCGCTCGAGCAGCAACCGGAACCGTGCGTTCGTCTCCTCGGCCGAGCCGAAGCCGGCGTACTGGCGCATCGTCCACGGGCGGGAGCGGTAGCCATCGGCGCGGACGCCCCGCGTGTACGGGAACTGCCCCGGATCAGGCTGGTCATCGGCGTCCGCCGCGGTGTAGAACGACGCAATCGGAATCCCCGAGTCGGTCTGGCGCTCCGCGTTGTCCCCTTCCATGCGGCCATCCTATCGGCGAGGTGGCGCGTGAACGCTTCGATGCTGTCGCGGTGGGGCACGCACGGTCCCGTGCCGATGCGCACCGCTACGGTTCCCCATATGAAAATCACTGTCAGGCTGTTCGCCGCCCTCCGCGAGCGCGCCGACGCCGGCTCGCTCCAGGTGGATCTCAGCAGCGGCGCGCGCGTCGGGGATGTGTGGCAGGCGCTCGGCCTCGGTGAGGAACCCCCCGGCTTGGCCTACGCCCGCAACCGCGAGTACGCAAACCGCGATCAGCCGCTCGCCGATGGCGACGAGGTGGCCGTGATCCCGCCTGTCTCGGGTGGAGGGTTTCGGCTGCAGTCGGCTCCACTGGAGGTGACCGCCGTGATCGCCGAGGTGGCCGATCCTGCGGCGGGCGCGATCGCGACGTTCATCGGCACCACCCGGGAGACGAACCGGGGGCGCACTGTCACCCATCTCGAATACGACGCCTATCCCGAGATGGCCGAGGCCGAGATGGCGAAGATCGCCGAGCAGATCAGGGCCCGCTACGACATCCTGCACGTGGCCATGGCACACCGCACCGGCCACGTACCGATCGGCGAGGCGAGCGTGGTGATCGCGGTTTCGGCGGCCCACCGCGGCCCGGCGATGGACGCCTGCCGCGAGGCCATCGACACGCTCAAGCAGACCGTCCCGGTGTGGAAGAAGGAAGTGTTCGAGGGCGGCGAGGAGTGGATTGGACGGGAGGGCACCGGGTGAGCTGGGACCCGAATCACTTCGACCGCCCCACGAAGACCGAGTGGCGGCCGGCCGATCCGGAGCCGGTCCCGCACCCGTCGCCTCCGCAGCGCCACTGGCTGCGCCGCCTCCTGGCGCCGGTCATCGCCGGCGGGCTGCTGCTGTGGAAGGTCGCCGGCCCACTCCTGATCGCGCTCAAGGGCATCAAGTTCCTCAGCACCGGCGTCACGTTCCTGGTGTCGATCGCCGCCTACGCAACGATCTGGGGCTGGCGCTTCGCCGTGGGCTTCACCGTGCTGCTGTTCATCCACGAGATGGGGCACGTGCTTCAGCTGCGCCGCGAGGGCGTTCCTTTCACGGCACCGCTGTTCATCCCATTCCTGGGCGCGTTCGTGGGCATGAAGCAGTTGCCGAAGAACGCCTTCGTGGAGGCGAAGGTCGGCCTCGCCGGCCCGGTCATCGGCACGCTCGGCGCGGGTGCGTGCTTCGCGCTCGCGGTGACCATGGACAGCGACCTGCTGCGTGCCATCTCCTACACCGGCTTCTTCCTCAACCTGCTCAACCTGATCCCCGTGCTGCCGCTCGACGGCGGCCGGGCCGCCGCAGCGTTTCATCCCGTGTTCTGGTTCGTCGGCCTGTTCGTCGTGGCGCTGCTGTTCTTCCTGCACCACAACCTGATCCTGCTGCTGATCCTGCTGCTCGGCGGCTACGAGCTGTACAGCCGCTGGTCGAAGCGAAACGACCCGGAATCGCGCGCCTACCACCAGACCAGCTGGCAGCAGCGCGTGATCGTCGGGACGGTCTACATCGCGCTGATCGTGGTGCTGGTGGCAGGTATGGAGGCGTCATACATCAAGCGCGAGCTGTAGGGCCTCGTCCCGATGGCTGAGGAGTCGCAGTACGGCCGGCTCGGCGTCACGCCGACACCCGACGACGGCACCCGCCACAGCCCCACCCCGGCGTGGGACGAGTCGACCCGCCCACACCGTCAGGAGTCGGGGGAGGACGTGGCCTACACGACTCGCGGACGCCTCGTGGGGAAGCACCTGATCGACGTCCACGACATGCTCCGCAAGGAGCTCGGTGAGCTGCGCGAGATCCTCGCCGAGGTGCACGACGACGTGACGAGTGCCGCAGACGCCCGCTCGGCGCTGAACGAGATGGCGCTCCGCCAGAACGACTGGACGCTCGGAGCCTTCTGCTCTCGCTACTGCGGCGTGGTCGCTGCTCACCACGGCCTCGAGGACACAGCGATCTTCCCCCACCTCGCGAGCAGCGAGCCGGAGCTCGCGCCGGTCATCGACCGGCTGACGGACGAGCATCTCGTCATCCACGACGCCATCCAGGCGGTCGACCGAGCCCTCGTCGAGAACATCAATCACCCCGGCGACCACAGCGGTCTCCAGGCGGCGATCGACTTCCTGACCGACTCGCTGATCTCGCACCTTTCCTACGAAGAGCACGAGCTCGTCGAGCCGCTCGCCCGTCTCGGGTTCTACCCGCGGCAGATCCGGCCCGACCGGCCTACAGCCCTCGGTGAGCACCCGGTAGAGTCACCGAACTCCGCAGGGTAACGTTGCGCCAGGAGGTTGGAATGGCGGGCGAAAATCGATTCGTATCACGCGACGGCCGCACTACCACCCCTCGGTGAGCACCCGGTCGAGCCGCGCCACGAACGCGTCCGCGTCCTCGGCGCTGATGCAGAGCGGCGGCTTCACCTTGAGGACGTTCTCGTGGTCGGCGGTCGGCTGGTCGATCACGCCCAGCTCGCGCAACCGCTCGCAGATCGCGTAGGCCTCCTCGGTGGCCGGCTCCAGCGTGCCATGGTCGCGCACCAGCTCGGCACCGAGGTAGAGGCCGGTGCCGTGCACGGCGCCGATCAGGGCGTGGCGCTCCGCCAGCTCCTCCAGTCCGGCGCGCAGGCGCGCGCCGACGTCACGCGCGTTCTGCTGCAGGCGCTCGTCGCGGATGGTGTCGAGCACGGCGATACCGATCTCGCACGACACGGGTGAGCCGCCGACGGAGCTGAAGAAGCTGTGCCGGTCGCCGAACGCGTCGGCGATCTCGCGCGTCGTGATCACAGCGCCGAGTGGATGACCGTTGCCGGTGGCCTTGGCGACCGTGACGATGTCGGGCACGACGCCCTGTCCCTCGAACGCCCAGAACCAGTGGCCCAGCCGGCCGTAGCCCACCTGCACCTCATCGGCGATGCACAGGCCTCCCGCCTCGCGCACGTGCGCGTAGGCCTGCTCGACGTAGCCCTTCGGTGGCATGACCCCGCCGGCGTTGCCGAGCACCGGCTCGGAGATCAGCGCCGCGGCGCCCGCGGCTCGGTCGCGAACGGCATCGGCGTACGGAGCCGCCTGCGTGCCGAGTGCCCCCCGATACGGGTTCGGCTGCGGCACGACGCGAAGCCATGAGGGCGGGTCATCGGGATCGTCGGCCGGTGAGGTGCTGACCCCGAAGGTTGCGCTCGTCCACCCGTGGTATGCGCCCTCGACCGCCAGGACATCCGTCCGGCCGGTGACGGTACGGGCGATCCGAAGCGCCAGCTCGTTCGCCTCGCTGCCCGAGCTGACCAGAAAAACCGCGCCGAGCGGGTCGGGGACGAGCTCGGCGAGCCGCTCGGCGAACCGGGTGATGCTGCTCAGCAGAAACCGGGAGTTGGTGTTCAGCAGGCGCATCTGGCGGGTCGCCGCGTCGGCGACGGCCGGGTGGCTGTGCCCGAGCACCGCGACGTTGTTGACCATGTCGAGGTACTCACGCCCGTCGGCGTCGTAGAGCCGGTTGCGCCAGCCACGCACCATCTCCGGCGGCTGCTCGAAGTACGTGCGCTGGGCTCCCGCCACAACGCCGCGCCGGCGGACGAGCAGGTCGGACGCACGCGGTTCGTGCACGGCCGTGTCAATGCCAAGCAGCGGCGAAGGGTCGGGGCAGAGTGCCAGCCAGGCATCCCGAAGCGACGGCGGGGCCCATCCCGGAAGCGATTCGACGTCGGCGAGGGCGAGCTGGAGATGCAGGTGCGGAAGCGGCCGGCCCCCGGCGGGGGCCACCTCGCCGAGCCGCTCGCCCTCGGACACCGGCCCCGGTGGGGCGCTCGCCCTGATCCCCTCGAAGAGGAGGTACACCGGCGGCACGCCGTCGGGCTCGAGCAGCATCGTCAGCCGGTCCCCTTCGACCGAGATCACCATGCCCGCGAGTGGCGCCCGCACCGGCTCACCTTCGGCTGCGAACACGTCGGCACCCAGATGCACGGTCTGCGGCTCAGCGGCATCACCCGTCACGGAGCGGTGCAGCCGCGCCTCGCCGTAACGGCCGATCGAAAGCTCGCCGGGGGCCGAACCGGCTGCGCGGGCGACACCCTCGGCTGTCTCCCACTCGCCGAACGCGTAGCTGCCCGACGCGACGCCGAGGTCGGCCAGTGTCAGGCGCCGCCCCGCGGGATCGACCGGCGGCGTGAACCGCCGTCCACGCAGGAACGCGTGCACGCCCGCGGCGCCGGGATGGGGGTCGAGCCCGCAGGCCGCTCGGATCGCCGCCTCGGCGAGGGCCGGATCGATCCCTGCGACCGCGGCGAGATTGCCCCAGTCGATGTCGATCAGGTCGTTCGCATAGCGGTTTTCGGGCTCGAGACCCGCCTGCTGCTCTGTCGAAACCGCCCCGGACGCCGCCCGGCCGAGGACGAGCGGAAACACCGCCGCGAGCTCCGGCTCGCTCAGCGGCAGCTCGGCGTGGAAGCCACGCACGACGTCGGCGATGGTCTGGAGCGCCGTCTCGGGGTCACGGCCGGCCAGCGCCGCCGCGGCCACGGCCGCCTCTCCGGCGAGGAATGACCGGGTCATGTCGCCGAAGTCGATCACCGCGGTGGGCTGGAGCCGCCCCGCGGCGTCGCGCTCCCCAAGCACGTTGTAGTCGGTCACGTCGCCGTGGATCACCTGGACACGGAGCTGTGGCGCGAGGCGCTCCATGGCGGCGTCGTGCGTCCGCATCGCGCGATCGACGAGCGCCAGCCGCTCGGGATCGGCAACGTAGCGAACGAGCTCGTCCACCACCGCGCGGGCATGCTTCAAATCCCATTGCAGGACCCGGTCGGCCGCTGGATGGTCGAACGGCGCGAGCGCGAGGGCAATCCGGCCTGCCATCCTGCCGTAGGCGACGCGCGCCGACGGGCACACATGGCCGCACGCCGTCAGCGGCTCACCCGGCAGGTAGCCCACCATCCGCACGTCGTACTCGAGCCCGTCGCGCTCCACCGGCACGATCAGCCGTCCGTCGAGTGACGGCACCGGCCGCGGGGTTGCGAATGGCAGGCCGGCGCCGGCCAGGTACCCCATCGCGGCGTTCTGCATCTCCAGCGACGGGCGCCCGAAGTGCGGGTTCGCGATCTTCAGAACGACGGCGTCGCCATCCGCTGGGACGATCCTGAAGTTGCGGTCCTGGTGGCTGCCGAGCTCCGTCGACTCGCCATCCACCCCGAACAGCTCCCGGGCCAGCCGGCGACCGTCTTCTGCACCGAAGGGTGGCGCCAGGATGCGGTACCCGTCGAACAATCCGGCCGGCGAGCTCACGGCTGCCTGAAGCCCCACCGTAGCAGCGTCTGCGCCTGCGCGAACTCGTCGCCGTTCGCATCCAGCACGACGGCGATCAGCAGTCGTCCGTCCTGCCGCGCCGCTGCCGCAAGGCACTTGCCGGACAGGTCGGTGCTGCCGGTCTTGACACCGATCGCGGTCGGCTCGTCCCACAGGAGCCGGTTGCGGCTGACGTACGACGAGCCGGTCGCCGGCCGGTAGAGCTTCATGCCCACCATTCGTGCCAGCACGGGCCGAGTCATGTACAGCCGGGACAGGTCGGCGACATCCCACGCCGAGCTGTGGTTGCCGGTGTCGATGATCCCGGAGGGATTGGAGTAGCGGCTGTCCGACAGGCCGAGCTTCTTCGCCTCCGCATTCATCAGCTTCACGAAGCGATTGATCGACCCGGACCGGTAGACCGCGAGGGCATCAGAGGCATCGTTCGCCGACGCAATCATCGTGGCCGCCAGGAGGTCGCGAACGCTGATCGTGTCGCCTGGATTGAGGCCGATCGTGTAGCCGAGGTCATTGGTCATCGCTTCGGTGATCGTGACCTCGCGCCGCAGGCCGCCGCCGCGCTCGGCAAGGAGCGACGTCATCAACTTCGTCAGGCTCGCGACCGGTTGCTTCGCATGCGGCCTGCGAGCCCACAGCACCTGACCACTCTCCGCATCCACCAGGATGGCGGACGTCGCCTGCACGCCCGGCAGCGCCCGCTTCGACGCTCCGCGAAGCTCAAGCGGCGCCATCCCGGCGGGCGCCGGCTCGGCTCCACCGTTCGACGGCGCGCCCCTGCCCGTCAGTGCGCTCGAGGGGATGGCGCCCGCCTCGCGATCCGTCAGTGGGAACACACGCCAGACCATCACCGCGAACGCGCCGAGCACCACCAGCACGACGATCAGCGCGGCCAGCCGGAAAGGCGAGAGGAATGGGCGCCGGCGCCGGCGCGGAGGGCCGGCCTGCATCGTGTAGAGAGGGGGCCGCCTGCTGGTCGCCACGTGTACAGCCTACAATCGGCTTCATGACGGCGAACCCGCTTCGCGAGCTGCCGTCGGTCGACGCACTGCTGCGGACGCCCGAGGCAACGGGGTTGATCGGCCGTCATGGCCGGCCTGCTGCAGTCGCCGCGCTGCGCGACGCACTGGCCGCCGCGCGAGCGAGTGGGGGACCACGATCACCCGCCGAGCTCCTGGCCGACGCAGGGGCCCGGCTCGATACCGCGCCGAGCCTACGACGGGTGATCAACGCAACCGGCGTGATCGTGCACACCAACCTCGGCCGGGCGCCGCTGGCAGAAGAGGCGCTCGAGCGGGTGCGCCAGGTGGCCTCCGGCTATTCGACGCTCGAGTACGACCTCGGCGAAGGGCGGCGCGGCTCGCGGCACGATCACCTCTCCGGTCTGCTCGCCCGGCTGACGGGCGCCGACGCCGGGCTGGCCGTGAACAACAACGCCGCCGCGTTGCTGCTGTCGCTCGCCGCGCTCGCCGCCGGGGGCGAGGTGGTGATCAGCCGCGGTGAGCTGATCGAGATCGGGGACGGGTTTCGCATCCCCGACATCCTCGCCCGCTCCGGCGCGAGGCTGGTCGAGGTCGGCACCACCAACCGCACGACACTCGCGGACTACGACCGGGCGATCACAGAGGAGACGCGGGCGGTGCTGCGCGTGCACCAGTCGAACTTCCGGATGATCGGCTTCACGTCGCGCCCGGAGCTCGGCGAGCTCGCCGACCTTGCCGCCCGGCACGATCTCGCGCTGATCGACGACCTCGGCTCGGGTGCGCTGATCGACCTCCCCGACCTGCTCGACGAGCCGACCGCACGCGCCAGCGTGGAGGCGGGGTCGACCCTGGTCTGCTTCTCGGGCGACAAGCTGCTGGGCGGTCCGCAGGCAGGCATCGTCGCCGGCGGCACGGACGCAATCTCCAAGCTTCGGGGACACCCGCTGGCTCGAGCAGTGCGCATCGACAAGCTCTCGCTCGCGGCCCTCGAGGCAACGCTCGAGCTGTACGGCGATCCCGCCAGGGCGGTCGCCCGCGTCCCCGTGCTCGCGATGGCCGCTGCGCCGGCCGAGACCGTGCGGGAACGGGCCGAGCGGCTCGCCGCCCGGCTGGGAGGCGAGGTCGTGCAGACCAACGCCCGGGTGGGAGGCGGAGCGCTGCCGCTGCTGGAGCTGGAGAGCTTTGCCTGCGCGCTCGAAGGTGGGGATCAGCTGGCCGCGGAGCTTCGCGCCGCCGACCCGCCGGTGATCGCCCGCGTCCAGGAAGGCCGGGTGCTGCTGGACTGCCGGACGCTCACCGACGAGGAGTCCGAGCAGATCACTCGGGGCTGAGCGGCATGAGCGACAGTCGTCCCCTCACGCTCGGCACGGCCGGCCACATCGACCACGGCAAGACGGCACTGGTAGCCGTGCTCACCGGCGTCGACACCGATCGCCTGCCGCAGGAGAAGTCACGCGGTATCTCGATCGAGCTCGGTTACGCCCCGCTCGAGCTGCCCTCGGGGCGCAGGCTCTCGGTGGTCGACGTTCCCGGGCATGAGCGGTTCGTACGCACGATGGTGGCCGGTGCGACCGGGATCGACCTGTTTCTGCTCGCCGTTGCCTGCGACGACGGGGTCATGCCCCAGACACGGGAGCACCTCGCCATCCTTCGCCTGCTTGGCCTCGACCGCGGGGTGGTCGCGCTGACCAAGCGTGACCTCGTCGACGCAGAGACGGCCGAAATCGTGCGCATGGAGGTCGAGGAGCTGTTCCCAGGCCTCCGCGTGGTCGAGGTCTCTGCGACCACGCGGCAGGGGATCGACGAGCTGCGCGCCGAGCTGGACCGGCTGGCCGGCGGGGCCGTGACACGCGGAGGCGACGGCCCGGTGCGGCTCCCGGTCGACCGTTCCTTCACCCTGCGCGGGATCGGCACGGTGGTGACGGGCACGCTGTGGTCGGGCACCGTGCGGCCCGGGGACATGCTGACGATCGAGCCGGGCGGCCGCGAGGTGCGCGTGCGAAGCGTGCAGGTGCACGATCAGGCCGTCGATGCGGCCGGCGCCGGTCAGCGGGTGGCCCTGGCGCTGGTCGGCGTGGAGCGCACGAAGGTCACTCGCGGCGATGTCGTCCTGACCGCGGGCACGCTGTCGTTGTCGCACCGCCTCGAGTGCCGGATCACCGTGCTGCCCGAGGTCGTGGGTGGGCTTCGTCACGGCGAGCCCGTGACGGTGCACCATGCAACCGCGGAGCTGCCGGCACGGGTTGCCGTCCGAGCCGGCGACGCGGTCGAACGTGGGTCCGAGGGGGTCGTCCAGCTGCGCCTGGAGCGGCCGGCCGTGGCCGCCGCCGGCGACCGCGTCGTGATCCGTTCGACCGCGCCTCGCACCACGGTGGCCGGCGGTGTGGTGCTCGACCCGGCGCCGACCCGAAGCGGCAGGCCGCGCCCGGAGCCTGCGGCGGCCGTAGCCGCGCCACCTCCACGGCTGCCGTCGCCGGAAGGAGCCGACGAGCTGTATCCCCGCCTTGCCGCCGAGCCGCTCTCGCCCCCGCCGCTGACGGCCGCCGAGCAGGCCGCGGCGGCGCACCTCGCCGGGACCGGCCGGATCGTGCGCTGCGGGCGCGACCTCGCCTTCACCGCCGACGCATTCGCCGAAGCGCGGCGTGCGGCCGTCGACATCGCAACCGGGAGCGGATCGCTCACGATCGCCTCCCTGCGCGACCGGTTGGGGGTGTCGCGGCGCTACGCACAGGCCATCCTGGAACGCCTCGACGCCGACGGAATCACCCGCCGAACCGGCGACGAGCGGGTTCTCCGGCGCCGTGGGCGGGAGCTGACCGACTGAGAAGCAGCGCGTTCACCGATACCATTGGTGCCGGAGGAACGCCATGAGGCCGGATGAACACATCGAGCTGGGGGCGATCGTCCTCGCCGGTGGCCGCTCAACCCGGATGGGGGCCTCGAAGGCGATGCTCGACTGGCACGGAGCTCCGCTGGTTCGCCGCGTCACCGGGCTGCTGGGTCGCGTGGCGTCGCCGGTCGTCGTGGTGCACGCCGAAGGCCAGGAACTGCCGCCGTTGCCGGGCGTCGAGCTGATCGTCGACCGCAACCCGGGCCGGGGCCCGCTGGAGGGCATCGCCGCCGGCATGCGTGCGCTGGAGGGCCGCTGTGACGTCGCATTCGTCTCGAGCGTGGACGTCCCGCTCCTGCATCCGCGCTTCGTGCGCAGCATCGCCCGGGCGCTGAACGGGCACGACGTCGTGCTGCCGGTGGCCGACGGCCACAACCACCCACTTTCGGCGGCCTACCGCCTGTCGCTGCTTGCGTCCGTCGAGCGCCTGCTGGCCCAGGACCGGCTGCGGCCGGCCTTCCTGTTCGACGGCGCGGCGGTGCGCCGGCTCGAGGACGGAGACATCGACGAGCCGGGGTCGCTACGCAACCTGAACACCCGCGAGGAGTACGAGGCCGCGCTGGCCGAGCCGGAGCCCGAGATCGAGGTCGAGGCGTTCGGCACCCTGCGCGAGCGGCTCGGGTTCGCGCGAACCACGGTGCCCGCAGCGACCGTCGGCCATGCGATCGAGCGACTCGACGGCCTGGCGGCACTGCTGCCCCACTCGCTCGTGGCCCTGAACGGGGAGCGGTTCCACGCCGACCCGCAGACGCCGCTGGTCTCGGGCGACCGGCTGTCCCTGCTGACGGCGGAGGCCGGCGGATGAGCGGTATCGGCGGCGGGTTTGGGCGGTATCTGCGGGTCGACCTCGACACCGGCACCGCCGAGGGCATGCCGATTCCCGACGCTGTGCGCCGCGGCTTCATCGGCGGGGCCGGGCTCGGCGCCTGGATCCTGACCACCGCCGAGCCGGAGGGCGACCCGATCGCCTTCGTCTTCTCGCCGCTGGTGGGGACGCCGCTGACCACGAGCGCGAAGTTCGCGGTGGTAGCGCGCTCGCCGCTGACGGGCCTGCTGAACGATGCCCTCGCGTCGAGCCATTTCGCGATCCAGGGCAAGATGACCGGGCACGACGCCATCGTGCTGACCGGCCGTGCGGCCGAGCCCAGCGTGGTGGTGATCGACGACGGCGCCACATGGCTCGAACCGGCCGGCGATCTGATGGGGCTTGCCGCCGGCGACGCAGAAGAGCATCTGCGCGCCCGGCTCGGGCGCGGATTTCGCGCCGCCGCCATCGGCCCGGCGGGCGAGCGGCTGGTGCCCTTTGCCACGGTGTCGCACGATGGTCGCCACGCCGGCCGCGGCGGCCACGGCGCGGTGCTCGGACTGAAGAACGTCAAGGCCATCGCGGTGCGCGGCAGGACACCCGTCCCGCTGGCTGACCCCAAACGGGTGCTCGAGATCGCCGCAGACCTGCGCACTCGCTCATTCGGGCCGGCCACCGAGAAGTACCGCGAGCTCGGGACGCTTGCAAACCTCCTTGCCTTCAACGCCCTGAACACGCTTCCGACCCGCAACTTCCAGGCTGCCACCTTCGAGGGAGCCGCGGCGCTCTCCGCCGAGCAGGCCTCCGAGCTGAAGCAGCGCACGCGCCATTCCTGTGCCTCGTGCACCATCGGCTGCGGGCACATCTACGAGACCGCCGACGGCAACGGCGCTCGGCTCGAATACGAGAACGCCTTTGCCCTGGGGCCACTGTGCGGCGTGGGTGACCCGGCCGCGGTCGTCGAGGCCAGCCGCCTGTGCGACACGCTCGGCATCGACACCATCTCTGCCGGAGGGACGATCGCCTTTGCGATGGAGTGCGTCGAACGCGGGCTGCTGGACGCGCCGTGGCTCCGCTTCGGCTCGGGTGAGGCGCTGCTGCGCGCGCTCGGCGAGATCGGCAGCGGTGAGGGGATCGGCCCGCTCCTTCGCATGGGGTCGCGCCGCCTGGCGGAGCACCTCGGCGGTGATGCGATCTCGTTTGCGGCCCAGGTCAAGGGCCTGGAGCTGCCCGGCTACGAGCCGCGGACGCTGCAGTCGATGGCGCTCGGCCTGGCCGTCAACGCCCGCGGCGCCGACCACAATCGCTCGGGCGCGTACGAGGCCGACTTCTCGCAGCGAGTCGACCGTCTGCACGGCGGAACGGACTCCGTCGTCGCGGCAATCGACACCGAGGACAACGCCGCCCTGATAGACAGCATGATCCTCTGCAAATTCCTTCGCGGAGTGTTCACTGATGCCAGAATCGAATGGGCGACCTTGCTCAACGCTGTCACCGGCTGCGACTATGACGCCGAGGAGCTGGGCCAGGTGGCGGGGAGGATCGTGACGACCAAGAAGCTGTTCAATGTGAGCCATGGCTGGACGCCGGACCAGGACACCCTGCCCGACCGGTTCCTCGACGAGCCGCTGCAGACGGGTGCCGGGACGACGGTGACCCTGCCCCGCGAGCGGCTCGCCGGCATGGTGCGCGAGTACAACCTCCGCCGCGGCTGGGATGAGCAGGGCTTCCCACTGGTCGAGGCGAAGGATCTGGTGCCTGCATGAGCACGACGCTCCCCACCACAGCAACGGTGACGCTGACCATCGACGGCCAGGAGGTCACCGTCCCCGAGGGGACGACGATCTGGGACGCCGCCCGCCAGGCCGGCGTCGAGGTGCCCGTGCTGTGCCACGACCCTCGCTACGACCCCGTCGGCGTCTGCCGCATGTGCGTCGTCGACATCGGCCAGCGCGTGCTGGCCGCGTCCTGCGTCCGGGCGTGCGAGCAGGGGATGGAGGTCGAGACCGCCTCCGAGCGGGTCGAGAAGCAGCGCGCGATGCTGACCGAGATGCTGATGTCGGATCAGCCCGAGGTCGATCCGAAGCAGACCACCACTGCGGACAACGAGCTGCTGGAGCTGGCCGACCGCTACGGCGTCCCGCGGCAGAACCGGCTGCTGCACGAGAACGGCCGCCCGGACGACTTCTCCAACCCCGTGATCGCGGTCGACCACCAGGCGTGCATCATGTGCGACCGCTGCGTGCGGGCCTGCGACGACATCCAGTCGAACGACGTGATCGGCCGCACCGGGAAGGGCTACACGGCCCGGATCGGCTTCGACCTCGACGACCCGATGGGCAACTCCACCTGCGTCACCTGCGGCGAGTGCGTCGCCGCCTGCCCGACCGGCGCCCTGACCAACAAGGCCATCACGCTGCCGCTGCGGCCACGGTCGGAGCTGAAGCAGGTTGATTCGGTCTGTCCGTACTGCGGCGTCGGCTGTGCGCTGACCTACCACGTCGACCCCGAGCACGAGCTGATCGTCTTCGCCGAGGGCCGTGACCAGCCCGGCAACCAGAGCCGGCTGTGTGTGAAGGGCCGCTACGGCTGGGACTACTCGCTCTCCTCGCAGCGTCTGACGGTGCCGCTGATCCGCCGCGAGGAGTCATACCCCAAGGGCGCCCTTTCGGATGACGTGCGAGGCGAGCACGACGGCACCCGCAAAGGCCGCAAGCCAGGTGGTCTCGTCGACTACGACCAGGTGCTGCCGCATTTCCGCGAGGCGACCTGGGAGGAGGCGCTCGACCTCGTGGCTTCGCGCCTGCGCGGGATCAAGGACGAGCACGGCCCCGGCGCGCTGGCCGGCTTCGGCTCCGCGAAGTGCACGAACGAAGAGGCGTACCTCTTCCAGAAGTTCATCCGCGCCGGCTTCGGCACGAACAACGTCGACCACTGCACCCGGCTGTGCCACGCGTCATCCGTCGCCGCGCTGCTGGAAGGTGTCGGCTCCGGCGCCGTGTCGACCACATACGGCGACATCGAGAACGCGAATGTCGCGATCATCGCCGGCAGCAACACGACGGCGAACCACCCCGTCGCATCGAGCTTCTTCAAGGGCGCGCGCAAGCGCGGCACGACGCTGATCGTGGTCGACCCGCGCGAGGAGCGGATCGCCGACCACGCCGACATCTTCTGCCGCATCAAGCCCGGAACCGACGTGGCCTTCTACAACGGCGTGATGAACGTGATCGTCAGCGAGAGTCTCGTCGACGAGGAGTTCATTGCCGGCCGCACGTCGAACTACGAGGCGCTGCGCGAGCTGGTGCTGCGCTATCCGCCCGAGCTGGCGGCGCAGATCTGCGGCGTGGACGCAGACACGATCCGTGACGTCGGCCGCATCTGGGGCCGCGCCGGTGCGGGCGTCATCTACTGGGGCATGGGCATCTCGCAGCACACCACCGGCACCGACAACGCCCGCTGCCTGATCGCGATGTGCGCCATCACGGGCAACGTCGGCCGCCCCGGCACCGGCCTGCACCCGCTGCGGGGGCAGAACAACGTGCAGGGCGCCTCCGACGCCGGCCTGATCCCGATGATGTACCCCGACTATCAGCACGTCGTCCGCGAGGATGTCCGCGAGAAGTTCGAGCGCGCGTGGGACGCCGAGCTCGACCCCGACGCGGGGCTGACGGTGACCGAGATCGTCGCGGCCGCGCTGGCCGGCGACGTGCGCGGGATGTACATGATGGGCGAGAACCCCTTCCTCTCCGACCCGAACGTCAACAAGGTGCGCAAGGGCCTGGCGAACCTGGACTTCCTGGTGGTGCAGGACATCTTCCTGACCGAGACGGCCGAGTTCGCCGATGTCGTCCTCCCCGCCACGACGGCGCTCGAGAAGGTCGGCACGTACACGAACACAGACCGGCGCGTTCAGATCGGCCGGCCGGCCATGAAGCCCCCCGGCGAGGCGCGTCAGGACTGGGAGATCATCTGCGAGATCTCGAACCGCTTCGGTTACCCGATGGAGTACGAGTCGCCTTCCGAGGTGTTCGACGAGCTGGTCACGATGATGCCGAGCTACGCGGGCATGTCCTACGAAGCGATCGAGGGGCCGGGCAAGCTGTATCCCCTCGACGAGGACAACCCGGACGGCAAGGTCGTGCTGTTCGACCGGGTCTTCAGCACCGACGACGGGCGCGCGAAGCTCGTGCCGGCGGAGTGGCTGCCGGCGAACGAGCTACCCGACGAGGAGTACCCGATCGTGCTCACCACGGGCCGGCTGCTCCAGCACTGGCACACGGGGTCGATGACGCGGCGAAGCTACGCGCTCGACACGATCGCACCGCACGCCGAGGTGTCGCTCCACCCGGCGGATGCGGCCCGGATCGGCGTCGGCAGCGGCGACTACGTCCGCGTCACGTCGCGGCGCGGCAGCATTCGCATCATGGCGAAGGTGTCCGATCGTGAGAACGAAGGGGCATGCTTCATCCCGTTCCACTTCCGTGAGGCGGCGGCGAACGTGCTGACCAACGACGCCATCGATCCGACGGGCAAGATCCCCGAGTTCAAGTTCTGTGCGGTGCGGGTCGAGCCGGCGTGAGACGGACCCTGATCCACGACCTGAACGACCTCCAGAGCGAGCACGGCTGGCTCCGCCGCGAGGACCTCGAGGCGTTGTCACGACGGACGCAGCGGCCGCTCTACGAGCTACAGGGGCTGCTGTCGTTCTATCCGCACTACCGCACCGAGCCGGCGGCAACACACGAGGTGACGCTGTGCCGCGACATGAGCTGCTGGCTCCGCGACGGTGAAGCGCAGGCCGACTCCGTCGAGGCGGCGCTGGCCGGCCGCGAGGGCGTGAAGGTGCGCCGCGTCTCGTGCATCGGGCGCTGCGACTGTGCACCCGCTGCCACGGTGAACGACGAGCCGTGCCGGATGGTCGACGTGCTCGACCTCGTCGACGGTCGCCCTGTGGAACCGCTCGACACCCCGCTCCAGACCTGGCCCAGCGACCCCTACTCATCGCCCGACGAGCACTACGGCGTCTTCCGGCGGGCGCTGGCCGGCAAGCTCACCCCGGAGGGCGTCATTACGACCCTCGAGGCTTCCGGACTGCGCGGAATGGGCGGCGCCGGCTTCCCGACCGGTCTCAAGTGGAAGCTCGTGGCCGCCGAGGAGCGCGGCCCGAAGTACGTGATCTGCAACGCCGACGAGTCGGAGCCAGGCACCTTCAAGGATCGCGAGATCCTCCGCCAGCTCCCGCATCTGATGGTGGAGGGCATGCTGCTCGCCATGTGGGTGGTGAAGGCGCAGGAGGGCATCGTCTACGTCCGCCACGAGTACGGTCCCGAGGAACACGCGCTGGCTGCCGAGCTGAACCGCGCGCGTGAGCTGGGACTGATCGGCGGCGACCGCGACATCGAGATCTTCACCTCACCGGGCGGCTACATCCTGGGCGAGGAGACAGCGCTGCTGGACTGTCTCGAGGGACGCCGAGGCGAGCCGCGCAACAAGCCGCCGTTCCCGGGCACCGTCGGCCTGTGGGGCATGCCGACGCTGATGAACAACGTCGAGACGTTCCACCACGTCCCTGCGATCGTCGACGACGTGGAGCGGTGGAAGGCACTGGGCCGCCCTGGCCACGCCGGCGTCAAGTTCATCTCCGTCTCCGGTCACGTGTCGGCCCCGGGCGTCTACTGCGTGCCGATGGGGACGACGGTGGAGGAGCTGATCGATGTCGCCGGTGGCATGCTCGATGGCCATACGCTGGGAGCGTTCGCGCCGGGCGGTGCATCGTCGAACTTCCTCCCCGCCGACCATGCCGACGTCGCACTCGACTTCGCGACGCTGCAGGAGGCCGGAAGCATGCTCGGATCGGGCGCCATGGTGGCGGTCGCGGAGGGCACCGACGTGCTGGCGCTGGCGACGAACGTGCTGCGCTTCTTCGCCAACGAGAGCTGCGGCAAGTGCGTGCCCTGCCGGGTGGGCAGCCACAAGGCGGTGCGCCTCCTGGAGGGTGCGGGCGCGGCGGCCCGCGAGGACTGGGAGCAGACGGTCACCGAGCTCGAGGAGGCACTGCGCCTGACCTCGATCTGCGGCCTCGGTCAGGTGGCCCTTGGGCCGGTGCTGAGCGTCCTTCGGAACTTCCCGGCGGGCGAGCCCGTCGGTCAGCGGTAGCCGGTCGAGTCCGCCGGAAGGCCGGGGTCCTGCACCTCGACCATGTAGCGCCAGCAGTCGGGCTGAGAGCCGTCGACGTCGGTGAAGCCGTACTCGCGTGCCAGGCCGCCTGAGGAGAACGACCCGCCGTTTCGACGATGCACGTCCGGGTCGGCGGCCAGCGCGGCGACCGCCCGCCCGACGAACCGCGGCGTCTCGGAGATCGCCACGAAATGCGGGCTCCCGACGGTCGTTTCACGCCAGTTGTCCTCGGTGACCTGGTAGATGTCGAGCATCATCTCCGACCGCATCCACCCCGGTGTCAGCGCCACGGCGGTGCACCCGCGCGGCGCGAGCTCCTTGCTCTGGGTGAACGCGAGCCGGATGGCCCCCGTCTTGGCAAGGTCGTAGAACGTCGAGAGCCGGTAGTTCTGATCGTTGTATGCGCGCGTGCCGTCTGTCATCTCGACGACCAGGCCACCCGGCCGGCGGATCAGCACCGGCAACGCGAAATGGCTCGTGATCAGGTGCGTGTCGATCGCCAGCCGCAGCATCCGCAGACCGCCCTCGAGGTCGTGTTCCCAGACCGGCGTGTTCCACTGGATGAGCAGCTCGCCGCCCCAGACGTCGTTGACCAGCACATCGAGGCGGCCCTGCTCGGCGTCGATGCGCCGGACGAGCGCTTCGACCTGCGCGGGCTCCAGGTGGTCGACCTCGACCGCGATCCCCTCGCCACCTGCGGCACTGACGAGCTCGGCGGTCTCCTCGATCGTCTCGGGCCGGTCGTACTCCGAACGCTTCTGCCTCGTCGTGCGACCGGTGCAGTAGACCGTCGTTCCCGCCTCTCCCAGCGCGACCGCTGTGCCACGCCCGGCACCGCGCGTCGCGCCGGCGACGAGCGCCACCTTGCCGGCGAGCAGGCCCGACACAGCACCCACGTTATGCGCGCGCCTCGGCGGCGGCCGGCTCAGTGGCGAGGCGCATGGGGGCTCGAACTGCGAGCACGGCCACGATGACCAGCGCGCCGCCCGCCAGCGGCACGGCACCGAGCGACTCCCCGAAGATCTGGAACGCCAGCACCACGGTGACCACCGGCTCCAGGGTCGACAGGATCGACGCAGCTGTCGGGCCGACGCGTTGCAGACCGGCGAAAAAGAGGGCGATGGCGCCGACCGTCGAGACAACGGCGAGGCCGCCCAGCCAACCGAACCCTGCGGCGCTCACGTCGCCGGGGTGAAGATCGCCGAGAGCGAAGCCGCCGAACGTCAGGCTCACCGCCGCGCCGGTGCAGACCAGCGCGCTCATGGTGAGGGCCCCGAGACGCGAGGCGACGCCCTCGGAGGTCAGGATGTACGCGCTGTAGACGACGGCGGCCGTCAGCCCGAGCCCCACACCGACGAGGTCCAGCGCCCCGTCGCGCGCTCCGGCCAGGACGAGGGCGAGGCCGGTCGATGCAAGCGCCAAGGCCAGAGCGGTGCGCCGGGTGGCGCGCTCGCGTCCGAGCACAACCGCCGCCACGGTGACAATCGTGGGGAACGTATAGAGGAGCAGTGACAGCAGCGAGGCGTCAAGACGTTGAAGCGCCGCGAAGAAGGCTCCGGACTGCGCGCTGTAGCCCACGATGCCAAGGGCGAGGGCGATGCCCACGTCACGGCGAGACAACTCGCGCAGGCGCCGGACGCGCCCGGTGGCGCCCATGAACAGCCAGAAAAGCGCGGCGGCGAGCACGAATCGCGAGGCCAGCAGCGTGCCGACGGTCGCGCCCTGCTCGTAGGCGAGCTTCCCGAAGATGGCCGACGTAGCGAACGCGGCCGCGGAGGCAAGACAGAGCATGGCGCCGGCGGAGGGCATACCGCGGATTCTGCCTCCCGCATCGTCCAGAAGCGATAGTGATTTCTACTGTTGATCCGGTAGATTGTCTTAACGATGCTGGATCTCCGCCGCCTGCGCCTGCTGCATGAGCTTCACGCCCGCGGCACCATTGCCGCTGTCGCCGAAGCGCTGCAGTTCACCCCGTCGGCCGTCTCGCAGCAGCTTGCCGTGCTGGAACGCGAAACCGGGCTCGCGCTGCTCGAGCGCGCCGGCCGAGGCGTGCGGCTCACCGACGCCGCGATCGTCCTCGTGGGCCACGCCGAGGCACTGCTCGGGCGCGCGGAGCTCGCCGAGGCCGAACTGGCCGAGGCCATGGGCGCCGTCGCCGGGCGGGCGCGGATCGCCTGCTTCCAGTCCGTCGCGCTCCGCCTCGCCGTTCCGGCGATACAGGCGCTCTCGCTGGAAGCGCCCGGGCTGCGATGCGAACTGCTCGAGGCCGAGCCCGAGCAGTCGCTGCCGGCGCTCGCGCTTGGCGACGTGGACGTGGTCCTGGCCGACGAATGGCAGCACCATCCGCATTCGCGGCCCCTCGGCGTGGATCGCCAGGACATGCACCGCGACCCGGTCCACCTCATCTTGCCCAAGGATCACCCTGCGGCGCGCCGCCATCGCCACGCGGTCCCCCTTGCCGAGCTCGGCGGCGAAGCTTGGGCGACCGGCCATCGCGGCACCGGCTGGGAGGAGATGACCGAGCGAACCTGCCGCGAGCTCGGCGGGTTCGACCCCGACATCCGCCACCGGACGAACGACAGCGTCACCACACTGGCCGCCGTCGCACACGGACAGGCGGTCACCCTGCTACCGCAGCTCGTCGCTCCCGATGCTCATCCGGGAATCACCGTGCGAGCCATCGCCGAGGGCTCGGTGCACCGAACGATCTTCACCGCAACGCGCACCGCAGATGCCAGGCGTCCCTCCGTCCAGGCGGTGCTGGCGGCGGTCCGCACGGCCGCCGCAAGCCTGGGATGGCCTGGTGAGCCGCTGGATCCCGATCAGCGTCGCGTGTCGAGGATGTGACCGACGCGCCGCATGCGGTCGGTGTCACCTTCGAGATCGGCGATCAGGTAGCGGAGCCACATCCGCTCGACGCGGGAGAGCTTTGGGAGTCGTGTCGCGATGGTTGCCATAACGGGAATCGTCCCGCGTCCTTGTCACCGGCGAAGAACGCGAAGGTAACCCTTCGGCAACCGCGGCCCAGTTCCTTCGTGTTCACGAAGGTGCCAGGCACCTCGCTGAACGTCAGGACATCGGGCGGGCGGTGGCGTTCGCCGGAGTCCGCTCCGAGTCGACGAGCGTGCCGTCCCGGTAGTGCCCGTCGCCCGGCCATGGGGCGAGCATCAGCAGCAGCCGCGCATCGCCGTTGGCCACCACGGAGTGTCGCTCACCGGGTGCGAAGGTAACCAGTGTTCCCGCTTCGCAGGTAACGTCCTCGCCACCCGCCGAGATCCTCACGCGGCCGGCCACCACCTGGAGCACCGCGCGCTCGTGAACGCTGTGGTCACCGAGGCGCTCGCCGTCACGCAGATCGAGCACCACCGCCCTGCACTCGGGGGTGGAGAAGAGCACCCGCGGCTCGCGCCTGCCCGTCGCCTCGATCGAGGGGATATGCCAGCGTTCCATCGCCTCAGACGATACCCGATCGCCGCGGGATTTATGCGTTGTCGGGCACGGCATCGCCCATCTCGGAGGCGTCATAGCCGCCGAGCTCCTCGACCTCCCGGGCAAATCGCTCGTCGGCCAGCAGGTCGAACAGCGGTTCGAGCACCGGGCTTCGCTCAGGGATGACGAGGTCGTAGGGCTCCCACGCAACCGGGACGAACCCGAGGCCGAAGGCGCGGGCTGCGGCCAGAATGCCGAGGCCGCAGTCCGCACGGCCGGATGCCACAGCGGCTGCCACCGCCAGATGCGTGTACTCCTCCCGGACGTATCCGCGCACGTCGTCGGCCCCGGCGCCCAGCCTTTCCAGCTCGTGATCCAGCAACACGCGGGTGCCGGACCCGCGCTGGCGGTTGACGTAGGTGACGTCGAAGCCGACGATGTCCTCGAGGCTGCGCAGGCCCGCGGGGTTGCCGGGCGGGACGATCAGCCCCTGCTGCCGGCGGGCGAGCCGTACGATCTCCACGGGACGATCGCCCAGCACCCGGTGGACGTCGGGCCAGGTGTAGCGGCCGGTGTCGGGGTCGAGCAGATGGCTCCCCGCAAGGTGGCAGAGGCCGTCCCGAACGGCGATCAGCCCACCCAGGCTGCCGACGTTGCTGGACGCAAGCGACAACCGCGGATCGCGGCGCCGAAGCGCGCTGCTCGCGAGATCCAGCACGAGGTCGTGGGAGCCGACGGCGATGATGGCGTGCTCGACTTCGGCCATGGCGCGCAGCAGGTCGACGTCGACGATGCTGCCGGCGTGAAGCCCTTCCTCCGCCGCGGGCACGCGCAGGAGCCCGTCGGCGCGCACCAGCGAGGTCAGCACTCCAGCGCCACGGGAGAGCGGCGCTGCCACCAGTCCCGCGCCGACGCGCCCCAGCCGGACGCGGACATACTCGTCCTCGCCCAGCGAGGAGGCGAGCTTGCGGGCAAGGCGGGCGGAGACCCGTGGGCGCTCGACCTGCGGCGCGCCCTCCATCTGTGCAAGCAGCGGGAGCGCGAAGATCTCGAAGGTGAGGGCCGCCGAGACCGGGTACCCGGGCACGCCGATTACCGGCGTCCCCGAAACGACGCCGAGCACGACCGGGTGGCCCGGCTTCACCGCAACTCCGTGCACGGCGAGATCCCCAAGCTCCTCGATCAGCCCGGCGGTGTGATCGTCGGCGCCGGCAGAGGAACCGGCGTTCACGAGCACGAGATCGCATCGGCCGGCGAGATCGAGGATGGCCCCCTTCAGCGCCTCGCGGTCATCGCGCACGATCGGATGCCGCTCGGCCACCGCTCCTGCCTCCTGCACCTGTGCCGCCAGCATCAGCCCGTTGGTGTCGACGATCTGGCCGGGGCCGGGCTGCTCGCCGATGGGCACAAGCTCGTCCCCGGTCGGCAGGACGCCGACCTGTGGGCGGCGCCGCACTGCGATCTTCGTGGCACCGGCGGCCGCCGCACTCGCAAGATCCGGCGCCCGCAGGCGGTGACCCTCCGGCAGCAACAGCTCCGTTGCGGTGACGTCTTCCCCGATGTGGCGGACGTGCTGGTACGGCGGTACCGCGGTCAGGATCTCCACCTCGTCGCCGCGCCGCTGCAGGTGCTCCAGCATGATCACGGCGTCCTGGCCCGCAGGCATCGCGTCACCCGTGTCGACGGGGACGGCGTCCTCGCCCAGGCGCAGCAGCACGGGCGTTGTCTCGCTGGCACCCACCGTGTCGGACGCCCTGACCGCCACACCGTCCATTGCGGCCGAGTCGAACGGCGGGGACGACCGGGTCGCCCAGACGGGCTCCGCGGTGACTCGTCCCAGAGCCTCCTCCACCGGCACACGCTCGACGGGGAGCGGCAGCGTCACCCCGCCACGCTCGAACGCGGCCGCCCAACGCGCCCGCGCCTCGGGCAGCGGAACGTCCTCGAGGTAGTGGCGGCCGCCCGCGCCGCCGAACGGATGGCGCCCGCTCACCGGTAGGGCACCACGTCGACGACCGTGCCCTCGGCAAAGCCCTGGACGTCCTCGGGGATCACGAGAAAACCGTCTGCACGGGTCATCACCGAAAGCAACGCGGCCTTCCCGAACAGCGGCACCGCTTCGTCGCCCCGCAACGCCACCTGCACGACGTCCGTGCGACCGGCGGTCGAGGCGACGTTCCGCGCCAGTCTGGCGTGGACCAGCGGCGGCACCGGATCCTCGGTCTGTCCGCCGGCTCGGGCCACTACCGGACCGCCCACCAGACGCATCACGACGAGAGCGGAAACGGGATTGCCGGGAAGGCCAATCACCGGTTTGCCGCCGACATCGGCCAGCAGCGTGGGTTTGCCCGGCTTCAAGGCGAGCCCGTGGCACCACACCCCAGGCTCGCCGAGGCGCTCGACGACGGTGGCCGTCGCGTCCCGTGCTCCCACCGACGAGCCGGCCGACACAACCACCACGTCGCTGCGCTGGAGCGCCTCACGGCAGACACGCTCGAGGTGTTCGGGGTCGTCCGGCACGATGCCGAAGGCCAGCGCCTCGCCGCCCAGCTCGCGCACCAGCGCAGACAGCGCGGGGGCATTGGCGTCTCGCACCTGCGCACCCTGGGGTGTTTCAGCTGCGTCGACCACCTCGTCCCCCGTCGAGATCAGTGCGACCACAGGGGGTCGATGCACCGACACCTCGACGACGCCCGCGGCCGCCAGCAGCCCGATGTCATGCGGGCGCAGCCGATGCCCTTCGCGAACGAGCGTGGCGCCCTCTGCGACGTCGTCGTCCATCCTGATGACGTTGTCTCCCGAGGCCACCGACCGCGTGACCTCGATCCGGCGCTCGTCGACCGCCGCCGTGTGCTCCACCATGACCACGGCATCGGCTCCCTCCGGGAGCGCTCCGCCGGTCGGCATCTCCATGGCGCTCCCTGGACCCACGCCGTCCGAGGGCAGCTCACCCATGCGGACGGCGCCGTTGAGATCGAGGTAAGCCGGAAGGCCCTCGCCGGCGCCATGCGTGTCGGCCGAGCGGACGGCATAGCCGTCAACGGCGCTGCGAGAGAAGCCAGGCAGAGGCCCGGGCGCGGTGACCGTGGCGGCGACGACTCGGCCGAATGCGTCGGCGACTCCGATCTGCTCGACGGCCGTGCGGTGCGGCGGGCGAAAGCCGGCGATCGCGTCGGACACCGTCCGCACCGTGAAGAACTCGCTCATCTCGACATCAAGGATAGTGATGGGCCGCGGCGAAGGATCGCCCATGACTGATGCCGACGATCTTGAAGGTTCGACGGAGAATGCGGTCCTTTCGAGGATCGTGATCCCGTTCATGATGGTGCAAAGGGAGGAACTGAGCGGGGTCCGCGGGCTCAGCCGCGAGTGGACCGAGGTGCCGTTCCCTCCTGGGGCGCGGGTTGTCCAGGCCGAGAAGACCGAGGGCGCCTGGATCGTGTGGTACGTCGAGCGGGTCGAAGCGATCTAGTCAGCCACGCCAGTGCTTGCCGCCGCGATGGCGGTGCTTCGACGTCCCGTGGCCGCCGTCCCCGCGATGATGCCGGTCGGCGCGCTGATGCTTCCGGTCGCCGTGCCCGCTCCGCGAGGAGTGCTTGTCTTTCACTTCGCTGCGATTGTCGCCGTGCCGGTGATGCCCGGAGCCATGACGATGCCCGTGCCGCTTCTTCCCGTGGCCATCGTGCTTGCGGTGGTGGCCGTGGCGCTGCTTCCACTGGCCATCGTGCTTGCGGTGTTGGCCGTGGCGCTTCGTGCCGTGCCGATCGTGCTTCTTGTGGTGGCCGTGGCGCTTCTTCCACTGGCCATGCTGCTTCTGGCCATGCCCGTGCTGCTTCTTGCCATGCCCATGGTGCTTCTTGCCATGCCCATGATGGTGGCCGTGCCCACGATGATGGTGGCGCTTCTTCCACCATCCACCGTGGTCGTTGTCGTCATCGCCGCGGCCATGATCGCCCCCGTCGCCGCCATCACCGTCCTGGTGGCCGTGATCGTCGTCGTCGTCGGGCTTGCACTCGTCGTTGCCGCCATCCCAGCCGCCCCAGCGCTGCAGCGTGAGCCCAAGGCTTGCCGCCTCGCCGGCGAGCTCGAGATCGTCAGACTCGTCATCGTGGTGCCACGGGTTGTCGACGGGACAGACCGGCGGGCTCGGCCTCGGGTTTCCGTTGCCGTCACCGTCGCCGTCACCGTCACCATTGCCGCCGCCGTCACCCCCACCGCCACCATTACCGCCGCCACCGTTACCGCCGCCGTCGTTGCCGCCACCGCCACCGCCCGGAGGAGCCGGAGGTGTCGGAGGCGTGCCGGAGCCGCCGCCCTGGTCACCGCCACCGCTACCGCCACCGCCGCTGCCGCCATCTGAGCCGCCACCCCCGCCGCCGCTCGATTCGCCGCCGCCGGGATTTGCGTAGCCGCCGGTCGACGGCGGCTCGGCGCTGAAGGGATGCGCGTCGACCCTGATCACGGCGTCCACCGCACGACCCGGGAAGCTGAGCACGCTGCCGAGCTCAACGGCGTTCAGCGCGACGGCGCCCAGGGCGCCATAGCTGGCGATCACGGCGATGCCAAGCATCGCCGAGGCGCCCATTCCGCGCGACCGCGTGATCATTCCTCGGCTGTTGTCAGGAGGCCCGCTGGGCCGCACAGTTTCGACTCACTCCTTCCGCGATTACAGATTCGCACATGCCCCCGCTGGAGATGTACCCCAAAGAGGGGACAGACTGTACGAAGTTCGTAAGGATGGTAAGTCATCGGGACTCGTCCACCGTCCGGGTACCGCCGATCAACCAGCGTCTGCTCATCCATCGTACGAGCCCAACGGCAAAACGGACCCAAACGAACGCAGAAAGTCCGAGCCAGATGCCGGTCAGGCCCCAGTCGAACTCCGCGGTGGCAAGCGACAGGGGCAGGTATCCGAGCAGCGCCGCGGCGATCGTCACATTGCGCATGTACCTCAGGTCGCCGGCGCCCATGAGCACGCCGTCAAGGGCAAACAGCACGCCGTTGATCGGCATCATCAGCACAAGCCAGGGCCACAGCTCACTTGCCTGGCGGCGCACCTCTTCGTCTCCGGTGAAGAGCGCCGGGATCACGTCGTGGCCGGCCGCGAGCACGCCCGCGAAGATGAGGCCAAGCCCCAGCCCCGCAGTGACGATCCGGCGCGCCAGGGCCTCCGCCACATCGACAGCATGCGCGCCGAGCAGTTTGCCGACCAGTGCCTGCGCGGCGATCGCCGTCGAGTCGAGGAACAGCGCGCCCAAGACCCACAATTGGGCGCCGATCTGATGTGCCGCCACCTGCGCATCGCCCATCCTCGCTGCGACCGCCGCCGCGACGGTGAACGCGACGAAGAAGGCCCCCGTTCGGACGGTGAGGTCGCCCGCGGCACGGAACTGGGCCCGAATGCGAGGCCACGAGGGCGCGAGCGGCACCCTGCGGCGTGCGAGCAGCCTGAGGAAGAGGAGCGCCGAAGCGGCCTGGGCCACCACGTTCGCGATGGCAGAGCCCTCTATGCCGAACCCCAGGCCGACGATCAGGAGCACCGAAAGCCCAATGCTGATAAGGTTTGCGGCTGCAAGGACGTAGAGCGGCGTGCGGGTGTTCTGGAACGCTCGCAGCCACCCCTGCGCCGCGGCCGTGATCAGCACGAACGGCGCTCCCAGAGCGGCGATGCGCATCCATTCGATCCCCTGGCGCGCCGCCGGCGTGTCCCCGCCCGCGATCAGCCGCACTGCCGGGCCCGCGACGATCTCGAGCACGACGGTCAGGGCCAGGCCGATCGCGAGCGCCAGCCACGTGGCCTGCACACCGACGTCGAGGGCGTCCTCGTGCGCTCCAGCACCGTAGAGACGCGCAGCCCGAGCGGTCGTGCCGTACTCGAGGAACGTGCAGAACGCCAGCACCTCGGCCAGCAGGAGCCCCGCGACAGCCAGGCCGGCCAGTGGCACCGTGCCGAGGTGCCCCACGACCGCCGTGTCGCCGAGCACGTACAGGGGCCCGGCCGTGAGCGCACCGAGCGCGGGCAGCGCGATGGCGACGATCTCGCGATCGCGCGGCATCCGGGGATCGGCGGCCATCAGCGAGTTCTACCGCGGGAATGCGGTGGGGTGAGGCGTTCGCCCCACCCCACCCGAGACGATCACTCGACAGGGATCTCTGCGTTGATCCTGTCCAGGTCGATGCCCTCTCGCTTGCGCATGATGCGAGAGCCGACGTAGATGACGGCCGCCAGGACGTACAGCCCGGCCATGTACTTCAACGAGGTGCTGTTGTTGACGAAGTAGATGTCGTCGAACAGCCACTTGTACAGGCAGAACAGCAGGAACCCGAGGAACACCACGCCCGAGAGCGTGATCAGCGGGATCCCGAATGGCTTGTACTTCGCGATCGGCGACTGGTTGTAGATGTCAGGTCGCCGCCACGGCAACAGGATTGCCGAGAATGTCGTCACGGCGAACGTCGCGGCGATCACGAGCGTGGCGTCGAGCGTGGACTTGTAGAAGGTCGTGTTGTAGGCATAGAAGTAGCTGATGGGAATGGATGGAAGCACCATCAACGCCAGGGCCACGAGCGGCACCCCGCTTCGGCCCTGAACCTGCGCCACACGCTCCGGCAGGATGCGGTCGAACGCCGCGGCGAAGATCATCCGCGTGCTCGACAGGAACACACTCCCCGCCCAGCCGAAGAACCACAGTGAGAGCAACACGATGATGACGAGCTGCACCAAGGCGTTCTCGAAGAAGAACGCAGCAAGCGTCCCCGGGTAGGGGAATGGTGCGATCGGCGCCTCGAAGTAGGCCCAGAACGCCGAGCTCATGATCCCGTAGGTCTCGAAGCCCATCGCATGCGACATCGCCGCGAACGTGACGATGACCACGAGGGTGGTGAAGATCAGGGCTCCAGCCATCGCGTAGATGTTGCGACGGAAGTCGCTGGCCCCCTTCACCTCACCGTAGAGCGTTGCGCCCCAGTTCGGCCACAGGTTGTAGAAGACCAGGAACGGTATGAGCAGGAACGTCTCCTTCACCGGGAACGAGCTGAAGCCTGGATAGGACGACGTGCCCGCCTCGTCGCTCGCCGCCTGGAGCTCCTGGAATGCGTTCGTTCCCGTGTAGCCGTACAGGTCCTGCGCGCTGCGGTTGAACGCGCTGATGAAGTCCGACTTCGAGTGGAAGGCGAACACCAGCAGGATGATCACGAGGCCCACCATGCCGCCGTAGAAGCACCACTTCTGGAACTGGGCGTAGGTGCGCATGCCGACGGCAACCACGACGGTCGCAATGGCCGCCGTGAGGAGTGACGCCACGAAGATGCCGGCGCCGTGCGTCGGCGAGTAGACCCACCAGTCCGACTCGAACAAGCCGGTGCCGGTGTTGCCGAGGATGACCATGATCGGCTGGATCACCTCGAGCACGAGGATGTTGGCGTAGATCGGAACCCAGTGCCAGAGGATGAACCACCAGCCGGTGGCCGCGAAGATGAACCCGACGCTGCCGTGCAGCACACGGCTCTGCCAGATGTAGTCACCCCCGGCCCTGGGCATGACCGCGATCAGCGACGCATAGACAAGCGTCTCGAAGATGATGAACAGCGCCGACAGGATGACGCCGGCGATGATCGCGCCCTTCGGTATGAACGCGATCGTGGTGAAGGCGTACCCGAACCCGAGCGCCATGAGGTTGATCGCGAACGCCGAGTAGATGAAGGCGTCGAACACAGACCAACCCTTGACGAGGCCGGTCGCCTTGCGAACGAACAGCGTGCTTTCAGCCGGAACGTCAGCCGCTGCCATGAACCCCTCCTTTCAATGACCAAGGAACTACACTCGCCGGTTGCGCCCGGCAGGAGCCTCCTTTCAGCCGCTGGTGAGGACGAAGTTCTTGACCTTCTTTCCATCCAGCTCGATCAGGGCTCCGAGCAGCTCCCCCTGCTCGTACGCGCTGCCCGGATTGATCGAGAGGGTGGGGCCAATGCGTGTGTGCCCGCGTGCTTCGTGGATGTGACCGTGCAGCGAGAGCGCCGGACGGATCTCCTCGATGGCGCGTCGCACCGCGGTCGAGCCGACAGGCTCGGGTGCGTGACCGCCATGCTTCGGCGTCATGTCGGGGTTCACGCCCGGTGCATCGTCCAGGCCGGAGCCGAACGGCGGGCAGTGGAGGCTGAGGATCGTCCGCTCCGGCGGGTTCGTCAGGCCCTGCGTCGCCCTGCCGATGCGATCGAAGAGCACATCCTCGTCCTCCTCGCGGTATGTATCCCACGGGGTCCGGTTCGCCCAGCCCGTCGACGCCATCTGGTAGTCGCCCAGCTCCACCACGCGGCCCTCGGCAAGCTCGACACCACGGGCCGCGCCGAGGATGTCGTCGACCTCGAACTGGTCGTCGTTCCCAGGACAGACGAACGCCTTGATTCCCTTCTCCGACAGCCGGTCGTCGGCCATCTGCATCCAGCGCTCCACCGTCGCCAGCATCTTCTCGTGGAACAGCGCGTCGAGCCGCTTCTCGTCGCTCTCCAGCTCGCGCAGGTGATCGGGCTCGGTGCGGAACGGGTAGTAGCCGCGGCGCATCACGTCCTTCTCGAAGGCGACCACCTCGTCCTCCCCGTTCAGATCGCGCCGCTGCTCCTGCAGCGTGCCGTGCCAGCGGCCGGCGCCGTCGTCAACGATCGGTACCAGCGCCTTGCCGGTCATATCGCCGCCGAGGATCACGACATCGGCGCCGTAGTGGGGTCCCGAGTTCAAGAACTTCAGCCAGCAGATCTCGGAGCCGTGGATATCAGTCGCGAAGAAGACCTTCATGAATGGCGAGTGTTCCGCACCGTTGCCTCAAATGCAAGAGGCACGAGTGCTCAGTCGACCTCTTCGGGCTCCTGATACCACTTCTTGCGGTCTCCGACCTTGTCGCGCATCTTCCACTTCGTCGACTTCGGCTCGTCGTCGATCCGCTGAATCAGCTGGGCGATGCGAGCGGTAAGCCTCTCGCGCTCGTCCTCGGTGAGCGCGTACTCGCCGATCGCATCGCGCGAGCGCCCGAGGTTCATCGTGGTCGTCCGCCACAGCCCCCAGTCGGCAGCGAGCAGGTGAGCCACCCGGTCGGCGTTGACGTGGTTTTCGTCGTCGGAGGCGAGCTCGTGGTGGTGAAGCAGGGCGAGCGCGTCGCGGCGGTCCTTCTCGTTCAGCTCGATGACCTGCAGCTTGGTCAGCAGCAGCTCGGCCAGCGGCACCGTGCGCGGGTCGACATGCATCCGCTCGGCCACCGGAATGGCGTGGCACATCTCGAACGAGCCGATGAACACGTCGAGCTGCCGCTCGTTGGTGAGGTCGTAGAAGAGCAGCCGCCGGTTCCCGTTCATCACGTTGAAGGTCTCGTTCGGGGTGTAGCCGAGCTCCAGCAGGAGCTTCGCCCCGTCACGCCCTCCGCCTTTGGGGACGACCACATCGATATCCTTGTACTGCCGTTCGAACGCGGGGTGCAGCCCGTCCTCGGCGTGGTCGCGGATCGCAAGCCCGCCGATCAGCCGGATCTCCACCGAGTGCGTCCCGGCGGCGTCCATCACGAGCCAGGCCTCTTCGACGATGTCGGCCGTGGGGGTGCGCGTGCTCATCGGGCGATCGTACCGGTCGCACGCCGTCGGTAAAAGGGGTGCGCTCGCATTCCGCTTGACAGGAGCAATGGTAAGTCGTAACTTACGTTAGTCATGACTTACGCAGCGGCAATGGACGCGCTCGGCGATCCGACCAGAAGGGCGATCTTCGAGCGCCTCAAGGACGGCGCCAGTGCCGTCGGAGACATCGCACGGGAGCTGCCCGTCAGCCGGCCCGCGGTATCGCAGCACCTGCGCGTGCTGAAGGATGCGGGCCTCGTCCGTAACCGCCGCGAGGGAACGCGACGGATGTACGAGCTCGACCACGCAGGCCTCGAGGAGCTCCGCACCTACCTGGAGACGTTTTGGCAGACCGGGCTGGCCGACTTCAAGGCGGCAGCCGAGCAGAGGGAGGAACCGTGATGAGCACAGAGCTGACCGACACATCGCCGATCACCAAGACGGTCGTGGTCGACTGCACCGTCGAGCACGCGTTCGAGGTTTTCACCGCGCGGATCGCCGAGTGGTGGCCGCTCGAAACGCATTCGATCTTCAAGGACGAGGTGGACACCGTGATGATCGAGCCCCACGAGGGCGGCGAGCTCTATGAGCTCAGCCGCAACGGCGAACGCGGGCACTGGGCCACCGTGACCGCGTGGGATCCACCGCACCGCATGATGCTCTCCTGGCGGGTGAACCCGACCACGCCGGCGCCGACCGAGATCGAACTCACCTTCGCCCCCGAAGCGGACGGAAAGACGCTCGTCACGCTCGAGCACCGCGGCTGGGAGCTGCTCGGCCCCGACCTTGGCGCCCAGGGGCGGCAGTCATACCACGAGGGCTGGGATCGCACGCTGGGCTGCTACGCCGACGTGGCGAACGGGTAGTCAGAGCGGATCGATGATGCACGTGAAAAAAAGGGGCCAGACCCCTTTTTTCAGCTGCGGACGAGCGGCTTGTAGCGGATCCGGTGCGGTTGGGCGGCCTCGTCGCCCAGCCGCTTGCGGCGATGCTGCTCGTACTCGTCGTAGCTGCCTTCGAACCAGACCACCTGCGAGTCGCCTTCGAACGCGAGGATGTGCGTGGCGACGCGGTTCAGGAACCAGCGATCGTGCGAGATCACCACGGCACAGCCGGCGAAGTCGAGCAGCGCATCCTCCAGCGCCCGCAGGGTGTCGACGTCGAGATCGTTCGTCGGCTCGTCCAGCAGCAACAGGTTGCCGCCGCTTCGCACCAGCTTGGCCAGATGGAGCCGGTTTCGCTCGCCGCCCGAGAGGTCGCCGACGCGCTTCTGCTGGTCGCTTCCCTTGAAGTTGAAGGAGCCCACGTAGGCGCGCGACGCGATCTCGCGCTTGCCCAGCAGGATGCGGTCATGGCCGCCTGAGATCTCCTGCCAGACCGTCCGAGCCGGGTCGAGGTCAGCACGTGACTGGTCGACGTAGGCGATCTGCACCGAGTCGCCGATATCGAGTTCGCCGGAATCGGCCTGCTCGCCTCCCGCGATCATGCGAAACAGCGTGGTCTTGCCGGCGCCGTTGGGGCCGATCACGCCGACGATGCCACCGGGTGGCAGGGAGAACGACAGATCCTCGATCAGCAGGCGGTCGCCGAATCCCTTCGAGACGCCGTGCGCCTCGACGACCTTGTCGCCCAGCCGCTCGCCGGCGGGAATGTGGATCTCGACGTTGTCGAGCTTGACGCGATCCTCGTCGGCCAGCAACTGATCGTACGCAGCCAGGCGCGCCTTCGACTTGGCATGGCGCGCCCTCGGCGCCATCCGCACCCACTCCAGCTCCCGCTGCAGCGTCCGGCGGCGAGCAGACGTCTGCTTCTCCTCGACGGCGAGCCGCGCCTGCTTCTGCTCCAGCCACGACGAGTAATTGCCCTGGAACGGGATGCCTCTGCCACGGTCGAGCTCGAGAATCCAGCCGGCGACGTTGTCGAGGAAGTAGCGGTCATGGGTGACGGCCAGCACGGTGCCCGTGAAGCGCTCGAGGAACTGTTCCAGCCAGGCGACGGACTCCGCGTCGAGGTGGTTCGTCGGCTCGTCGAGCAGCAGCATGTCGGGCGACGACAGGAGCAACCGGCACAGCGCAACCCGGCGGCGCTCTCCGCCGGAGAGGGTGGAGACGTCCGCGTCGGACGGCGGGCAGCGGAGCGCATCCATCGCGATGTCGACATCGCGGTCGAGATCCCAGGCAGCGAGCCGTTCGATTCGGTCCTGCACCTCGCCTTGCTCCTCGAGGAGCGAGGTCATCTCGTCGTCGGACATCGGTTCCGCGAACCGGGCGGACAGCTCGCTGAACCGGTCGAGCAGTGCGCGCTTCTCGGCAACGCCCTCCTCCACGTTGCCGCGCACGTCCTTGGACGGATCGAGCGCCGGCTCCTGCGGCAGGAACCCGACCGTGGCGCCGGATGCGAGCTCCGCACGGCCGCTCGAGGGCTCCTCGAGCCCGGCCATGATCCGGAGCAGCGTCGACTTGCCGGCGCCGTTCGGCCCGAGCACGCCGATCTTCGCTCCTGGCAGGAACGAGAGCGAGATGTCGGCCAGGACCTGCTTCTCCGGTCCGTGGAACTTCGACACCCGCTGCATCGAGTAGATGTAGGTGGCGCCCACGAAGGCGAAGGATAGGCGACGCTCTTCGGCAGGCGTGCCGACGAACCAGGTGGGGGCCGCCGCGGACGGCGGCCCCCACCCCCAGCGCTATGTGACGGTGTCCGGAGCCACCGAGGGCACGGCGTCCTCGGCTCGGTGCTCGGCGAGGACGCCCGCGTTCTGGCGCGCCCACAGGTAATAGATGCCGACGCCGAGGACGAGCATGGTCCCGACGAACAACACGCCGCCGTACTGCCAGTACCACGTGAACGGCGAGTAGAAGTTGTAGATCTCGTTCCGCGGCCAGACGATGTTCAGTGCCATCGCCGCGCCATAGACGACCGCCAGGCTGTTCACGAGCATGCCCCACGCGCCGAGCGTGAATAGGCCGTCCGCGCCCTTGTCGTCAGGCCATCCTTTCATCCGTGAGAGGAGCAGAGGAACCGTCACGAACAGGTACGCCGTGTAGATCATCACGATCGCCACGCCCGTGACGACGGTGAACACCGACTGGTTGCCGATATTCACGATCAGGATCGTGGCCGCCAGCACGCCGACGAGGATCGCCGGCAGCGCGGGCGTCTTCCGCGTGGCCGACACGCGCGCCAGCGACGAGCCGAACGGCAGTGCGTTGTCACGCGCCATCGAGAACATGATCCGCACGGCAGCCGTGTGAATCGCGAGGCAGCACACCGCGATCGAAACGACAACCGACCACAGCAGGATGTTGCCGAGCGTCTCGCCCAGCACGTCCTTGACGATGAACGGCAGACCGACCACGCCGAGATTCTCGTCTCGGAGGTTGGTGGCCGCCATCGACGCGGTCAACAGCAGCAGGGCGCCCGCAATGCCGGCCGTGCCGAGCGCGGTGAGGAGCATCCGCGGAGCGGTGCGGCGGGGGTCGTTCGTCTCCTCGGCGAGCGAGCCCGCCGTGTCGAACCCGTACATCACGTACGCCGGCATGATTGCCGCGATCAGGAAGGCCGCCAGGTATCCGAAGGTCGCATAGCCTGGCGCCGCGTGGTACCCACCGCTGAGGGTGTCGAAGATCACACCTGGCCCGCGCGTGGCGTTGAACAGGAGCAGCACGATCAACAGAGCGGCTCCGATCAGCTCCACCATCACGCCGACGTTGTTGATCTTCGCCATCACGTTGATGCCGATGATGTTGATGATCGTCGTCGCGACGATCAGCCCGACGCCGAGAATGACGGCGTTCTTGGCTCCGTCGGATGTGAACGGCGCAGCGGCCACGTCAGGGCCGACGAACTGGAACTTGGTCGATATCTGCGGCAGGATGATCTGCCACGCCACCGCCACGGCCGAGACTGTCACGATGGACGCCACCATCATCACCCAGCCGGCCATGAACGACGTGAAGCTGTTGCCGACGTGCTTTGACCACTGATAGACCGAGCCCGCGATCGGGTAGCGGGCAGCCAGTTCGGCGAAGCACAACGCGACAAGGAACTGGCCGGAGAAGACGATCACCCAGGCCCACCACACCGCCGGGCCGCCGAAGAAGTAGCCGAACGCGAACAGCTGGAACATCCCGGTCAAAATCGAGATGTAGCTGAAGCCGGCGGCAAAGGACGAGAACTTCCCCAGCCTCCGGTCGAGCTCCTGTTTGTACCCGAACTGAGCGAGCTGGTCGCTGTCCGAGCCAGGACGTTGTTGCATCTGGACTCCCTTCCGAGTGTCCGACGAAAAGAGGAAGAAACCGGTCGATCGTCCCCAAGGTTCGGGGGAATGTCAATTGATTCGTGCCAGTTCGCACGACCCCTTCCAATCGCGCTCTGGAAACGGTTCCGGCCCGGTGGTAGGATGGGAAGCCGCGCCGAGAAGACCGGCGCGCCGCGCCCGCCGCCTCATCTCAGACGTCCTGCTCGCCCGTGCCGACCGGCATCGAGGCGACCAACCTGCGTCCATCTCCGAGGACTTCCCATGTCCGCCATCCCGGCCGTCCAGGTCGACAATCTGCGCAAGGAGTTCGTTCGCCGCGACGGCGGCAAGCGCGTGCGCGGGCGCAGGCGGCGAGTCGCCGCGATCCAGGGCCTCACGTTCACGATGCAGCGCGGCGAGACGGTCGCGATCCTGGGCCAGAACGGCTCCGGCAAGTCGACCCTCGTCCGGCTGCTCTCGACGCTGCTCCTGCACGACGGCGGAACCGCGCACGTGTTCGGGATCGACGTGTTCGCGAAGCCGCGAAGCGTCCAGATGCTGGTGAACCGCGTGTCGGTGGAGGCGTCGTTCTTCAAGCGCATGTCGCCGTTCGAGAACCTGAGCTACTCGGCCCGCTTCTACGGGCTCGGCCCGCGCGAGACCCGGGCACGGATCCCGAAGATCCTCGAGCTTGTCGGCTTCCCGCCCGAACGCAAGGGCGAGCCGATGGAGGATTTGTCACGCGGCATGCAGCAGAAGATCGCACTCGCCCGCGCCCTTCTGACGGCGCCCGTATTGCTGCTCCTCGACGAGCCCACCACCGGCCTCGACCCGCGATCGAAGCTCGAGGTGCAGGAGTTCATCCGCACGCTGCGGGAGCAGCACGACTCCACGATCCTGCTCTGCACGCACGACATGGCGGAGGCCGAGGCGCTCGCCGACCGGATCGGCATCCTCCATCGCGGCGAGCTGCTGTGCCTCGGCAGCGCCCGGGAACTGAGGCTGCGATACGACGCCGAAACGCTCGAGCAGGCGTTCCTGAACGCCACCGGACTGTCGTTCGAGGACGAGACGGACGAGTCCGAGCAGCCCGAGGAGATCGCGACGTGATCAAGCCCGAGATCGGAACCGTTCGCCGGGAGCTGATCGGGTTTGCCGGCATCGTGGAGCGCAACGTCTACCTGATCCGCCGGTTCGTCTGGTGGGAGGTCGCCTGGTTCCTCTACACGGTCGCGAACACGCTCACGATCGTCTTCATCGCCAAGGGTGTGGAGGTGGCCGGCGGCAAGCTCGACGTCAACCGCATGACCATCATCCTCCTGATCGGCGCGGTGATCTGGTCGTACCTGGGGCTGATCTTCGAGATCGTCACCGAGACGGTCGCATGGGAGCGCTGGGAGGGCACGATCGAGTACACGTTCATGGCGCCCATCTCCCGCACCTCGCACCTGCTCGGCATGGGCGCGTTCGCAGTCGTCTACGGTGTGTTCCGCACGATCCTGCTCTTCGGGGTGGTGGCGATGTTCCTCGACATCACCTTCCATGACCCGAACTTCGCCGGCGCGTCGCTCGTGCTGCTCGTCAGCTCGATCTCCTTCATCGGGATCGGGATGATGACGGCGGTGTTGCCGCTGGTCTCGCCGGAGAAGGGCACCCAGCTGGGGTTCATCGCCCAGGGACTGCTGTTGGTGGTCTCGGGCGTCTACTACCCGGTCACCGTGCTGCCGGAGTGGATGCAGTGGCTGTCGGTGATCTCACCGGCCACCTACACGCTCGAAGGCGGCCGCGAAGCGATCCTGAACGGTGCCGGCCCTGCGGAGCTGTGGCCGGACATCTGGCCGCTGCTCGTGATCGGCGCCATCGCCGTGCCGCTCGGGCTTGCGATCTTCAGCCATGGCGAGCGCTACGCGAAGCGCCACGGCAGACTCAAGCGCTCCGGCTAGCGTGAGACAACGGGGTCTGAGCCCGTTATTTCATCCAGCAGGCGGGCGTCGAGCGATCGCCTGCCCGGCCCGAGCCAGAGCAGCAGGAGCATCGTGGCGAGCAACGCCGGCGCGATGATGAGATGGATCGGCCCGCCCTCGATCCGTCCCGCGGTCGAGATTGCGACCGCCATGTTGCAGGCCAGCGCCAGCGCCGCAAGGCGGGTGCCAAGTCCCAGCACGAGCATCAGCCCGCCGCCGAGCTCGACCAGTCCGACGAGGTACGTCGTCACATCGGGGAACGGCACCCCGTAGTCCTCGAACGCGCGTGACTCGGCGTCATGGCGGAAAAACTTGCCCATCGAGAACGCGGCGAACACCGAGCCGGCAACGAGGCGCGCCGCCAGCGGCACCGCATCGGAACCCGAGCGGGACGACAGGATCGCTGTCAGCAGGCGCTGCATGATCCTGCACAGTCTGGCGCCCGACCGCGCGACTTACAACGGCCGCGTTGCGTCGACGGCCGCGAACAGGTCGAGCTTCTCCAGCTCAGGCCCGATCACGGCCACCGAGATCTCGGGATAGTCGCGTTCGGCCACGAGCCGTCCGTCTCGCGCGACGTAGAACCGAACGACACCGTTGCCGTCGCTGATCAGCTTCTGGGGCACGACAGCCCCTTCGAGCAGCGGATCGGGAATCACGCCGCCGAAGCTCCAGAGGGTCAGCGGGCCGTATCGGAGCCGAATGGCGACGGCGCCGGCCGACTGCCAGCGGACGATGGAGACGCTGTCCAGCGCAAAGCCCTGATACGACCGTCCCAGCCAGCGTGCGTTCGGCAGCGCCCTGCGAGCCTCGGCGGGCGACGCGGTGCGAACCTGCGGCGACCCGATCGCTGAGCCGCCGGCGGAGAGCTGCACGATCGGCGTTCCGGAGGGCACGTTGAGCGCGAATGCGTCACTTGCCTGTGCAATGTCGAGGTGGCTCACGCTCCGCACGTCGATCACGGCCACCGTTCGAGCCGATTCGCCCTCGGGCGTTTCCGTCCAGACGACCCGCACCGGCAGGAACGTCGCCGCGTCGACCGTCACCCGCTGCTGGATCAGGTTGGTCGCTCCGCCGAGTGCCTGCACCGGCAGCGTGAACCGGTATGCCGGCCGGCCGGCGAACTCGACCTTCGTCGCCTCCCCTGCCTGGCGCTGCTCGAGCGCACGGCGGTAGAAGCCAATTGGATCGACGAGCGCGGCGCAGCCTCCCGGAATGGCATCGCAGGAGGGAGCGATCACGGTCCGGCCGGTCTGCGACTGGTACTGCGTCACGCGGTCCGGCTCGCGCAACGTCTCGGAGACCACGATTCCGTCGATCATGATCTGGACGCGCACCCGCCCACCCGCCGAGTCGACCCACTCTGTGCGGACGATCCTGTCCGCCCGTTCCGGCACCGTCGTCTGCGTGACGGCCTGGAGGATCGGGGCCCCACGGGTGATCGCGGCCAGCGCCCTGCTCTCGACATCGACTCCGGGAGCATGGCTCTCCGGGAGCGCGATCAGCGCCGCGACAGCCAGCGCCGCGGCCGCCAGCGTGCCCACGAATGCGCGCCGCGGTGTGAATCCCCTGCGGGCGACCGGCCGGGCGGGTGACGGTGAGACACGCCGGCGAGCCGACTCGAGCGCCTGCTCCGTCTCGTCGGCGCTCACCTCGAACCGCGCCATGTCCGCGACGCTGCGCAGGAGCAGCGCAAGCTCCTCGGCCTCTGCGACGCGCGTCCCGTGGCCGTCCAGCGCACGGGCGAGCTCAGTTGCAAGCGCCCGGTCAGGCACGGATCCCCTCCTGCTCCAGCAGCTCGCGAAGACCGCGGCCCGCGCGCAGCACCAGCATCTGGCACGCGGCGGGACTGCGGTTCATCAGACGCCCGACCTCGCCGAACGCATACCCCTCCACCAGCCGCAGATGGAGGGCCAGGGCCTGATCGTGAGGGAGCGAACGCATCGCCCGCGCCAGGGCGTCGCGGTCGGGGAGCGTGTCGACCGGCATGACGGCCGCGGATGGCGGCTCCGCCATCGTCACCTCGCGTGCGCGCTGTCTCATCCGGTCCGCCGCCATGTTCGCGGCCACGCGGTACAACCAGGCCAGCACCGGTTTCCCGCGCCAGCGCAGCCGCGGCACGCCGCGCACCGCTTCGACGAAGACATCGCTCGCCAGATCGGCCGCCTCCTCGCGGCTGCCGAGGCGAGCCGTGAGGTAGCGGACGATCTCCGGATAGTGCTGCCGGAAGAGCAGGTCCAGATCGGCCTGCTGTCGACGGAATTGCCGTTCATCAGGGGGCGCACCCGCCACGCCGCCTACGCTACACGGGCCGGTCGCGGCCGCGACCGGCGCCAGAGCCAGGCGGCGACCAGCAAGCCCGACGCAGCCAGTGCCCCGAGCCCTGTCCAGAGCTGCCAGCGGGACGAGTCGCGGGAGGGCGCGACGGTGCTCCCTGCACCGATCATCCGGGTGATCTCGCTTTGCACAGAGGCCGGAACCTGCATCCATCGAGAGCCGGACTCCGGCATGGACACCGAGCCGGTGCGCGGATCGTAGAAGCCGGCGACCGATGCCCAGGGATCAGGGCCGACGAGGTTGATGGGCACCCAGCGCTCTGCATGCCGGGCGATGTCACCGCCGTCGGCGGCCTCCGGAAGCGTGCCGAGGATCGGCGCGAACGCCGCTGGATCACCGGACTTCCGTCCGTCGACGAACACCGCCGCGAGTTGGTGCTGATAGGGCGAGTGGCCGGCAAGGGCGCGGTCGATGGCCGAGCGAAGCGGCTCCTGGACGCTTGCCCATGCGTCCGCCGTGCCGTCGCCGATCTTGCCGTCGGTGTAGAAGGACGTCCACTGCTCACCCTCCGCCGAGATGCGCAGCCGGTAATACGGGCCCGGTGATGGCCGTGTGGTGGGCGCCGTGCCGAACAAGAGCATCATTCCGTCCGGCTCCTTGGCGCCCGGTGGCAGTGCAACCGTGGTGCAGCCGTCGGTTCCGCACGCGGTGGCCTGCTCGATGGGCCCCTTCGCAGATGCGACCGCCGGGCTGACGAGCAACGCGGCAGCTATGAGGATCAGGACACGTTTCATGACTCCTCCTTGACGATGAGCGTGTGCTCGTAGCGCCGCCGCCGCACGACCATCATCGCCAGGGCGGCCAGGACGAGAACGGCAGCGAGCGCCGCCGGATAGGCCGCGACCGGGATGTCGCGGCCGCCGCTGTTCGCCGCGGTGGGCGGGGTCAGGCCGGCGTCGCGCTCGATGGCGGCGCGCAACCCGGGAGGCGCGACGAGCCAGTCGGACCCCGAGACCTGCACGGCGTCGTGCGCGGGGTCGTACAGCGCGAAGTGGTACTTGCTCCCGGTCCAAGGCGAAACCGTGTCGTTCTCGACCGACAGCGGGACGAGGGTGCGCTTGTCGACCTGCGAGTCGCTGAGCGCTGCTACACGGAGATCTCCGAAGAGCGCCCGATAAGCCGACGGGTCATTCACCGGCGCCTTGTCAACCGTAACCCGCACGACGCCTCCGTAACGCAGCGGCTCGACAGACGCTGCGGCACGCTCGATCGCTGCAGCCACCGAGGTGGGTAGCTGCCACCAGTCGCGCGACTGAAGATCCGTTGCGACGCCGCCCGGAACGTAGAACAGCAGTACCTCGCCTCCGCCGTGCATGGTGGCATTCAGCTGGTAGAACGGCACGTGATCAGGCGCGGTGCCGCGCGGAGGGCCCGCCAGGAGCAACTGGAAACCCCGTGGCCCTTGGAGGTCTCGGGTGGCAACGGCCGCGCACCGGCCATTCTGGCCACACACCTGGAGCGTTTCGACGCCTCCCTTGGCATTCGCTGCCGGAGTCGCCCACAGCGCCGCCACGGCAACTGCTGTGATGATGAGCGCACGCTTCACGGGTTCCTCCTCGTCACGGATACGGAGGTATCCGCGAGAGCGCGCGAAACATCACGCACCCGCTGCGCGGGCCCTCTGGCGGTACGTGGTGGAGCAGCTGTCGCTCGTGCTGCGAGAGATCGGGGTCGTCCTCCCGATGCAGCTACGATGGACGGCATGGGGCGAGAGGTGCGTTGCCTGGTGCGCCACGGAGGCGAGGAGGCTGAGGCCAAGGCGCTGCTCGAGACCGACGAGGTGATCGTTCGCAGCCCATTCCGAATCACCGTGCCGCGATCGGCCATCGCGTCCGCCCGCGCGGACGGACCGCGGCTGGAGATCGGCTACAACGGGGGACCGCTGGTGCTCGAGCTTGGCGAGGGTGAGGCGGCGAAGTGGGCGCACGACATCGCTCATCCGAAGAGCCTCGCCGACAAGCTCGGGGTGAAGAGCGGCCAGCGGGTTCGCCTGATCGGCGACGTCAGCGCCGAGCTCGTCGGAGCCGGCAGCCGAGTGGACGACGGTGAGGCCGACGTGGTCTTCGTGTCGATCGAGCAGCCGGGCGACCTGCCTCGGATCGGCGCCCTGCAGGAGGAGATCGCCCGGGACGGCGCCATCTGGGCGATCCGGCCAAAGGGCCGCGACGACCTGACCGAGGCCATGGTGCTGGCGGCAGGACGCGATTCGGGTCTCTACGACGTCAAGACGGCCCGCATCTCCGCCACGCATACCGGCGAGAAGTTCGTCATCCCGAAGGAGCGCCGCTAACCCGCAGCCGGCCAGCCGAGGTGGCGATGCAGGAACCGAAGGGTGCTCTGCCATGCCCGCCGCTCGAACTGACCGGCGTGAGCGCCGCCCGGCAACAGCATGAGCGTGTGCGGCACACCGTGCCGGCGCAACTCATCGCTCATCCTCGTGGCCTGCTCGGGAGGGATGAACTCCTGCAGCGAGTTCACCAGCATCATCGGCGGGTCGGTCGGGTCGACATAGTTGATCGGCGATGCGTCCGCAGCCGTGATCTGACAGCTATCAGGGTGGCAGCCCAGGTAGTCGGAGACCATCGTCGCGCGCCTGGAGTCGCCGGCAAGAGCGTGATGGAGCCGCCGCAGCGCCATCGGCCCCGACCAGCTGACGACCGCCCGCACGCGACTCCCGCGGTTCCTGGCACCGCGTGCGCGCGTCGCAGCGAAGGCAGCGAGCGTCCCGCCGGCTGAGCTGCCGAACAACCCGATCCGATCTGGGTCGACGCCCAGTCGCGAGGCATTGGCTCGCACCCATCGCACGGCAGCGGACACGTCGTCGGCGCCCGCCGGGAACGGCCGCCCGGGGGCCAGCCTGTAACCGACGGACAGCACGACGAACCCCTCACGCACCAGTCGTCGCCCGGTCGGCACAAAACTTTTCCCCGCCGAGAACGACCTTCGAGTCCCCTCTCGCCATCCCCCCCCGTGAACGTAGACAACGGCCGGCCGCAGCCCCGACGCAACCCGCGGCAGATAGGCGTCGATCGGGACAGCCGCGCCCGCAGCGGACGAGAACGAGTACCCGACCAGGCGCACGTCAGCAGGTCGGAAGACTTCGCCCGGCCGTCGCTCAGCCGTCGGCGCGAACGCGGCCGACGGCGCAGCGGTGGACGCAAGCACCGGGAGAAGCATGATGACCATCAAGCGCGAAGCCCCCACGAAGGCCGTAAACGCTACCTGCTGGACAACCGCTTGTGTGGGTCAGTGCAGGAAGTGGCGACGGCCGGTGAACACCATCGCGATTCCGGCCTCGTCGGCGGCCGCGATGACCTCGTCGTCGCGCTTCGAGCCACCCGGCTGGATGATGGCGGTGACCCCGGCGCCGATCGCGGCGCGCGGCCCATCGTCGAACGGGAAGAACGCATCGGACGCCATCACCGCGCCCTGGGCGCGTTCGCCGGCCTTCTCGACCGCGTGGCGCACCGCGTCGACGCGGCTGACCTGTCCGCCGCCGATGCCCACGGTTGCCAGGTCACGGGCGATCACGATCGCGTTCGAGCGCACGAACTTGCACACCCGTGACGCGAACAGCAGGTCGCCCCACTGCTGCTCCGTCGGCTGGGCCTGCGTGACCACTTCCATCAGGCCGCGCTCGTCGAGCTCCGTATCCCGGTCCTGGATCAGGAAGCCGCCCAGCACGCGTTTGACGTCGCGCTCGCCCGGGCTGGCCTTGCGCCGCTCCCGGTCGTCGAGGATGCGCAAGCTCGGCTTCTGCCGAAGCACCTCGGCCGCTCCATCCTCATAGCCAGAGGCGAACAGCACATGCACGACCTGATCGCTCAGCTTGTCGGCCAGCTCGGCGCTGACCGGTCGGTTCACCGCGATCACCCCGCCGAAAGCAGCGACCGGGTCCGATGCGAGGGCGCGCTCATACGCCTCTTCGACGGTGGCGCCGACCGCAACCCCACATGGCGTCGCATGCTTGACGATGGCGCAAGCCGGAACCTGAAAGGTTGTCGCGATGGCGCGGGCCGCGTCGAGATCCCACAGATTGTTGAACGACAGCGGCTGGCCGCCGAGCTGCTCCACCATCGAGAGCAGATGCCGGCGCGAACCGGCCTCGACGTAGAAGGCGGCCCGCTGGTGCGGGTTCTCGCCGTAGGCCAGATCCGCTGCCTTCGTCAGGTCGAGCACCACGCGGTCGGGGAACGGTTCGGTCTCGCTGAACCAGTCCGAGATTGCGGCGTCATACCCCGCGGTGTGCGCAAACGCCTCGGTGGCGAGCTCACGTCGCGTCTCCTCAGACAGCTCGCCGTGGCTTCCGCGCAGCTCGTCGAGCACGAAGCCGTAGCGCTCGGGGTCGGTGACGACGGCGACGGAGTCGAAGTTCTTGGCCGCCGAGCGCACCATCGTCGGGCCGCCGACGTCGATGTTCGCGATCACCTCGGCCTCGGTCACCCCACGACGGTTGGCCACGTGGCGGAATGGATAGAGGTTGCACACCACGAGGTCGATCGGCTTGATGTCGCGCTCCTCGAGCGACGCCATGTCACCCGGCTCGTTGCGCCGGGCGAGGATCGCTGCGTGGATGTACGGGTGCAGCGTCTTCACGCGGCCGTCCAGCAGCTCTCCGGCGCCGGTCAGATCCTCGACGGTGGTGACCGGAAGGCCCGCATTCTGCAGGAACTGCGCCGTCCCCGATGTCGAAATCAGCTCCACGCCGAGCTCGTGCAGCCCCGCGGCGAAGCCGGCGAGCCCGTTCTTCTCGCTCACCGATATCAGCGCCCGCTCGACCTTCACGCCCGTCGCTTTTCCCTCACCCGTACTCGTCGTCCGTCGACCTCGAGTTGCCCGGCACAGAACAGGCGCACCGCTCGCGGCAACAGCCGGTGTTCGATCTCGTGCAGCCGCTCGGCCACCTCATCGGCGCCTTCATCATACGAAACGTCCAGCGACTCCTGCAGCACGATAGGGCCCGAGTCGGCTGCCACGTGGTCGTCGTCCACGAGGTGCACGGTCACCCCGGTCACGCGCACGCCGTGCTCGACCGCGTCGCGCACCGCGTGCGCGCCCGGAAAGGCCGGCAGCAGTGCCGGATGGACGTTCATGATGCGCCCGCTGAAACGCTCGACGAACGCAGGGGAAAGGATCCGCATGTAGCCCGCGAGGACGACCAGGCCGACTCCGGCGCCCTCGAGGAACACCGCGGTCTCATCCTCGTCAGCGGTGGCCAGCACGGGAATGCCCGCCGCGCGCGCGCGTTCGATGCCAGGTGCGTCTGCGCGGCTCGAAACGACGCACGCGACATCGATGCCGGGGTCGTCGATCAACGCCTGCAGATTGGTGCCCGTCCCCGAGATGAGCACCCCGACCTTCACGCCACGGTTACCCCGCCGCCCTCGATCACCTCGCCGGCCACCCACGCCTTCTCGCCGGTCCGCTCCAGCGTTCGCAGCGCCAGGTCGACGTCGTCCTTCGCGATCACGGCCGCGTACCCGAGACCGAGGTTGAACACGCGCCGCATCTCCTCCTCCTCGACGCCGAGCGACGCCAGCCAGGTGAAGACGGCGGGGCGCTCCCAGCTCGAAAGGTCGATGCGCACGCCGAGACCCTTCGGCAGCGGCCGTGAGAGATTGCCCAGCAGCCCGCCGCCGGTGATGTGCGCCATCGCGTGCACGTCGAGGGTGGCGGTGAGCATGCGCACGGCACGTGCGTAGATGCGTGTCGGCTCGAGCAGCGCATCTGCCACCGACGCTCCGCCGAGCTCCGTCGGCCGGTCGTCGAGCCCCACGCCGGAGCGCTCCAGCAGCCGCCGGATGAGGGAGAACCCGTTCGAATGCGGACCGCTCGAGGGAAGGGCGATCACGGCATCGCCGAGCACGACGCGCGCCCCACCGATCAACTCCCGGCGCTCACAGCCTCCGACGGCGAAGCCCGCGAGGTCGAACTCATGGGGCTCCATCATGTCGGGGTGCTCGGCGGTCTCCCCGCCCAGCAGCGCACAATCCGCGTACTTGCAGCCTTCCGCGATCCCTTCCACCAACTCGCCGATCCGCTCCGGGTCGAGCTTTCCGCAGGTGATGACGTCCAGGAAGAACAGCGGTCGCGCGCCACAGGTGATCACATCATTGACGCTCATGGCGACCAGGTCGATTCCCAGGCCACGCAGCCGTCCAGCGGCGGCGCCGAGCAGCACCTTCGTCCCGACGCCGTCAGACGACGCCGCGAGCGCAGGATCGCCGAGCGTCGGCGCATACAACCCCGAGAACCCGCCGACGGCCCCGAGAACATCGCGCGTACGGGTCGACTCCACGGCCGCTCTGATGCGCTCGACAACCGCGTCGGCCGCCTCGAGGCTCACGCCCGCGTCGCCGTAGGAGAGCGGCCCCTCGTCTCCCCCGCTCACCGCGCCGCCGCGGCCTCAACGGCCCGCTGCTCGAAGCGGAGCTTGGCCAGCCGCATGTCATCGGGGATCACGGTCGGGTACTCGCCCGTCAGGCAGGCACGGCAGAAACTGCTGGACGGTTTACCGGACGCCGACTGCAGCCCCTCGAGGCTGAGGTAGGAAAGCGAGGTTGCCCCGAGCCGCTCGCGCACCTCGTCGACCTCGCGGCCGGCGGCGATCAGCTCACCCTGGTCGGCCATGTCGATCCCGTAGAAGCACGGCGAGATGATCGGCGGCGAGCTGATTCGCAGGTGCACCTCCAGGGCTCCCGCCTCGAAGAGCATCGCCACCAGCTTGCGCGTCGTGGAGCCGCGGACGATGGAGTCGTCGACGACCACCACGCGCTTGCCCCTCAGCACCGACGGCAGCACGTTGAACTTCAGCTTGACGCCACGTTCGCGCAACGCCTGGTCGGGCTGGATGAAGGTGCGGCCGACATAGCGGTTCTTCACCAGGCCCTCGCCGAATGGAATGCCGCTGGCGCGTGCGAACCCGACAGCGGCCGGCGTGCCGGAGTCGGGGACGGGGATGACGACGTCTGCCTCGACCGGCGCCTCCTCGGCCAGGCGCTCGCCCATCAGGCCCCGCACGTCGTGCAGGTCCTGGCCCTGCATGTGGGAGTCGGGGCGAGCGAAGTAGATGTACTCGAAGACGCACAGGGAGGCGCTGCGCGGCTCGACGGCCTGCCGGAAGCGCGGTCCGTCGCGGTCGATCACGACCAGCTCACCCGGTCCGAGCTCGCGCTCCACCTGGGCGCCGATGATGTCGAGCGCGCAGGTCTCGGAGGCGAGCACGAAGGCATCGTCGAGCCGGCCGACCACCAGCGGCCGGATCCCGTCGGGGTCACGGAAGCCGGCGACGGCGTTCTCGCTCAGGACGACCGCGGCGAAGGCGCCCTCGATGTGCTCCATCGTGTCGGCGATCGCATCGCCGAGGTCGTCGGCCTTGTGGCGCGCGATCAGCGCGGCGATCACCTCGGTATCCGAGGTGGACTGGAGCCGGACGCCGTCGCCGCGCAGCTCCTCGCGGAGCGCTGTCGTGTTCGTCAGGTTGCCGTTGTGGCCGAGAGCGACGGTGCGCCCGGCGGAGTGGCGGACGATCGGCTGGGCATTGCGCCACGCGGTCGATCCGGTGGTCGAGTAGCGGGCATGGCCGATGGCCATCCGGCCCTGCAGGGCCGACAGCTTGGGCTCGTCGAACACCTGACTGACCAGGCCCATGTCCTTCATGGCAACCACACGGCTGCCGTCGGAGACTGCGATGCCGGCGCTCTCCTGGCCGCGGTGCTGAAGCGCATACAGGCCGAAGAAGGTCAGGCGCGCGACGTCGCGGTCAGGCGAGCCGAGGGGGTCGTAGATGCCGAAGATGCCGCACATCAGCGGGTCTCTCCCAGCTTGGAGGGCAGCGACGTCTCGTACAGCGTAGTCGCCTCGTCCAGGGGCAGCTCCGCGTCTCCCAGCCGGATGACGTCGCCTCCGACCGTCCCCAGCTCGCGAATCTGGAGCTTTGCTCCGAGCGCGCGGACCGACTGTAGGTGCTCCGGGCTGACCGAGATCACGACTCTCCCGTCGCCCTCGCCGAACGGGTCGTCGCACTTCGCCTCGACACCGATACCGCCCATGATCGCCGACTCGGCAAGAGCGACCGCAAGGCCGCCGTCGGCGACGTCGTGGGCGCTCCGGAGCAGGCGATGCTCCGCGGCCTCCGCGAGAAACGCGTGCAGCCGTCGCTCATTCACCAGATCCGGCTCGGGGATACGCCCGGCCACCTCGCCCACCACCACCTTCTGGTATTCCGATCCGTCGATCGCCGACGGTCCGTCTCCTGCCAGAAGTACCACATCGCCCGGCTGGGCGAACCCGGCGGGCACCGCCAGCGACGCGTCGTCCAGCACGCCCACCACGCCGACAACCGGCGTCGGGTGGATCGGAGCGCCGAAATGCTCGTTGTACAGCGACACGTTGCCCGAGACCACCGGGAGCGACAGCGCCTCGCATGCGAGCGCCATGCCCTCGATCGCCTCGGCCAGCTCGTAGCCGACCTCGCCGGTCTCGGGATTGCCGAAGTTGAGGCAGTTCGTGACCGCAGCGGGCCGCGCACCCGTGCACGCCACGTTGCGAGCCGCCTCGCACACGGCGCTCATGCCGCCGCGACGCGGATCGAGCGACGTCCGCCGGCCGTTGCCGTCGAGGGAGATGGCGATTGCGCGGCCGCTGGGCGTGAGACGCACGACGCCGGCGTCACCGCCCGGCCGCACAACGGTTCCCGAGCCGACCAGCTGGTCGTACTGCTGAAAGATCCACCGCCGGCTGGCGATGTTGGACGACGCGAGCAGCGCACGAAGGCCGCCTTCGACGTCCTCGACCGGCCGTGGCTCGAGCGGCTCGTCGACGAGACGGGCCGGGCGCTCCTGGGACACGCGGTAGCGCGGCGCCCCGTCGACCAGCGTGTCGACCGGCACCTCGCCGACTACGCGGCCATCATGGGAGGCGCGGAGCACCGGCTCCTCGATGACCTCCCCGATCACCGTGGCATCGACCTCCCAGCGCGCACAGACCTCGAGCACACCGTCGAGCTGTGCCGGCTCAACGACAGCCGCCATCCGCTCCTGCGACTCCGAGATCATGATCTCGAACGGCTCCATGTCGGCCTCGCGCAGCGGCACCGCGGACAGGTCGAGGTCGAGCCCGACACCGCCCCCCGCGGCCATCTCGGAGGTCGACGACGCCAGGCCGGCGGCGCCGAGGTCCTGCAGCGACGCCAGCAGCCCGCGATCGAGCAGCTCGAGGCTGCATTCGATCAGCTTCTTCCCCATGAACGGATCGCCGATCTGCACGCTCGGCCGCTTGTCGGCGGATCCCTCGTCGAACCCCTGCGAGGCAAGCACGCTGGCGCCGCCGATGCCGTCGCGGCCCGTCTTCGACCCGTAGAGGACGATCAGGTTCCCAACGCCGGTTGCACGCGCCGAGGTGAGCTGATCCGCACGCAGCACGCCGACGCACATCGCGTTGACCAGGCAGTTGTGCTCGTAGGCCGGCTCGAAGTACACCTCGCCGCCCAGGTTCGCGACGCCGACGCAGTTTCCATAGTGGCCGACGCCTTCGACGACGCGCGAGAACAGGTGCCGCTGGTGCTCGGAGTCGAGCTCGCCGAAGCGCAGCGAGTCGAGGATGGCGACGGGTCGTGCGCCCATCGCGAAGGTGTCACGCAGGATGCCCCCGACGCCGGTCGCGGCCCCCTGGAACGGCTCCACCGCGGAGGGGTGGTTGTGGCTCTCGACCTTCAGAGCGACCGCGAGGCCGTCTCCGACGTCGATCACACCGGCGTTCTCGCCCGGCCCCTGGAGGACACGCTCACCCTCGGTGGGGAAGCGCCGGAGCAGCAGACGGGAGTGCTTGTAGCCGCAATGCTCGCTCCAGAGCAGCGAGTACACGGCCAGCTCGAAGTCATTCGGGTCACGACCCAGCAGCTCCTGGATTCGCCCGAGCTCACCATCGGTAAGACCGAGGCTACGGTGGAGCGGCTGTGGCGTGACGGCATTCACGTCGCACCCGCATGCTATCGAAGAGGGTCGCCGGAGTGTGCGGGAGCCCGGCGGCACCAGACCGCCGGGCTCCATGCTCCCCCGGGGTCAGCGGGAGTCCTTGCCGTGCTTGCCTGCGGACTTGCCGCCGTGCTTTCCGGCGCCCTTGTCCTCGTACTTGCCGGCGTGCTTGTCCTCGTGCTTGCCTGCGTGCTTTCCGGCGGCTCCGTCTGCAGGCGCCGCGGCGGGGTCGTGCTTCGTCCACCCCTTGTGCAGCCCGCACGTCGGGTGACCATTCTTGTTGATATGCACGCCGTTCTTCTTGCACACCTTCTCGGCAGCCGGCTCCTCGGCGATGCCCTCATCGGTCCCGATGGTGCCCTCCCCGGCCGTGTCCTCCTCAGCCGTGGGCTCGGCGGCGGGCTTATCCTCGGCCTCCGTCTCCGTGGCCGCCTGCCGTGCCGCCCAGCCGGTGTGCAACCCGCAGGACAGATGCCCCTGCGGGTTCTCGTGCACGCCGTTCTTGGCGCACTGCGGTTTGACGCCCTCTCCCTCGGCGGGCGCAATCCGCGCGACCGCGCTCCCGGTCAGCACAAGCGCCGCGACAACGGGCAAGCAGAGTGCATATCGCTTCAATGACATGAAAGAGACCCCCAAGTAAAAGACAGTGTCGTCTACAGGGGTCATCGCCGCAGCCCTTCGCGGCGTTACACGGCGCACGACGCCGCGTGCGCAGCAAGCAGTGATTCGCGCAGCCGCTCACGTGCAACCCTCCCGGGGAGCTGAGACTGGCGCGCGTCGATGACGGTCCAGCCGGGAAGGTCGAGGTCGTGCCTGTTCAGGTGCCGGTGCAGGCTCCGGTGCGGCAGTCGCAGGCCGATGCCGCCGACGCCGATCGCAAAGGCGTAGATCACGCCGTCCGAGGTCGCCAGCGCGGGGACGCCGTACACCGCGTGCCAGCCGTCCGGCACCTCCTCCAGCTCATTGGCAAGGCCGATCAGCCGCTCGCAGAGGTCGGGATGGGCGTGGAGCTCGAATCCGTCGAGATCCATCGAGGCGGACGGCTCGGCCTGGCCTTCGAGGAACTCGATCAGGTCCTCGTTGGCGGGGTGGTCGAAGATCCCCAACGCTCGATCGTCGTCAGGCAGCCGCGGGACTGCCGGCGAGCTCCAGCAGACCCGTGAGCAGGATGCGGCCGTCGGTCGAGCCGATCAGCTCCTCGACGGCGTGCTCCGGGTGCGGCATCAGGCCGCAGACGTTGCCGCGCTCGTTGGTGACGCACGCGATGCGCTCAACCGATCCGTTCGGGTTCTCCTCGTAGCGCAGCAGCACGTGGCCGCGACGGGCAAGCACTTCGAGCGTCGCCCGGTCGGCGAAGTAGCAGCCGTCGTGATGCTTCATCGGGATGGTGAGCAGATCGCCGGCCGCCAGGCCCGGCAGCCAGGGCGACGGGCGCTCGACGCGCAGCTCGACGTCCTGGCAGCGGAACCGAAGGCCCGCATTCGTCCGCAGCACGCCCGGCAGCAGGCGCGCCTCCGTCAGCACCTGGAAGCCGTTGCAGATGCCGAGCACCGGGCGCCCCGCCTCGGCGTGCTCGCGCACGGCTCCCATCACCGGCGAGAGGGCGGCGAGCGCGCCCGGCCGGAGGTGGTCGCCATAGCTGAACCCGCCGGGGACGATCACCGCGTCGACGTCACTGAGATCCGTGTCGGCGTGCCACAACCTGACCGGCTCGGCGCCGACCAGCTCGACGGCGCGCATGGCGTCGCGGTCGTCGCATGCTCCCGGATAGCTGATCACTCCGACACGTGTCATCGCGCTATCTCCACCTCGTACTGCTCGATCAGCGGGTTCGAGAGCACCTTCTCGGCAATCTCGCTCGCGATCCGGCGCGCATGCTCCTCGTCACCGGCCTCCACTTGGAGGTCGAACACCTTCCCCGCGCGCACATCGGCCGCGGGGTACCCCAGCCCCGCCAGCGAGCGGCGCACCGCCTCGCCCTGCGGGTCGAGGATTCCGTCCCGCGGACGCACCAGCACCGTCACTCTCATGTGGCCCCCTGTCGTCGAAGATACGCGCTGAACGGCTCGCCGGTCAGCCGCAGGTACGCGTCGGTGTAGCGCTCTCTGGTGCCCGCCACCACGTCGTCGGGCAGGTCGGGCCCCGGTGGCTGCTTGTCCCAGCTCTGGCTCTCCAGCCAGTCGCGCAGGAACTGCTTGTCGAATGACGGCTGTGGACCGCCCGGCTCGTAGCCGTCGGCGGGCCAGAACCGCGACGAGTCCGGCGTCAGCACCTCGTCACCCAGCACCAGCCGGCCGGTGCTGTCGAGGCCGAACTCGAACTTGGTGTCGGCGATGATGATGCCGCGCTCCCGGGCGTAGCTCGATGCGTGCTCGTAGACGCTCAGCGACAGCTGCTCGAGCTCCTCGTAGCGGCGCTCGTCGCCCACGAGCAGCGCGGCCGTCTCGCGATCGATGTTGATGTCGTGGCCGCTGGTCGACTTCGTCGCGGGCGTGAAGATCGGCTCCGGCAGCCGCTCCGATTCGCGCATGCCTCCGGGCAGGCCGTGCCCGCAGATCGATCCCGTCGCCTGGTAGTCCTTCCAGCCGGAGCCCGCCAGATACCCGCGGACGACGCACTCGATCGGCATCATCGTCAGCCGCTGCACGAGCATCGCGCGGCCGGCGAGCTCCCGGTTGTCGCGAGCCACCTCGGGGAACGCCTTCTGCTCGATCGAGAGCAGGTGGTTCGGCGCGAGCGCCGCGGTCCGTTCGAACCAGAAGGCCGACAGGGCGGTGAGGATCCTTCCCTTGTCGGGGATCGGTGTCGGCATGATCACGTCGAAGGCGCTCATGCGGTCGGAGGCGACCAGCAGCAGCTGCTCACCGAAGCTGTAGATCTCACGCACCTTGCCGGACGCCTCGTGCAACGCCGCCAGCCGGTCAGACATGCTCCACCTCCGAGCGCTCGAGCGCCCGGTCGAAGACCGTGTCGACGTGGCGTAGGAAGCTGTCCAGGTCGAAGACGCGGTCGAGCCGTTCGGCGTCGAGCAACGCGGCCGCGTCGGGGTCGGCCTCCAGCAGGCCGCGGAACGACGTCTCCTCGTCCCACGCGCGTAAGGCGTTTCGCTGCACGATCTCGTACGCCCTTTCACGGCTGGCGCCGGCTTCGACCAGCGCCAGCAGGGCGCGGCCGGAGAAAACCAGGCCGTGGGACGCCTCGAGGTTGCGGAGCATCCGCTCGGGGTCGGCGGTGAGCCCTTCGACCAGCCAGACCGTGCGCTCGAGCATGTAGTCCAGCGCGATCGTCGAGTCGGGCAGCACCACCCTCTCGGCCGACGAATGCGAGATGTCACGCTCGTGCCAGAGCGCGATGTTCTCGAGCGCGACAACCGCATGGCCTCGCAGCACCCGCGCCAGGCCGGTGATGCGCTCGCAGACGATCGGGTTCTTCTTGTGCGGCATCGCGGAGCTGCCCTTCTGCCCCGGCGCGAACGGCTCGAACGCTTCGCGCACCTCCGTGCGCTGAAGGTGGCGGATCTCGGTGGCCAGCCGGTCGAGCGAGCTGCCCGCGGCGGCCAGGGCGCAGACGAGCGCAGCGTGGCGGTCGCGGGGAATGACCTGGGTCGCGACGGTCTCGCGCTCCAGCCCCAGCCGCTCGAGCGCGCCGGCCTCGACGCGCGGATCGCTGTTTGCATAGGTGCCGACGGCACCGGAGAGCTTGCCGACCGTGACGTCTGCAAACGCCGCACGGAGACGCTCGTGCTGGCGGCGGAGCTCCATCGCATGCCCGAGCAGCACCAGGCCGAAGGTTGTCGGCTCGGCGTGGACGCCGTGCGTGCGGCCGATCATCGGCGTGTGCCGGAACTCCTCGGCCCGGGCAAGCAGCGCGCGCTCCGCGGCAGCCGTCCCCTCGAGCAGCAGTTGCCCGGCATCGCGCAGCTGCAGAGCCAGCGCGGTGTCGACCACGTCGGACGACGTTAGCCCGTAGTGAAACCACCGCGCCTGCTCACCCACCTGCTCGGCGACGGTCTCGGTGAATGCGAGCACGTCGTGATGCGTACGGCGCTCGATTTCGAGGATCCGGCCGGTGTCGACATGGGCCCGTTCCGTCACGGCGGCCACAGCTTCCTGCGGCACCACCCCCAGCTCGGCCCATGCCTCCATCGCTGCGATCTCCACGTCGAGCCACCGCTGGAATCGGCGCTCGTCCGACCAGACGGCGCCCATCGCAGGGCGTGTGTAGCGCTTGATCAAGGCAAAACTGAGTCTACCAACCGGGTCGGTTCGCCCCTGTTCACTGAGGTGCCTGGCACCTCGGTGAACGCGCGCCGTGGCTACTCCGTCATCGTCCACTTCTCCGACGGCGGCGGAAGCGACCCTTGGGCGAGGATCTTGGCCGCGTAGATGGCGGCGTTCCGCGCCCCGTTGACCGCCATGCAGGCCACCGGCACTCCGGCGGGCATCTGCACCATCGAAAGCAACGAGTCCAGCCCGCCCAGCTCGTCGCGCTTGATCGGCACGCCGATCACGGGTAGCTCGGTGTAGGCCGCGATCACGCCCGGGAGCGCCGCGGCGCCGCCGGCGGCAGCGATCAGCACCCGAAGCCCGCGCAATGCCGCCGTCGACGCGTACTCGGCCACCTCGCGCGGCTCGCGGTGTGCCGAGAGCACGCGCAGCTCATAGCTGATCGCGCGCTCGTCGAGCTCGTTCGTCGCAGCCTCCATGGTCTCGCGGTCACCCTCGGACGCCATCACGATGCCGACCTGCGGACCATCTGCCTCGAACTCCGACCAGACCGGGTGCACCTGCGGGACTGGCGCCGGGGACTGCTCAGACACGGACACCCTCCCCAATGTCCGTGCGCAGCTGCATACCGTCGAAGTGGATCTCGGCCACCGCCGCGTACGCGCGTTCGCGAGCCTCCCACACATCCGCGCCGACCGCCGAGACGTTCAGCACCCGGCCACCCGCAACGACCAGGCGGCCATCCCGCGTGTCCGTGCCGGCATGGAAGACCGTCACGCCCTCGATCCGCTCTGCCGCGTCGACGCCCTCGATCTCGGCGCCCTGTTCAGGCGCATCGGGGTAGCCACGGGCGGCGAGGACAATGGTGACGCACGACTGCGGCCCCGCCTCGAGGCTCACGCCCTCGAGTCGCCCGTCAGCCACCGCGGCCAGCGCCTCCAGCAGATCACCGCGCAGCCGCGGGACGATCACCTGCGTTTCGGGGTCGCCCCAGCGGGCGTTGAACTCGAGCACCCGCGGGCCGTCCACCGTCAGCATCACGCCCGCGTAGAGGCACCCCTGGAACGGCGTGCCACGCCGCGCAAGCTCGTCGATCACCGGCCGGTGCACCGTACGTACGATCTCGTCGACGAAGTCGTCGCCGAGACCCGCCACCGGGGACACGGCCCCCATGCCGCCCGTGTTCGGCCCGCGATCCCCGTCGAGCGCGCGCTTGTAGTCGCGAGCCGGCGCGAGTGGCGCCACAGTCTGCCCGTCGCAGAGCGCCAGCACCGAGACCTCCGGCCCCTCGATCCGCTCCTCGACCAAGACCTGCGCACCTGCACCGCCGAAACGGCGGTCGACGAGGCACGCGGCGACCGCATCGTCCGCCTCGGCGACGGACGAGCAGACGAACACGCCCTTGCCGCCGGCGAGCCCATCCGCCTTGATCACGACGTTCCCCTCCGCCTCGGCAATCGCGAGCTGTGCCGCCGCCACGGTGTCGCAGACCGAATACCGCGCGGTCGGCACTCCGGCCGCCTCCATCAGATCCTTTGCGAAGCGCTTCGACCCCTCGATTCGCGCTGCACCGGCGGACGGGCCGAAGCATGCAATCCCGGCCGCAGCGAGCCGATCGGCAAGGCCGCCGACAAGTGGCGCCTCCGGCCCGACGACCACGAGCTCGGCGCGGAGGTCGAGCGCGAGTGTCGTCAGCCCTTCGAGATCGGTCACCGGGACGTCGTGGCAGCTGGCGATCGACGCGATCCCGGGGTTCCCGGGAGCAGCGTGGAGGTCGCTCAGGTGGGGCGAATGAGAAAGGCCCCACGCGAGCGCATGCTCACGACCGCCGGATCCGACCAGTAGGACGCGCATCGCGGCGCGAGTTTACTACCGGGTGGCCCATCCCGGCCGCCTGTGCGATGCGACCGGTGTCGCCAGCGGGGATACTCTCGTGCGATGGCACCGCCCAGGCTTCAGACGCTCACACCGGCCGACCTTCTCCGGGAGCGCATGATCGAGTCGCTCGACCTTTCTCCCGACGGGAGCATGGTTGCCTACGCGGAGCGAGGCGCAGAGGGCGGCCGCGACGTCACGAGCATCTGGATGGTGCCGTTCGCCGGCGGCCGGCCGCGGCGCCTGACCGAGGTGAAAGCCAACGACACCCGGCCGCGCTTCTCGCCGGATGGCCGCACACTGGCCTTCCTGTCCGACCGTGAGAAGAAGACGGCCCAGGTCTTCCTGATGCCGCTCGACGGCGGCGAGCCACGTCAGTTGACGACCTTCAGGCGCGGCGTGAGCGAAGCGGAGTGGATGCCAGGCGGAAAGGCCCTTGCCGTCGTGGCGGCCGATGAGGAGAGCCACGTCCTGGCCGGCGAGCGCAAGCCGAAGGCGGATGGGGACGAGGAGGCGGCGACCGCCCGCGTCCTTCGCCACATCGACTGGCGGATGGACGGCAGCGGCCTGCTCGATCACCCGACCCACGTGCATCTCGTCCCCGTGCGCGGCCGCGCCCGGCGTCTGACCAAGGGCCGGTGGTTTGCGTCGTCGGCCACGCCTCATCCCGACGGGAGCTCGATCACGTTCCTGGCCGAGCGGCGACCCAACGCCGACATCGATCCACGGCCGCAGGCGCATTCCGTCGACGTCGCGAGCGGCCGGATGCGCCAGCTGTCGAAGCTCGAGGGCGCCTGCAGCGCACTGTCGCACGACCCCGACGGGACGCTGCTCTGTGTCGCCGAGGATCGCACCACCGGCACGACCTCGGATCCCTGGCTCGTCTACAAGATCGGTCGAAACGGCTCCGGCGAACCGCTGACCGCAGGGCTCGACCGGTTCGCGGGCGTTGCCGATACGAACGACATTCGCGTCTCGGCGATCCACGACCGTGGCCGCGAGGCCCCCTACCGCGTGCGCGACGACGGCGCCGAGCCGCTGGTCGAGCTCGAGACGGGGCCGGCAGCGCTCGCCATCGCGGCTCGCGGGGACCGGGTCGCGGTCTCGATGACGCTCGGCCATGCACCGACGCAGGAGGTCTACGCGCTCGAGCCGGGGCACGAGCCGCGCCGGCTCACCAAGGCGGGCGAAGCGTGGCTCACGGGTCGCAAGCGCCCGACGCAGGCGGAGTACCAGATCGACGGCCCCGGCGGCCCGATCCAGACGTTCGTCACATCACCACCGAACGCCGGCAACCGGCCGTTGCCCACCGTGCTGATGATCCACGGGGGGCCCGTCTGGGCGTGGTCGGTGACGGCGCAGCCGATCGCCTGGCTGCTCGCGGCTGCCGGGTTCCGCGTCGCGCGGCCTAACCTCCGCGGCGGCTATGACAAGGGGCGCGATTGGATCAGCCCCCTCTACGCCGACTGGGGCGGTGTGGACGCCGACGACTGCCACGCGGTGCTCGACGGCCTCGTGAAGATGGGGCTCGCCGATCCCGATCGGCTCGGCTGCTACGGCAACTCCTACGGCGGGTTCATGGTGAACTGGCTGCTCGGCACGAGCGACCGGTTCAAGGCGGGTATCTCGTCGAACGGCGTCACCAACCAGGTCTCGGCCTACGCCCACTGCGACGTCGGCTACATCTACAACAAGCAGGAAGGGCTCGGCGACCCGTTCACCGAGGAAGGAATCGACCTCGCCTGGCGCCAGTCACCGCTCCGCAACGTGGCGAACATCCATACGCCGCTTCTGATTCTGCAGGGCGAGTCCGACCTGCGCTGCCCCCCGGCCGACGCCGAGCAGCTGTTCGTCGCATTGCGCATGCTCGGTCGCCAAGTGGAATACGTCCTCTATCCCGAGTCGGACCACGGCATGTCGCACAGCGCCCGCCCAGACCGTCGCGTCGACCGTGCCGAGCGCATGGTCGGCTGGTTCAAGAAGCACCTCCGCTGAAAAAAAGGGGTCTGGCCCCTTTTTTTCACACCTCGCGTGCGAGGAGCAGCGCCGGGTTCTCCTCGTTCCAGAGGTCGGGGCGCTCCGCCGCGGGGAGGAAGCCGACGGCCTGCCAGAAGGTTCGTGTCTGCTCGTAGAACGGATCCGCCGCGGTCGATGACAGCGTATGGACGACCACGAGCCTGACGCCGCCGTCGGCAGCCTGTTGCAGCATCTCCCCGACGAGCGAGGAGCCGTGCCCTTGCCGGTGGTGGGCGGGATCCACTGCGAGCCAGGTGATCTCAGCCGTCGTCGGAAATCGCATCTCCCAGGTGATGAACGCGACCACCTGATCGGGGGCGACCGACACCAGCCCCTCTTGCGACCGCACCGCGGCCGCGCATTGCTCGATGCCCTCCTCGTTTCCGAACCAGTCCGGCAACGAGGCGATGATGGCGTCACATCGCTCGGCATCAGAGGATGCGAGCGGACGGAGCATCACACAGTGGCGTACGCGGTGACGGCCCGCTCGCGTGCGCGGGTGGCGCGGGCGAGTGCCGGTCGCAGCCGCTCCAGGTGAGCGTCGGCGATGGCGTGCTTCGAGAGCAGGCTGGCGTTCATCTGGGCCAGCGTCGCCGCCGAGCGCGCCGCGGCCTCGGCGAGGAGCGACCCCGTGAGCGCATCGCCCTCCAGGTTGCGGTTGCCCGTCTCGGCGACGTCGGCCGCGAGCACGGCCACCTCGGCGGCCAGTTCGAGAACGCGCATCGGCACGCCGATGGCTCCGGCCACCGCCTCGTCCATCCGCCGCACCCGCTCCTCGCCCTTGCCCATCCGGATGGCCGCCAGCACCTCGCCGTAGGCAACGCCGTCGGCGTAGGCAAGACCCGAGACCTCCTCGCGGATCGCATGCGCGCGATCGCGCACCTGTTCCAGCCCGTGAGCCGAGCCGAAGGACGTCGCCATCTCCACGAGCGCAGCGCTCATGGCACAGGTCAGCGCTGCCGCTGCCCCGCCTCCCGGCGCGGGCGTCCGCTCGGCGAGATCGTCGAGCAGTGCCTCGACCGACGACGCGAGGTACGGGTCGCCGGCGTCTGAAGGCTTAGAAGAGACCGACCGTCCTTCCGTCGTCGTCGATGTCGACGTTGAACCCGGCTGGGGTCTTGCCGAGGCCGGGCATCTGCATGATGTCACCGCAGAGCGCCGTCAAGAACCCGGCGCCCGTGTAGGGCCGGATGTCACGGACCGGGATGCGGAAGCCGGTCGGCGCGTTTGCCACCGCCGGGTCGGCCGAGAGCGACAGGTGCGTCTTCGCCATGCAGATCGAGAGACCGGTCAGGCCGTCGCGGGTGAACTGCTCGATCCTCTGCCGTGCAACAGGCAGGAAGTCGACGCCCTCGGCGCGGTAGACGCGCGTTGCGATCTTCTCGATCTTGACGTCGATCGGGTCGGAGTCCTCGTAGATGAAGTTGAAGGTGTTCGGCTGGTCGGCTGCGTCGGCAACGGCCTCGGCCATCTCGGCCGCGCCGGCACCACCCTTCGAGAAGCCTTCGTTCAGCACCGCGGCGTGCGCGCCGTACTCCATGCCAAGCCGCTGGACCAGCGCCACTTCCTCGTCGGTGTCGCCCGGGAAGCGGTTCGCGGCGACGACGCAGGGCACGCCGAACTCCTTGGCGTTCATGATGTGCCGCTCGAGGTTGGCGGAGCCCTCCTCGATCGCCTTCAGGTTCTCGGACGCCGAGTTGCGCGGATCGTCCTCGAGGCCGGCGTGGTGCTTGAGCGCCTTCGCCGTCGCAACGATCACGATGGCGTTGGGCCCAAACCCGCCGGCACGGCAGACGATGTCCATGAACTTCTCCATGCCGAGGTCGCTGCCGAAGCCGGCCTCGGTGATCAGGTAGTCGCCGACCTTGCGTCCCACCAGATCGGCCACGATCGAGCTGTTGCCATGCGCGATGTTGCCGAACGGGCCGATGTGCATGAAGCACGGCTGGCCCTCCAGCGTCTGGATCAGGTTCGGCTTCAGCGCGTCCTTCAGGAGCACGGTCATCGCGCCGGCGCAGCCCATCTGCTCGGCCGTGACAGGAGCGCCGTCGCGGTCGTATGCAACCGTGATCGAACCGATCCGCTTGCGCAGGTCCTTGAGCGACGTGGCCATGCCCATGATGGCCATCACCTCGGAGGCGGCGACGATGTCGAAGCCGGTCTCGCGCGGCAGGCCGTGCGTCGGGCCGCCGAGGCCCGTGACGACGTTGCGCAGGTGGCGGTCGTTCATGTCGACTGCGCGGCGCCACGTCACGCGGTGCGGGTCGATGTTGCACTCGTTGCCATAGAAGATGTGGCGGTCGACGAACGCCGCCAGCATGTTGTTCGCCGCGGCAATCGCGTGAAAGTCGCCGGTGAAGTGGAGGTTCAGGTCCTCCATCGGCACCACCTGGGTCAGCCCGCCGCCGGCGGCGCCGCCCTTGATCCCGAAGATCGGGCCAAGCGAAGGCTCGCGGAGGCAGAGCACCGGCCGCTTGCCGATGGCCCCCAGGCCCTGCGTGAGCGACACCGACGTGGTGGTCTTGCCCTCTCCGGCCTTGGTCGGCGTGATGGCGGAGACGCAGACGATCTTGGCATCCGGCGCACCCTTCAGCCGGTCGATCACGCCCAGGTCGATCTTGGCCTTGTACTTGCCGTACAGGTCGACCTCGTCCTCGTCGAGACCCATTTCCCGCGCGATGTCCATGATCGGGCGGAGGACTGCCTCCTGGGCGATCTCGAGACTGCTCTTCACATCGGCTCCTTGCTCATTGCCTGTTGACTCAGTGGGAGACCGCCGCCGCGCCGCGTTCGGACACCAGCTCGTTCTCGTAGAAGCGTGACCACCGGAACGGTTCGATCAGCTCCGGGACCTTTCCGGTGCCGACGAGGTCGGCGATCGTCTTGCCGACGATGGGAGACGCCTTGAATCCGTAGGTGCCCCACCCGGCGTCGACGATGAAGCCGTCGACCTCGGTCAGCCCCATGATGGGGGAGTAATCCGGCGATACGTCGCAGTAGCCGGTCCACTGGCGGAGAATACGCGCCTCGCCGAGCATCGGGAGCAGCTCGATCATGTGCATCGCGAGATCCTCGATGAAGCGGAAGGTGCTGGTGTTCGAGTAGCCGGAGTACGGCTCGATCTCGGAGCCCATCACGAACTCGCCGCGATCCGACTGGCTGATGTAGATGTGGAGCGTCCCGGACACGATGATCTTGTGCAGCAGCGGCTTCACCGGCTCCGTCACGCAGGCCTGCAGGATGTGCGTTGTCAGCGGCAACGGCACACCGACCATGTCGCACACCAGCGAGCTCCAGCCGGCGACGCATGAGATCACCGTCCCCGTGCTGATGGTGCCGCGGTTCGTCTCGACGCCGGTCACCTTGCCGTTCGACACGTTGATCCCCGTCACGTCGGTGTAGGGGTGGATCTCGACGCCGAGCTTGTCGGCCTCCTTGGCGTAGCCCCAGACCACCGCGTCATGACGGATCACACCGCCCGGCGGGTGGTAGAGCGCTGCCAGGATCGGAAACGTCGGGTGGTCGGTGACATCGAGCTGCGGGCACAGCTCCTTGATCTCGTCGGGATAGACGACGCGCGAGTCGACGCCGACCAGGCGATTCACCTCGGCCCGCTCCATCATCGTGTTCACCGAGCGGTCGGAGTGGGCCAGCGTCAGGTGCCCGTGCTGGGAGAACATCATGTTGAAGTTCAGATCCTGGGAAAGCGTCTCGTAGAGCTTCACGCTCTCCGAGTAGAACTTGGCCCCCTCGGGCGTGAGGTAGTTCGACCGGATGATGGTGGTGTTGCGCCCCGAGGCGCCGGCGCCCATGTAGCTGCGCTCGAGCACCGCCACCTTCTTCAGGTTGTGGCGCTTGGCCAGGTAGTACGCGGTCGCCATGCCGTGCGCGCCGCCGCCGATGATGACGGCGTCGTAGCTCGACTTCAGGTCGTGGTCGCGGAAGAACTTGTGCTTTCGAAGCAGCCCGATCATGCGGCCACCCCCTCGCGCAGCACGACGCCGGCAGAAACAGGGGCGATCCCGACCGGCTCACCGGCGTCGAGCAGCGACTCCCACATGTACTCGCCGAACTCCCAGCCGCAGAGCACCCAGAACCTCCCGTCGTCGTTCAGCACGGTCGAGGGGCACCGCATCACCGACCCGGCGATGCACGCCCCGGATGGGAACTTCTCCGGCCGTACGTCGAGCGCCGAGGAGCGCATGAACACCTCGCGCACCTTCGGGCCTCCCAGCAGCACGGCCGCCCAGCCGCACGTCATGTCGGTGACGCCGGCGCCGATCCGCTCACGGAGCTCGGCCACGCGGCCGAACGGCGACAGCACGACCGCGTGGGTCGGTGAGAGGCGGGCCGTCCACACGTCGTCGGTATGCACGCCGTGGCCGGGCTGCAGACCGCCGGTCAGCTCGTCGATCCGCTCCCGTGTGCCACGGACGTCGAGCTTGCCGGTGTGCGACACATCGGCCGCCCAGGCCTCGAGCCCGCCGTTCTCGGGATACTCGGCCAGCCGCCAGCCATCCCGCTCCTCGATCGTGGCGCCGGCGGCGCGGTGGTTGCGCTCCATCGGCGTCCGCAGGGCGGCGCCGCTCGCCGCGGCGGGCGACAGGAACGCAAACGGGTCGGACATGGTGCTCACGAGCGCAGCCTCTCTCCATCGGGGTCGTAGAACGCGGTATGGGTGACCCTCGCCGGGATCTCCGCACCGCTCGGGTCTGAGATGCGGATCGCCGTGCCGTCCTCGCTGATGCCGACCGGCACCCACGCGATGCCGATCGCCTTGCCGAGCCGGTGCGAGAAGCGCGAGCTGGTGATCCGCCCGACGGGGCCCCCGGTGTCGCCGATGACCTGCGTGCCCTCGACCGGCACCTTGCCGTTCTGGGCCTCCCAGCCGACCAGCGCGAACCGATCGCCGCGACGCTTGTACCACTCGATCGCAAAGCGACCGATCCAGGGCGTCTCCTTGTCCAGCTTGACGATCCAGGGCATTGCCGCCTCGAGCGGATTGGACTCGGCATTCGTGTCCTGGCCGATGATGACGTGCATCTTCTCGAGACGAAGAACGCGCTGAGGCTCGAGGCCGAACGGCTTGATGCCGAACTCCTCGCCGGCGTGCATCAGCTTCTCCCAGAGGTCCTCGCCGGCAGCGGTCGGGAAATGGATCTCGTAGCCCAACTCGCCGACGAAGCCGATTCGCAGGACCAGGCACGGCACACCTGCGATCTCGGCATGCCCCGCGCCGAGATACGGGAACGCCTCGTTGGAGAGGTCGAACTCCGTCAGCTTGTCGAGCGCCGTGCGGGCGTTCGGCCCGGCGAGGTTGAATGCGGCAACCGACGAGGTCACGTTGACGATCTGGACATCCATCTTCCAGACCGCGTTCCACCATGTGAACCACTGCTCCATCGCACCGGCACCCGACGACGTCGTCGTGACGTAGTAGTCCGTCTCGGAGAGACGGGCAACGGTGCCGTCGTCCAGGATGGAGCCGTCGTCTCCGCAGACGATCCCGTAGCGGACGCGCGCGAGCTTCATGTCGCCGAACCGGTTCGGGTAGATCCGCTCCAGGAACTCCGCCGCCTGCGGGCCGCGCACCACCAGCTTGCCGAGCGTCGAGACGTCGATCAGCCCCAGCGAATCGTGCACCGCGGCGGCCTCGGAGTCGGCGTTGCCGTAGTCGTAGGGCCGCTTCCAGTCCCCGGCCCACAGCATCTTGCCGCCGTTCTCGGCGTGCCAGTGGTGGGTCGATGTCCGCTTGACGGGCTCGTAGCCACGCCCGGCCAGCATCGAGAAGCTCGTCGGCATGTGCGGCGGGCGGGCGGTGGTGACGCCGACACGCTGGGCGTCCGGGTCCATCCCCAGCTCGTCGGCGATCAGCAGGCCGGAGTTGCGGTGGCACATCCGGCCCTGGCAGGGGCCCATGGTGACCGTCGTGTAGCGCTTGGCCAGCTCGAGCGAGCGAAAACCCTCCTCGAGCGAGAGGTGCACGTCCTTCGTCGTCACGTCCTCGCAGTAGCAGACGAACTGCTTGCACATCGTCTTCGGCGCCTGGGCCGGGACGGATCCCGCGGCGGGCGCCGAGCCGTTGGCGGCCCCGACCAGACGGAGGCCCTCAGGCGTGCGGTCGGGGACGTAGCGGCGCTGCTCCCTGTCGTAGCGAATGCTGCCGCCGGCCTGGCTGAGGAGGGCGGTCTGCCCCACACTGCCGCCCGACATCAGCAGCAGGTCACAGGACAGCGTCCGGTGCTCGTCGCCTCGCTTGAGGACGATGCCCTTGACGGCACTCGTCCCCTTTGCCTGCCAAGGCGACCAGCCGGTCAGGTGCTCGATGCCGGCGTCGTCGAGCTTCTGGGAGTCGGCGTCGGGCCGCGAGTCGGCCACTGCGGCGATGTTCACGCCCGCGTGCGCAAGGTCGAGAGCCGCGTCGATGCCCTCGTCCGAGGACGTGACGACGACGGCCTCCTCGCCCGGTGTGATCCGGAACTGGTTCACGAGCCGAAGGGCGGCGCTTGCGAGCATCACGCCCGGCAGGTCGTTGTTGCCGAACACCAGCGGCTGCTCGATCCCGCCGGTCGCCAGCACGAGCTCCTTGGCACGGAACCGGTGCATCGTGCGGCCCTGGTAGACCGGCACCAGCAGGCCCTCGTAGGCGCCGCCGGCATAGGCCGGCTGCAGCACCTCGACGCCCGCCGCGGTGACGCGGTCGATCAACTCGGCCACGCGGGCGACCGCGGTGGGCCCGGTGTACGCCAGGTGCCCGCCGAGCGCGAGGCCCTCCTCGACCAGCGCGACGTGGCGACCGGCTTCGGCGGCCTCGGCAGCGGCCTCGAGCCCCGCCTCGCCTCCTCCGATCACCAGCACGTCGACGTGGCGATGCACCTTCTCGTAGCGCCCCGTACGGCGATGCTCGGGGTCGAGCTTGCCGAGCCCCGCGGCGCCGCGGAGGAACTTCTCGTACAGCGGCCAGGCGCGGCGGGGGTGGATGAAGGTCTTGTAGTAGAAGCCGACCTGCATGCCGAACGACGGCGTCATCTTGCCGACGAGGTGCAGGAAGTCCCGCTGGAGCGACGGCCAGGCGTTGATGTGCTTGACCGACATCCCTTCCTCGATCGGCGTCACGCACGCGCGCACGGTGGGAACGCCGTCGACCTCGACCAGGCAGTTCGGGCACTGGCCCGCACAGCACAGCAGCCCGCGCTTGCGGTGGTACTTGAACGAGCGCGAGAAGACGCGAGTCCCGTCGGCGTAGAGCGCCGAGGCGATGGTGTCTCCTGTCAGCCCACTGACCTGCGACCCCTCCCACATGAACGACACCTGACGGTCGCGGTCGATCAGCTCACCGCGCCGCTGCGGCAGCCGGCTAGCCACTCGCAACCTCCGACGCGGCGGAGTCGGCATGCGGCTCGGCCGCACTCGTACCGGTGCTCAGCTCTCCTGGGTACGCCGTGCGGAGCACGGTGTTGTCCGTGGTGTTGCGGTCGGCCTGGAACCACTCCCGGCAACCGGCCGAGTGGAACCACCACTCACGCTGCTCGTTCGCCGTGTTGCGGCGGAAGTACAGGTAGTGGAAGAGCGCCCGCTCGTCGTCGGACGATGCCGGGCGGTTGGTCACCTCGCCGCCGTACGAGTACTCGTCGACGGCGCGCGGTCCGCAGTTCGGACAGGTCAGGAGAAAGCTCACACGTGCTCCCTGGACGGTTTGTGGGTTGAGTGGCCGTTGGTCTGGGCCGCGTCGGACATCGCCTGCATCATTGCCTGAGCGAACGATTCGGGGCGGAAGGAGAAGTTCGTCCCCACCAGGGGGATGCCCGTGATGGCCGACGCCTCGATGGTCATCGCCCGCAGATCCTCGGGCTCGAGATCGTGGACATCGTTCTTGCCGCACGCCCGCGCGAACATCTGCATCTCCTGCGTCATCGAGTTCAGGAAGCCGGTCACCCGGTCGGCGGCCTCATCCACCGGGAGCCGTGCAATCAGGTCCTCGTCCTGCGTCGTGATGCCGACCGGACAGAGCCCGGTATGGCAGTGGTGGCAGGCACCCGGCTCGGTGCCCATCCGCTGGTAGTCCTCGATGTAGATCGGACGATTGCAGTTCAGCGCGATCATCGCCGCGGTGCCGATCGACACCGCGTCGGCGCCCAGCGCAAGCGCCTTGGCGGCGTCGACGCCGTTTCGGATGCCACCCGAGATGATCAGGTTGACAACGCCCTCGAGCTGCATCTCGCGCAACGCGGCGACAGCCTCCACGAGCGCAGCCATGGTGGGGATGCCGGTGTGGTCCATGAGCGAGTCCGGCGATGCTCCGGTTCCGCCCTCGAGGCCGTCCATCACGATCACGTCGGCCCCCGCCTTGCAGGCCAGCTTGACGTCGTCCGCGACGCGGCAGGCGCCGATCTTGACGTAGATCGGGATCTGGCCGTCGGTTGCCTCGCGCAGCTCCTCGATCTTGATCTGGAGGTCGTCGGGTCCGACGAAGTCGGGATGGCGGCACGGCGAGCGCTGGTCGACACCCGGCGGCAGGGTGCGCGCCTCGGCGATGATCGGGGACACCTTCGCGCCCAGTAGCACGCCCCCGGTGCCCGGCTTTGCGCCCTGGCCGATCACGACCTCGGCCGCGTTCGCCATGCGCAGGTGGTGCGGATTGAAGCCGTAGCGGCTCGGCAGCACCTGGTAGACGAGCTGGTCGGAAGCCTCGCGCTCCAGGTCGAGCATGCCGCCATCGCCGGTGGTCGTCGAGATGCCGATGCGCGTGGCGGCGATGCCGAGCGCCTGCTTGGCGTTGCGCGACAGGGCGCCGTAGCTCATCCCGGCGATGGTGATCGGCGTGGACAGCCGGATCGGCTTGGCGCCGTGGCGCGCACCGAGCTCGACCGAGGTGTCACACGCCTCGCGATACCCCTCCAGCGGAACCCGCGAAAGGGTGCAGGGGACGAAGGTCAGGTCCTCGAAATGCGGCGTCCTGCGGGTGGTTCCCAGCCCGCGGTTGGTGTAGCGCCCCAACTCGGCTTTGCTCTGGATGTCGTCGATCGTCTCCGGCGACCACACCCACAGCTTCTGGAGGACGTGGCCGTCGTGACCCCGGGGGATGTACTCGCTCATAGCGCGGCCCTCCAGGCGTCGTATTCGTGCTTCGAGAAGTTCCACAGCTTGCGACCGGCGACGAGCTTCTTCCAGTCCATCCCGCCGGCGTTGATGTCGTTCTGAGCCAGCTCCTGCTCGAGCATCGCGCGGTCGTCCGCTGTCAGCTCCGCCTCGACGCAGTCGGCACCGAGGGCCTGGATCGTCCCGCCGACGTAGACGGTGCCCTCGTACATCGAGTCACCGATGCCGTCGCCCGCATCGCCGCAGACGATCATCGTCCCCCGCTGCATCATGAAGCCGGACATGTAGCCGACGGAGCCGCCGACCACGAGTGTGCCGCCCTTCATCGAGATGCCGGTGCGGGCACCGGTGTCGCCGGCGATGAAGATGCGGCCGCCGCGGATCGTCGCGCCCGCGGAGCTGCCGCCGTTTCCCTCCACCGTAATCGAGCCGGACATCAGGTTCTCACCGACGCTCCAGCCGCAGTTGCCGCGCACCACGATGTCCGGTCCGTCGCACATGCCGCCGCAGTACCACCCGACGGGCCCTTCGAAGACGATGCGAACGGGGTGCATGACGGCCACCGCGAGCGCGTGCCGGGCCCCGGGATGCGACAGCCGCACCTCGGGAACGCCGTCGGCCGCCGCCCGCTTGATCGCCTGGTTGATCTCGCGCGTCGTGTGCTGCGAGCAGTCGATCTCCGACATCAACGTAGCCACCAGCGCACCTCCCCCGCGCCCAGCTCGCGCGGCACCAGATCGGTCGAGTCGTCGACGCGCCGCAGTGCGATCTCCTCGGAGGCGATCAGTGCAACGTCGTCGCTCTCGGCGAAGATCAGCGGCTTGAGGGCGAACCGGTCACGCGCCACGCCGATGCCCTCAGGCGTCGAGATCAGGTACGCGAATGTCCCGTCGAGATCGTGCACCGACGCGCGCAGTGCGTCCTCCAGCGAACTTCCCTCCTCGAGCTTGTCGGCGATGTAGACCGCAATCGCCTCGGAGTCGTTGCCGGTGGCGAAGCGGTGGCCCTTGGCCTCCAGCCGACGGCGAAGCTTGTGGTAGTTCGTGATGTGGCCGTTGTGGACGACGGAGATGTCGGCGAACGGGCGGGCCCAGAAGGGGTGGCTGTGCGCCACGTCGACCAGCGACTCGGTGGCCATCCGTGTGTGCCCGATCGCATGGCTGCCCTCGAAGCCGCTGTACGGCACGGCCGCCTCGACCGCGGAGGCGTCACCGACGTCCTTCACGATCTCCATCGAGCGGCCGATCGAGAAGACCTCGGTCGCCGGAACGTCCTCGATCTGGTCGGTCAGGTCCCCCAGGTCGCCGGCGTAGGAGATGCGGGCGCGCAAATTGGGACCGGAGTGCGATTGCTCCGTGACGGCACCGGCACCACCGAGCGCCTCGAGCACGCGGTCGGGCGTGCTGCCGTTCGCCTCCATCCGCACGCGCACCACATATGAATCGTCCTGCGGCGGCCCATAGAGGGCGACCCCCGTCGAGTCGGTGCCGCGGCGGTCGAGGGGGGTGAGCATGTCGAACATCGCCTGCCCGATCGCGCCGTACCGGCTCGGATCCTTATAGAGGAATCCACACAACCCGCACACGTCAAGACGTCCTTTCGCGAAGACACCGATCCAGCAACAATCCTATGGTTTTGCGGCGGCCATGGGGATGATCCACGGGATGCAATTCCGCGCGCCGGTGTGGAAATCCGGACAACTAGCCCGGCGGGAACGGCCCCGACCGCAGCAGATCGCGGAACGCTGCGTACTGTCCTCGGCGGCCCACCGTGACGAGGGTGTCTCCCTCGTTCACGACGTCGCCGGGCTGTGCACCGGCAACCGGCTCGGGCTCTCGCAGGATCGCGATGATCGTGATCCCGGTGCGAGCGCGGAACGCGCACTCCGCGAGCGTGTGGCCGATGGCGGGGCTGCCGGCGGGAACCGGGACCCATTCGATCGACAGCTCGCCGAGCACCATCTCCAGGTCTTCGACGATCTGCGGGCGCTCGTATGCGCCTCCGAGCACAGCCCCAAGCTGGCGCGCCTCGTCGTCGTCGATGGCGATGACCGCGCCTGGAGACTCCGCACCCCGCTGGAAGGCGTAGATCTCACGCGTGCCGTCGTTGTGCAGGATCACGACGATGCGGTCACCCCGGTCGGTTGTCATCCCGTACCGGACGCCGATGCCCGGGAGCCGTGTTTCCTGAAGGTGGAGGGCCATCGTCAGCCGCGAATCGTCGTCGGAAAGAGCCGCACGCCCAGCTTCGGCGACTCCTTCATCAGGATAGTCCCAATCGTCGCAGTCGCCAGAACATACAACCCTGCGAACTCGTTCAGCTGTGCGCGGTCGAGCGCGGCGATCGAGGTGTTCGACGAAGCGACCTGCGCGAGGATGATCGTGAACTCCCCGTGCGCCACGAGCGCCGCCCCCGCGTTCAGCTGCTGCCGCCGGGTGAGGCCGGCGATGGCCCCGGCTGCAAACCCGCTCGCCAGCTTGCCCACGACGGAAACCACGACGGCGGCGACAAGCAGCCATGCCACGCCGCCCAGGGCGGTAACGTCGATGGTGAGGCCGAAGACGAAGAAGAACAGCGCTGCAAAGATGTCGCGGAAGCTGAAGAACCGCTCCTCGATCTCCTCACGGACGGAGGTCTCGGCGAACAGGACGCCCGCCATGAGGGCGCCGATCGCCTCCGACAGGCCGAGCCCATCCGAGATCGCCGCCATCCCGATCAGCAGCCCGAACACCGTCAGCAGGAAGAACTCGCGCGGCAGCCAGTCGAACAGGCGGTCGATCGCCGGTCGCAGGTACCGGGACATGGTGATGACGGCGCCGATCAGCCCCAGCGCGACCACGATCAGGAGCACCGTCTCATTGATCGATCCGCCGCCACCGGCGAAGCCCAGTACCAGCGCCATGACGATGTCCTCGAACACCAGGATCGCGAGCACTAGGTCGGTCTCGTGGTCGGCCAGCCGCCTGAAGTCGATCAGCCCCTTGACGGTGATCGCGCTGGACGAGACGTAGATACCGGCGGCGAGGATCATGGCCGCGAGGCTGGGCCCGAACGCGGCGAGGCCGACGATGCCGCCCAGGATGCCGTTGATCACCAGGTCGAGGCCGCCGCCCCGCCCGACGTGCTGGCCGCTGCGAAGGAGCCGGTCGAGGCTGAACTCGAGGCCGAGGAAGAACAACAGGAAGATCAGGCCGAGCTGCGCGACGAACTCGGTCACCTGGGACGGCTCGATCACGCTCAGCAGACGCGGCTCGTTCGGCCCGAGCAGGATGCCGGCACTGAGGTACGCGGGGATCGCGGACAGCCCGAACCGGCCCGCGGCGAGGCCGAGGAGCGTCAGCAGCGCAACGGTCACTCCCAACTGCTCAAGCGTCATCCGAGACGGCGCCCTCCGGTCGGCGATCTGCGTGCCAGGCTGAAGCCTGGCACCGAACCCTGAACGGACTCAGAACAGGGTCAGGTAACGCTGCACCTCCCACGGCGTGACCTGCTCGTGGTAGGCCTTCCACTCATCCTGCTTGGTCTTCACAAAGTAGTCGACGTAGTCCTCGGTGCCCGTGTTTCCGAGCGCCTTGCGCAGGACGTCGTCCTGCGCGAGCTCGCGCGTGGCGTCGAGCAGGTTGGCGGGGAGGAGGTCGATGCCCTTCTCCGCGAGCTGTTCGGGCGTCAGCGTGTAGAGGTTCTCGTCGTTGAACGCGCCCGCCTCGAGCTCGTTCTCGATGCCATCCAGACCCGCGGCGAGGATCGCCGCCATGGCCAGGTAGGGATTGCACGAGCCGTCCACCGTGCGGTCCTCGACGTGGCCACCGGGGAGGCGCAGCATCTGCGTCCTGTTGTTCGCCCCGTACGTGACGAAGATCGGCGACCAGGTGGCACCTGACGTCGGCGTGCCGGCGGTCGTGGTGAGCCGCTTGTAGCTGTTGACCGTCGGCGCGGTGATCGCGATGTACGCCTTGGCGTGCTTCAGCAGGCCGGCGGTGAACCGGTAGCCGAGCTGGGACAGGCCGAGACCCTGCGGGTCGTCGTCATCCTTGAACAGGTCGGTGGTGCCGGCCTCGTCCCACAGCGACATGTGGAAGTGCCCGCCGTTCCCGGTCAGATGGCCGAACGGCTTCGGCATGAAGGTCGCAAGCAGCCCGCGCTCCTGCGCCATGGCATGCACCATGTAGCGGAAGAAGATCGCTCGGTCGGCCGTCGTCAGCGCTTCGGCGAACTCGAAGTTCGACTCGAACTGGCCGTTGGCGTCCTCGTGGTCGTTCGCGTAGCTGCCCCAGCCGAGCTGGTTGACGTAGGTGGAGAGCGTGCTCAGGAAGTCGTACTGCCGGGTCAGCCCCTTCATGTCGTAGCAAGGCTGCTCGAGATTGTCGAGCGGGTCGGCGAGCTCGATGCCGCCACCCTCCTTCTCACGGAGGAGGAAGAACTCCAGCTCCATGCCGACCTTGAATGTGAAGCCGAGGCTCTTGGCGCGCTCGAGCTGACGTCGCAGGATCGTGCGTGGGCAGTACGGCCACTCCTCGCCCAGCACGGTGATGTCGCAGGCGAATCGCGCCAGCCCCGGCTTGAACGGCACCGGCGTGTAGCTGTTCAGGTCGGGGATTGCCATCATGTCGGGCGAGGCCGGCGTCTGCCCGATCGGCCCCGCCGCGAATCCGGCGAACCCGGCACCATCGGTCACGAGCCCGTCCCAGTTCTCGATCGGCACCAGCTTGGCCGACGGCTTCGCGTTCATGTCGACGAACTGGGCAAAGAAGAACTTGATGCCGTCCTGCTCCGCTCGTGCGCGGATGGCGTCGGCAAGCGGTCGCGAACTCACAGTGGCCATGGACTTCGATCTCCTTGGGGCGGGTGTGGCGGAAATGTCGCAGAAAACCGGGTTGATTGGAAGCCCGGCTATCAAGCCTCAGCCCGCGCGAGGCGACGACCCGAGGGCCTGTTCGAGGCGATGGAGCTTCAGTTCGATCTCGATCATCAGCCAGTCTTCGCGCGCGACGTCGAGCCCCGTCAGGTCCTGGATCCTGCGCAGCCGCTGGCGGAGCGTGTTGGGATGGACGTAGAGCGTCGTCGCGGCGGCGGCGATATTGCCGCGCCGGCGGAGGTACTCCTCGAGCGTCAGCAGGAGTTGTGAACGGTGGCGCTCGTCGTAGGCGGCGAGCCGCTGCAACGCCTCGCCGCGGCGGTCGCGGACGCGGCCGTCCTGTGACACGCGAAGCAGGTACTTGTAGGCCCCGAGATCGTCGAATCCGACGACTCCAGGCTCCGAGCTGACCACCGATGCCGCCACCAGCGCGTGCTCCGCCTCGCCGAACCCCGTCGCATACGCGGACGCGCCTTCGCAGCGGTTCGACAGTCCGATGGCGATCGGGTGCACCGGCGTCAGGCGTGTGTGGATGTCGCGCAGTCGCTCGGCGACCGCCGCCTCGTCATGGTTGTTCATCCGCACGAGCCCTCGCACAGCAGCGTCGCGCCGGTCGAACAGCGACCCGGGGAACGCCCGTGAGGCCGCTGCCTCGAGTGCCTCCGCGGCGTCGTCCCACGTCCCCTCGGCAGGCCCAGGCCTCGGCGCCGCTTCGAGGACCAGATGTGGCCCGTTCAGATCGCAGCCCAGTGCGTGCGCCCGTTCCTCGAGCTCCACGTGCGTCCCGCGACCATTCGAAAGGTCCTCGAGCAGATCCTTGATGGCGTTTCGCTCCGTCAGCCGGTCGATCAGCTGCACCTTCTTGATCGCGACGGCCGTCTGGCTCGCGATCGACAGGGCGATCTCTCGCTGCTCGGCGTCGATTCGCCGGTTTGGCGGCATGCGGAAGGCCAGCAGGCCGACCATCTCCTCGGCCGCCACCATCGGCACGACAACCGCAGAGCCCGGCGTGTCGGCGCCCCAGAGCGCGGCTGCCAACCGTCGTCCGGCGTCGGTGCCGTCTCCGCGAGCCGACAGGGCAAGTTCGATGCCGAGCCCGTTGGCGTCGATCGGCTGCGGCCGCGCGCTCTCGGCGGGCCAGGCCGCACCGGGCACCAGCCGCCCGCCGTCGGCGTCGGCAATCAGCACGTCGCAGCACGCGGCCTCCAGCAACCGCTGCGCACGGCGCGCGACCGCCGGCAAGAGGGTCTCGAGCGTCGACGCAGCCGACACCGCCCGCGCGAGGTCGGACAGGCCCTCGACGAGCGAGAGCCGGCGGCGGGTGTCCTGGTAGAGCCGCGCGTTCTCGATGGCGCCGGCCACGAGCGTCGCCGCGTGAACGAGGAAGTCGGAATCCTCACGGGTGAACTCACGGGGCGCCTCGGCATGGAGCGCGATGACACCGATCACCTGTCCCGACTTGGCCGTCAGCGGAGATGCGCAAAACGATTGGTACTTCTCCTCCTCCGCCTCCGGCACCACCTTCACGCGAGGATCCTCGAGCGCGTTCTCGGGGATGAAGACCGACTCGTTGTGCGCGGCCACCCAGCCTGCAAGCCCTTCGCCCGGCTCGAACCGCAGCCTCCCCGTCAGGGCGCCGTACGGCGCTGAGACGGCGCGCAGAAGCAGCGACCCGTCGTCGGGGTCGACGAAGTAGATCCAGCAGGCGTGGCAATCGATCGCCTCACTGACCAGGTCGACGATTGCGCGCAGGACACGGTCGAGATCGAGGGTCGACGACACCGTGTTGATGATCCGGTACAGATACCGGCTCTCAACAGTCCGCTCGACAGGTGGCCGGATCGGTTCCTGGGGAGCGGAGGATGGAACAGCCGACATGTGCAAATCGTACAGTGAAGCGCCATCCCGGCCGCCCCCTCGTACGTTTATGGCCCTGCCGAGGCGGTTGTGCCTGGACCGGGCGGCGACAGCGGATTGGCACCGGGAGCTGTAGGCTCCTGCTCACAGCACCGCAAGGTTTATGAAGCACCGCTATCAGGATCAGCCCGTCGACTCGCTCACCGTCTCCAGCGGTCTCCCACCTCTCGACGACCTTATGGGCGGGTTCCTGTGGGGGGACAACGTCGTCTGGGAAATCGCCGCGGGCGCGTCGGGACACCCGGTCGAAGCCGCACTGCTGCACGAGGCTGCGAAGGACGGGAAGCCCGTCTACGTCGTTTTCGGGCAGTCTCCCGACGCGGTGCGAGAGCTGTTCGACATGCCGGCTCTCGAGGTGCTCGATTGCAGTGCCGCTTCGAGCGGCGACGACATCGCAGCAGCCATCACGGGCCTCGGGAAGGACCGTGGCCCGGGCGCGGTCATCGTGATCGAAAACCTCTCGTCGTTGATCGGCAGGTTCGACGAGGCGACCGCCGAGGCGGTGTTCGTTCGCACATGCCCCAATCTGTTGCGCACGAGCGGCGTGGCCTACTGGACGCTCGACCAGAACGCCGGACGACGCCTCCGGGGACAGGTGCGCAGCGTCACCCAGTGCGTCATCTCGCTCGAGCCCGACCGCGTACGGATCGTCAAGGCGGAGGGGCGTCCGCGCCATGTCCAGGGGTCGGTTCTGCGCTATGCCAACGGCGACGGGCCCCCGCAGCTGGAGCCGGCGCCGGCATTGCGACTGGGTCCCGCGCTGCGGGCGGTGCGAGAGCAGCGCGGCCTCAGTCAGACCGACATGGCCCGCCTCGCCGGCGTGTCACCGAGCGCGATCTCTCAGGCGGAGCAGGGCCGGCGCGGCCTCTCGCTCGAGACCCTCGTCCTGCTCAGTGAGCGCCTCGGCATGACGCTTGACGACATCCTGCAGGGCGACACCGCGCCGGCCTACCGGCTCGGCAGGCGCTCGCCGCGAATGGGCGAGCATGGGAAACCGGCTGTGCTGCTCGAGGACCAGGCAGCGGGTCTCCGCGCCAACATGGTGCGACTCGCCCCGGGCGAGTCCGGGATACCGCGGCCGCAGGACTCGGGCAAGGTGTTGATCGCCGTCGCCTCAGGCCTCGTCCAGGTCCTGACCTCCGGCGGTGCGCCGGTGCTGCGCGACGGCGAGGTGCTGAGCGCTCGCTCCGCCGACCTCGTCCGCTGGCGCAACCTCGGCGACGACGAAGCGGTGCTGTTCGTCGTCGTTCGCGACTGACCGGCGGGGCCCCGCGTCGGGCAGGCCCCGCCCTTTCGATCAGTCTCCGACCGCCTCGGCGATCCGGGCCTGCCAATCCGGGTGCTTGTCCTTGCACTCAGGGCAGACGGTTGGCTCTCCGCGCGCGTCGGCGCCCCACGCCGCGGAGGACATCAGTCCCCACACCTGCTGGCGGCCGCACAGTTGACAGCTCATGTTCAGCATCGCGCGTACCTCATCCCTGGTTGCCCCAGGTCGTCAGCTGCGTGATCACAAGCACGATCGCGATGCAGACGAGGCAGATCACGATCACCGCGTACTCGAACCGCTTGTCGTGCGTCTGGATCGGCTCGAACTCGATTTGCTTCTCAGGCATCGCTCACCACCTATCCCTCGGGAGTCACGGCCGGGCCGGGTGCTCGTGGAGCGGGGGGCGGTCCAGAGACGAACCCCCGCAGGCGGAGGGCCTGCCGTGTCAGCTTGTCGTTTTCGACCTTCACCCACATCACCATCACTGCGAGGAACACGAGGAACCCGAGGGCGGAGAGGATCACCGTCCCGGTGCTGGCTCCAAGGAAGAACTCGCTGGCACCGGGGTTGTCGGGGTTGAATGCCCCGCCTGGGGCGAAGGTGAAGAACCCGTCGGTGCAGTTCTCGAACGGCACGACGGTCCCGTCGACCGGGGAGATCCCGTGCTGGATGCAGTCCGGTGCGGTGTCAAGACCGGCCATTGGTAGCCCTCCCTCCAAACTCAAACTCCGACTTCAGACGCCGCTGCTTCAACACAGCCCAGCGAAACAGCACGCCCACGACGGCAACCTGGACGACGATGGCAAGGATCAGCTCATACATGAGCTACCTCCTCACCTGGTTGTAGGCCTCGATCAGGTGCGGAGCGGACGGCACTTCCTCGCCATCCGGCATCACGATGACCTCTGGATTGCGCTCGAACTCCGGGAAGAAGTCCGTCTGGTACTCCGCGATATCCAGGCCTTCCAGCTCCACCTCCGGCGGGACACGAAGGAGCCCTGCCTTCTTTAGCAGGAGAGCCGGGATGTAGCCGCCGAAGAAGCCCAGCGGCAGGAACGTCAGCAGCCCCATCATCTGCCCGCCCATCGATGATGGAACGTTGTTTATCCCCGTTGGATACCCCGTGGCGAACAGCCCCACGGCGATGATGCCGAAGAAGCCCGACACCCCGTGAACGGCCACCGCCCCCACGGCGTCGTCGACCCGGAACTTGCGCTCGATGATCCCGCCGGCATAGACAGCCAGCGCACCGCCAGTCATGGCGATCAGGTAGTCGAGCGACGGAGCGTAAACGTCCGCGCCGGCCGACACAGAGATCACCCCGGCCAGACCGCCGGAGACTGTCCAGAACGGATCCCCCTTACTGGCGAAGTAGCCGCCGGTGAACCCGCCCGCAAATCCGAGCGTGATCGCGAACATGATCGAGCCGAGCGTGGTCGGGGAGAGATAGATGTTCAGCCACCCCGGGAACGAGGTCGACGTGATCACCAGGCAGGCCGCGTAGAACGCGTAGAAGCCGGTGAAGATCAGCATCAGGCCGAGCAAGGTGATGTGGAGGTTGTGAGGTTTGAACGTCCTCGCTCTGCCCTGCAGGTCGAACTTCCCGATTCGTGGCCCAAGCTGGAAGAGCACACCAAGAGTGAACGCCCCGGCCACGCCATGCACCACAGACGACGCGATGCTGTCGTGGAACCCGAAGCCCGTCACCAGCCAACCGCCCGCGCTCCAGCCCCAGGCGGCATCGAGAATCCAGATGACGGAGCCGAGGATCACAGCCAGGACGAGATATGCCGAGATCCGGGCGCGCTCGATGATCGCACCCGACATGATCGATGCGGTCGTCCACGAGAAGAGCAGGAACGCGCCCCAGAAGACCGCGCTCAGGTGGTCATCGAGATCGGGGCCCATCGCGGCCGACCACGGATAGGTCGCTGCGCAGAAGTTGAGTCCCGCCTGAGTGCTGTCGGCGCCCTGCGGGATGAGGCCCGTCTCCATGCACCCGTAGATCCACCAGCCGAAGTAGTAGAAGGACGGCGTCACGACGGCGATGGTGAGGATGTTCTTCATCGCCGTCGCCATCACGTTCTTGCGCCTCGCGACGCCGGCCTCGTACGACATGAATCCGGCGTGGATCAGCCACATGATGACGACGGTGTAGAAGTAGAACTGCTCCTGGAGGATCTGGCTGTCGAGCGTGACCTTGTCGGCCAGCGCGGCAAAGTCCTCATCCGAGACCACGAGCAGCGCGGACATGAGCGCGCTCATCCGCTCCCACCTCCCGGGCCGGTGCTGCGCCTGTGCCGTGGCACGGTCGCGACGGCATGGATCGACATCAACAGTCACCACCTTTCGCCAAGGCCGTGAGGTGTTGCTCGGGCTGAATCGGCCGGAGCATGTGCGGATTGCGGCCGCGACATTACAGCACTGCTAAGACGAACGGAAGAGGAGGGCACCCTTTTTAGGGTGTGGTGCGGTTAAGATCGACCTGCGCGACGCGGCCGGACTCGGCGTCCACCACGACAACCGTGATTCGGCGGTACCCCGCGCCACCGGCCCCCCGCTGCCAGAGCGACACCGCCCAGTAGGGGTGCTGGCTCACCCCGCGACGGACGAACCGGACGTTCGTGCCGTCGATCGGATAGTCGATCTCGCGCTTTGCGATCGCGGTGGCCTCGTCCTCGTCGAGCAGCCCGGAGGTGCTCCCGCACGTCCGCGACGCCAGAAACGTGGCCAGGATCAGCACCAGGAAAACTCCCAGCGCCCGGCTCGGAAGCCTGCCCCTCCATCCGGCCGCGCGGCCGGCCGCCTCGGTCACTGCACCCCGCTGACCCGGCGGTAGAGCACGTACGCCCTCAGCGCGAGGTAGCCGAAGAAATGGGTCAAAAGGGCCAGGCTGAACCACCAAACCTTGACCCGAAACGGCATTACGAGCGGTCGCAGCTCGATCACCGTGAGGTAGAGGACGATCAGGAGCGCGAGCCACATGAAGATCGGCACGCCGCCGCGCTGTGAGTCGAAGTAGTACAGAACCGCCATCGCCGAGCCATCGTCCGCGATCCGGGCGGCAAGATCAAGTGCGAGCGGTAGCCGGCTCTATGATCGCGCGGTGGACGCGCAGGACGTCATCCAGACCGCGAGCGTGCTGCTCGTCCTGGGGCTGATCGCCCGGCTGCTCGGCGATCTCGTGCACCTGCCCGAGATCGTGCTGATGGTCACCCTCGGCGTGGTCGCGGGGCCATCGGGGCTGGACATTGTCGATGTGCCGCTCGACTCGATCGGCGCCCAGCTGATCCTCACTGTGGGCGTCGGCTTCATCCTGTTCTTCGGCGGCATGGGCCTGTCGCTGCGCGTCCTGGGCCGTGTGCGAGTCGGTCTTGGACTGCTCGTGATCCCCGGCGTCGTTATAACCGCCGCTGTAACCGGAGCTGCTGCAGCATTCGCCTTCAACATCCCTGTCGACGTGGCGCTGCTGATGGGCGCCGTGCTCGCACCGACCGATCCGGCAATCCTCATCCCCCTGTTCGCACGGATGCGCGTTCGCGCGAAGGTCTCCCAGACCGTGATCGCCGAGTCGGCGTTCAACGATCCCACCGGCGCGATCCTTGCACTGGCCATCGCAGGCGTGGTGGTGACCGGGGAGGTCTCCTACACAGGCGAGCTCGAGAGCTTCATCCGCACGTTGGTTGCCAGCGTCGCCGTCGGCATCGCCGTCGGCTTCGCGCTCTCGATCAGTGTCTCAAGCAATCGCGCCGGGATCTGGCGGGAGTCGCCCGCGATCGCTGCGCTCGCGGCGGTGGCTGCCGGCTACTTCTCGCTCGAGACGCTGGACGGCAGCGGGTACCTCGGCGCCTTCGTGGCCGGCTTGATCGTCGGCAACATGGACATGTTCGGACTGGAGATGAACCCGCGCCACCAGGAGCGGCTCGAGCTGTTCACCTCCGAGCTCGTTGACGTCGTCACCATGCTGATCTTCCTCACCCTGGGGGCAAACCTTCCACTCGATCAGATGCGCGACCATGTCGGCCCGGGGCTGGTCGTCATCGCCGTGCTGATGTTCGTCGCGCGGCCCATTTCGGTGTACCTCTGCACGCTTCCGGATCGGGCAGCCGGGTGGACGCCACAGGAGCGCCTGTTCTTGTGCTGGACGCGCGAGACCGGAGTCGTACCGGCTGCGCTGGCCGGAATCCTGATCGCGGACGGTGTGCCGCACGCTCCAGAGATCGTGAGTGTGGTGGCGCTGGCGGTGGTTGCGACGCTGCTCGTCCAGGCCACGACCACGGCGTGGCTCGCTGCGCGGCTGCACCTGGTCGAATCCGAGTGGGCCGCCGACACCGCCCCGGCCGTTGGGGTGGTGTCTCCTCCATAGACCTTTTCGGGCCGCTCCGCGTAGGATATGGCGGGGAAACCCGCTTCAGACAAACGAGAGGAGTCCTGAATGGCAACGGTCGCTCCAGAGTCGGCCATGGCCGGGCTCGACCCCATGTTCCAGCCCGACTGGTTTTTCAACGACGAGCAGCTGCGCCTGCTCGAGCGGCTGAAGGAGATCTGCGAGGAGACGATTCGGCCGCTGGCGGCCGAGAACGACCGAACGCTGACCTTCCCGCGCACGAGCCTCGAGGCGTTGGGCCCTGATGGGTTCCTCGGCCTGATGCTGCCGAAGGAATGGGGCGGCCTGGGCCAGAACCACGCGATGTACGCGGCCGTGACCGAGACGCTTGCCCGCTACGGGGATGCGTCGTGTGCCATGTGCTACGTCATGCACATCGGCGCAGTGGAGGCCCTGAAGCTCCGCGCGACGGAATACACGATCGAGAAGTACCTGAAGAAGGTGAAGGACGGCCTGCTCGGAACGCTGTCCTACTCCGACCCCGAGACGGGCTCGCACTTCTGGTACCCGATCGCGTCGGGAGCGCGAAAAGTCGACGGTGGCTACGAGGTGCTGAAGAAGGCCTCCTGGACGACCTCGGCCGGCTTTGCCGACTTCTACGTGCTGCAGACCACGTCCCCCGACTACAACGGGGATTACTCGAACCTGTCGGTGTTCGTGGTCGACAAGGACGAGATCGAGGCCAAGCCGCAGGAGTGGGACGCAATGGGCCTTCGCGGCAACCAGTCCGGCACGCTGCTCCTGGACTGGAAGTTCGTGCCGGAGGAACAGCGGGTGGGCCCGATCGGCGACGGCGCGAACTCGAACGACGAGGCCGTCGACCCGTACTTCCTGATCGGTTCATCGGGCGTGTGGAACGGGATCTCGCTCGGTGCCATCGACATCACCATCCGCCACACGACGGTCAAGAAGCACAAGGACGTCGGCATGCGGGTCTGCGACTACCCGACGATTCAGGACGCGGTCGGCGAGGCCATCATGGACACGAACGCCTCGCGCACCTTCGTGTTCTCGGTCGCCCAGGCGCTGGACGGCGTCACCGACGGTGCACAGTCCAATCCCGCCGTTGGCGACCTCGCCCGCGGCGACTACCTGCACTGGTTGTGGCAGATCAAGTTCAACGCCGCGAAGAACGTCGCCCACGTCGTCGACAAGATGCTGCACTGCTGCGGAGGCACGGGCTTCAAGAAAGAGCCGCTCCAGCTCGAGCGGTACCTCCGCGACGGGAAGGCCGGCTGGGTGATGGGGCCGACCAACGAGGTGCTGCGCCAGTTCGTCGGCAAGACCGCCCTGCTGGGCATGGAGTCGCTCGACTACTGGAACGTCTCGATTAATGAGCGAGCGCTGAACAACGAGCTGAAGAAGTTCTCGGCCGACCAGAAGCGCGAACTGGCCGAGCGCCTGCTGGCAGAAGCCGGCAACGACGGCGGCTCGGCCTAACCGGGCTCACCGAAGGCGTAAAAAAGGGGGGCGGGCCCGCCGGGCCCGCCCCCCTTTTGCATTGTCCGATCAGACGGTCGGCGGATGATCCGGCTCGAGTAACCGCTCTTCCTCCGGTGTGGCCGGCGCCGGGAGCCGGAGCCGCAGCGGCTCCTTGTCCTGAACGACGACCCGCCAAACGTAGAGCACCAGCGAGATGCCGAGCACGAGCAGGCCGATCCACAGGGTCTTGTGGCCGGTCGTGCCGTACGCGAGGCCCGCGTACCAGGCGCCCACGATCAACAGCACCGTGTCGAACGCCAGCAGCAGCCAGGCGATGATCACCCAGAAGTTGCTGACACGCAGAGGCCGCGGCCAGTTCGGCCGATCCTTGCGGAGCAGCAGGAACCCTGACATCGCGAACACGTGGCACAGCACGTACCCGAGGTTCGAGAAGATCAGGATCTGCAGCGCCCCCGTCGCGTCGGAGGCAAAGGTGAACAGCAGCACGATGTTCAGCAGCGCGTCCACGGTCATCGCGTAGGCCGGGACATGCTTGCTGTTCAGCTTCCCGAACTGCTTGATGGTCATCTTGTCCTTGGCGATGCCGTACAGCGCCCGTGAGCCGTCCGCCGTGGCCGTGTTCATGGCCAGGACGATGCCGGCGCAGAGCAGCAGCACCGCGATGCCGGTGCCACCCCCGAGGATCTCGTGGAAGGTGTCGGCGTAGAACGACACGGTGTTGTTCACCGTGCCGGCGGCAGCGTCACCAAACGTCAGGTTCTGGTCGCCAAACGTGCCGATCGCGCCCAGCGGGAGCAGCGAGTAGACGACGACGCCGAAGATGGCCGCGACGCGGAGCGCCTTGGGTGTGTCCCGAACCGGGTCGTGGTACTCGGGCGCGAACGTCGCGCAGCACTCCATGCCATACGACGACCAGCACATCACGTACAGCCACACGACCGCGAGCTTGATGCCCGAATCGCCGGTGATGTCGCCCCAGTCGATGTGGTTGTGCATGTTGTTGCTGTTCCAGTCGCCCGTGATGTAGGGCAGAAACATGAAGACGGCAAGCGGGATCAGCAGCAGCGCCCCTGTGACGTAGCCGACCCAGACGGCCGGCCGCATCCCGAGCACGTTGAACGCCCAGATCACGATGATCACCGCGGACGTGAGCGCGACCGGGAACGACCAGTACAGCGGGATGCCAAGGAAGTGGCCGCTGGCATTCCAGAAGTCCGATGTACCGGACGACGTGTAGAACTGCGCCTGCACGAGCAGGCCGACGACCAGGCCCGAGGCCGACAGCACGACTGACCAGCCGAGCCAGTAGCCGAATGCGGCCAGCGGCCCGACGAAGGACAGGTACTTCTTCCACGCCTCGTGCGCGTAGATCGCGATGCCGCCCGAAAGCCTGGGGAACATCGCTGCAAGCTCGGAGTAGATGTAGTTGTGAAGCGCTCCGACAATGACCGACGCCGTCCAGAGAATGACGGCGCCCCACCCGCCCAGTGAAACCGCCGAACCACCCAGCCCGGTAATCAGGAAGCTGGGGTTCGCCAAAGCGACGACGAACCCGTCGAACCAACTGATCGTCTTGAGGAGCTCTCGTTCCTCAACCGCAGCCGTAGCCATACGCACCTCCGCGCAAATACGCCGACGATGAAGAGATCGTTAGAAAACAGGATCCCTATTGACGGGTCAATGGCATTTTCCTCCATGCGGCGGACGCCGCGAAAGTGGTCCAGGACACCTGCCGGCGGCGCGTTTGGCATTGGTGGAGGGAATGAGTGAAGATAGGGGCATGAAGGGGCCTGCCATCAGCCTCCGCTGCGATTGCGGCGCGGAGGGACGCGCGGGGTACGGGGAGCGCTGGACCTGCAGCGATTGCGGGCGCACCTACGACACCGGCCGCATCCCGCACGACGACTATGTGGCGATCAGCGCCCTCGACCGCCGCTACCGATATACGGGCTGGGCAATCGTCGCCGTGCTGGCGCTGCTCGTACTGGCGGTGGCCTACACCCGTCAGCTCATCCCGATCTTCGCCGGACTGGGCGTCGTGTTGCTGACGTGGTTCCTCTATATCAAGCCGTTCGTGCACCGCCGCCACCGCCGGGCCGTGCACAGCCTGACCAGGAACTGGAACCTGGAGCCGGAGTGAACCCGCTCCTGCGGCAGCGCTCGCGCATCCCTGACGCACCCCCGATCGAGGGGAGCTCGGATCCGCGGCCTGTCGTGCTCGCGACACTCGCTGTCCCCTTCGAGGCGGAGGCGGCGCGCGTCGCGATCCAGGCCGCAATGGAGGGCTCGGTCAAGCTGATCGTCGTCGACGCGGTCGAGATCCCGTTCTGGCCCCAGTCCCTCGCGCTTCGCTACGCCGACCTGGAGGAGGACGACGACCGCCGGGCGATCCGCCGGCTGGTGGAACAGACCGCGGCGCTGGGCCTGGAGGTGGAGCACCTTCGCGTCCGCAGCCCACGTCCCGTCGAGGCCGTGCTCGAGGTGGTCGGCGAGCGGCAGGCGGGTCTGCTCGTACTCGGACCGGACCCGACGAGGCTCAAGCCACGGTGCTTCCGCCGCGCGGTTCGCCGCGTCCGCAAGCGGGTGGGCTGCCTGCTCTGGGTGGCCGGCGAAGGTCCCTGAGCGTCAGGCGATCCGGCCGCAGCCGGCGCAGCGCTCGGCCAGCTCCTGCACCAGTACCCGCCCTCCCCGGCGGACGACGGCGACGCTGATCTGACCGCGCCCGCCGCAGCGGCAGGTGGATGAAACGGCGTGGATCGAGATGGACTCTTCGGGCGGCTGGTGGTTGGTATGTGGTGTTCGGAGGATCATGAAGGCTCGCCTTCCCACGCCGTTTCCGTGGTACACATAGGTGTCTCGCCCCGCCGGAACCGAGCATTGGAGACCCCGCTATGCCGCCGACCGGGAAACCCGCAGAACGCCGCCTCGAGGCAGTCGAGCGGGCGATGCGCGTTCTCGATGCATTCCTCGACCTCCCCGGGGAGGTCGGCACGAACGAGATCGCGCGGCGCACGGGCATCAACGCCAGCACGGTCTCGAGGCTCCTGTCGACGCTCGTCTCGGGCGGGTACGTACAACACCTGCCGGAGACCGGCCGCTACCGGCTTGGGCCGCACCTGATCCGGCTCGCGAACCACGTCATGTCAGGCCTCGACCTGCGCGGTCTGGCACGGCCACATCTCGTCGCGCTGGAGCAGGCGACGGGAGAGACCGCAACGCTTTCGGTTGCCGGAGAGCGGGATGCGGTGACAGTCGATTTCGTCGCCAGCCGCCAGACCGTCGCAAGTGTGGCCCGGATCGGCCGGCCCAGCGTCGCGCATGCGACCGCCACCGGCAAGGTGATGATGGCCTTCGGGGACGCAGCTGCTCTCGACGGCTCGCTGGAGCGCTTCACCGACCGCACCGTGACCGACCGCAAGGTGCTCCGGCGCGAGATCGAACGCGTGCGCGAGCAGGGTTGGGCGCAGGCGGTGAAGGAGCGGGAGGCGGATCTCAACGCCGTCGCGGCGCCCGTCTTCGGAGCGGGCGGAACGCTGGCCGCGATCCTCGGCGTGCAGGGCCCGGCGAGCCGCTTCGGCCGCAAGAAGCGCGAAGCGGCGCTCCCGTTTCTCCAGGACCACGCGGCTGCAATTTCCGGCGAGCTCGGGTACACTGAGCATGTCCCGCCAGTGAAATAGCATTGCCGCTAGAGAAACAGTAGGAGGAAGACGTCATGTCGCTGCCCAAGTCCGCCAAGTACGTCGTCATCGGCGCAGGCATTCACGGCCTGTCCACCGCATGGCATCTCGCCCAGGAGCAGCGAGCCGCAGGTGAGGAGCCCGACGTCCTCATCATCGACAAGACCGGCGTGGGCGCAGGCGCCTCCGGCATCGCGTGCGGCGTAGTGCGCAACAACTACTACCAGCCGGCGATGAGCGAGCTGATGGCGGCCAACGTCGAGGTCTGGGAACAGGACCCCGAGGCGTTCAGCTACCACCCCGTCGGCTACATGGCGCTCGGCGCCGAACGGCAGGTCAGCGACCTCACCGAGGTCTACGAGCGGCAGCAGCGGATCGGTTACCCGTCGGAGCTGATCGTCGGCGAGAATGAGGTCCGCGACCACATGCGCACGATGTTCCCGGACTGGCGCGCGCAGGGCGTCCACGTGCTCCTTCACGAGCACAAGGGCGGCTTCGCGAACAACATGGCGTCCCTGCACGGCCTGGCCGGCAAGGCGCAGGAGGCGGGAGCGCGGCTGGTGGAGGGCGTCACCGTCACCGGCTTCGAGAGCGACAATGACGGCGCCGTAACGTCGGTCAAGACCGACCAGGGCGACATCAAGACAGAGCAGGTCGTGGTCGGCGTCGGCCCGTGGGTCGAGAAGATCTGGACGATGCTCGGGCTGCCGAACCGGCTCGACGTCCGCACGCCGACCGGCGAGGTGCATGAGGACAAGCCGATGTGGACGTACTGGTACCTCCAGGAGGGCGAGATCGACGTCGATCCGAAGCTCCTGTCGCTCGAGGACGGCTCGATGCCGCCCGTGCTGCACGTCGACTCCGACGCGCCGCTCTACGACGACGACGGCAAGCTGATCACCGACGAGTTCTGGGGCAACTACTTCAAGCAGGACCTCCACGGCGTGCAGGGCGGCGCGGCTCCGATCATCGTCGGCAACGACTTCAACGTCGACCCCTATCCGACGGCGTCGGTCGAGCCGGGCTTCGCCGACATGTGGTGCGCATCGCTGTCACATTGCATGAAGCGGTTCGAGGGCAAGCGGGCGACCTACCGGAACATCCGCTCGGGCGGTGTCGGCTGCTTCACCGTCGACAGCTTCCCGGTGTTCGACTACATGCGACCGAACGTCTACGTGATCGCCGACTCGAACCACGGCTACAAGATGATCGGCGTCGGCCGCGAGGTCGCGAAGGTCATGGCCGGCGGCCACTCCAGCCTGCTCTACCCCTTCCGGTACGAGCGGTTCGCAACCGGCGACCTGCATCCGGTGTCGAACAGCCCGTATCCCTGGTCGTAGGAGCCGGGCGTGAAGCCGCTGATCGGCGTTTCCGCGAGTTTCCGGGACTTCGGCGACTACCTCGGCGAGGGGTATCAGCGGCCGATCTCCATGGCCGGAGGCTTGCCTGTGACACTGCCGCGCCTCGCCGAGACGGTCGACGAGCTGCTCGACCGGATCGACGGGCTGGTGATCGCCGCCGGTCACGACATCGACCCGGTGCACTATGGCCAGGAGCCCCACGTGCTGCTGGGCCGGCTCGATCCGGCGCGTGACCGGTTCGAGCTCGACCTGGTGCGGCGGGCCCTCGACCGCGGAATGCCGATGCTCGGTGCGTGCCGAGGAATGCAGGTGCTGAACGTCGCGCTCGGCGGCACGATGGTGCAGGACCTGAGCCTCGAGCCGCGATGGACCGACCATCCCAGCGATCCGACCGGCCGCTACTGGCGGCGTTTCCAGGCCGCGGTGATGGACGGCGACCCGGTGCCGGAGCACCCGAGACACCCGATCGACGTCGAGCCCGGCAGCCGCCTCGCCGAACTGCTGGGCGGACAGCCAGCCGACGTCGACAGCTTTCACCATCAGGCGGTCGATGGGATCGGAGAAGGTCTCGCCGTGTCGGCGCGGGCGCCCGACGGCGTGGTGGAGGCGCTCGAACTGCCGGGCTCGTTCGTTCTCGCGATGCAGTGCGAGCTGCATGAGGGGTGGCGCTGGGACCGCCGCTGGCTCGGCGTCTTCGAGGCCCTCGTCGCGGCGGCCGCAGAGCGCCGCGGAGACGTTGCCGCGTGAGATCTCAGCCGGTGCGGTGGCGGTCCGCCGGATGCGCGGGCGCTGGTGGTTCGCGGCGATCGAGCCGGCCGGCAGGCCCGGCGTGCTGGCGCTGCCGAAGGGCCTGATCGACAAGGGCGAGAACTCCGAGCAGGCCGCGCTGCGCGAGGTGTGGGAGGAAACTGGGCTCGTCTGCGAACCGCTCGGACGCCTGTCCGACGTGCGCTACGTCTACACCCGCAGCGGCGTGCGGATCTTCAAGATCGTGCTGTTCTTTCTTGTCCGCGCGCGGTCGGGGCGCATTGGCGACATCGATCCCGCAATGCGCCGCGAGGTGGCGTCGGCCCGGTGGTTGCCGCTCGACGAGTGGAAGCGGCTGAGCTACCGCGGCGAGCGCGACGTCGCCCGCGAGGCCTACGAGCGGCTGGGTGAAACAACGGCGTCAGACCCCGTTGTTTCACGGGCGTAGGTGCGCCAGCGCGACGATGATTGCCACCGCCACCAGCCCGGCCACCTCAGCGTCAGGGCCGCCGGTCAGGCGGGCGGCGATCGGGGCTGCGACGGCCGCGGCGATCCCGGCCCACGTCGGCGCGCGCGTGGCGGCGGCCACCGCCACGGCCACACCGAGACCGACCAGCGCAACGACGGGGTCGAGCACCAGCATCGCCCCGAGAGCCGTGGCAAGTCCTCGGCCGCCGCGGAAGCGCAGCTGGACAGGGAGCACGTGCCCGGCGACCACGGCGACCAGACAGGCCGCGAGCACCGCGTCGCTCGCAGCCGCGACGCGGGCGAGGCCGACGGCGGCCGCGCCCTTGGCGACGTCGAGAAGGAGTACCGCCGCCGCAACCCGCCGACCGGCAACCCTGCCGGCATTCCGCGCACCCGTGCTGCCCGTGTGCTGATCGCGCAGGTCGGCGCCCGTGGCGCGGCGCACCAGGAAGTAGCCCGGCGACAGGCAACCGATGGCGTACGCGACGACGACGAGGACGAACGACACGTCGCGGCAAGGCTACGCGGCGGAGGCGAGCACCGCAGCGGCATGTCGGCGAGCCGCACCCGCCGACAGCTGCCCCGCCGGCAGCTCGACCGCAAACGAGATCACTCCCAGCGCCTCGTTCAGCCACCGCGAAGAGGTGCCACCCGGCGAGCGGCGCGGGTAGAAGCGCATCTTCGCTGCACGTGCGTAGCGAAGCCCGGCCCGCTTGCTGCCCGGTCCGGCCCAGATGAGGTCCATGTGCTGGTGGTACCAGATCGTCACGTCGGGGTGGATCCTCATGACCCATCGCCGGACGAGACGAGACTCGATGGCCGACCAGGGTCTGCGACCCGAGTAGTAGGTGCTCCACGGCTGCCCCATCCGCGTCCACCCCACCGGGAAGTTGCGGTTCAAGTCGACGCCCCGCCCGTTCTGTCGGACGCCCAGATGTGCCCCGTCGGGGTTCAGGTTCGGCACCAGCCAGAGGGCGACGCCCACCGGGATGCGACGCCGCAACAGCACCCGGATGACACGGATACCCGCCGTCTCGTTGCCGTGGATGCTGCCGACCACGAGCACCCGCCGGGTCGCGAAGGGGTCGCCGCGAAAGATGATCGGAATCGACCGGCCGAGCGACGAAGTCCCCGCGGCGAACTGCGGCGGCGGGCCCGGCTCGATCGCAAACGGCGTCACCATGACACCCCTACGCTACCGGGCCGACGAGGCGTCCCCAAAAAGCGGAGCGCCCGCCGGGCCGTGGCGGACGCCCCGATGGAGTCGGAGCCGAGCGCCCGTAGTGCGGGGGGCGCGTTCGCGAGTTTACAACATATGACAGCGCTTAATGCAAGGGGGGTTCCCAGCCCTCGAGCACCGGCGCCTTCCAGTTCGTGCCGACCGTCTTCGAGTTCTCGACCCATGAGCCAAGCTCGGGCTGGGGGAACTTGCAGTGCTGCTCCTTGAGCTGAATGCCGTAGCTGTTTCCCGACTGAAGGTGCGTGATCAGCACCTTTCGCGCGATCTCATGCTCCCGGCCTTCCGGGATCGGGAAGTAGATCTTGAGGAACGAGTTCGAATACCGGTCGAACACGGCCGGCACGCCGTCTTCGACCAGCAGTTCGATGTCCTCGAGCCAGTTGATGTCGTCGCCCGGCGTTGCTGCGAGCAGGTCGACATCGTCGATCAGGCTCATGTCTTCCTGGTACGGGAAGCGACGGCCGGACAGGTACTCGGCGTCGATTCCTTGTGTCTTCTCGGGTTCATTCCTCGACATCGTCAGTCTCCTGCAGCCTGCAGCGGGGCGGCTGCCGACTCGTGGGTGAGCACGTCTTCCTGGTGATTCCGCTCGACCAGCTTGCGAATCTCGTTCAGTGTCCGCTCCTCGGTCACGCCGGGGATGTACGTCGTGCCGGCCAGCGGCACCTTCGCCATCGCGGCGGCCTCGGTGGTGAGGGCACAGAGATCCTCCGGCTCGAGGCTGTGGATGTTGGTCTTGCCGCACGCCCGGGCAAGCATCTGCACCTCGAGGGTCAGGGTGTGGAGGAAGTTGTAGACCCGCTCCGCGGCCTCCTCGACGATCAGGCGCTTGCGCAGCTCGACGTCCTGGGTCGTGATGCCCACGGGGCAGCGTCCGGTGTGGCAGTGGTAGCACTGGCCCGCCGGGACGCCGATCGTGCCCTCGTAGTCGGTGACGCCCGGGATCTCCTTGTTGCAGTTCAGCGCCATCAGCGCGGAGTGCCCGATCGCCACGGCCTTCGCGCCGAGCGCGATCGCCTTGGCGATGTCGCCGCCGTTTCGGATACCGCCTGCGACGACCAGGTCGATCTCGTCGGCCAGGCCGACGTCCTCGAGCGCGCGCCGAGCCTCGGGGATGGCCGCCATCAACGGGATGCCGGTCTCCTCGGTGGCGATGTGCGGGCCTGCGCCCGTGCCGCCCTCCGCGCCGTCCAGGTAGATGATGTCCGGGCCGCACTTGGCCGCCATCCGGACGTCGTCGTACACGCGCGACGCACCCAGCTTGAGCTGGATCGGGATCTGGTAGTCGGTGGCCTCGCGGACCTCCTGGATCTTCAGCGAGAGGTCGTCCGGGCCCAGCCAGTCGGGATGCCGGGCGGGCGAGCGCTGGTCGATGCCGGCCGGCAGCGATCGCATCTCGGCAACCTGCTCGGTCACCTTCTGGCCCATCAGGTGGCCGCCGAGACCCACCTTGCAGCCCTGCCCGATGAAGAACTCACAGGCGTCGGCCAGCATCAGGTGGTGCGGGTTGAACCCGTACCGGCTCTGGATGCACTGGTAGTACCACTTCGTCGACAGGTCGCGCTCCGGCGGGATCATGCCGCCCTCGCCCGAGCACGTCGCGGATCCGGCCATCGAGGCGCCCTTGGCGAGCGCCATCTTCGCCTCGAGCGACAGCGCGCCGAAGCTCATCCCCGTGATGTAGACCGGGATGTCGAGCTCCAGCGGCTTCTTGGCGAACCGCGCGCCGAGCACCGTCTTGGTCTCGCACTTCTCGCGGTACCCCTCGATCACGAACCGGGTCAGCGTGCCAGGCATGAACATCAGCTCGTCCCAGTGCGGGATCGGCTTGAACATCGAGAACCCACGCATCCGGTAGCGACCGAGCTCCGACTTGATGTGGATGTCGTCCATCACCTCGGGGGTGAAGATGCGGCTCCGCCCGAGCACGTTCTGCCGTGAGGAGGTCTTGTCTGTAGCCATGTGGTCCTCCTCTCCTACAGAACGAGCTTGCGCTCGGACGGCTCGAGGTTGTCGTAGTTGTAGAGCTTCTTGCCGCACACGAACTTCTGGAACTCGGGCGGCGAGCCCAGGCCGTAGATCCGGAACTTGCGCTCGATGAACTCCGTGTCGGCCTCGGTCCATTCGCCGGGCACGCAGTCGATGCCGAGCGCCTTGACCTTGCCGCCCACGTAGATCGTGCCGTCGTACATCGAGTCGCCCAGGCCCGGCCCTGCGTCGCCGCAGATGATCTGCCGGCCGCGCTGCATCATGAAGCCGGTCATGGACCCGGCGCTGCCGAGCGTGAGGATCGTCCCGCCCTTCTGGTCGATGCCGCTGCGAGCGCCGACTCGGCCCTTGACGACCAAGTCGCCACCGCGAAGCGCAGCACCGGTCAGCGAGCCGGCGTTGCCCTCGATCACGACGGTGCCCGACATCATGTTCTCGCAGGACGACCAGCCGACGCGACCCGTGATGTGGATCTCGGGCCCATCGATCAGGCCGCACCCGAAGTAGCCGAGGCTGCCCTCGAACGTGATCTTGCACCGCGTGAGGATGCAGACGCCCAGCGAGTGCTTGGCGCCCGGGTTCTTGACGGTGACGTCCTTCACCCCGCGCTGGTAAAGCAGGTGCTTGAGCTCCAGGTTGATCTGCCGAGTCGTCATGTCGGCCGCGTCGAAGACCGCCCGGTCGCCTTCGATCTCGGAGACGTTGGGGACAGTGTCGTCAGGCTCGACGAGCCCGCGGGCGTCATACGTGATGCGCCGCTCGCCTACCGCGTCCATACCAGCACCTCGCCCTCATATGGGTCATACGTGTCGATCTCTCGGTCGATGATCGCGCGGATCGCGATCTCCTCCGACGCCAGCGCCACCAGGTCGTCCGATTCGTAGAGCACGAGCGGCTTCGCGGCCATTTCGTCCTTCGCGACACCGAGCGCGTCGCCGGTGACGCAGATGTACGTGAACACGCCGTCCAGCTCGTCCAGGCTCTTGCGCATCGCCTCTTCGAGCGACAGGCCGTTGCTCATCTTCTCGGCGAGGTAGACCGCGATGATCTCGGAGTCGCACTCGGACTGGAAGCGGTGGCCGGAGCGCTCGAGGCGCCGGCGCCACTGGAAGTAGTTCGTCAGCTGGCCGTTGTGGACGACCGCCACATCGGCGAATGGATACGCCCAGTAGGGATGCGCGCCTGAGATGTCGACGTCGGACTCCGTCGCCATGCGAACGTGGCCGATCGCGTGCGTACCGTTGAAGTCGTCGAGATCGTACTGCTCCGCGACCGTCTCGGCGTCGCCGAGGTCCTTGACGATCTCGAGCGAATGACCCAGCGAGAGCACCTCGGCATGGGGCACGTCCTCGATGTAATCGGCGAGGGCCTTCATGTCGCCGTCGTAGTTCAGGGTGACGCGGTACGCGTACTCCGTCTCGGCTTCGACCTCCTCGATCGTCGCGCCGAGCGACTTCATGCGGGCCTCGACCTCCTGACGGTTGCGCTCCAGCCGCTCGCTGAAGTCGAAGTCACGCGCGTCGTTCGAGTCGGCGAGCGTGTAGCGCATCACAACCGAGCTGGTGGCTGGGCCGTACAGCGCGTAGCCGGTCGAATCCGGCCCGCGGTGCTTCATTGACTGGAGCATCCGGGTCATGTCGCGCCCAATGTCGCGGGCGCCGTCCCGGTAGATGATCCCTGCGATTCCACACATACGCAAAGAACCTTTCGGTGTCGACCGGCTGACCGCGCGAATCCGCTTTGTCAGCGCATTTCCACGGCTGATAGTACCGGGCCGGCAGCGGCCGCCACTATGGAGAAACGTCCATAGTGGCGGCCGACTCGCTAGCGGCTGGAACGGGCGGCCCTAGGGCAGGATGTCGAGGTATTCCTCGACGTCCCACTCGGTGACCGTCGCGCAGTAGCGTTCCCACTCGTCGCGCTTGTAGTGGCGGAACACCTTGTACATCTCGTCCGGCAGCGCTGACTGGACGACCTCGTCCTCGTCCAGCGCGTCGAGCGCGTCGCCGAAGGTCATCGGGATCCGCTTGACCTCCTTGCCGCCGGCCATCGCCTCGTAGATGTTGCGCTCCTCCGGCGGGCCCGGATCGACCTTCCGGTCGATCCCGTCCTCCATCACCCGGATCAGCGCGGCGAGCGACAGGTACGGGTTGACCGCAGAGTCCACCGACCGGTACTCGAACCGGCCGGGGGCCGACACGCGCAGCGCGGTGGTGCGGTTCTGGAAGCCCCAGTCGGCAAAGACCGGCGCCCAGAAGCCCGTGTCCCACAAGCGGCGGTAGGAGTTGACCGTCGAGGCGGTCACGGCCGTCAGCGCAGACAGGTGCTCGAGCACGCCGCCGATGGCGTGCAGGCCGATCTGGCTGGGCAGCCGCTGATCCTCACCCTCGGGCATGAACGTGTTCTCGTCGCCCTTCCACAGCGAGATGTTGTGGTGGCAGCCGTTCGCCGAGACGCCCATGAAGGGCTTCGGCATGAAGCACGGAAACACATTCATCTCGCGGCCGACCTGCTTGCAGATCTGCCGGAAGGTGCTCAGGTTGTCCGCGGTCTGCTCGGCTCGGTCGAAGTTGAAGTTCAGCTCGATCTGCCCCGGAGCGTCCTCGTGGTCGCCCTGGATCATGTCGAGTCCCATCGCCTGCCCGTACTCGATCACCTTGTGGATGATCGGCTGGAGCTCCGAGAACTGGTCGATGTGGTAGCAGTAGGGCTTGGTGACGCCTGCGACGTCCGGCGTTCCGTCGGGCTTCAGCTTGAGCCACATCATCTCGGGCTCGGTGCCGGCGCGCAGATGCATGCCCGTGCGGTCCTCGAAGGACTGCTGGATGCGGCGCAAGTTCCCGCGGCAATCCGAGCTGAGGAACGAGCCGGCGTCCTTCTCATCCTCGCGGCCGCGGAAGCACGTGCACCACACGCGGGCCACCTTGGGATCCCACGGCAGCGGCTGGAATGTCTCGGGCTCGGGGATGCCGACAAGCTCCCATGCCTCCGGGCCGTATCCGATGTACTCGCCGTGACGGTCGGTGAAGAGGTTCGCCGTCGATCCGTAGACCAGCTGGAAGCCCTTGCGGGCCATGTTCTCCCAGTGCGACGCGGGAACTCCCTTGCCCATGATCCGGCCGGTCACCGAGATGAACTGGTAGTAGATGTAGGTGATCCCCTCGGCGTCGATGCGCCTCCGGACATCTGCAATCAGGGCGTCTCGGCCGGGGGCGTCGACGAACTGCTCAAGATCGGTCGCCAACGAACTTCCTCCTTGTCCACAAATATGTGGTGTTGCTGGTTTTGCCGTGCCTGCTGAGATAACAGGCTAGGTCGCGTCCGCGGACCGCGGCAATGGCCGATCGACCATATCGGGTCCCCGGGTACCGGCGTCGCGGAACATGCGTTGTCAGGCCGGGGGCGGAATGCCGTACCGGGCAAGATCGACCTCCGCCCGCACGAAGACCGACGAAAACGCCGCCAGGGCGTCCTGCGTCGTTGCGATCCCATAGGCGTTCGCCGCGACATACCGTCGCAGCGCACACGCGATCTGCTGCGGCGAACCGAGCGTGTTCAGCGCCTGCACACCCTGCGCGTAGACACCGGCGAAGTACGCCGAGCCGTGGCGCTCCCAGAACGTCATCGGGGCGCCGAGCCGGCCGCCGGCGACCTGAGGCACCTGGATCGTCTGGAACAGCTCCATATCGTTGCCCGCCTCGGCTCCGGCCCAGCTCGCCAGCGACTCGTCCAGCCACGGCTCCCTCGCCTGGTTGCTGCCGACGAGCGAGTAGAACCACTGGTGGGCGGCTTCGTGAGACGTCACCAGCCCACGGGGATCCGGCCCTTGGAAGACCAGCGTGGGGTACTCGATGCCCTCGCCCACCAGGTCGGGGCCGTAGGCGATCGTGTACTGCGGGAACGGATAGGGGCCGTACAGCCGTGCCATGTGCGCGAGGGCGGTGACCGCCTCGTCGGCGGCCTTCTGGGGCTCGACCGGCACACCTCTGGCCACGGCAACCGTCACCGACACCCTCTTCTCGGCCGCCTTCACGGACGCGCGGGCGTAACGGAAGTCGCCGGTGGCGATCGCGAAATCGCGCACAGCCTCGGCCTGCCAGTGCCCCGGCGAAACCTCGACGCCGCTCGCCACCACGTCGACTCCGGGCGCGCTGATGGTGACATCGAAGTCGGCGGCGGGCGAGACGAACGCCTCACTGGGGATGCGCGCCGGCTTGTCGAGCGCCCAGCCTTCGCCGGGCACCCATGGCAGCAGGGGCACGAACGAGCCCAGGCGGATCGCATCTCCCCGCTGCGAGATGCGGTCGGCGATCGGCCCCGGAAGCCGTAGCCGGAACGTGGTCGCAAGCGTCACGGTCTCACCGGCACCCAGGGGTTGGCGGACGACGGCAGTGGTGGCGTCGGGGAGTTGGACGCGGGCGCGAGCGCCGTCGACGCGCGCGCCGCCGAGGCGCAGACGCGCGCCTTCGCGCACCAGCGTCGGCGAGTTGGCCCAGAGCCGAAGCACGATGCGGTCGGTCGAGATGTCCGGCGTGAACTCGACCGACTGGATGCCGGTCACTGTGTGGCCGCCGGAATCGACTTTCAGGTCGAGGCGATAGCGCGGACGCGCAGGGTCGGGCTCCGGATATGCCTTCGACGCGCATGTCGGCGTCTGCAGGTCGGCGGTCCGCGGGCCGGAGGAGCCGATATCGCACCCGGAGGCAACGGCAGCGAGCAGGCATACCGCGCCGGCCGTCGCACGTCGCAAGCGCACGGTCACAGCCTCGCGGCACCGGCCGCTGCGATGACGACGAGCACGCAGGCCGTCGAGACCGCCAGCGCGGAGGCGAGCCGGGCCGTCGGGACGCGGTAGGTCGCGGCGACCTGGAAGCTGCTCATGCCGACCGACATTCCGGCCGCAACAACGAACGCCGCCGGGATGGGCATCGCGGTGCGCAGGGCGAGCAGCGGAATCGACAGGATCGCCAGCCGGCCCGCGACCAGGCGCGCGATACCGGGGTCGAACGACAGCCGGTGGGACGCGAGAGCACCGCCGACCGCGGCAAATGCAGGGATCGTGGACGCCAGCAGGCCCCACTGAGCCCCGGACACGGCGATCCGCGGCGCCGTCAGACCGACCGCGGCACACAGCATCCCCGCACCCACCAGGTGGAGGTACGGGTTGGTCGCAAACAGCCGCAGCCGCTGCCGGAACGGCGCCTCCGCGTGCATCAGCGCGGCAGCCGTTCCCGGGATGATCACCATGGTGAACGGCCCTGAGCAGAACTGACTGAACGCGATCGCGAGCGGCAGCGCATCCCACCCAAGCAGTACGACCACCGCCGGGAATCCCAACCAGACCGAGTTTGGCCAGCAGAGCGCGAGGAGCGTCTCCGCCCGCCGGGGGCCGTCGCTTCGCCGGGTCGCCACGAGGACTGCTGACAATGCGGCCAGCATCGTCGCCCACGTCGCCGCGAGGCCGATCAGCAGAGTGGCATCGAGCCGCGTCGACGTCGCGACGATTCCCGTCAGCGGTGCGCCCACCCAGAACAGCGACCGGAACGTGACGCTCGTCCAGCGCGTCGGCTCGACCCAGCGGGCCGAAAGAAACCCGACCACGCCGCACACGAGGCTTGCCGCCACGAGGGCGAAGATCACGGACCGGTCTCCGCTGGTGTGTCGTCACGGTTTCCCCACTCGTTCCAGGATCCGTCGTAGACGAGCGGCCTCGGCGCGCCGGCAAGCTCCACGGCATGCGCGACGGCCGTCGCCGAGACCCCGCCGTTGCAATACGCGATGATGGGTCGCTCGAGGTCCACACCGTACTCCTCGAGCCGCCCGCGGAGCAGTTCCGGGGCGAGGAAGCAGCCATCGGCTCCAAGCAGTGACTTGTAGGGGACGTTCAGCGCACCGGGGATATGGCCGGCGCGGCGCGCGTGAGACTCCTCACCGCTGTACTCGGCCGCGGCACGGGCATCGAGCACGAGCGCGCCCTCCCCGATCGCCGCGCGCATGGCGTCGAGGTCGATCAACCCCTCCAGCCGGCCCGGGACCGGGTGCGGCGGGTCGGCCCGCGGCGGGAGCACCGCACCGGTCTCCACCGGATGGCGCTCGGCCGTCCACGCCGGCAGGCCGCCGTCCAGCACGTGAGCGCTGGTGTGCCCGTAGGAGCGAAGCGCCCAGACGATCCGCCCGGCGAGAACGTTGAAGTAGTCGTCGTAGGCGACAACGGTCGTATCGGAGCCGATCCCGAGCCGGGTGGCGTCGTCCGCGAACCGCTCGAGGGAGGCGATGGTGATGGGCACCTCGGCCGCGCGATCCGTGAAGTCGTGGCGCCAGTCGGCAAACACCGCGCCCGGGATGTGCCCCTCCCGGTAGCGCTCCGGATGAGCGCGGTACCGCGGTTCATCCTTCGCCACCTCGCCGCGGACGTCGAGCACACGCAGAGCGCCCAGGCGGTCGCGGACCCAGGCCGGGCTGACGAGGACGTCGCTCACGGCCCAATGGTACAAACCGCCGGTGGGAATCAGCGACCGGTACTGGGGACCTATCGAGCCTGGAGAGGCGGCTCGAGTGCTTGGACGCCCCGTGGAGATCGTGAGCCAGCACCTCCGGTGGCTGTTCGCCGTGGCGCATTGCCGTTGGGACACGGGGGAGGCGATCGTTAAGCGACAGCCGGCGATGCGCCGCGGGCTCGAGCAGCTCAAGTGGCAACACCGGCTGGCGAACCACCTCGCCGACCACGGCGTTCCCGCCGTGCGGGTGCGCAACCTCACCGCCGAGAACGAGCTGTGGTACGAGGTGTTCGATGTCGCCCGCGGTGACGACGTCTATGCGGGCGTCGACACGTGGGAGCCGTTTGCACGAACGGCGCACGTCGCCGCGGCGGGACGGATGCTGGCCCGCCTGCACCAAGCCGGAGAAGGGTTCGAACCGCGGCAGCCGCAACCACAGACCGGCTTCGTCGTCCAGCTCGGGCTCGTCCACCTCGCCCCGGCAAAGGCGGTCGAGCTGCTGTGCGCCGCTCGGCCGGCTGTTGCCGACTACCTCGATGACCGGGACTGGGCGCCCGCGGTGACCGCGGCCTACCACGAGACCTTCGACCGGCTGCGTCCTCTGGCCGACCGGCTCCCGGAACGCCCGCTGCATGGCGACTGGCAGACCAACAACCTGTTCTTCCGCGGCGACGAGATCACCTCGATCATCGACTTCCACCAGGCCGACTACGCGCCTCGCGTGCTCGATCTCGCCGTCGCGGTCGAGCGCAACTGCTTTTTCTGGAATCGCATCTCGGAGGGCGACGATTCCGCATTCGACCTCGAGCACGCTCGCATCCTGATCGAGGCCTACCACGGCGTCGGCGAGCTCACCGAGGAGGAGCTGCAGGCGTTCCCAGACGTGCTTGCCGCCTGCCAGTTCGAGTACGGGATCTCGTTTCTCGACTACTACTGGGGCGTCGAGGCCGACCGCGACAAGGCCGATTGGGCCTGGGACACCTTCGTGCTCGGGCACGCGAACTGGTGGCACTCCGCGGCCGGCCGCGCCGCCCGCGCCGAGATCGAGCACATCGTCGGGAGCCTCGGTGCCAGGCACTAACTGGCATCGGTGCCTGGCACCGGTGCCAGGCACTAACGCACACCTCGCCGTTGACCCGTTAGTGCCTGGCACTAACGGGTTTAGCCGTTAGCTGAGAGGAGCCGAAGCAGTGGGCGGGCCTTCACCAGGGACTCTTCGACCTCGGCATGCGGGTCGCTGTCCCAGACGATGCCGCCGCCGACCCAGAGGTGGATGCGGCCGTCGGCGATCGCGAACGTGCGGATGGTCAGGCCGAGCTCGAGGTCGCCGTTCGGGTAGACCGACCCGAGCGCGCCCATCGAAGCCCCGCGTCCGACCGGCTCCAGGCGGGCGATGTGGTTGATCGCAGAGATCTTCGGCGCGCCGGTCACGGAGCCGCCGGGAAACGTCGCGCGCAGCACGTCAGCGAGACCCACGCCGAGCGCAAGGCGACCCTGCACGCGAGACACGAGGTGCCGCACGCCGGCCATGGGGCGTTCCTCGAGGTAGTCGGGGACGTGCACGCTGTGCGGAACGCAGATGCGAGCGAGGTCGTTGCGCTCCAGGTCGACGATCATGACGTGCTCCGCGCGATCCTTGGGGCTGTCGGCGATGCGCTCCGGGTCGTCGGCGGCGCGCGTCCCCTTGATGGGCATCGTCTCGACGACGACGCCCCGACGGCGCAGAAACAGCTCCGGGGTTGCGGAAACGATCGACCAACCGTCACCGTGCAGGGCGAAGGCGTGCTCCGCGCCGAGCGGCGCGAGCGCAGCTTCGACGCCGCGGGGGTCGCCCGTGAACGGCGCCGAAAGATGCTGGACGATGTTCGCCTGGTAGACGTCTCCACGGGCGATGGCAGCGCGGACCTCCTCGACCGCGTAGCGATGCTCGGCTTTCGTCCAGGTCTGCTCGAACTCCCCCGCCCGGAAGCGGCCCGGCACGGCACGCCGCTCGCCCTCGGCCGACCGCACGCGGCAGGCAAGCGCGGGAAGCCGGCATGGCTCGTGGGGCAACGGCTCAGTCACCCCGGGCAGCGTCGCGGCCAACTCGTAGCCGAGGTAGAGATCAGCGACGAGACCGTCGGCCGCGGGCTCGAACGGCTCGCTCCAGACCCCGAAACCATGCGACGTGAGGAACTCCTCGAGCGTGCCGAACGGATCGGCGGTGTCGCGATCGCAGACGAGCCAGTCGTCGAACAGCGTGCGGTTCCGGACGGTCATGACAGGTCCGGAGCCTGTTTCAGCATCGCGTCGAGCATCAGCCGGAGATTCGCCACGGTCATGTGGGTGCCGTCGTAGAAGCCATCGGGCGATCCGCCGAACGAGTCGATCGAGGTCAGGTCGACGACCGTGAATCGGAACCGAGAGGAGAGCCGATCGAGGTAGTCGAGCACGGCCCGATGACGCGCATCCCAGCCGAGCGGGCCGGCGATCTCGTGCAGGCGCGGGTGGATCGGCGTCAGCACCAGCACCGGGGCAGCGCCCCACCGGTTCATCGCCTCCACGGTGCGCTCGAAGTACCGGCGCGGCTCCTCGGAGAAGGCCGGGCCGGAGTACGCCGCCTTCGCGGCCTCAGGTGTCGCCTTGATCCGAACGCCGAGCCCCGCATTGTTCGACACGCCGGGGTTGCCGAAGTCCCCGGCCAGCCGGCCACCGTCGGGCGTGTACTCGCCCGGCGCCCGCTTGTCCTTGCGCACAACCGGCGGGACGCCGCGGATCTTGGCCCGCACGGAGCGGAAGGAGTCGCGAGTGGCCTGCCACGACAACAAGTCGAGCACGTCGGATGCGCTCAGCCCCGTGCGGTCGGACGCCGGGAAGTACTGCGCAAGCTCGGGTGTGCGGAAGAGGTTCTCGTGGACCTTCGGGCTCTGGTACTGGAACGCATTCACGTCGAGCATCCAGATGTACTTCTGCTGGGAGCCCTGCCAGCGGTCATGGATGAAGTTCGCGAACGCCCAGGCATCAAGCGGCGTCCCGCTGCGCACAGCCGCATTGAAGCCGCGCATGCCCGTGTTGCTGCGGATGTACGACGGCTCGATCCGCATGGCACGGGACGAACCGAGCACGACGAACTGCGGCGGCAGGTCGAGCCCCTCGAGCAGTTGCACCTTGGCGGACGAGTCCTCCGGGATGACCGACGGGAAGATCCCGGTGCCGATCGTTCCGTAGGGATCCACCAGGGCGTTCGCGCCCAGGACCGCGACGAGCAGAGCGGCCGTCGCGAGCATGACCCAGCGCACGAACCGCCGGGCGGTGGAGTCCTTCCACTCGCCGACGATGCGCTCGTCGTCATGGCGCAGCCCCGGATCTGGCTGGGTCACCTGCGTCACGACAACAGTCTAGGAGGCGGAGTGAAACAGCGCGTCCAACTCGGCTCGCGTCTCCGCATCGAGACGCACCGACCCGGCTGCCGCATTCGCACGCGCGTGCTCGGCATTGCGGCTGCCCGCGATGACGGCGGTGGCTCCGCGCTGTTCGAGCGCCCAGCGCAGCGCCAGCTGCGCAACGCTGAGGCCGAGCCGTTGCGCGACCGCGCGCATGCGCTCGACCAGCGCGAGGTCGCGCCGAAGCGGATCCGGATCGAATGACCACTCCTCACCGTCCTCGCGCCAGCTTTCGTACTCGCCGCGGCCACTGCGCCAATCACCTTCGGCGAACCGGACATCCGGGGACATCGCCCCCGTCAGCCGTCCCGCCGCAAGCGGGCTGTATCCGAGGTACCCGATGCCCTGCTCGTCGAGCCAGGACAGGAGATCCGGGCGATCCTCCTGCGTCAGGAGCGAGAACTTGTTCTGCACCGACGCGACCGGATGAATCGGCAGGCAGCGCTCGATCAGCTCGCGGTCGTAGTTCGACACGCCGATGAACCGGGTCTTGCCGGCGGCCACAAGCTCTGCCATGGCGCCCCAGCTCTCTTCGACCGGGACGCGGTCGTCGGCCCAATGGATCTGGTAGAGGTCGACGTGGTCGCGGCCCAGCCGGCCAAGGGACGCGTCCATGGCGCGGCGGATCTCCTCCGGCCGGATGCCGCTGCCCTCGTCGTCCGGCGCCACCTTGGTGAAGACCAGGGCGTCGTCGCGACCACGGAGAGCCTCTCCCACCAGGCGCTCCGACTCGCCCTGACCGTAGACCTCGGCCGTGTCGACCCACGTCATGCCGGCGTCGAGGCCGGCGTGGACCGCTTCGATCACCTGCCGATCCGACGCGTTCTTCCCCCACATGTGTCCGCCGGCCTCCCACGAGCCGAATCCGACAACTGAGATGTCCGGCCCGTCGGCTCCCAGTCGGCGCATCTCCATCAGGCGCGCGCTCCCGGACCGTAGGCGAGCTGCAACAGGTCGTCCTCGGCGAAGCGCTCGAAGCGCAGCGGGTACAGGTCGATCGGCGGCTCCTTGCCTGCCAGCTCGGCCGCAACGCATTCCGCCACCGCCGGCGCCAGCTTCAGCCCGTGACCGGAAAGGCCGGCGATGGCGTAGACGCCGTCGCGCACCCAGCCGACCACGGGGTTCCAGTCAGGGGTGTTGTCGTAGACACCGGCCCAACCGCGGCGATACGGCGCATCGGCAATCGAGGGATACCGCTCTCCGAGCGCGCGCCGCACGGCTTTTACGTACTCCGGGTCGACCTCACCATCGCACTCGTCGCGACTGCCGTACAGCGTCTCGCCCGCGTAGGCGACGGCCCAGGCGCCGCGCCCGACCTGCGGCCGCGTGACGACGTTCGACACGGCATCCGACACGACCGCCCGCACCGGCGCGTCGTCGAGCACCGCGATCTCGATTCGGCGCAGCGTGACCGGCAGCTCCGGTAGCAGCTCCGGCGACCAGCAGCCCGCGGCCACAACGACGGTCGAGCCGTCTTCGGGCAGCCGGTCGACGGCGCCGAACTGCACCTCCACCCCGGCCGCGAGCGCCGCGCCGAATGCCGCCAGGGCGACCTTGCCGGCGTCGACCAGACCGCCGTCCGGCTCGTAGGCAGCGCAGGCGATGCCGTCGGTATCGATCAGCGGCTCGATGGCCGGCAACTCGTCGGGCTCGATCAGCCGCGTGTCCACGCCAAGGGACTGCCCAAGCGCGACGTTGCGCTCACACGCCTCCCGCAGGTTCGGGCCGACCGTCAGCAGATAGCCCGTCGGCACGTACATGGCCTCGGGCCAAGATGCGAGCAGCTCACACCCGCGGCGGGCGAGGCGCACGGTGACCTCATTCGAGTAGTGCCTGCGTACCATCCCGAACGAGCGGCCGGTGTCGCCCGCAGCGGGAACGCCGCGCTCGCACAGCCTGACGCGCAGGCCTTCGCGGGCAAGACATGCGGCGAGGGTCGTCCCGAACAGCCCGGCACCGATCACCGTCACATCGGTCTGTGGCATCGGGCCACTGTACACTCGGCCGCCAGCGGCATGGACATCAAGCCGATCTCCAATCCGCCGACCGGCGACGACCTGCGCCGGCTGGCAGACCGCATCCCGGAATGGCGGGGATACGGCCTTCGCGCGACCGTTCTGCCGGGTGGGCTGACGAACCTGAACTACCGCATCATCGGCGCGCCGGCGGACTACGTGCTGCGCATCACGGGAGACGCCGAGATGCTGGGCGCCGACCGGGAGGCCGAGTACGCCGCGACGGTCACAGCGGCCGGCCTTGGCATCGGGCCGGAGGTGCTGGCATACCTGCGGCCCGAGAAGATCCTCGTCACCCGCTTCGTCGACGGACACGGCGTCCCGGCCGAGCAGATGCGCACGCCGGAGATGATCGGCCGGGTCGCCGCCATCCTGCGCCGCCTCCACGCGGGACCGCCGGTTCCCTCGAGCTTCTCGGCATATGGGATCGTCGAGATGTACCGCGACAACGCGCAGGAGCTCGGCGTGCAGCTGCCCGATGCGTTCCATCGAGCGTGGACGGTCGCCGAGCAGATGCGCCCGGCATTGGGTCGCCCCTCCTCGGGCACGTCCCTCTGCCACAACGACCTCCTGAACGCGAACTTCCTGGTCGAGGAGGGCCGCCTGAAGGTCGTCGACTGGGAATACGCCGGCATGGGCGACCCGTTCTTCGACCTCGCGAACTTCTCGACCAACCATGAGCTCGACGAGGACGACGATCGCGTCCTGCTGCTCGCCTACTTCGACGAGGTGCGCGTCGACGACTACGCGCGCCTGCGCCTGATGCGGATCATGAGCGACTTTCGGGAGGCGATGTGGGGCGTCGTCCAGCAGGGCCTGAAGACGACCGACACCGACTACGAGGCCTATGCGGCACAGTTCTTCGACCGGCTCGAACGACGCACGTCCGACCCGCGCTTCCAGCAGTGGATCACCCAGCTCTCCTGACAACGCCCCGCGCCGTCATCTTCGACTTCAACGGCACGATCTCCGACGACGAGCCGCTGCTGGCCGAGCTGTTCGAGCAGATCTTCGGCGAGGTGGGCATTCCGGTCGGACGCGACCTGTACTTCGAGGAATTCGCCGGCTACTCGGACGAGGAGATCTGCGAGCGCGTCCTCGCCCGCTTCGGGCGCAGGGATGAGGACGGGCTGACCGAGCGGCTGGTGGAGCGGCGCACGGAGCTCTACCTGGAGCGGCAGCGAGAACGGCCGACGGTAAGCCCGCAAGCCGCGGAGTTCGTCCGCCGGGTCGCCGAGCGGGTGCCGGTGGCCGTCGCGTCCGGTGCCGCGCGCCGCGAGATCGAGGCGGTGCTCGGAGCGGCGGGCATCCGCGACGTGTTCGATGTGCTGGTCTGCATGGAGGACGTGACGGCGGGCAAGCCCGATCCCGCGGGGTATCTGCTCGCACTCGAGCACCTCCAGCGCGACTCGGACGAGCCGATCGAGGCGGCCGACGTGCTCGTTTTCGAGGACTCCGAGCAGGGGCTGCACGCCGCGCTGGCCGCCGGAATGCGCTGCATCGTCGTCGCGGGCACCGCTCCCGCCGAGCGGATGGTCGGTGCAGCGGCTGTCGTGGACCGGCTGGACTGGTCTATACCAGTGGTGGAAGGGTGGCAGTGAGGAGCGAGGCGCGAGCCGTGGTGATCGGCGGCGGCGTGGGGGGCTGCAGCATCCTCTACCACCTCGCAAAGCTCGGCTGGAAGGACGTCGTGCTACTCGAGCAGTACGGCCTCACCTACGGCTCGACGTGGCACTCCGCGGGGCTGGTCGGACAGCTTCGCTCGACCGTCAGCCTGACCAAGATGATGCAGTACTCGGTCGGCCTTTACGCCGACCTCGCGGAGGAGACAGGCAAGGATCCCGGGTGGCATGAGCTCGGCGGTCTGCGGCTTGCCTCCTCGCAGGCCCGCTACGAGGAGATCCAGCGCCAGGCCGGCTGGGCGAAGAGCTTCGGGCTGCCGGTCGAGATCATCTCGCCGCGCGAGGCGCAGGAGCTGTTCCCGCCCATGAGCACCGACGGCGTCGTCGCTGCCGCCTTTCTCCCGCAGGACGGCTACCTCGATCCCAGTCAGCTGACGTTCGCCCTCGCCGACGGCGCACGGCTGCTCGGTGCGGAGATCGAGCAGCGCACCCGCGTGACGGGCATCAACCTGCGCAACGGGCGCGTGCACGAGGTGGTCACCGACAAGGGCACGATCCGCAGCGACGTCGTGATCAACGCGGGCGGAATGTACGCACCGCAGATCGCCCGCATGGTCGGCGTCGACGTTCCGATCGTGACGTACGGACACGAGTTCCTGATTACCGAGGCGTTCGACCCGCCGCTTCAGGCGCTGCCGACGCTGCGCGATCCGGACAACCTCGTCTACTGGCGCACCGAGGTCGGCGGGCTCGTCATGGGCGGATACGAGCGGCAGCCGGCGCCGTGGGCGCTCGACGGCGTGCCCGACGGGTTCGAGGCGCAGCTCCTTCCGGAGGACTGGGATCGGTTCGAGGAGCTGCTCGAGAACTCGATCCGCCGCGTGCCGGCGATGGAGTCCGCCGATGTGAAGAAGCTCTTCAACGGCCCGGAGGCGTTCACGCCCGATGGCGAGTTCATCCTCGGCGAGTCCGACGTACCCGGTTTCTGGGTCGCCGCAGGCTTCTGCGCGCATGGCCTTGCGGGCGCAGGCGGGATGGGTTGGCAGATGGCCGAGTGGATCGTGAACGGTGAGCCGAGCCTCGACCTGTGGCACATGGACATCCGCCGCTTCGGCCGCCAGTACCGAAGCCAAGCGCTCGCGCTGGCCCGCGCGACCGAGGTCTATGCCACCTACTACGACATCAAGTACCCGAACGAGGAGCGACATGCGGGACGGCCGCTCCGGCTGTCTCCCGCCTACGTTCGCCTCGGCGAGCTGGGCGCCTCCTTCGGCGAGAAATCCGGCTGGGAACGGGCGAACTGGTTCGAGTCGAATGCTGTCGAGGGCGACGAGGGGCTCCGTCCGCGCGGTTGGGCCGGTGAGAACTGGTCGCCGGCGATCCACGCCGAGGCGATGGCGACGCGCACCGCAGCGGGCTTGTTCGACGAGACCTCGTTCGCCAAGTTCGAGGTTCGCGGGCGCGGCGCCCTTGCGCTGCTGCAGCGGCTGTGCGCAAACGACGTCGACCGGCCGCCCGGCTCGGTCACCTACACGCAGATGCTGAACCGCCGAGGCGGCATCGAGTGCGACTTCACCGTGACGCGGCTCGGCGACGACGCCTTCCGGATCATCACCGGGACGGCGTTCGGAAACCACGACATCGGCTGGGTGCGAAAGCACCTGCCGAGCGACGGCAGCGTGGAGTTGCTCGACGTCACCTCTGCGCACGCATGCTTCGGCCTCTGGGGGCCTCGCGCCCGGGAGGTGCTGCAGCCGCTGACGAAGAGCGACCTCTCGAACGACGCGTTCCCCTACATGACGGCGCGCGAGATCTCCCTCGGCTACGTCCCCTGCCTGGCGGTGCGCGTGACCTACGTGGGAGAGCTGGGGTGGGAGCTCTATTGCCCGACGGAGTACGGGCAGACGTTGTGGGACACGCTGTGGAGCGCCGGCCGAGATCACGGCACGCGCGCGTGCGGCTACCGCGCGATCGACGCTCTGCGGATCGAGAAGGGCTATCGGGTGTGGGGCGCCGACATGACGCCGGAGGACACGCCCGACGAGGCAGGCCTCGGATTCGCCGTCAAACCCGACAAGGGCGACTTCGTCGGCCGCGATGCGCTGCTCGCCGCGCGCGAGCAGCCGCCCGCGCGCCGGCTGCGTTGCCTGGTGCTCAGCGACCCACGCTCGGTCTGCCTGGGCTCCGAGCCGGTGCGGCGAAACGACGACGTGGTGGGGCGCGTCACCACGGGTGGCTACGGATATGCCGTCGAGCGGTCGATCGCCTATGCCTACCTTCCCGCAGACGCCGACGTCGGCGACCACGTCGAGGTCGAGGTGTTCGGCGAGTGGGTGCCGGCCGAGGTCAGCGCCGAGCCCCTGTGGGATCCGCGCGGCGAGCGGATTCGCGCCTAGCGATCACGACCGTTAGGCGGCGGAGAGCACGTCGCGCACGGTGATCACCTGGTCGCGGCGAGGTCCGGTGCCGACCATGGCGACGGGCACGCCGACCTGCTCCTCGATGAAGGCGAGGTAGGCACGGGCTGCCGCCGGGAGCTGGGCGTGCTCGCTGATACCGCTGATGTCGACGCCCCACCCTTCGAGCTCCTGGTAGACCGGCTTGGCGTGGTGGAAGTCGCTCTGATGGCCGGGGAAGTCCCGCGTCACGGTGCCGTCGGGCAGCTTGTACTCGGTGCAGATCGGAATGTGGTCGAAGATCGACAGCACGTCGAGCTTGGTCACCGCCAGCTCGGTCAGCCCGTTCAGCCGTGCGGCGAAGCGCAGCCCGACGAGGTCGAGCCAGCCGCAGCGCCGGTCCCGGCCGGTGACCGTGCCGTACTCGCCGCCATGCTCGCGAATGCGCGTGGAGCGCTCCTCGTCGGCCTCGCTCGGGAACGGCCCGGCCCCGACACGGGTGAGGTACGCCTTTGTGACCCCCAGAACCGAGTCGATCCGGGTCGGCCCGATGCCCAGTCCCGAGCAGGCGCCGCCGGCGATCGGGTTCGACGAGGTGACGAACGGATAGGTCCCGCTGTCGAGGTCGAGCAACGTCCCCTGCGCGCCCTCGCACAGGACGGTGCGCCCCTCGTCGAGCGCCCGGTTGACGAGCAGCGAGGTGTCGGTGATGTAGGGCCGCATCCGCTCGGCGTAGCGCAGCATCGCCTCGGTCACGACTTCCTTGTCCAGCGGTCGCTGGTGGTAGATCTTGCGCAGCAGCACGTTCTTGACCGACAGCGCCGTCTGGATCTTGGCGCGAAGGATCTTCTCGTCAAGCAGGTCCTGTGCGCGGATTCCCACTCGCGAGGCCTTGTCGGCGTACGCGGGCCCGATGCCGCGTCGCGTCGTCCCGATCTGGAGCCGCCCGAGCATCAGCTCGGAGTCGGCGTCGATGATCCTGTGCCACGGCATGATCAGGTGCGCGTTGCCGGAGATCCGCAGGCCGGAGGTGTCGATGCCCCGCTCCTCGAGGCCGTCGAGCTCTTCGATCAGCACCTCGGGATCGATCACGCAGCCCGACCCCAGCACGCAGATCGTCCCCGGGTACAGGATGCCGCTCGGCACCAGCCGCAGCTTGTAGGTGTCGTCGCCCAGCACGAGTGTGTGCCCGGCGTTGTTGCCGCCCTGGTAGCGGGCGACGACATCTGCCCGCTCGGCGAGCAGATCGACAATCTTCCCTTTGCCCTCGTCACCCCACTGGGCGCCGACGATCACGTTGCACGGCATGGTGGACCTCCGGTCAGGCCGGCGCGTGAGCCATGTTGGCGAACCGCGTGAACCGGCCCTGGTATGCGAGCTGCACGGTGTCCAACGGACCGTTTCGATGCTTGGCGACGATCAGTTCCGCCTCTCCCTTGTGCTCGCTCTCCGGATCGTAGTACTCGTCCCGGTAGACAAACATCACAAGGTCGGCGTCCTGCTCGATCGAGCCGGACTCGCGCAGGTCGGAAAGCTGCGGCCGGCGGTCTTTCGCACCGCGCTGCTCGACGGCACGTGAGAGTTGCGAGAGGGCCAGCACCGGCACCTCGAGGTCGCGCGCGATCAGCTTCAGCTGCCGCGAGATGTGGGAGATCTCGTTCACGCGGTTGTCGAACTTGCCGCCGCCTGACATCAGCTGGAGGTAGTCGACCACCACCAGGCCCAGATCGGGATGCCGCGCCTTCAGCCGCCGCGTCTTTGCCTTGATCTCGAGGGCCGTGACGCCCGCCGTGTCGTCGATGTAGATCGGAGCGTCCTGCAGCTTCGAGCACGCGCTGGTCAGCCGCGGCCACTCCTCGGGTGCGAGCTTTCCGGTGCGCAGCCGGCTGGAGTCGACCTTTCCCTCGGAGCACATCAGCCGCTGGGTGACTTCGTCACGCGACATCTCGATGGAGAAGATCGCCACTGGACGGCGCTCGGTGATGCCGACGTACGCGGCGATGTTCAGTGCCAGCGACGTCTTTCCCATCCCGGGACGGGCGGCGAGGATGATCAGGTTCGACGGCTGGAACCCCGCGGTGACGCGATCGAGCTTCTTGAACCCGGTGGCCACGCCCGTGATGTCGCGACCGGCCTCGTGCAGCTCGCTGATGCGCTCGAACGACTCGTGCAAGAGCGCAGCGATCGGGCTGAAGTCGCTCGAGATCCTCTGGTCGGCAATGCTGAAGACGACCTGTTCCGCGTGGTCGACCAACTGCTGCGGCTCGCCGAGCCGCTCGTAGCCGAGCTGGGCAATCTCGGTGCCGGCGCGGATCAGGCTGCGGTAGGTGCTCGCATCCCTGACGATCTCGGCATAGCGCTGCGCATTGGCCACCGCAGGCACCGTCGAGGCGAGTGTGTGGACTGCGGCCTTGCCGCCAACCTCCTCCAGCAGCCCCTTGTTCTGGAGCGCGTTGATGAGCGTGATCGAGTCGACCGTCCCACCCTCGGCATAGACCCGCAGGATGGTCTCGTAGATGGTCGCATGCGACCGCCGGTAGAAATCCTCCGGGCGGAGGATCTCCGACACGATCGCGATTGCGTTTACCGAGACCAGCATCGCGCCCAGCACCGATTCCTCCGCGTCGAGATCGTGCGGAGGAATGGTGGGGGAGTGCTGCTGTTGCTGCTGGTCGACTGCCAAGGAAGGTCTCGCTGTGTCCCTAGTAGTCGTCCGGCTCGGCCTCGAACGCCTCGACGCCGCCTTCCTCGCCGGCGGTGCCAGGGACGACCATGACCTTCACGATCGCCTGGACGTCACCCCAGACCGTGACTCCGACCCGGTAGCTGCCGAGCGCCTTGATCGACTCGTCGAGCGAGACCTTGCGCCGGTCGATGCGGATCTTGCGTGCCTTCCAGATCGCGTCGGCGATGTCGCTCGACGTGACCGAGCCGTACAGCCGGTCCTCGACGCCGGCCCTCGCCTTGATCGTCAGCACGGTGCGGTTGAGCGTGTGCGCCATGTCCTGCGCCTGCTCCTCGCCTTGTGCCTCGTGGCGCCGCCGCATGTCCTCCTGCCGCCGCACCTGCTCCACCATGCCGTCGCTGGCAGCCAGCGCGAGCTTTCGCGGCGCCAGGTAGTTACGCAGGAAGCCAGGAGCGACGTTCACGACGTCCCCCTTGCGTCCCAGTTTGTCGACGTCCTGCAACAGGATCGCCTGTGTTCCCTTGTGTGCCATCACGTCCTCGTCGGTCACGCGGCTCGGCCGCGTTCATCGTCGCAGCGCGGGTCGGCGGATACCAGACCCACGCCCCGGAAATCACCGCTCGTTGCGGTGAATCCGGGCGTTGTCTCAGTTGACTGCGTAGGGAAGCAGCGCGACCTCGCGCGCCCGCTTCACTGCCACCGCGACCTGGCGCTGGTGGCGCCGGCACGCGCCGGTGATGCGCCGCGAGCGAATCTTGCCCTTCTCGGACACGTAGCGCCGCAGCTGGTTGTAGTTCTTGTAGTCGATCTCCTCAACCTTGTCCTTGCAGAAGTAGCAGGACTTGCGCCGAGTCTGACCGCCCGCTCCCGGCCCCCGTTTGGGTGTGGGCCGGCGCTTGGGCTTCGATGCCATGCGTGTGTGCTCCTAACTCAAAATGGAATGTCGTCGTCCCCGCCGCTGCCGAACGCAGCGGGCACCGGGTCGGGCTTCAGCTCGCCGCCGCGCGGCTCGAAGCTGCGTGCCTGACCGCCCTGGCCGCCACCCTCGCCGCCGTCACGCGAGCCGAGGAACTGGACCGTGTCGGCGATGATCTCGACCGATTCGCGCTTCGAGCCGTCCTGGCTCTCCCACTCGCGCCACTCGAGGCGTCCGTCGATCGCAACAGCGCGGCCCTTCGCCAGATAGTTGGCGCAGTTCTCGCCCTGAGCGCCCCAGACCTTGACGGTGAAGTAGTTCGGCTTCTCGATCCACTCCCCGCTTGCCTGGTCCTTGTAGCGCCGGTTGGTCGCGACGCGCAGACGGCAAACATTCGTGCCGCTGGGCAGGCTTGACAGCTCCGGATCCGACGTCAGGTTGCCGGTGATGATGACCCTGTTGATGTTTGCCACGATTCCTCCTGTGCCTCCATAGCGAACGTGTGTTCGTCATGATAGGCCTCTCGGCGGACGGCCTAGACCTCCGCTTCGACGGGTGGTGCCTCGGCCTTTTCGTCCGGCTTGCGGGCCGAACTGCCGGGGATGCGGTTGACGGCCATGAAGCGCATGACGCCATCGGTGATGGCGAGCACGCGAGTGGCCTCTTGCAGCGCGTTGGGAGGGGCGTCGAACGTCAGCACGTAGTACCAGGCGTCTGTCATATGCCTGATCTCGTACGCCAACCGGCGCCGGCCCCAAGGCTCCACGGAGCCCCAACTGCCGTCGCCCTTCTCCACGATCTGCTTGACGCGGTCGATGATCTCGCCGTGTCGCTCTTCGGCGACTTCCGGCTCGATTAAAAGCATGATCTCGTACGGGTTGATCCTGATCACCTCCTTCGGTCTCTGCGGCCCCGGCGGCGAAAGAGCGCGGAGACCAGGATCGAAAGGCCGCGCAATGCCGGAGCAGGAAGCTGGGTCAGTTGTAGAGGTCTGAGTATACTGCCGCCCACTTCCGGGAGGCTTCGATGGCGCGGTTCCGATGGTTCATAGCTGGCGCAGCTGCGGCGACAGGCGCACTTGTGACTGCGCCCGGCGCCTACCAGCGGCTGCGCGAGTCGCTCATGCCCGGGCTCCCGAAGCAGCTGCCTCCAGGCGAGTGGCCCGAACGCGGTGGCAGCGAGGCAGCCACGCCGGCCGCTGCGGAGCCGGCCCCAACCGCTGTCACGGCCGACCGGGAAACCCCACGCGAGCCGGTGACCACGGCAGCCGCGGCGGTGGAGGACGACGACTCGCGCGAGCTGCGCCTGCGCATCGAGGAGACCCGGGCGCGGATCCAGCGGCGCGCACACGAAGTCGCCTCCCCCGACACCGAAGGCTAGTTCCCCGCCTAGGATTTCCCCACGGGGAGCGGCACGGGCCCGGTGGCCCATCCGGTCTTCAAAACCGGCAGGCCGTTGTAGCCCAACGGTTGGTAGGTTCGACTCCTGCGCCGCTCCGTTAGGCCGAATCGTTCATGGTTGAGCGGTTTTGCGGCCCTTGGTAAGCGGTGAGCCAACGCCGAACGTCCGTTCGTCAGAGTCCACCTGAGTTCGCTCGTTTCAGGCACGATGGTCATTCAGTGGTCACTCACGCGACCGACAAGCGCACGGCTGGCACGCATCTCTCAGCGTCCACAAGATGGGTTTCGGCTGAACCCACCAAAATCCGGGGGCAAGGTCGCCGGTTTCTGCGTGACACCCCTAAACCGGATGACGACGCTCACCCCTCCCGGGAGCGCAGTGAGGTCTGCGCCGATGTGCGCGGCGTCAGGAGTCGGCTAGACCGGGGTTCCAGGCGGACGCCTCCCGTGACAACACTGCGAATCGCTTTGCCGCCGGGTCGCCGTCGATGAGTTGGCGAAGTCGCTGCTTCACTAGAGATACGAGGCAGTCTTCCGTGAGCCACTCGGTCATGATCTGATCCCTCAGGCCGGGTGGGGCCTCGACTGACGCGGCGGCGAGGTCGGGCGAGTGGGAGTGACGTCGCACACGGCGTGGCCGTTCGCGCTAGCCTCTCGAATCAGCCATGAGCGACTTGAAGATCCCAGGAAGAAGCGGTGGCCCGCCTCCCAAACAGTACGTGCTCGACGTGGTCGACCGTGACATCATCCGCATGGCCATGCGCGGCGACGTTGACATGCGGCGATACGTGCCCGAGGTCATGTCCCTGTGCGCCCGACTTGACATCGCCGAACCACCGTGGATGGCCGAAGAGGCGATCCGTGAGCGCGTCGAAAGAAACCGTGCCGAGTGGCAGCGGCAAGCTGACGAAGCTCGCAGACAGCACAACAGCGAAGCGGCGCTTCGCTGTGACGGAGGGGCCTGTGAGCACAGAGCGCAGGATAGAAGCTGATGTCGGCGATCAGCCCTACGCTCGTCCGGTGAAGCACCCGGCCTGTCATCTACTCGATCACCGGCCCGATGACGACGCTCATTCGTTGCGAGCGCTGACACATCTCCCGCCAGCCTTAGGCGGCAGCACCGATCGACCACTGCCTGGCGCTCGCGGGCGGGAGATTCGGGCTGCTATGCGCGGTCGAGTTGTTTGGCGGCACTCCAGGAGCTGCTCGGCAGCACGAGCCGTCCCGAACGGGGCGAGGCTTGGCGTTTAAAGCTCCGGCTTGAGGCCGTAGCATGAGGGATCCTCGTCCCAGGACGGCGGCGGCTTGGGATCGAACGCGCGAGCTGGACATCCTGGATCTCCGCACGCGGAGTCAGGGTCGCGGTGGTCGCCGTGTTCGTACTCCAGGTGGAAGCAGAGCCAGTGCATCCGCTCATAGGTCTCGTAGTGTTGGCGGTTCACAACCACGGGGCGGCCGCATCTGAGGCAGAGCGGTGCCTCCGGTTTACTGCTCATCACTGCGTCCCTTCACGCACGGTGTCCCGGACGATTCGCCGAACAGAGACGTTAAGCCCCTCCGCGCCGATGGTACTTGGCCCGCAAGGGCCTGGGAGAGTAGGTCGCCGCGGATCGACTGCATCCTCGCTGCGCGTGTTGGCGGACGGTGTCTCGACGTCGATCGTCCATTCGACCATGCCGCCCATCCTAAAGGCGGCTGGTCGCGGGTCGCGTGCCGGTTTCGTGGGAGCGTTCGAACTGCTCAACGTCTGCCTGGCGGATGCGGTGCTGCCCGACAGGAAGGCGGATCGCGGCTGGAGCCGTCAGGCGACGCCGGTGTGGTTCAGCCCAAGCGCGGCAAGGCATTCCAGCCGGTACCTCACATTCGTGCGTCGTCGGATCCATCGCGCTCGTCGCACTAGCAGTGATAATGCAGGCGGTCGCCTCTGCGAAGAAGGAGTTCGTACAGGTGGAAGGCATCCTCACCGGCATTCTTGCAACCTTCGGCCTCGGCGTGCTGGCCTACGCTCTTGTTCGAACAGCCGCAGACCCCCGAAGCCTGATCGCCGCTGATACGTGGGAGCAGTTCTTGTTCCCCTTCGAACTGACCGCATCATTTCTGCCGTTCGCGACGGCCCTCGCGTGGTACACGCGGTGGGACAGCGACCGAACCAGGCGGCGATATCTGGCCACGACTGGCCCTTAGGACTGGGTTATGAGCGACACATCGTCCGGCAGCATCTCCTGTAGTTGCCTCGCTGCCTCACTGCCGAACGCCGCCTCCGCAGCAGACAGATAGAGGCGAGCGATCCGCGCCTCGCGCTCACTCATCTTCGGCTTAGCTCGTGGCTCTCCGCGCCCGGTTAGGCGGTACTCCCATAGTCCCGGAAGGATGTACCGCGTCTCGATCAACCATCCCTGCTGTCGCAAGGCGTAGAGCGATCCGTGGAACGAGAGTCCGCCCGCCTCAGCAAGCTCGTAGTTCTTGTGCCATTGCCTGTCGCTGAGCAGTTCGCGTAGCGCGGCGCGATTGCTCCGCCAGCGACGAAGCTCCGTCTCGGGGATGCTGTCTGGCTCACGCCAGGTGTCATCTTCATCCATAGTGCTGTCCCTTCTCAAGAGGTCTTTCACTTCTTCTCTGTAGGAAGAGAGGGGTTTTGGAGTAGGTGGGAGAAATCCGTGGGCAAGGTGCCCGGTTTCTAGCAAGGGGAGGTAGATGCGATGACGACGCCCCGTGCTTGGGTGCCTCGCCTGCGGTAAAATCCTTCATGCATCAAGAGTGAGCGCTTGGCGCTCCGCCAGACGGACAGTCGCTGTCTCGTTGGCAAAGGGATGCGGCTTCGGTTGAGGCAACCAACAGCGATGGAGGATTGGTTGAAGCGCCAGCTTGCGTGCGGGGATCGAGCGGTCGTCTTTACGACGTTTGGTGGACGGTTCCGCTCCACTTTGACCGGCACGGTGATGCGACTGGCTACTCGACTCCATGAAGGGGAGCGGGCGACGGTGCTGCTCGACCAGCCCACATACGACGGCTTCGTCGTGCTCGACGTGCCCTCTTCCGAGGTCGTGTCAATCGACCGAAAACCGGCGAAATAGTCACGGTTCTGCACCACACATCGCTAGACGTGCAATACGGACACGGTTCTCTTCAAAAGCGTGACTCAAGGAGGTCATTTGGATACGAAGAAGTCGTCTCGGCGGTTGGACGCCGATCTACTCGCCAGGCAGGAGATCGAGTTGCTGATCCGCGCCTGCTCGCATCGAGCGCCGACCGGGATCAGGAACCGAGCGATGATCGCCCTGGCATGGAGGTCGGGGCTTCGGATCGGGGAAGTGCTCGCGCTGCGTCCAAAGGATGTGGATCTCGCCTCGGGCACGCTCACCGTCCAGCACGGGAAGAACGACAAGCGACGAGTTGTCGGCCTTGATGCTGGCACCATCGCCTTGGTGGCTCGTTGGGCGGCAGAGAGGCGGAAGCTTGGCGTCCCGAATCGCTCGCCGCTGATCTGCACGCTCGATGGCGGCGAGGTCAGACAGGACTACGTGCGACACCTGATGAAGCGGCTCGCCCGTCGCGCTGGGATCGAGAAGCGAGTGCACGCCCACGCTCTCAGGCACGCACATGCTGTCGAGCTTGAACGCGAAGGTGCGCCGCTCTCGACCATTCGCGATCTGCTGGGGCACAGTTCCGCCGCGACCACGGACAGGTACCTCCGCCGTCTCGGAGCAGGCGACGCAGTCGAGTTCGCTCGGAATCGGGAGTGGGAGCTTGCTTAGCGTTCGCGGCCCGAGGTACGGCGACCGCGTGATGGTGACCCACTCTCCGCCCAGGTACGGAAACCTTCATGGCACAGTCGTCGGACAGCACACCTACCAAGACGGCGAGACGGTCTTCGCCGTGGTGCTCGACGCGCCGCTTCCCAACGGTGCGTGCCTGCTCGTCCCTGTGCCCGCGCTGCGCCTGGTCGTGATCCCATGAGCGATCCGGGCGTGATCTTCTATGCCCGCGTCGCCTCGGGGCACGTCTTTGGCCCGTTCGCCTCGGCTCCCTTGGCGCACAAGGTGGGACGGCGCTGGGGAAAGACGACAGTCGTCGTGGTCATTCGCCACTCAGGCGACCATCCCATATAGCCACATAACAAAGCCACCCCACCCCCGCGCCTTCGAAGACGGTGGCGTGCCCTCACAACCGCTCCCAGAGCGGTCTGACGGGCTTGGCAGAGAGCGGCGGAGATGCGCTCGGAGGCGTGATCCGTTGTCGAGCGAGGGCCGATACGTCCACTGCGACGACTAGGACACCAACCCATTCAATACCCAAGACAGCCGACCATCGGCTGCTAGGTTAGCGGCAAGCCTGAGCGCTCTCGCACACACGGAGGCGCTTGTCTAGACCGTCCTTCCCGGTAGCGCAGTTGGGTCTGCCCGATTGGGGGGATCGCCAAGGTGGCGGAACTTCGCGAGGCGCTCTACCGTCTGAGTGGTATGTGGCGCACTGTCTCGGTGGCTGCCCTGCTGGCCGGGGTACTGGTCGGGTGCAGCCTGGGTGGCGACCACCAGGCTTTGCCCTCAACGTCGTTGAAGGTCGCGTTTGGCCCCGACGACGGCAGTGTCGGCCTTGTCGTGTATCGCCTTGACTGTGACCCGCCGGGAGGGTCAGTCCCAAATCCGCGCAGTGCCTGCACGAAGCTCGATCGAAACTTGGAGTATACACGGCGAGAACTTCTTTGCGTTGAACTTCCTGACGCTCAAAAATCTCGCTCTCCTTCTCGAACGAAATGTCTCGACCAGTCTCGGTAATGAGCAAAATGTCCTCCGATGTGACGGTGGAACCAGGGCCGCGCTGAGTTGGGTTCTTTCGCGAATCCAGATAGAGCACCACGTAGTGGTGGGGAACACCAATCGCGGCGGCGATCTCTTGCTCGATCTCTTCACGCTTTTCGGCCCCAAACAGGGTCGGAGTGAGGATGTTAGACACTGCTAACTGGCCCAGCCGCTCAGGCAACTCTGGTGCCAACTCAATCCTGCACGTGCGCCTCAGCAGACGTCGCTCCCTGAGGCAATGGGCTAGGTCATGGGACACAGAACCAGGCTCGGCTTGGAGCAACCGGTCCATCAACTGATTGTCATCCAATGATTGGTACGATGCAAGGAACTCTTCGATCTGCGTATGAGGCGCATCTTCCGAAGGCAAAAGAAATGGTTCGCGTGGAATAGACCCGTCCTTGATGCCACATCTAAGCGCCCGGGTTAGCATCAGATCTGTCGCAACGCGAGTCTTATGTCCATAAACCTGCCTATGCATATGGTGGCGAGCTAACAGCAGCCCTTCGACAGCGAACACGTCGTCCGCCTTGAACCCCATCATCTGATATGCCTCTGGCTGCCCGATTACGACAACGGAATCAACAATGCGTTCGAGATCATATTCGCCGTACTTCACTCCAGCGAAATAGCTATCCCGGAGCAAATAATCAAGCTTGTCCGCATCGGTTGGGCCTGAGACGATGTCACGTGACGGTGTGCGAATCCCTTCCTTTGCGATCAGGGTCGCTGCCTCGTCACACTCGCTGTCACCGAGTGCTTCCTGAGTTCTTCGTCATGTCTGAGGATCATGGCGGATACCTTTTCGTGAACACCGTGCTTTCCCGAAAGTTCATCGGCCACCTGCTCGGAAACGTGCGAGAACGGCCCATGCCCGACGTCATGACACAGCGCGGCCACACACACGACCGCTCTTTCGTGTTCCGAGAGTCCGAGTTCGGCGGCTAAGCGCCGCGCCACATGGCGGACGCCCAGAGAGTGATCGAACCGGGAGTGAACCGCACCCGGATACACCAAGTCCGTCAGAGCCAGCTGCTTTATCCGTCGTAGCCTCTGGAATGCTCTGGAGTTGACCGCATCCCACTCCTCGGGCTCCAGCGTGATCATCTGGTGGATAGGGTCGCGAACGCGCTTGCTCGGCACGGCTTCCTTGGCACGGTGGGGAAAGCGGGAGCATACTGGGAGCGGTGGCCATACCGAACACATGTTCGCACGGCCCTCGGTCGGACACCCGGCACCAGCAAGCGCGTCGCATGACACCTTGCGGTTCGCGCCGGTCAGCGGTGGTCACTCAGCTGGTCACCCACTGCCCACAATCGCGCTCGCAGAGCCAAAGTTTCGCCGTCTTCAAAACCGGCAGGCCGTTGTAGCCCAACGGTTGGTAGGTTCGACTCCTGCGCCGCTCCGTTGCCCTCATTCTGTCACTTTCGGCTTGAATTGCGGGGTGCCAAAGAGTCTTTCCCCGACTGTCTGCCGCGTGGAACCGTGACTGTGGGGTAGTTGTCCGATTCGCGCAGGGGCGTCGAATGGATCGCGTGACGATCGCGCGATAGGTTCGGATGGCTTGCTGATACGTTCGGGATTCCGCCGGCCGCGCGAACGCCCGTACGCCTCGCTGATCGGCCGGCGTGCGACCCCACCTCGCCGAGAGGCGCCGCTGGCTCGTGGGCACACCTACCCGGAGTAATTTGGTGCCCGTCGGAGATTGCTAGCCCGCGTCGGCGAGCCCGCCCTCCCCGACGCCATCCTCCAGAGCCCGCATGACCACTGCCTCCAGCAGAGGAGTCGGCAGCTCGCTGAGTCGCTCCTCTAAGGTTGGACCAGAGGGACGACCCGGAGGGCCATCGTGCAGTTCTGCCAATTTGATCAGCGCGACGTACTCGTGGGCGCTCATGCGGTAGTCGGGATCCATCAGCGTTTGGGCAAACTTGACCTGTGCTGCGCGTCCGGGTCGGCATTGACCTGGCTGCCAGTCCACCGCAGGGACGTCACGCCGCGCGCCTGAAACCAGCGGTCACGCGCCGCGTCATGGCCCCGCTCCCCTTCGTCTTGTGGTACTCGTGGCCGTCCAGCTCGACCACGACCGCGCCGCCGTCATAGAACACTAGGAAGTCCGGCCGATAGTGGCGGTCGGTTCCCTGGATCCATGGCTGCACCGCGAACACCAGCCCGGTCTCACGCAAGGCCTTGTAGAACGGCACCTCTATCGGCGTGAGTTGATAGCCGTCGACCTCGGTCAGCGGCACCGACCCCGCCATGATCGGCTGCGTGGGCAAGGTCGGACAGAACCCGACCCCAGCCTCGGCAGGCGATGCGCGCCACGTTTTCCGGCGCTCGAGAATGTGTAAGGTGCACGCGCTCGGGTACCACTGAACCCAACGAGCTCCGGGGGTACGGCATGCGATCTGGAACGGGCAGGGGCGCGCGCATGCGCCGGTTTGGGGGGACGTCTGTGTTGGTGTTCGTCGCCAGCATGGCCGGCCTGGCGGCTACCGCTGCGGCGGCGACCAACGTCGCCGTGTGGCACATGGAGGAATCGAGCGGGCCGATGCGCGATTCGGGCGCGAGCCCCGCCAATAACGGGACCATCCACGGGTCGGTCGCACGGCGGGCGCCCGGCGCGATCGGCAAGGGCTACTCGTTTACCAGGGGCTGGGTCAGCGTGCCGAGCCACCAATCACTGAACCCCAGTTCGCGGAACATCACCATCACGTTGCGCTTAAAGCCGACCTCGCTGCCGACCTCCGGCGACTACGACGTCATCCGCAAGGGCGACTTCCCGTCGCAGTTCTACAAGATCGAACTGCTGCAGTCGGGCTCGGTCCACTGCCAGTTCGGCGGCTCCGAGCGGGTCGCCGCCGCGAACTCGAGCAAGCAGATCAAGCCCAACACCGGGTTTCACACGATCCGGTGCAGCAAGACGGGCTCGCAGGTGATGGTGTCCGTGGACGGCTCCACGACCAGGCGGAACGTCGTCATCGGCTCCATCTCGAATCAGTCACCGGTCGTGCTCGGCGCATACACCGGCGGCACGCACGGGTTCTTCAAGGGCGTTATGGACGAGGTGAATATCTCCATCGGCTGATCGGAAGCACTGGGACGGTGGCCGATGCATGACGCATGCCGCCCGGCGCTGTGATTCGTTCCCCCGGATGCCGCGAGCAGTCCCGTCATCCGCTCAATGTCGCCCCACGTATATGCGAGTTCGATCAGCGCATCCTCGATCTGCTGCTCACGCATGCGCCAAGCGTAACCCTGCGGGCTAGGGGGAGGGGCGTCCGTCCCCGAGCGGTGGACAGCGTGCGCGCTCTTGTTCTCGTGGCCGCCGGTGGTGATTCCGCCGGATCAGCGACATGCGCCGTGGTAGAGAAACGCGTTGACGTGGTCCCTTCGCCCACGTCCGCAACGCCCCCGTCGAGCTGGTCGACGATTCCCGCCGCCTCGTAGCCCATGGTCTGCGGAAGCTCCCCATCCATCACCCCCTTGCGCTTTCATCCAGTCGCTTGGGTTGACGCCAGCTGCGCCACGAGTTTGGCGTGTTGTTGGCCGGGCTAGTCCTGGTTGGAGACGCGAGTGAAGCCCCCGAGATGCTCGGTGTGAAGGGCGATCTCGACGCCCTCGCCTGCCTGCTGTTTCAGAGCGGCGAGCATCTCCTCGCTCGGTTGCCCGAAGACCTGGATCCTGACCGTCGCGTCTAGCGTCTCTGCATATGCCGCTCGCGCTCTGTCGGCAACGATCGCGATGTGCGCCTCCATCGAGGCGGCGTCCGGGTGAACCTGAACAACCGAGACCTCATCGCCGGCTTCGTTCACGTACTCGTTGAAGGCGATCAAACGTGGCTCGTTGGCCTCGACGAATTCGACGAGACCCAGCACGCGCGCGCGCTCGCTGTCGAGTCGCCCGGGCTTGAGGCGATTCGTTGCGATGAAGATCAACGGTCCTTGCATCACTTCGTGCGGGCGCGGTGTGGGAAGCCTGCCCCCGGCACGAGCTCGATCTCGTCTGCGGCGAGGACGCGCGCTCCTTCGGGGACGAGTGCTGCGATGACGGGTGTCTTGTCGCGTTTGCGGCGCAGGAGTCGCATCGGCTTGTCGCTCAGATATTGATCGCCCCACTGCCTGAGCGCGTTGAGCGCCGTAAACAGGTCGGAACCCTTTTGCGTCAGCCGGTACTCGTACCTCGCTGGGCGTTCCTGGTAGAGGACGCGCTCGAAGATCCCCTCTTCGACGAGGCGGTTGAGACGGTTGGTGAGGACGTTGCGAGCGATTCCGAGGCTCTGCTCGAACTCGATGAACTTGGTCAGGCCGAGGAAGGCGTCGCGGATGATCAGCCAGGTCCAGCGCTCGCCGATGATCTCGAGCGCTTGCGCGACCGAGCATGACTCTTGTCCGTCGTAGTTTCGCTTGAGCATGCGAAGAAGTGTAGCGACATGGTTGCGTGAAGCTACAGACTTTTGGTAGAGTCGGTTGCTCGAAGCAACACACTCGACCGCCCGCAATTTCCCGGGACTGCGGGTCTCAAGCAGGAGGGGATGCATGACCACGACAGATCAACTCGGCCGCGACACACGCACGGCCGACGCTGACAGCCAGTTGACGGCCGAAAATCGGTCCGTCCAGATCGACGGAGACTCGTTCGTCTACCGCCGTTTCGGCAACGATCAGACGGACGCGCCGCCGCTGATCGGCCTCCAGCACTTCCGCGGCAACCTCGACAGCTGGGACCCGGCGCTTGTCGACCGGCTCGCCCAGGATCGTGAAGTCACCCTGCTCGACAACCGCGGCGTCGCCGGCTCGACCGGAGTCGTTCCCGACAACGTGACCGACATGGCTCGCGACGTACTCGCCTTCATCGACGCGCTCGGCCTGAAGGAAGTCGACATCCTCGGCTTCTCGCTCGGCGGCCACGTCGCGCAGGAGTTGACGCTGCTGCGCCCGCGCCTTGTTCGCCGGCTCGTCTTGGCCGGAACCGCTCCTCAGGGCGGCCCAGATCTGCATCGCTGGTCCGACGCGGTCTTCGCCCTAGCCACAGCCGATCAGCCAACCGCCGACGACCTGCTCAACCTGTTCTTCTCGCCGTCGCAGGAGAGCCGCGCCAAGGGCGCCGAGTACCTCCAGCGCGCCTACCAGCGGCAGGAGGAGCGCGACGCCCCAACAGACCTGGCAACGCGCGACGCCCAGCTCGCCGCGATCACTGCCTGGGGCATCCCCGATGCCTCGATGCTCAACCGGCTGGCCGCCATCACGCAGCGCACGCTCGTGGCCAATGGCGACGACGATCAGATGATGCACACGAAGAACAGCCGCCTACTGGCCGAGCGACTCCCAAACGCCGAGCTCCGTATCTACCCCGATGCGAACCACGGCTTCCTCGACCAGTACCCGGAGCAGTTCGCCAACGACATCGTGGAGTTCCTCAACAGCTAACCGCGACGAACCAAGGAGCTTCCATGCGACTGATCTCCGTTGGCCTGACAACGATCCTCGCGACGCTTGCGCTCGCGAGCTCGACGCTCGCGGCAGCGAACGCGGAAACCCTGACCGCCACCGTCGGCCCCGGCTTCACGATCACGATGAACAAGAAAACCGTGAAGGCTGGGACGTACGTGATCACGATCCACGACCTCGCGTCGATCCACGACTTCCACCTGACCGGCCCCGGGGTCGACAAGAAGACGAGCGTCGCCGGCACCGGTACGACCAAATGGACAGTGAAGTTGAAGAAGGGGACGTATCACTCCGTGTGCGACCCGCACCACACGATCATGCACGGCGTCCTCAAGGTCACATGACGGTCACGGGTACAAGACTCGAGAACAAGACGGCGCTCGTCACCGGCGCCACCAGCAACATCGGCCGCGCGATCGCCACGATGTTCGCCGCCGAAGGAGCACACGTCGTCGTCAGCGGTCGCAGTCACGAGCGCGGCGCGGAGGTTGTCGATGAGATCCGTGCAGCAGGCGGCCACGCTGACTTCGTAGCCGCCGACCTCGACGGCTCCGCGCAAGCATCAAATGACCTCGCCGTCGAGGCAACGCGGGTGCTCGGCGGACGCATCGACATTCTCGTAAACAACGCAGGCATCTACCCCGGCTCGCCCACCGCCACGACCGACGAGTCGACCTTCGACCAGGTCTATGCCGTCAACGTCAAGGCGCCGTTCTTCCTCACCGCCGCGATCGCGCCGGACATGGCCGAGCGCGGCGAGGGAGCAATCATCAACCTCGGCTCCTGGATCGCGCGGCTCGGCATCCCGATCAGCTCGCTCTACAGCTCCACGAAGGGTGCGATCGAAACGCTCACGAGAGCATGGGCGGCCGAGTTCGGCCCCGCAGGCGTCCGCGTCAACGCCATCTCTCCCGGCGTTATCCTTACGCCCGAACCTGACGCGACCGGTGCCGACGAGCATCCGGCCGAAGTGATGATGCGCGGGACGCCCGCCGGCGCCAGCGGCACGCCTGACGCAATCGCCCATGCAGCCGTCTATCTCGCCAGCGACGAGGCCGCGTTCGTCCACGGCACCGTGATCGACGTCGATGGAGGGCGTACAGGCGTGGCTGTCATCGCACCCGGGCCAGACACCCGCAACGTCGGGCGGGAGAAGCCTTCCGCACCTTCCGACCGCGACAGGTTCTCGCACACAAACTCAACTCAGAACTGAAAGGAGCCTTCGATGGCCGCAACAGAGGCGTCCGCACCAGTGCTCGAATCGGCGGCGCAGGCGTTCGCCGAAGCAACAGCGAATCCGCCGTTTCTCTTCGATCTGCCGCTGGCTGAAGGTCGCAAGGCAGTCGACGAGGTGCAGTCGGGCGACGTCGACAAGCCTGAGATCGACGAGGAGTGGCTGACGATCAGCGGCGGCCCGACCGGGGAGGTCAAGGTTCGCATCGTCAAACCGCGTGGCGCAACCGGACTATTGCCCGTCGTTTTCTACATCCACGGCGCGGGTTGGGTTTTCGGCGACGCGCAGACTCACGACCGTCTCGTCCGTGAGTTCGCTGTCGGGGTTGGCGCGGCTGTCGTTTTCCCCGAGTACGACCACTCACCCGAGGCCCGCTACCCGGTCGCGATCGAACAGAACTACACGGCTGCGCGCTGGGTCGTGAGCAGCGGGGAAAGCAAGGGTCTCGACGCCCGTCGGATTGCAGTCGCGGGCGA
>JAWVEN010000003.1:0-4073 GCA_033856675.1 Gaiellales bacterium | reverse complement strand
CCCGTGGCTTTGCGTGCCCGCCTCGCGACGGGGATGCGTTGTTGAACTGGGCCCGCTCAGGGTTCCTGGTCGTATCGACACCCAACCGCTCGATCCGGCTACCCCAACCGGGTACATCGAGCGCCGTGACCGGGCCCGCGCGACCACGCCGGGAGGGGGTCAAGCGTGGTACGCGAGGGCCCGGCTCTGGCGCGGAGCCGAGGGGAACAACTCGGCCACGACTGCGGGGTCGAAGTGCGTGTCGCGCTCGCGGCGGATGTAGGCGCGCGCCGCCATCTGTGAGAGCACCCCCGCTCGGTATACCCGCGGCGTGGTGATCGCGTCGAAGACGTCCGCGACCGCTGCGATGCGCCCTACGAGCGGGATCTCCGCGCCGCGTAGCCCGTTCGGGTACCCATGGCCGTCCCAGCGCTCGTGGTGGGTGAGCGCGATGGTCGCTGCGACGTCGAGGAGGACCGTGCCCGACCCGCTGAGCAGATCGTGGCCAATGGTGGTGTGGCGCTCCATCACACGGCGCTCCTCCGAGTTGAGCCAGCCGGGCTTGAGCAGGACGGCGTCCGGGACGCCGATCTTTCCTATGTCGTGCAGCGATGCTGCCGCCCGTACCGTCTCCTCGTCGAGGCCCAACGCCCGCGCGAGCCGGCCACAGTACCGGCCCATCCGCATCACGTGACCCGAGGTTTCAGGATCCCGGTACCCGATGGCTCGCGACAACCGCTCGAGCGTCGCGTCGCGCGATCGCCGGGCATCCGTCACCGAGGCAGCGAGCAGGGTCGCGGCGGTCTGCAGCTCCGCGGTCTGCTTATCGACGGCGCGGGTGAGCGCCTCGCGCTGTTCGCGGTGCTTTCGCTCGAGGTCGCGGCGGTGGACGGCGTTGTGCACCGCTATCAGCACGGAGTCCGGGCTGAAGGGCCTGGCGATGCAGCCGTACGCGCCCAGGTCGACGGCCGAGTGCGCGACCAGCGGGTCGTCGGGGGCGGTGATCATGATCACCGCGACGTCCGGAAACTCGTGATGCACGACCCCAGCGAGATCCAGGCCGGAGCCGTCCGGGGGGCCGATGTTGAGCACGGCGACGTCCGGAGTGTGCGAGCTCAGCCGCGTGCGCGCCGTCGCCGCGCTCGCTGCGTCGATCGTCGCGTAGCCGCCTTCGCGGAGGATGAACCTCAGCAGGTGACGAGTCGCGTCGTGCCCGTCGACGATCAGGATGGTGGCGCGCTCCGCCTGCATAGTGTCAGCATCACCCCTGGTTGGCCGGAGCGCCATACAGCAGCCGGGTGGTGTGGAGTGCCGGCTCAGGCGTCCAGCGGCATGCCGGCGACAAACGCCGCCAGCCAGCGCGAGAAGTCGCTGCCCGGGGGCAGGTCGGGCAGGGCGCGCTGCACGGCGTCCATGGTGGCGGGCACGAGCTCGTGTGCCCTCGTTCGGTTCCCCAGCCGGTTGCTGAGCAGGATCAGCACCCGGGCGTAGTACCGCCACCGGAGCTCGGCCGAGGCGGCCACGTCGTGCTCGATCGAGCGGGCGATGATCACCGCGTCCGGGAGGTCGGCCATGGACAAGTCCACCGGTGGCATGTGCTGCTCGAAGCGCGCACCGGGAATCGTCGTCTCCGGTACGTCCCAGCGCAGGACAGGTCGTCGCTGCTTGAGCGTCTCGGAGGTTGGTTGCTCCTCACCGGCGCGATCGTCGAGGATCACGCAGACCGATGGATCGTCGGCAAAGCGGAGGCGCAGCGCGGCCACGTCCGTCGGGCTCGTGTCCGTCGGGATGACGCAGTAGGTGATTGCCGAGCCCATACGTCCTCATCGGTGCCGCTGAAGGTGTCGCCCATACCCCGAACAGGCGGTCTTTGACGCTGCCGACGCGACGGGTTCAGACGGTCGCGACGAGAGGCTCCGATGGCGCCCGCGCCTGCACGGCGGCAAGGGCCAGCACGAAAGCCTCCACGACCCGCGGGTCGAACTGCGTCCCGGCGCACCGGCGCAGCTCTTGCACCGCTTCGGGGGTGCCCCAGGCGGAGCGGCCCGCGCGTGGCGTGACCATCGCTTCGTACGCATCGCAGATGGCGACGATCCGGGCGATCAACGGGATGTCGTCGCCCGCCAGGCCGTCCGGATAGCCCCGACCGTCGTAGCACTCCTGTGTCGCGCCTACCAGCCTCGCCACGATGGCGAGCGAGGGGGCCGCCGAGATGATGCGCTCGCCGATGATGGTGTGGCGCCTCATGAACGCTTGCTCCGCGTCGTCGAGCGACCCAGCCTTGTTGAGGATGTCATCGGGGATCGCCACCTTGCCGACGTCGCGCAGCAATGCGGTTTGGAGTGTCAGTTCGACGTCCTCGGGAGAGCCGCCGAGCTCAGTCGCTGTCATGGACGCCAGGTCGCCGACCCCATCCACGCTGTCCCCCAGTCCAGACCCGCGTTCGGCCAGTGCGCTCTGCAGAACGTCTGCGCTCTGCCGGGCTGCTGATACCCGCCCGCTGCGCTTGCGCTGGTACATGCTGCGGTCCGCCATGCGCAGCGCCTCGGCGGCGTCGGCCGTTTCGGTCGGCAGCAATACGGAGCCATGAGAGCAGGCAATCGAAAACCCGTCGCCGTGTTCAGAAAGGGCGAGCGCTGCGTCCTTGGTCGAGACCGACGCCAGGTCGGCGTCGTCCAGGTACCACAGCGTGCAGAACTCATCCCCGCCCATCCGGTAGGCGGTTCCCCACCCGGCCAAGAGGTCGGAGAGGGCTCCGCTGAGGCGCTCCAGCAGCTGGTCGCCGGCGGGGTGGCCGAACGTGTCGTTGTACTGCTTGAACCCGTCCAGATCGAACAGCGTGAGCTCGAGTGGCCGGCTCGCATCCAGGCGCTCGAGATGCGCCGACAGATCGGACGCCAGCTGCCGGCGATTGCCCAACCCGGTAAGCGCGTCGCTCGTCGCTTCACGGCGACTGTGCTCGAGGAGGCCGGCGTTCTCACGGAGCGACAGATACAGGCGCACGAGGATCACCGCCAGCGAGCTCGCCGCGAGGCACAACGCGAGCGCCGTCGTGCTGACGAAGTGGTCGACCACCAGGAGCACGAGTGCGGACAGACCGACTGCTGCGGGTATCGCGATCACGGTGCTCGAGCGCGCGACCGACGGAAGGGGACTTTCCGCACGCCACGCGGCAAAGCCGACGAGTACCGCGGCCGCGGGCCAGCCGAGGTCGACGATGCCTCCGAGCTCGTATGTGCCGTCTGCCACTCGGACCAGGTAGATGCTGTCGGCGACGGCAAAGAGTGCGAACGCCGGTGCGATCCAGCGGAGGACGCCCGAGCCCCTCCAGCCGAGCATCGTCATCGCCGCTACGAGCAGCGCGAGCAGGCCGAGGTCGCCGAGCGGATAGGCGAGGTTGGTCACGACCGCAATCGGCGTCCCGGTGGTGCGCTGGAGCACCGCTCGGAAAACGAGGAGCGCCGCCGCGCCGCCGACGCCCAGGGCCCCGATCACCGCGTCGAGCCACGCACCTTTACCGAAGCTGCCGGCGCGCTTACGAAGCAGTCTGGAGATCGCGATGTAGGCCGGTATGTAGAACGCGACCCAGAGGCCGTCGGCGATCGACGGCAGCGGGACTGTCTCGAGGTTCCACAGGGCGATCGAGTAGTAGGTGGACGCGGCGCCCCAGAGGACCATCGCCAGTGAGAAGAGCCACCACTCGATCCGCTCGTGGGAGGCCGCCCGCCCCTTGGTCGCGCACAAAGCGGCGGCGCCGAAGAAGACGACAGAAGTGCCGTACTTCTGCAGCACCTCGGACATGCCGGCCGGGATCGGGTGGAACACGACGTCGACTGCGTAGACCGCCAGCGTTGCGACCATGGTCCCGAACAGCCACCCGGTCCACTGAGACGGGCGTGCGATGCGAGTCATCCCTCTGAGCTTCGGCCTTGGCGCCCGACGACAGAATACCTCGGACGGGGGATTCCGACCGCCGCCGACCTCACGCTACAGTTGGTGCGTGGCCACCCTGAAAACCGTTGAGTTGCAGGCAGTAGTGGTCGAGGACCATCCGATGATGTGCGCCGCCATGGAGCGCGCCCTTGAGCGCGCCG
>JAWVEN010000002.1:0-21923 GCA_033856675.1 Gaiellales bacterium | reverse complement strand
GGTTCGGCCTGAAGACGGTCGCCGAGGGCGTGGAGGATCAGGAGACCGTCGATCTGCTGCGTGCGTTCGGCATCGACCACGCCCAGGGCTTCCACCTCGGCCGGCCCGCCCCATTGGCGGTGTAAGGGCCGCGATCGCCGCAGCCGAGCAGGTAGCCTCCCTATGCGATGAAGACGCGCGCATGGGCAAGCTTGGATCTCGACGCGAACGCCGCAACCGCCCTGCTGTCGGCGCTCGGACTGGCCCGCGAGCACGGCGGCGCTGCATCGGCCCTCGCAGCCGCGGATATCGAGCTGCCGGCCAGCGAGCGCTTCGTAGGGATGGCCGATGACGTTGGGCATCTGATCGGCCGGCCCAGCACCGACGCCTCCGTGAGCGAAGCCCTGGCACTCGGCTTCCTCGCCGGCCGTATCGCTCACCGTCCACGCAAGCAGAGACTGCATGACCCGACGTCCTTCGTGATGGACCCCGAACTCGTCGTACAAGCCGCAGAAGGCGAGTCCATCATGAGACTGCCGTGGTTCGAGGACGGCCTGTTCGTCGGCCGCCGGCTCCGCGAGATCTCCGAGATGCCGCTCCCGGTCCGAAGGCTGTGCATCGAGAAGTACTCGGCGGCGTCGGCAGGCGAGCGGGGCCGGTTCATGTTCACGAGCTACGGCCACACGTACTCGGTGGACGCGATTCCGGTGCACGGCGACGACGGAGACATCAATGCGGTGCTGGCGATCGCCACGCCCGCCCGCTCCTTCGCCTACGCCGCCACGGCATGCGAGAGAACGGCGGAGCGTCTCGACCGCTCCGCGACCAACGCCGAGCAGCGCGCCGAGCGCCATCGCGTCGCCGGCCGCGGCGACGCCGAGGTCACCGAGCGCAAGGCGGCCGCACGAGCACGCCGGGCCGCTGAGCGAGCCAGAGCGAACGCGCGGCGCCTCTCGTTACGCGACGGTGCCGCTGCTCCGGCCGAGCCCCCCTCGATCACCCCACGCGAGACCGAAGTCCTGAGCCTCGCCTCGCACGGCTTGACTCACTGCGAGATCGCCGAACTGCTCGGCGTGTCCTCCGCCACGGTCAGGACGCATCTGCAGAACATCTACCCCAAGCTCGGCGTCTGCGACAAGGCCGCCGCGGTAGCCGTCGCCCTGCGTCACGGCCTCATCGAGTAGACAACCGCCCCGATGGCCTTGTCTTTCGATCGGGGACAGGCGTAGCGGCGGACCCGCTTCGCGCCCGCGAGCATCAACATCACCGCATGCTCGGCGACGCCGTAGGAGAGCCCCGATCTCGCTGAACTCCGCACCGCCCCAGACCAGGACCTCCGCGCGTTCGATCGGCGCGACCTCGGCGCCGCCGCGGACGATGGCCTCCCGCCACCGAGCGTAGTCGGGGACGGGGCAGACGCGGACCGCGTCAGTTGGGGTGGTCAGGCTCAACCGACGCGGATGAGCTTCTTGTTGACGAACTCATCGGCGCCGTAGCGCCCCAGCTCGCGGCCGAACCCCGAGGCCTTCACCCCGCCGAACGGCAGCTCCGGCCCCTCGCCGTCCACTGTGTTGACGAACACCATCCCGGCCTCGACCTGCTCGGCGACGCGGAGCGCTTGCTCGTCGTCGTTCGTGAAGACGTAGGACCCGAGCCCGTACTCGGTGTCGTTGGCCAGCTTCACCGCCTCGTCCTCGGACGCGACCTTGTAGACCTGGGCGACCGGCCCGAAGAGCTCCTCGCGGCAAACGTCGTTGTCCGGGCCGATGTCGGTCAGGACGGCCGGCTTGAAGTAGTTGCCCTCGCGTCCGCCACCGGCGAGGGTGGCGCCCTGCGCGACGGCGCGCTGGACCTGCTGCTCCAGCCGCTCTGCGGCCGCGGAGGACGACAGCGGCCCGAAGGCCGTGCCCTCCTCCCTGGGGTCGCCGGGCTCCTTGGCCAGCAGTGCCGCCGTGAACTTCTCGACGAACGGGCCGTACAGGTCCTCGTGCACGATGAAGCGCTTGGCCGCGTTGCACGCCTGACCGGCATTCCCGAGGCGCGCGCCCACGGCGGCGGCGACGACCGCGTCCAGGTCGTCGGCACCGAGCACGATGAACGGGTCCGAGCCGCCGAGCTCGAGCACGACCTTCTTCAGGTGACGGCCGGCCTGCTCGGCCACTGCGGCGCCGGCGCGGCTGGAGCCCGTGAGCGAGACACCGCGCACGCGCGAGTCGGCGATGACCGTCGCGACCTGCTCATTGGTCGCGAGCACGTTGATGAACGCGTCCGCGGGCACGCCGGCATCCTGGAAGATCTCTTCGACGGCCGCCGCGGACTCCGGGCACTGCGGAGCGGGCTTGAGCAGGATCGTGTTGCCGATGACCAGGTTCGGGGCGGCGAAACGGGCGACCTGGTAGTACGGGTAGTTCCAAGGCATGATCCCGAGCAGGACGCCGAGCGATGTGCGGCGGACGACCGCTGAGCCGTCGCCGCTCAGCAGCTCGATCGGCTCGTCCGCGAGCAGCGCCTCAGCGTTGTCGGCGTAGTACTCGTAGATCGAACCGGCGAACGCGGCCTCGCCGACAGCACTCGCGACCGGCTTCCCCATCTCACGCGAGAGGGTCGTCGCGAGCTCGCGCCTGCGCTCACGGTGCAGTTCGCCGATCCGGCGGAGCACGGCCCCCCGCTCGGCCACGCTGCGGCCCCTGCTCCAGCCCTCGTGCGCGGCGTAGGCGCGGCCGATGGCCGAGTCGAGAGCGCTGTCGCCGATGGTGGGGTACTCGCGGAGCGTCTCGCCCGTGGTCGGGTCAACCACCGCGTAATCGGCCATGAGGCCTCCTGTTCGTCGTGATGTCCGATCGGGTCCGCCTGCCGCGTCGTGGGCGCGGCTCGAGGCACCGTGGAACCGTGGTCGCGATCAGCCCGCGAAGTACGCCGTTCAGATGCAGGCGCCAGCCGCGCTCCTCTGCCGCCTCGACCGCCTCGACGACGCGGCGGACCACGACGCCGCCAACCAACCGCACGGGCTCCGGCGGCAGGTAGGCGGGCGGGCCCCACGTGAGCGGCGAGCGGGTGTCCTCGTCGTCGATCCCCAGGACGGTGCGCGCCAGCACACGGCCCAGGTATGCGGACGGCGCCACGCCGTTGCCCGAGAGCCCGGTCGCGTAGTGGATGCGCCCGTGATCTCCCAGCCGTCCCGTGAAGGGCAGGTGGCCCGGGGCGCGGTCCACGGGACCGCCCCACGCGTGCGTGATGCGCGCGTCCGCGAGGTCGGGGAACCAGCGGCGCAGGTCCGCGGCCACCGCGCGGATGGTCCGCTCGTCGTAGAAATGCGCGCGCAGCACGCGCCCCGCCGGGCCGAGCGGTCCGCCACCGCGCCCGAACACGAGCCGGCCGCCGGGTGTGATCTGCATGTAGTGCACGGTGAGACGCCCGTCACCGATCGCCTCGCCGTCGGCGAACGGCCTGTCGAGGAGCCGCTCGCCGAGCGGCTCGGTCACGACGATCGTGCTGCCCACCGGGACGATCGCCCGGCGCAGCTCGCGGATCCTGGCCGTGTACGCGCCGGTCGCGAGGACGACCTGCTCGGCGACGACCGCGCCGGCGGGCGTCCGGACCCGGCAGGGCGCCCCACGGTCCAGCGCGATCATCGGCGTCCCTTCGTGGATCGTGACCCCCAGCTCGAGCGCCACCCGGCGCAGGCCGCGCACGAGGAGCGCCGGGTGCAGCGTCGCGGCGTCGGTCTGGGAGACGCCCGCGAGCGGCAACGGCGATCCTGTCCGCCGGCGCAGGTCCGCGCCGTCGACCTCCTCGTAGAGCGATTCACGTCCATGCTCGCGGCAGAGCTCGACCACCGGGCACCACCTACCCACCTGCGCGCTCGTCACCGCCGCCTTCGTCGCCCCGCGCCGGCGCATCCGGCAGTCGATGTCCCAGGCGGCACAGAACTCGGCGAGGCGGTCGATCGCCCACGACGAGCGGCCCGCCAGCCGAAGGCCCTCCTCGAGGCCGAAGCGGTCGATAACCGCGTCCAGTTCGTCGTGCCAACCGGTCGCCCAGCCGCCGTTCCGCCCGCTCTGGCCGAACCCGCACCCTTCGGCCTCGACGAGCACCACGCGGGCGTCTGGCGCATGCTCAAGCAGCTCGATCGCGGTCCACAGGCCCAGATACCCCCCACCGACGATGCACACGTCGGCGTGTACGGCCGCGGCGAGCGGCGGGCACGGAGTCCCTCGGTCGAGCTCCATGGCCTCGTCGAGCCACCAGACGGCGGCCGTGCGCGGCCCGTGCGGCACGATCAGGAGACGTTCGGCTCGTGATGGACGAGGTGCTGGTCGAGCCGCTCGAGTACCCGGGCCGTCGGCCCCCGCTTCAAGGTGCTCATGAGCTTGCGATGCTCGGCCGCTGGGTCGCGCCACTCGTGATAGCTCAGGCCCATCGCCATGGACAAGCGCGTCTCGGCGATCAGCGTCCGGAACATCCGGCTCAGCCGCTTGCTGTTGGCGGCATCGACCAGCGCCTCGTGGAATCGCAGATCGGCCTCGATGACCTTCTGCCGATCCTCCGCGTCCTGCGCGGCCTGCATCTCGTCGACGATCCGCCCCAGCTTTGCCACGAGCGCGGACCGATCACGTTCGGGCAGCTGCTGTGCCGCTTCACGCTCGATCGCCCGGCGAGCGATGAAGATGTCGGCGACTTCGTCGGCGCCCAGCTCCATCACGAACACCCCGCGATGGCGCTCGGAACGCAGCAGCCCTTCCTGGATCAGCCGCTGCATCGCCTCGCGCACCGGACCGCGGCTCACCCCCAGACGCTCAGCGAGCTGCATCTCGGTCAGCTGCGTGCCCGGCGCGATGCTCCCGCCGAGGATCGACGCGCGAATCTGATCTGCGATCCGCTTTGGCGCCGTCTCGATGAGGAGGGGCTGGAGGCTCTCGAACCCTTGCACGCTGCGGGACCTTATCGTAGGTTGTAGACAACCGACAACGGGTCGGCGGCACGTCAACCGCGCCCGCGTGAGGTAGCTAGTGCGTTGCCGGCCGGAGCATGGGATCGTCGGGCGCGTCCCGGACACTGAGCGAGTCGTAGCTGATGAGCTCGAGGAGGTTCTCATCAGGGTCGCGGAAGTAGACGCTTGCCCCGACCCCCTGCGCGCCCGGCTGCTTGACGGGACCGTAGATCACCTCCACGTCGTGCTCAGCGAGGTGCCGGATGGCATCAACCAGGGGCCCCGGCCACACCAGTGCCGCGTCGATGGAACCGGGCGTGGGTACGTGAGCGACAAGCTCGATGCCCCCGTCCACCGCGTGGACGTTGGCTTTCCAGCGCCCGAAGTGCAGCACGGGAAAGACCGACTCCCCTGCCCGCCACTCCGCGTCCCGTACTTCGGCGCCGAGCACATCCCGATAGAACTGCAAGGTCATCTCGACGTCGCTCGCGACGATGACGAAGTGGTCGAAATCCATCAGACCATCTAGCCAGGTCGGCCCTGGTACCGCTCGCCGACGCCGCCGGCCGACATCAGTCCAGCGGTGATGCGCGGCATGACGGCGCGCACGTCGGTCACCGGCAAGCCGTGCGTCGGTGCCACGACTTGCACCTCGAGATCGTCGAGCAGCCTGTCGAGCCGCTCGACGTAGGGTTCCATCGTCGTGTAGCGAGCCCACGTGAGCGACTGGTCGGTGAAAAGGCCCGTCATGTCGGGGATGTCCAGCTCCGGCACCTCTTCCGCCAGCCGCCCGCACTGGTCGGCGGCGTGGTGATGGGCATAAGCGAACCCGTCAGCAGTGAAGAGCGTGCGGGACCTCGTATCGAATCCCCACTGAGTGGTGATCAGGTCGCGTATCACAGGCTCGACCGCGACGAACTCGGTACCGCCGAGATCGATCCTGTCGCCGAACGCCGTTGGCACCAGCCGATTCTTGAGCTCGGGGAAGAACAGGTGGTAGTCCTTGACGTTGCCGCACACCGACGCAGTCGGGTAGCGAGCCAGCAGCCGACCGATCCCACCGGCGTGCGGTGTCTCCTGATGCGTCGGCCAGATGTAACGCAAGGCCGGAGCGTCGGCGAGCAACGCGTCGAGGTGCTCGGCGACGACTCGGTGATCGTTGGGCAGGCCCGCCTCCACGAGCAGCGACGCGTCATCGCCCACGATCAGGAAGAGCGAATCGCCGCTGTGGATGACCTCGCCCTTGTAGGGGAACAGCTCGCAGGCGCCGAGCCAGAACACTCCCCGTGCGAGTTCACGCGGGAGCTCACTCGTCCGTTGGCTCATCATGTCCTTTCGCGTCTAGACCCGGGCGGCGGCCCGATGCCCGAGTTGGGCGATGCTTTCGTCCAGCAGGGCGACGTGCCGCGCAACCACGGCTCGGCCGCTGATCACCGCGCCGAAGGCGGGGGCGATGTGCTCGACGTCGTGACGATCGAAGACCGTGCTGAGGTCACGCCGCACCGCTTCCACGTCCGACTCCGCGAGCCACCAGTAGCGGGTGTTCACCAAGTGGTCGCAGATGTGTTCGACGGTTACATCGTCATTTTCGGGAGTGAGCCTCCAGGGCCCCGACTCTGCCGGCCTGACGACGTATGAGAACGAGTCCGACGTGAACAACGTGCGATGGGCCTCGTCATAGATCCAATGGGTGCTCAGGAGCCGAAGCAGCGGACGGAACACGTGAAGACGACGGCCCGCATCGCGTCCGAGCGTCAGGGTCGCCTCGCGTGACAGCCTGACGGAGCTCACCTCGCCGCCGGCCGGCACCCACCCGTCGGACACGTCGAAGTCGTTGCGGAAGTCGGCCCATCGCAGGATGTCGTCGAACTGGCCGTACACGGTCCTGACGCCGAAGCGATCCACGAGCGGCAGCAGGTTGCAGACCGAGTCGAACTCGCCCTGGCGCAGCACGAGGATGGACAGGTTCGCGTCGCCGTCGAGTGCGTCGCGAAGCTGGCGTTCGAGCGCGTCGCCGTGCACCGTGAGGCCGGTGTCGATCAGCAGCGCATCGCGATCCTCCTGCAGCAGATAGCAGTTCGCCGTGGCGAACCCTCGGGCCGCGGGTGAGTGCCAGCTGACCTGGCCGTCGACCTCGTAGGTGTTGCACAGGGCGATCAGCCCCTCGGCGATCTCAATGGTGTGCGCGCCCATGAATGGGTCGCGATCGTACGGTCACGGATGTGGATTGTCAACAATCGACGATGTTGCTTGGCTCACGCCAACGGCTGGCCGGTGCGGCTGGCCGCGGCAAGGGCCACGTGCAACGCGATCAGCGTGCTGGGCGAGCGAACCGGCGCGCCGATCAGATCCTCCGCCCGGGAGAGGCGGTAGCGGACCGAGTTCGGGTGCAGATGGAGCGCGTGGGCGGTCTTGCCGATGTCGAGGTTGTGCTCGAAGTACGCGATGAGCGTCTCGAACACGCGCGGCGTGCCGCGCAGCGGCCCGAGCCACTCCTCGATCTTCGGGGCCAGCCGCTCGAGATGGAGCTCCTGGAGTACGAGCGTGCTGAGATCGAGGTCGTCGTAGCGCCCGACCACGTGCTCCTGCGCAGTCGCGCCGGCGGCCAGGACCGCCTCCGCCAACGACCGGCGCACCAACGGCGGCTCGACCACCGCGCGGCCGATGCCGACGCGCACGCCGGGCGCGGCGGCGGTGAGGCCGGCCAGCGTATCGTCGGTGACCGGTGCCGGGAGCAGGACCACGACGCGGTTCTCGTACACCGTCGCCAGCAGCGCGCCGTCCAGGAGATCGGCGGCGGCGAGGATGTGCTCGAGCAGCGCGTCGACGGGGATGCTGCCGACGGGATCGTCGATGACCACGACCACGACCCCGGCGCCGATATCCATCCCCCACGTCGAGATCTGCGCGGCGGCCACGCTCGCGGCCTGCGGCGTCTCGGCGTCGAGTAGCGCTTCCAGAGCCGCTCGCCGCGCCGCATCGTCGCGCCGGCGCTGACCCTGGTCCAGCCGCTCGATCGCGGCCAGGAGAGTGACGGTCGTGCTGCCCGCGGCCTTCGTGAGCGGATGCACACGGCGCCGCTCCGGGACCGCGATCACCAGCCAGCAGGCATCGGAGCGGTCGGGATCGCCGACGGCGAACGCGTGCCCGTGCACGCCGCCGGCCGCGAAGGGCACCGTGAGGAGCTTGCGGCCGGCCAGGCTCTCGACGATCTCCCCCCCGGGGAGATCGGCGGCGGTCGCGACCGCGAACTGGCCGTTCGGCGAGAGCAGCCCGACCTTCGCGCCGATGAACTCGGCGAGCCGCTCGATGAGGACCCGGGTGGGATCCTCGTGAGACAGCGCATCCAGGAGGAACCGCTCGAGCGCCGTCATGCGGCTGAAAGCGAGCACCTCCTCGCTCACCAGGCTCCGGTGCACGAATGCGATGACCTCGCGCACCGGCGTCGTCTTCGGCACCGTGAACACGGGGAGGCCGCGCCGGCCCGCTTCCTCTGCGAGGCCCGCGGGGACCGCCCGATGCACCTTGCCGAGGCACACGCCGAGGCCTGCGGCTCCCGCGTCGTCCAGCACGGCGATCAGGCGCCGCTGCGCGTCCGGATCTTCGACCAGGTTCGTGCCGGTCGTCAGGACGATCCAGTCCGGGTCGAGCGCTGCAGCCGCTACGTCCCCTTCGACGCTGTGCGCCCCGCGCACGGGGCGCCGCAGCTGCTCGTCGCCGCCCGTGACGAGCTGGAGGCGGAACGGCTGCTCCGCGAGCAGATCCTCGAGCGTAAGCCCACTAGGCTCATCGGACGGCGCGCCGTCGCCCGGCGTCGGCGCCGTCCCGAGCGTCGGCATCACACCGTCACCTTGCAGCGCCATCGCTCGGGCATCGGTTGCACGCGCTCACTCCCAGCGGGCGTCGGACCAGCCCTGAACCGGGCTCGGCTCGAAGAGCGCGCCCAGATCCCGGCGCTTGACCTTGCCCGAGGCGTTGCGCGGCAGCTGCCCGGCCTGGCGGAAGACGGTGGGGACCTTGTATGGCGCGAGCCGCTCGGCGCAGATGCGCGCCAGCTCCTCGTCGGGGAGCACGGCTCCGTCGGCGGGGACGACCACCGCCGCGACCGCCTCGCCGTACTCGCTGTCGGGAAGGCCGATGACCGCCGCCTCCCCGATGCGCGGATCCGCCATCAGGACCGCCTCGACCTCGGACGGTGCGACGTTGCTGCCGCCGCGGATGATCATGTCGTCGACCCGGCCGACGATGTAGACGTACCCCTCGTCGTCCTGGCGCACGTAGTCGCCGGTCCGGTACCACCCGTCGGCCGTGACCGCCGACGCGGTGAGCTCGGGCTCGTTCCAGTAGCCGACCATCATCCCGGGCGACCGCCAGAGCGCGACACCGACGTCCCCGCGCGCCACCTCGACGCCGTCCTGGCCGACGACCTTCATCTCCGCCTCGGGCACCACCCGGCCGGCGCTCCCGCGCCGGGGCTCGGGATCCAGCTGGGGGTCGTAGGTGATCACGGGGATGCACTCCGACGCGCAGTACGCGTCGAGCACCGGACGCCCGCCGAGCCTGCGCCAGTCGTCGAACACCGCCTCGTTGCGCGCCTCGCCGCCGGACACGTTCAGCCGCAGCGAGCCGAGCCGCGGCTCCCGCCCGGAGGTCTGGAGATACGAGACCAGCTTGACGTACATGGTCGTCACCCCGGGGAAGAAGGTCACGCCGTGCCGCTCGATCGCGTCGACGACGCGCGCGGGGCTGAACCGCTGCAGCGGCACGACGACGCCGCCGGTGACGAGCGTCACGAGCGAGGCGCTCAGCAGCCCGTAGATCCACGCCATCGGCAGGCAGACGAGCGTCCGGTCGTCCGATGACATCCGCCAGGCCGCCGCGTAGGCCCGCGAGGCCGCGGTCAGGCCGCGATGCGAGTGGGCGACGGGCTTCGGAGCCGAAGACGTGCCCGACGTGTAACAGATGAGCGCCACGGCCTCCGGATCGATCGAGGGCAGGAACCACTCGTCGGCGCTCGGCAGGCTGACGACGTCCCCGCCCTCGTCGATGGTGTGCACGTCGATCGGCAGGCCGGAGCTGAGGACTGCGCGCGTCATCGGCTGCGTCCGGTCGACGTCGGCGATGACGCACCTGGGCTGGGCGTTGCGCAGCACGTAGTCGAGCTCGTCGGGCCCGGATTCCGGATAGACGGTCGCGAGCACGCAACCGGCACGCCACACCGCGAACGCCCAGACGAGAAAGCCGGCGCTGTTGGCGGCGACCAGCACGACTCGATCCCCCGTCCGCAGGCCCGCGGCGCGCAACCGGGCCGCACGCTCGGCGGCCCGTTCGGCGAGCTCGCCGTACGTCGTCGCGCCGGCGTCCGTGAGCAGCGCGATCCGCTCCGGATCGGAGTCGGCGATCGACGCAACCTCGTCCCAAAGCAGCTTGTCTGTCATGTCGCTCCAGTCGGGCGTCCGTCCGTATCGATTACACCTACGGACTCGTGCGGCCGGCGGGTGCGTTCGCCCGAAGAACGCCGTGCGATCTCGGACTTCTCACGAACGCCGCGCGACCGCCTTCCGACGGCGTGCACGCCCGAGGCGCCCCCGGATCCACAAACGCAGCGCGCCCCAGAGCGAGAGCTTGCTCGGCGCCGGCCGCGGCTGTGCACCGGCCTCGAGAGGCTCGGCGAGCCGGCTCTGGATGCAGCCGGCCATCTGCTCGACGATCTCGTAGGAGACGTCCTCGATGATCCCTGGTCCGAAGCGGGCGGCCTCGCCCTCGATGCTCAGGTCGGTGTGGACGGTGACCTGGGTGCCGGCGCCGGCGGCCGACAGCACCGAGATCATCGTCGCCTGCGCGCTGCTCCTGCCCCTGGAGTCGACGGCGCTGATGTCGAGCACCGCGCGTTCGGAGTCGAGGTCGCGGCGGGTGACGTCGGCAAGGAACACCACGCGCGCGAAGCCGAGGTCGAGCGCGACCTCGGCCTTCCAGGTGGACTCGCCGGTCGTCTCGAGCAGGCGCCCGCCGGGGATGCAGGGCACGACCTGCGGGACGTCGGTCAGGAGGTCCCAGACCCGCTCACGGCCGGCGTCGAGCTTCAGCTCGTTCTCGAGCTGGACGGCGATCCTGCTCATCGGCCTTCGACGCCGGCGCCGTTCATCAGGCGCGTGACGATCTCGGCCGCGGGCAGCACCTCGTCGATCAGGGCGCACGAGTCGCTCGCCGGCATGAAGCCCTCGTCGACATCGCCTTCGTACACGCCCGCGCGCGAGCGCCAGTAGTGCTCCGCCGCCTGCTCCGGGAAGGGGAGGATCTCGGCGTCGCGGCCCTCCCATCGCTCCGTGAACGCGTTCCGGAGCCCTCGGTTCGCCTTGCCCGTCATCGCACGCGTGACGGTCGTCGCGCCTTCACCCGCGTCGATGAGGCGCTGCTTGTAGTTCTCGTGGCTGCAGGACTCGAGCGATGCTGCGAACCGCGTGCCGACCCAGGCGCCGGCAGCGCCGAGGTCGAGGGCGGCCCGGATGTGGGCCGAGGTCGTCATGCAGCCGGCGAACAGCACCGGGATGCCGAGCGAGCGGGCCGCCGCGGGGCCGACATAGAGCAGCGAGTTCGGCCCGATGTGCCCGCCGGCCTCGTGGCCCTGGACGGCGACGGCGTCGGCACCGGCCTGCGCGCAGTTCAGCGCCTGACGCAGCTTGCCGACGGTCGGGATGACCTTGATGCCGTGGCGCTTGAGCTCGGGGATCAGCGGCCGAGGGTCGCCGAGGGCGGTGGTGAGGATGCGCACGCCCTCCTCGATGCAGACGTCGATGTGCTTGCGAGCGAGGTCGATCTGCCCGAACGCGGCGTCGTCGTCGCCACCCGTCGGGATCACGATGTTGACGGCGAACGGCCGGTCGCCGACCGCCTGCTTGACCTCCTGGATGTTGCGCCGCAACTCGCGCGAGCCCATGATGCCGCCCGTGCCGATCGAGCCGAGGCCGCCGGCGTTCGTGACCGCGGCGGCCAGCTCGGCCTCGCTCGCGAACGCCATGCCCGCCTGCACGATCGGCACCTCGATGCCGAACACGGCGCAGAAGTCACCAGCGGTCTTCGTTACGTCGATCATCCGAGGTTCACCCGTTCTCCCGTCGAGGAATCCATGTTGATCACACCGCCGCGCGCGCGAGCGAGCGGTACAGGTCGGGGCGCAGGTTCGCCAGTCCGGGCGGCTCCGGGTTCACCCGGCTGGCGGCCAGCTGATCGAAGTCCAGATCCGCGACCGCGAGCGCCTCACCGTCGCCGGTCGTGGCCGCGAGGATCCCGTCGTTCGCGCCGAACACGCGGTCGATCGGGCACGACACATAGGCACGGCCCTTGCCGTAGAGCGGGCTGTCGGAGGGAACGCCGCAGGTGCCGACCAGCGACGACGTCACGACGAACACCTGGTTCTCGACGGCGCGGGCGTGACTGCCGTAGTTCACGCGATGCGCGCCGCGGGTGTTCCACGTCAGCGACGGGCACAGCAGCAGCTGCACGCCCTCCGCGGTGACGAGGTGGCGGCTGAGCTCAGGGAACTGGATGTCGGCGCAGATGAGGATGCCCGCCTTTACCGAGCCGATCGAAGTGACCAGCAGCTCGTCGCCCGGTGACGTCCCGATCGCCACCTCGGGCGGGGTCAGATGCAGCTTGTCCTGGGACTCCAGCGTCCCGTCGGGATGCGCGAGGTAGGCGGTGTTGACGAACGAGCCGTCCTCCCGGCCACGCCAGTGACTGCCGCCCATCACCCAGATCGAGTGGCGCATCGCCAGCTCGCGGACCTGGCCCGCGAAGGCGTCCGTCAGTTCCGGGAAGAGGGCTCGATACGCGGCGGCGACGTCGGGGACTCGGAGCCTGTCGGCGCCCGGCACCGAGGCGAGCAAGCCCATCGTGACCAGCTCGGGAAGGACCACGAGCGCGGCGCCCTCGCGCGCCGCCTGCTCGACCACGCCGGTCAGGTGACCGCGGAACTCCTCGAAGTCACGCTCGGGCCGCAGCGTGAACTGCGCCGACGCCACACGCAGGGTAGTCATGCCCACGCACGGTACGTCCGGGACGGCCCGGGCGTTTTTCGAAAGCTCCAGTCTTCGCAGGGCACGCCTTGGCGGATCCGCGAGCCGGCCCCGACCCGGCGGTCGAACGCATCGCGCTAAGGGACGACGACGAGCTTCCCCACGTGCGCGCGCTCGAGGAAGGCCGCTTGCGCGGCGCGGAGCTCCGCCAGGGGAAACGTGCGCTCGAGCAACGGCTTCAGGCGGCGCGCTCGGATGAGCTCGACCACGCGGGCGAACGTCTCGGCCGTCGGATTGGTGATCCCGTACATCTCGAGATCCTTGTAGATGAGCTGCCGCAGGTCGATCGTCGTCATCGGACCGGCGATCGCGCCGGACGTGGCGTAGCGCCCGCCGCGGCGAAGCATCTCGAGCAGTGTGCCGAACATGCCGCCGCCCACGACGTCCGCCACCACGTCGACGCCGCGTTCACCGACGAGGCGGTTGACCTGCGCGAGGACATCCTCGCTCTCGCGCGCGACGAAATGGTGCGCGCCCAGCGCGCGGACGCGGTTCTCCTTCGCGGCGCCGGCGATCGCGACGACGCACGCCCCGCGCAGCAGCGATAGCTGGATCAACGCGGTCCCGACGCCGCCGGCGGCCCCCGTGACGACGACGGTCTCGATCTCGGTCAGCCCGGCGCGCACGAGCATCTCGTCCGCAGTGTCGTACGAACACGGAAACGTGGCGAGCTCCGCATCGGAGTGCGGCGAGTCGATGCCGTGCGCGTTGGCGGCCGGAACGGCGACGTACTCCGCGTAGCCCCCGTCACGCTCGCTGCCGAGGTACTCGACGAGCTGGGCGCGATGCGGCAGGCTCGGGTCACGTACGGAGGGGTCGACGATCACCCGCTCGCCGACGCGCGCCTCGTCCACCCCCGCGCCGACCGCCGCGACCCGCCCCACGACCGCTGCCCCCTGGATGCGCGGAAACGCGACCGTCGACCGGTTCCACGACGCGGCCGCGCCGTCGTCGCGTCCCCGGAGGCCGAGCTGCTTGGTGACGCCGGACTCGACCGCCGCGTCGTACCACGCCGTTCGCGTGTTGATGTCGGTGTTGTTCACACCACACGCCCCGACCTCGATCAGCACCTCGCCGCGACCGGCCCGTGGCGTCGGGACGTCCTCCCGATAGACGAGCTTGTCGACGCCTCCGTGGCCCGTTAGAACGGTCGCGCGCATCGTCTCGCTCACGACGCCCTCCATGGCTCACCTCGACGCGGCCCGACGTGTTGAAGAGCGGGACGGTGGATCATCATGGCTCGGCCTGATCGCGGAGGTCGAACGTGTCCGGGTCGACGGGCCGGCGGGGTTTGGGCAGATTGCCGACCACGAGCCGATATGAATCGGTGACCAGCTCCTCGACCAGGTTCTGGTCGATCGAGTCGCCCGCAGCAAGCGTGATCCAATGCTTCTTGTTCATGTGGTAGCCCGGAGTGATGTCCGCATGTCCCAACCGGGCTCGAACGGATCCAGCCTGGCCGTCGGCAGGCGCTCAGCGCGCTCCCGCGCTACGTCCTGCAGAGCTTTCGCGTCGATCGGGCGCATTCTATGCGACTCTCACCCGGCGCTACATGTCGATTTACAGGGACTTTGAGGGGTGAGCGACGGGACTCGAACCCGCGGCCGCCCGGTACCACAACCCGGCAAAGTGGGGTGCTCTGGGTCGTGATTCGGCTCTACAGCGCCGTTTGAGTCGTCGTCAGTCGTGCTCTGCTCTCAGTTTGGACCCCGACTTGGACGCCCGTCGCGACTTGGCCATGGTGCCGGCCAGATGTGTATCCGCTGCATCGACTCGCAGTTCTGTTGATACGACAGGCGCGCCACCTCGACGGCGAGGCGTTCGCGCAACTCGACCGCCACCTGGTCGACTGTGCGCGGCGGTTCCTCGACGGTCGGCGCCGGCCGACGCAAGGTCCGCACGCGCGGCGAGAAGGACGGGATCACGCGCGCCGAGGCGGAGCGCGGCCTCCGACGCCTCGTCGAGGCCGAGAGCCTTGCCGTCCGGTGCAGAGGATTTCCCCGTTTGTTCCCCGTCGGTGGGCTGGAACCCCTGCGGGAACCGAGCAGTCAACGCGTCGCTGTTGATGCACTCGGGCGCGATGCCCGCCGAGTGCCGCACCGGTCAGGCGCCGGCCGAGCGGCCGGACCGCGCCAGCGGGATCGCGGCCATTAGGCGCGTGCCGCCGCCCGGCGGGCTGTCGACTTCGAGCCGGCCGTCGAGCACAGCGAGGCGGTCCGCGAGCCCGACGAGCCCGGTCCCGTCGGCGCAGGCGCCTCCGACCCCGTCGTCGCGCACTTCGACGCGGAGCATGCCGTCCTCGATCCGCGCGACGACCTCGGCGTGCCCTGCCGAGGAGTGCTTGGCCACGTTCGTCAGCGCCTCGGCCACGACGAAGTAGGCGCTCGCCTCGACCGGCGCCGGGAGCCGGTCGACCGACACGTCGATCTCGACGGGAATCAGCGTCCGCGAGCCCAGCGCATCGATGCCCGCGCGCAGGCCGCCGTGCGTGAGCACCGAAGGCAGGCAGCTGTTCAGTCGTGGCCTCCCGGATGAAGTGGAGCAGATCGAGAGAAGCGCACCACCCGCCGCTTGACGCTCACCGGAGGAGCCGACGGCCCGAGCTCTCAATGGCCCGAGGCGATCGTCAAGATCCTCCATGAGCACGCGCCCGCGGGTCCCTGCAACGCACGGCCGCCGGCTAACCGGTCGGCACGCGCGTACCGCGTCTCAACGAGACGCAGAACGCATCATCGCGATCTGCGACGCCTTCGACGCGATGCTCTCCGATCGCCCCAATTCGCCCGCGAAGACCGCCACTCCCGTGTAGTCCGAAGATACGCCGAACGGAGGATTGGGCCTTGCTGGGCGGATGCCGATGGCCAGAGCTGTGAGGGATTACGTACGACGCCCTGTGTCGCCGCTTCTCAGACGAGAACGAGCACTGCGCACGCGCGGCGCCCACGTGTCGCGATGATGCGATCGCGGCGGCCGAAGAACCTCTTGACGGAGAATGGACCTGGCGCGCCGGTGAGTCGCCGCCTGCTTTCGGCGGCGGTCGTGATCGTGATGGTTCTTGAAGTCCTGTGGTGGCTGGGTGACGAGCAGGGCCTGTACGGCGACGCGGTCGGGATCTCAGTGCGGACCGTAGCGGCCATCGGAGCGTTGGTGGGCCCGCTTTGGTACTTCGCCGCGTGGCTTGATCACAACGACGCAACACGACGGGATGTCGACGAAGGGCTGCGGCGAGGCTCGCGCTTCTTCGAGCTCTCCGGTGACCTGCTCTGTAGCGTGGACTCTGACTGCCGTTTCAGCCAACTGAACGCCGCGTGGACGGACACGCTGGGCTGGAGCGAGACGGAGTTGCGCTCGCGCTCGTTCATGGACCTCGTCCACCCCGACGACCGCGAGATCGCGGAGCAGCGGCTCGCCGAGCTGGCGGCCGACGCTGTCAGCGCCGATTTCCTCAACCGCTGCGCGACCCAGGACGGGGGCTGGCGCTGGGTGAACTGGAAGGCCAGGGCGGAGGATGGGCTGATCTACGCCTCAGGGCGCGACGTGTCCCAACGCGAGGCGACCGAGGCGGCCCTGGAGGCGAGCGAGCGCCAGACCCGACAGGTCCTGGAGGCGAGCGAGCGCCAGAACCGGCGAATCCTCGAGACGGCGCACGACGCCTTCATATCGACCGACGCAGAGGGCCTGATCACCGAGTGGAACCCCCAGGCGGAAGTGAGTTTCGGCTGGTCTCGTGAAGAAGCGCTCGGGTGCGAACTGGCCGCGAGGGTCATCTGCGAACGCGATCACGACGCCCATCGCCACGTCATGGAGCGGTTCCTGGCCACGGGGCAAGACTGGGTACTCGGCAAGCGGCGTGAGCTGACGGCGCTCCATCGCGACGGGCGCGAGTTCCCGATCGAGCTGACGATCTCCCCCCTCGAAACGCAGTACGGCTATTCCTTCCACGCCTTTCTGCGCGACATCACCGAGCGCGAGCGCGCTCAGCAAGAGCTTGCGTTCGCGCGAGATGAGGCGCTGGAGGCGTCGAGGATGAAGTCGGTGTTCGTGGCCAACGTGAGCCACGAGATTCGAACGCCGATGAACGGCGTGATCGGCATGAGCGAACTGCTGCTCGACACCGAGCTCGACGACGAGCAGCGGGAGTTCGCCGAGACGATCTCATCCTCGGGTGATGCGCTGCTGGAGGTCATCGACGGGATCCTCGACTTCTCCAAGATCGGGGCGGGCAAGGTCGATCTCGACCCGACCGACTTCGGTCTTCGCGATGCGATCGAGCGGGCCTGCGGAATGCTCGCCGCCCGCGCCCATAAGAAAGGCCTCGAGCTCGTCGTCGCGATCGACCCCGACGTGCCGGCGCTCGTGCACGGAGACGCCGGACGGCTGCGCCAGGTGATCGCCAACCTCGTCTCCAACGCGATCAAGTTCACAGACGAGGGCGAGGTTGTCGTACGGGCGATCTCGAGTCCGGCGAACGAGGGGGCGGTGCTCGTGCGTCTCGCGGTGTCGGACACCGGCATCGGTATCGGGCCGGAGGCCCTCGAGCAGTTGTTCAAGCCCTTCTCGCAGGCCGATGGCTCGACGACCCGCAAGTACGGTGGGACGGGTCTCGGGCTCGCGATCTCGAGGCAGCTGGTCGAGCTCATGGGCGGCAGGGTGGGTGCCGACAGCGAGCCGGGCAAGGGGAGCTCCTTCTGGTTCGAGCTCGCGCTGCCGCGCGCCGACCGCAACCACTACCCGCCCGAGGAGGAACGCGAGCTTGCCGGGCTGAGAGTCCTCGTCGTCGACGACAACGAGACCAGCCGCAGGCTCCTTGCGCGGCAGCTCGGCTCCTGGCAGACGACCTGCGAGGTCGCCGACAGCGCTGTTCACGCCATCGAGAAGCTGGAATCGGCGACGAGCGCGGGCATGCCCTACGCGGTCGCGCTGCTCGACCTGAACATGCCCGATGTCGACGGGTACGAGCTCGCACGAGCCATTCGCGCGGAGACCGCACTGCGCGGCATCCGGCTGATGCTGCTCACGCCCGCCGGCGGTCGCTCCGATGCTCCGGAGGACGTCGAGCTCGACGGTTTGCTCACCAAGCCGGTGCGCGAGTCACGACTCTATGAGGAGATTCAGGCGGTGATCGCTGGCGAGCGTACGTTCGCACAGCGGATTCACATGCCGGCGTCCTACGACGCCGCCGCTCCACGGCGCGCCGCCGGTCCTGCCGTCCTCGTCGTGGAGGACACACCGGTCAACCAGGCCGTGGCCGCACACATGCTCAAGAAATGCGGCTATCAGGCGGAAATCGCGGAGAACGGGCGCAAGGCGCTGGAGGCGCTGTCCAAGCGCCCCTACGTGGCTGTGTTGATGGACTGTCAGATGCCCGAGCTCGACGGCTACGAGACCACGCGTGAGATCCGCCGGAGCGAGCAGGGCGGATCCCGCACGCCGATCATCGCGATGACGGCCAACTCGATGCAAGGTGAACGCGAGCGATGCCTCGCCGCCGGCATGGACGACTACCTGACCAAGCCCCTGCGATTTCGGCCGCTGAAGGGCGCCCTCGCACGCTGGGTCTCCAAGCCGCCCGTCGACTTGCCGGCGCGCGACCCGGCGTCGCTCACGAGCGCAGCGGGGGCCGGCCGGCCCCGCAGTCAGGGACTTCTCCATGAAGCGGTCATCGCCGGGCTCGAGCACCTGGAGGGCGACGTGTTGACCGACCTCCTCGCCGTGTACTTCGACGAGGCCGCCGGGCAGATATCCGAGCTCAGCGGCGCCATCGGCCGCGGCGAGACGCTCACCGTGGGCCAGACGGCGCACAAGCTCGGGGGCAGCAGCGGAACCCTCGGGGCGGTGCGCGTCTCGCACATCGCCTCCGAGCTCGAGGCGACGGCAAAGGCAGGCGACCTGATCGCCGCGGACGATCTGCTCGACCGGCTCCGCGGCGCATTCGAAGACACCAAGGAGGCCTTCCGTACGCGGATGGTCGAATCCAGCAACAACGGGAGCACACGATGAACGCAGAAGCCAAGTGGCATGGCGGGGCCGCGGAAACGCGTGCGAACCTGCTCATCGCCGACGACGACATGGTGTGTCGTATCGCGCTGAGCTCGCAGCTCGAGCCCTGGTTCCACGTCGTCGCCGTCGCCGAGAGCGCGACCGAGGCGATCGAGCTTGCCGAGAAGCACCGGCCGGACATTGCCCTGGTCGACGTTCAGATGCCCGGCGGAGGCGCGCGGGAAGCGGTCCCGGGGATCGCGACGAGCTCTCCCGACACTCGCATCGTGGTCCTCTCGTCAGACGAATCGACCCGAGACGTGCTCGAGCTCCTCGACGCCGGAGCGATCGCGTACATGCGCAAGGGAGCCACCGTCGCGGAGATCGCCAAGACACTGACGACCGCGCTCGAGGTCACACCGCATCAGCGGCAAGGCCGGACGATGCCCCGATCGCCGTCGCTCGCCGGAGGCGCCGCCTCCGGCGCGGGAGGAGGCGCGTCATGACGCTCGGACAGGGCATCCAGGCTGACCAGCTCACCGCGGTGAGCGGGTCGGCCGCGCACCCGCGCGAGCTGCCGAAGACGGCGACGGGCATCAGCGGGCTCGATGAGGTGACGGGCGGCGGTCTGCCCCGGGGGCGCCCGACGCTCGTCTGCGGTCCAGCCGGCTGCGGCAAGACTCTGCTCGCGATGGAGTTCCTCGTTCGGGGGATCACCCAGTTCGACGAGCCGGGTGTGTTCGTGGCGTTCGAGGAGTCCGCCGAGGACCTCGTCGCCAACGTCGCGTCGCTGGGATTTGACCTCGCCAAGTTCAAGGCCGACGGCCAGCTCGTGATCGACCACGTCAACGTGGCCGGCGCGGAGATGGAAGACACCGGCGACTGGGATCTGGACGGGCTGCTGCTACGGCTCGGTGCGGCGATCGACGAGGTCGGCGCCAAACGGGTCGTCATCGACACGATCGAGACGCTGTTCGGAGCGTTCTCCAACACGGCCGTGTTGCGCTCCGAACTGTGCCGCTTGTTCGGCTGGCTCAAGGACCGGGGGGTCACCGCGGTGATCACCGGTGAGCGAGGCGATGGCTCCCTCACCCGCCATGGCATCGAAGAGTACGTCTCGGACTGCGTGATCGTCCTCGATCACCGTGTGACCGAGCAGACCTCGACGCGGCGACTGCGAGTCCTCAAGTACCGCGGCTCGCTGCACGGGACCAACGAGTACCCGTTCCTGATCGGCGAAAGCGGCGTGTCGGTGCTCCCGGTCACCTCACTCGGCCTCCAGCACGGAGTGTCCAGCGAGCAGGTCTCGACCGGCGTACCGCGGCTCGACGCGATGCTCGGCAGCGGAGGCTTCTACAAGGGCAGCACCGTCCTGGTCAGTGGCACCGCCGGCACCGGCAAGTCAACCCTGGCGGCGCAGTTCTGCGATGCCACCTGCAGCCGCGGCGACCGGGCGATGTACTTCGCGTTCGAGGAGTCCCAAGACGAGATCGTGCGCAACATGGCCTCGGTCGGCATCGATCTGCAGCGCTGGGTCGACGCCGGCCTGCTGCAGTTTCGCTGCTTCCGCCCCAGCCTTCTCGGGCTCGAGGCACACCTGTTCGCGATGCAGAAATCCGTCACCGAGTTCGATCCCGCCGTGGTCGTCAAGGACCCGGTCTCAGACCTGCTGCGTGTCGGGACCGGGGCCGATGTGAGCTCGATGCTGACCCGTCAGGTCGACTTCCTCAAGGCCCGGGGCGTGACCGCCTTGTTCACCAGCCTGAGCTCCAACGCGGAGACGACGCAGGCCGACCAGCAGATCGCGTCGCTCGTCGACACCTGGCTCCGCGTCAAGACGATGGAAGGCAACGGGGAGCTCAACCGCGTCTTGTACATCCTCAAATCCCGCGGGATGGCGCACTCCAACCAGATCCGCGAGTTTCTCCTCACCGCAAAGGGCATTGAGCTGACCGACGTCTACGTCGGGCCGCAGGGCGTGCTCACCGGCTCCGCCCGCCAGGCCCAGGAGGCTCAGGAACGCTCCGACGCCACGACACGGCAGGAGGACCTGGAGCAGCGTCGGGTCAATCTGGAAACGCGCCGCGAATCGGTCGAGGCACACACAGCAGCCCTGTGGCGCGAGTTCGAAGACGAAGCCGGCAGCGTCGAACGCCTGCTCACCCACGGCTCGACCGGTGTCGAAGATCGCGCCGGGCAACGCGCCGAACAGAGCCGGCTCCGGCGCGCCGACACCGACAAGCCCCCCTACATCACCCCTACTGAGAGCGGTACGTCGTGAATTCGTTGAACGCAAGTGAGTACGCTATCGGCACGGAAGACGAGGCCTGGTCCCTGCGCCTAGATGTCGCAGGTCAGACACCGAAGTCGCTGCGTGCCTTCGCCAATCTGAAGACCCTGTGCGAGGAGCATCTGGCAGGGCAGTACGAGATCGAGATCATCGACCTCGTCGAGGACCCGTTGCTGGCTCGGAGCGATGACATCCTCGCCATCCCGACACTTGTCCGCCTCCTTCCCGCACCGTTGCGCAAGATCATCGGCGACCTCTCCGATACAGAACGCGTCCTCGTCGGACTTCGGCTTCTGCCGGGATCGCGACGATGACGACACAAGGCGAAGCGGATCTCGCGCGGGTGGACCATGCGCTCGCGGCCAACGAGCTCGCCAACGAGTCACCGTGGTACGAGCTGACACTCGTCGTCAGCGGAGCGTCGGATCTCTCGGCGCGGGCGATCGCCAACGCCAGGGTGCTGCTCGATCGCCATCTGGGGCGCCGGTATCACCTCGCTGTCGTCGACGTGCACCAGGACGTCGACGCCGTCCGCAGCAGCGACGTGGTCGCTGCACCCACGCTGGTCAAGAACCGTCCGCTGCCCGTACGCAAGCTCGTAGGCGACCTGTCGGATGCTCACAAGGTGGTCCTGGCGCTCGGCCTTCCTGTCGCCGACGTTGCTCCAAGA
>JAWVEN010000001.1:0-3316 GCA_033856675.1 Gaiellales bacterium | reverse complement strand
GCGCCGGCCGCGTCGAGACCGGAGATCGCGCAGATGAACTCGCCCTCCCCGCTGCGGATGACCGGGTCGTAGGGCCTGAACATCGCTGTGATGGTGCCCGCCACCTCGACGAGCAGCCGGTCACCGGCGCCGCGATCGCCCGAGCCGTTCGTCGCCGTGGGCTCGTCGACGTCGACGGACACCACCGTGAGCGGCTGGCCCGTCCGTTTCGCCCGGCCGATCTCGCGGTCGAGCTCCGTGAAGCCGGCGGTCCGGCGATACGCGCCCGTGAGCTCGTCGACGGACGCAAATTTCCTGTCCTTCGCCGACGCTCCGCGATCGGTCAGCGCCGTGGTCCGGTCGAGTTCGGCTGCGACGCGCTCCCCTGCGCCGGCACCGCGGTCGGCGTTCGCGGTGACGCGATCCGCCTCGGCCTCGGTCCGCTCGCTGGCCCCCGCATCGCGGTCGTGCTCGGCCTCGATCCGCTCGCTCGCTCCGGCGTCCCGGTCCTGCTCGGCTTGCGCCCGGCCATTGGCCCCGGCTTTGCGATCCTGCAAGGCTCGCCTGCGGTCGGAGGCGGCGCTTCGCCGAGCGAGCGCCGACCGGATCAGGGCATCCGTCGCGCTGCCGGTCACCTCTCCCCTGGCCTCGGCCAGATCCCGCTGCTCCGCAGCGTCGTCGCGCGCGATCGCGGCCTGGTCGCGCGAATCGCCGGCCAGGTCGCGCTGGTCGCCGGCCTCGTCGCGTTCGTGAGCGACTCGGTCTCGCTGGTCGCCGGCCACGTCGCGCTGGTCGCCCACCTCGTCTCGATGCTGGGCGGCGAGGTCTCGTTGCCCTCCGGCCTCGTCGCGTACGCCGGCGGCCAGATCCCGCTTGGTCGCGGCGGAGTCTCGTCGTCCGCCGGCCTTGTCTCGCTTGGTGCCGTCCCGATCGCGCTGGATGTCGTCAGTCATCTGCTACCACGCCTCGTGTTGGATAAGCGCCGGGATCTCCTCAGGAGGAAGCGCCCGAGCGAAGAAGAAGCCTTGTGCCTGGTCGCAGCCGAGCGCTCGCAGAAGGTCGAGCTGTCCCTTCTCCTGCACCCCCTCGGCGATGGAGCGCAGGCCGAGGTTGGCGGCCAGGTCCACCACGGCGGAGACGATGCGCTCATCGTCCTGACCGGGTCCGATCCCGCTCACGAACGACCGGTCGATCTTCACGAAGGTGAGTGGCAGACGCCGGAGATGGGTGAGCGACGCGTAGCCCGTGCCGAAGTCGTCGAGGCCGATCTGCACGCCGAGGTCCCGGATACGGCCGAGCTGCTCGAGGATCTCAGGGTTCAGATCGAGCACGGCGGTCTCGGTGAGCTCGAGGTGCAGGCACATCGGGTCCAGGCCGGTCCGCTCCAGCGTTTCGCGTACGACCGACGGCAGGCGACCCGTCTCGAACTGGCGCGCCGAGAGATTGACGGCGACGTTGCACATGCGGTCCGGGAACGAGAGCGGTTGCCAGCCGCTTGCCTGGTGGCAGGCCATCTCCAGCACGCGCGCACCGAGGGGCACGACGAGACCGCTGTCCTCCGCGACGGGGATGAAGCCGGCGGGGGGAAGCAGCGAGCCGTCGACCTTGGCGATACGAGCAAGCGCCTCCACGCCCGAGACGATCCCTGTGAGGAGGTCGATCACGGGTTGGTAGTGGACGAGGACCCGGCTCTCGTCCATCGCCGCCTCGAGCATCTGTTGTGCGGCAGCGCGCTGCCGGACCTGGCGCCCGAGGGCGGCGTCGAAGACCTCGGCGCGTCCGCCGCCCAGCGACTTGGCCTTGTACATCGCCGTATCGGACTCCTTGAGCAGCTTCTCGGCCGTGCCCCGTCCGCGTTCGGAGACCGCGATGCCGATGCTCGCCGTCACCGCGTCGCTCCCTTCGGCCGCGTCTGCGCGGCGGCCGATATCGGCGACCAGGCGGGCGCCGAGATCCACGGCGGCGAGGTGGCTCTCGAGCTCGGGAGCCAGCACCACGAACTCGTCGCCGGCGAGGCGGGCCACGGTGTCCATGGGCCGGAAGAAGCTCGACAGGCTGTCCGCGACCCCTTGCAGCACCGCGTCGCCCGCGGCGTGCCCTTGCGTGTCGTTGACCTGCTTGAACCCGTCGAGGTCGACGAACATGATCGCCGTGCATCGGCCGGACCGTTTCGCGTGGTACAGCACCTGCTCGATGCGGTCGACGAGCAGCCCTCGGTTCGGCAGCCCCGTCAGCGCGTCGTGGGTCGCCTGCTGGGTGAGGGCCGCCTGCGCGTCCTGCAGGTCGGCGACCTGGTTGGCTTGCGTCTCGCTGAGCCGGCTGATCTCGCGCTCCTGTGCCTTCTGCATGCTCAGATCGGTGAACGTGAGGCAGGTGAGGCGGTCGCCGTCGACGTCGAGCGGTGCCGCGCCCACGAGGACGGGCACCAGTCCGCCGTCGCCGTCTACCAGGTCGAACTCGACGGTGGCCCCGAGCCCCTCCGGACCCGTCATCTCCTTCGAGGTCACCGACACGCCGCGGCCTACGAACCGCGACAGCGGCGCGCCCACGATCGTCTCCCTCGCGCACAGCAACAGCTCCGCCAGCCGCGGGTTGACGTAGAGGATCAGCCCGGCAGAGGAGATCGTGGCCGCCCCGTGTCGCATGCTCTCCACGAACTTCCGGTAGGGGCGGTCGGCGGTGGTCAGGGTGAACACGCGCTGGCCACCTTCGCCGTCGGACTGGAGGAAGGCGTCGACCTCGCCCGCGCCGATCGCCCGCAGCGTGTCCTCGGCCTCTCCGAGCCGGACGAGCGCATCCGGGAGCGAGGTCGGAGGGGCGTGTCTGCTCGAAGCGGCGCCGCCGAACCTGGCGGGCCGTGTCCGGAGGAACTTCATCGCTACGCCTGGCGGCGTTTGGCCTTGTAGAGCGCGGCGTCGCCGCGGGTGACGAGATCGGTCAGGGTGTCGCCGGGGCGCAGCTCGGCCACGCCGACGCTGATGGCCGCCTCGTCGTCTTCGCGGGCCAGCGCCTCCGAGACCTCGACGAAGCGCTCGGTCACGTCGACCGTGTCGGTGCCCGACATCGCGCAGACGAACTCGTCGCCGCCGTAGCGGACGACCGGGTCAAACGAGCGCAGCTTGGCCCGTATCGTGGAGACGACGGCAACCAGCAGCGCGTCGCCGGCGCCGTGGCCCCTGCGATCGTTGATCGCCTTGAGCCCGTCGACGTCGACGTAGGCAAGAACGAGTCGTCCGTCGCCGCGCCGGGAGCGATCGATCTCGTGTTGCAACGCGGCATCGCCCATCTGGCGGCGCAGCGCACCGGTGAGATCGTCCAGGTGCGCATGGCGCAGTTC